>JACRTJ010000018.1 GCA_014385265.1 Enterocloster hominis (ex Liu et al. 2021)
ATCCTGTATCCTGCTTTCCGTCCGCATATGCCGCAGTTCCCGCCCATCATGGCAGATGTAGTAATACTCATCCTCAAAAACGGCACAGCTCATGTTATAATACTTTCCGATATCCGCTTGGTATGCACGGGTCTTCCGTTTTTCGTGATCCTGAAGCTTGATATAGCTTTTTCCCCTTAAAATCATAAAAAGCATCCCGCCTGGGTCTCTGGCCTTTGGTCAGCCAGATGAAAGCCAGGTCCCGTTCACACAGCTCCACGATCCGGTCAACGGCCCGGATGCCACGCATGTTTGCGTAGGTAACAACAGCATACAGCATGATTGGATTGTACCCGGTTCTTCCCTGGTCTGAACAACAGGCCAGCAGGCTTGAAAAATCCAATTCCTCCATTACTTTTTTCAGGGTATAGACAGGATCGTCGTCGGGTAAATGCAATTCGAAGAAGCTGAAGTTAATTTTCTGTTGCCCAAAATCAAAAAAGTTGTTATAATAATCTTGTTTAAGCATAGTTCCATTATAACATGGAACGGGGAAAAGATGGTTGTCGTTAGCCATCTTTTTCTCTTTTTTATGAAAAAATTTCAGGGTCGGTTGTGACTCACATAAGTCACAGCCGGCCCTGTTTTAGACTATCTATTTCCCGACAGCCCACTAGTAACAAGGGCTTATAGCCCTAGAGCAAACCACCCGTTGGACAGGTGATTATGATTGTGCAGACCGTCTGCAAAAATTGCAGACTGAAAGTTTATTGACCCCAGGGCCTTTTTAGGTACAGGCAGCTCTTTAAAACTGTCTATCTTTACACATTAAACCGGAATAATACAACATCTCCGTCTTTTACCACATACTCTTTCCCCTCGATCCGTACCAGTCCCTTTTCCTTGGCGGCAGAGTAGCTTCCGCAGTCCAGAAGATCCTGGTAGTTGACCACCTCGGCCTTAATGAAGCCCCTCTCAAAATCGGAGTGGATCTTTCCTGCGGCCTGGGGAGCCTTGGTGCCTACCTTAATGGTCCAGGCGCGGGTCTCCTTTTCACCGGCAGTCAGATAGCTGATGAGGCCCAAGAGACGGTAGCTGGCGGCGATGAGCTTTTCCAGACCGGATTCCTTTAAACCAAGATCCTCCAGAAATTCCTTCTTTTCGTCATCGTCCAGCTCGGCGATCTCCTGCTCGATCTGGGCGCAGATCACAAATACCTCGCTGTCATTTTCAGCGGCAAATCCGCGGACCTGGTTCACATACTCATTGGAAGCGCCATCGTCGGCCAGATCGTCCTCGCTTACGTTGGCGGCAAAGATCACCGGCTTCCAGGTCAGGAGGTTTAAGGTGTTGATAAAGTCTCTGGTGTCCTCATCGTCACAGGGGAAGCTTTTTGCCAGTTTTCCGTCCTCCAGATGGGCCTTTAATGATTTTAAAAGCTCCACCTCCTTGGCCAGGGCCTTGTTGTTGGCAGCGCCGCGGCCGTTTTTGGCGATCCGCCGGTCCAGGATCTCGATATCAGAGAAGATCAGCTCCAGGTTGATGGTCTCGATGTCGCGGAGCGGGTCCACGCTGCCGTCCACATGGATCACGTTGGGATCCTCGAAGCAGCGTACCACATGGACGATGGCGTCCACCTCACGGATATTGGACAGGAACTGGTTTCCCAGGCCCTCGCCCTTGGAGGCGCCCTTTACGAGGCCTGCGATATCCACGAATTCGATGACCGCAGGAGTGGTCTTTTCAGAATGATAAAGGTCTGTCAGCAGCTTTAAACGGAAGTCCGGAACCGGAACCACGCCCACGTTGGGGTCGATGGTACAGAACGGATAGTTGGCGGATTCCGCGCCGGCTTTTGTCAGAGAGTTGAACAGTGTGCTCTTTCCTACATTAGGAAGGCCAACGATACCTAATTTCATGGGTCTATATTCTCCTTTGCTTTTCCTATTGCATATAAGGTGCTTTTCATCTGGCCGGTCTTTTAGGAGACCGCAGGGCCATGAGCCCGGAAAAGGGTCCAAAGCCACAAGTAATCATAGCATATGCATTTCTTTTTCTCAAGGCAAAAATCACTGCTTTTGGCCCAGCAGCTCCCAGAGAACCGAAACATAGAGCTTAAGTCCCGTCATCAGCGCGTTCTCGTCGATGTCGAACCGGGCGTTGTGGTGGGGAGCCGCAATGTCGCAGCCGATGCACATGTAGGCTGCCTTTCCGCCATGGGCCTGGACTCTGGACATCAGGTAGGCGGCGTCCTCGGAGCCGGTGAAGCCTCCGCTGGGAACGTAGCGGGTGATCTCCGGGATCCTGGAAGCCCCGGCTTTTATGAAGGGCTCCAGGGCGTCGTCGCTGTCGGCACCGGAGGCGCTGCCCATGATCTTTGTATCCACCGTGCATCCGAACATTTCAGCCGCGCCCTTTAAGCTGCTCATGGCCCGGCCAAAGACGGTGCGTTCGATCTCCGTGGTCTCTCCCCGGGTCTCCAGCTGGAGGACCGCCCGGTCTGCAACCACGTTCCGTCCGGTGCCTCCGGAGATGGTCCCCACGTTGAGCCTGGCGGCTCCCCGGGAGTCCTGACAGGCGGTATGCATGGCCAGGGTGGCTGAGCAGGCGGCCAGGATCGCGTTATGGCCATCCTGGGGGGAAGCCCCTGCATGGGAGGAGAGGCCGGTGATGACTGCGTCTATTTTTGTAGTAGAGAGGAAGCCGTTGGTCAGGGCCAGGAGCTCGCCGGTTTTCCAGCCCATGCCCAGATGGCCGGAAAGGAACCAGTCCACGTCGTCCAGGATGCCGCTTTCTGCAATGGACTGGGCGCCCCGGACGCCTTCCTCCGCCGGCTGGAAGATGACCTTTATGACGCCGGAGAGATCCTTACGGATGGCGTTCAGAGCCAGGCAGACGAAAAGCCCCAGGGAAGCGTGGCCATCGTGGCCGCAGGCGTGCATGCATCCGCAGTTTTCAGAAGAAAAGCCATTTTTTACCGGAAGGCGGCAGGGGTCCATATCCTCGCCCACATCGTTGCAGTCGATATCAAAGCGCAGCGCCGTCACCGGTCCGGGATTTCCGGTTTCGATCACAGCCATGGCCCCGGTGAAGCCGTCCATTTCCTTAATGATACCGGCGTCCGCTCCCTGGCTTACGGCACGCTCCATGCATACGTCCAGCTCCTTCTGGGGAGGATAACCCCAGAGATAATCCCTGTGAAGGATCTCTTTTCCATATTTTGCAGGGATCCCGTGATCTTTCAGCGCGGCAATGAGTCTGGCAGTGGTATAAAATTCCTTCCATCCTGGCTCCGGATGACGGTGCAGGTCCCGGCGGAAGCGTATTAGGGCTTCCCGGCAGTCCTCCAGGCTGTTTAAATAAGAAGTGATATCCATTTTTTGCCTCCATTCAGCAGTATTTTTTCTGCTTTCAGTATATAAGCCCCGGATGAAAAATGCAAGGAAAACGGGTGTGGGCTGCACAACAGAAACGGGAACTTTTGTCGAAATAAGGGAGACGGTGTCATGCGAATTTATTTGCTTTTTGTAGTATTTCGGAGTAAAATAGGAAACATAAACGACAAAAGGAGTGTTTGATATGGCGGAAGGGGCAGATTTAAGCTTTATACACCTGGGGATATCCGTCCAGAATATGACAAAAAGCTTCTCTATTTTTGGAGTATCCTTTGCATATTACGGCCTGATCATCGGGATCGGAATGATCGCCGGACTTCTGGTGGCCCAGCAGGATGCTAAAAGGAGGGGGCAGGATCCGGAGATATATCTGGATTTCATGCTGTATGGAGTGATCTTTGCGATCATCGGGGCCCGTCTCTATTATGTGGTGTTCCAGTGGGGGTATTATAAGGATCATCTGGCGGAGATCTTCAATATACGGAAGGGCGGCCTGGCCATCTACGGAGGGATCATCGCCGCAGTGGTCACGCTGATCGTGTTCACAAGAAAGCGTAAGCTTTCATTCCTGTCCATGGCGGACAGCGCCTGTCTCGGCCTTGTGACCGGGCAGATCATCGGCCGCTGGGGAAACTTTGTGAACTGCGAGGCCTTCGGCGGCTATACGGACAGCCTGTTCGCCATGCGGATCAAACGGAGCATTGTCAATGAAAGCATGATATCCCAGGAACTTCTGGAGAATCTGATCACGGAAAACGGGATCGAGTATATCCAGGTCCACCCGACGTTCCTTTACGAATCCATGTGGAACCTGGGGCTTCTTTTATTTATGCTCTGGTACAGAAAGAGAAAGAAATTTACAGGAGAAATGTTACTGATTTATCTTACCGGATATGGAATCGGACGCGCGTGGATCGAAGGGCTTCGGACGGACCAGCTTCTGATCCCGGGAACGGAACTTGCAGTCTCTCAGGTATTATCCATGGTGATCGCGGTCATTTCCCTGGCTGTTCTCCTGTTCCATCGAAGGAAGGGACCAGGAGAAAGCGAGGAAACAGTGTAAATGAATGGGTTGAATGAAGAGCGTGAGAAGCTGATCCAGAGGATCGAGAGTGTGAGAGCAAAGCTGAACCGGAGTATTGATGAGAAGGAGGATTACGCTGCCGTATATCAGTACAGTGTGGAGCTGGATGCCTTGATCGAGCAGTATATGGCGGCCGGCTATTAGCGGAACCGGCGCGGGCCGGTCTTTGTGTTCACGTTTTTTGTTTGGCCCGTTGGTGGGCGGTACGAAAGAGGAGAAATTCCCCTGTTGTCCAATAAAACTTAAAAGCAGATGGGGCCGTCGGGAACAGGATTCCCGGCGGTTTTTTCTTTAAAAATTCCTTGCTATTTTCTTTCATATGTACTAATATTAAAGAAGAAGTGGTGGAAAGTGGGTTAAAGTGGTGCTAAATGGTGGAACGGTGGTTCCCCATGGAGCGCGGTGGCAACAGGAGAAGACGATGTTCATTGGAGAATACAGTCACACAATCGATGCCAAGGGCCGTTTGATCGTACCATCCAGGTTCCGGGAACAGCTGGGCGATGAGTTCGTTGTGACCAAGGGACTGGACGGGTGTCTTTTTGTGTACGAAAATTCCGAATGGAGATCCTTTGAAGAAAAACTCCACGCACTTCCTCTTACAAATGCCAATGCCAGAAAATTTACAAGGTTTTTCCTGGCCGGCGCCAGCGCCTGCGAGGTGGACAGGCAGGGCAGAATCCTGATCCCTGCGGTCCTCCGGGAATTTGCGAAGCTGGAAAAGGATGTGGTCCTGGTGGGAGTCGGAAGCCGGATCGAGATCTGGAACAAGGCGCTCTGGACAGAGAAGAACGTGTATGATGATATGGAAGAAATCGCAGAAAATATGGAAGGTCTTGGCATATGATTTTTGAACACAAGTCAGTTCTCCTTTATGAAACCGTAGACAGCCTGAATATTAAGCCGGACGGGATCTATGTGGACGGTACCCTGGGCGGCGGCGGCCATGCTTATGAGGTCCTAAAGCGGCTGGGCCCCAAAGGCCGTCTCATCGGCATCGACCAGGATGCAGACGCCATCCAGGCAGCTTCTGGGAGGCTTAAGGAATACGGAGAGAAGGTTACCATCGTCAGGAGCAATTACAGAAATATAAAAGAGGTGCTGTCCAGCCTGGGGATCGAAAAAGTGGACGGGATCTACCTGGACCTGGGCGTATCCTCCTATCAGCTGGATACGGCAGAGCGGGGCTTTACCTACCGGGAAAACGCGCCGTTGGATATGCGTATGGACCAGAGAAACGAAAAAACGGCCGCGGATATCGTCAATGAATACAGCGAGATGGAGCTGTACCGGATCATCCGTGATTACGGTGAGGACCGGTTTGCGAAAAATATTGCAAAGCACATTGTGAAAGCGCGCCAGGAGAAACGGATCGAAACCACCGATGAGCTGGTGGAGATCATCAAGGCCGCCATCCCGGCCAGGGTACGGGCCGAGGGAGGCCACCCGGCCAAGCGCACCTTCCAGGCCATCCGCATTGAGCTGAACCATGAGCTGGAGGTGCTGGACGAATCCATCGATACAATGGTGGATCTTTTAAATCCAGGAGGAAGGCTTTCCATCATCACCTTCCACTCGTTGGAGGACCGGATCGTCAAGACACGGTTTAAGACCTGTGAAAACCCATGTATCTGCCCGCCGGACTTTCCCGTATGCGTCTGCGGAAGGAAAAGCCGGGGAAAGGTCATCACAAGAAAGCCTATCGTTCCCAGCGGACAGGAGCTGGAGGAAAATACAAGATCAAAAAGCTCAAAGCTCCGTGTGTTTGAACGGAGCGGATCATAAGGAATAGGAAAGGAAGTGATAGTATGGCAGCAAAGACCAGAAGAGGGGCAGCGCCGGAATATGTCAGTGGGACTGCGGCCAGAAAGCTGGAACCGGAAAGAAGACAGGAGAGGCCCAGGGAGCCCAGACGGGAGGCCAGCAGCCAGAGCCGTACTGTTACTGTCAGAAGAAACCAGGAAAAAGCACTCCAGATGGACCTGCCGTATGTGATCGTACTGACCATTGCCGCAGTGTGCACCCTTTATTTCTGCGTCAGCTATTTACAGCTCCAGTCCTCCATCGCCGCCAGGCTCAACCACATCGAGGCCCTGGAGGCATCCATTGAAAAAAAGAAGGCGGACAATGACGCTCTGGAGACCCGGATCAATACGTCCATCGATCTGGACAATATCTATAAGATCGCCACAGAGGAGCTGGGGATGGTCTATGCCAATAAGGACCAGGTAAGGATGTATAACAAGACAGAAAGCGAGTATGTTAGACAGTATGAAGACATCCCGGAACGGTAGTCAGAACAAGCACAAAAAAATATTCTCAAGATACATGCAGGAAAAGCTGGCGGTTACGGTCCTCGTAATTACGCTGGCTTTGTTTGGTCTTGCGGTGAAGCTCTATATGCTGGTGGATGAGAAGAACGAGGAGTATACGGAGATCGTCTTAAACCAGCAGTCCTCCTACAACAGCCGTACCCTGCCCTACCGGCGGGGGGACATTGTGGACCGGAACGGCACCTACCTGGCCACCAGCGAAAAGGTCTACAATCTGATCCTGGATCCCAACCAGATCAATAAGGATTCAGCCAATTATCTGGAGACCACAGTGACGGCCCTGGTGGACGTATTCGGATACGACCGGGAGGAGATCCTTTCAGCCATCAATGAAAACCCGAATTCCTATTATGTGAAGTTCCGGAGACAGCTTTCGGCAGAGGAAAAGGAGGCCTTCGAGGCAAAGGCCAAAGAGGTGAACAAGCAGTATATAGACTCCAGGAGCAGGAAGCGGGTCCAGGGCGTATGGTTTGAGGACGAGTATAAGCGGGTCTATCCCTACGGCTCCGTGGCCTGCAATGTGGTGGGCTTTTCCTTTGACAACGGAAAGCAGGGAAGCGGCGGCATCGAGCAGTTTTACAACGATCAGCTCATCGGCACCAACGGCCGGGAGTATGGCTATCTGGATGCCGAATCCAATATGGAGAAGGTCATCAAATCAGCGGAAAACGGAAACACCATTGTTTCCACCATTGACACCAATATCCAGAAGATCGTGGAAAAGTACATCGACGAGTGGATGAACGGCATCGGGAGCAAGACGGCGGCGGTGCTGGTGATGAACCCCAACAACGGCGAGATCCTGGCCATGGCCTCCAACCGGCGGTATGACCTCAACGATCCGAGAAATCTGGGGGCTATGTACACCCAGGAGCAGATCGACGCCATGACTGAGGAGCAGAAGTCAGAGGCCTGGAACCAGATGTGGAGGAACTTCTGTGTCAGCGACAGCTTCGAGCCAGGTTCCCCGGCCAAGCCCTTAACGGTGGCGGCTGCCCTGGAGGAGGGGGTGATCGGCCCCCAGGAGACCTTTGTCTGCGACGGCGCCCAGGAGGTGGGCGGCCACCGGATCAAGTGCGTCAGCATTTACGGCCACGGCGTCCTTTCGGTGGAGCAGACCCTGATGAAATCCTGCAACGACGCGATGATGCAGATCGCAGCCCGTATGGGTGTGGAACGGTTTGCCAGATACCAGGAGATCTTCGGCTTTGGCCAGAAGACGGGGATCGATCTTCCCGGCGAGGCCGATACGGCCGGACTGATCTTCCATGCAGACAACATGGGAGCGGCGGATCTGGCCTGTAACTCCTTTGGTCAGACGTACAACTGTACCATGGTCCAGATGGCGGCGGCCCTGTCGTCGGTGATCAACGGCGGCTCCTATTATGAGCCCCATGTGGTGAAGCAGATCTTAAACGACCAGGGAGCCGTGGTGAAGAAGGTGGAACCCAATCTGGTGCGGGAGACCGTATCCCAGGCCACCAGCGATTTTGTAAGAAACGCCATGTTCCTGACCGTGGACAGTGAGGAAGGCACCGGTAAGGCAGGACGGGTGGCCGGATATAAGATCGGCGGAAAGACGGGAACGGCCCAGAAGCTGCCCCGGTCTGCCAACAATTACCTGCTGTCCTTTGCGGGCTTTGCCCCGGCCGACGATCCCCAGGTCCTGACCTATGTGGTCATCGACACGCCCAATCTGCCGGGAAAGGAACAGGCCCACAGTACCTTTGCCACAGAGGTGTTCCAGAAGATCATGACAGAAGTCCTTCCTTATATGAATATTTTCCCGGATACGGATGTGGCCGGGACCGAGGACGAGAGCCTGGCGGCCCAGGGTGAGGGGATCACCAACCAGAACCAGGGCGGTCTGGAGCCCGGAGGGGAAGCTGGAGACGGAGAGACCCAGGCAGAGGAAACGGAGCCCATGACCGATGAAAACGGGGAGACCATTCCGGAGACCGAGCCGGCCGGTGAGGAGGTCGTGCCTTATGACGACGGGCTGGGACTTCCCGACACCGTGGCCGGAGGCGGCCAGACCCCTGGGGAGGCGGCCTCTGAGACTCTGTCGGAAACGCCTCCGGCCCCAGGGCCAGAAAACGCTCCGGAAGGCCAGGGGGAAACAGAGCCCCAGTAGATGGGATGCATTCCGGCGGCCCGGAGCCGCCGGGGACGAAGATACAGAGAGGTGACGGATGGAAAGACAGATCGATTTAAATGAGATTTCAGACGGAAGGCTCTACGGGCTTTCTGATATGGTAAGAGCAGACTGCGGCGGCTGTGCAGGCTGCTCTGCCTGCTGTTCGGGCATGGGCCGGTCGGTGGTCCTGGATCCCCTGGATATGCACCGTCTGGCAGAAGGGACAGGAGTGGGAGCAGAGACGCTTTTGACTGAAAATTTAGAACTGAATGTGGTGGATGGGATCGTCCTCCCCAATCTAAAAATGACAGGGGTGGGGGAAAGATGCACGTTCCTGGATCAGAACGGACGCTGTACGGTCCACAGCTTCCGCCCGGGGATCTGCCGGATCTTCCCTCTGGGGCGGCTGTATGAAAACGGGAGCTTCCAGTATTTTCTCCAGGTCAGGGAGTGCCGGAAGACAAACCGGGCCAAGATCAGGGTGAAAAAGTGGATCGATATGCCGGAAGCGGAAAAATATGATGCCTATATTTCCAGATGGCATTATTTTTTAAAGAAGCTTTCCAGGATCGTCCGGGAGGATACAGAAGGGATCCTGTCCAGGAACCTGAGCATGTATGTGTTAAAGGAATTTTATCTGACTCCCTATGACAGGAATGGGGACTTTTATGCCCAGATCGAGAAACGGATCGGGAAGGCGGAGGCAGTCTTTGGGATCAGCCATTCATAATTTCTGGTGAAATGAAATATAATGAGTAACAAAACACGGACATGGATGTGGCGTCATGAGCTCTTTTCTGACCCATCACAGGAGACGGATCCTGGTGACCATGGCGTTTTTGTCGCTTTTTATGGCCGGGCTCTGCGGCCAGCTGGGCTATCTGATGATCTTCCGGTCAGAGCATTACAGCACCATGGCCGACGATCTCCATGAAAGGGAACGGACCATCAAGGCGGCCAGAGGGGAGATCGTGGACCGGAACGGCACGGTCATCGCCTCCAACCGGACGGTCTGTACGGTCTCCGTGGTCCATAACCAGGTGGAGGAGCCGGAGGCGGTGATCCGGATGCTCTCCGGGGAACTGGAGCTGCCGGAGGCAGAGGTCCGCAAAAAGGTGGAAAAGCGCTCCTCCCGGGAGATCATAAAGACCAATGTGGATAAGGCCGACGGAGACCGGATCCGCTCCCATGGCTTTGCTGGCGTCAAGGTGGATGAGGATTATAAGCGGTATTACCCCTACGACAGCCTGGCTTCCCGGGTCCTGGGCTTTACAGGGGCCGATAACCAGGGGATCATCGGCCTGGAGGTCATGTACGAAAAATACTTAAAGGGCCGGGACGGAAAGATCCTTACCCTGTCCGATGCCAAAGGCGTGGAGGTGGAAAATGCCGCAGAGGAGCGGCTGGAGCCGGTGGCCGGGAACACCCTGACTGTGAGCCTGGACGTGAACATCCAGAAATACGCAGAGCAGGCCGCGTACCAGGTGATGGAGCGGAAGGGGGCCAGGGCCGTTTCGGTCATTGTCATGAACCCTCAGAACGGGGAGATCTATGCCATGGTCAATGCCCCGGAATTTCATCTCAACGCCCCGTTTTCCCTGGCAGAGGGGGATGGGGCCGCTTCCGGAAAGGAAAAACAGGATCTTTTGAACGCCATGTGGAGGAACCGGTGCATCAACGACACCTATGAGCCGGGCTCCACCTTCAAGATCATCACGGCCGCAGCCGGTCTGGAGGCCGGAGTGGTCTCCCTGGAGGACCGGTTTTCCTGTCCGGGCTTCCGGATCGTGGAGGACCGGAAGATCCGGTGCCATAAGGTGGGCGGCCACGGCGGCGAGACCTTTTTACAGGGAGCCATGAACTCCTGTAATCCGGTGTTCATCGATGTGGGACAGCGGCTGGGAGCGGAGCGTTTTTACGATTATTTCCAGCAGTTCGGCCTGCTGGGGAAAACAGGCATCGACCTTCCCGGGGAGGCGGCCACCATTATGCATAAGAAGGAAAATATGGGTCTGGTGGAACTGGCCACGGTCTCCTTTGGACAGTCGTTCCAGATCACTCCCATCCAGCTTGTGACCACCGCCTCCTCCATCATCAACGGAGGGAACCGGATCACACCCCATTTTGCCATAAAGGCGGAGAGCCGGGACGGCTCTCTGGTGCGGGAGTTTACGTATCCCGTAAGGGAAAATGTGGTATCGGAGGAGACCAGCCGGACCATGCGGCATATCCTGGAGCAGGTGGTGGCTGAGGGCAGCGGGAAACGGGCAAAGGTGGATGGCTTCCGGATCGGAGGAAAAACGGCCACCTCGGAAAAGCTTCCCAGGAGCCGGAAAAAGTATATCTCTTCTTTTCTGGGCTTTGCCCCGGCTGACGATCCCCAGGTCATTGCCCTCATCACCATTGACGAACCGGTGGGGATCTACTACGGCGGAACCATCGCAGCCCCGGTCATTGCCGACATTTTTGAGAACATCCTTCCTTATCTTGGGCTTCTGCCTGGAAATGAAACGTAGCGTTCAGCCATGCGTCGTTCTGTCCGCCCTCAGCGGACAAGAAGAGCTGGGCGTCTGTCCCATGAAGATCCGGACAGAAAACAAGGAAATGGTGTTTTCCCATTGATTAATTCTTTAAAAGGACGTATACTAAAAAGACCCAATACATAAGAGACAGAGGTGCAATATGGTTAATGAGACAATCCTGGCGGTCATCATCGCCTTTGCGGTCAGTGCGGCGCTTTGCCCCATCGTGATCCCATTCCTTCATAAATTAAAGTTCGGCCAGCAGGTCCGGGAGGACGGTCCCCAGGCCCATTTAAAAAAACAGGGGACGCCTACCATGGGGGGACTGATCATCCTTTCCAGCATTGTGATCACGTCCCTTTTTTATATGAAAGATTATCCCCGGATCATCCCGGTGCTGTTCATGACCGTGGGCTTCGGGATCATCGGCTTTCTGGACGACTATATCAAGATCGTCATGAAACGGTCCGAGGGGCTGAATCCGAAACAGAAGCTTCTGGGCCAGATCGTGATCACAGGGATCTTCGCCTATTATCTGATGACCTCCGGGGAGGTAGGAACGGAAATGCTGATCCCCTTCACCGGCGGCTTTGAAAACGGATATTTCCTGGATCTGGGGTGGCTCTTTGTACCGGCCCTGTTCTTTATCGTCCTTGGAACGGACAACGGCGTCAATTTCACAGACGGTCTGGACGGACTCTGCACCAGTGTGACGATCCTGGTGGCCACTTTTTTTACCGTGGTGGCTCTGGGAGAGGAGAGCGGCATCAGCCCCATCACGGGCGCCGTTGTGGGAAGTCTTCTGGGCTTCCTCTTATTTAATGTATATCCGGCCCGGGTATTTATGGGAGATACGGGATCTCTGGCCCTGGGAGGCTTTGTGGCCTCCAGCGCCTATATGATGCAGATGCCTGTCTTCATCGCCATTGTGGGCCTTATCTATCTGGTGGAGGTGCTTTCCGTTATCATCCAGGTCACTTATTTTAAAAAGACCGGCGGAAAGCGGATCTTTAAGATGGCTCCCATCCATCATCACTTTGAACTGTGCGGATGGTCTGAAACGAGAGTCGTCGCCGTATTTTCCATCATCACGGCAATCCTTTGTCTGGTTGCTTACTTAGGATTATAGCAGGGAGGAATATTCATGTCACAGAAAGTATTAGTTGCCGGAACCGGCATCAGCGGGATCGCAGCGGCAAAGCTTCTTCTGGCCCAGGGCGGGGAAGTGGTATTATATGACGGAAACGAGAAGCTTTCCGCCGAGGAATTAAAGAAAAATTTTGATGAGGGCGCAAAGGTCTCCGTGATCTTAGGAGAACTGAAGAAGCTGGATCTTTCCGGCGTGGAGCTCTGCGTCATCAGTCCGGGTATCTCCCTGGAAGCACCCTTTGTGGCTGTTCTGGACGAGGCCCGGGTCCCCATCTGGAGCGAGATCGAGCTGGCCTATCACTGTTCCCAGGGAAAGCTCATCGCCATCACCGGAACCAACGGAAAGACCACCACGACGGCCCTGACTGGCGAGATCATGAGGCATTTCTTTAACAGCGTATTTGTAGTTGGAAATATCGGTGATCCCTATACGGCCCATGCCAGGGAGACCACGGAGGAATCGGTGACGGTGGCCGAGGTCTCCAGCTTCCAGCTTGAGACCATTATGGAGTTCCATCCCAATGTTTCGGCCATCACCAACATCACTCCGGACCACCTGGACCGCCATAAGACCATGGACTGCTACATCCAGGTAAAGGAGGGGATCGCCAGGAACCAGACAGAAGAGGATTCCTGTGTATTAAATTATGACGATCCGGAGCTCCGTGCCTTTGGCTCCACCTTAAAGAGCAAGGTGATCTACTTCAGCCGGAGGGAAAAGCTGGACCAGGGCGTATATATGGACGGCGACAGGATCGTATACCGCCACGGCGGAAAGACGGAGCCTGTGCTGGATGTCAAGGATCTCCAGATCATCGGCGGCCACAACCATGAAAATGTGATGACAGCTGTGGCCATCTCCCTCCAGATGGGCGTGCCCATCCCTGTGATCCGCGAGGCCTGCATGGCCTTTAAGGCGGTGGAGCACCGGATCGAGTTCGTGCGGGAGCGGTTCGGAGTCACCTACTATAACGATTCCAAGGGGACCAACCCGGATGCGGCCATCCAGGCCATCCGCGCCATGCCGGGGCCCACGCTGCTGATCGCCGGAGGCTATGACAAGCATTCGGAATATGACGAGTGGATCGAAAGCTTTGACGGAAAGGTGCGGTATCTGGTGCTTATCGGCCAGACCAGGGATAAGATCGCCGAGTGTGCAAAAAAACATGGGCTCACGGATATCATGTACGCAGAGGATATGCAGGAGGCTGTCCAGGTCTGCGCCTCCTACGCCAATGCCGGCGATTATGTGCTGCTTTCTCCGGCCTGTGCAAGCTGGGGAATGTTTAAAAATTATGAAGAGCGGGGGCGGATCTTTAAGGAATGCGTGAACAATCTGTAAATGACCGCAGAAGGGCCGGGCATCCGGAGCAGAGGGGACGGACGGAAGCCAGCCGTCCCCAGCCCCAGCCCAAAAAGAAAAAGCCCAGGCGTTTTTATGATTACAGCCTGCTGTTTACCATCATCTTCCTGACCGTGTTCGGCCTGGTGATGATATACAGCTCCAGCTCCTACAACGCCCAGGTCCTGGGCCAGGGACCGGCCTATTATATGAAACGGCAGGGATACATAGCTCTGGCAGGCTTTGCGGCCATGCTGGTCATTTCCAAGATGGATTACCACTTTTTTGCGAAATTTACCGTTCCGGCCATCGTGGTATCCTATATCTGTATGTTTCTGGTGAATTTCACCAGCCTGGGGATCAAGGTCAACGGACAGAAGCGGTGGCTGGGGACCAGGTCCGTGCGGTTCCAGCCCACAGAGCTTGTAAAGGTGACGGTGATCCTGGTGCTGGCGGTGGTGATCACCCGGCTGGGGAAAAAGATCGATGAGTGGAGGAGCTGGGGAATGCTGATCGTCCTGATCGCCCCGCTGGCCCTGATGGTCATGGCCAATAACTTAAGCTCCGGCCTGATCATCGTGGGCATCGGCTTTGTGATGATGTTCATTGCCTGTAAGAAAAAATGGATCTTCATCCTTTCCATGGCGCTGGGGGCGGCAGTGTTCATTTTTGCGCCCATGATCGCCATGGGCCTGGAAAAGGCCGGGATCCTGGAATCCTACCAGCTGAGCCGGATCCTGGTGTGGAAGAATCCGGAGGCGTATCCCAGGGACGGAGGCTACCAGGTGCTCCAGGGGCTTTATGCCATCGGCTCCGGAGGCCTTCTGGGCAAGGGGCTGGGACAGAGCATCCAGAAGCTCAGCTTCCTTCCGGAGCCCCAGAACGATATGATCTTTGCCATCATCTGCGAGGAGCTGGGCCTGTTCGGGGCCATATCGGTGATCCTGATCTTTTTATTCATGATCTACCGTTTCATGCTGATCGCTGGAAATGCGCCGGATCTTTTTGGGGCCCTTCTGGTGGTGGGAGTCATGGCCCACATTGCCATCCAGGTGATCTTAAACATTGCCGTGGTGACCAATGTGATCCCCAATACGGGCATCACTCTGCCGTTCATCAGCTATGGAGGCACCTCGGTGCTGTTCCTCATGGTGGAGATGGGCATGGCTCTCAGCGTGTCCAACCAGATAAAGCTGGAGAGATAAGGATAAGGAGGAACACCGGGCCTGTCCGCTGCATAGGATACTGTATAGCATGCATCTGGGGGGATCCGTTTGTCTGCAATACAGATCCAGGGCCTAAGGCCCTTAAAGGGAACCGTTGGGATCCAGGGTTCCAAAAATGCGGTGCTGCCCATGATGGCGGCGTCTCTGCTGGCCGACGGCGTCACCGTGATCCGTCATGTGCCGGAGATCGAGGACGTTTTTTCCATGATGGGGATATTGGAAAGCCTGGGCTGTAAATGCAGCCTGGAAAAGGGAGTCCTGACGGTGGATACAAAAGCATCGTCCGGCCACAGGATCCCCGAGGAATACGTTGGGAAAATGCGCTCGTCCTGTCTCCTTCTTGGACCGCTTCTGGCGGAACGGGGAGAGGCGGTGACGTATTATCCCGGAGGCTGTGTCATTGGAAAGCGGCCCATCGACCTGCATCTGTACGCCCTGAAGCGGCTGGGGGCTTCCTTTTTTGAGGCTGGAGGCATGATCCTGGCCCGGGCAGACCGGCTCCGGGGAGCCAGGATCCGGTTTTCCTATCCCAGCGTGGGAGCCACGGAAAATGCTATCCTGGCGGCTGTGACCGCAGAGGGAGAGACAGAGATCGAAAACTGTGCCAGAGAGCCGGAGATCATGGAGCTCTGCCGGTTCCTGGCCGCCATGGGAGCCAGGATCCGCGGCGCAGGGAAGAGCCGGATCGCTGTGGAGGGCGTAAGGCGTCTGTATCCTGCGGAATTTTTTCTGGGCGGGGACCGGATCTGTGCCGGAACGTATCTGGCGGCCGCCGCCATGACGGCGGGAGACGTGACCGTTATGGGAGCGGAGCCGGAGGACCTGCGGGAGCCGGTTTACATTTTAAGGCGCATGGGCGCTGACATATCCATAAAAGAAAGAGAAAAGGAGATCCGTCTGCGGATGGATCAGAGGCCCGGTCCTGTTTCGCTCTGTACCGGTCCCTATCCGGGATTTCCCACGGATCTCCAGTCGGTCTTCCTGGCGGCGGCCTCTGTGGCCTGCGGGGAGAGCCGGATCACAGAAACCGTTTTTGAAGCCAGATTTGCGGCGGCGGCCCTGCTGCGGCAGTTTGGAGCCAGGATCCGTACAGAGGGACAGACGGCCGTGGCCCTGGGAACGTATCCCTTAAGGCCCGGGATCGCAGATGCGCCGGATCTGAGAGGCGGGGCGGCCCTGGTGCTGGCAGGCCTGGCGGCAGACGGCCTTTCGATCATTGGGAGCTGCCGGCATATCCGGCGCGGCTATGAGGATCTCTGCCGGGATCTTGGGAGCCTGGGCGCGGAGATCTGCTGGCTCTAGGAACTTCATGACAGCCGGATACCGGCCAGACAGGATGGGAGTACAGGTAATAGGATGAGGAGAAGAAGAGGATACGCGGGCTATGGCTACCGGAGGAGAAGGAGAGGAAAGAAGGTCCTGGCAGTGGCAGGGATCCTTCTTGGGATCCTGCTCCTTCTGGCTGCCCTTGTTTTTGCAGTCCGCATTAAGGAGATCAAGGTCACGGGAAACAGCCACTATACAGAGGAGCAGGTCATCGATCTGGTCCTTGGCGGAAAATGGTCCAGAAATTCGGCGTTCTGTTATTACGAGAACCGGTTCAGGGAGCATAAATCCATCCCGTTCATCGAGGAATATAAGATCGAATTCAAGAGCCCCACAAAGATCGAGATCGTGGTCTTTGAAAAGAGCGTGGTAGGCTACGTTTCGTATATGAGCAGCTATATGTATTTCGATAAGGACGGCATCATCGTGGAGAGTTCTGTGGAGCAGCTTCCAGGCGTGCCGTGGATCACAGGACTGGATTTCGGCCATATTATCCTGCACCAGCCCCTTCCTGTGGCAGATCCCGATACCTTTGGGGAGATCTTAAATCTGACCCAGGTGCTGTCGGTCCATGAGGTGAAGGTGGACAAGGTGGATTATCACAGCTCCATGGCAGGAGCCGGGGAGATCCGGCTCCATATCGGCGATGTGGTGGTGGAGCTGGGGGATTCTGAGGATCTGGACGGAAAGGTAACGGAGCTTTCCGGCATCCTTCCGGAGCTTTCCGGGCTTTCCGGCACCCTGTATCTGGATACCTATGACGAAACCAACAGTACGCCCACATATACCTTCAAAAAGAAATAAAGTTTGTGAAAATAATAGTTGATATTTTTTCAAAAATCAAATATGATATATGTTAGATTAATTTGGACTATTTCCGCAAAAGAAACGCAGTGGAAGTTTAAAAGGAGGAGACGTTCTTGTTAGAAATAAAAATAAATGAGGCAGAGAATGCCGCAAGGATTCTTGTGATCGGTGTCGGCGGCGCCGGAAATAACGCAGTAAACCGCATGGTGGAAGAGAATATCCTGGGAGTAGAATTCATCGGGATCAATACCGATAAGCAGGCGCTCCAGTTCTGTAAGGCCCCCACGGCCATGCAGATCGGCGAGAAGCTCACAAAGGGGCTGGGCGCAGGCGCAAAGCCGGAGATCGGTGAAAAGGCTGCCGAGGAGAGCCAGGAGGAGCTGGCGCAGGCCATGAAGGGTGCGGATATGGTATTCGTTACCTGCGGTATGGGCGGCGGCACCGGTACGGGCGCGGCTCCTGTGATCGCCAGAATCGCCAAGGATATGGGGATCCTTACAGTCGGCGTTGTGACAAAGCCCTTCCGCTTTGAGGCAAAGCAGCGTATGAACAATGCCCTGGAGGGAATTGAAAACCTGAAAAATGCAGTGGATACCCTGATCGTGATCCCCAATGACCGTCTTCTGGAGATCGTTGACAGGCGGACAACCATGCCGGATGCTTTAAAGAAGGCCGATGAGGTGCTCCAGCAGGCCGTACAGGGGATCACAGATCTGATCAACGTTCCCGGCCTCATCAACCTGGACTTCGCTGATGTCCAGACCGTTATGACGGACAAGGGCATCGCCCATATCGGTATCGGTAAGGCCAAGGGCGATGACAAGGCCTTAGAGGCAGTGAAGCAGGCCGTATCCAGCCCGCTCCTTGAGACTACCATTGAAGGCGCTTCCCATGTGATCATCAATATTTCCGGCGATATCAGCTTGATCGAGGCCAACGAGGCTGCCAGCTACGTTCAGGAGCTGGCCGGTGACGATGCCAATATCATTTTCGGCGCCATGTATGATGAAAATGCCGAGGACGAGGCTACGATCACCGTGATCGCCACCGGACTGGACGCCCACGGAGCCAATACTCCTGTGGAACGGGCCATGAAGGATTTCACCAATTATAAGCAGAAGGTACCGGCTCCCTCTGTCCAGAAACCGGTATCTCCCATGCCGAGGACTGCTGCGCCGGCAGCCGGAGAGGCAGCAGCTGCAGCAGCTCCCCAGTTAAATATCCCCAACAGCACACCGGTCTACCGTCCGGCTCATAAAGAGACACAGATCAATATTCCGGACTTCTTAAAGAACCGCAGATAGATTCTAACTTTTCAGAATGTGACAGGCGCCGCAGCTTTCAGCGGCGCCGCGTCTCCTTTGATCTTACCAGTTCACAGACGGATTCGTCATAAAAATCCAAATATAAAAGAGCAGAATAAATATAAATTCCTTTCTTGCAAAATTCAAAGACATCTGACTGTTCTGTCGGTATTTCCAGCAAAAGAGAAAACGCGGAGGCTTCACTCTGGCTTTCGCGGGAAATGAAGAAAAAAGGCGATAAATAATAAGGCTTTTCCAGAGGATCTGACAAAATATGTGGGAAGGCAGGGCTATAATAAGTTCTGCCGCAGCCGCTTTATGGCTGCGGACCTTCTGCAAAAAAGGAGGGAGCGCCTTTGGAATATGAGTTTTATCTGGACTTATTTTTCCTCTGGGTCTTCTTCCTGGATCTTCTGGCCCTGTATCTGGCCTCCTGTTTAGGGAGGATACCGATGCGGGTCCCGGGATTTCTGGCTGCAGCGGCAGCCGGAAGCGTCTGCAACTGCGTCCTTGCTGTGTTTCCTGTCCTTCCGGCAGCGGCAGAGCTTTTTCTGGCGGCAGCCGGGATCGGAAGCCTCATGTGCTGGCTGGCTTTTTCTCCTGGGACGCCTGGAGAGCTCTTAAAGGCCGACGGGCTTCTGCTGGGGGCGGCCTGTATCCTGGGAGGGAGCCTGTTTTCCTTAAAAGAAATATTCTGGCTTACGGATTGGGAAAGCCTGGCGGCGGCTTCTGGAGCGGCGGCCATGGCGGGACTCTTTTTTAAGAGGGCTTTAAGGGAAAGGGAACGGGGGAGGGAGCGGTTTCTGGTGCGGCTTTTTTACAGGGGAGAGCAGAGAGAGTTCAAGGCCCTGGCAGATTCGGGAAACCGGCTCCGGGAGCCAGTCTCCGGAAGGCCGGTGAGCGTGGTATACGTCGGGGACCTGAAGGGCTTCTGCGATTCGGTGGACGGTGTGGTCTATATCCCCTACCGGGCCGTGGGGACCCGGGCAGGTCTGCTTCCGGCCGTGATATTCGAAAAAATGGAGATCGTATGGGAAAAAAGGACGGTGGAGATCCAGAGACCGGTGGTGGCGGTGGCCAGAGAGCCGCTGTCGGGGGACGGCGGTTTTACCATGCTGATCCCGGAGCAATTTGTGGTTTAAGGAGGAATGAAGATGATCATAAAAATCTCAGTGCCCAGCCGCTTCAGGCTGAAAAAGACGGCGACCTTTCGCACGATACTCATGCAGAACCAGGGAGAGATCCATTATATCGGCGGAGCCGACGTCCTGCCGGCGCCTCTGACCCTGGAGGAGGAGACCAGGACTCTGGCCTGCCTTGGGACTGAGGAGGAAAAGGAAGCCAGATCCCGGCTCATCGAACATAATCTGCGGCTGGTGGTCTACATAGCGAAAAAATTCGATAATACCAGCGTTGGGGTGGAGGATCTGATCTCCATCGGGACCATCGGGCTCATCAAGGCCATCAATACCTTTGATCCGGCGAAAAATATCAAGCTGGCCACGTATGCATCCAGATGCATTGAAAATGAGATCCTCATGTATTTAAGGAGGACCAGTAAGACGAAGCTGGAGGTTTCCATCGACGAGCCTCTTAATGTGGACTGGGATGGGAACGAGCTGCTCCTTTCGGATATTCTGGGAACAGACGAGGATGTGATCTATAAGGACATTGAGGACGAGATCGAAAAGGATCTTTTAAAGAATGCCATCGACCATCTGAACCCCAGGGAAAAGAAGATCGTGGAGCTGCGGTTCGGCTTAAAGCAGCCCGACGGCATGGAGATGACCCAGAAAGAGGTGGCGGATCTTATGGGGATCTCCCAGTCCTACATTTCCAGACTGGAAAAGAAGATCATGAAGCGGCTAAAGAAAGAGATCGTCCGGTATGAATAGAAAGAGGGAGCTGCTGCAAAAGAGGTTTCTAAGGTTTCCTTTTGCAGCAGCTCCCGGAGACTGCGGTATGTATCAGGCTTTTCCGTAAAGGCGTTCGTAGATCATGTCACAGAGGGCGTCTGCATAGGACTGGTCCGGCAGATCCCTTCCAGTCACCAGGTAATCCTGGATCAGTTCAAACCGCTTCAGCTCCAGCTCTTCCCCGGAAAGCTCCGGATCCTCCATCAGAAGCTGGTCGTCCAGCCCTCTGGCAGAGTAGGTCTTTAAAAACCACTGGAGGATATCCTCCGTTTCTTTTTCCTCATCCGCTGCCTGGACCTTTAACCGGGCCGCAGATTTTTTCGAGGATACAGCCACGGCGATGGAGCCGGCGGCCATGAGGATCAGAAGGACATGGAAGAGGATGCGGGAAACGCCGTAAAGAGGCAGGGGCAGATACCCCAGGAGACTCACAGCAGCGATCAAGGCCAGTACGCCGCCCACCAGGAAAAAGGCGGAGGCAGAGGAATTCATATCCTCATAGCGCTGCTCTTTTTTCACATAGGTACCAACCGGCTGCCTGGCCGGCTGTTTTTCCATTTCTTTTGCCGCTTTCTGCATCTCTTCATACCGGAGGCGCATTTCCTGCTCCAGTTTTTCCTTTTCAGCCGCCTTCTGGGCCTGGGCTGCTTCCCTGGATTCCACAAGGGGACCGCCGCAGTCGGTGCATACGGTGACACCCTCCACAAATTCCATATCGCATTTTGGACAGTATGGCATAATGATGAACTTCCTTTCTGCTGGTTAAAATTTATTATATAATAAAAACAAAAAAAGGTCTATACTTTCTCTGGTTTTGTGCTTCCATTTCTCGGGGAAATCGGGTAAAATGGGAGGGTATAAAAATTTTTAGAAAGGGGTCCATGTATGAAGATTGCGGTTGTGACTGACAGCAACAGTGGAATTACGCAGAAACAGGCAGAGGAAATGGGGATCACGGTCCTTCCCATGCCGTTTATGATCGATGGAGAAACATATTTTGAAGATATAACCCTGACACAGGAGGAATTTTACGACCGGTTAAAGGGGGATGCGGATATTTCCACCTCCCAGCCGTCCCCGGCTGATGTGACCGGTCTCTGGGACCGGCTTTTAAAGGAGTACGATCAGGTGGTCCACATCCCAATGTCCAGCGGGCTTTCCAGCTCCTGTGAAACGGCCATGGCCTTATCCATGGACGAGGCCTATGAGGGAAAGGTATTTGTGGTGGACAACCAGAGGGTCTCCGTGACCCAGTACCAGTCGGTGAAGGATGCGCTGATGCTGGCCGCCCAGGGGGCTGACGGAGCAAGGATCAAGGAGCGTCTGGAGGAGACAAAGGGCGATTCGGTGATCTTTATCACAGTGGATACGCTTAAATACTTAAAAAAGGGCGGGCGGATCACCCCGGCGGCAGCAGCTCTGGGAACTCTTTTAAAGATCAAGCCGGTGCTCATCATCCTGGGTGAGAAGCTGGATGCCTTTGCCAAGGCCAGGACCATGAAGCAGGCCAGGACGCTGATGCTGAATTCCATCCAGAAGGAACTGGAGACCAGGCTCGGCGACAGCCAGTGCCAGTATTCGCATCTGGCCATTGCCCATACACAGAACGCAGAGGCGGCGGAGGAGTTCCGGAAAGAATTACAGGAAAAATATCCCAGTGCCGATATTATTGTGGCGCCGCTTTCCCTGAGCATCTCCTGCCATATCGGACCGGGAAGCCTGGCGGTGACCGCCACGAGAAAGATGGTAGAGGAATATGAAGTGGATCAGAAGCAGGATCGGGGAATTTTATCATAAGCATACGCCCAGCATAAGGGTTCCCATGCTGCTGTTCGTGGTGGCGGCCTGTATGATCCCGCTGCTTATCCAGGGACGGCTCATAGCCCAGTCCTCCAGGCAGATGCAGGTGGAGCGTCGGATCATCGACGTGCAGAACCAGTGCCAGATCCTGAGCAATAAAATGTCCAGAAACGGATATCTAGGCAATTCCGGCGTGGATACGTCGGGAACGGATACGGAGCTGTCCATGCTGGCCGATATCTTCAACGGCCGGATCCTCATTGTAAACTCCGGCTTCCGGATCGTGAAGGATACGTTTTCCCTGGCAGAGGGAAAGATCTGTATTTCCGACGAGACACTGCGCTGCTTCCAAGGCGAGACCACCAGCCGGTATGATACGGAAAAGCATTATTTTATCCTGGCGGTGCCCATTGCGGATACGGTCCAGACGGCGGATGCCAGGAAGAGTCCGAAAACGGCGGGCGTCATGCTGGTGACGGTATCCACAGAAAGCATGTTCAATATGGAGGAGGCGCTTCTGGATAAGGCATCCCTGTATCAGCTTACGGTGTTCATCCTCTGCCTGATCCTGGCGTTCTTTGCCGTCGGATTTTTCGTGAAGCCCTTCCGGGCCATTGTGAAATTCCTGGACCGGGTGGCAGAGGGGGGGCTGGATGAAGATATTGCGGAGGAATCCTACCGGGAGACAAAGCAGATCTCCAGGGCCATCAACAAGACCCTCCAGAGCCTGAAGGCTGTGGACCAGTCCAGGCAGGAATTCGTATCCAACGTGTCCCACGAGCTGAAAACGCCGATCACCTCCATCCGCGTTCTGGCCGATTCCCTTATGAGCATGGATGAGGTCCCCAAAGAGCTGTACCAGGAATTTATGGGCGATATTTCCGATGAGATCGACCGGGAGAGCAAGATCATCGATGATCTTCTGACTTTAGTGCGTATGGATAAATCCTCAGCAGAGATCAATATTACCCAGACCAATATCAACGCTCTGGTGGAGATGATCTTAAAACGGCTCCGTCCCATTGCCAGACGGCGGAACATTGAGCTGATCTTCGAGAGTATCCGGGAGGTAACGGCGGATATCGATGAGGTGAAGTTTTCCCTGGCCGTCAACAATCTGGTGGAAAATGCAGTCAAATACAACCGGGAGGACGGATGGGTGCGGGTCACTCTGGACGCGGACCACAAGTTCTTTTATATCAAGGTCTCGGATTCCGGCATCGGGATCCCGGAGGAATATAAGGAGCGGGTATTCGAGCGGTTCTACCGGGTGGATAAGGCCAGATCCCGGGAGACCGGCGGCACAGGCCTGGGACTTGCAATCACCAAAAGCGTGATCTTTATGCACCATGGGTCCATCCAGGTGGAGAGCAAGGAGGACATCGGCACCACCTTTACGGTGAAGATCCCGCTGATGTACATCCCGTCCACAGGAAAGGAGAAGCCATGAAGCAGTTAAGGATATTTTTTGCGGTTTCCCTTCTGGCAGTCCTGCTGGCTCTGTGCGGCGGCTGCAGGCGGACGGATGAAATACCGGAGGGAGTGCCGGAGTATACGGTATATTATCTGGATTCCCCGGGACTTAAGCTGGTGGGGAACAGCATCGGGATGGAAGGAACGGACCAGGAAGCGCTGGTCCAGGAGCTTCTTTCCAGAATGGAAACAGTCCCGGCAGAGCTGGACTGTCAGAGCGCCATTCCAGAGCGGGTGGAGACCATTACCTTCCGGATCGAAGAAAATGTGCTGTATCTGTTTGTGGATGCCAATTATGCGCTGATGGATTCAGTACGGGAGATCCTGTGCCGGGCGGCCCTTACGAAAACGCTGACTCAGATCCAGGGCATCGACTATCTGAGTATTTACTGTGCCGAGCAGCCCATTGTGGACGGCACAGGAAATCCTGTGGGGATGCTTTCGGCCTCAGATTTTGTTGAGGGGATCCGGGATGTGAACAGCTTTGAGAAAACGGAGCTGACCCTGTATTTTTCCAATGCTGCCGGAGACGGGCTGGTGGAGGAAAAACGGGAGGTGATGCGCAATACCAACACTTCCCTGGAAAAGCTCATAGTAGAGCAGCTGATCGAGGGGCCCAGGGAGCCGGATTCATATCCGACGCTTCCCCCGGATATGAAGCTTTTAAACGTGATGGTGAGTGAATCCGTCTGCTCCATCAATCTGGATTCCGCATTTTTGAACAATAGCCTGGAGGTGAGGGAATATATTCCCATTTATTCGATCGTGAATTCACTTTCAGAACTTCCCACGGTCAGCCGGGTGCAGATCCGCATCAATGGCTCCCAGGACGCGGTCTTCCGCGACAAGATCCCTTTAAATACGGTGTTTGAGAGAAATTTTGAATACATGGAGGGAGGAGAAAAAAATTAACAGGCCTTTGCTGTATGCAACGGGGGGACTGGTACTTGGAGAGACGATGGCCCTTTTTCTTACAGCAGACCAGGGGTTTTTCTGGCTGGCAGCCATGCTGGCTGTCCTTTGCTGCGCCCTGTCCGGAAGCTTCCGGAGGGGAGGAGCAGGGGGCGGAGGCGGGACGCCGGCTCTTTTTTTACACGGAAAGGCGGGACCATGGCTCCGGTATGGACTGACAGCGGCCGGATGTATCCTTCTGGGCTTTGGCCGTATGAAGCTGGAGATCCGGGAACGGATCCTGGAGGAGCAGACGGCCGCAGAGCGGGGAGAGGAGTCCCTGATCATAGCCGCCCAGGTGGAGGAGATCGGAGAGACAGACTACGGATACCGGCTCATGGTATCCGGCTGTGAGGAGTACGGACCGGAAGCCAGCAGGATCCCCCGGCGCATGTACTGCTATACGGATCGGGCAGATGGACTGAAAATAGGAATGAGGATCCGGGCAGAGGGGACCATGGAGGCTCCGGAGCCGGAACGGAATCCAGGCGGCTTCGATCACAGGTCCTTCTGCCGGGCGAAGGGGATCGGCGGGATCTTCCGGGCAGACCGGACAGCGCCGGCTGGCCCCGGATACAGCCGGTTCCGGGAGGGGATCTGTCAGATACGGCTCTGTCTGGAAAGACGTCTGGACCAGCTGGCTTCCGATACAGATGGAGGGATCCTGAAGGCAGTGCTCTTAGGAAACCGGTCTGATATGGACCAGGCGCTTTACGAGTTATACCGGAAAAACGGGATCTCTCATGTGCTGGCCATCAGCGGTCTCCATGTGTCCATCCTTGGACTTGGACTGTGGAAGGCCTTAAGAAGGTGCGGCTTTGGGTTTGCGGCGGCCGGCGGGGCAGCGGGAGCCTTTCTGTTCTGCTATGGGCTCATGACCGGCTTCGGGCCGTCGGTGGTGCGGGCTGCGGCCATGTGCGGGCTCTCTTTTCTGGCAGCCTTTCTGGGCCGGACCTATGACCTTATGTCAGCCTTGTGTATTCCAGCCCTGGCGCTTTTGTGGTCCCGGCCCTGTCTCCTGACCCAGGCGTCCTTCCAGCTTTCCTTTCTTGCAGCAGGAGCCGTGGCCTTTCCCGGCGGCTTCCTCATCCGGCGCTTTAAAGCCCGCGGCTTATTCCAGACGCTTCTTGTGAGCGCCTCTATCCAGGCGGCCACGGCTCCCGCCGTCCTGTATCACTCCTTTGAGCTTCCGCTATACGGGATCTTTCTGAATCTGTTAGTGATCCCTCTGATGACGTATGTGGTGGTTTCTGGCCTGCTGGGACTGGCGGCTTCCTTATTTTCCATGAAGGCGGGAGCCGCCCTTCTGGGAGGGGCCCACTATATCCTGGGACTTTATAAGGCCATGGGAGAGGGGACACAGAGGCTTCCAGGGGCCAGCCTGGTGGTTGGGAGGCCGTCTCTGGCGGCCATGGTCCTGTTTCTGGCCGGAGCTTTTCTGGGGATCCTTCTGGCTTCCCGGATCCTGGAACAGAGGCGGAGCCGGCCCCAGGCTTTCCTGATCCTGTGTCTTTTCTGGGCCGGGAGCGTGTTTTTCTTTTTTTCGCCGCCCCGGAAGGGGCTGTCTGCCGTATTTCTGGATGTGGGCCAGGGGGATGGGATCTTTCTGTCCTGCGGAGGAAGGACCATGCTGATGGACTGCGGCAGCAGCCAGGAAAAGGAACTGGGAAAGGACTGTCTGGTGCCCTTTTTAAAAAGCCGGGGCGTGGACCGGCTGGATACAGTATTCATCAGCCATGGAGACTGGGATCACATAAGCGGGATCCGGTATGCGCTGGAGGAGCCGGGCTGCGGGATCCGCATCGGCACGCTGGTGATGCCGGAGCCGGGAAAGGGAAAGGATGTTTATGCAGAGCTGGCCTGCCTGGCAGACAGCCGTGGGATCCCGGTGGTCTACGGAAAACGGGGAGATGAGTTTTCCGGGATCCTGGGACCGGAGGTTTCGATCCGCTGCCTTTCGCCGCCGGAGGGAGGGGACTATGGGGACCGGAACGATGAATCGCTGGTGACAGAGATCCAGTATGGGGATTTTCGTCTGCTGCTGACGGGGGATGTGGGAAAGGAGGGGGAGGAAAAGATGAGGGAGGCCGGCCTGCTGGCCCCGGTGACGGTGCTGAAGGCCGCCCATCACGGATCGGGAACCTCCTCCGGCCAGGAGTTTCTGAAGGCTGTGGATCCGGCCTTTGCGGTACTCTCCTGCGGCCGGGAGAACCGGTACGGCCATCCGTCTCCGGAGGTCGTAAAGGCCCTTAAGGAACAGGGGGCCCGGATCTGGGACACCCGGGAGCGGGGAGCCGTCATGGTCTGGACCGACGGCCGTACCATGGATATTTCCGGATATCTTGACAGCCGGAAGGGTATCTGATATCTTTAATATCATGACATCGGGGGCGGAAGCTCTCTGCCCCTGTGGATATCATATTATTTATGGAGGAAAGATCATGGGATTTTCAATGGACATCAGCGTGCCGGTGCTGACTGTATTTTTACAGGGACTGCTGAGCTTTTTCTCGCCATGCGTACTGCCGCTCCTGCCCCTTTATATCGGATATCTGTCCGGAGGGACCGCAAGGCGCGGAGAGGACGGACGGATCACATATGAGCGGAAGAAAGTGATGCTCCACACCGTATTTTTTGTGCTGGGGGTCAGCTCGGCATTTTTTATCCTGGGGCTGGGAGGCTCGGCCCTGGGCCGGTTCTTTAAGGGGAACCAGGCCATGTTCGCCAGGATCGGAGGGATTTTTGTTGCTGGCTTCGGCCTTTACCAGCTGGGGATCTTCGGACCATCCAGGCTCCTTTCCAGGGAGCACCGGCTGCCGTTTTCTGTGGGAACGGCTGCCATGTCTCCTGTAACAGCCTTTCTGCTGGGCTTTACCTTCAGCTTTGCATGGACGCCCTGTGTGGGACCGGCTCTGGCCAGCGTTCTTTTGATGGCAGCGTCGGCGGCCACCCAGGCCAGGGGCTTTCTCCTGATCGGAGTTTATACGGCCGGGTTCGTCCTTCCATTCCTGGCAGTGGGGATGTTTTCCACCACGCTTCTGGATGTGTTCAAACGCCATGGGAATGTGGTCACCTATGCAGCCAGGGCCGGAGCCGTGCTGATGATCCTCATGGGCGTGATGATGTTTACGGGAAAGATGAATTCCATCACCGGATATCTTTCCAGTCCCCAGACCGGAGCCGGGACCGTCGGCAAAGAGCAGGAGGAGGCTGGAGAAACGACAGATCCAGGGGCAGCCGGAGAGACGGCTGGGGGAACCGGAAAGCCGGGGGATGGACCGGAGACCGGAGAGACCCTGGAGAGCGCCGGAGAGACGGTGGCAGCAAAAGGCCCGGAGGAAACGGCCGGGGAAGGCTCTGGAGCCGGTGCGGATACGCTTCCGTCAGTGGATTTTACCCTTACGGACCAGTTTGGAAATTCCCATACCCTTTCAGATTATAAGGGAAAGACAGTATTTTTAAACTTCTGGGCTACCTGGTGTCCGCCCTGCAGGCGGGAGATGCCGGATATCCAGAAGCTTTATGAGAAATACCAGGCGGAGGAGGATCCAGAGGTGGTGATCCTGGGAGTTGCGGCTCCGGATTATGGAGACGAGGGCTCCAGGGAGGAGATCGCCCGGTTCCTGGAGGAAAACGGTTATACCTACCCGGTGGTCATGGACGAAGGCGGAGAGCTGTTTATGACATACGGCGTTTTTTCCTACCCCACCACCTTTATGATTGACCGGGATGGAAATGTATTCGGCTATGCCGCAGGCCAGCTGAGCATGGAAATGATGGAAAGCATCATCCGTCAGACGGTCACGGGAGTCCGGGAGCAGCCGGGCCAGTAAGAAGATGAAGGAAGTATGCCATGCAGACACTGAATCAGGATATAAAAGAGAAATCCTTTAAAAAGATCTATCTGCTCTACGGGGACGAGCCGTTTCTGGTGGGCAGCTATAAAAAGAAGCTGCGGGAGGCCATCACCGGCGGCGATACCATGAACTTCAACTATTTTGAGGGAAAAAACCCAGATGTGAAGGAGATCATCAGCCTGGCGGATACCATGCCGTTTTTTGCAGACCGGCGGCTGATCCTGGTGGACGGCAGCGGCTTTTTTAAGAGCGCCCAGGAGGAGTTGGCGGCGTACCTGCCCCAGATGCCAGATACCACCTGTCTGGTCTTTGCCGAGAGCGAGGTGGATAAGAGGAACCGGCTCTATAAAAGGGTAAAGGAGCTGGGCTACGCGGCGGAGCTCAATAAGCAGGATACGGCCCAGCTCATGCGGTGGGCCGCCGGGATCCTGGGCCGGGACGGAAGAAAGATCAGCCGTCCGGTGATGGAATACTTCCTGGAGCGCACCGGGGATGATATGGAAAACATCCGGATGGAGCTGGAAAAGCTGGTATGCTATACCATGGGCCGGGACGTGATCACAAAAGAGGACGTGGACGCAGTGGGAACGGTCCATGTGACCAGCCGGGTCTTTGATATGGTGGCGGCCATTGTAGCCGGGAACACGAAGAAGGCCATGGACCTTTATGAGGACCTCCTGACCTTAAAGGAGCCGCCCATGCGGATCCTGTTCCTCATTGCCAGGCAGTTCAACCAGCTCCTGCAGATCAAGGAGCTGACTGCCGCGGGAAAGGATAAGGGGGCCATGGCCTCGGCCCTTAAGGTGCCTCCCTTTGCCGTGGGAAAGCTTACGGCCCAGGCCAGGGCCTTCACAAGAGATCAGATCCTTTCCTGGGTCACGCTCTGCGTGGAGACAGAGGAGGCGGTGAAGACCGGCCGTCTGTCAGACCGCCTGGCGGTGGAGCTTCTGATTGCGCGGAGGACATAGAAAAAAGCAATAAAAAAACGCTTTTCCGACACACCACACGGAAAAGCGTTTTTACTTTACGAATTTATAAATTAAGATATCCAGCCTTCTTATTAAGCCATAGCGCTTACAGCTTTGGACAAACGGGATACTTTTCTGGAAGCAGTATTCTTGTGATATACGCCCTTGGAAGTAGCCTTGTCGATTTCGCTTGTAGCAGCAATGAGCGCAGCCTGTGCAGCAGCCTTGTCACCGGCGGTAATTGCAGCTTCAACCTTTTTCACATAAGTTTTTACCTTAGATCTGATCGCTTTGTTTCTGGCAGCCTTTGTTTCAGCTACTAAGATTCTTTTCTTTGCAGATTTGATATTAGCCAATCTGTACACCTCCACTATGATTAAAAAATATTCGCTGTTTGTTTTGCATCAAAGTCTGGACACGGACAGTTCAATGTAAACATACTCTTGTATTCTATCGGATTATTCCCGGGATGTCAATACATAAAATGTATTTTTCGAGGAAAAATAGAAAAAGATTGTGGTATTCAGACGCAGGAACATGATCCAGAAGTGAGCGGGGCTTTTGCGGAAAAAAATTTCCGACCGGCCCGCAGGAAGAACGGAAAAAGGAGAGATCGGTCATGGAACAGTGGAAAAAAAGCATATACACCGACCTGGCAGTGGAGGAAAGGGAGAGCTTCCCGGGCGACGGAGGAGAGATCCCCGGCGTGTCTCTCAGAGAATGGGAAAAGGAAGAGGCGGGCATCCATCTGACGGAGGTGGTCATAAAGACAGAGGAGGGGGCCGGGAACATGGGAAAGCCCATGGGGACCTATGTAACGCTGGAGGCATTGGCCCTGGCGGAGCGGGATGAAGATTTCCACCGGGAGGTATCCGAGGAGCTGGCGGCCAGGATCTCTGGTCTTCTGGCCCTTCATCAGATCGGAACAGGCGGAAATGGAAGAGCGCCGTCCATACTGGCGGTGGGGCTGGGAAACGAGAACGCCACACCCGACGCCCTGGGCCCTCTGGTGCTGAAGCATCTCCAGATGACCCGGCATCTCACCGGCGGCTGTGGGGAGGAATTTGCGGGAGGAAAAAAATATCCGGCCCTGAGCGGGATCATTCCCGGCGTCATGGCCCAGACGGGGATGGAGACGGCGGAGATCCTGAAGGGAGTGATCGCGGAGACGAGACCGGATGCAGTTTTGGCGGTGGACGCCCTGGCGGCCCGAAGCGTCCGGCGGCTGGGCGTTACGATCCAGCTTTCCGATGCGGGGATCCATCCGGGCTCCGGCGTGGGAAACCACAGGAACAGCCTGACCCGGGAGACTCTGGGAGTGCCGGTGATCGCCATCGGCGTGCCTACGGTGGTGGGGGCTGCGGCCATTGTCCACGACACGGTGGGAGCCCTGGTGGCGGCCTTGAAGGAGGGCGGGGAAGCCGGATATGGGGATATGGTGGAGCACATGGACGGCAGGGACCAGTACCAGCTGATCCGGGAGGTGCTGGAGCCCCAGATCGGCCCCATGTACGTGACGCCCCACAACATCGATGAGCGGGTGGAGAATCTCAGCTTTACCATCTCCGAGGCCATCCACATGGCCCTGTTTGGAGGGAACGGGTGACGGCTGTTTTCTGGTGATGAAGGGAGGGCGTCCCTCATAGAATAAAAGAAAGAAGGAAAAACGGGCGGCAGCCATGAGACGCAGATGGTATTATATCAAACGGGCCATACGGGCAGACCGCCCGTTTTTTGCGGCCGCAGCAGTCCTTTTCCTTATGGCGGCCCTGGCAGTGGGAAGCCGGGACTGGCTGGGGGCGGCAGTCTCCAGATACGGAGACCAGTACGGCCTTTCCATGGCCCGGACTGTGATGAAGGAATGGATCCCGGCGGCAGGGAGACAGAAGGAAAGAAGCGGTCCGGCAGCGCTGGAGCCGGTTCTGTTTTCCTATCTGAGATCCATGGAGACGGAAACGGCACCGGCGGCAGATCCGGCCTATGAAAAGATGACGGCCCGGAGAGAGGGAGCAGATCCCGGCAAAGGAGCTCAGCAGGAGACCGGAGAGGCCGGGAGACGGGAAGAAGCCGGGAGGCCGAAAGATGCAGACCAGGCGGGAGCCGAAGGTGCCGGACAGACCCATGAAGCCCCCGGCCAGGTCCAGGGAAACGGGGAAGCCAGTCCAGAGGAAGGTGAGGCTGCCGGTTCTTCCCAGGCCCTGGCCGGGACGGCGGGAGGCCGTTTTCCAGGGCTGGGGATCCGCATGGAAAAGCTGGCAGATTATGACTATATGATGCAGAATTTTTACAGCATCCATCCCACCACGACCGCAGGCCGGGAGCTTATGGACGCGGAGCATTTTCTGTCTATGGATCTTTCCCTGGACCTGGGGAATGGACAGGACGGCAGCACGGCGCAGACGGCTCCAAAGGAACCGCAGATCCTGATCTATCACACCCATTCCCAGGAGACCTTTTCCGATTATCCGGAAAATCCGGAGGCCACCATCACTGGAGTAGGCGCATACCTTTCAGAGCTTCTGGAGGGGAAGGGATATTCTGTGATCCATGACGACGGCGTTTATGACTACCGGGACGGGAAGCTGGACCGGAGCCGGGCCTATACATATGCCCTGGAGGGGATCCAGGGGATCCTGCAGAAATATCCTTCCATTGAGGTGGTGCTGGACCTCCACCGGGACGGGGTGGCTGAGGGGACCCGCCTGGTGACGGAGATCAACGGGAAGCCCACGGCAAAGATCATGTTTTTCAACGGAACCTCCCAGACGCCGGACGGTCCCATCGAATATCTGCCAAATCCCAACCGGGAGGCCAACCTGGCGTTCAGTTTTCAGATGCAGCTTAAGGCTGCGGGAATGTATCCGGGATTTACGAGAAAGATCTATCTCAAGGGACTGCGGTATAACCAGCACGTCCGGGCGCGCTCGGCCCTCATTGAGGTGGGCGCCCAGACGAACACGTATGAAGAAGCGAGAAATGCCATGGAGCCCCTGGCCCATATCCTGGACCAGGTGCTCAGGGGAAGCTGAATCAGTGGATCCGTTTTTCCCAGCCGCCAAAGAAATAAAAGAGGGCGGTGAGGAGAGAGCACATCATCCAGCCCAGGGGATAGCCGAAGCCCACCACGGCCGGAGTGTTGATGAATTGTGTGATAACGAACAGGTAGATCTGCCGGAACAGCACATAGGAAAAGAGCATGATGAACATGGGAGTCCTGGAATCCCCGGCTCCCCGCAGAGATCCGGAAAAGATCTGTGTGGCGCAGCAGGTGAAGGTCAGGGTACTGTTGGTACGGATGAACAGGGTCCCATAACGGATCACCTCTGGATCCTGGTTGAACATGGCCACAAACTGTCCGGCCGTAAGCCAGAGCACCGAGGCCATGGCGATGGTGATGGCCGTGGACATATAAAAGGCCGTCAGGGAGCCCCGCTTGGCCCGGGGGATGTTCCTGGCTCCGATATTCTGGCTCACGAAGGTGGTGGCTGCCTGGTTCATGCTCTGGAGCGGCAGGAAGATAAACTGGTCGATCTTCGTATAACAGCTCCATCCAGCCATGCAGGCGGAGCCGAAATAGTTGATATAGGACTGGACGTACACATTGGAAAAGCTGGTAAGGGACTGCTGGAGACCAGCGGGCAGGCCGATGGAAAGGATCTGCTTTAAGGTGTTTTTATCCACAGAAAGGTCTTTCCACACCAGACGGTAGCCGCCGTCGTCCATGGTCAGCACCGCAAGGACCAGGGCCGCCGACAGGAACTGGGAAATGATGGTGGCATAGGCCACACCGGCGATGCCCAGATGGAACACGATCACGAATACCAGGTCCAGCACTGTATTGAGGATACTGGAAAAGCAGAGGAACAGCAGCGGCCGTTTCGTATCGCCCACGGCCCGGAGCACGGCGCTTCCCATATTATAGACCAGCAGGCCGGCGATACCGGAAAAATAGATCCGGAGATACACCGAGGCTGACTCCAGGACGTCGTCTGGCGTGGACATGAACCGGAGCATGAGGGGGGCCAGGAAAATACCCAGGGCCGTAAACAGGATGCTGGCCAGAAAGGTGACCATGATGGTGGTCTCCACGGCCAGATGGAGCTTTTTGTCGTCGTGGGCCCCGTAATGGCGGCTGATGATGACGCTGGCGCCGATGGACGTTCCATTGAAGAACATGACCATGGTGTTGATGATGCTGGTGGTGGAGCCCACGGCCGCCAGGGCTTCTGTGCCCACAAAATTTCCGACCACCAGGCTGTCCACCGTATTGTAAAGCTGCTGGAACAGGTTGCCGATGAGAAGCGGAACGGCAAAGGAGAGCAGCAGCTTCCAGGTGGAGCCGGTGGTCATGTCCATGCTCTTTGACGATAGTTTTTTCGGGTGCATGACGATCCTCCTCGTATAGAATAAATGAAGATATCTTACTATTATGATAAAACCAAGTAAGAAGAATGTCAAATAAATATTCTGTCTGTTTAATAGCCGCCTCCAGGGATGCCGGATCCTGCGGAAACCCTTGCGCGGATGCGGAAAAAATGGTATATTTGGCGTAAGAAATTTTAGAAAAGAGGAACATAAATGACGGCTGTCGATCAGAGCAGAATCAGAAACTTTTGCATCATTGCCCATATTGACCACGGCAAGTCAACGCTGGCGGACAGGATCATCGAAATGACAGGGCTGCTGACCAGCAGGGAGATGCAGGCCCAGATCCTGGACAATATGGATCTGGAGAGAGAGAGGGGCATCACCATCAAGTCCCAGGCCGTGCGGACGGTATATAAAGCAAAAAACGGAGAAGAATATATTTTCAACCTTATTGACACTCCCGGACACGTGGACTTTAACTACGAGGTGTCCCGGAGCCTGGCGGCCTGCGACGGAGCCATCCTGGTGGTGGATGCGGCCCAGGGGATCGAGGCCCAGACCCTGGCCAACGTGTATCTGGCCCTGGACCACGATCTGGATGTGTTCCCGGTGATCAACAAGATCGACCTTCCCAGTGCCGATCCCGACCGGGTGGCGGAGGAGATCGAGGACGTGATCGGCCTGGAGGCCCACGACGCTCCCAGGATCTCAGCCAAAAGCGGTTTAAATGTGGAGGATGTGCTGGAGGCCATTGTGGAAAAGATCCCGGCTCCGGAGGGAGATCCTGAGGCTCCCTTACAGGCGCTGATCTTCGACTCCGTTTATGATTCCTACCGGGGAGTCATCGTATTCTGCCGGATCAAGGAGGGAACTGTAAAACGTGGGACCCCCATTAAGATGATGGCCACCGGCGCGTCCTATGACGTGGTGGAGGTGGGATACTTCGGCGCAGGCCAGTTCATCCCCTGTGAGGAGCTGTCCGCCGGTATGGTGGGCTACATCACTGCCAGCATCAAAAATGTCCGGGATACCCGGGTGGGCGATACCATCACCGACCGGTCCAATCCCTGTAAGGAACCCCTTCCGGGCTATAAGAAAGTGACCCCCATGGTATACTGCGGCCTGTATCCGGCAGACGGAGCCAAGTACCCGGAGCTGCGGGATGCCCTGGAAAAGCTCCAGCTAAACGACGCATCCCTGTTTTTCGAGCCGGAGACCTCGGTGGCCCTGGGCTTTGGCTTCCGCTGCGGCTTCTTAGGCCTGCTCCACCTGGAGATCATCCAGGAACGGCTGGAGCGGGAATACAACCTGGACCTGGTGACCACGGCCCCCAGCGTTGTGTACCGGATCCACAAGACCAACGGCGAGGTCATCGACCTGACCAATCCCACCAATATGCCGGATCCCTCGGAGATCGAATATATGGAGGAGCCGGTGGTCACTGCGGAGGTAATGGTGACCACGGAATTTGTGGGCGCCATTATGCAGCTCTGCCAGGAACGCCGGGGCGTATACCTGGGGATGGAGTATATTGAGGCCACCAGGGCCCTTCTGAAATATGAGCTGCCTCTCAATGAGATCATATACGACTTTTTCGACGCCTTAAAATCCAGATCCAGAGGCTATGCGTCCTTTGACTATGAGCTGAAGGGCTATGAACAGTCGGAGCTTGTGAAGCTGGACATCCTCATCAACCGGGAAGAGGTGGACGCTTTATCCTTCATCGTCTTCGAGGGCTCTGCCTATGAGAGAGGAAGGAAAATGTGCGAAAAGCTGAAGGATGAGATCCCGAGACATCTGTTTGAGATCCCGATCCAGGCGGCTGTGGGAGGCAAGATCATTGCCAGGGAGACTGTAAAGGCCGTCCGCAAGGATGTTCTGGCCAAGTGCTACGGCGGCGATATTTCCCGTAAGAAGAAGCTTCTGGAAAAGCAGAAGGAAGGAAAGAAGCGGATGCGCCAGGTGGGCAATGTGGAGATCCCGCAGAAGGCCTTTATGAGCGTATTGAAGCTGGATGAGGAGTAAACATGCGTCTGACCACACTATGCTATCTGGAACAGGACGGGAAATACCTGATGCTGCACCGGATCGTGAAGAAAAATGATGTAAATAAAGATAAGTGGATCGGCATCGGCGGGAAATTTGAGCCCGGCGAGAGTCCGGAGGACTGTGTGCTGAGGGAAGCCCGGGAGGAAACGGGCTTCCTTCTTACCAGTTACCGGCTAAGAGGGATCGTGACCTTCCTGTTTAATGACCAGGAGGCGGAATACATGTTCCTCTATACGGCTGACGGTTTCACAGGCCAGCCGGTCTCCTGTGATGAAGGGACCCTGGAGTGGGTACCAAAAGAGGAGATCGACCGTTTAAACCTGTGGGAAGGCGACCGGATCTTTTTCAGGCTCATGGATGAAGGGGAGCCGTTCTTTTCCTTAAAGCTTCATTATTATGGGAACCGGCTTTCGGAGGCGGTCTTAAATGGCGTGCCCATGGAACTGCTGGATGTGCTGGATGAAGGCGGAGATCCCTCGGGACTGGTGCGGGAGCGGTCCATGGTCCATGAACGGGGCGATTATCACAGGACCAGCCATGTGTGGGTGGTCCGGGAAAAGCCAGACGGCAGCCATGAGGTGCTGCTCCAGAAGCGCAGCAGCAGGAAGGATTCCTTTGCGGGCTGCTACGATATTTCCAGCGCCGGCCATATTCCGGCGGGAGACGGATACCTCCAGTCAGCCAGACGGGAGCTTAAGGAGGAGCTGGGGATCACCGCTTCGGAGGAAGAACTGGAATTTGCCGGTTTTTTTGAGAGCCAGTATGAGGGGGACTTTTACGGAAAGCCCTTTATCAACCGCGAAAAGGCTGCGGTCTACGTTTACAGAAGGCCGGTGGAGGCGGAACGCCTGGAGCTCCAGGCCGATGAGGTGGAATCTGTCCGGTGGATGGATCTGGAGAAGGCCTGCCAGGCAGCAAAAACACAGGCGGACGGCTTCTGTTTACAGGAAGGAGAGCTGCTGCTCTTAAAAAAATGGCTCTCGGAGCATACAGAAAGATCCGGCGGGACATCAGGGCCGGAGGCAGATTAGGAGGACGGAGAAGCGATGGAACTATATGTACACATTCCGTTCTGTGTAAAAAAATGTGCCTACTGTGATTTTCTTTCCTTTCCCCAGGGGGAGGAGATCCAGAGGCGGTATGTGGAAAAGCTGATGGAAGAGATAAGGACAGTCAGTGCCGGCTTTCATGATACACCGGTTTCGTCGGTGTTTGTGGGAGGCGGCACTCCGTCTGTTTTAAAGGCCCGGTGGATGAAGGAGCTCTTCGACTGTCTGCGGGCCTCCTTTCATATAGAAGAAACGGCTGAGATCTCCATGGAGGCCAACCCTGGGACCGTGGACCGGGAAAAGCTCCGGATCTACCGGGAGGCCGGGATCAACCGGTTAAGCTTCGGCCTCCAGTCGGCGGATAACAGGGAATTAAAGGCCCTGGGACGGATCCATACCTGGGAGGAGTTTCTGGAAAGCTTCCGGCTGGCCAGGGAGGCCGGTTTTTCCAACCTCAATGTGGACCTCATGTCCGCCCTGCCGGGACAGACGGTGGAAAGCTGGATGGATACGCTGAAAAAAACAGCAGACCTGGACCCGGAGCATATTTCCGCGTATAGTCTGATCATCGAGGAAGGCACCCCCTTTTTTGAAGCATACGGAAATGGGCGGGGGGACGGGATCCTTCCGGATGAGGATGCGGAGCGGGAGATGTACCACCGGACCCGGGAGTTTTTAAAGGACCGGGGCTATGAACGGTACGAGATCTCCAATTATGCCAGACCTGGAATGGAATGCCGTCACAATCTCGGATACTGGACAGGGGTTTCCTACCTTGGGCTGGGACTGGGAGCCTCCTCTTATGTGAATGGATGCAGGTTCTGCAATGAACGGGACCTGGGGATCTATCTGGGAGAGAAGCCCGGAAAGCGGCTGGACCAGGAGATCCTGACGAAAAAGGATATGGAGGAGGAATTTTTTTACGTGGGCCTGAGACTGGTCCAGGGCGTTTCCCTAAAGGAATTTGAAGAGCGGTTCGGGGAGCGGGCCCAGGACGTTTATCCCGGTCTCATGGAGCGGCTGGAGAAGGAGGGAGCCGCCGTTCTTTCAGACGGCAGGTTCCGGCTGACGGATTATGGCATGGATGTGAGTAATTATGTAATGGCGGAATTTTTGCAATAATTGAAGAATACTGGAATTTTTGCCATAAATATCCAATTAAAAAACAAATAATATGTAAAAAGACTATCGGTTTTTGCATTTTTATGTTAAAATTTGTATATGAGATTTTTTATTATTTCAGGGGGAAAGACTTATGGCAAAAGAAATGATTGCAATGCTGCTTGCCGGCGGCCAGGGCTCCCGTTTATATGCCCTGACCCAGAAGCTGGCAAAACCGGCAGTTCCCTTTGGCGGAAAGTACAGAATCATTGACTTTCCGCTGTCGAACTGTGTCAATTCCGGGATCGATACGGTGGGGATCCTGACCCAGTACCAGCCTATGGTATTAAATGAATACATCGGCAATGGGCAGCCCTGGGATCTGGACCGTCTTTATGGAGGTGTCCATGTGCTGCCGCCGTATCAGAAGGCCTCCGGCTCTGACTGGTACAAGGGAACCGCCAACGCGATCTACCAGAATATTCCGTTCATTGAAAGATATGATCCCCAGTATGTGATCATCCTTTCCGGAGACCAGATCTGCAAACAGGATTACAGCGATTTCCTTCGGTTCCACAAGGAAAAGAATGCAGAGTTCAGTGTGGCTGTCATGGAGGTTCCGTGGGAGGAGGCATCCCGGTTCGGACTGATGGTGGCTGATGAAAACGATAAGATCACTGAATTCCAGGAAAAGCCCAAAAATCCCAAATCCAACCTGGCATCCATGGGTATCTATATTTTCAACTGGGATGTGCTGAAGAAGTACCTGATCGAGGACGAGGCAGATCCTGATTCTGAAAACGATTTCGGCAATAACATCATTCCCAATCTGTTAAAGGACGGAAGAAATATGTACGCCTACCATTTTGACGGCTACTGGAAGGATGTGGGGACCATCTCCTCTCTCTGGGAGGCCAACATGGAGGTCCTGGACCCGGAGCACAGCGGCATCAATCTGTTTGATGAAAACTGGAAGATATACAGCCGCAACAGCGGTATGACCGGTCATAAGATCGGAAATAAGGGGCTGGTGGAAAATTCCATGGTCACCGACGGCTGCCGTGTGGACGGCCATGTAAAGCACTCCATCCTTTTTGCCGGCGTTAAGGTGGAAGCCGGAGCGGAAGTGGAGGATGCTGTGGTCATGGGCGGCTCTGTGATCCAGGCAGGAGCCGTGGTGAAGCACTGTATCGTGGCGGAAAACGTGACCATTGGAAAGAAGGCAGTGGTGGGAGCCATGCCCAAGGACGGAGAAAAGGGCGTCGCTACTGTGGGCTCCGGCGTTGTGATCGGAGACGGGGCCATCGTGGGTCCCAATGCCATGGTCAATAAAAATGTAGAAGGCGGTGAAGAACAATGGTAAATTCCAACGTAGATGCTCTGGGAATCCTTTTCCCCAACAGTTATGACAGCTTTGTACCGGAACTGGTGGCCGAGCGGTCCATGGCCTCGATCCCCTTTGCAGGCCGTTACCGGATGGTGGACTTTTTATTATCCAGTATGGTAAACTGCGGGATCGACAATATCTCCATTATCGTGCGTCAGAATTACCATTCTCTTATGGATCACCTGGGCTCCGGCCGTGAATGGGACCTGGTGCGGAAAAACGGAGGTCTCAATATCGTTCCTCCCTATGCGGAAAAGCACATGAAGATCTATAACGGCCGTGTGGAAGCCCTGGCCAGCATTCTTCCCTTCTTAAAGGAGCAGAAGGAAAAATATGTGGTCATGGCCGATACCAACATCGCCGCCAGCTTTGATTTCAATGCCCTTTTAAACGCCCACAAGGAGAGCGGGGCGGACGTGACCATCGTTTACAAAAAGGAAAAGCTGCCGGAAAGCGCGAGAAAATCCGATGTGGTGAAGGATCTTTACTATACCCTGGGCCTGGAGGGCAGCAAGGTGAGAAAGATCTATATGAATTCCCAGGAAGAGGGGATCCAGAACTTCTCCATGAACATCTATGTGATGGAACGGGAGCGGCTGATCAATGAGATCAACACGGCCTTTGTCCGCGGCTATACATATTTCGAGAGAGACATCCTGGCAAACCAGCTGGGCAAGATGAAGGTCATGGCCTATGAATATACAGGCTATGCCGCCAGGATCTGTGATGTGCGCAGCTATTTTGACGAGAATATGAAGCTTCTGGAGGATGAAAATCTGGATGCCTTATTCTCCGGAAACCAGATCCACACCAAGATCCGTGACGACAACCCGACCCGCTACATCAACGGCGCAAAGGCAAAGAACGTGCTGGTGGCCGACGGCTGTGTTATTGAGGGAGAGGTGGAAAACTGCGTTCTCTTCCGGGGCGTGAAGGTGGCCAGGGGCGCCAAGGTAAAGAACTGTGTGCTGATGCAGGATACAGTGGTCCAGGAGGGGGCCAGACTGGAGTATGTGATCACCGATAAAAATGTGACCATATCCGTGGGCAAGGAGCTTTACGGCACCGACAGCTTCCAGGTATACGTGGCCAAATACCAGACCGTGTAGGCGGATGACAGATAAATAAAAAGCTCCCCCGGAGCGGCTTTCCATTGGGCCGTTCCGGGGGAGCTTTATGCGTCCAGAAGAAGTTTTCCGGGCTATTGCTTTTTGATCTCTGTGATCTCAGCCACAGCCGCGGGCTTTTCATCCTCCGTATAGGTAAAGGAGATCCGGTCGCCGGATTCCAGGAACGGAAGATTTTCATTTAAGGTCACCATGGCGGCATAGACCGTATCGCTTCCGGTGAGGGTGAAGTAATAGCAGGTATTGCCGGAAACGACCACACTGGCCACCGCGTCCACGGTTCCGGCCTTTTCCAGGGCGTCCATGGAGCCGCCGGTCTCCACATCCTCCAGGTTCAGGGCGGTACGGTAGTTTTTCCGGGCCTCGTCGATGGTCTGTCCGGTGCCTACGATCTGGTACTGCTCCACATCTACGAAAGCATACATTTTCACAAGCCCCGCGTCATCCTTTAAGGAGATGAAGTAGGTGGGCCGGTCGGAAACGTTTAAGAGCAGAGGGAAGGTGGCTGAGTACTTTAAGTGCTGGACCTGTCCCTGGGCCGAAGCCATGGCGGATGCCTCGGTAGCGCCGGGAACCGCATAAAATTTTGTAGCCTTGGTCCGGAGGTTCACCAGCACAAAGCCGATGTTGGACTGGTCTCCGGTGACAGAGGACATGCCTGTATAAAGGTAGACATCGTCGTCCAGGGCCAGATAGTTGTAGCCGTAGGTGGTGCGGCGCACGTTTTTCTGTCCGAAGATGGAGTTGATGTAGCCATTCTGGAACAGGCCGTTGTCGTCCAGCTGGGAGATGATTAGGTCGGAATCATAAAGCTGGTCGATCCACTGGGGAACCTGGTCCTTCTCATAATAATTGGCCTCTCCGGTAACGGCATTCACAAGGATGGCTCCGTCGATGTCCTTTCCGTTCCACCAGCCGATGCGGTACTGGATGGTGGGCGCCACCCAGTAAGGCGTTCCCTCGTCGTCGATCTCAAAGGAGACCTCTTCAAACATTTTTGTAGGATAGAGGAAGCGGATATGGCGGTAGATGTTCCGGAAGAAGTACTCGCTGGGAGAGTATTTCATTCCATTTTCCAGCCATACCAGGTCCGTCTGCTGGGTCACCATGTTCACGGTGATATAGGCGGGGAGTCCCTTTTTCTGGTTATAGAGCCATTTAATGGGATCGGCGTAGGACAGGGGAGTCACCCGGAAGGGGACACCGTTGTAGTTGATCTGGGTGTAGTTGTTTTCAATCTCAAACTGGGATACCAGCTCGGTCATTTCTCCCAGCTTCCGGCTTCCCAGGCGGGTGGCCGTATCCTTATCCACCACCGGGATCTGGTTCATACTGATCTCAGCCACATCGGCAGAAAAATCTCCGGTCTCCATCTGGATCAGATCCCGGTACCGGGTGGCGTTGAAAAACGGGATGCCAATGGCTGTGGCGATCACCATCAGGACAATGAGGATTCCGATGAAGCCAAAGCCGATCTTCAAGGGCCTGGCCAGGGATCGGCGGGGAGTTACCTCGTCCGGTTCCCGCTCCTCGGTCTCAAACTGGATCTGACCGGTGAGAGGGTTCTGGCGGACGCGGACATTGGTGCGGCTTCCCAGGCCTGACAGGAATTCCTTCATATAGGTGATGAAATTTACAGTCAGGATAATAAGAGTGGACAGGATCAGAAAAATGATAAAATCCTGGCTTTTTAAGTTAATGGCCGGAAGCATCGTATAATATAGAAGAAAGATGATAACGGCAGAAACCAGGATCCCTCCGAACACGGAGAAAAAGCTTCTTTTTTTCATAATGCGAACGTATTTGTTCCCCTTTCTGTGTGATAAATTCCGGGGGCGTACCGCTTATGGGCGTGCGCTCCCGGAATCTGGATTTTCTTATTATACCATTCTTACCATTTTTCTTCAATTAAACATCAGTTTCTTATGAATTTTTAGAGAATTTTAAGAATTGGATCAGATACCAGTGGCTTACTCCTGGATCAGAAATACCTCGGCGGAGGAGGTGCCATGGGTCCTTGTCTCTGCATGGGTATTGTAGTAAACGTCGATGTGATGGCCCTTTACGGCTCCGCCGATGTCTTCAGCCACGTATTCCTGGCCGTTGATGAGAAGGCGGCTTCCGATGGGAATGACCCTGGGATCCACAGCTACTGTGTGACTGGCAGTGGCAAGGGCCCCGGAGCTGGTGCGCCGTCCCCAGCCCTCGGAGCAGATCCGGCAGGGGCAGTAGGCGGTGAGCTTGAAATTTCCCAGAGGGACCAGGCTCCGGTAGGGGGAAGCCGCCGCGTCTCCGGATGCATAACGCAGCTTTCTGGAGATGACCGTGTTCCCGGAGGAAAGACTGATAATATAAGAAGAGGGAGGGAGGGAATCCCAGTCGATCTCCACATGGAACCCGTAATTTCCGGTCCCCATGCCGTCCTCGGTCAGATCACCGCGGTATTCGGAGGCCAGAACGGATACGGCTGCCGCCACCTGTCCGCTGTGTTCGTCTGTGACGGTAACAGTGACGGTCTGGCTTTCCTCCGGTTTTCCGGAATCCCAGAGCCAGCCGGATACGGCCTTTCCCTCTACGCTGTCTAAGTGTCCATTTATCTTTGAAGTACCAGCCAGGGCCATGACACAGTTGACTGCGGTAAAGAGCATTACCAGCAGAAGACCGGCCATAAGTCTTGTTTTTTTCATGTTTACAACATCCTTTCTTTTATGTTACATTCATTAAAAAAGTATGATGCGAATGTAACAAAAATGTAACAAATTGGAAACAAAGCTATATTTTACATATTTTTTCCGTTTTGTCAACCCCCGGAGGCGGAAACGCTTTCCGGCGTTTCCTGGGAAAAAACTGGAAAACCATGGAAAACAAAGGCTTTGGGCCGGATGGGGCAGAATGAAAAAAATCTTGAAATGAAAGGAAGAATGTGGTACAATGTCCTTGTGGAACAGACAAAACAAAACTAAATGTATTTGGTGGAGGGACATTGTATGCGAATGATGGACGCTATTGTAAAACCGTCTGCAGCTCCGGGTTTAGAGCTGCGTCAGGTACCGGTTCCCACTCCGGGTCCGGGCGAAGTACTGATCAAGATCCATAAAACAGCGATCTGCGGTACAGACGTACATATTTATGACTGGAACGAGTGGTCCACCCAGCACATCAAGCCGCCGATGGTTATCGGACATGAGTACGTGGGCGAGATCGCAGAATTAGGCGCAGGAGTGACCGGCTTTACAGTTGGCCAGCGCGTATCCGGCGAAGGCCACATCACCTGCGGCCACTGCCGTAACTGCCACAACGGCAACATCCAGTGGTGCAAGGACACCAACAGCGTGGGCGTAGACCGTGACGGCGCATTTGCTGAGTATGTATGCATCCCGGCTACAAACGTGATCGCCATCGATCCCAGCATGGACGAGGATGTGGTTGCCATGTTCGACGCCGTTGGAAATGCAACCCATACCGCTTTAATGTTTGATCTTGTGGGCGAGGATGTTCTTATTACAGGAGCAGGCCCCATCGGCATCATCGCTGTTGCCATCTGTAAATATGCAGGCGCACGCCGCGTGATCATCACCGATATCCAGGATGCCCGTCTGGAATTAGCAAAGAAGATGGGCGCAGATGCAGCTGTGAATACTGCAAAAGAGGATCTGATGACCGTTATGAAGGAGCAGGGCCTGGTTGAGGGCTTTGACGTGGGTCTTGAGATGTCCGGAAGCGGAGCTGCCTTAAAGCAGATGATCTCCGTTATGAGAAACGGCGGAAAGATCAGCCTTCTGGGTCTGGCCAACGGCCCGTTCCAGATGGATATGAACGAAGTGATCGGAAAAGGCCTGACACTGCAGGGTATCTACGGACGTAAGATGGACAACTGGCACCAGATGATCTATATGGTACAGGGCGGTCTGGATCTGAAGCCGGCGATCACCCACAGATTCCACTATACAGAGTTTGAAAAGGGATTTGAGGCTATGCACAGCGGAAAATCCGGTAAAGTCATCTTAGACTGGACAACGAAGAAATAGGAGGAAACCCAATGAAGACAGCATTTGAAACCTACCGTGCGGAATTAGATGCGATCCGTGAGGCAGGAACCTATAAGAGCGAGCGCATCATCACAACACCCCAGCGCTCCCGTATCGATACAACAGCAGCCAACGGCGTAGTAAATATGTGCGCCAACAACTACCTGGGCCTTTCCGCGCATCCCCGTCTGATCGAGGCTGCCAAGGCCAGCTATGATAAATGGGGCTTCGGTCTTTCTTCTGTACGTTTCATCTGCGGAACCCAGGAGATCCACAAAGAGCTGGAGCAGAGAATCGCAAAATTCGTTGGCATGGAAGACGCGATCCTTTACTCCTCCTGCTTTGACGCCAACGGCGGTCTTTTCGAGGTCCTTTTAAATGCAGACGACGCCATCATTTCCGATGAGCTGAACCATGCTTCCATCATCGACGGCGTAAGATTATGTAAGGCCAAGAGATACCGTTATAAAAACAACAACATGGAAGACTTAAAGAAGCAGTTAGAGGATGCAAGGGCAGCAGGCTGCAAGCGCATCATGATCGCCACTGACGGCGTATTCTCCATGGACGGCTACATCGCAAACTTAAAGGGTATCTGCGATCTGGCTGATGAGTACGATGCGATGGTTATGGTAGATGACAGCCACGCAGTTGGCTTCATGGGTGAGCATGGCCGCGGAACTGCTGAATACTGCGGCGTTATGGGCCGTGTGGACATCATCACCGGTACCTTCGGCAAGGCCATGGGCGGAGCTTCCGGCGGATACACCGCTTCCAAGAAGGAGGTTGTTGACCTTCTTCGCCAGAGAAGCCGTCCGTACCTGTTCTCCAACACACTGGCTCCGGCGATCTGTGCCGCTACCATCGAGACCATCAACATGTTAGAGGAGTCCACCGCTCTCCGTGACAAGGTTCACGAGAACGCTGCATACTTCCGTAAAGAGATGGAGAAGATCGGCTTTGATCTGCTTCCGGGCGAGCATCCCATCGTTCCGGTTATGCTCTACGACCCGAAGGTTGCCAATGAGTTTGCCCGCCGTATGTTAGATAAGGGCGTATACGTAGTAGGCTTCTGCTATCCGGTAGTTCCCAAGGGACGTGACCGTGTACGTACCCAGATTTCTGCGGGACATACAAAAGAGGACCTGGATTTCGCAGTGAAGTGCTTCGCAGAAGTGAAGGCTGAAATGGGGATCTAAGGATCTGTAAATAAGGATAAAAAAGAGGAAGGGAAACCTGGATGACAGGGCCCTTCCTTTTTTATGGATCTATTGGGTTTTCTCGACTGCCTCAAATACCTCCGCCTTCTGGAGCCCGTAATCCAGGGCTTCTTTGTGGGTATCAAAATAGATATCCAGGTGGTTTTCTACTACGCCGCTGCCCTTATCCTCCACTGTATAGATAATGCCGTCGATGAGGAGCTTCGTTCCCAGGGGGAACTGGTCCAGGTCGGCAGAGATGGTGTGGTCTTCTTTGGGAACTGCGCCGGAATAGGTGTACAGATGACCGCCGCTGCATGCTTCACAGCCGCAGTAAGCGGAGATCTTAAAGGTTCCATAGGATCTGCCGGGAACGGCGGTCTCCTCCGGCTCTGTCTCCGTTATCTTTAAAGAGGGAGCTTTTTGGGAACCGTCTGCCATCCCGCCGGCGTCTTCTGCTGGCTTCCGGGGTCCTCCGGACGTTTTCGCTGGTTCGGCTTCCATGGCTTTGTCCGCAGGCTTGGCGGCCTCCAGGGGGCTTTCAGGCCCATCATATGTATCCTCCACGGCCTCTTCAAAGCCTGGCCCGGTCTCGGCGGCCTGGGAGGGGAATACGGCGATGGAAAGGAACAGGGCAGTACCGGCCATGGCGGCGCGGCAGAATCCATTTTTCTTCATAAGCAACCTCTCTGTTGATCGTACTTAAAATTACAATTTGTCATAAAGAAATTTCATTTATTTCATTATATTTACAAAAGTGTTAAATGTCAAGAAAAACAGCCGGATCTTCCGGAGGTTTCTGCCGAAACAGCTGTTTCAGATCCTTTCATTAGAAGGTTTCTCCGTTCCGGCTCCCGCATCGGAAGAAATGATAAAAATGCATCAATGCAATGAAAAATGAAAAAATATCTTGACAAACGGGGACTTAAGTAATATAGTAACAACTGTAAATGTTAGCACTCATAGATAAAGAGTGCTAATAAAACAAAAAGAGGGTGAAAATGTGGAGCTGGACGAAAGAAAAGAGAAGATTTTGAAAGCCATAATCCAGACGTATTTAGAGACAGGAGAGCCGGTGGGCTCCAGAACGATCTCCAAATATTCTGGTCTTAAGTTGAGCTCCGCTACCATAAGGAACGAGATGTCGGATCTGGAGGAGCTGGGATACATCATCCAGCCCCATACGTCGGCAGGACGGATCCCCTCTGATAAGGGATACCGGTTCTATGTGGACCAGATCATCCAGGAAAAGGACAGCCAGGTAAACGCCATGCAGGACATGATGATCCAGCGGGTGGACCGGGTGGAGCTTTTACTGAAGCAGATGGCCCAGATCCTGGCCAGCAATACCAACTATGCGACCATGGTCAGCGGTCCCAATTACCACCAGACGAAGCTGAAGTTCATCCAGCTTTCGAGAGTGGAGGCCAACAAGCTTCTGATCGTGGTGGTGGTGGAAGGAAATATCATCCGGAATTCCTTTGTGACTTTGGATGAAGAGCTTTCCAATGAAGAGATATTAAACTTAAATATCCTTTTGAACAACAGTCTCAACGGGCTTACGATCCAGGAGATCAATCTGGGAGTGATCGCAAGGCTCAAGGAGCAGGCGGGGATCCATAGACAGGTGGTGGAATTTGTCCTCAACGAGGTCTCTGAGGCCATTGGCTCCCAGGCGGAGGATCTTCAGATCTATACCAGCGGAGCTACAAATATTTTCAAGTATCCGGAGCTCTCCGATACGGAAAATGCCAGCAAGCTGATCAGTACCCTGGAGCAGAAGGAGCTTTTAAAGGGACTGTTTGATGAAAGCCAGGCGCCGTCGGCATCGGATTCCCAGATCCAGGTCTATATCGGAGATGAAACGCCGGTGAAGACCATGAAGGACTGCAGCGTGGTCACTGCCAACTATGTGCTGGGAGACGGCCTTAGGGGAACCATCGGGATCATCGGACCCAAGAGGATGGACTATGAAAAGGTCGTCGGGACCCTAAGGACTCTGGTGACCCAGCTGAATGAAACATTTAATAAGCAGCAGTAAATAGAAATGAAAGGTGTCGAGTCAAGTGGAAGAGAAGGAACTGGAAAAGAAAGCTCCAGGAGAGGCAGAAGCAGAAAATATTCCCGAAAACGGAGCGGGAGCTGAAAACACAGCGGAAAACGCGGCTGGGCCGGCAGGGGCCAGCGCAGACGGAGAAGCTGCTCCGGAAAATGGAAAAGAAGAAAAGAAAGAGAAAAAGGGGCTTTTTGGAAAGAAGAAGGACCCGAGAGATACCCAGATTGAGGAGCTGACGGACCAGTTAAAGCGGTCCATGGCAGAGTTTGACAATTACAGGAAGCGGACGGATAAAGAAAAGTCCGCTATGTATGAGATCGGAGCCAGGGATGTGATCGAGAAGATCCTTCCTGTGGTGGATAATTTTGAGCGAGGCCTTGCCACCGTTCCCGAGGATGCGAAGGAAACGCCCTTTGCCGAAGGAATGGAGAAAATATATAAGCAGCTTATGAAGACCCTGGACGACATGGGCGTAAAGCCCATCGAGGCTGTGGGCAAGCCGTTTGATCCCAATTTCCATAATGCAGTGATGCATGTGGACGACGAATCCCTGGGAGAGAACGTGGTGGCATCGGAGCTGTTAAAGGGATATATGTACCGGGATACTGTGGTACGCCACAGCATGGTGCAGGTTGCCAACTAACTGGAAGTAATTTATCATTGTTTATAAATTCAGGAGGAAATCACTATGAGCAAGATCATTGGTATTGACTTAGGTACAACAAACAGCTGTGTAGCAGTTATGGAAGGCGGTAAACCGACCGTTATCGCCAATACAGAAGGAATCAGGACCACACCGTCCATCGTGGCATTTACAAAAAATGGAGAAAGACTGGTAGGTGAGCCGGCAAAACGTCAGGCCGTGACCAACGCAGACCGCACCATCTCCTCCATTAAGAGACACATGGGTACAGATTATAAGGTAGACATCGACGGAAAGAAATATACTCCCCAGGAGATCTCCGCAATGATCCTCCAGAAGCTGAAAGCAGACGCAGAAAGCTATCTGGGCGAGAAGGTGACAGAGGCAGTTATTACCGTTCCGGCTTACTTTAACGATGCTCAGCGTCAGGCTACCAAGGATGCAGGTAAGATCGCAGGCCTGGAAGTAAAGCGTATCATCAATGAGCCCACAGCCGCAGCCCTGGCTTATGGCCTTGATAATGAAAAAGAGCAGAAGATCATGGTATATGACTTAGGCGGCGGTACCTTCGATGTTTCCATCATTGAGATCGGTGACGGCGTCATCGAGGTTCTGGCTACCAACGGCGATACCCGTCTCGGCGGCGATGACTTCGACAACCGTGTGACCCAGTGGATGATCGACGAGTTCAAGAAGGCAGAGGGCATTGACCTGTCCGGCGACAAGATGGCTCTCCAGAGATTAAAAGAGGCTGCTGAGAAGGCAAAGAAGGAGCTGTCCACAGCCACCACCACCAACATCAACCTTCCGTTCATCACAGCCAACGCAGAGGGACCGAAGCATCTGGATATGAACCTGACAAGAGCGAAATTTGACGAGCTGACCAGCGATCTGGTGGAGAGAACTGCGATCCCGGTACAGAATGCCCTAAAGGATGCCGGACTTTCTGCATCTGAGCTTTCCAAGGTCCTCCTGGTAGGCGGCTCCACCCGTATGTTAGCCGCACAGGAGAAGGTAAAACAGCTGACAGGCAAAGAGCCCAGCAAGACCTTGAACCCGGATGAGTGCGTTGCCATCGGAGCAGCGATCCAGGGCGGTAAATTAGCCGGCGATGCAGGCGCAGGCGATATCCTCCTTCTGGATGTAACACCGCTTTCCCTGTCCATCGAGACCATGGGCGGCGTTGCCACAAAGCTGATCGAGAGAAACACCACGATCCCCACCAAGAAGAGCCAGATCTTCTCCACAGCAGCCGATAACCAGACTGCCGTTGATATCCATGTGGTACAGGGTGAGAGACAGTTTGCAAGAGACAATAAGACTCTGGGCCAGTTCCGTCTGGACGGCATCCTTCCGGCCAGAAGAGGCGTTCCGCAGATCGAGGTTACCTTTGATATCGACGCCAACGGCATCGTAAACGTATCCGCTATGGATAAGGGAACAGGCAAAGAGCAGCACATCACCATTACCTCCGGCTCCAACATGTCTGACGCAGATATTGAGAAGGCCGTGAAGGAGGCAGCCGAGTTCGAGGCCCAGGATAAGAAGAAGAAAGAGGCCATCGACACAAGGAACGATGCAGATTCCATGGTATTCCAGACCGAAAAGGCCCTGGAAGAGGTAGGCGATAAGATCGATGCCAACGATAAGGCAGCCGTTGAGGCAGACTTAAATACACTGAAAGAGGCTGTAAACCGTGCGCCCATCGATCAGATGACAGACGCCCAGGTGGAAGACATCAAGGCCGCAAAAGAAAAACTGATGCAGAGCGCACAGCAGCTCTTCACAAAGGTTTATGAGCAGGCCCAGGCGGCTGGCGGAGCCCAGGGAGCAGGTTCCCAGGCAGGACCCCAGGACGCAGGCCAGGCAGGCTACGGCGATGATGTGGTAGACGGAGATTACAAGGAAGTCTAATAATAAAAGCTGCGAAGCGTATAAATCGAAGGTATGGGGATTAGGCGGCATTCCGCCTAACCCCTTTCCCACTATATAGAGTTTGAAAGGTAAGACTTGAAATGGCAGAGAGCAAGAGAGATTATTATGAAGTCCTTGGCGTGCCGAAAGATGCAGATGATGCGGCGTTAAAGAAGGCATACAGAGTTCTGGCGAAGAAGTACCATCCCGATGCCAATCCGGGAGATAAAGAGGCGGAGGCTAAGTTCAAGGAGGCTTCCGAGGCATACAGCGTGCTCAGCGATCCGGAAAAAAGAAGACAGTACGACCAGTTTGGCCATGCGGCCTTTGACGGAGGCGCCGGCGGGGCCGGAGGCTTTGGAGGCTTTGATTTCAGCGGCGCAGACATGGGCGATATTTTCGGCGATATTTTCGGCGATTTCTTCGGCGGCGGCAGGAGCAGGGGGCGCAGCAACGGGCCCATGCGCGGAGCGAATTTAAGGACCGGTGTCCGGATCACCTTCGAGGAGGCGGTATTTGGCTGTCAGAAGGAGATTGAATTAAACCTGAAGGATGAATGCCCCAAATGCCATGGAACGGGTGCAAAGCCGGGAACCTCTCCGGTGACCTGCCCCAAGTGTAATGGGAAAGGAAAGATCGTTTATACCCAGCAGTCCTTCTTTGGACAGGTACAGAACGTGCAGACATGTCCGGATTGTCAGGGATCCGGCAAGATCATAAAGGAGAAATGCCCGGACTGCTATGGCAGCGGATATATTTCCAGCAGAAAGAAGATCCAGGTGACGATCCCGGCAGGTATCGACAACGGACAGAGCATCCGGATCGCCGGAAAGGGAGAGCCGGGGATCAACGGCGGTGACCGGGGAGACCTTCTGGTGGAGGTGACTGTATCCAAGCACCCGATCTTCAAACGGCAGGAAACCACCATCTTCTCCACCGTGCCCATTTCCTTTGTAACAGCGGCACTGGGCGGCCCGATCCGTATCAAGACCGTGGACGGGGAAGTGGAGTATGAGGTAAAGCCTGGCACCCAGACCGATACCAAGGTACGGCTCAGAGGAAAGGGCGTTCCGTCCTTAAGGAATAAGAATATCCGTGGAGATCATTTTGTGACCCTGGTGATCACAGTGCCTGAAAAGCTCAATGAAGAGCAGAAGGAGGCCCTGCGGCGCTTCGACGACGCCATGAACGGCATTGCGCCGGAAGGCGGAAAGAAGAAGCGGGGACTTTTTGGAAAATAAAACAGGATGATCCGGGAGCTGCTGCAAAAGAGCGGATTCTCGGCGTTCCCTTATGGGAGCGCCGTTCCGCTATTCTTTTGCAGCAGCTTTTTTATTCGCTTCCCGCAGTGTTTTTCAAAAAAAGTTCTTTTATATAGAGCATATCCTGGAATAATGGAATAAATAGATTTTCATGCCCTCTGCTGCAATTGAGATTTGTGACCTGTGGATGGCAGAAGCTGATGACAGGGATCTGTTTTTTATTGATCTCAGTAAAATAATACTGCCAGTCCCGGTCAAAGGTCCTGGACTGGAAGGATGCCCATTCCGTTGAAACCGGCAATACATGATCTTTAAGCAGGGCAGCATTTCCCTTGATCCCGGAACTGGCCAGACCACAGCAGATGATCATGCCTGGATCACACAAACAGATCTCTTCCAGGATCTTTCCATGCTGCATCTGCACCGCATCCAGAAGCTGGCTTCCAGAGGCGCGGCTGCCGCCGCCCTCCTTCTTCAGATTCATAACAGCAACGCGCCTTAGCTGTGCCGCGCGGCTGGGGGAGGACATATCCCACGGATACTCCCCGTCACCGTCCAGCAGGGCTTTTGTCCATCTGCCGATGTTGTTCCATGTTCTCCATCCGCTTCCATCTCTGCGGAGATCCGCACACAGGTCCCGCTCGTGCCGGCAGTTCATATCGCGGAGAATAAATAAAATGTGCGGCCTGTCATAGTGAGCGGGATCAACAATCCCGTCCCGGATAAAAGCGTTAAACGAATATTCGGATTTCCATTTTGTAAACAGCTCATCAAAGTTCATGGAAAGGCCTCCCTGCTTTTGCAAAAGTCTTCCGGCTCCTGGCCGGATCTATATGGCGTTTGGTACAGAGCATATCCAGGCCTCCGCGGCTAATGTCATAGGAAAGTGCATTCTATGACATAAAAAACGCTCCGCGGGGATCGCTATACAGCGGAAGGAAATTTGTCCGCAGAAGCGGCCCGCCGCAGGCGGAGAAGCCCTGTCCGATCATTATAAACGGGAACAGGCAGAAGTGTAAGCCCCTTTTTGGGCATAGACAGGGACTTTTTTCTGCTATGCCCAAAATTCCGGAGATTTTTGGGTGTATACAGAGAAAAAAGAGAAATATGCCCAATCCATAGGAGAAATCCAGTGAAATCCGGTGAAAATCCCAGGATTTCCGTGAGATTTTTGGGCACTGTGGGAAAAAACGTACATTTTTGCCCAATATTTTCAAAAATAGGGGAGGGGGGAATATGGGACCGGAAGGATCCCGGTTTTCGCAGACGGCGGTGATCTGAAAGGAAACATGGGGCGGGAGCCTGGAACGGGCGCGGGAGGCGCAGGGCAGCTGGATATCTGCGGCAAACATAATACTAAATAATCAAATATACATTGACAGACGAGGTATTATATTGCATAATGAAATTAAGGAAAGGTGGTGGGAGCGTGTCGATCACATCGGATATTTTACGGGGACACACAGAAACGATCATCCTGTCCCTGCTGCTGAAGCAGGACAGCTATGGCTACAAGATCAACAAGGAGATCCTGGCCCGGACGGACCGGAGGTACGAGCTGAAAGAAGCGACCCTGTATTCAGCGTTTAAACGGCTGGAGCAGGCGGGCTGTATCCGGACGTATTGGGGAGACGAGACCACTGGAGCCAGGCGAAGATATTACTCGATCACAGAAAAAGGGAGAGAAACCTACGCTTCCAACCGGAGGGACTGGGAGGAGGCAAAGGAGCTGATCGACCGGCTGCTGGACGATGACGGGGAGGGCACAGCATGAAAGAAAAACTGAGAAAATATGTGGAAGATATGGTAAGGGATATCCCGAAAACCAGAAATGTGGTGGATTTAAAGGAAGAGATCATTGGAAATATGGAGGAAAGGTACGATGATCTGCGGGCAGAGGGGTACGGGGAGCAGGACGCCTTCGACTGTACCATCAATGCCATGGGCGACATCCGCTCGCTTTTTGAAGAGGAAAACAAGGAAAACGGCGGCGGAAAGGGAGAGCCTGTAATGGCGGGAGAAAGACCAGAAAAGAAAAAAGACCATACGGTGAAGATCCTGGTTCTGGGAGCTGCCCTTGGAGTCCTGCTGTTTCTTCTGGGCGCCGGTATGGTGGCAGCCAGGGTGGACAGGGGCCATAAAGGAGGAGAAGAGACCCTTGAGGCATCGGGACGTCTGGATGGGGAAAATCATTTTGAAGACCGGAAGGAGACGGGAGAGACTGGCCCTGGCATGGAGGAACCGGGGATAGGAGAGGCTGGCCCCGGTGTAGGACAGCCAGAAATAGGAGAGAGCGGTCCTGGAACAGAAAAGCCGGGTACGGAGGAGACTGGTTCTGGCGCAGGAGCTGACCCTGGAGATACTCCCGATGGATGGAGATGGACAAAGCTCGGCGATGGCGGGATCCTTAAACGTCAGATCCCTATGGACGAGGCAGAGGACATCCAGATCTCCTATATACTGACCGATCTGAACGTGGAGGTGACAGATTCCGAGGAGATCCTTCTGGAGGAGGAGTACGTGGTCCCGTGGGAAGAGATCCATCAGACCAGGGTGTCTTCTGGCGGAGGCCGGGTGGAGATCGTCAACGATGATCCGGATGGATCAAAGGGAACGATCGTCTTAGGACTGACAGGACTGAGGTTTGAAGACGAGGAAAAGAAAAGGCTCCCGGTTTCCGCCAGGATCCAGATCCCAGAGGATTTCCGGGGAGAGCTGGAGATCAATACGGTATCGGGAAACATACGGATTCCGAGATTTGAGGGAGAGAGCCTGGAGGTCGCCACAGTATCCGGCGATCTGGATGGAGGAACGATCAGAGGAGCAGTGGAGGGAGAGAGTGTATCCGGGGATCTGAGCATTGAGAAGGCAGCGGCGGGCGCAGAGCTTTCCACCGTATCCGGGAAGATGACGATCGGAGAGGCCCAGGGAGATATTTCCATGGAAAGCGTGTCTGGAGAGATCCTTGTGGAAAAAGCAGAGGATCCCCGGTTTAAGTTCGAGGCCCAGTGGGTCAGCGGCGGTCTGGAGACAGATTTTGACGGGCAGCTGGAATGGGAGAAAATGGGTGCCAGGGGGATCGTGGACAGAGGAAACGGCAGGGAAAGCGGAAAGAACCTTCCCAGGATCCAGTTCACCACCACATCGGGAGATATGGAATGTTATACAGGAAAATAGAAGGATGAAAAATAGCCAGGGAGCTGCAAACGGGGGATCTGCGGATCGCTTCCTCCGTTTTGCAGCTCCTTTTTAATGGAAAAAATTATTCTTCAGCTTCCAGCAGATCATCGATCTGCTTCCAGATGGCGTTGATCTCTTTGAGAGAATCCAGGCGGTCCTGCTTCTGTTCCATGGCTTCGCCCATGGCCTTTAAGGCTGCGTCAAAATCTTTTTCCTTTACAGCGGCCCTGGCCTGGGTCCGCAGGGATTTTATGGAGAGACTATCCATGGAAGAACGGACCTCACGGATCCTGGTCTTCAGTTCCCGGGCTTTTTTCCAGGTATCTTTGGAAATGATCAGCTCCCCGGTCTCCTTACGGATCTGCCGGATCTCGCTGAAACGGGCCGACAGGGCCTTATTTTCGGTGCGGACAGCGTCCATCTCCTCCTCCAGGGCCTTTAATTCCTCCCGGATGGGAGTTACGGCCTCTTTATATTCCGCCCTTGTTTCTGCCGCAAAGGCCGGGAAGGACAGAAGGCATCCCATAACAACGGTTGTGACCGCCAGCTTCATACATTTTTTCATTGTGCATCATATCCTTTCTTTTCAGTGTGGGACCGGAGCTTTTATTCTATAGGAAAGCACATCCCGTAACAAAAAAATGTTTTGCAGGGACCGCCACGCGGCGGAAGAGAAGTTTAATGCAGAAACGGCCCGCCGCAGACGGAAAAGCCCACAGGCGGGCTTCTTTCCCGCAGGACTGCTCCGGATAGGAATATATTACCAGGTCCATCTGCAATAGAAAAGGTGCAGGCTGCGGCAGTCCTGCGGCAGAAATGGGGCAAAATCATAAATGGAAGGAACCGGGGCTTCTGGAAAAGAAAAAGCGGATTGTATGCGATTAAAAACTTGAAGTTACAGCTGGGATATGTTATCTTTTTCACAAAACAGAGACGACTGCAAAAAATCACAGGAGGAATAATTCGATGAGAGGTGTTGAGACCAGGATCCAGGAGATCCGCCACAGGATCTTCCGCGAGGCGGCCCGTATGGCCTACCATACCGAGTGGCCCATTGACAAAAGGATCGAGGAGCTTCCATATAAGATCATCCCCGGGGAGGTTGGAAACTTCCGCAATGACGTGTTTTTAGAAAGAGCCATCGTAGGAGAACGGCTGCGCCTGGCCATGGGACTTCCCTACCGCGGGGCGGGAGACCCGGCCCCTGTATCCGATGGGATCGAGGCGGCAGACCGGCCGGAAACGTATTATACGCCGCCGCTGATCAATGTGATCAAATTTGCCTGCAATGCGTGTGCAGAAAAAAGGGTCATGGTGACCGACGGCTGCCAGGGCTGTCTGGCACACCCCTGTGTGGAGGTCTGCCCCAAGGATGCGGTGAGCCTGGACCGGACCAACGGGAAATCTAAGATCGATCCGGAGAAGTGCATTAAATGCGGCCAGTGCGCAAAGGTGTGCTCCTACAACGCCATCATTATCCAGGAGCGTCCCTGTGCGGCGGCCTGCGGTATGGACGCCATCCACTCAGACGAGAACGGAAAAGCAGATATCGACTATGACAAATGCGTTTCCTGCGGCATGTGCCTGGTGAATTGTCCCTTTGGAGCCATTGCGGACAAGTCCCAGATCTTCCAGGTGATCCGCGCCATCCAGACAGGAGAGCGGGTATACGCCGCTGTGGCTCCTGCCTTTGTGGGACAGTTCGGCCCCAAGGTGACACCCGGAAAGCTGCGGGCGGCCATGAAGCAGCTGGGCTTTGCCGATGTATTTGAGGTTGCCATCGGGGCAGACCTCTGCGCGGTCCAGGAGGCCGAGGACTTTATAAAAGAGGTGCCGGAGCATATCCCCTTTATGGCAACCTCCTGCTGCCCGGCCTGGTCTGTGATGGCAAAGAAGCTGTTCCCGGAATACGCAGACTGCGTTTCCATGGCCTTAACGCCCATGACCCTGACTGCCAGACTCATTAAAAAGCAGCATGAGAAGGCAAAGGTGGTATTCATCGGACCGTGTGCGGCCAAAAAGCTGGAGGCCATGCGCCGCAGCGTCCGCAGCGAGGTGGATTTCGTGCTGACCTTTGAGGAGATGGCAGGGATCTTTGACGCCCGCCATGTGGATATTGAGAACATGGAGGAGGATCCCGACGGCGTCAACGACGCTTCCGCAGACGGCCGCAATTTTGCCGTGGCCGGAGGCGTGGCAAAATCGGTGGTCAATGTGATCAAGGAACGGTATCCCGATAAGGAGATCAAGGTAGCCAACGCTGAGGGCCTTAAGGAATGCAGAAAGCTCCTGACCATGGCCAAGGCTGGAAAATATAACGGTTATCTTCTGGAGGGAATGGCCTGTCCCGGCGGCTGCGTGGCCGGGGCCGGGACCATGCAGCCCATTAAAAAATCCCAGGCTGCCGTGGGGCTTTACGCCTCCAAGGCGGGCCACAAGACCTCCGACGGAACGGAATATGTGAAGGAACTGGAGAAGCTGGTGGAATAGATCCCTGTAAAAACAAAAAACGCTTAAGCAGAGAAATGGTATCTGCTTAAGCGTTTTTTTTATGTCATAGGAAAGTGCGTCCTATGACATAAAAACGCTCCGCGGGGATCGCCATGCGGCGGAAGGGAATTATGCCGCAGAAGCGGCCCGCCGCAGGCGGAGAAGCCCGCAATCGGGCTTCTTTATGGGCTGGTCCCGAAAATGCGGATCAGGGAGGACATGGTTTTCAGCACGTTCTTTTACAGGAATCTCCGGAAGGGCATGATCAAGACCCGGAGCACGCCGTAAAAGATTTTTTTGCCTGCACTCATTTCCCGGGGCACGTAGTTTTCGCCGTTGATGTACGTCCCCTCCGGCGTCATGTACCGGCTGTACGTCTTGTTGACCTCTGCCTCTTTGCGGATGACGGCGTTTAATTCCGGGGAATCCACGGCCAGCATCAGCTCTGTATCCTGGTAGGTGCTCCGCATATCCATATTATAGGAGCCGACGATGCTCATGCGGTCGTCGATGAGGACGGCCTTGGAATGGCTGGAGTGTTCGCCCAGATATTCGTAGACACGGACGCCGGTGGCCCAGATCTTCTTTTTCTGGTTCAGATAGTCGGTACAGCCCCAGGGATTGGCGCCGCTGGCCACATCGTTGGTGATGATCTCCACCAGGTCTGTTTTCTTACACAGGGCCGTAAGGTCTGCGTACATTTCCTTTCCGCAGATGATGTAGGGCGTGTAGACCGTGATCTCCTTTCCGGTCCCCATGAGGTGGCAGACGGTTTCCCACATCCAGGGCTCCTTATTGGAGGCATTGATGGGGTTGTGGAGGAGGGTGATCCGGTTGGTCTCCATGGTGAGGGTTTCATAATCCCAGGGCTCATAGGCGGACGGATAAGAGGACTTCAGGGCGTCAGCGTGGGCGGTAAGCCACTGGATGCATTCCTGGGATTTTTCCCGGTCGCCCATTTTCGTATACAGCTTCGCGTCGGGCAGCTCCCAGACAGACTGGAAATACTGCTTTAACTGATGGATGGAGGCCTCCGGGTCCCCGGCAGTCTCATAGATGAACAGCTCCCGGTCGATGTTTTTCACCGGCGTATAGTCTCCCAGGAACAGGTTAAAGGTATTCCTGCCGCCTAAAAGATACATCTGATCGTCAATGATCAGATATTTGTCATGGAGTCTGGCCTGCATTTTCCACGGTGCATAAAAGTGGATGGGATTATAGATCTTCAGCTCGATATTTTCATGGGAAGCCATGGCCTCGAACCATGGGCTGCTGTTCACATCCAGCATACCGCTGAATCCGTCCACCAGCATCCGGATCCGGACTCCGCGTTCTGCTGCGGAAAGGAGAGATGCCATGATGTCCTTGCCGGCTTCATCCACGTTAAAATCGAAGGTGGAGAAGATGATCTCCTTTTCGGCCTGGTCAATGAGATTCAGACGGTAGAGGAGGGCATCGGTGTTGTCGTCTATGTAGGCGGCCCGCTCAGCGCCGGGAAGCTCTGAGTAATATTTTGCGGAACGGATCCGGTCCAGGATCTCCTGGGGGACCTTTTTATGGGCCACATAGGGCAGGGTCAGCAGGAGGATGTAAAGGAGCAGCAGGAACAGAAATGAGACGCCAAAAAATTTTAAAATCCTGATCATAAGCAATTCACCTCAAAATGAAAGAAAAAATTAAAGAAAAGGCCTTGAAATTTTCACGGTACTTTATCATAATAAAAGTGTAGGGGAAATATCCATCATTTTTTACAGAAAGCGAGTGACAGCCGATGGAGCTTACATTTAACGGACAGATCGAACCCGGGTACATAAAGGAAGTAAAGGATATCCTGGAAAACCGGGAATTTATGCAGCTGGGAGCGTTTTCCCATCACCAGAGTACATCCAGACTGATGCACAGCATCAATGTATCCTATATATCCTGGCATATAGCCAGAAAGCTGGGGTGCGATGCAAGAATGGCCGCCAGGGCCGGACTGCTTCACGATTTCTGCCTTTATGATTTCAGGGAAAAGCCTCCCACAGGCGGCTTCCAGGCCTTTTATCATCCCAGAGTCGCGGCTAGGAACAGCCAGGAGGTCTTTGGGATCAGTGAGCGCGAGAAAAGCGCGATCCTTTCCCATATGTTTCCTCTGGGGCCGGTGCCAAAGAACCGGGAGGCGTGGATCATTACCATGGCCGACAAGATCTGTGCATCCATGGAATACTGCCATATCTATATCGCCCTGGAGCGGGGCCGCCGGGTGGTGGTCGCCGCCAACAACTGATCGTTCCAGAACTTAGGATACCGCGGTACAAAGAGAACGGCCGTCACTAAAAATAGTGGCGGCCATTTCTTTTCCCCTATTTCTGAGTACTATATCATACCGCATCCGGGTATTCAAGGAATAAATTATTAAATTATCATGAAAAATGTCGGAGGCCATGCTATAATATGGGTAAAAATAACAGAAGGAGACAGATATGGAACAGTTTCTGATCGTATGCCCGCTGGTATTTCTGGCGGGATTTGTAGACTCCATTGCCGGAGGAGGGGGATTGATCTCATTCCCGGCGTATATGCTGGCCGGGGTTCCCGTCCATGTGATCCTGGGAACTTCAAAGCTGAGCGCCTTTCCGGGATCCATCGTTGCAGCCTTAAGATTTGCCAAGAGCGGCTATATCCGTTTTAAGCTGGCCCTTCCCTGGGCGGCTTCTGCGGCCCTGGGAGCTGTGGGAGGAGCCAGCCTGGCCCTTAAGACCGATGAAAAGCTGATCCGCTCGCTGATGGTGGTGGTGCTTCCGGTGGTGGCCTTTTATGTGCTGAAGAATAAAGAACTGGGCGGCGGGGAGGCTCCGGACCGATCCGAGGATCCGGACGGATTCCGCCGTATGTTTTTTACAGGCCTGGCTGTCTCCTTTCTGATCGGCGGATATGACGGCTTTTACGGTCCGGGGACAGGGACCTTCCTGATCCTCGTATTCACCGGCCTTTTGAAGCTGGGGACCAGAGATGCGGCCGGGATCTCCAAGGTGGTCAACCTGAGCGCAGATATCGGGGCCCTGGGGACGTTTTTTGTCGGCGGAAAGGTGGATTATGCCCTGGGGATCGCAGCGGCCCTTTTCTGCATGGCAGGCAGCTACTTTGGAGCGGGGCTCGTGGTCAACAACGGGCAGAAGATCGTAAGGCCTGTGGTCATGGGCGTGCTGGCTCTGCTGTTTGTGAAGATCCTGGCGGGGTGACGGCCGTTCCCTGTCCCGGCGGCAGGCCGTTTGCTCTCTTGTATTCGGGGACGATCTGTGATATGATATCATGTGACTTTTTAGCGGTTCTTAAAAGGAGCCGTTCTGAGACCGGAGGAAAAAAATATGAAGTGGAAAAAATTTACGCTGAAGACCACCACAGAGGCGGTGGACTATATCAGCAGTCTGTTTGATGAGATCGGGATCCAGGGCATTGAGATCGAGGACAACGTGCCTCTGACCGAGAGCGAGACCAAGGGAATGTTCATCGACATCCTGCCGGAACTGCCGCCGGACGACGGTACAGCCAGAGTGAGCTTTTATCTGGACGACGATGACGACGCGGAGGCCATCTTAAAAGAAGTGGATGAGGGGCTTTCTGAACTGCGCCAGTACGTGGAGATCGGTGAGGGGACCATCACAGCCTCTGAGACCGAGGACAAGGACTGGATCAACAACTGGAAGCAGTATTTCAAGCCGTTTACTGTGGATCACATCCTTATAAAGCCCACCTGGGAGGAGATCCCTGAGGAGCACAAGGACAAGCTTCTGATCCAGATCGACCCGGGAACGGCCTTTGGGACCGGAAAGCATGAGACCACCCAGCTCTGCATCCGCCAGCTGGAAAAATATGTGAAGCCGGGTGTGCGGATCCTGGATCTGGGCACCGGCAGCGGCATTCTCGGTATTACGGCCTTAAAGCTGGGAGCTGGTTCTGTATTCGGAACGGATCTGGACGAGAACGCCATTACCGCCGTCCATGAAAACCTGGAGGCCAACGGGATCCCGGAGGAGAAATTCGGAGTGGTCCAGGGAAATATCATCGATGAGAAGGAAGTCCAGGACGCTGCGGGATACGAGTGCTACGACATTGCCGTGGCCAATATCCTGGCTGATGTGATCATCATGATCCAGAAGGAGGTTCCGGTGCATCTGAAGCAGGGAGGGATCTTTATTACCTCCGGCATCATCGATATGAAGGAGCAGGCGGTCAGGGATGCGCTGTCCCAGAACGATGCCTTTGAGATCCTGGAGACCACCAGACAGGGAGAGTGGGTCTCCATCACAGCGAGGAAGCGGTAGTGTATCATTTTTTTACTGAAACAGAATTTTTTACAGAGTCTGAGGCCGTGATCACCGGGCCGGATGTGAACCATATAAAAAATGTGCTGCGGATGAAGCCGGGCGAGCAGATCCTTTTAAGCGACGGAAAGGGGACTAACTGCCTGTGTGAAATCGCGGAGATCGAAAGCAGCCGGGTCCTGGCGCGGATCCTGCCGGAGCCGGTGGAGGACACGGAGCTTCCGGTGGAAGTGACCCTGTACCAGGGCCTTCCCAAGGGCGATAAGATGGAATTCATCATCCAGAAATGTGTGGAACTGGGCGTCTCCCGGATCGTACCAGTGGAAATGGCCCGGTCGGTGGTAAAGCTGGATAAGAAGAAGGAAGAGGCAAAAAGGAAGCGCTGGCAGGGCATTTCCGAAAGCGCCGCCAAGCAGTCCAAAAGGATGATCGTTCCAGAGATCGGACCGGTCCTTTCTTATAAGGAAGCGGTGGCTGAGGCGGCTTCCATGGACCTGTTCCTCCTGCCCTATGAGGATTCTGAAAGCCTTTCGGGAGCCGGAGGCATGGAGCTTACCAGAAGCCTGATCGGAGGACTGGAGCCGGGAAAGAAATGCGCGGTGCTCATCGGTCCCGAGGGCGGCTTTTCCGATGGGGAAGTGGAGGCTGCCAGAAACGCCGGGGCCAGGACTGTGACCCTGGGAAAGCGGATCTTAAGGACCGAGACGGCGGGGCTTTTTGTGCTTTCAGCCGTGGGGCTTCTTTTGGAGGATTGATTTTTTAAATGGAAAACAGAAAAGAAGTATATTTTGACAATTCAGCCACGACCCGGGTCTTTGACAGTGTCCGGGACGTGATGGTGGAGGCCATGACCTCCGATTACGGCAATACCTCCTCCAGACATATGAAGGGCGTGGAGGCGGAACGGTACATCCGGGAGGCCCGGGAGGAGATCGCAGGCTCCCTGAAGGTAAAGGAAAAGGAGATCGTTTTTACCTCCGGCGGAACGGAGTCCAACAATATGGCCCTCATTGGCGCCGCTATGGCTGCCAGAAGAAAGGGAAACCATCTGATCACCACCTGCATCGAGCATGCGTCCGTCTATAATACCATGAGCTTCCTGGAGGAGCAGGGCTTCCGGATCACCTATCTTCCGGTGGATCAGGACGGGATCGTATCCCTGGACGCCCTGCGGGAGGCCATCTGCGACGACACGATCCTGGTCTCCATCATGTATGTGAACAACGAAATGGGAGCCGTGGAGCCGGTGGCAGAGATCGGGAAGCTTATAAAGAGTATCCGTCCGGACATTTATTTCCATGTGGACGCCATCCAGGCCTACGGGAAATATGTGATCCGTCCCAAAAAAGAGGGCATCGATCTCATGTCCGTCAGCGGCCATAAGATCCACGGACCCAAGGGAGTGGGCTTTTTATATGTGGACGAAAAGGTCCGGATCAAGCCCATCATCTTTGGCGGCGGCCAGCAGAAGGGAATGCGCTCGGGGACAGAAAACGTTCCGGGCTGCGCCGGTCTGGGCATGGCTGTCAGGGAGATCTATAAGGACCATGACGAAAGGGTGGAGCGTCTGTACGCCTTAAAGGACCGTCTGGTCCAGGGGCTTTCCAGCCTGGAGGGGGTAACGGTCCACGGACGGACCGGCAGGGATTCGGCCCCCCAGATCGTCAGCGCCGGCTTTGAGGGCGTAAGGGCAGAGGTGCTTTTACATGCCCTGGAGGACCGGGGGATCTACGTTTCCTCCGGCTCTGCCTGCTCCTCCAATCATCCGGGGGTCTCCGGAACCCTGAGAGGGATCGGAGTCAGGGAATCCCTGCTGGATTCCACCCTGCGTTTTTCCTTTGGCGTGTTCAACACGGAGGACGAGGTGGATTACTGTCTGGAGGTCCTGCGGGAGCTCCTTCCAGTGCTCCGCAGATACCGGAGGGCTTAAGAGCCAGAAGAACAGAAAATCAGATTTACAGAACAGAAGGAGAAATATGAATTACAGATCCTTTCTTATTAAATATGCAGAGATCGGCGTCAAGGGAAAGAACCGTTATCTTTTTGAGGACGCCCTGGTAAAGCAGATCCACCACCGGCTGAAGCGGCTGGAGGGCGGCTTTACAGTAACAAAGGAAGCCGGGCGTATTTACGCCGAGGCCAGTGAAGCCTTTGATTTTGACGAGGTGGTAAACGCCCTGCAGCACGTGTTCGGAATCGTGGGCATCTGCCCCATGCTGCAGATCGAGGACAACGGCTATGAAGATCTGAAGGCCCAGGTGGTGCGGTACATCGGCGAGGCCTATGAAAACAAAAACTTTACCTTTAAGGTGGTGGCCCGCCGGGGAAACAAGCAGTATCCGGTGGTGTCTGACCAGATCAACAGGGACCTGGGCGAGGTGATCTTAAACGCGTATCCGGAGACCCGGGTGGACGTGCATAACCCGGACGTTCTCCTGCGGGTGGAGGTGCGCCATAAGATCAATATCTTTTCCGAGACCATCCCTGGTCCCGGGGGAATGCCCATCGGAACGGCCGGGAAGGCCATGCTCCTGCTTTCCGGCGGCATTGACAGTCCGGTGGCAGGGTACATGGTGGCCAAGCGCGGCGTGACCCTGGAGGCGACCTATTTCCATGCGCCGCCCTATACCAGCGAGCGGGCCAAGCAGAAGGTGGTGGACCTGGCGAAGCTGGTGGCAAAGTACACGGGCCCCATTAAGCTGAATGTGGTGAATTTCACCGATATCCAGCTTTATATCTATGACCAGTGCCCCCATGATGAGCTGACCATCATCATGCGCCGCTATATGATGCGGATCGCGGAAGCCATTGCAAAAGAGTCCGACTGCCTGGCATTGATCACCGGCGAGAGCATCGGCCAGGTGGCTTCCCAGACGTTACAGTCCTTAGGTGTGACCAACGCAGTCTGCGAACTTCCGGTGATGCGGCCGCTGATCGCCTTTGACAAGCAGGATATCGTGGATATTTCCTTAAAGATCGACACCTATGAGACCTCTGTCCTCCCCTATGAGGACTGCTGCACGATTTTCGTGGCCAAGCATCCGGTGACAAAGCCGAACCTTAAGAGGATCGAGATGTCAGAGACAAAGCTTTCTGAAAAGATCGATGAAATGGTGAAGACGGCCATTGAGACCAGGGAAGTGATCCGCTGTATTTAAAACAAAAACTGCCCGGAGCGGACCGCTTCCGGGCAGACTTTAAAGGGCTTATGATTCCACGATATACGGGGCCAGTACGGTAAGGATCTCCTCAGCGTCTCCCTCCGCGTGGATATTTAAGTCGATGGGTCTGGAAAGATCCAGGCTGAAGATGCCCATGATGGATTTGGCATCGATCACATAGCGGCCGGAGATCAGGTCGAAATCGGTATCAAACTTCGTCAGGTCGTTTACAAAAGACTTAACTTTATCGATGGAGTTCAAAGAAATTTTAACGGTTTTCATGTTAAAGTCCTCCCAGTTCATTATATAGATAAATTACGTTCTTATATTCATACTAAATGGACATCCCGCAAAAGTCAAGAGCCAGATTGCATGAAAATCGGGAATGCATGATTGAATTTAGACAGGAGAGAAGAAAATGAGAAAAGCTGCACTCCATAACCTGGGCTGCAAGGTCAATTCCTATGAGACAGAGGCCATGCAGCAGCTTTTAGAGGCTGCCGGCTACCAGATCGTGGATTTTGAGGAAAAGGCTGACGTTTATATCATCAACACCTGCTCCGTCACCAATGTGGCGGATAAAAAATCCCGCCAGATGCTCCACCGGGCCAAGGCGAAAAATCCGGAAGCCCTTGTGGTGGCTGCGGGCTGCTATGCCCAGGCGGCTGGAGAAAAGCTCCTGGATGATACGGCCATCGACCTGGTCATCGGAAATAATAAGAAGGCGGAGCTGGTGCAGCTTCTGGAGGAGCGGCTGGCTGGACGGGAGCCCCAGGACGCGGTCATCGATATTTCCGCAGCCCAGGAATATGAAGCGCTCCACATTGAACGCCAGGCAGACCATACCAGGGCCTTTATCAAGGTGCAGGACGGATGCAACCAGTTCTGCAGCTATTGTATCATTCCCTACACCCGGGGACGGGTCAGGAGCCGCCGGCCGGAGGATGTGGAAGAGGAGGTTAGGACCCTGGCAGAAAAGGGATACCAGGAGATCGTCTTAACAGGCATTCACTTAAGCTCCTATGGCACAGACTTTAAGGAGGAGCCCCAGGACCTTCTGGAGCTGACAAAGCGGCTCCACCAGATCCCTGGCGTGAAGCGGATCCGGTTCGGTTCCCTGGAGCCCAGGCTGATCACCGAGGAATTTGTACGGGAGCTCTCTGCCATGGAAAAGATCTGCCCCCACTTCCATTTATCCCTGCAGAGCGGCTGCGACGCTACCTTAAAGCGCATGAACCGCCACTATACCTGTGAGGACTATTTATACCGGTGCGGGATCTTAAGAAAATATTTCAGGGATCCGGCCATTACCACTGACGTGATCGTGGGCTTTCCGGGAGAGACAGATGAGGAATTTGCAGAGACAAAGAAATTCCTGGAAACGGTCCATTTTTACGAGATGCATGTATTCAAATATTCGAGACGGGCGGGGACCCGGGCGGACCGGATGCCGGACCAGGTGCCGGAGCCGGTAAAGACGAAGCGGAGCGCAGAGCTTCTGGCCCTGGAGAAGGAGATGTCAAAGGCGTACCGGGCCTCCTTCCTGGGAAGGGAGACGGAGGTCCTTATGGAGGAGCCTGTGGAGATAGGCGGAGCCCGGTACATGGTGGGCCATACAAAGGAATATGTAAAGGCCGCTGTGCCGGAAGCTGGCGGAAAAAACTGCTTTGTCCGGGGAGTGTTAAAAGAATTCCTGACAGATGAGATCATTTATCTTGCAGAAAATCCGGATTTGGGGTAAAATAAGGAATAGCAACTAAAGGACGTGAGGACATTTATGGGCGATATCAGCAACACACAGTATTTCAGGGCAGTACAGGAAGAAAAGAAGATGGAGGTCAGCCAGGTCCTTCGGGAGGTTTACGAGGCTCTGACTGAAAAGGGATATAACCCCATCAACCAGATCGTAGGCTATATCATGTCTGGAGATCCGACGTATATCACCAGTCATAAAAGCGCCAGAAGCCTGATCATGAAGGTGGAGCGGGACGAGATCTTAGAGGAATTGATGGAAAATTACATCAATACGAGACTGAAATAGACAAAATGGCGGAAGCCAGAAAAGAACCATAGGGGGAAAGCGGCAGAACAGTTGGGGGATATGGGGCCAGCTGATTTTGTCGTGGAGAAAATGAGGATACTTGGACTTGATTTCGGATCCAGGACCGTGGGGGTGGCCGTAAGCGATGAGCTGCTTTTAACGGCCCAGGGACTGGAGACCATCGAACGGAAAGATGAGAATAAGCTGAGAAAGACCTGCGCCAGGATCGAGGAGATCATAAAGGAATACGGCGTGGAGGAGATCGTGCTGGGACTCCCGAAAAATATGAACAATACCGAGGGAGACCGGGTGGAGAAAACAAAGGAATTTAAAGAGATGCTGGAGCGCCGGACCGGGCTTCTGGTGACGCTCTGGGATGAGCGCCTTACGACAGTTGCTGCAGAAAAGGTCTTGATGGAATCCGGGGTACGGAGAGAGAACAGGAAAGCCGTCATCGACAAGGTGGCTGCCTGTTTGATCCTCCAGGGGTATCTGGATCACCATGGCCGGACCGTTACGAAATAGGAGAGAAAAAATGGAAGAAAGAAAGATCACGCTGGTGGACGACGAGCAGACCCTGGAATTTTACGTGCTGGAAGAGACAAAATTAAACGGATCAGATTATCTGCTGGTGACGGACGCCGAGGATGAGGAGGAAGAGGCCGACTGCTATATCTTAAAGGATATGTCCAGGGAGGGAGAGGCCGACGCTCTTTATGAATTTGTGGAGGATGAAGCGGAGTTAGAGGGCCTTATGAAGATCTTTGAGGAGCTTCTGGACGACGTGGACATTGAGACAAAGGAATAGGAAGTTATTTCATGAACGAAGAAAAGGTAAAGGATCTTTTGCGGGAAAAGGGGCTTAAGGTTACCAGCCAGCGGCTCATGGTCTTAAATATCCTGAGTGCCCACGGGGACGAGCACCTGACGGTGGAGGAGATCTATGACCTGGCAAAAGAGGAAAGCCCGGAGATCGGGCTTGCAACCATATACAGGACCGTACAGGTCCTTCTGGAACTGCATGTGATCGAAAAGGTCACCTTTGACGACGGTTTCGCCCGGTATGAGCTGAACGGAGAAGAGACGGGATCGGGCCACCGCCATCACCATGCCATCTGTACCCAGTGCGGGAAGGTGTATTCCCTGGAGACGGATCTTCTGGACACTTTGGAAAAGCAGGTGTTCGAGAGTCTGGGCTTTGAGGTTACGGACCATGAGGTAAAGCTGTATGGCCTTTGCAGCGCGTGCAGAAGAAAAGCGCAGAACGCAATGGAGGTTAAAACTTGAAGAACGCAAACAAAGACAATAAGAACTGCAAAGTAAAGATCATCCCCCTGGGAGGTCTGGAGCAGATCGGAATGAACATGACTGCCATCGAATATGAGGACAGCATCATCGTCATGGACTGCGGCCTGGCCTTCCCCAGCGATGATATGCTGGGCATTGACCTGGTGATCCCGGACGTGACGTATCTGACGGACAATATTGACAAAGTAAAGGGCTTTGTGATCACCCATGGACACGAGGACCATATCGGAGCCATCCCCTATGTGCTTAAAATGGTCAACGCTCCGGTCTACGGGACAAAATTGACCATCGGGCTCATTGACCATAAATTAAAAGAACACAATATGCTGAAAAACGTGAAGCGCAAGGTGGTAAAGCACGGCCAGTCCGTGAACCTGGGCTGCTTCCGTGTGGAATTTATCAAGATGAACCACAGCATCGAGGACGCCGCAGCCCTGGCAGTATTTACGCCGGCAGGCATCCTTTTAAATACCGGAGACTTTAAGATCGACTATACACCTGTATTTGGAGACGTGACAGATCTCCAGAGGCTGGCGGAGCTGGGGAAAAAGGGCGTTTTAGCCCTTATGTGCGATTCCACCAACGCCATCAGAAAGGGCTTCACCATGTCCGAGCGGACTGTGGGAAAGACCTTTGACGCGATCTTTGCAGAGCACACCCAGAACCGGATCATCGTGGCGACCTTCGCTTCCAACGTGGACCGGGTGCAGCAGGTTATCAACTCAGCCTGCAAGTACGGAAGAAAGGTGGTCATCGAGGGCCGCAGCATGGTGAACGTCATCGGGACGGCCCAGGAGCTGGGATACATCAACATCCCCGACGGCACGCTCATCGATATCGAGCAGTTAAAGAATTATAAGGAAGAGGACACGGTGCTCATCACCACAGGAAGCCAGGGAGAGTCCATGGCGGCCTTATCCAGAATGGCCTCCTCCCTGCACCGGAAGGTGTCCATCACACCGAGAGACGTGGTGATCTTAAGCTCCACGCCCATTCCGGGAAATGAAAAGGCAGTGGCAAGGGTCATCAACGAGCTTTCCATGAAGGGAGCGAAGGTGATCTCCCAGGATACCCATGTATCGGGCCATGCCTGCCAGGAGGAGATCAAGCTGATCTATTCCCTGGTGCATCCCAAATATGCCATCCCCATCCATGGTGAATTCCGCCACAGGATGGCCCAGAAGGAACTGGCAGAATCCCTGGGGATCCCCAAGGAAAACATCATGATGCTCCATACGGGCGATGTGCTGGAGATCGGCGAGGAGAGCGCCCAGGTCATCGACCATGTCCAGTCCGGCGGTGTCCTGGTGGACGGCCTTGGAGTGGGAGATGTGGGAAACATCGTTTTAAGAGACCGCCAGAACCTGGCCCAGAACGGGATCATCATCGTGGTGCTGACCCTGGAGAAATACTCCAACCAGCTGCTTTCCGGACCGGATATCGTGTCCAGGGGCTTCGTTTATGTGCGGGAGTCTGAGGACCTGATGGAGGAGGCCCAGGCCATTGTGGACCATGCCGTGGCTGACTGCCTGGAGCGGCACGTTTCCGACTGGGGCAAGATCAAGAACATCATCCGCGACAGCTTAAGCGATTTCTTATGGAAGCGGATCAAGAGAAACCCGATGATCCTTCCGATCATCATGGAAGTATAACGACCGTCCCAAAGGACGGGACAAAGGAGCCGTATGAGCAAACTGACAAAGGAAATCAATAAGATCAGCCTGGCTGTCATCGGCATTTCCGGCCGCCTTGTGTTTTACGCCCTGGTGCTGGTGCTTCTGGTGCTGGGCGTCAGAAAAACGTATGAATTCGGCCATGATATTTTCTATGCCCCGGGAATGGAAGCACTCCCGGGGACGGAAAAGACTGTGACCCTGGACGGTACAGAGTCGGTGGCGGACGTGGGAAAGCTCCTGGAGGATGCCGGTCTGATCCGGGACCATGTGGCCTTTTCCATCCAGGCAAAATGCTACGATTATGAGGTGAAAAAGGGAAGCTTTTCCCTGAATACCTCCCAGAGCTCCAAGGAGATCATCAATATTTTGGACGAGGAGACGAAAAAGGAGTAATGATCACTGACAGCAGGATCACAGATTATATCAATTCCCTGGATCCAGGAGACGGGGAGCTGTGCGACGGGATCGCCAGGGAGGCGGTCCGGTCCGGCGTGCCCATCGTCCGGCGGGAGACGGCGGCTCTTATAAAGACCATGCTCGCTTTAAAGAAGCCGGAGCGGATCCTGGAGGTGGGAACGGCTGTGGGCTATTCGGCTCTTTTAATGGCCCGGTCCATGCCGGAAACGGCACACATTACCACCATAGAAAAATACGAAAAGCGCATCCCCATTGCCCGTGAAAACTTTAAAAGGGCGGGGATGGAGGAAAAGATCACGCTGCTGGAGGGGGACGCGGGAGAGATCCTGGGATCCCTTTCCGGCTCCTTTGATTTTATCTTCATGGATGCGGCCAAGGGCCAGTACGTCCACTGGCTGCCGGACGCCTTAAGACTTCTGGCCCCCGGCGGACTTTTAATGTCCGACAATGTGCTCCAGGATGGGACCATTGTGGAGTCCAGGTACGCGGTGGAGCGCCGGGACCGGACCATCCATGTCCGGATGCGGGAATACCTTTATACTTTAAAACATATGAAAAATCTGGAGACCGCCATCCTCCCCATCGGGGACGGGGTGGCCCTAAGCGTCCGGAAAGAAAGGGAAGACTCATGAGAAAGACTGAGCTTTTGATCCCGGCGGGAAGCCTGGATGTATTAAAGACTGCTGTGATCTATGGAGCCGACGCCGTTTATCTTGGAGGCGAGGCCTTTGGACTCCGGGCGAAGGCTAAAAATTTTACAAATGAAGAGATCCGGGAAGGGATCGCCTTTGCCCATGAGCGGGGCGTGAAGGTGTACATCACAGCCAATATCTTCGCCCATAACGACGATCTTCCGGGAGTGGAGGAATATTTTAAAGAGTTGGGGGAGATCGGCCCGGACGCTCTGATCATTTCCGATCCAGGCGTGTTTATGACTGCAAAGCGGATCCTGCCGGAGATGGAGATCCATATCAGTACCCAGGCCAATAATACCAACTACGGGACCTACCAGTTCTGGTATGGGCTGGGAGCGAAGCGTGTGGTATCGGCCAGGGAGCTTTCCCTAAAGGAGATCCGGGAGATCCGGGACCATATCCCCGAGGATATGGAGATCGAAAGCTTTATTCACGGGGCCATGTGCATCTCTTATTCCGGAAGGTGCCTTTTAAGCAATTATTTTACCGGCCGGGACGCCAACCAGGGAGCCTGTACCCATCCCTGCCGGTGGAAGTATTCAGTGGTGGAGGAGACCCGGCCCGGCGAATACATGCCGGTCTATGAAAACGACAGGGGAACCTTTATTTTTAACTCCAAGGATCTCTGTATGATCGAGCACGTTCCGGAGATGATCGAAGCCGGCATCGACAGCTTTAAGATCGAGGGGCGCATGAAAACGGCCCTGTATGTGGCCACCGTGGCCAGAACATACCGGAAGGCCATCGATGATTATCTGGAAAGTCCGGAGAAATACCGGGAAAATCTGGAGTGGTACCGGGAGGAGATCGGAAAATGCACCTACCGGGAATTTACCACGGGCTTTTATTTCGGAAAGCCTGGAAGCGACACCCAGATCTATGACAGCAGCACCTATGTGAAAAACTATACCTATCTGGGGACTGTGGAGGAAACGGATGGACGCGGCTTGGGGCGGATCGAGCAGAAGAACAAGTTTTCCGTGGGAGAGACCATTGAGATCATGAAGCCCGACGGCCGGAACGTGGAGGTGACGGTGAAGGGGATCTTCCGGGAAGACGGGGAAAGCCAGGAAAGCGCTCCCCATCCGCAGCAGGTGCTCTTCATCGACCTGGACGGCCAGGCAGAGCCGTATGATATCTTAAGAAAAAGAGAAGACTAAGGGGAAGGGAGCGGGGCCATGGAATTTCTATTTTGGTTTTTTGGCGTATTCTGCCTGACATATTACGGGGTGATCGTCTGCTATTCCGGGCCGTCCACCTCCTTCGCACCGATCTGGCTGGTGCTGTCCGCCTGTCTTTTTATCATTGCGACGGTGGTACACTTTTACGACAGGTTCCGGGACCGGATCTCGCTGCGCCTGGAGGTTTCGGCGGTGACGGCCCTGACTGCCATTTTTGTGGTCTTTGTGTGTGTGGAGATCGCCATGGGGGTCAACTTCTTTTCCCTGGATAAGCAGAGCGCCGATTACGTCATCGTCCTGGGCGCACAGGTGCGGGGAAAGACTCTGAGCAGAACCCTGGAGTACCGTCTGGAAAAAGCCCTGGAATACGCCAGGGTCCATCCAAACACCGTTCTGGTGCTGTCCGGCGGTCAAGGGGCAGGCGAGGAGATGACAGAGGCGGAGGCCATGTACGAATATCTCAAGGCCCACGGCATCCCCGAATCCCAGATGCTTCTGGAGGAGCAGTCTGCCAGCACCTACGAAAATCTGGTATACAGCAAGCTCCTGATCCAGGAACGGGAAGCAAAAAGACGCCAGACCATCCGGGACGTGATGGCAGCGTCGGGCTATCTGTCCCCTCCCGACGAGGAGGTATCCATCCGCGTGGGGATCATAACCAGCAACTTCCACGTACTCCGGGCCAAGGCCATAGCCAGAAAGACCGGCATCCCCGGCATCACCGGCATCGCCGCCAAATCCGACCCGGTGCTGTTTTTACACTTCTCCGTCCGGGAATGCTTCGCGATTCTAAAAGATAAATTTGTGGGAAATATGTAGATACAAGGGGATCAAGGCCGGAAAGCCCCGGCGCAGGCATGCCTGCAGAGGGGGTTCCGGCCTTGAGACCCGCCCAGAACATGAATAAGGAGCCATTTTTCGGAGAAAAATGAGCGGATTATGAATGTTCTGGAAGGGCTGTGGAGCGCGCACGCGCGCAGCAGCCCTGTATCGTCATCGCCGGGCCAGTCTCCCCCGGAAAGCCCCGGCGCAGGCTCGCCTGCAGAGGGGATTCCGGCCTTGAGACCCGCCCAGTATCGTCCCCGCCGGCCCAGTTTCCCATCCCGGCCCCCCGCCGTCCCCCTATATCTGCAATCGTAATCGTAATAGAAAGGAAGAAATCAATATGCACAGTCAGCGTAAGGAGATCGGAAGCCTGTCCGCATACAGAGTCCTGGATGCAAGAGAGATCCGGGAACTGAATTCAGAGGGCTTCGTTTTAGAGCATAAAAAAACGGGAGCCAGACTGTTCCTCATGAGCACCGACGACGAAAACAAGGTGTTCTGCGTGGGCTTCCGCACACCGCCGGGAGACAGCACAGGCGTTCCCCATATCCTGGAGCACAGCGTCCTCTGCGGTTCAGAAAAATTCCCGGTGAAGGACCCCTTTGTGGAACTGGTGAAGGGTTCCATGAACACGTTTTTAAACGCCATGACCTATCCGGACAAGACTGTGTATCCCATTGCCAGCTGCAACGACAGGGATTTCCAGAACCTGATGGACGTCTATATGGATGCAGTCTTAAATCCCAGGATCGGAAAAGAGAAAAAGATCTTCATGCAGGAGGGCTGGCATTACGAGCTTTCAGAGCCGGACGGTGAGCTGACCTATAACGGAGTGGTTTACAATGAGATGAAAGGAGAATTTTCCTCGCCCGAAAGTCTTCTGGACCGGTATACCAAGGCTGCCATGTTCCCGGACACCTGCTATGGATTTGAGTCCGGCGGCGATCCCGAGGCCATCGTGAACCTGACCTACGAGGACTACCTGGCCTTCTATAAAAAATATTACCACCCCTCCAACAGCTTCATCTACCTTTACGGCGACATGGACATGGCGGAAAAGCTGGAGTGGCTGGACCGGGAATACCTGGGAAAATACGAGAGAGAAGAGGTGGATTCTGAGATCCAGATCCAGAAGGCCTTTAAGGAGCCGGTGGAGCAGGAGTATTTTTACTCTGTGTCAGAAACCGACGACGTGGAGAACGCGGTTTACCTTTCCTTAAGCACCCAGGCAGGAAACGAGCTTTCCCCCCGGGAATATATTGCTTTCCAGGTACTGGAGTATGTGCTCCTGGACGCTCCGGCGGCGCCCTTAAAGAAGGCGCTTCTGGACGCGGGGATCGGCGACGACATCATGGGCGGCTATGACAACGGGATCCTCCAGCCGTATTTCACTGTGGCGGCCAAGAACGCCAGAAAAGACCAGAAGGGAGAATTCCTGGCGGTGGTCAAGGGGACCCTGCGGAAGCTGGCCCTGGGAGGCCTGGATGAAAAGAGCCTGCGGGCCGGCATCAACCTGTATGAATTCCAGTACAGGGAGGCAGATTTCGGGTCTGCACCCAAGGGCCTCATGTACGGCCTCCAGTGTCTGGACAGCTGGCTTTACGGCGGCGATCCCATGATGCATCTGGAGTATGAGGAGACCTTCAAGGCCCTGAAAGAGGGAGCGGGAAACGGATATTTTGAGGGTCTCATAAAGAAATATCTTCTGGATAATCCCTATGAGGCTCTGGTGATCTTAAGCCCGGAGCGGAACATGACCGCCAGGCTGGAGGCGGAAACGGCAGAAAAGCTGGCAGAATATAAGGCGGGGCTTTCCCACGACGAGATCCTGGACCTGGTGCGGCAGACGAAGGAATTAAAGGAATACCAGGATACGCCCTCCACAAAGGAGGAGCTGGAGCTGATCCCCCTTCTTGGCCGGTCGGATATGGAGCCGGAGGCGGCGAAGCTGATCTTTTCTGAGACGGAGGTGGATGGGATCACAGTGGTCCGCCACGATACATTTACCTCGGGCATCGGATATCTAAAGGTGCTTTTTGATACCAGCCGCGTTCCGGTACAGGATCTGCCCTATGTGGGGCTTTTAAAGGCTGTTCTGGGCTATGTGGATACCGCCCGCCATACCTACGGGGATCTGAGCAGCGAGATCTTTTTAAACAGCGGCAGCGTGAGCTTTTCTGTGACCGCCTTCCCGGATCTTAAAAACGGCGGCTTTACAGGACTGTTTGCGGCCAGCGTCCGGGTGCTTTATGAAAAACTGGACTTTGGCTTTGAGATCTTAAAGGAGATCCTTACAGAATCCATTCTGGAGGATGAAAAACGGCTGCGGGAGATCTTAAACGAGGTGAGATCCAAGAGCCAGATGCGGCTCATGAGTTCCGGCCATACGGCCGCTGTCTCCAGGGCCACCTCCTATTTTTCGGACGTTTCCTACTACAACGAGATCACAGCCGGCATCGATTATTTCCAGTCTGTGGAGCAGTGGGTACGGGAGTTTGACAGTAAAAAGGGAGAGATCATCGCAGGCCTTAAGAGAGTCATGGGGGCCCTTTTTACAAGGGACAACATGACGGTCAGCTACACGGCGGACGACCGGGGCTTTTCCTTCCTTCCGGAAGCCATGAAGAAGCTTTCCCAGGCATTGCCGGAGGGTGAGAAAAAGACGTATGCAGTGAAAGCGCCGGGGATCCGCCGGAACGAGGGCTTTACCTCCTCCTCCAAGGTCAATTACGTGGCCCGGTGCGGCAGCTTTACAGGAAGCGGCTATCCGTATACCGGAGTGCTCCGCCTCCTTAAGGTGGCGTTAAATTACGATTACCTCTGGATCAATCTCCGTGTCAAGGGCGGTGCCTATGGCTGTATGAGCGCCATCACCCGGTCCGGGGACGGGTATTTCGTATCCTACCGGGATCCCAATATGAAGGAGACCAACGATATCTACGAGGGGATCCCCGAATATCTGGAAAACTTCAATGCGGACGAGAGAGACATGACAAAATATGTGATCGGTACCATCAGTGAACTGGATACGCCGCTGACGCCGTCCCAGAAGGGAGCCAGGGGCCTGGCCGCCTGGTATTCCGGACTGACGGACGAGATGGTCCAGAAGGAGAGGGATGAGATCTTAAATGCCAGAGTAGAGGATGTGCGGGCCCTTTCCGGTATCGTGCGGGAGGTTTTAAAGACGGGTGCCCTCTGTGCCATTGGAAATGAAGAAAAGATCAAGGCGGATGCGGCCATGTTCGGCTCCATCCAGCCTCTGTATAACGGAACGGCGTCAGAAGACGGGCAGTAATGCCCGCCCTCCGGCGCTTTATGGGAGGAATTGAATGAACAAAAAATATAAATCCGGCTTTGTGACCCTGATCGGGCGGCCCAATGTGGGAAAATCCACGCTGATGAACCATCTGATCGGCCAGAAGATCGCCATTACCTCGGAAAAGCCCCAGACCACCAGGAACCGGATCCAGACGGTCTATACCGATGACCGGGGTCAGATCATTTTCCTGGATACGCCGGGGATCCACAAGGCGAAAAACAAGCTGGGAGAATATATGGTAAGCGTCGCCGAGCATACTTTAAAAGAGGTGGACGTGATCCTGTGGCTGGTGGAGCCGGGGACCTACATAGGAGCCGGAGAGCAGCACATCTTAAAGGTGCTGAACAAGGTGAAAACACCGGTGATCCTGGTGATCAACAAGATCGATACCGTAAAAAAGGATGAGATCATAAAGACCATGGACACCTATAAGGATGTGTACCGGTTTAAGGAGATCATCCCCGTATCGGCCATGAGAAAAACCAACACCGATACCCTGATCCGCACCCTGTTCCAGTATCTGCCGGAGGGCCCCCAGTATTATGACGAGGATACGGTCACAGACCAGCCCATGCGCCAGATCGCTGCGGAGCTGATCCGGGAGAAGGCGCTGCGTCTCATGTCCGACGAGATCCCCCATGGGATCGCTGTGGTCATCGAGCGCATGGAAGAGCGGGATAACGGGATCTTTGATATAGAGGCTACCATTGTCTGTGAACGGGAGTCCCACAAGGGGATCGTCATCGGCAAGGGCGGATCCATGCTGAAAAAGATCGGCACCGCGGCCCGGATCGAGATCGAGAATCTGATGGATGCAAAGGTAAACCTGCAGCTCTGGGTCAAGGTCCGCAGGGAATGGCGGGACAGCGAGCTTTATATGAAGAATTACGGGTATAACCCAAGGGATATCTAAATTGTCATGAGGGAACAGATAAGTGTCACCGGAATGGTCCTGATGGCCGCTCCGGTGGGGGAATATGACCGGAGGCTGGTGATCCTGACCCGCGGACGGGGAAAGATCACCGCCTTTGCCAGGGGAGTGAGACGGCCTGGGAACCAGCTTATGGCAGCGGCGGCCCCCTTTGTATTTGGAAAGTTTCTGCTGTACGAGGGTCGAGACGCCTATACCCTGGCGGGTGCGGAGGTGGAAAATTATTTCCGGGAGATCGCCGGGGATATGGAGGCAGCCTGCTATGGCTCCTATTTCCTGGAGCTGGCCGATTATTATGGAAGGGAAAATATAGACGCCACGGAGACGCTGCGGCTTTTATACCAGTCCCTGCGGGCTCTTTTAAAGCCGTCGGTCCCCAACCGTCTGGTAAAGCCCGTATATGAGCTGAAGCTCATGGAGATCAATGGAGAATACCGGGAGCTTCCCCTGGGCCGTCTCAATGATTCCACCCTGTACGCCTGGCAGTACGTCCTGGCCGCTCCGGTGGAGAGTCTGTATACATTCACCCTGACGGACCAGGTACTGGGAGAATTCGTCCGGTGCGTGGAGCAGAACAAGGAAAGATTTATTGATAAAACGTTCCATTCCCTTGACATTTTGAACGCAGTAATGGATAATGCTACGTAAGCACCAAGCTGCGGGGCCCGGCAAAGATCCATGCCATGGGGCCTGGAACAACTCAGGAGGTCTGAAAGATCCATGAACCGAATAAAAAATACATGTCTCTGCGCCCTGGCAGGGCTTGCCGTATTCTGTACGGCGGCCTGTACCCGCGGCCCGGCGCAGGCCTTTGAACCCACAGAGGACAGCCTGTACATCACCGGCAGCGGCCAGGTCACCAGCGCTGCCATAGAGACATACGAGAAGGACTATTACACAGAAGAAGGATTAAAGGCTTTTGTGGAAGAAAACCTGGCAGCCTTCAACCAGGACGCGGCCAGCTTGGCTGGGGACGGAGAGAAGGCCCCAGCGGTCTTAAATGCGTGTACACTGGCAGACGGGACTGCCTCCCTGCTCATAGACTTCTCTTCTCCGGCGGCCTATATGGAATTTATGGCCGCGTATCCGGATGAGGAGAGCGGAGTCCAGGTAAAGGCCCTGTCCATCCTTTCCATGGAAGAAGCAGAGCTTGGGGACGTATCCCTGACGGCTGCGGCAGGAAAGGAAAAGGGAACGGCCGTACCGGCGGACCAGGTCAAGAAAAAATCAAAGCTCCATGTGGCCGTGGTCGAGGGCCCGGCGCTTTTAGAGACCGACGGAGCCATCCAGTACATTTCCGACGGAGTGACGCTGACGGGAGAAAACGGGGCCAGGACCCCGGACGGAGGCGTGTCCTATATAATTTTTAAATAAGGAACATACAGGGCGCTGTCCTGAAAACAGAATGAAGAGGAGAGACGATATGGAAAAGACAATGGAAAAGATCGTAGCGCTTGCGAAATCCAGAGGCTTTGTTTACCCGGGATCCGAGATTTACGGAGGCCTTGCCAATACATGGGATTACGGCAACCTGGGCGTAGAGCTTAAGAACAATGTAAAGCGGGCCTGGTGGAAAAAATTCATCCAGGAAAGCCCCTATAACGTGGGTGTGGACTGCGCCATCTTAATGAACTCCCAGACATGGGTGGCTTCCGGCCATCTGGGAGGCTTCTCCGACCCCCTTATGGACTGTAAGGCATGTAAGGAGCGTTTCCGCGCCGATAAGCTGATCGAGGACTATATGGCAGAAAAGGGCATTGAGCCGGAGACAGGGATCGACGGCTGGACCCAGGAAGAGATGAAGAAGTATATCGACGACAACAACATCTGCTGTCCCAGCTGCGGAAAGCACGATTTCACCGATATCCGCCAGTTTAACTTAATGTTCAAGACCTTCCAGGGCGTGACCGAGGACGCCAAGAATACGGTATATCTCCGTCCGGAAACGGCACAGGGTATTTTCGTGAACTTCAAGAACGTCCAGAGAACCTCCAGAAAGAAGCTTCCCTTTGGTATCGGCCAGATCGGTAAGTCCTTCCGTAACGAGATCACTCCCGGAAACTTCACCTTCCGTACCAGAGAGTTTGAGCAGATGGAGCTGGAATTTTTCTGTAAGCCGGGAACGGATCTGGAGTGGTTCTCCTACTGGAAGCAGTTCTGTATCGACTGGCTGCGGAATTTAGGCATTAAAGACGACGAGCTGAGAGCCCGGGACCATTCCGCAGAGGAGCTCTGCTTTTACAGCAAGGCCACCACAGACCTGGAATTTTTATTCCCCTTCGGCTGGGGCGAGCTCTGGGGCATTGCAGACCGTACCGACTATGACCTGACCCAGCACCAGAACACCTCCGGTCAGGATATGACGTATTTTGACGACGAGAGCAGTGAGAAATATATTCCATATGTGATCGAGCCGTCTCTGGGAGCTGATCGTGTGACGCTGGCCTTCTTATGCTCCGCATATGATGAGGAAGAGATCGGCGAAGGCGACGTAAGGACCGTTCTCCACTTCCATCCGGCCATCGCTCCGGTGAAGGTGGGCGTGCTGCCCTTATCCAAAAAGCTCAACGAGGGCGCAGAGAAGGTGTACGCAGAGCTTTCCAAATATTATAACTGTGAGTTTGACGACAGAGGAAACATCGGAAAACGTTACAGAAGACAGGACGAGATCGGAACTCCGTTCTGCGTGACCTATGACTTTGATTCTGAAACCGACGGAGCCGTTACGGTCCGCGACCGGGATACTATGGAGCAGGTACGGGTACCCATTGCAGAGTTAAAGGCATATCTGGAAGAAAAATTTGAATTCTAAATACGGAAGCAGGGCTCAGAAATGCTTTTCGGGCATCCTGGACCTGGAGGATCCGTAGAGGAAAAGAGGCGGCTGAAGGCTTTTTAGCAGTTGGCAGCCTCTTTTCTTAGAAAGGAAGCAGAAAATGGAAATAAAGAATGTAGTTCTGGCATCTGCGTCTCCCAGAAGGAAGGAGCTGCTTTTGCAGATCGGGATCCAGCCGGAGATCGTGGTGAGCCACGTGGTGGAACGGGTCACCTCCAGCGTGCCATCGGAGGTGGTCATGGAGCTGGCGTCCCAGAAGGCGGCCGATGTGGCAGCCGGAAGGAAGGCCGGGGAGACTGTCATCGGCTCCGACACGGTGGTGGCCATAGACGGGAAGATCCTGGGAAAGCCAAAGACCCACGAAGAGGCCCGTGAGATGATCGGGATGCTGTCCGGCCGGGTCCACCAGGTGTACACTGGCGTCTGTGTGATCCTTAAGGGAGAAGACGGAAACGACTGTTCCAGGGTCTTTTTCGACAAGACCGATGTGGAGGTGTATCCTCTGACAGAGGAGGAGATCTTCCAGTACGCCATGTCCGAGGAACCCATGGACAAGGCCGGGGCCTACGGCGTCCAGGGCTTTTTTGCCAGGTATATCAAGGGGCTTAAGGGCTCCTATGCCAATGTCATGGGACTTCCTGTGAGCAGGCTGTATCAGGAACTGAAGGAATTAAACGGAATTTAAGGAGTGCCGAAGATGATCAGACTGATCGTATCAGACATAGACGGGACCCTCACAGAGGATGGGGGAAGCCGGCTGGACCCGGAGCTTTACGAGGTGATCCTGAAGCTTAAGAGCCAGGGGATCTATTTTGCGGCTGCCAGTGGCCGTCATTCAGCCAGCATTGAATATATTTTTGATCCAATAAAGGATAAGATCTTTTACATCGGGGATAACGGGGCGTATCTGGGCTGCTATGGCAGGGAGCTTTTTCTGACCCGGTATAAGCAGGAGCTGGCTATGGACGTGATCGCCGATATGAAAGCCGCCGGTCTGGACGTTTTAGTGGACTGTGCGGACTGCGCCTATACGGATTCCAGGAATCCGGAGTTTCTCCAGTGGATGTTAAACGGATATCATTTCCGTTTAAAGGAGCTGGAGGATCTGAGGACCCTTGCTGAGCCCATTGTGAAGATCGCCGGCTGCCGTATGGAGGGCCTGGGAAGCCGGGCGGACGGGTTTAAGGAAAAATACGGAACGAAGCTTAAAGTGACCCTGGCGGGAGAGCAGTGGCTGGATACCATGGATCCGGGAGTCAGTAAGGGTGCGGCAGTGAAGCTTCTCCAGGAAAGCCTCATGATCCGTCCCGAAGAGACCATGGTCTTTGGCGACCAGTTAAATGATATCGAGATGTTAAACCAGGCGTATTACAGCTTTGCAGTGGCCAATGGACGGCCGGAGACCCGGGCCGCCGCCAGATTTCTGGCGGATTCCAATGGAAACCAGGGGCCGTTGAAGATATTAAAGCTGTTGGTGGAGCGGAAATAATGGAAAAGAAGATGAAAAAACGGAAAAGCGCGTGGATATGCCGGGCAGCTGTCTCCATGGCGGCCATGGCGGCAGCCGTATGCTTAGGGGGCTGCGGCGCAGTGGAAACGCTGTATTCCGGAAAAGGAGAAAAGGAATACGGAAAGGCGGAGACCATGGTGATCCTGACCACGGAGCGGCTCCGCTACGAAAACGTATATTCAGAGGAGATCTGGACCGCAGAAGTGGACGGCGGCGGAACGGCCTTTGAGACGGTCCTCACAGGCCAGATCCATGATTTTTTAAAGGAGCTGAAGGTCATGAGCCTCATGGCCCGGGAGAAGGAGATCACCCTTTCCAGCCGGGAAAAGGAGCTGGCCAAAACAGCGGCCGGCCAGTATATGGACGATCTGGGCTCTGTCCAGGCAGAGGAGTTCGGGCTGACAGAGGAAAAAGCGGAGGCCTTGTATACGGATTACTGGACGGCGGAAAAGTTGGTGGAGACCATTACAGGGGATATGAACCTGGAGGTCAGCGACAGCGAGGCCAAGGTGATCTCCGTGGCCCAGATCCAGGTTTCCGACAGGACCCGGGCAGAAGAGATCCGTTCAAAGATCCAGGAGGAGGGAATGGATTTTTTTGCCGCAGCCAAGGAATATTCAGAGGATCCGGAGATAAAAAAACAGCTCTGGTACGGCCTCATGGGAGAGGAGTATGAAAAGACGGCCTTTTCCATGGCATCCGGAGAGGTGAGCCCGGTGGTGGAGGACGGAGGGAAATATTACATCCTGAGGTGCGAAAACGATTACGATGAGGCTGCCACCAGAGTCCGCAAGGAGCAGATGATACGGGAAAAGAGAAGCGCTGCCTTTTACAGCTCCTACCAGGCGTTCCAGGCGGAGCACCCCCTGACCGGGGACGAGGAGCTGTGGCAGGGGCTTACGGTCACTGGGAGCCCGGCTGTGACGGCGGATTTTTTTGAGATCTTTGAGACGGTATGTGCCGGGGAGGAACAGGTATGATCGCATTGCGGATCGAGGAACAGAAGAAATTTACCTCGGGGCTTTTTATCGGAGAGCTGTTCGATCAATTTCTTTTAAGGGAGGCGGACATCGTCACCTTCAACCGGTTCACCATCGACGGCCGGGTGCGCCGGGGCTACTATACAGGAGAGGAGCAGGGGAAGATCGGTGAGTTTTCCTCCTGGAGGACCATAAAGCCCGTATGCTTTTCCCTGATCCGGGGAAAGCGTCTGCCGGAGACCTTCCGCATCGTCCTCTGCCTGTCGGAGGAGGCCAGGAGCCGGTTCGTACAGGCCCATGCTCCGGGGATCCTGCCGGAGCAGGCAGGCGGCCTCTATATCAACATCCAGTATGAAAACCAGGAAATGACCTGTGTTACGGGCACATCCATGAACGTTTTCACCATGGACCGGACCCTGGAGCGGGAATGGGATGAGAGCGTAAAGCAGTTTTTAAAAAGAAGCGGGATCGCGTTTACCTGTTAGGAGGCGGCAGTTGAATTTTGATAATTACAGATATTTTGCAGCAGCGGCGGAGGAGTTAAACTTCACAAAGGCGGCCAGAAAGCTTTTTATGACCCAGCAGGCCCTCAGCAAGCAGATCGACAAAATGGAAAAGGAGTATAATACCCGGCTGTTCAACCGGGAAACGCCCATGAGCCTTACGCCGGCCGGAGAGTGTATGTACCGGCACGTCTGCCGGATCCTGGACAATGAGCGGCAGATGCGGGCAGAGCTGGACGCGGTTCTGGGGCAGGAAAGCCGGAATCTGGTGGTGGGCGTCTCCTATTTCCGCAGCAGCATCCTGATCCCGCGGATCATGAAGGAGTTTTCAGGGCTTCATCCGGAGATCTGCGTGACCGTGAAGGAAAAGAACCTGGCGGGCTGTGTTGCGGATCTAAAGCTTGGAAAGCTGGATCTGATGTTTGGTTATCATATGGAGGACGATCCGGCCCTGGTGTCCCACCGGCTGTCCCGGGAGGAGACCGTCCTGGCTGTGCCGGAGCCCATGGCAGCGGAATGCTTGTCTCCGGAGGAGATCCGAGGCTTTAAAGAAGAGGGGATCGTCTCGCTGCGTCCTTTTTCCGGCTGTCCCTTTGTGCGGATGGATGCAGATACGTGGATGGGGGAGCAGTTTGACCGGTATTGCAGGGAGGATGGCTTCGATCCGAAGATCTTCGTCATATCCCAGAGCGTCCTTACGGTGCTGGAGTGCTGTGCCGAGGGCATCGGGGCAACGCTGGTCCCTGCCGGCTATCTGGACCATCTGACGGCGGAGCAGAGAAGGGGGATGGTATTTTTCAGATGGAGATATCCGGATGTCACACTGTTGGGGGCCGTCCTTCATCTGAAGAGCAGCTACATCACAAAGGCAGCCATGGACTTTGTGAAGTGTTCACAGAAAATATGCGGAGAAGAGGAATCTCTTTGGAATGGATTCTTTTAGTTGTGCCATGCGACAAAAACGTTGTTTGTTAAAAATGACGGAAGAAGATAAAATAATCATAAAATATTACTAAAAAAGGAGAAAGACTTATGCAGGCAGACAAAAAGAAAAAAGAGTCCATGAGCATGTGGAAGATCATCCTCATCGTAAACCTGGCTGTGTACATCCTGTCGTTTGTGATCCCGTCGGGAGCGTACCAGAGAGATGGAAAGATGGCAGTTCCAGGCACCTATGAGGTGGTGGAAAAAACGTATCTGAACCCGGTGGATGTGATCCTGGCCGTGGGAGATACGGTATATTCCTCCTTCGGAAAGCTGTTCGTAACACTGATCATCATGGGCGGCATGATGGGGATCGTCAACTCCACAGGAGTCCTGGACCGGGCCCTGGGGAATCTGATCCACCGGCTGAAGGATAAGGCCCTGGCGATCATTCCGATCTATGTATTTGCCACGGCCCTTTTAGGCTGTGTGGGCTCCATGATCTCCACGGTGATCCTGTTCGTTCCCCTGGGACTTCTGATCGCCAGAAAGCTCCGGGCAGACCGGACCTTTGCCGTTGGCCTTGTGATCCTGGGCTCCTTCACCGGCTTCATGTCCTCCCCCATCAATCCCCTCACAGGCGTTATGGGACAGGAGATCGCCGGCCTGGTTCCTTATTCTGGCGCAGGTCTCCGGACCATCGTAACGATCCTCAATGTGGCGGTGGTTTCCGCATACCTGGTATGGTGGGCAAAGCGCTGCCAGAAAAATACAGCCATATACGAGGCGGATTTCGGCGGAGAGGAAGATGTGGAGAGCGGAGAGTATGAAAATACATATAAGCCTCTTTCCGGCCGTGAAATGGCGATCCTGGCGATCTTCTTCGGCGCATTTATCTTTTTTGCCGCCGGCGGCCCGACCCTGGGCCTGGGCATGACCCAGTTAGGCTCCATTATGCTTCCCGTTGCCTTTGTGGAAGGGATCCTGGCCGGATACAGCCTGGACGATACCATGAAAAACTTCGTAAAGGGAACCCAGTCCATGTGCGGCGTTATGGTATTCATGGTCCTGGCCTCCATTATGAGCATTATTTTAAACCAGGCGGGAGTCCTGGACTCCATCGTTTATTACATCTCCATCCCCTTAAGCCATTTAAGCAGCGCTATGGCGGCTGTGGGAATGTTCATTGCAAATGCGTTCATTAACGTATTCATCGGCTCCGGCTCCGGCCAGACCGTAGTTGCCATGCCGATCATGGCTCCCTTAGCCGATGTGGTGGGCGTTACCCGCCAGATGGCAGTGCTCACCCTCCAGTATGGAGACGGCTTTACGAACCTGTTCCTGCCCACCAACGTAAACCTTATGGCATGTCTTGCCATGGCCGGTGTGGACTTTAAGCGGTGGATGAAGTTCCTGGTGCCCTGCTATGCAATCCTGTTTGTGATCATGGTCGCTTCCATCTTCATCGGAACTGCCATCGGATTTTAAGAGGAGGCCGGAAATATGGAATATAACGAAACCTTACAGGAAGAGCTGGTCCGCCTGTCGGAAGAGCTGGAGGAGCAGACCCTCCGTCTGCGCCATGAGATCCATCAGTGCCCGGAGCTGTCCTTCCAGGAATTTAAAACGAGCCGGCTGGTGATGCGGGAGCTGGACCGCATTGGGATCCCTTATGAAAAGAGCCCCCAGGAGCCGGGGATCATCGCTGTCATTGACAGCGGACGCCCGGGTAAGTTCCTGATGCTGAGAGCCGATATGGATGCCCTTCCGATCCAGGAAAAAACAGGGCTTCCCTTTGGCTCCCAGGTCCCCGGGGTCATGCACGCCTGCGGCCACGACGTCCATACGGCCAATCTCCTGGCCGTGGGAGAGCTTCTTTTCCGCACCAGAGAGCGCTGGAACGGAAAGGTAAAGCTGGTGTTCCAGCCGGCAGAGGAAAACGGCGGCGGCGGCCGTGAGATGATAAAGGCAGGACTGATGGAGGAAAAGCCGGACGCCTGCTTTGCCCTTCATGTGAAAAACGGGACCAGCGGTCTCATTTACTTAAAGCAGAAGTACCTGTCCTCCTATTCGGACGGCTATACGCTGACGATCCATGGCCGGGCAGCCCACTCCTCCATGCCGGAGGAAGGCGTGGATGCCATTTACATTGCGTCGGCAGTGGTGTCCGCCCTTCACGGGATCGCGTCCAGAAACCTTTCGCCCATGGCCCAGGCCACACTGAACGTGGGGACCATCCACGGCGGTTCGGCGCCCAACATCATTGCAGACCAGGCAGTCCTGGGCGTGATGATGAGGAACGTATCCAGGGAATCCAGGGACGTGATGCGCCATCAGATCGAGACCCTGGCAAAGGGGATCACAGAATCCATGGGAGGAACCTGTGACATCGCCTTCCGGGCCGGATATCCGGCAGTCTACAACGATGTGGAGTTTACAAAGACCGTGGAGCAGGCCTTTCGCAGCAATGCGGACCGGCTTTATGAGAACATGGGAGACGGCCGTCCGGAGGGGTGGCTGATCACAGACCTGGATCCCATGCTGGGAGCCGAGGACTTCGGGTTCTTTGCCCAGGAGGCACCGTCCTGTATGATCTTTGTGGGAACGGGAGGGGATGCGCCCATGCACAATCCCGGTTTCCAGGTGGACGAGCGTTACATCAAGCTCTGCACCAGAGCCATGGCTTTTGTGGCGGCAGAATATCTGAAATAAAAAAGGGGCCTGCGGGCCTCTTTTTTTCGTAGGAAAAAGCGTCCCATCTGCTGGAAAGAGAGCGGAATCCGGCAGAAATCTTTCTCTCCCAGATTGCAGAAACTCCGTCTTTGTAGTAAAATAAAGACAGAAAACTCCTGGCAGGGAGGTTTCATATGGGAAAAAAGAAAGGGGAAGCAGAAACTATGGAAAAATTTTCTGAACTTCAGTATGTCCGTCCGGATATGGAAAAGGTCCTGGGAGACATGAGAGCAGTCACAGAGGCTCTGAAAAATGCCGCAGACTTTGGGGAGTTTAAAGCGGCGTACATGGATTATGTGAATACGGATATCCAGGTCTCCACAGCCAGACAGCTGGCCCATATCCGGAACACCATCAATATGATGGATGAATTTTATGAGGCAGAGATGGGATATTTCCACGCATGGATGCCGAAATACGAGATCCTGGTAAAGGAAATGGGAACGGTGATCTTAAATTCTCCCTTTAAGAAGGATATGGAGGAAGAATTCGGTTCCATCTTGATCCAGAATATGGAAGTGGGACAGCTCCTTTCCAGCGAGGCCGTAGTGGACGATATGGTAAAGGAAGCAGAGTTAGCCAACCTGTATTCCAAAACTGTGGCCGGTGCGTCTGTGGAATTCCGGGGGGAAATGTGCAGCACCTACGGCCTTTTAAAGCATATGCAGAGCACAGACCGCCAGGAGCGGAAGGAAGCGTTTGAGGCCTGGGCCCGTCTGTTTGAAGGGATCTCACCAAAGATCGATGAGATCTATGACGGTCTGGTACAGCTCAGAGCCGGAATGGCACAGAAGCTGGGCTTTGAGAGCTTCATCCCCATGGGATATTATAAACGCCGCAGATACGATTACAACGCAGAGGATCTGAAGGTATTCCGCCGCCAGGTGCAGGAGGTGATCGTCCCCGCCTGTGTGAAGCTATATGAGCGTCAGAGAAAGGCCCTGGGCGTGGATACCCTTCATTATTATGACGAATCCATTTCCAGTCCCCAGGGAAATCCGGTTCCTGTGGGAGACCGGGACTATATGGTGAAAAAGGCCCAGGAAATGTACCGGGAGCTGTCTCCGGAAAGCGGGGAATTCTTTGATTTTATGGTGGAGCACGAGCTGTTTGACCTGGAGACCAAAAAAGGAAAACGGGTCGGCGGCTACTGCACCTCCCTTCCCCTGTACCATGCGCCCTTTATCTTCTCCAACTTCAACGGGACCCAGGCGGATGTGAACGTGCTGACCCATGAGGCCGGCCATGCCTTTGCTGGCTTTACGGCGGATAAATTCCAGAAGACCCCGGAGCTCTGCCACAGCACCAGCGAGATCAATGAGATCCACTCCATGGGCATGGAGCTGTGGACCTATCCGTGGATGGAAAGCTTCTTTGGAGATAAGGCGGAGCAGTACCGGAAGGAGCACTTGGCCGATGCGCTGATGAAGATCCCGTATATGGTCTGCGTGGATGAATTCCAGCACCGGGTATTTGAAAAGCCGGAGATGACGGCCATGGAGCGGAGAGCCGTATGGAGTGAGCTGGAAAAGGTTTATATGCCCTGGAGGGATTATGACGGAAACGCCTTCCTTACAGGCGGCGGATTCTGGATGCAGAAGCAGCACATTTTCCTGTATCCCTTTTATTATGTGGACTACGCCATGGCCCAGATCGGCGCCTTCGAGTTCTATACCAAGATGAAGGCAGACCGGAAGGCCGCATGGGCAGATTATTATAAGCTGTGCCAGGCGGGAGGCTCCATGGGCTACTTTAAGCTCTTAGAGTACAGCGGGCTTCACAATGTATTAAAGGAAGGTTCCGTAAAGGAAGCCCTGAAGGCTGTCCTTGAGGAGCTGGAGGTATAATAAAAGAGATCTGCGGTTTATGCCGCCCGGTGCCGGGAACGTATCCTGGCTTCGGGCGGCGTTTTTTCGATTGGCCCCCCGGAGCGATCGCTTTGCTAGCACTCACTTCACTCGAGTGCTAAAATTTTGTTGACATTTCCATCCAAAGGTATTACAATATCCATTGTTGCAGGAAAAATAGCCGTCGTCTGACGGAGACATACATTCAGAACAGCAGAAATATCGAAGGAGTGGATTTTTTATGGCAAAGAGCGGAAGTTTATCCATTAACAGCGAGAACATTTTCCCCATTATCAAAAAGTGGCTGTACTCAGACCATGACATTTTTTACAGAGAACTGGTGAGCAACGGCTGCGACGCCATCACAAAGCTGAAAAAGCTGGCGCTGATGGGCGAGTACGAGGAGCCGGACGGGGTGGAATATAAGGTGTCCGTTACCGTAAACCCCAAGGAAAAGACCATCCAGGTCTCCGATAACGGTCTGGGAATGACCGAGGACGAGGTGGAGGAATATATCAACCAGATCGCCTTTTCCGGAGCCCAGGACTTCTTAAATAAATACAAGGACAAGGCCAACGAGGACCAGATCATCGGTCATTTCGGACTGGGCTTTTATTCTGCGTTCATGGTGGCAGACCGCGTGACCATCGATACCTTATCCTATAAGGCAGACGCCAGGGCGGTCCACTGGGAGTCCGAAGGCGGCACGGAGTATGAGATGACCGATGGGGACAAAACAGAAGCCGGAACCACCATCACCCTTTATTTAAACGACGACAGCACGGAGTTTGCCAACGAGTACCGGGCCAGAGAGGTCCTGGAAAAATACTGCGCCTTCATGCCGGTGGAGATCTACGTGGCAGACGAGACGGCAGAGCCCCAGTACGATACCATCGAAAAGGATGAGCTGACCGATAAGGACACAGTGATCGAGACCATCGTGGAGGAGGCAAAGACCGAGGAAAAGGAGAACGAGGACGGTACAAAGGAGACTGTGGAGGTTTCCCCTGCAAGAGAAAAATATAAGATCTTAAGACGGCCAGAGCCCATCAACGATACCCATCCCCTGTGGAACAAGCATCCCAACGAGTGCACAGAGGAGGAATACAAGGAATTTTACCGCAAGGTATTCATGGACTTCAAGGAGCCCTTATTCTGGATCCACCTGAACATGGACTACCCCTTCAACTTAAAGGGGATCCTGTACTTCCCCAAGATCAATATGGAGTACGAGAGCATCGAGGGAAAGATCAAGCTGTATAACAACCAGGTGTTCATCGCCGATAATATCAAAGAGGTGATCCCGGAGTTCCTGATGCTGTTAAAGGGCGTCATCGACTGTCCGGATCTGCCCCTGAACGTATCCAGAAGCGCCTTACAGAACGACGGCTTTGTGAAAAAGATCTCCGATTACATCACAAAGAAGGTGGCAGACAAGCTTTCCGGCATGTGCAAGACCGACCGGGAGAATTATGAGAAATACTGGGATGATATCAATCCCTTCATTAAATTCGGCTGCTTAAAGGATGAGAAGTTTGCAGAAAAGATGAACGATTATATCATCTTTAAAAACCTGGACGGCAAATATCTGACCTTAAAGGACTGCCTGGAGGCCAATAAAGAAAAGGGCCATGAAAACCAGGTGTTCTATGTGACCGATGAAAAGGAGCAGAGCCAGTATATCAACATGTTCAAGGAGGCCGGCCTGGATGCGGTGATCCTTCCCAATGCCATCGATTCCCCGTTCATCTCCCATCTGGAGCAGAAGAACGAGAAGGTGAAATTCCTCCGGATCGACGCGGATGTCAACGAGACCTTTAAGGAGAAGGAAGAGGACGACGAGGCCGCAAAGGAGCAGGCAAAGAAGGACGCAGAAAGCCTTTCAGAGATCTTTAAGAAGGCCCTTGGAAACGATAAGCTGGAAGTGAAGGTAGAGAAGCTTAAGAATGAGTCGGTGGCCTCCATGATCACCGTTTCCGAGGAGAGCCGCAGAATGGCCGATATGATGAAGATGTACAGCATGTACGGCGGCGGCGCAGACATGTTCCCGGTATCGGAGACTCTGGTGTTAAACGCCAATAACCAGCTGGTGAAATTCGTGCTGAACCACAAAGACGGAGAGAACACCGGAAAGATCTGCCAGCAGCTTTACGATCTGGCCAAGCTGGCCCATGGAAGCCTCTCTCCGGAGCGCATGACAAAGTTCATTGCAAGAAGCGGCGAGATCATGATGGACATGGCCCGGGAAGAGCAGTAAAGGACGTTTATGGAATATAAAAGACGGGACTATTTTATCACATTTACCATGCTGGGACTTTCCGCAGCGGCCCTGATGGCGTACCAGTACGCCGGGGCCCTGCTGTTCGGCCTGGCTGAAACGTGGGCAAAAAGCCAGGAGACCGGCGTTTTCCGCTGGTTTTCCTGGCTTTTTGACTCTCCCTGGACCGCTGTGCTGGTGAAATATCTGTTCGTCATCGGCGGCGCCTATCCGATTATAGCCCTCCTTTTGTGCCGGATCCCAAAGTTTAAGGGAAAGCTTCAGCCCCTGTCCCTGGCGGCCTTTCTCCTGTGTCTCATCGCCGCCATGGGGACCGGGAACGTTTTTAATCTTCTGGGCAATCTGGTGAACGCCTTTTTCTCCGCGTTCAACGGCAGGACCATTGAGGAAATGAACCCGGCGGCGGAGATGATGATGGACATGACGCCGTCCATGGTCATTTACGCCTGCTTTCTGGGACCGTTCATGGAGGAGCTTCTGTTCCGGGGCATGATCTTAAAACGGGCCAGACGGTTCGGGGACCGGACGGCGGTGGCGTTCACAGCGGTGCTCTTCGGGCTCATGCACGGAAACCTGCTGCAGTTTTTCTATGCGGCTTCCATCGGCCTGATCCTGGGCTACGTGGCCGTAAGGACCAGCAGCATCCGCTATACGGTCCTGATGCACATGGCCATCAATTCCTTCAGCACCGTCATGGTGGCCGGGCAGGAGCTGGTGGCAGCGGCCCTGGGAGACCTGGCAGCGGTCCCTTATTCCATGGCATTCCTGGCCTTCCTCGTTTTTATGACAGCCGGCGGGGCCATGGTCCTCTGGCGGTTCGGCCCCATCTGGTACCGCCAGGTGACGGCCCATAACGGGGAAAAGAGCCCATGGAAAAAGTATGTCTACTGGAATCCGGGATTTCTTCTGTTTCTGGGACTGTGCCTGCTGGAGATGATCGTGTACCTGTTTTGAGGAAAAGCTTTTCCGGGGGATTGACTTTCCGGCAGTGAGATCCTATAATATGTAGTAATGATTACTACATCGCGCAGGGCGCGGTTTTAAGCTGGAGGAAGCGGTATGAGATATAAGATTATAGGGGACAGCTGCCTGGATCTGACAAAGGAAATGAGAAAGGATCCCTGCTATTCCATGATCCCTCTGACACTGATGGTGGGAGAGCGGCATTTTGTGGATGACGAGACCTTTGACCAGAAGGAATTTATAAAAGTAGTAAAGGAGTACCCGGAGTGCCCGAAATCGGCCTGTCCGTCTCCGGAGATGTTCAAGGAGGCGTACTGCTGCGAGGAAGAGAACGTGTTTGTGATCACTCTTTCCGCGGCCTTAAGCGGAAGCTATAACAGCGCGGTCCTGGCGAAGTCCCTTTATGAGGAGGAGTACGGGAAGAAAAATATCCTGGTGCTGGATTCAAAATCTGCGTCCAGCGGCCAGTTAAATATCGCCATGTATATCCGGGAGCTCTGTGACCAGGGCCTGGAGTTTGACGAGATCTGTGAAAAGGCTGCTGCCTACCGGGACCGGATGAATACGTATTTTGTCCTGGAATCCCTGGATACGCTGAAAAAGAACGGACGCCTTACGGGGCTCCAGGCATTTTTTGCCACCAAGTTAAACATCAAGCCGGTCATGGGTGCGGACAACGGCACGATCATCAAGCTGGACCAGGCCAGGGGGATCCAGAAGGCCCTGCAGCGTATGGCGGAGATCGCCGTGAAGGAAGCTGGGACCACAAAAGACAAGCGTCTGGTGATCGCCCACTGCAACGCCCCGGAGCGCGCCCAGTTCATGAAGGAAAAGCTCTGCTCCATGGCAGAGTTCAAAGAGGTGGTCATCACCGATACCTGCGGGGTGTCCACCGTATACGCCAGCGACGGAGGCGTGATCTTAGCATTATAGGAGCCAGAAAAGGGCCGGGAGTATCAGTACTCCTGGCCCTGATAAATTTTATTTTCTTTTAGATACCTGGCCATGGAATTCAGCACCAGACGTTTGTTTCCGCTCCATAAGGGGGCCGTCAGCAGGGATCTGGGCCCGTCGCCGGTGAGCCGGTGGATCACCGTTTCCGGAGGAAGGAGCTTTAAACAGTCTCCCACCAGCTCCAGATACTGGGAAAGCTCCAGGACCTGGAAGGCGCTCTGGCGGTACAGCCGGTCCAGGTCAGTGCCCTTTAATACATGGAGGAGCTGAAGCTTGATCCCGTCGATCTTAAGACCTGCCAGGTACCGGATGGTTTCCAGCATATCCTCACGGGTCTCACCTGGAAGCCCCAGGATCACATGGACGATGACCGTCAGGCCTGCGGCCCGCAGACGGCGGAAGGCATCCTCAAAAACGGGAAGCCCATAGCCGCGGCGGATGAACCGGGCGGTGGACTCATGGATGGTCTGGAGACCCAGCTCCACCCATACGGGCTTTTCCTGGTTCAGCCGGGAAAGGAGAGCCACAGTCTCATCCGGCAGACAGTCGGGCCGGGTGCCGATGGACAGGGCGCAGACCTCCGGCAGGGAGACGGCCTCTGTAAACAGGGCTTCCAGATAGGGAAGAGGGGCGTAGGTGTTGGTGTAGGACTGGAAATAGGCGATGTACAGGGCATCGGGACCGGCCTTTTTCTCCACCAGTTTTTTTGCCAGGTCCGCCTGCTCACGGAGAGAGAGCCGCTTTTTGGCGGCAAAATCCCCGGAGCCGCCCTGACTGCAGAAGATGCAGCCTCCCCGGCCCACAGAGCCGTCCCGGTTGGGACAGGTCATGCCGCCGTCCAGGGCCAGCTTATATACTTTTCTGCCAAACATTTCTTTTAAATGAAAATCCAGGGAATGATAGGGTTTTCCGTTCCAGCTGTTCATGTTTTACAAAACCTTTCCACGAAACTATTGCAAGTATGTCGGTATCTATTATATAATGGGAAAAGGCTGGCTGGCAAGGACCAATGACAGCCATATGGAAAAAGGAGATGGATCGATGGAAAAAAATTTGCTGTTACAGCAGCTGGACGGCGGGAAGGCCGCGGACTTCCTGGAAAAAATGTATGGAAAGGACCATGCAAAGGAAAATAAAAACCGGTATCTCCATGTAATGGAGGGCTTTGTCCAGGCCTTTAAAAATACAGACATGTATCTGTTCACCTCCGCTGGCCGTACAGAGATCAGCGGAAACCACACGGACCACAACCATGGAAAGGTCCTGGCAGGAAGCATCAACCTGGACTGTGTGGCTGCGGCCGCAGCCAACGGGACCGATGAGATCCATATCATCAGCGAGACCTACAACCAGAGGTTTACGATCCGCCTGGACGACCTTTCTCCCAGCGAAAAGATGGCGGGGACCATCGATCTGACCAAGGGAATGTTAATGGGCTTTCAGGAGATGGGATACAGGATCGGCGGCTTTGACGCCTTTATCACCAGCAACGTCATCAGCGCTGCCGGAGTCAGCTCCTCTGCATCTTATGAGATGCTGATCTGCTCCATGATCAATACCTTCTTTAACGGGAATAAAGTGGATGTGGTCACCTACGCCCATGTGGGAAAATATGCGGAAAACAAATACTGGAACAAAGCTTCCGGCCTGCTGGACCAGATGGCCTGCGCCGTGGGCGGCATGATCACCATTGATTTTAAGGATCCCTTAAAGCCAGTGGTGGAAAAGATCGATTATGATTTCGGAGCCCAGGACCACAGCCTGATCATTGTCCAGACAGGAAAGGGCCATGCGGATCTCAGCGCAGAATACTCCTCCATCCCCTCGGATATGAAAAAGGTGGCTGCCGTGTTCGGAAAAGAGGTCTGCGCCGATATCACAGAGGAAGAGGTCATCGCGCGTGTGACCGAGGTGAAGGAAAAGGCCGGGGACCGGGCGCTCCTTCGGGCGCTTCATTTCTTCGAGGAAAATAAGCGGGTGGAGAAGGAAGTCTGCGCCTTAAAGGAGGACCGGTTTGAGGACTTCCTGGAGCTGATCACTGAATCAGGCAATTCCTCCTGGAAGTGGCTCCAGAACTGTTATGTGCCGGGAAGCGAGGAGCAGGGCATTACCACCGCTCTGGCCCTTACAGAGCTGTTCCTTAAGGAAAAGGGATGCGGAGCCTGCCGGGTACACGGCGGCGGTTTTGCCGGCGTGATCATGGCCATGATCCCCAATGCCCTGGCAGACGAGTATATTGCATACATAGAAAAAGCCATGGGCCAGGGAAGCGCCTACCGTATGAGCATCCGTCCCTATGGTGCCGTGTGTGTTAATGATTTTATATAAGATGGGATACAGAAAAAGAAACAGAACACCTGGCCGGCCATTGCGGCTTCTGGCGGCAGCGGCTCTTCTGGGAAGCGCCCTGGCGCTTTGGGGCTGCGCTCCGGACGAGGAGGCAAAGAGAGAGCGGCAGTGTGTGACTCTGGCCGGAGGACTCCACGGGGAGCTCATTCACAGGGAGGCCATCGCCCTGGCTGATTCAGTTAATACCTCTGAGTCCACGGTCTATGTGGAGCTGAAGGAGTCCAAGGGCTCTCCTGTGAGCCTGGAAAACCTGTGCCAGGGGAAATATGATCTGGCCCTGGTATCTGGAGATGTGGTATATGATGCCTGGAACGGGGAAGGGACCTTTGAGGGAGAGAAAAAAGAGAATTTCCGCATCCTCATGGCCTGTTATCCTGCGGCGTCCCAGTGGCTGGCCCGGAAGGACTCGGGCCTGGCCTTCGTCCATGAACTGGACGGCCGGAATCTTTCAGCCGGAACGGCGTTTTCGGAGACGGGAATGGTCTCTGCGGCGGCCTTTGACGCCCTGGATATGGATGTGAAGGAAGAAAATTTCTGGCAGCGGGGGATCGAAAACAGTACAGGGATCTTAAGAGACGGGACCGTGGACGGGATCCACGGCTTCCTGGAGGCTCCCGCAGACGTTTTCATCAGACTCTCAGAGGAAATGGAGGTTTCAGTCCTTTCCTATACGGAGGAGGAGCTGGACAGGATCCTGGAGATTAATCCGGGATACCAGAGGCTCACGCTCCCGGCAGGAACATACAGGGGTCAGGAGGAGCCTGTGAGGACCTTTGGCTTTCCGGTGTTTTTATGCGCCGGAGCGGAGATGGAGGATGGGCTGGCCTATGAGATCGTCAGGGCCATGGATGAAAATATAGGAAAAGCGGGAGATCCGCGCCTGGCGGCCATGGAGGATAAATCCTTTTTATGCCAGGATGGGTCTGGGCTCCTTCACGAAGGGGCCAGACGGTATTATCAGGAAAAGGGATATATAGATTAAACAGCTAAAAATAGCGGCGGCTTTACGCAAGGAGGGTTATGTTATGTTATATAAGCAGCTTATCGAACTTTTCGATATCTTAGACAGCGCTTCGGCATCCGGAGCACAGGTGGTGGAATATTTCCGCTCCATCGTTCCGGACTGTCAGGTGGAGACTTACCCGTTGGAGGGGCCCAAGGGCCACACAGATATGGTGCGGATCCTGATCCCCGGAAGGAACGGAAAGAGCAAAGGCGGCTCTGCAAAGACCATGGGCATCTTAGGCCGTCTGGGCGGCCTGGGAGCAAGACCGGAGCAGCTGGGCTTCGTTTCTGACGGAGACGGCGCTTTAACGGCTCTGGCAGTGGCTGCAAAGCTTCTGGATATGCAGAAAAAGGGTGATTTCTTAGAGGGAGACGTATTTATCTCTACCCACGTTTGTCCCGACGCGCCCACCACGCCCCATGAGCCCGTTCCGTTCATGAACTCCCCGGTTGAGACCTGGCAGGTAAATAAGGAAGAGGTTACCGATGACCTGGACGCCGTTTTAGTGGTGGATACCACCAAGGGCAACCGGATCATCAATCACCGCGGCTTTGCCATCTCCCCCACTGTGAAGGAGGGATACATCTTACGGGTCAGCGAGGATCTTCTGGATGTAATGATCAGCACCACAGGACGGCTGCCCCACGTATTTGCCTTAAGCCAGCAGGATATCACTCCCTACGGAAACGGCCTGTACCACTTAAACAGCATTTTACAGCCGGCAACAGCCACCAAGGCCCCGGTGGTAGGCGTGGCAGTGACCACAGAGACCACAGTGGCAGGCTGTGCCACCGGAGCTACCCATCTGGAGGACCTGGAGGATGCAGGACGGTTTATGCTGGAGGCAGCCAAGGCCTTTGGAAATGGTCTGTGCTCCTTCTACGATGAGGAGGAATTTGGACGGATCCAGAAGCTGTACGGCTCCATGGAGCACTTCCAGACCCTGGGGAAACAGTAATCGGAGAGTTATAAAACATCGGCTTCGATGCATGTCGAAAAACAGGGAAATACATGGTATTTTGAGAAATGTCTGATAAAATCATATTGAAAGGAGGTCTTTCAATATGAGAGAAGACGATTTTGAGGTATATCTCCGGAACACGAATCTGTCGGAAAATACCATCGCATCCTACAAATTTGCTGTCAAGCAGTATTTCGGCCAGTTCGATACGGTGACGCAGAAAAAGCTGCGGGACCATAAGATGTGGCTGATCGAATCCTATAAGCCCAAAACGGTGAATTTAAGGATCCGCGCCATCAACTGCTACCTGGACAGCATTGGAAAGGGAGAGTGGAAGCTGCAGTTTGTAAAGGTGCAGCAGAAGGCCTTTCTGGAGAATGTGATCAGCGAGGCGGATTATGAGTATTTTAAAAGCTGCTTAAAGCGGGACGGAGAGCTGTTCTGGTATTTTGCAGTCCGCTTTATGGCAGCCACCGGGGTCCGGGTCAGCGAGCTGATCCAGATCAAGGCGGAGCATGTACAGATCGGATATATGGATCTGTATTCCAAAGGCGGAAAGCTGAGGCGGATCTACATACCGAAGCTTTTGCAGGAGGAGGCGCTGGCCTGGTTGGAAGGAAGAAACCAGACCAGCGGCTTTCTTTTTTTAAACAAGCAGGGACGCCGGATCACCACCAGGGGCGTGGCGGGACAGCTGAAGGTCATGGCCCTCCGGTACGGCATCGATCCGGCGGTGGCCTATCCCCATTCCTTCCGCCACCGGTTTGCCAAAAGCTTTCTGGAACGGTTCAATGACCTGGCCCTGCTGGCGGACCTTATGGGACATGAGAGCATTGAGACCACCAGGATCTATCTGAGGAGGACCAGCACCGAGCAGCAGGCCATCGTGGACCGTGTGGTGGACTGGTGAGGCCTGGTACGGCGTATTTTCCACTCTTTCCTCATGAAATCGTAAGAAAAATATCATGGTTCATCCCGGGAAAAAATTTGACAGGAACCCTTATAATCTGCTAAAATGGGTTACGGTATGTATATAAATCCGGAAATTCCCGGAGATGGAGAGTATCAATGACGGATGAAGAGAAAGTAACGGAAAAAAAGAATAAGGTACAGCCGGAGGAGAATATTGAACGGCTGAAAAAGATCCGGCAGAAACGGACCAGCGGCGTTTCCATGAAATATATGGCGGGCGCAGGCGCGGCTGTAGCAGTCGTGATCGTCGTGGCTGTGGCTGGAGGCGTTCTGGGAAAGAGCGGGGAAAGCCGGGCCGGAAGGATAAAGGTGGAGACCGTAGAGGCGTCCCTGGAGACGACGGCTCCGCCGGAGACCAGCGGGGAACCGGCGTCCATTGTTCTGGAGACCACCCTTTCGGCGGAGGAGATCGCCGAGAAGGAGCATGATGAGGCGGTCCAGAAGGTCCTGGACGGTTATGCAAACTTGGGGATCGCCGGGGTATCCGGCTATCTGAATGTGAGAAAGATCCCGGAGACCTATGGAGAGGTGGTGGGAAAGCTTTTAAGCGGCGGTGCCTGTGAGATCATCGACACCTCCACCGACGGCTGGTATAAAATATCCTCCGGCGGCGTCACCGGCTATGTCAGCTCCCAGTATATCTATACGGGCGACAAGGCGAGGGAGGTGGCGGCGGAAAACGTCATCCAGCGGGCAGTGGTCAGCACAGATAAACTGAATGTGAGAAAAGAGCCCAGCCAGGACAGCGAGATCATGGGCCAGGTCTATAAGGACGAGCGGTATCCGGTGGAGAGCATCCAGGACGGCTGGGTGCAGATCGACGACGGATATCTTTCCGCAGACTATGTGACCGTCCGCTATGCCCTCAATGAGGCCCGGAAGCAGGATATGCGGACCACGGTCTTAAGTCTTTATGAGAATCTGGGCGTTTCCAACGTGAGCAACTATCTGAACGTCCGGGATAAGGCCAGCGAAAGAGACGGAAAGATCATTGCAAAGCTGCCCAGCAACGCGGGCTGTGATATCCTGGAGACCACGGATGACGGATGGTATAAGATCCGCTCCGGAAAGATCACGGGTTATGTGAAGTCAGAGTACATACTGACAGGCCAGCAGGCGGAGGATAAGGCCATGCAGGTGGCAAAGCTCATGGCCATTGCCAACACCGACGGCGTCAATGTCCGGTCCGAGCCCAATACGGAATCCAGGATCTGGACCCAGATCGCCAGCAGCGAAAAGTTCCTGGTGGTCAGCCAGCAGGACGGCTGGGTGGAGATCGAGCTGGATGATTCCACTGCGTTCATCTCCAGCGATTATGTGGATGTGAAATATGGCCTCAATGAGGCGATCCCCTATACTCCGGTGGTGGAGGCCCCGGCAAAAGGAAATGGAAGCACTGGAAGCTCTAAGCCGTCTGGCGGGACCACGTCAAAGCCTGGTAAGGGCGGAAGCTCCAAGCCATCCGGCGGAAGCGCCAACGACGGGGCGGCCGGTTCCAGCGCAGGAAGCGTTTCCTCGAAACGGGCCCAGATCGCCAACTATGCCGTGCAGTTTGTGGGCAATCCTTACGTATGGGGAGGCACGAGCCTTACAAACGGCGCGGACTGCTCTGGCTTTACCATGTCTGTCATGGCCCACTTTGGGGTATCCCTGCCCCACAGCTCTGCGGCCCAGGCAAACTGCGGAAAATCCATCAAATCCAGCCAGATGCGGCCTGGAGATCTGGTATTCTATTCCGGCAGCGGCGGCGGGATCAACCATGTGGCCCTTTATATCGGCAACGGCCAGGTGGTCCATGCCTCCAGTAAGCGGACGGGAATCAAGATCTCTTCCTGGAATTACAGGAGCCCGTCCAAGATCGTCAACGTGCTGGGAGACTAATGCGGCAGCGGCTGGCTTCCTCCGCCGGAGGAGCCCGGCCGGGGCAGGTCTTTGGTTTTCTGGCTGCGGAATGGAAAAGCCTGCACCTTTTTTGCGGCTGTCCCATATGATAAAGTACAACCTTAAGTAAAAAAGGAGATTTATCATATGTGCTGCAATCGAAATAATTTTGTGAACAACGGATGTTACAGAAACTGCCGGAACACCTGCTGGAACAGCTGGTGGTACCAGAACTGCGGCTGCCAGAGTACAGGAAATATTGGTTCCGCAGGCTGTGGCTGCGGAAATACTGGAAACGCTGGGAACCATGGTGGCTGCGGCTGCGGAAATACTGGAAACGGTGGAAGCTGCGGCTGCGGAAACAGCGGAAACGCCGGGAACAACGGTGGCTGCGGCTGCGGAAACAGTGGGAACGCTGGAAACAACGGCTGCGGAAATACCGGAAACACTGGGAACTGCGGCTGCACTGGCAGTGGCGGATGCTGGATGGAGGTGTACTGCAACGGCCAGTGGTGGACCATCCGGTGCCAGGCCGGAAGATACGGGTGCAGGACGGAATAACAGAAACAAAAAGGCGGGCGGGAGGCTGTGCTTCCCCCTGCCTTTTACATATCGCGCAGGAGCCTGGCCGGAAAACGGCCGGAGAGAAAGAGGAGGGGTTATATGAACAGAAAGAAAGTAGGACTGATGGTTGGCATCGGGCTTCTTATGGCGGCCGCGGCGGTGCCGGGAACGGCCCTGGCGGATACGGTATATGTGACGGCGGGCAATTTAAACTGCCGGGAGGGAAAATCCACAGACAGCGCAGTTCTGGGAACGGTACCCAGGGGGACGAAGATCCAGCGGGAATCGGACGACGGAACCTGGAGCCGGGTGACAGTCAACGGAAACGCGTGTTATGTGGCCAGCCGGTATCTGAGCAGCCAGGAGCCGGCCAGTGTCCTGGATGGGAAGTCAGCCGCACAGGTCCATGAAAAAAATGTACATGTGGAAAGCTCGAAGGACGTGTTCCTGGACAAAAACTGGGAATTTGCTTCATTTTCCAAGATAAACAGCGAGGCGGCGGTGTATTATAAGAACGGAAGGGCGGACCGGAAGGGAAAGACGGTCTGTGTCAATGCGGGCCATGGGACCCGGGGCGGAAGCTCCATGAAGACCCTCTGCCATCCGGACGGATCTCCCAAGGTGACCGGAGGGACCACAGGAGCCGGAGCCGTGTATGCGTCCGCCATATCGTCCGGGATGACTTTCGCAGACGGGACGCCGGAAAGCACAGTGACCCTGGCCATGGCAAAAAAACTGAAGGATAAGCTGCTGGCAGAGGGCTATGACGTGGTGATGATCCGGGAGGAGGAAGATGTGCAGCTGGATAATGTGGCACGGACGGTGATCGCCAACAATACGGCAGATATCCATATTTCTCTGCACTGGGATTCCACCACATCCGACAAGGGCTGCTTTTTCATGAGCGTCCCGGATCACAGGTCATACCGGGCCATGGAGCCAGTGGCCTCCCACTGGCAGTCCCACAACGCCCTGGGGGAAAGTCTGGTAAAGGGGCTTAAGGAAAAAGGGAATAAGATCTTTTCATCGGGCGCCATGGCCATGGATCTGACCCAGACCTCCTATTCCACCATCCCCAGCGTGGATATTGAGCTGGGGGACAAGGCATCGGATCACTCAGACGCGGCGCTTGAAAAGCTGGCAGACGGTCTGGTCCTGGGGATCGGAAGATATCTGGACGGGCAGAAGTAGGCATACAGCAATGAGGCTGTACATAAGGACGAAACAAGAGAGAGGCCCGCAGGCGGGCTTCTCCGTCTGCGGCGGGTTGCTTCTGCGGCAAAGTTTCCCTTCGCCCCATGAAGATCCCCGCAGAGCGTTTTTTATGCCATAGGGTGCCATTTCCCATAACAAAAATACCGGAACCATCCAAAACGGTATGGTCCCGGTATTTTTGTATTGACAGAATAAAACATGGAGCATATGGGATTCGAACCCACGGCCTCAACAATGCGAATGTTGCGCGCTCCCAACTGCGCTAATGCCCCGGATCTCATAAATAAGAAAATGGAAGCAATGGGGCTCGAACCCATGACCTCTCGCGTGTGAGGCGAACGCTCATCCCAGCTGAGCTATGCTTCCAAAAAGGTTTTCCAACTAAACGTTAGTATAGCACCAAACGGAAAATTTTGCAAGTTTTTTGTATACAGGAATTAACTTAGCTAAAATTTTATTTTAGGCATATGGATTCCTGTAAGAAAAATATTCCCGAATCAAACGATATGTGGTATAATGCCTGGAAACAGACATTATACCACAGCGCATCTGGTTTTCGCGTTTACCGCGAAAATCCAGGCGCTCAATTCTCCCGGAGAGGTACCATGTCCGAAGGGCATGGTATAATGTCTGTAAAACAGACATTATACCATCGCGCATCTGGTTTTCGCGTTTACCGCGAAAATCCAGGCGCTCAATTCTCCCGGAGGGGTACCATGTCCGAAGGGCATGGTACAATAAAAAACAATACTATGCGAACAAAAAGGGTGCTGCGATGAATCAATATATTGGACAGCCATTTGCTGCTTTAAGATACGAAAAAAATATTTTGGTTGTTGAAGAAACTACATCTGCTGGTGGATGCGGCTCCTTCAACGCGGCTTCTTCATGTCCTGCGTCAGCCTGTCTTCATGACAGTGCGGCGTGGGGCTTTTTTATTGTCTAAAAAGAGGTGATCAAACATGAGTTTGCCAAAACGCGACGGCGTAAATGACCGTTATTATCTGATACATAAACCGGATACTGACCACGAAGTGCTGAAACACGCAGATCGGTGCATCCAGGATGTGTTGGATGGGACCGCAAAAGAAAACCATTCTGGCTCCCCGATGGTAGTTCGGAATCAAAGCGGAACTCCCTTCCTTCCCGGTCAACTGCTGGATCGGTATCTGTCCAAGCTGCCTTTGAAGGGATTTCCCTGCGAGGAGGCGGTTGTATTCTGCGATGCCCTGCGGCGGTTGGCGGGCTGGAATGAGATCCGCTATAAGTTGGAGAAGTACATAGAAAAGCAGGTGCAGGAACGGTACTTCCTTGTTGGAGAGCGTGAAGATGGGTTTACAGTCTTTCCGCCCTGCACGGTGTGGGCGGAATTGCGCCCGGAGGATGTGGATGAAGGATTGCTGCACTTTGCCTGCTATGTGGCGGTCTGCCATACAGTGTATGGGCAGAGTTTTGAAGCTCTCACGACCGGGCATATTCTCGGTCTGGTTTCCCAGCTCCGCCCGGACATGGTAAAGGAGCTGAAAACGGGTGGCAGCGGCAAATTGCCGCCTAACATCCAAAAGCGAAAAACAAAGCACCTGACCGCCTCGGCCAACGACGCTTTCGCTGCCATCCGCATCACCGCCAAGGACTCCACAGATGAGTGCTATGCTGAAATCCTGGACTACCTGTGCGCGGTGCTGGAGCAGGAGGACTTCCCCCGCAGTTACTCTGTGGAGTTCCGTGGCCCAGAGAAAAACTATCTGCCCATTCCTGGGCTTCCGAAAAAGGAAGTGAATCAGCTCTTTGCCTGTGCTGTCCAGTACCCCAGATTACACGGCGATATTGAGCGGTATGCACGGCTGGCCATGCGGGAGTATGAATGGTACAACAATCTCCCCGATGAATCCTGCGCCATGCCCGGAACTTTTGCCGTGTTTGCCCTGGGGCTGGAAGGAGAACAGTGGGCACCGCTGGTGGCAGAGTATCTGGATCTATGCGATGATGAGCACTCTTCCCTGCAAGAGAAATTCCTCCATGCCTTTATCCGCAAGTTCGGTTTCCAGCTGTGGACCTTGGGCGTACTGGTGCGGGGTGCATTATCGATGCAGTGGCTGGAGCCTGCCAAGGAATTCCGCAGCCTGATTGCCAATGAGGAAAGCCTGGATGCTCTGCTGACAGTCAAGCACCGCTTCTCCGCCTATCTCCTGCCAGACGAGAGAAAGGATACAAAATTCCAGGCTATCGCTTGGCAGAGCCTGCTCTGGGCCATCTGGGGAAAGGATTCTCAGAACGGCGGCAGCAAGGTCATCAAGACGGCGCCGAAGGAACTGAAAGAGAAGTACCAGCAGGTATTTGCGTAAGGAGAAAGCCATGAAAAAGAGAAAAGTCAAGGACTTTATTGCCCTGGACGCTCAAAAACTGGTTCGGGACTGTGAGGAATATCTGGAGGAGGAAAAAGCTCTGGAGCTGGATTTAAAAGAGCGGGAAGGAGATTATCCAAAAGGAAACTCCCGATGATGGAAAGGGGGATATATGTAAATGAACCGCGAACCGATCACAGCGTTCTTGCAGGAACATTGGTATATTGCCTCGGTGATCATCGGGGCCGTGATTTTGATTGGAGCAGTCCGCAACTGGAACTGGCTCTGTGACCCCACTGGTACGCGGGATGCTTACCGTCACAGCAGAGGATACCGGCGGGTGGTGTTCTTCCTGTTGGGCCTCCTCCTGATCGTGGTGAGTATCTGGGGATTTGTGCTGAAATTGAAATAGAAGGAGAAATATTATGATGACTGAGAAATATCCCACCTGGCTCATCGGCCATGCGAAAGAATGGGCGGAGAAGCGTCTGCCCACTGTGACATTGTGTTCCGCCGCCGGCAATGAACTGCTGGAAGTCTGGTATTACGGAAATTTGCTCACGGTGAAGGGAGAGCCCCAATCCTATATTGCAGATGGCGACGAGGCCCCCGGACTGGTGGCTGCCCGCGACCCGGAGAGCGGCGAGGAGTTCATCATCTTTGACGGCGGTCGGCACGGCTATGACAATCTGTTCTGCGATGAACAGGATCCAGCCGAACTGGAGCACCGTCCCCTCAAGCGGTATGAGATCCCTGCCTCCAGGCTTGTGCTGGAGCTGGGTTACAGTATCGACTATGAGGACGAAAAAGAGGACTTCGAACCAGATGAGGCGGATACCGTGGAGCTGATCACCGGCGAGCGTATGCCCTGGGAGCAGGTCAAGCGGGACGGCATTGATTATATCGCCCTTTACTATGTGAATGAGAAAGGGAAACAAGTCCAGATTTTGGACGCGGAGCTGGCATGAGTATGGGAATTCAATCCTTTGACAATTTGTACGATAACAGAGTCCTGCGCTACTGCACTGACTTTGAAGCCCATACCTTGCGCATGGATACCCGGACCGAGGCAGGAGAGAACGTATCTGTTCACTTTACCGGCCTGCTGGCCCACTGGTTTGAGAATGTGATCCAGGACAACATCCTTTTTGGTATGGATGAGATCACCGCGGACGTTTTTTTAAACAGTACAAAGAAATGCTGGACAGGACTGTCTCTTACGGCTTTTCCGCCTGCTGCAGCATCGAGGAACTGCGGGAGCGCATGGATACGAAGTGTTTCTATCGGCACCCCCTATCCGGTGTGGTACTGCCATAAGAGCAGTCGTTTCCACAAAGCCATGCGCCATTGACAATGTCTTTTGGGATAGTATGTAATGGGCGAGTTTGAAGCATAAGGAGCAAAGCCATGACATCAATCGATTTTTTGAACAAAGTACATAGAAGCCTGGACTCGCAGGAATACAATCTCTCTTACTCTCCGGCCAAGTCTAAGAACTATATGCTGTACTGCAATGGCAACTTTATTGGCGGCCTGTTCGATGAGGAACTGTGCTTCGTCTATGCCGACCGTGTGAGCGAACTGCTGGGACACCCAGAACCCGTCTGCCGCGGCTACTCCAGCACCGCCCAGCACAGGATGCTGGTGATCCCGGAGGAACACTGGGAGAAAGCACTGAAACTGCTCTATACCGAGAAATTTGAGTGGAGCCGTTTGGTGTATGACATTACCTATACCAGCATTGGCGCGGCTGTGGTGGAGGACTTCTACGACGAGAATGTGGTGTTCCTGCGCTTCTGCTTTGAAAAGAAACTGCTGAAAAAGAACCCTCTGGACCGGCAGGGCCGTATCCTGCGGATGGTCTATCTCAATCAGGACCTGACAGAAGCGGGTAAATATGTATTCCAAAGACTACTGCAAAAATTCCTTGCTTTTACAGACCGCAGCGGGAAAACTAATTTGGAAACCATGCTGAAACGGTGGTATATCCAGCTTGAAAAGGAATACAGCAATCAGACAGCAGGATAAGGAGGATAACGACATGACAGAAGAAAACAGAACCTACATCACCCATCTCAAGGCCGCTGATGTCCCGTGGCATCGGCTCACCACCGCCTATGGCCGGGGGACGGAGTTTCCCGCACATCTGACTGTGCTGGAGCAGATGCGTGATTTGTCGTCAGTCAAAGAATCCCTCTATGAGCTCACTATCAACATGGAACACCAGAGTACCCTGTGGCACGCTTCCCCCTTCGGCATGGTGTTCTTGAGCCGGATTCTGGAGAAGGCCCTCAAAAAGAGCGGCCAGAACCCTGCAGCCCGTTTCCTGGCTGGGCAACTGATGGACTTTTTCGCCTGCATCCTCCAGTGTTTCCATGATGGAGATGAGATGGAACACGCCGATCCGCTGCCGCTGTTCTCCAATCTGCTGAGAGAAGAATACCTGTGGTCGGAGGAATATGACGAGGAAGAAGATGAAATGCGGTACGAGGAGGACGAGGTCTTCCCAGATGACCTGTTTTACAGCTTCTATTACTACTCCTGGCAGGCGGTGCTGGCCTACCGGGATATATTGGAGCAGGCCCCGGAGGAGTTTGCCGAGTCTGCCGCCGCAGTGCTGGAACTGCTGTAAAGGAGGACACACAATGTTTGAAGAATTCTATGAGATGTACGAGCCCGAGGAGCAGGAAGTGATTGCTCTGATCAATCGCTGCATCGAGGGATAAGGAGGCGCAGAGATGAAACTGTATGGGTATTGGCTTGGGTTGTATCCCCTTGATTGGGAATTTTGCTTTATGCCAGTGCAGACTTATAAAAACTTCATCACAGAGCAGTATCATAAAAACCCCGCTTTTTACAGCATCTCAGCGGGTTCCATTGAGAAGGTATTGGCACACATTGATGTCATTTTATCTGCTGCCATGGAAGACTGGAATAAAACCACGAACCATGCTGCCCTGCGCTGCCCCCCAATGATCTTTTCTCTCCCAAAGGGACAGGACAGCAATACAGCGGAATTTGCTATCATTCTCAAGATGGATAATGACGGAGATACAGTGGTCTATTCGCCAATTCCATTGCCCCATCTGGAAAACCAATGAGGAGGTGTATCTATGAAACTGAATTGTAAACGCATTGATTTACCATATACGCCCGGCGAGGAAATCTTCATCTTTCCCGAGGAATCGGGACTGTCCTTTCTCTTTGATGTGGATGAGGAACTGACTGACGATCCTGCCGCCATGGATGCGGTGGGAGAAATGCTGGATGAGGCGGAAGAATTGGCGGAAAAGGCCAAAGCCGCCATTAAAGCGGCGCTGGCGGACGAGGACAGCCCTTACCATAGCGTTGCGGCTTTTTTCATGGAGTTCCACAGGGACAATGTAGGCCCGGATATTGCGGCGGAACTTTTTCCGGGAACCGGTCCATCCAAGCTGTCCTTTGCCGAGATGGTGGACTTTTTGCGGCTCAAGCGGTTTGGCAGCCTGGTGGACAGCGAGATGAATCAGCAGGTATTCATTCTGGACCTGTCCTTCAACCCGGAGATCACTGACGAGCTGATGGTGATCTACTTTGATCTGAACAAGGAAATTTTTTGTATCACACATGAGAGCTGAGGTGGTATCCTATGATTAAAGAACGCATCCCCATTTCCGGCGATCTGGGCAGCAAGGTCAAGCAGCTGATGGAGTACGCCGGGTGGTACGAAGGCCGCAGTGTGGATATTTCCATTGCGGAGCAGTATTACGCCGATCATGGCGTTCCTATGATGAAGACCACCCAGCGGTTTTACCGCAAGTATTTCGGCCTGTGCTGTGAGTGGTACCTGGCGCAGAAAAAGCTGAAATGGGCGGCTGACTTTGAATTTGCTTTGTTTCCTCATCTGGTCAATGGAATCAAAAACCATTTGGAGGATGCCTATTTCCGGGATATGTCCGGCTGTGAACTGGCGGAAATTGAACAGGCAGCCAGTCAGAAGTGCCAGCCCATCGGCCACATCGGCTACTATTATCCGGCAGAGGTCTGGATCTCGGAGTCCGGGAGACTGTATGCGAAATATGAGTATCAGGACGAGATCGAGTGCTTTCCAGATGTGTTTGCCTTGATTGAACGGGAACTGCGGCAGTGTAAATTTGATTCCGCTGCCATGAAAACTGTGGAGGCACTGGACGGAAAACTATGAAACAGGACTTTACTATTTGGCGCAATCAAACATTGCAGAATCCGTGGGACATTTCACCGCTGAAATTCGGGATGTCACAGGATGAGGTCATAGAGATCTTCGGGAATCCTGATGCCGTTTCCACGCTGAGAAGCGATGGGAAACCTTTAATTCTCAAATACCATGACATCGAACTGCATTTTGATGGAAAAGCCCATCATGGGCTCCACTTGATTTACAGCGACGATGAGATCGAGCTGAGTATTACAGCCAAGCACGAAGAAACGCTGCAGCCAATCACCAACGCAGAGCCGGTGGACAACGAGTTTTTCCTCAAGGATGGAGCTGTCTATTTCTCCGGCCTATATGAAAACGGTCTGCTCAAAGGGATCGATCCAAAAGACTTCTGCTGCTGGCATTACTGGGGCAAATCCTCTGCGGCCTGCTTTCTCGGTGGGATTCGCCTGCGTGGAGCAGACCCGGCATCGTTTCAGGTGTTAAACTTTGCCTACGCCATGGACAAAACAGCCGTCTACACCACCAGCGGGAGAGTCCCCGAAGCAGATCTTGCATCCTTCCAGGTATTAGACAACGGCCAGAACGATTCGGGTGCGCCCCAGGGATATGCAAAGGACAGCCGGCAGGTCTGCTTCCACAACGGGGACGGCAAGGTGAAGATCATCAAGGGAGCGGAAATTTCCTCTTTCCGCTCGTTGGGCGATACCTATGTTGCCAGAGATGAGAAGCGGATCTATGCCTACGGCAAGCAGCTTCCCAAAGCAGAACTGACTTCCTGGGAACTGCTTGGGCACTGGTATTCCCGCGATGCCAGGCGGGTGTATTACCTCAACCGGGAGATCAAGGGAGCGGATCGGGACAGTTTTACCGTATGCACCCCGTGGGACGCACCTCTGCTCACTGACCATTTGGCTCGCGACAAAGACCATTTTTACCAAAATGATGAGAGAATCGAAGAAGCGCAGTGGAGGGAACGGCTTCAAGCAATAAAGGAAAAATGAGAGGAGCACTTACATGAAAGCATTTGACCCCAATCACAAACTGCTGGACGAGATGTATCAGGACGATTACTATCCGGCTTTTCTGGTAGACAAGGTAAAGGGCGAGCTTCAAAAGGTCATCGATTTGTTGGAGAGCGGCGAAACCGACACCGAAGTGATACAGGAAACGCTGGACGAGGCGGTCTGCGGCATCAATGATCTCCAGAAGGAGTTTGATGAGAACGACAGCGAGATCGAAACGGCAGCCCGGGAATGTATTGCGGCAGCTGTGGCCTACATTCTGGAATGGTTCAACATCTCCATTGACACCGAGGAGGCCCTCCGGGAACGGGACTGGTGATTCCCATGGCAGAAAAAGAACTGGCCATTTGTGATGAGTGCGGCAGCCTGTTTTTCAAAGGTTCCTCACAGATGATGGGGCTGTGCCCGGAATGCGCCCATGTTCTCTATGGCTACCCAAATTGTGACCATCATTTTCAGGATGGCCGGTGAGTGAACTGTTATTGGGACGGCTCGGAGAGCGCGTATATCAAGTCACTGAAAAGGAATTGAAAATATGACTTGGAAATATGAAACCTTTGGCCCAGACGGTCAATGCAAATTGTTTGGCGTAAATATCTTTGACTACGACTGGAAAACCACTGGCAAGCGGGTAAAAGTCCAAGATCCCGTCTATCACCAGGAACATACCTTTGAGGTCTGGCAGGTAGAGATCAACGGGCAGATCCACCGCTTTGCCGCTGGAGAGTTCTCCAACTGCGTGTGGGGATTTTATTTAGAGAAAGACAGATGAGGGGAGCGTGAACCCATGAAAGCCAATGCCGGAGAGGTCTATACAGTTTACAATCAATATCTGAAACGCTATACCGCCTGCCAGGTGGCCTATATCGCGCCGCCGGACACAGTGAGTGAGCAGCCCTGGGCGGTGATCCTCTCTCTGGACTGGGCAGGTGACGCCCCTTTGACGGCAGAGGAACTTCCCCATCTCCGTCCGCTCTACAAGGACTTTATGTACTGGCCCCGAGACCTTCACCTGCTGCGGGTGCCGGTGGAAATCCCGCCACAGTACACGCTGGTGGGTATCCTGCCATCCTTCACCGACCAGCCCTGCCGCTCCTACGGCGGCTGGGACAACGGCTATGAGGTGTATTTGCAGACGAGGTGGCAGGCCGTCCCGGAAAAGCGGCGGCGGGCCTTCAAGGAGGCCATGGAGAGCGACGGGGAAACGGAGATCGGCGGTATCCCGGTGAAGGTCAGCAGCCATCGGGTGATGGACCAGTACGCACCATTCGATTCGGCGCTGGAACTAAAGGCGCTGCCCTGCCTCTCCGACCTCATCTGTGAGCGGTGGCACCCGGATCTGCTGGAGTTTTTGCGGGGAAATCCCTTCCTTGATGAACTGACTTTGCTGAACCACGGTCAGAGGACACTTGATCTGCGGGGCACCAGCATCAGAAAGCTGATGCTGGACATGACCGGCCTTCAGGAACTGTGGCTGGGTGAGGAAACGGAGCAGCTCCTGTTTCAGAACAAGGGGCCGGACGTCTGTACCATCCATGCCACCGAAGATGGAGGCGGTTTGACCCTCCAATTTATCGGGGAATACCGCCCGCACACGGAACTGCCGAACCTATGGGGGCTGCATGGCATCCAGCTGAAAGACTTTGATCTGACCGGTCTGGCTGCTGTCCATCCCCATCTGAAGGAGCTGCGGCTCTGGGGCGCGCCGGGAAATCTGCAAAACTTCTCTGCCGTGCGAAAGTTCCGGGAGCTGACGAACCTCTCCACCTTTGACCTGTTCGGCTTCAGGGCGGACGACATCCCCACCCCGGAACAGATGCCGGAGCTTCGCTGGTTCTGGATGACCAGCCTGCCGGAGACGGAAGCAAAAGCGGCAAAGCAGATCTGGAAAGGCAAGCCTGGAATGGACCTGCGGATCACCAAGCCCCGGAAACCGGAGTGGCTGGCGCAAAATCTGGACAACCCCTTCCGGGGCTGGGACGGCGCGGAGCATATCCCTGCCACTTCCGCAAAAAAAGCAGCCAATCAATACCGCAAGACCCGTTCCCAGCTGATGAAGCTGGCCTCTGAGCCGTGCGAGGACGCCCAGACCCAGGCGCTGGAAGCGGTGGCAGCCTACACTCAGACTTTCAACAAGATGCGCTTTATCGAAACCGAGGAACGGGATGAAATTTACATGGCCCTGCGGGGTATCCTGGACGCATTGCCGGGCGATACACTTCAGAAAGATGCCCTGATTGAAAAGTTTGAGGAACTTCGTGATTTTTGAAAGGAGTGTGCGGGCGCATGAGCCGAATCACTGATGAACCATACTTTACATACAGTGCATACAGCGCCCTGACCTCCGGAATCCAGGTGAAATGCCCCAAGTGCCACAGCGCGGGTGTGGTGACAGCGGATGACGACAACGCCTATTTCCGGTACCTGGAGCTGTGGTTTTTGACCTCCTTCCAGGGTAAGCCAGTCTGGGCCCTCAACCGGGAACACCTTGCCTATCTGATCGACTATCTCAGCGCCGACCTGCGGGAAAAGCCGATGGGAAGAGCGAAAAAGACGCAGGCCGACCATCTCCCCACCTTCATGAAAACCGCAAAGAACCGGGAGCGGATCGTGAAGCTGCTGAAGAAAATGCAGGAGGAATGGGGATGGAACAAAAATCTGACGGAAACAGAGCTGGAACAGATCACATCCATGGACGGTACTCCACTGGATGTGAGAGAAGAACTGCGATAACACTTAACAGAAAAGGAGACCCCCTATGGAACTACAAAATAAGAAAATAATGCCTCCCCCTTGGCTGGCCCACCGGGAGATCGAGCGATACTCCATTGGCTGGCGCATGGGCCATGGGGAGGATTACATATACCGATTTGGCGATTGGCTGGACACCCTTTCCCCGGAGGAGCGGACGGAATACCGCACCCTCTTTCCCGAGCCGGTGACCTGGAAGGGCTGGTGGGATGACGAGGACAACGGCGAGGTGCTGGAGCACGGCGACTTCTTTGTGGAGGTGTGGCAGCCGGAAGGAAGACCTAAGTACACCCGGCAGTGGCTCCAGCAGGAGTTCTCTGCTGGGAGAAAGCGGGAACTGTGCCTGTTCTGGGGCCATCAGCCTGCCGAGGACGGCAGCATCACAAAAAGCTGCCTCAGCCAGTGGTGGATGGAGGACTTCTGGTCCATCGCCGACACCTATCTCTGCATGGAGCAGTATATGATGGCGGGAAAAGCCCAGCTGTTTGGCGACGAGGAGATTCGCAAGGAGGTTCTGGCGTGCAGTGATCCCAGGCAGATCAAGGCCCTGGGCCGCAAGGTGCGGGGCTTTGACCAGAAGGTGTGGGACAAGTTCAAATACGCCATTGTGCTGAATGGCAACTGGTGCAAATTCAGCCAGAACCGCGATCTGCGGGAGTTTCTCCTCTCCACCGGGGACAGTGTGCTGGTGGAGGCCAGTCCCTACGATAACATCTGGGGCATTCGCCTCGCAGCCAGCTCCCAAGAGGCCCAGGACCCCACGCAGTGGCGTGGACAAAACCTGCTGGGCTTTGCGTTGATGGAGGTGCGGGACGAGCTGCGCCGGGTGACACAGAATGAAATGCTTTGCGATTGAAGTATAGTATGGCAGAAATGAAACTCTATGAACTGGAAATGCCCCGCAGCAGGATCGATCACGGGGAGCAGGAACGGATTTCCTTTCTGACACCGGAGCAATTCTTTGCTTTGCTGTCTCACGACTATGATACTGGTTTTGGTGCTGGAAAGGCCTCCGCACAGAAGGAAATTCTCTGTATGCTGGCAGCGGACGGGATGCCTGTTGGGAAGATTGCGCTTCTATTGCAGATGAAGACAGAGATGGTGCGGGAGATCATGGCCGCCAAGCAAGCCCACATTGAGAAATGCAGAAAGAAACTTGAACAGGCGGTGAAGCAATGAAAGACCTTTGCCAATACGGAAACCGGCCAGAGGACGAATGGGAGATCCTGCCCTGGATACCTGATCCGCGCCCGCCATTCAAAATTTGGGTGAAGCCGGAGCAGATCGTGCCATTCTTTTTTGTTCCCCACCACCCCTATGCGATCTCCCTTCTGCTGAAGATCAGCGACGGATTCCGGACAGAGGAATTCCGACGGCTGGGACTGACTGGCAGCAGCGAGGACTGGGAGCGGCTGGTCCGGGGCGTGATCCAGGAGTTTGAGGAAAACAACAGCGGTATGGATCTGTTTCACTTCGACTCCGATGAGGATGTGTTCTGCGTGTATTCTCAATACATCGATGACCTGATGCTGCTGTCCAAGATGATCCGGGCAGCCTGTGACGATGAAAAAACGATGCGGACCTATCTGGGCGTGATCGAGTACATCAAGCTCTTTTGGGAGGACACACCAGAAGGAGAACCGTCGGTAATCCTCTATGAAGTTGATACAGGAAATGAGCGGCTGGCCCTCCGCTCCATTGACATCTTTATGAACGGCCACACCCGCAACATCTCTGACCTTTACGATGGAGCTATTGAAATCACGCCCGTCCCCACTGTGGAGGAATTGAATGCCCATGTCTGGGGCGAGGAGTTCCACGCCTGCGTCATAGAGAAAGCGGAATTTGAGGCCATCTGGGAAAACCACACCTATGAGGGAGCGTTAAAAGAATCAGGAGGGTTCTGATGAAACAGACAGATATTTATACCGAGGCTCTGACCTGTCTACGCTCCATCCTTCTGGCAGACCATCCAGAGTTCCAAAACTGGATCGACTGGCTGGAGCGGGATATTGAGGACTGGAGCCAACGGCGGGAGGTTGCCCACCACCTCCGGGCATATGGCGGCATGGGCTCGTTCAATGATCTGCCCAGTATGCGAGGAAATCACAACTACATTTTTGACTTTCTCAAGTCTGTGTGCTATGCCTTCGGTCATCTTTATGGCAAACGGGAAGGCATTTCTCCGGAGGTATTGATGGAGGAGTGCCTCCACGATGTAGAGCAGGCAGCCGATCCCCCCATAAGGGACTGAACCAAGCCATTGCCCAACACTTGATGCAGGGCGATTTACAAGAAAATCTGGATAGACTGTAGGAGGACAAAAGATGGTTCAAGTGTGGTATACGGTGGATTTTGGCACTGGAACAGGGAAAACTGTGCAGAGAATCGTGAGGTAAGCGTATGGCAAAGGACATTAGGGAGTGCCATCAGTCCCATGCTGGCAGGCCGTGCCCGTTTCAAGCAGGATGGTGACAGCTAGCAGGTCAGCCTCTATCACGAGGTGGACTATCTGGACTTTCAAAAATGGCTGCAAAAACAGGGCTTCTCCCTGCCCACGGCGGACGAGTGGGCCTACCTGTGTGGCGGCGGGGGTCGGACCCTGTTCCCATGGGGAGATGGGTTAGACTACTTCATGCGTCTGCACTGGTTTGAGGACATGGATGAGGATGAGAACCGGCCCTATGACATGGAGGAACCCAACTTCTTCGGCCTGTCCATCGCCTACGATCCCAATATGCGGGAAGTGGTGCAGACTGATAGGCTTACCACCTGCGGAGGTGATGGCGGATGCAATATCTGCGGCAGGCTGGGCCCATTTCTCGGTTTCCTGCCCTGTTCGCCTCACTGTAAGCCGGAAGTGCAGGAGGACAATGAACGAAACGGAGATCATGACTTTCATCGGCCTATCATCCGGGTGAAGATGGGAGTTTGATCTGGAAATAAATCACGTGGGAATGGAGGGTTTAACATGAGTAAGGAACTGGAACTATATAAAGCATTTATTGACGGTCTTGTGGAGCGGAAAGACAGCATAACGGCCCGGTGGGTCAAGGGGGATGGTTTCCCCAAGACGGAGGACAATAAGGCGAAAAATGAACTTCTCGCCACACTGATCCCGGAGCAGAAAAGCATAATAGCCGAGATGCTTCAGGACGAACATATTGCGGGTATCCATACTACCCTTGCTTATATCAATAAAATGATGGACTTGGATGGTTTGGAGCTTCAGCAGGACGGTGAATCCTATCCCAACGACTATTTTGAGAGCCTGCACTATGACTTCATCAGCCGTTGCGACGGAGATGAGTGGCCGGAATAATAGGAGGTTTGACAGATGTATATCGACAAATACTGGGGCGACTTTATTGGCGGTTCCGACGACAGTCTGAACCTTGTGGCATTTTTGGAAGACCTGAAGAAAGAGGAGATCCCTCTCAGCGAGATCTTCACCAAGATCGGACTGGATAAGCAGAACTGGGACTTCCGCCAGACTGTGGAGTATCTGGAGTTCACCCACTCCAATGGCGTGGAGATGGACTTCCACTTTGCCATTGATGTGGTCACCGATCTGGCCGCCATCCTGCTGGAGTGCAGTGTCAGCGGCAGTGTGAACCTACATGATCTGGACGAGTACAACACACCCGCCCGCCGTATCCGCATCACCGCCACGCCAGAGGAACACGAGGCCATGGACAAGGCCCTGGAGGACTTTGTCCATGCCCCGCTGGAATACGACATCAGCGAGATGATGGGCGAGGATGAGATCACAGATATGGCCTATCAGGTGGAGATGCTGCGGAAAGAGCTGTACGAAGCCTCCGGCCGTAACCGGAACTACCATGTAAAGGCGGAAGATGTGAAACATCTGCTTCCAGACTGGGAAGGTGCCGATGGCTGCATCGCCACCAACCGTATCACGGTGGAGGGCTGCAAGGTTGGCTATTGCTATCGGGAGGAGCCGGACGGCGGCTGGGACAGCGGCTGGCGCTTCACCGCTGGTGACGAGAGCGAGGCGTACATGGACGACCCCAACAATGCCGGGATCTACAAGCTGAATACGATCTGCAACGACGATCCCGACATCATTCCTCTGCTGAACACCCCCGCCCCCTGCGCCTTTGAGCTGGATGAGAACGGCGTGTTCCAGCAGATCAAAGACTGGAAACCGGATGAGGACGAGGAGGAGACTGATATGGACATTTTGAAGCAATGCCAGAAGTGGAATGAAAAGAGCGAGTACCAGAAGATCATCGACGCGCTGGAGGCCATCCCCGCCGAGGAGCGCACCCCGGAGATGGACAGCGAGCTGGCCCGGGCCTACAACAATCTGGGGGCACCTTCCAACCGTGGGCTGCTCAAAAAGGCCATCGCTCTCTTGAAACCCCATGAGGAATACTTTGAGGGAGACCACTGCTGGAACTTCCGCATGGGTTACTCTTACTTTTATCTGGATCAAGAGGGCCGGGCTCTGCGATACTTTGAAAAAGCATTGGAGGCCCGCCCTGGTGACGAGGACACCATGGAGCTGATCGACTGGTGCAGGAAGGGCATTTCCTTGCCGCAGTTCTCGGAGTGCTTCCGGGAGCGGACAGAGAACTGGTGGGAAACCTTTGCCAAAATGGAAGCAGAATTGCGCCAGATGATGGACGAGGACAAGGATCACACCCGTGGTGCGGAGATCGTGGCCCAAATGGAGGAAACCCTGAAGCTGGTTTTTGATGAGATCTCCTTTGAACTGGGCGTGGGAGGCGAAAAGCATGAGCTGATCCTCACTCCAGAGGGCGACAAGGTCAAATTGTTTGAACTGGTCTATTTCCAGAAACACGCCCCCAAGGAGGTGCTGGAGCATTGGAATATCCTGGTGGGCCGTCAGCCCCTCCAGAACATCGGTCTGCGCACCGAGGACGGTTGGGATATCTCTGGGGAGGATGTACAGATCTGGCTGGAGGATCAGGGTGAAAACAGCTTTGCCATCACCGCCTACTGCGAAAAGCTGCTGCCTATGCTCCGGGAGGAGGAAGGCCGGGCCTGGTGGATGCTCACCACCCTCACCGATCAGGTGCTGGGTGAGATCCCCCACATGAGATACATAGACAGCTTTGATGTGTTGGAAAAGCCCAAGGCAGAGCCGTCCATTTTTATGTCCCAACTGCCCGACGCTCTGAAGGAGCGGGGCCTGGAACTCTCCACCGATCCGGAAGCCTATCTGGAGAGCTATCTTGGCTACAAAATGGAACCCAACCAGGACCCGGATGCCGACTGGCGGCTGGATGTGATGGCCGGTTCCACCTGCTGTGTGCCGCTCATCAACGGCTATCTGAATGCCGACAATGATTTTATGGACGATCTCCATGCCGACGGCGCGGTGGCGGGCTTCTTCTGCTATCCCCTGGATACCCTGCGGGAGGAGGAAGGCAGTCAGAAGATCTTCGACTTCCGGGATAAGCTGGAAGAAGTGTTTGCCACTGAGGAAGGATTGGAAGTGCTCACTCTTACCGGCGGGGCAACCGGCCTCTACTGCGGTTATGTGGACTTCATCGCCTGGGATATCCGGGAGGCGCTGAACATGGCAAAAGAGTTCTTTGAAGGCACGGACATCCCATGGGCCATCTTCCACACCTTCCGCCGCGAAGCAGGTTCTGTGCCCTTAAAGCAACAAGATGATGGGCCAGAAACTGAGAATCAGGATGACGAGTTGGACGAGACGCTGACGGGTATGGACTATATCCCTTACACCCCGCAGAACGAAGAAGAATTCTTCCAGCAGCTGGAGCAGTGGAACGACGAGGACGAGTACACCCGCTGTATCCAGACACTCAATGCCATCCCGAAGGAATGGCGGAACTACCGCACCGCCTACGCCCTGGCCCGGGCGCTGGAAAACTACGCCATCATCGGGGACCATGACGAGGGCACTTTGAAATCCAAGGGAGACAAAGCCCTTCTGAGGGCCATCGAGGTGCTGGAGTCCGTCCGGGAGGAAGGCCAGGACAAGCCAGAGTGGAATATGCGGATGGCCTACGGCTATCAGTATCTCTATGGGAAGGAGGAAAAGGCCATTCCCTACGCTAAACGGTGGGCGGAACTGGACCCGGAGGACGAAAATGCCCCGGCGGTGATCCGGGAGTGTAAGGCGGAGATCCGGAAACGCCAGCACAGCCGGAAGAAGAAGGCCAAATTCGTGCCCGGTGATACTCCATTTGAGGGCTTCGACCTCACCAGCTTCTGGGATGATAATTGGTATGCACTGAAAGAATATGTCAGTGATCCGCCTTCCGATGAGCTGATCGCCAGTGTGGAGGAGGAACTGGGCTATAAGCTGCCTGCCGCCTATATCTGGCTGATGAAGCAGCACAACGGCGGCATTCCGGTGAACACCTGCTATCCCTGCGATGAGCCTACCTGTTGGTCAGATGATCATGTGGCCATCACCGGCATTTTCGGAATCGGACGGGAAAAGAGCTGCTCCCTCTGTGGAGAGCTGGGCAGTCAGTTTATGATCGATGAGTGGGAGTATCCTGCCATCGGTGTGGCCATCTGTGACTGTCCAAGCGCCGGACACGATATGATTTTCCTGGACTACCGGGCTTGCGGCCCCCAGGGAGAGCCTGCGGTAGTCCATGTGGATCAGGAAAATGACTATAAAATTACCCATCTGGCAGACAGCTTTGAGGAATTTATCCGCGGACTGGAGCATGAATCCCTCTATGATCTGGATGAAGATGCAGAGGGTCTTGAGGATGACGCCGACGAGGAGGAAACCGACCATAAGGGTTCCTTTGCCGGATCTGTGCTCCTCTCCAAAGCAGAGTGGGACAAGGAGCAGTTGATCCGAGATCTGCGGGAAGAATGGGGTATCGTAGATGAGGAGCCGGATGAGGGCGACGAAGATGTTGAGAACAGCGATGACGCTGTGGTAATGCGGGTCGGCAATATGATGCTGATCGTGACACTTTTCCACGGTCACATCCCGGACAATGAAGCGGAGATCAACGCCGAAAACAACTACATGTGGCCAGAGGCCATAGAGGCGGCCAAAGCGCACAAGGCCCATATCATGGTGGCTGTGTTGGGCGAGGAGGAAAAACTGCTGGAACGAGGTAAGCTGTTCACCAAGGCGATGGCAGTGTGCTGCAAGCAGAAATACGCCACCGGTGTCTACACCAGCGGCGTGGTATTTGAGCCTCGTTTCTATGAGGGCCTTGCTGATATGATGAAAGAGGACGAACTGCCCATCTTCAACTGGATCTGGTTCGGCCTGTACCGGAGCGAGGGTGGCTTGAACGGCTACACCTACGGCATGGATGTGTTCGGCAAGGAGGAGATGGAGGTGCTGAACGCCGATGCCGAGCCGGAGGAACTGCGGGACTTTTTGGCCAGCCTTGCCTCCTATGTGCTGGCGTGTGATGTGACGCTGCAAGACGGCGAGACCATCGGCTTTGCGGCAGACGATAAGCACGCCATCACCCGCAGCCCCGGTGTCTCCCTGCCGGAGGAGCAGATGACCCTGAAGATCGGTTACGCGCCTATAAAGGGAGATACGGAGGATGACAGCTGCGGCCACTCAGACAATGAGGATACGCAGGATGAAGAAGAATTCAGTAATCCCGAAGTCTATACCGAGGAGGAGATGGAGGCCGTCGAGGGGCATATCCAGCAGTATTTCGGCGAGATCGAGAATGTGTTCCACGAGCTGGTTTCTCCTGACATCCATGTGGACATCTGTATTGTGCCGCCCACTGAGGAACGGGACTACTACACCCTGGTGACCATGGGAATGGGTGCCCACCGGATGAATGTGCCGGAGGAGCTGGCGGAATACAAGCTGGAGCGGGCGGAGTTGGCTATCGCCCTGCCTGCGGGCTGGAAGCTGGATCAGGAGTCCATGAAAGACGAAAAGTGGTACTGGCCCATCCGCCTGCTGAAAGTGCTGGCCCGCCTGCCCATTGCCAGTGATACCTGGCTGGGCTTCGGCCATACCATGGACAATGGGGATGACTTTGCAAAAGATACAAAGCTGTGCGCCGCCATTCTGACCGGTCCCCAGGACACTGAAGATGGCAGCGAGGTCTGCATCCTGCCGAGCGGCGAGGAGGTCAACTTCTATCAGGTGATCCCCCTCTACCGGGATGAATTGGAATATAAGATGGCCCATGAAGCGGATGCTTTGCTGGACGAAATGGACGGCATCAGCTTTGTGGTGGAGCCGGATCGCCAGGATGCCGTCACCAGAGGCACCCTTTCTAACGATGATTTTGGCGGCGAGATGGACGACGCCTCCTATCACCTTGAGAGCATTGAGGAGAAGGAACTGCCGATTGACCCCATCAATGCCTACAACCACATGGCCATCTACCTGCGCTGGTGCATGGAGCACGACCTGATGGGCGAGGACTTCCTGAAAGAATACAGCGAAGTGGCCAAACAGGTCAAAGCCGATCCTGTCAGCGTGGATCTGCGGGAGTTTATCCGGGATGAGCTGGACGGCTGTCTGTTCTCTGTGCTGTTCAATCAGCAAGGCCGTGCCTTTGCAGGCTATTATTACGGAGAGGGCGACAGTCCCTACTATCCTGCCGATGTTGACGACAACGCCCTCCGCTTCTTCGGCCCAGAGCGGTATCACTCCGATGAGTTCCAAGATGAAGCCTACCTGTTCATCCCCTTTGACGAGGACTACTATGAGGACATGGCTCAAGTGATTGAGGAACGCTTCGCCAACTGGCAGGGACAGGACTTCGACGAGGACACGCTGGAGCCTTCCGAGGCGGCTCAGGCCGTCATGGAGTATCTGGACTGCGAGTGCACCTATTTCCCCTCCATGGCAGATGATGACCCCATCATGTCGGCATACAGCTATGCCAAACGGGAAAGCGTTAGAGAGGGCTTTGTTCCAGTTCTTATCCAGGCGGATGATGAAACGCTGCTGGAGTGTCTGGTGATGAACGCCGACCCGGAGCATGATGCGGACTTCTACGAATTTGACCTCAAAACGGTAGCGGAGTATCGGAAGAAGATGCTCTCCGCTCCCGTCAAGGACGGAAAGGCTCTTTTGGAGGAATTGACCGGCCAGCGTAGAGCAGAGGCCGAGGATGATGATCTGGATTGGGATGAGGAAGTCCTGGGCGAGATGGAGGGTGGCTATGACAATGACCGCTTCTCCTGCTACTGGGACTCGGACAGTCACATGACATATCCGCTCATTCTGGCTAAAATTCCGGTAAAGAACCCCTGGGAGATATTCGCCTATCTGCCCTTTGGAAATTGGAATGAGTGTCCCGACACACCGGACCTGATGGCAGCGGCGAAATACTGGTTCGAGCAGCATGGTGCCATCCCTGCCGCCATGAGCAACGATGAGCTGGAGTTTCTGCTCCCGGCTCCCGTTCCCAAGGAGAAGGCTATGGAGGCTGCCACAGAACAGTACGGCTTCTGCCCGGACATCGTGGATCAGGAGCAGGATGATCCCACCGTGGGCAATCTGGCGGATGTGCTGCGGCAGTCCACCGTCTGGTATTTCTGGTGGGATTGATGTTGGGGGCCTGGCAATGCAAACGAAAACACTGACCATTCAACTGAATAATGAACAGCTGCCCATTCTTCCAGTGGAGCCGGAAGCCTACCTCTCATTTACCATTCATGCCGATGGAAATGAATTGGAGTTAACAGGAAACCGGGCGGGGCTGCTCCTATTGGCGAAAGCCACGCTGGGTATGGCAGAAACCATTCGTGAGGATGGATTTCACATCCATCTGGACGACCTGTATAGCATCAACTCCGAGGAAAAAAGTATCCTGATCCGAAAGGAGGAACGGTTAAAACCATGAAAGAAAAAGCCAGACTTACGGGAGGGAGTATCCCATGAAAGAATTTACGGTTTTGATATGCTCAATGACAATACATCTCCTTTCAAGCAAGGGGATCGCGCTGGGGCTGGTCCTTCTTTTGTTTTGGCTTAAGGGGAGACAGCTTGGATTCCAGCCCAAAGAATGGGAAAACTATTTTTTAGGGTTGTCACAGAAAAAAGTCCTTAGGATCGCCCTTGGCATATCTGGGGTTTCCATATCTGCCGCTTCATTTTTAAGCTATATATTTCTTCAAAAGACAGGGTTTCACCATGCCTTTATAATTGCGGGCCTTATGTTTGCGGGCAGTATTTTCTGGTTCTGGCACAGGTGGAAGGGAGAAAAGGGAAAGGCGTATCTTCTGAAAAGGTTTTCTGAAATTCCGCAAACGATTTTAGAAAATAGAAGTAAGGGTATTAGAGGATGAAAAAAATATTAATTCATGGTACGGGCCATAAAGCGGCAAGCTGGAAGGAAACAATTTCCTGCATGAACGATCAGAAGGATATTTTATGTCCGGATTTATGCTCGATTCTGAAGGGGAAGGAAGCGGTCTATGAGAATTTATATTCTTCTTTGATCGAATACTGCAGCGCCCTGGATGGACCGTTCCACCTGTGCGGCCTTTCTTTAGGCGGGATCCTGGCATTGAATTATACGCTGGATTTTCCGGAAAAGGTAGAAACCCTTGTTTTGATTGGAACGCCTCATAAAATCCCCAAAGCGGCCCTTGGGTTTCAGAATGTGATCTTCCGGTTTCTGCCCCGGTCCGCTTTTCAGGGGATGGCATTTGATAAGAAGGACACGTTCGATTTGGTAAACTCCATGAAAAAACTGGATTTCAGAAGCCGGATACAGGAAATAACCTGCCCGGTGCTGGTCATCTGTGGAGAGAAGGACCGCGTGAACAGGAAGTCGGCGTATTATTTTTCGCAGAATATAGAAAATGCGGTGCTGAGCGTTGTAGAAAATGCCGGACATGCTGTAAACGAGGAAAATTCAAAGGCATTGGCGAGAGTTTTGGATGAATATTATGTAGGAAAGGGATGATCGGGCATCTTATAAAACGATCTCTGGGACCGCCCGGAGAAACTGACACAGACAGCCAGGAAAGAGATTGCATCTTTCCTGGTTTTCGTTTATTATAATAAATACTAATTTTAAATTTTGACTTTATATTTCGGATAAAGGTACAGACGCCCATGGCGTGAAAGACGTATCCCGTCCTAGAGAAGGATCCGGAGGGCGGTTCTGGATGTGATGCCGTTCCTGGAAACGGCAGATGAGAGGCTGATATTCAGATCCATGGTGAAATGGAGCACATCATGGCCCTGGCTGGCACATGGGCGGATGCTACGACAACTGATAAGGAGGAATGATTTATGAAGCTGCTGGAACAATGCCAGAAATGGAATGAGGAAGATGAATTCCAGAAGATCATAGACACGCTGGAGGCCATCCCTGCCGGGGAGCGCACGCCAGAGATGGACAGCGAGCTGGCCCGGGCATACAGCAATCTGGCAGAGCCGGGAGACCGGGAGCTGTTCCAGAGGGCCATTGGCCTGCTGGAGCCCCATGAAGCCCGCCCCGGCGATGCGGATACTCAGGAGCTGATCGACAGCTGCCGCCGATGTCTGGCTTTGCCGGGGTTTGAGAAGAATTTCCGGCAGCGGACGAAGGAGGCCTGGGCAGCTTTTGCCGGGATCGAGGCAGAGCTTCGCCGGATCATGGATACGGATGAGATGCGGGAGAGGGGAGAAGAGCTGGTGGAGGAATGCCAAAAAGTCCTGGAGCTGGCCTTCTGTTCCCCCTCCTTTGAACTGGGCGTTGGCGTGGAGAAGTATGAACTGATCCTCAGCGCCGACGGAAACCGGTCGGCCCTGTTCCCGCTGGTCTATTTCCAGCGCCGTGCGCCGGAGTCTGTGCTGGAGCACTGGAATATCCTGGTGGGACGTCAGCCCTCAGCGGGATTTTCGCTCCAGGCCGGGGAACTCCAGGTGCAGGCGGAGGACGTGCTGGTCTGGACAGAGCCCAGGGAGGACCGGGTTTCCCTGACTCTTTACTGTGAGAAGCTCCTGCCGCTGATGAGGGAGGAGGAAGATAAGGTATGGTGGCTGCTCTGTACCCTCACAGACCAGGTGCTGGGGGAGGTGTCCTCCATTGCTCTCATCCATGATCTGGATATTGTGGAACAGCCCAGGTCTGGAACAGCGGTCCTGCTTTCTGAGCTTCCGGGGAAGCTTCGGGATATGGGATATACACGATGGGACGATGCCGGGGATTATCTGGAAAACAGCTACATTGCCTATGAGCTGGAGCCGGTGAAGGATCCGGAGGCCGACTGGCGTCTGGATGTGGGGGCCGGTTCAACCCGCCTGCCGGTCCTCATCAACGACTATATGAGGTCTGAGAGCGGAATCATGGACGATTACCACAGAGACGGCATTGCGGCCGGCTTCCTGTGTTATCCACTGGATGGATTTACCGGGGAAGGACGGGCGGAGGAAATTTTAACGTTCCGGGACGCCTTGCGGGAGTCGGTCCGGGAACATGCGGGAGAGGATGCAGTGACGTTTCTGGGCGGGGCCACTGGCCTGTATTACGGGTATCTGGATCTTATAGCCTGGGATCTGCCCGCTGTCCTGGATGCGGCCAGGGAATTTTTTGCTGGAACAGATATGGCCTGGGGCGGATTCCACGTGTTCAGGAGGGATGTGGGGGCCGTCCGCCTGTGGGAACAGGAGGGAGAGCCACAGGTGGATGCAAAGACCGGTTCCCTGCTTTCGGCCCAGGACATTGAAACGCTGGGATCCTTTGAGGATGGAGTATCGGGGTATTTTGGGAAAATGCTCCAGTGGCTGGAGGACTTTATTGAGCGGGGCGTGGAGACGGGACGGTTTACCAGCCGGCAGGCCAGACAGGATCTTAAGATCGCCCTGTGGTATTCCTATGCCTGCAACAATCTGGATGAGTACAGATATTATTATAAGGCGGCCCAGTGGATGAAGGATTCAGAGAAAAATGCCGGGGGCTGTGCCACATGGTACTACCGGTACTCGGTGGCCCTGATGTACTGCGGCCGGCTGGAGGAGGCACTGGATTATGCAGAAAAGGGGATCCGGGAGGAACCGGATTATCCATGGATCTGGCTGCAGGCGGCCAAGCTGCGGTCCCATTCCGGCGATAAAGCCGGAGCATTGGAGGCCGTGGCCCACGGCCTTAAGCTGGAGCCTGGCGATCATGAGTTCCTGACGCTCAAAGGAGAGATCGAGGCCGGGGAGCCGCTGGAGCGGATGGAATACCACTGGATCGATCCCGGAGCCGACCGGAATCTCCAGCAGGGCCTGGATGAAGATGCCGATGAGAAGCAGCGGTCCATTTCCTGCATTACCGTCAATCGGGAAGGACTGGAACGGTTCTGGAATATTTTTGGGCCGAAACCGGAGCAGTATGCGCCAGACGGGCCGTTTACCCAGTTCCCCTACACAGTAAACGGACAGACCTTTGATCTGGTATTCCAGATGAACGAGGCCGGCATGTCCAGCCTCAGCGCAGACTGGCTGGAGCGGCTGGCAGACTGGCTTAAGGAGGGGCGGTGGCTGGAACGGAACCACCCGGACGGCAGGCCGGCCTGTCTGGATACGGTGCTGGTGGGACTGGATTATCACATGGGCCTGGTCTATCATCTGATGGAAGAGGACGAATATTTCCAGATATTCCTCCTTCCGGACGGGACCGAAAAGGAGGGCGCGTTCTGGTCCCCGGAGGAGAGCAGCGGGCCGGAGGTTTATACCATAGAAGAGATGGAAGCAGTGGAAGAGCATATCCGGAAATATTTTGGGGAGATCGGGCATGTTTTCCATGAGCTGGTCTCGCCGGATATCCATGTGGACATCTGTGTGGTTCCCCCTGACGGGGAGCGGGAGTATTATACATTGGTCACCATGGGCATGGGAGCCCGCCGGATGCAGGTCCCGGAGGAGCTGGCAAAATACCGTCTGGAGCGGGCAGAGCTGGCCATTGCCCTGCCGCCGGACTGGAGGCTGGACGAGGAGTCCATGAAGGATGAGCGGTGGTACTGGCCGGTCCGTCTGTTAAAGGTACTGGCCCGTCTGCCCATCCAGTCAGATACATGGCTGGGCTGGGGTCACACCATGGACAATCAAAGGCCCTTTGCAGAGGACACAAAGCTCTGCGGCGCGATCCTGGGAGAGCCTCAGAATATCCGGAAGGAAGGCTTTTTCTGTCATCTTCCCGGCGGAGAGGAGATCAACTTCTACCAGGTCATCCCCCTGCACCGGGAGGAGCTGGAGTATAAGCTGGAACACAATGCGGAGGCCCTGTTGGAAAAGCTTGCGGAGGCGGACTTTGTAGTCCATCCGGACCGGCCGGCAGATCTTTTATAAAAAACTTTTCAGAACCCCTTGACTGTACTGTTGCTGTACGGTTTAAAATGACCGGGTGATCAGAAAACGGGAACAGGAAAGGAATCGAAGAGATGAAAAAGATACATAAATTTGGGATGACGGCTGCCTGTACAGCCATTGCGGCCGGAGCACTGTGGCTTTGCTTTGGAGAGAAGATAAAGATCCTCCACACCTCCTTAAGGAGTTTTAAGGATGAAAATCTGGCGTATACCTTCCAGCATACTCCGGAGATCCAGCCGACAAAGAAAATAAGCCGGGGAAACGATCCCTTCCAGTTTTTAAAGGAAGAAAACGTTTCCCTGGCGGACGGCTTCCGGTTTAAGGGTGGATTTTATCCAACAGAGGGATTTCTTGAGGATACAAAGACCTCGGCCCTGCTGGTGGTGAAGGACGATGTGATCAAATATGAAAAATATTTTTATGGAGGGGATCCCCAGACGCTGTTTTCGTCCAATTCCATGGGAAAATCCTTCGTTTCAGCGCTGATGGGGATCGCAGTAGCCGAAGGCGCTGTGGAAAGCATCGAGGATCCCATTGGAATGTATGTCCCGGAGTTTGCAGGGACGGATCTGGAGTCCATTCCGATCCGCGCCTGCCTGCAGATGGCTTCCGGGATCGATTTCAATGAGGATACGGATATGAGCCGGTTTTCCATGCGCACCCTCATGGGCACACCATCCATGAAGGTGATCGCAGACCATGGGGTGCAGGAGGAGCCGTATACCCACCGCAGATATCAGAGCATTAATACAGAGATCCTGGGCCAGATCATTAAAAATGCCACCGGACGCAGCCTGGCGGAATATATGGAGGAGAAGCTCTGGAAACGGATCGGCGCAGAGCAGGACGCATACTGGACTCTGAGCAACGGGACGGAGCTGGCCATGGGAGGCTTAAGCGTCTCCCTCAGGGATTATGCGCGGTTTGCAAGGCTTTATCTGAACGGGGGCAGCTTCCATGGGGAGCAGATCCTCACAAAAGAATGGGTGAGGGACAGCATGGATGTCAGCGCAGCCTATTCCAGGCCCGGGGCAAACCAGGACGTCTATAACGCCATTGGATATGGGTACCAGTGGTGGGTGCCGGAAGGGGATCGGGGAGAGTTCATGGCCATCGGCGTTTATGGCCAGTGGATGTACGCAGATCCCTCCAGGCAGATCATCATAGTAAAGACCAGTGCGGATCCGGATTTCATGTCCCAGGACTATGAGCTGAAGCATGTGGATTTTTTCCGGGCCATTGCAGGCGGACTATTATAAAGCCCCCTGCCGTCTGGCCGCCTCTCTTAGGATATCCACGCTGGCTCCTGGGATCCGGCCCAGATGGTCCGGGCCCACATTTAGAAGATAGTTAATACCCAGGCCGTTTAATTTCTTCCGGATGGCCAGGATGGTCTCGGCGCTTTTCCAGTCCTGGTCCCAGGCACAGTAGCCCCAGCTGTGGTTTAAGGTGGCGGCGGTTTCGTAAAGGCCGTAGGGAGAGGGCTTTAAGCCGTCGCAGCCATTGAGATCCAGCCCGGCGGGATCCAGCTCCCCATCTCCGGGAATGGAATCCGGGATCTCGTTGTCCCCCAGAGAAACGTAATCATAAGCGCCGTTGCCCAGCCGGGAGTTGATCAGACAGTCCGGCTGGTATTTTTTTACCAGCTCGAAAAGCTCACGGCTCTGGGAATCCCGGATGGTCATGGGCACATCAAACCAGATCAGGCACAGCTCCCCATAATTTCTTAAGAGTTCCTCCACCTGGGGGCGGATCTTGTTTTCAAAACAGATATCAAAGTTTTTTTTCGCATTGTTGGGAAAATCCCAGTCGTTGCACCAGGACTGGCCGGCGCAGGGGATATGGCCGGAGAGATAGCCGCCGCCGTGCTCCTCATGCCAGTCCAGATCCTGGGAATAGTAGAGACCGAATTTCAGACCGTGCTTATAACAGGCCTCGGCCAGTTCTCCTACCACGTCGCGGCCAAAGGGCGTGGCCTCCACCACGTTGAAGCGGTCGGCCCTGGAATGGAAGAGGGCGAAGCCGTCGTGGTGCTTGCTGGTCATGACGAAATACTTCATCCCGCATTCCTTTGCCAGACGGATCCACTGGTCCGCGTTAAAATACACCGGGTTAAAGGCCGTTGCCAGCTTGTCGTATTCTGCCATGGGGATCCGTTGGTTGGCCTGGATCCATTCCGCATAGCTGCTGCTTTTTTTTCCGTTCCATTCTCCGCCCAGAAGGGAATACAGTCCCCAGTGGGCCATCATGCCGTACTGGGCCTCTTTAAACCATTTTCTCATATCCATTTCCAATACCTCCGGTAAAAGCTGTTGTGTTTTCATGGGCATGACTATATAATAAATTTTAGAATAAGTACATGGGATTTTTGTACAGAAAGATGGACTTTTTGGATGGATGGAATTTTTGAATGTCCGTTTCTTACGGGAAACTGGGGCTCTCTAAGCCTAAATCTCCTGGAAGCGGCTATGTTTTACGGAGATACGTCATGGAATTTTCCAAATACCAGGTCGCCGTTCAACCGGATCTATTTTATGATGGACGGGGAGGCATACCTGGAAAATGAGGAGGAGCGGGTGGAGCTTCTTCCGGGAAACGTGTACCTGGTCCCGGCGGAGTGCCGGTACAGCTACGTGTGTCCCAGCACCATGCAGAAGTTTTATATCCACTTTACCATGGAGCTGCTCCCAGGAGTGGATCTGTTCAGCCATCTGGGGAAGGTCTGGGGGCTTCCTTATGAATGGGATTTTTTAGAGGACATTCTGGGAGCCGTCCAGAAGGAATCCGTCGGAGGCCTCCTTTATCTGAAGGCGGTATTTTCACGCCTGGTCTATGACTTTTTTGAACAGGGAGCAGGGGGCGACGGGTATCTGGAGTCCTTCCGGGGATTTTACCGCCAGAGGTCGGTCCTGGATTATCTGGAGGGGCATCTGAGCGCAGGGCTCCGTATCCAGGAGCTGGCGGATGCCATGGATATGCCGGTCCATCAGCTTTCCAGGTCCTTCCAGCAGGATACAAAGATGGGATTAAAAGAATATATGTCCCGGCAGCTGGCCCAGAGGGCCAGGCAGATGCTGGGACATACGGATATGCCGGTGTGGGAGGTGGCGGAAACGCTGGGATTTACAGATCCATACTATTTTTCACGTTTTTTTAAAAAATATGAAAAATTATCCCCCCGGGAATACCGGAAGCTGCGGTTTTAACCACAGCCTGCGGCTATTCCAGAGGCTGGATGTAGAAATTTCCGATCACGTCGCTGGAGTTTAACACGCTGACGAAGGTGCCGGGGTAATGGGCCAGGATCTGTTTCCGAACCTTCCGCACATCGCTGTCGGAAAGCACTGTGTAGATCAGGTACTTTTTATGGGCGCTGTAAAAGCCCATGCCTTTAAAGATCGTGCTGCTGTGATGGGTCAGCTCCAGGATGTCAGCGGAAATGGATGCCGGATCCTCGGTGATGATCAGCAGGGTCTTTTTATGGTATTTTTTATAAAAGGTATTGATCACCTGGGTATTACAGAACTGGAAGATGATCGAATACAGGGCCTTATCCATACCAAACAGGAAGCCAGAGGTCAGGATCACGGCAGCGCTGAAGAGCAGCATGTAATTAAAGGTAGAGATCTTATATTTTGCGGATAAGGTCATGGCAATGAAGTCTGTGCCGCCGCTGCTGGCATTGTTGTTGAGGATCAGGCTCATTCCCAGGCCGTTGATGATGCCGCCGAATACGGAGATCAGCAGGATATCGCCGGTGATGGGAGTTACGGGAAGCTGGTCCACCAGGACAGAGACCACCACGATGCTGATACAGGAAAGGATCGTAAACTTTTTCCCAACAAAGCGGTAGGCCAGCATGGCCGGAATGGCATTAAAAAATACGTTTAACAGTGTAAACGGGATCTTAAGGCCGAAGAAGGTCAGGGCCACCCTCTGGATCAGCTTGGAGAGTCCGGAAAAACCGCCGGGCACCAGGCCTCCCTGTTCCACAAAGGTGTTCATGTTGATGGCCAGGATGGCGCTTCCGGCCAGGATCAGTAAAAAGGAGAGGATCTCCTTAAGGTCTGTTTTTTTCTTTTCCATAGTACCTCCTAAAATGGAATTGTGGTCTATATCATACCATTTTGGCTTTGGCTCTGCAATCGCAAAATGAAAAACATTGGAAATTAATAAGGAGGGAATCGCTGATGTATATTGCAGATCTGCATATTCATTCCCGGTATTCCAGGGCCACCAGCCGGGAGCTGACGCCGGAGACCCTGGAGCTTTCTGCCAGGCGAAAGGGGATCCGTCTTTTAGGCACAGGAGATTTTACCCATCCTGCCTGGCGGGCTGAGCTGGAGGAAAAGCTGGTCCCGGCAGAGGACGGGCTCTGCCGGCTGAAGAAGGAGTATATGCGGGAGCCGGGAGAGGGAGAAGCGTGCAAAGGGACCCGGTTTGTGGTTTCCGGGGAGATCAGTTCCATTTATAAACAGGACGGCAGGGTCCGGAAGGTCCACAGCCTGATCCTGCTGCCGGGACTGGAGGAGGCAAAGCTTTTATCGAAACGGCTGGAGGCCATCGGGAATATCCACTCAGACGGACGGCCGATCCTGGGGCTTTCCTGCCGCGATCTCCTGGAGATCATGCTGGAGACATGTCCGGACGGCATCTTCGTTCCGGCCCATATCTGGACACCGCATTTTTCCATGTTCGGGGCCTGCTCCGGCTTCGATACGGTGGAGGAGTGCTTCGGGGACCTGGCTCCCCATATCCATGCGGTGGAAACGGGGCTTTCCTCAGATCCGCCCATGAACTGGCGGCTTTCGGCTCTGGACCGTTTCCAGCTTATTTCCAATTCCGACGCCCACTCTCCTGCAAAGCTGGGAAGAGAAGCGAACCTGCTGGATACAGAGCTGTCCTATGCGGGGCTTAAGAGAGCGGTGGAAACGGGGAACGGACTGGCCGGCACCATTGAGTTTTTTCCTGAGGAGGGAAAGTACCATTTTGACGGCCACCGGAAATGCCATATCTGCATGAGTCCTTTGGAGGCGGAGAGCCATGGAGGGATCTGTCCGGTATGTAAAAAGAAGATGACCATGGGCGTCTCCCACCGGATCGATCAGCTGGCCGACCGGCCGGAGGGCTTCCTTCCGGAGAGAAGAAAGCCCTTTGAGAGCCTGGTCCCGCTGCCGGAGGTGATCGCCGCTTCCACCGGGAGGTCTGCGGCCAGTAAAAGGGTACAGGAGGAATATCTGGATATGCTCCGGGTGTTGGGGACGGAATTTGAGATCCTCCGGGAAGTGCCCATCGAGGACATTCTCCGCCATTTTGGACGTCTGGCGGCAGAAGGAATCCGGCGCCTTAGGAACGGGGAGGTCACACGGCTTCCGGGCTTTGACGGGGAGTACGGAACGATCCGGCTGTTCCGGCCAGACGAGCTGGAAAACCCCGATGGACAGATGACCATGGCCGGGATCTTTGGAGCCGGGGGAGGAGAGTCCTGGGCTTCTGATGACAGAAAGGAAGACAGGAGAGAGGCATGTGATACCGGGGACCTGGAGCTGGCAGGAAAGATCCGTGACTCCAGTGTCCGGGCCGGGGCAGAGGGCATGGATGGAAATATCCTGGAAGCGGATTTCCTGGCCCGCCTCAATGAGGGGCAGCGCCGGGCGGCAGAGCACCCGGCCCGTGCCGTGGCCGTGATCGCGGGGCCGGGAACAGGAAAGATCGGAACCCTGGCGGCCAGGATCCGCTGCCTTACAGAGCTCCGCCGCGTAAAGCCGTCGGAGATCACAGCGGTCACCTTTACGAACCAGGCAGCCGGGGAGCTGAAGGAACGCCTCCGGAGGGAAATGCCGAACCGGAGCGCCGCGGGACGGATCCAGACGGGAACCTTCCATTCCATCTGTCTGGCGCTTTTAAAGGCAGCGGGTAAGGAGACCGTACTGGCAGACGGCCTGGAGTGCCAGAAGCTGGCGGAGGCAGTCATTGAAGACATGGGACTGAAGCTCCGTTCTTCGGAGCTTTTAAGGGCAGTATCGGAGGAGAAGACAAAAAGGATCCTGGGAGCAGGAGAAGCGGAACCCATGTCCGAGGGGCTCAGAAAAGCGGCAGGGGCCTATGAAGAGCGGATGCGGGAGCAGGGGCTCATGGATTTTGACGATCTTCTGACGGAGGCTCTGGGGCTTCTGTACCTGGCATCAGAGCCGGTCCGGAAATTCTGCCGCCGGTTCCGATATCTTCTGGTGGATGAGTTTCAGGATATCAGCCCCCTGCAATACCAGCTGATCCTGGCATGGAACCGGGAGGGGGATGAGCTTTTTGTGATCGGGGATCCGGACCAGTCCATATACGGCTTCCGGGGATCAGATCCGGAATGCTTTGCCCGCCTTATGGAGGATTTTCCGGAAACGGAGGTGATCCGGCTCCGGGAAAATTACAGGTCCACGGCGTGGATCACAACCGCCGCCTGCGGCATGATCTCGAAGAATCCAGGTGAGAAAAGGGAACTGCTTCCTATGGCAGGAAATGGCCTGCCGGTCCGCGTGCTGACGGCGTCCGGCAGACGCTCCGAGGGGATCGCTGCCGCCAGGGAGATCAGCCGGATGGTGGGCGGCATCGACATGCTGGATGCCGGGGAACGGGCCCGTTCTGGAGAGGAACAGATCCGAAGCTTTTCAGATATCGCGGTGCTGTGCCGGACCAACCGCCAGGTGGAGGAAATGGAGGAGTTTCTGAAAACCGAGGGGATCCCGTATACGGTCACTGGAAAGGGCTCATTTCTGGAAGAGGAGAACGTACAGAGGGCTCTGAAGTTTTTCCGGGCGCTGTACGGAAACGGGACCGGAGACTCACCAGAAGAAGGGAGCTGGGATCCGGCGCTTTTGGAGGCATACAGGCCATTGAAAAAGAAACGGCCGGCGGCGCTGGTGGAAAAATGGAGCCGGGACATGGGACTGGCCGGGGATGGGGCGGTGGAAAAGCTTTCGGCCATGGCTGTCTTCCATAAGACCATGGAGGAATTTTTATACCTGCTGGATTTTGGAGAGGAAGGAGACCTAATGCGGCGGGGAGGAGGCTGCTGTACGGCGGATACTGTCTCCCTCATGACGCTCCATGGGTCCAAGGGCCTGGAGTTTCCGGCAGTGATCCTCTACGGGGTCCGGAAGAATTCGATCCCTCTGGAGTATTTTAAAAACAGAAAGGCTGGATCCGGGCCGGAAGAAGGAGATCCGGAAGCCGGACTCCAGGAGGAGCGGCGTCTGTTTTATGTGGGCATGACCAGGGCAAAGGAGGAGCTGGTCCTTCTGACCTCCGGGGAGCCGTCCGTATTCCTTTCAGAGCTGCCGGAAGAGGCTCTTTTGCGGGAGACGGTACGTGGACCGGGGGAGACAGGGATGAAGCAGCTGAGTTTGTTTGATTTTATGTAGGAAGGGGAATGTTTATGGAGAGATATCTGGGACATACATGTGGAGACAGGGTCCAGACGGTAAAGGAACATCTGGAAGGGACGGCCGTGCTGTCCGGTGAATTTGCGTCCCGGTTTGGAAAACGTGATTGGGGGTATTGCTGCGGCCTTCTTCATGATCTTGGAAAGTATTCAGCAGCATTCCAGAAAAAAATAACGGAGAACAGCGACAGGCGGGTGGATCATTCCAGCGCCGGAATGCAGGTGTGCTTTGAAAAAGGCGGTATGTATGGATTTATGGGGTATTGCATTGCCGGGCACCATGCCGGACTTCCCAATTATGGAGCACCGACGGATGATGCCGGTTCTTCCAGTCTGTGTGGGAGGAGGAAAAGGAAGCTGGAGGATTATCAGGCTTACCGGAACGAGATCAAGATTCCCGAACTGGCATCCGTTCCTTTTGACGTAAAAAAAGCCCATGACCCGGATTTTTCCATGAGTGTGTTCATACGGATGCTCTATTCCTGCCTTGTGGATGCGGATTTTCTGGACACAGAAATGTTTATGAAGGACGGAGAGACAGGAAGGCTTCCTGGGGACTCCCTGGAATCCCTTTTGGAACGACTTGAAATGTATATTTCGGGCTGGCTGGAAAGCGATGAGGAGGAGACTGTCAATGGGAGAAGAACGGAAATCCTGAGGCATTGTCTGGAGTCCGGCTCTATGGAAAGGGGACTGTTCCGTCTGACAGTACCGACTGGCGGAGGAAAAACGATCTCGTCGCTGGCATTCGCCCTGCGTCATGCTGTAAAGCACGGGATGGACCGGGTGATCTATGTGATCCCGTATACCAGTATCATCGAACAGAACGCCGCTGTATTCCGGGAAATCCTGGGAGATTCAAATGTCCTGGAGCACCACAGCAATATGGACGATTTTACGGCAGAGGGACTGGAGGAAACAGAGGAATTAAAGGCCATGCATCTGGCGGCGGAGAACTGGGATAAGCCAGTGATCGTGACGACCAATGTGCAGTTTTTTGAGTCCTTGTATGGAAGCCGGTCTTCCAGGTGCAGAAAGCTCCATAATATTGCCAACAGCGTGATCATTTTTGACGAAGCCCAGATGCTTCCGACGGATTATCTGAAGCCATGTACGGCGATGATCGAGGAGCTGATTGCCAATTACCGGGTCAGCGCAGTTCTCTGTACAGCCACACAGCCGGCGCTGCGGCCCTTTTTTCCAAAGGAAAGGCACATCACAGAGCTTTGTCCCCGTATGGAAGAGCAGTTCCGCTTTTTTAAACGGACGACCTTCTGTGACCTGGGAACTGTATCAAAAAGTCAGCTGGAGGAGCACCTGAGTGCGGAAAGAAAGGCGCTCTGTATCGTAAATACCAGGAGACAGGCACAGGAGCTTTATAAGGAACTGAAGAGCGAGGGCGTTTATCATCTTTCAACGTCCATGTACCCAAGCCACCGGAGACGGGTCCTGGAGGAAATAAAAACGCGTCTGGACGATGGAAGAAAGTGTCTTGTTGTTTCCACAAGTCTGGTGGAGGCAGGAGTGGATCTGGATTTTGATACCGTATACCGCGAGCTTGCAGGCGTGGATTCCATGATCCAGGCGGCAGGAAGGTGCAACCGGGAAGGAAAAAGAGGAGCCGGAGAAAGCAACGTTTTTACATTCTCTCTGGAGGGAGAAAAGACACCTCCCGGTCAGGCCCAGCAGACCGGTATAGCGAAAAGCCTTTTAGAGGAAGGAATGGAGTTTTCTTCCACTGGATCCGTGGAAGAATATTTCCGGCGTCTTTATCATGTGAGGGATGAGAGCCTGGATAAAAAGAAGATCCTGGAGGCGTTTAAAAATAAGAGCTATCCGTTTGCTACGGTTGGAAAAGAGTTCCGTCTGATCGAGGAGGAATCGATTTCAGTTGTGGTAGCAAGGGAAGAAGAGGCAGAAGAACTTGTGAGGCAGATCCATGTAAGGGGATGCACCAGGGAAGATCTGCGCAGACTCCAGCAATATTGTGTGCCTGTGCATAAGGATGTACTTGATAAGCTGTCGGGGGCAGGGATGATCCGGCCTGTTTTAGAGGAACTGGGAAATCTCTATGAACTGACAGCGAAGGAACGATATACCGATGAGATGGGGCTGGATCTGGAGATAGAGACAGGGATCGCCAGCTTTTTTTAGGAGATTCAGAAGCGGTTAGTTTCACAGAGAACTTTGGAATGGTGAAAAAACCATTAAAAAAGCAGCAGCGGCAGGGGAACTCAAAAAATTCCTACTGCCGCTGCTACTTTTTGTGTTACAACTAATATTAATATTTCAATCCCCTGGGTAAAGCCAGACAAATAAATGGTATAGTAAATCCATCCAAATTTCAAGTGTATTTTTATGATATAAAATATTTCATTAAAATTAATGTAATTAAAAGTATTGAACTTTCATGGAGCGTGTAGTATAGTAAAAACAGAAGAAAAGGAGGCGCATATGTTATTATACCATGGCAGCAGCGAGACCGTAGAATTTCCCGAAATCAGAAAGGCCAGATTTAATAAGGACTTTTATTTTGGCTTTTACTGCACCCAGTACCGGGAGCAGGCTGTAAGGTGGGCATCCCGGTATGGGAAAACAGGTTTTATAAATACTTATGAATATACGCCGGATCCGGGACTGAACTATCTGGTGTTTGAAGAGATGACAAAGGAATGGCTGGATTTTATCGTATCCTGCCGCAGGGGGATCTCCCACACCTATGATATTGTGGAAGGGCCCATGGCAGATGATACGATCTATAATTATATTCAGAATTTTATGGACGGAAAGATATCCAGAGCCGCATTCTGGGAGCTTGCCCGGTTTAAATACCCGACTCATCAGATCAGTTTCCATACGGTGTCGGCGCTGGATACGCTGCAATTTATAAAAAGCGAGGAAGCATATGGCAGAGAAAAATAATGACAGGCTTTTTTTTACATGCAGTCTGATCGAGTTTATGGGAAGAAGGTTAAAAAGAAGCAGGGAAGAGATCACCGATATTCTGGGAAAAGAGCGGCTGGAACGGATCTATGAATACGCGGATGTATTCCACTGTGAGCCGATGGAAAAGGTATCGGAAACATTTATCGAAGAAACAGGGGCGGAAATGGGGGGATTTGATAACGTTAAGAAATGCAGATATACGGTTCCCGATTATTGGGATATCGGAGAGGTATATGAACGGCTGATCGAGGACTGTTACAGCGACGGAGATATTTTAAAGGGGATCTGGGAGGTATATCATTCCTGGATCAATGCCAGTATATCGGATTTTAATACAGATTTCTATTACCAGCCCAGAGACTATATCGCGGCATGCTATCAGGCAGGGGAGGTTTTGTAAAGGGCAGAAAAGGAGAAGTTATGGGAATAGGTGTAAAGATCAGAGTCTGGGGAGACTATGCTCTGTTTTCCAGACCGGAATTTAAAGTGGAGCGATGTTCATACGATGTCATGACGCCTTCCGCAGCCAGAGGGATCCTAGATGCAATTTATTGGCATCCAGGGATGCGGTGGGTGATCGATAAGATCCATGTGGTAAAGCCCATCCGTTTTACCAGTGTGCGGAGGAATGAGGTAAAAAGCAAGATCGCAGCCGGAAGTGTCCTTCAGGCATATAATGGCCTGGATAAAGCGCTTTACATTAGTACAAAAGATGAGATCGTCCAGAGAGCCTCCAGGCTGCTGTGCGATGTGGAATATGTGATAGAGGCCCACTTCGATATGACAGAAAACGCCTCTGCTTCAGATAACCCAGGAAAATTTAAGGATATCATCATGCGGAGGCTGAGGAGGGGAGAGTGTTTCCACACACCATATTTTGGATGCAGGGAGTTTCCGGTCCGGTTTTCCATCTGCGAGGAGGAAGATATCGTAACAGCTTATGACTCAGTCGAGGAAAAGGATCTGGGCTTTATGCTGTACGATATGGATTACACGGACAGAGAAGATCTGGTTCCTATGTTTTTCCGGGCTGTGATGAAAAGAGGTGTGATCGATCTGCGGGATTGTGAGGTGATACGATGATCCTTGACGCTTTAGTGGGATTATATGAGAGGCTGGCAGAACGTGAAGAAGTGGCGGCGGAAGGCTGGTGTAAGGCAAAGGTCTCCTATGCAGTCAATCTGTCAGAGGAAGGCAGGATAACTGGGATCCTTCCCATGAAAACGGAAGCAGACCGCGGAAAAAAGAAGGTATGGGTTCCTGTATCTTTAATGGTTCCGGAAATGGTGACCCGCTCTTCTGGAGTGGCAGCCAATTTTCTATGTGATAATTCAAAGTATATCCTGGGGATCGATGCGAATGGGACAAGTCCCCGGGTCCTGGAGTGCTTTCAGGCATCAAGGGAACGGCATTTGAAGCTTCTGAACGGGATCGGGGGCAGAATGGCCCATGCCATCTGTTTGTTTTTTGAGACCTGGGATCCGGAGGAGGCGGAACAGGATCCTGTAATAAGGGAAAAATGGCAGGAGGTCACAGATGGAGGGAATCTGATCTTTGTCATGGGAATGGACTATGCCCAGGAGGATCCATGGATCAGAGAGGCCTGGGAAAAGAGCCTGGAGAGAATGGGAACGGGAACGCAGGGAGTCTGCCTGGTCACCGGGGAACGGACCGAGATCGCCAGGATCCACCGGGGGATCAAAGGAGTGCCTGGAGCCCAGTCCAGCGGGGCAGCGCTGGTGTCCTTTAACGCCCCCTCCTTTGAATCCTATGGAAAAGAGCAGAGCTACAATGCTCCGGTGGGAAAATATGCGGAATTCGCCTATACGACAGCCCTCAATTATCTGTTGGACCAAAGAGAACATGCGATTCGCCTTGGGGATTCCATGATCGTGTTCTGGGCGGAGAGCGGAGAGGAGGAGTATCAGGATTCCTTTTTTATGTCAGCAGATCCGAAAATAGACAACCAGGAAGCTTTGAAGGACATATTTACAAAGCTGAAACGGGGACAGTCCATGGATCTTAACGGGGTGCAGCTGGACCTGGAACAGAGATTCTATATTCTGGGACTATCTCCCAATGCGGCGAGGCTGTCTGTCCGTTTCTTTTATGAGAACTCATTTGGGAACATCCTGACACGTCTGGCAGAGCATTATGAACGGATGGAGGTCATAAGGCCGTCGTGGGAAAAACGTGAATACCTCGGTATAAGGGATATGCTGGATCAGACGGTAAATCCAAATGCAAAGGACCGGACGCCGGTTCCCGGGATGGCATCCCTGGTGCTCCAGGCAGTCCTTTCTGGAGGACGCTATCCAGCCGGCCTCTATGAAAATGTACTGATCCGGATCCGGGCCGAGCAGGGGAACGTTACGTGGGGACGGGCTGAGATCATTAAGGCATATTTAATACAAAATTATCATTGGAAAGAAGGGGAAAATTTTATGGCTCTGAATACAGAAAGCTGTGATACGGCTTATGTTCTTGGGAGACTGTTTGCAGTTCTGGAATCCATCCAGATGGATACAAACCCGGGGATCCGTTCAACGATCCGTGACAGGTATTTTAATTCGGCCAGTACGGCGCCAGCTTCCGTATTTCCGATTTTAAACCGGTTGAAGAACAGTCATCTGAAGAAGCTGGAGCGGGAGAAAGGGAGTTCAAAGATTTTTTACGAAAGGCTCTTAACAGAGCTTATGGGGAAGCTGGAGCATTTTCCACTGCGTCTGTCCCTGGAGGAGCAGGGAGAATTCGCATTGGGGTATTATCATCAGATGCAGAAACGGTATGAGAAGAAGGAGGAGAAATAAATGAACGAGGCGATTAAAAACAGATATGAATTTGTGATCCTGTTTGATGTGGAAAACGGAAATCCCAATGGGGATCCAGATGCCGGAAATATGCCCAGGATCGATCCGGAAAGCGGTCTGGGACTGGTGACAGACGTATGTTTAAAACGGAAGATCCGGAATTATATAGAGACAGTAAAGGAAGATGCAGAGGGGTATAAGATCTATATTAAAGAGGATGTACCGTTAAACCGGAGCGACAGGGAAGCGTGCGAGGCTTTGGGTGTTATGGATACGGAGGATAAAAAGCTGACTGAATCGCTGAAAAAACTGAAAAAAGGCGACCCGGATGCGGATCTGAAGCTTAAAGATTATATGTGCAGAAATTTTTATGATATACGTACATTCGGTGCAGTTATGACCACATTTGTAAAGGCGTCCTTGAATTGCGGCCAGGTTCGCGGCCCTGTCCAGATCGGGTTTGCCAGGAGTATTGATCCGATCCTCAGTCAGGAGGTGACGATCACGCGGGTTGCGATCACGACAGAAAAGGATGCAGAGAATAAGACCACAGAAATGGGAAGAAAGAGCATCGTTCCCTATGGCCTGTACCGGGCAGAGGGATATGTGTCTGCTAATCTGGCCCGTAAGGTGACAGGATTTACAGAGGACGATCTGGAGCTTTTGTGGGAAGCCATCCTTAATATGTTTGAACACGACCATTCTGCAGCCAGAGGAAAAATGGCAGTACGGGAGCTGATCGTATTTAAGCACAGCAAGGAACTGGGAGATTGTCCGGCATATAAGCTGTTTGATTCAGTCAGGGTAGAAAAAAAGGAAGGCGTACTTTACCCAAGAAAATATCAGGATTATACGGTTACGATCGATGAAGCGTGCGTTCCGGATTCAGTGGAAATGAAAAGGATGGTTTAATGGCATATCCAGAAGAAGAATATCTGATGATCTCAGGGATCCAGCATTTTAAATTCTGCAGAAGACAGTGGGCGTTGATCCATGTGGAGCAGCAATGGGAGGAAAATGTCCATACGGTGATTGGGGAGCTGATGCATAAACGGGCCCACGATCCATATCTGACAGAAAAAAGAGCCGGGGTCCTGGTGGTCAGAGCCCTTCCTGTGGCCTCGCGGGAAATGGGAGTGAGCGGGGAATGCGATCTGGTAGAGTTTCATAAATGCGAGGATGGCATTTCCCTCCATGGCCACAGAGGGCAGTATTCTGTCTATCCGGTGGAATATAAAAAAGGAAAACCAAAGCTGACGGAAGAGGACAGGCTGCAGCTGGCAGCCCAGGCCATGTGCCTGGAAGAGATGTTTTCCACAGAGATTCCCGCAGGTGCTGTTTTTTATGGAGAGACAAGGAGAAGGGAGACGGTTGTGTTCACAGAAGAGCTGCGGCAGGAGGTGCGGTCCTGTTTCTCAGAAATGCACGAATATTACCGGAGGGGGTACACGCCAAAGGTTAAGCGCAGAAAGGCCTGCAGTTCCTGCTCTCTAAAGGAAATATGCCTGCCGGGGCTTTCAAAAACGGAATCCGTGAAAACGTATCTCAGCCATATTCTGGAGGAGGATCAGGAATGAAAAAACTGCTGAACACGCTTTATGTTACTTCAGAAAACAGTTATCTGGGACTGGATGGAGAGAACGTAGTGGTTTATGAGGAAAAGGAGGAGATTGGACGGCTGCCGCTTCATAACCTGGAGGGAATCGTATCGTTTGGATATCGGGGAGTAAGCCCTGCCTTGATGGGAGGATGTGCGGAAAGGAATGTTTCCCTATGTTTTCTCTCTCCTCAAGGGAAATTTCTGGCGAGGGTGACAGGAAAGGTAAAAGGAAATGTGATCCTCAGACAGAGACAGTATGACGGCAGCCGAGATGAGGGGGAGAGCCTGGAACTTGCAAAAACGTGTATTCTGGGGAAGATATATAACGCCAGATGGATATTGGAGCGGGCAATTCGGGATCATGGGATGCAGATAGATGAAGAACGAGTCAAGGAAGCCAGTCAATATTTAAAAAACTCTATGGAACTGGTGCGCGGGAGCGTGTCGAAGGATCAGCTGCGTGGATATGAAGGAGAGGCGGCCAGTGTTTATTTTGGCGTTTTTGATCAGCTTATTTTACAGCAGAAGAAAGATTTTTTATTTCAAGGGAGGAGCAGACGGCCTCCTCTGGATCCTGTGAACGCTCTGTTGTCTTTTGTATACACGTTATTGACCAATACAGTTACCGCTGCACTGGAAACGGTGGGACTGGATCCATACGTAGGATATCTTCATACCGACCGGCCTGGCAGGGCATCGCTCGCGCTTGATCTGATCGAAGAACTGCGGCCTGTTCTGGCAGACCGATTTGTCCTGTCACTGATCAATAAAAGGATCGTCAGTGGTAAGAATTTTACCAGAAAGGAAAATGGAGCTGTTCTGATGGATGCAGAACTGAGAAAAAAGGTTCTGACAGAGTGGCAGAATAAAAAGAAAGAGACTCTCACCCATCCATATTTAAAGGAAAAGGTGGAATGGGGGATGGTACCCTATGTACAGGCCATGCTCCTTGCAAGATATCTTCGTGGAGATCTGGATGGATATCCTGTGTTTTTATGGAAATGAGGTGGAACGATGCTGGTATTGATCACTTATGACGTAAATACAGAAACGACGGCGGGAAAAGCAAGACTCCGTAAAGTGGCAAAGCAGTGTGTAAATTATGGAAGAAGAGTTCAGAATTCAGTGTTTGAATGTCTTTTAGACCAGGCACAGTGCATAGCGCTGAAGGCAAAGCTGACAGAACTTATCGACGAAGAGGTGGACAGTCTGCGGTTTTATTATCTGGGAAATAAGTATCAGACAAAGGTAGACCATGTTGGCGTGGATCATGGGCTTGCGGCAGATCAGGTATTGATCTTATAGCAGGTCTGTGGAGCAGACATTATAGAATGCCGGATATTGTTTTGGTGCGAAATGGAAGCAGACAGGAAATCTCTGGGCGATTCGCACCAGAAAAAATGTACAAAAAATGATTAAAAGTCGGAAGCGGGCTGTGTGTGGAAATATGATATGGGGAAAGGATTGGTAAAAATGAAATAAAACAGATATGGAATTTTGTGTAAAATTGCTGTCGCTCCCCTTGTGGGAGCGTGGATTGAAATTTTCTTTGGTTATTGAGTTTAGACTTTGCGCTTGGGTCGCTCCCCTTGTGGGAGCGTGGATTGAAATGTTGGACGGTAAGCCGTCATCCAATCGGTCAAAGGGTCGCTCCCCTTGTGGGAGCGTGGATTGAAATACTTTACAATCCTGCATATAGCAGCAACACTCCCGTCGCTCCCCTTGTGGGAGCGTGGATTGAAATTCCATCAGCTCGTCAATCTTCTGCGCGTACTTACGTCGCTCCCCTTGTGGGAGCGTGGATTGAAATATGTGCTACTCCATCTTTTTAAATCTGTTCCATAAGTCGCTCCCCTTGTGGGAGCGTGGATTGAAATTCCATCAGCTCATCAATCTTCTGTGCGTACTTACTGTCGCTCCCCTTGTGGGAGCGTGGATTGAAATAGCTTATCAATGGTCTGTCCGGCTACTTTCAAAGTCGCTCCCCTTGTGGGAGCGTGGATTGAAATTTGCACAGTTGTATTCTGTACCTCTCCAGCATTGTCGCTCCCCTTGTGGGAGCGTGGATTGAAATCAGCTAATGCCATAGGGAGAGAAAATCTTTCTCTGTCGCTCCCCTTGTGGGAGCGTGGATTGAAATAAGATAGAAAGAAGCGTTTTCTGGTCAACATCGGTCGCTCCCCTTGTGGGAGCGTGGATTGAAATCCACGAAGCTGACAAACAGCAGTGGTATGCTTATGCGTCGCTCCCCTTGTGGGAGCGTGGATTGAAATAATGATAATGCAGACATCATCGATGCGGAATTAGTCGCTCCCCTTGCGGGAGCGTGGATTGAAATGTGAGCTGATTGCCCACAACATGGAATCCATTTGGTCGCTCCCCTTGTGGGAGCGTGGATTGAAATATACAAAAATGCGTGGATAAGTTCATGCCGCAATATAGTCGCTCCCCTTGTGGGAGCGTGGATTGAAATTTTTCCTTGCTGTTCATGCAGCCAACAGAAGACACCGTCGCTCCCCTTGTGGGAGCGTGGATTGAAATTATGGCGGCTCCGGCGCGGTTTGCGGAGCTCGCCCGTCGCTCCCCTTGTGGGAGCGTGGATTGAAATATTGTATCGGCAAAGTATGAACGGTAACTGTTGCGTCGCTCCCCTTGTGGGAGCGTGGATTGAAATCTACTCCGGCGATCGTGGTCTGGATCCGATACTCTGTCGCTCCCCTTGTGGGAGCGTGGATTGAAATCCGCATTAACTCTAACTCATTATTGACCTCAACCGTCGCTCCCCTTGTGGGAGCGTGGATTGAAATTGACGTTTTTGTCAGAGGAGGAGCATGAGTATATGTCGCTCCCCTTGTGGGAGCGTGGATTGAAATTCTCATTGCTTCTTCTAATCCTCCGCGATGAGGCGTCGCTCCCCTTGTGGGAGCGTGGATTGAAATATCTTTCTTTCTGCGATAAAATCGCATTGACCTGTCGCTCCCCTTGTGGGAGCGTGGATTGAAATCTGGATCCAGCCGGATTTCTTTTCCGGCTCCACCGTCGCTCCCCTTGTGGGAGCGTGGATTGAAATCCCGATGCACCAGGCACATCTGGCTTCCGGATTCCCGTCGCTCCCCTTGTGGGAGCGTGGATTGAAATTCTCCTTTTTGCTTGGTGTGGAAATGTCTGTGAGAGTCGCTCCCCTTGTGGGAGCGTGGATTGAAATCGGTTTCTATGGCCGTGATCTTCCAGATCTTAAGTCGCTCCCCTTGTGGGAGCGTGGATTGAAATACCTGTACCGGATCCAGGCCAATATCCTCATAGGGTCGCTCCCCTTGTGGGAGCGTGGATTGAAATTTATGCGGATCTGGTTTCTTCTCCCAGCGATGCTCGTCGCTCCCCTTGTGGGAGCGTGGATTGAAATCATCAGTATAAAAGCGGAGATCTTTTACAGTATGGTCGCTCCCCTTGTGGGAGCGTGGATTGAAATTTTTCCGTACAGTCTCCACTCGCCAGAATTTATCGTCGCTCCCCTTGTGGGAGCGTGGATTGAAATTGGTTTATTCATCCCTTTTGCTCATCCTCTCCCCAGTCGCTCCCCTTGTGGGAGCGTGGATTGAAATATGCCTGTGTTGGATGTCGTGATGCTGGCTCCGGCGTCGCTCCCCTTGTGGGAGCGTGGATTGAAATCCGCAGGCCGGGCATACCAGGATATCATTATGTCGTCGCTCCCCTCATGGGAGCGTGAATTGAAATAGCATAGGCGGTCTTCAGATCATGAATGAAGCGTCGATTTATGGCATTAGGGTTGCTACAAAAAATCTTGATGTACTGGGACAGGTTTATCTGAGCTGTGCGGGAATAAAAGAGGATATTGGCCATGGAATAGGCCGAATGGAAGCAATTACATCTGGCGCAGTACCAGCAGTCATAGATCATGGAAAGGTGTTGGATTACCAAAAGGATCGCAAAGGCTGCGGATGGGGTGGCGCTGTTATCGGAGAAAATACGCATTGAAAAAGGGGAATTTTCGGGAGATTATTTTGTCGTTTTTGCGGTGAAGGTCGCAAAAGATAACCGTTTGTATTTACATGAGATTTATCAGAAAAAACGGAGGTAATACGCCGATCAAGACCAGGGCCATCCCGAAAAACGGTTCCCCCAGCGACGCTCTTGCCTCCTCTATATACAGTATATTTAAAAAATTAGAGGATGTCAATGCGGAATTTGGAGAATCAAATGAAGCCAGAAGCGAAAACCAGGAAAAACAGAAAATGCAGATATGAAACCAGGTGCATCCGAAAGAAAGGAAGTTGCCTCTGTTCCGGTGGGACAATATTCACTTCCAGCTGGAGGGCGTGGACCAGGAACAGTATGACAGTCGTTCCCTTCGCGCAAAAATAGATTAAAACGTATTAAGGAGGAATTTTTATGTGGACATGTCCCAAATGCGGCCGTACATTTGCTCGTAACGGCCAGGATCATTATTGCGGGAAGCCGCCGGAAACCATTGACGAATATATTTTAAACCAGCCGGAAAAGGCACAGCCGCTTTTAAAAGAGATTAACGAGACGATCCGGGCAGCGATCCCGGATACCATGGAAAAAATATCCTGGAGTATGCCCACATATTGGAAAAAGCGCAATCTGATCCAGTTTGCTGCATTTAAAAATCATGTGGGGCTGTATCCGGGACCGGAGGCTGTGGAGAAATTTGCGGACCGGCTGACCGGGTACCAGACCCAGAAGGGGACGATCCGGCTGCCTTATGACCAGCCCCTGGACTGGGAGCTGGTGGCAGAGATTGCGGTATGGTGTGAAAAGGAGAATGGGAAATGACCAGTGAAAACGTATATAACATGAAATTCGGGAAAATTTATCTTTTACTGGTAAATAAGGCAGTGAAAAAGGGACGCACCCAGGGGGAGGTGGACCAGATCATCACCTGGCTGACCGGTTATACACGGACAGAGCTTGAAGCGGCCTTGGATTCGGAGCTTTCTTACGGCGATTTTTTCCGAAATGCTCCGTCCCCCAATCCGGCCAGAAATGAGATCAAGGGCGTTGTATGCGGTGTACGGGTGGAGGAGATCGAAGAGCCGCTGATGCGGGAGATCCGTTATCTGGATAAGCTGGTGGATGAGCTGGCCAGGGGGAAAGCCATGGAAAAGATCCTGAGGAAGCTGCCGGAGGAGAGTCTGGAGGACAGCCAGCAGCTTTTGTTTTTTGAACTTCACCCGGATGCGCTTCCCATTTACAGGATCCTGGAGCAGAAAATATTAAAGGATATCCCCGATGTCCGGGTCAAATTTCAGAAAACTCAGATTTCCTTTTATAATAAGCACATGTTTGCCTGTGCTTCGTTTATGCGGGTCAGAAAGAAAAAGGACTGTCCGGAGCCGTTTCTGGTGGTAACGTTCAGCCTGCCTCACCAGGTCGTTTCCCCCAGGATCGATGTGGCCACAGAGCCGTATCCAGGCCGTTGGACCCATCATGTTCTTACCGCCAGTAAGGAGGAGATCGACGATGAGCTGATGGAGTGGATCCGGGAGGCAGCGGCTTTTTCAGATCGGAAGTAGCAGTCATAAAAGCGTTTTGACAGGAAGAGATCTGTCAGAGCGCTTTTTGGGTTTTAGGATCCATGGGCGGGGCATGGAAGGATCTCTTTATAAAAATCTTGACACCAGTCTGATTTCGGACTATAATCCAGAGTACGAAATCGGACTGAAAGGAGAAGACGACATATGAAACCATGTGTATCAGAGCAGCTTCAGTATTATAATCTGCTGACCTCTGAGATCGACGAGGCATATCACAATGCGTCATTGAAGCTGGGGCTTTCAGACAGCGCCATGATGATCCTTTATGCGCTTTGCTCCAGGGAGAATCCATGCCCTCTTCTGGAGATCGCGAAGCTGACGGGGATCAGCAGGCAGACCATCCACTCGGCTATTAAAAAGCTGGAGGCCCAGGGGATCCTGACCCTGGAAAGCCCCGGGGGCAGGAGAAAGCTGGTCCGCCTGACAGAGGAGGGAATGGAGCTGGCAGAAAAGACGGCCGGCCGTCTTATAAAGATCGAAAATGAGATCTTTGATTCCTGGACCGGAGAAGAACTGGAGCAGTATATCCGGCTCACAGGAAGATACCTGGAGCAGTTCCGGGAAAAGACCGGGAGGCTTGGCGTATGAAGATCCAGTTATCAGACCATTTCAGCTTAGGACGGCTCATGCGCTTTACGATCCCATCCATTATCATGATGGTGTTCACGTCGGTTTATGGCGTGGTGGACGGTTTTTTTGTTTCTAACCTGGTAGGGAAAACGCCCTTTGCGGCGGTGAACTTTATATGGCCGTTTTTAATGATCCTGGGAGCCGTGGGCTTTATGTTCGGAGCCGGAGGCGGGGCGCTGATCGCCAAGACCCTGGGAGAGGGAAAGCATGAAAAGGCCCAGCGCCTCTTTTCTATGTTTGTTTATGTAACAGCCGGCTGCGGCATCGGGATCGGTATCCTGGGGATGCTTCTGATCCGGCCTGTGGCCAGGCTTCTGGGTGCAGAGGGGATCATGCTGGAAAGCTGTGTGATCTATGGACGGATCATATTGTCGGCCCTTCCCCTGTTCATGCTCCAGTATGAGTTCCAGACCTTTTTTATCACAGCCCAGAAGCCAAGGCTGGGACTGGCAGTGACGGTGGTTTCCGGCATTGCAAACATGGTCATGGACTACCTGTTTATGGCCGTGTTCCGGTGGGGGCTCCCGGGAGCGGCCATGGCCACGGCCTTAAGCCAGTCTCTGGGCGGCCTGATCCCCCTGGTCTACTTTTCCCGGCCCAACGGCAGCCTGTTCCGGCTGGGAAAGGCATCCCTGGATAAAAGGGCTCTGGCCAAAGCCTGCATCAACGGCTCCTCAGAGCTCATGAGCAATATCTCCATGTCCCTGGTGGGGATGCTCTATAATCTCCAGCTTTTAAAGTATGCCGGTGAGGACGGTGTCGCTGCCTATGGGGTCCTGATGTATGTGAACATGGTCTTTCTGTCCATATTCATCGGATATTCCACTGGAGTGGCTCCAGTGGTGGGCTTCCATTTCGGGGCCGGAAACCGCCTGGAGCTTCACAGCCTGTTAAAGAAAAGCTCTGCGGTGATCTTAGTTTCCTCCGCGGCCATGTTCGGGGCGGCGGAGCTTCTGGGAAGGCCGCTGGCACAGCTTTTTGTGGGATATGACGCTGGGCTCATGGAGCTGACGGCCAGGGGATTCCTGATCTACTCATTTTCATTCCTGTTTTCCGGGATCGCCATTTTCGGCTCTGCTTTCTTTACAGCCTTAAACGATGGGCTTACTTCGGCGGCCATTGCTTTTTTAAGGAGCCTGGTGTTTGAGATCACGGCAGTCCTGGTGTTTCCGCTGATCTGGGGCGTGGACGGCATCTGGGGCTCCATTGTGGGAGCCGAGCTGGTGGCGGCAGCCGTGACCCTGGTCTTTTTGGCGGCAAAAAGGAAACGGTATCAGTATTAAAAAGAAAAAGGAGGCTGCGGAATGAAGATCCCAGAGGGAATTTACAGGCTGGAGGAGCCGGGCATGGCTGCTTTTCTGTTTTCCGGCCGCAGGGAAGTGATGATCGACGCCTGTCTCCAGGGAATGATGGGCTGCGTTTATGGGACCGCAGGCGGCATGGACTCGGCAGCGGCAGTCCTGGGAGACTTCTGTTTTCTGGCAGGAAAACCAGAGGAACGGCTCATAGCCTGGGATTATGGGCGGCAGTACCTGCTCCTGGCGCCGCCGGATGCAGCCTGGCGGGAGCTTATAAAAAAGGTCCTGGGAGACCGGGCCAGGGAGCATACCCGGTATGCCATAAAAAAAGAGGGGGACTGCTTCGACCCTGGCAGGCTGCGGGCCCTGGTGGAGACCCTTCCTGCGGGGATCACCCTTTCCCGGATCCATGGGGAGTTATATGGAAAATGCCTTAAGGAGGAATGGAGCCGGGACCTGGTTTCCTGCTTTCCCTCCTGTGAGGCGTATGAAGCCATGGGACTGGGGGTGGCGGCCTTCCGTGGAAACGAGCTGCTGGCAGGAGCCTCCTCCTATGCCAGGAGCCGGGACGCCATTGAGATCGAGATCGATACCCGGGAGGATATGAGGAACCGGGACCTGGCCTCTGCCTGCGGGGCGGCGCTGATCCTGGAATGCCTGGAGCGGGGGCTTTATCCGTCCTGGGATGCCCATACGGAGATCTCCGCAGCTCTGGCAGAGAAGCTTGGGTATCATGTAAGCCATCCCTATGTGGTCTATGAGGTGGAAGCAGACAAAGGGCCTGTGTAGTGGGAAAACGGATGCCATAGAAGCAGATATAAAGGAGAGGTTTTATGGAAAACGAAAGAAAAAAGCTGGCTCTGGAGATTATAGACCGGCTGAAAAAGGAATACCCGGAGGCGGGCTGTACCCTGGATTATAACGAGGCATGGAAGCTTTTGGTCAGTGTCCGGCTGGCGGCCCAGTGCACAGACGCCCGGGTCAACGTGGTAGTGGAAAAGCTGTATGAGAAATTCCCCGATGTGGAGTCCCTGGCCCAGGCGGATCCCGATGCGATCGAGGCCATCGTGAAGCCCTGCGGACTGGGACACAGCAAGGCCAGGGACATCAGCGCCTGTATGAAGATCCTGTGGGACCAGTACGGAGGAAAGGTGCCCGACGATTTTGACGCCCTTTTAAAGCTGCCGGGGGTGGGGCGGAAGAGTGCAAATCTGATCATGGGGGATGTGTTCGGAAAACCGGCTATCGTCACGGATACCCACTGCATCCGTCTGGTGAACCGCATGGGCCTGGTGGACGGCGTAAAGGAACCGAAGAAGGTAGAGATGGAGCTGTGGAAGCTGATCCCCCCGGACGAGGGAAGCGATTTCTGCCACCGGCTGGTGTTTCATGGACGGGATGTGTGCACCGCCAGGACGAAGCCCCATTGTGAACGATGCTGCCTTTCTGATATCTGTAAAAAAGCCGGAGTATAAAAAGCGGCGGCCCTGGAACTGAATCGATCCGGGGCCGCCGTCTGCATCTTATTTTGTTTCGTTCTCAAATTTCTCCAGATATTTTTCTTGAAGGATCTTTACCAGCTCGGGAGCCTTTCCTCCGATGGGAGTACCGTTCATCTCGCAGGCCGGTGCACAGAACTTAGTAGAGCTGGAAACGATGACCTCGTCGGCGTCCATCAGCTCCTCCATGGTGAAGGGAGTCTCATCCACAGGGATCCCATTGTCCTTACAGATCTGTACCAGGTGCATCCTTGTGATGCCGGGAAGGATGTAGTGGTCGGTGGGATGAGTCTTGAAAACGCCGTCCTTGATGATGGAAACATTGCTGTGAGCACATTCCGTAACCACGTCTCCACGATGGAATACGCATTCTCCGCAGCCCATGGACTCTGCCTTTTCAGCAGCCATAACGTTGGGGAGCAGGTTCAGTGTCTTGATGTTGCAGTGAAGGAAGCGGGTGTCCTCCATATCGGTCAGTTTCAGACGCTTGCTGGAATCGCCGTGCTTTCCAGGTTTCATGAAGATCCACAGGTTCGCCTTTGTTCCGGCAGCCGGGAACTGGTGCTGGCGGATCCCTGTGCCGCGGGTCACCTGCCAGTAAATGAAGATCTCAGAGTCGTCCATTTTTGCCAGCATATCGTAAAGGATGGAGGTCAGCTCTTCCCGTGTGTAGGGAATTTCGATCTTAAGAAGTCCGGCGCTGTTGAAGAAACGGTCCAGGTGCTCCTTTAAAGCGAAGATCTTTCCGTTTTTTGCAAGAGTCGCCTCGTAAACGCCGTCGCCGAAGTAGCAGGCACGGTCGTTCATGGGCACGGTCATTTCTTCCAGCGGTCCGTAATTGCCATTGTAGTAGCCTAGAGTTTTCATTATTTTACCCTCCCAAGGATTCTTGTGTGGTGATGCAGGCAAGTCTTTGTCTGCCAGTTACATCTATGGCTATCATAGCATGGTTTGTTCCCGTTGTAAAGAATCCGATGGACAGGTTATGGAAAGGTTTAGAGAAAATTAAGTATTCTTTCATTGAGAAGCCATCCCATATCATGTATAATGGAGAAAAGAAAATTCCAATGAGATCAGTGAGGTACATAAATAAATGAATATTACTATGAATCCCAGCGGCGGCCTGGTACAGTCTGCCGTAAATGCTCCTATGACCGTGGATATCCCGGACAGCTTTCTCAATGAGGCGCTCCAGTTCCGGGAGATGATGATGATGTATACCTGTGCCATCAGGGAGGTGAAGACCAAGCTGGAGGTGCTCAACGACGATCTGGCGGTGCGCTACCAGAGAAATCCCATCCAGATGATCAAATCCAGGGTGAAGAAGCCGTTAAGCATCCTGGAAAAGCTGAAACGCCGGGGATATCCGGTGAGCGTCCAGTCGGTGGCGGAAAACCTTTACGATGTGGCCGGGATCCGGGTGATCTGCTCCTTCATCGACGATATTTATGTGGTGGCTGAGATGCTGGCCCGCCAGGACGATGTGAACGTTCTTATGGTAAAGGACTATATCCGCTGTCCCAAGGTCAACGGCTACCGCAGCTACCATATGATCATTGAGATCCCCGTATTCTTTTCCGACCGGAAGGAGAAGATGCGGGTGGAGGTCCAGATCCGTACCATGGCCATGGACTTCTGGGCCAGCCTGGACCACCAGATGAAGTATAAAAAGGATCTGGACGACTCGGGCGAGATCAGCGAGGAATTAAAGGAGTGCGCGGAGATCATTGCCCAGACGGACTTAAAGATGCAGTCCATCCGGCAGAAGATCGAGAACCGGGCAAATCCGTCCAGGCTCCTGCAGTTTGACAAGGATTAACAGCCGTCTGGCAGGCCGGTGCGGCCAATAGGCCAAATGGCTGGATGTCCAAAGCTTAGTACAGATAACGGGACAGGGTTTCGGTGATGCGGAACCCTGTTTTTTTATACAGGGAAAGGGCCGGGCCGTTGGAGCCGGATACCTGGAGCGTCACTGGAAGAGGCTCCCGTTCTGCCAGGAAGGACAGAACCTTTATAAGCAGGCTGGTCCCGAAGCCCCTCCCCCTCTGGCCCTCCCGGATCTCAAAGCCGTACAGGTAATAGTGGGTGCCGTAAAGGGAGATGTTCAGAGAGCCGTGGGCGTCAGAAAAGACCAGGATGGCCTGTTCTCCCTCCATGGCCTCTGTGACCGTCAGGTCTCCCGTTTTTCCCATGCCTTTCATGGCAGAGACGGCATCTGATGCCAGCTCCATCATATGTTCGTCAGAAAGAAGCTCTGCGCCCAGGGCCGTTACGGCCTCCAGGGCATCGGGGCTTTTTTTGTCTACATAGAATAAAAGCTCCGTATCCTCCGGAAGAAGGGAAAGGCCCTTTTCAAGAACGGCTCCAAAGATGCCGTTTCTCCGGCAGTCCGGCCGGGTGAAGGCGGTGCATTCATAAACGGTCTCGTCCTCCTTTAAAAGCGCGGCTGCGCACAGGAGACGGCCGTTTTCCCAGGCAAGAAGATAATGATCGGCTTCCTCCGTGGGAAAGGTCAGGGAAACGGGCTCTTTTTTATAGCATGCGTCCAAAAGAAGGAAAATTTTATCCTTTTCTCTGGGTGTCAGGCTGGAAGAAATGGTGATATCCATAGAAGAATCCTCCTGGTATAGTCCGATCCGGGTCAGGACAATGACCTGCTTTGTCCCCTGATTCCCGGATCCAGTATCTCAGATAGTAACAGGTATCAGATGGAAATGCAAGAAGGCCGGAAGAAAATGCGGAAAATTCTGTATAATTTGTTGCCCGGAGAGACAGACGGTGCTAAAATGGGGACATTCATAAGGAGAGGAGAATAATTATGAAATATCTGAAAGAAATCGCCATTATCTTTGGGATCACCATGATCGGCGAGCTCTTGAACCAGTGGATCCCGTTCCCGGTGCCCGCAGGAGTTTACGGCCTGTTCATCCTTCTTGGGCTTTTATGCTCCGGGGCGGTGAAGCTTCAGGACGTCCAGGCCACCGGCAATCTGCTGCTGGATCTGATGCCTCTGATGTTCATTCCGTCAGCAGTGGGCCTCATTGAGAAATTTGACGAACTGAAGGCCATCCTGGTCCCCTTTTTCGTCATCACCGTGGTTTCCACGCTGGTCGTCATGACGGTGACGGGAAAATCGGCAGAGTGGATCATCAGACGACAGAAAAAGGAGGAGAACTAGATGCCGTTATATTTTGGGATGTTTGTAAGCGTGGCCGCCTATCTTGTGGGGATGGCCTTAAAGAAAAAACTGGGCTGGGCCATTCTGAACCCCCTTCTGGTGGCGATCCTTCTGGTGATGGCCCTTTTAAAGGCCACAGGGATCTCTTACGGGGATTATAACCAGGGGGCGTCCTACATCAGCTATTTTCTGACACCGGCCACGGTCTGTCTGGCGATCCCCCTTTATAAGCAGCTGGAGCTTTTAAAGAAAAACCTTGCCGCCGTTCTCTGCGGCATCACCACCGGAGTGGCAGGAAGCGTCCTGAGCATTTTTGCCATGTCCCTGGTGTTCCGTCTGGAGCGTGTGCATTATGTATCCCTGCTTCCCAAATCCATCACCACAGCTATCGGTATGGGCGTGGCGGAGGAGGCCGGAGGCATCGTGACCATCACCATCGTCAGCATCATATTTACCGGCATCCTGGGGAACATCGTGGCAGAAGGCTGGTTTAAGCTGGTGGGGATCCGGGAGCCCATTGCAAAGGGACTGGCCCTGGGAACGGCGGCCCATGCCATTGGGACCTCCAAGGCCCTGGAGCTGGGAGAAGTGGAGGGCGCCATGAGCAGCCTTTCCATTGCCGTGGCAGGACTGATGACCGTGATCGCCGTTCCCCTGATGGCGGGACTGATCGGATAAGAAAGCCCCGGAGCCGGGAGGCATGTCCGGGAGGAAAGGAGAGTTTTTATGGCAGAGGCATTAAAAAAACGCAGTGAGATGGATCCGCAGTTCCAGTGGGATCTGCGGGATCTGATCCCTACGGAGAAAGCGCTGGAGGAGCTTTTTTCAGAGCTGGAAAGCGGGATCGGACGGTATGAGGGTTTTAAGGGCCGTTTAGGGGAGGACGCGGCTGTGCTGAAGGAGTACCTGGATCACGATGTGGCCATGGATCTGAAATTTTCCAGGCTTCTGGCTTACGCCATCCAGAAAAGAGACGAGGATACGTCCCAGAGCGCTTCCCAGGCCCTTTTATCCCGGGCGCAGCTTCTTTTATCCCGGGCCATGGAGGCATCCTCCTTTGCAGAGCCGGAGCTCCTTGGGATACCGGAACCGGTCATGAAGGGCTTCCTGGAAGACGGAGCGCTTTCCGGGTACCGGCTGTATCTGGAGCGGATCCTGGCCAGGAAGGAGCATATGCTGGGCGAAAGGGAGGAACGGCTCCTGGCGGGCTTTGGCCAGACGGCGGCGGCTCCTTCTGCGATCTTTACCATGTTCAATAATGCGGATGTCCGCTTCCAGGCAGTCCGTGGGGGAGACGGAGAGGAGATCCCTGTGACCCACGGCTCCTATGGAACGCTGATGGAAAGCCGGGACCGGAGTCTGAGGCAGGCAGTCTTTCATAGTTATTACAGCAGCTACCGCCAGTTTTCCAATACGCTGGCAGCAGCCTATGAGGGCCATGTAAAGCAGGCCTGCTTTACGGCCAGGGCGAGAAATTACAGCTCCAGCCGGGAAATGTCCCTGGCGGCCAACGAGGTGCCGGAGCAGGTCTATGACAGCCTTCTGGAGACCATTGGAAGCCGGCTTCCGGCCCTGCACAGGTATGTGAGGCTGAGAAAGGAACGGCTGGGCCTTCCAGAGCTCCATATGTACGACCTGTTTGTCCCCCTGGCAGGAGGGACGGATAAGAGGTATCCCTATGAGGAGGGGAAAAGGCTGATCCTGGAGGGGTTAAAGCCTCTGGGAGAGGAGTATGGGAAGCTTTTGGAAACGGGCTTTTCCAGCCGGTGGATCGATGTCTACGAAAACCAGGGAAAGAGGAGCGGCGGATATTCCCGCCATGTATATGGCTGTCATCCCTATGTGCTCATGAGCTATACGGACAGCCTGGATTCGGTCCTTACCCTGGCCCATGAGATGGGGCACTCCCTCCATTCCTGGTATTCGGACCACGCCCAGCCGCCGGCCTACGCCGGGTATACCATTTTTGTAGCGGAGGTGGCGTCCACCTGCAACGAGGTGATCCTGTTCCAGCACATGATCCGCCAGGCAGAGACCAGGGAGGAGAAGGAATCCCTGATCTTCCAGCTTCTGGACCGGTTCCGTTCCGTGATGTTCCGCCAGACCATGTTTGCCGAATTTGAGTGGGAGACCCATAAAATGTGCCGGGACGGTATTCCTCTGACTGCGGATGCTCTCTGCTCTCTTTATCACGGGCTCAATGAAAAATATTTTGGCCCGGATATGTGCGTGGATCCGGAGATCGACGTGGAGTGGGCACGGATCCCCCACTTTTACTACACCTTCTATGTGTACCAGTACGCCACGGCCTTTGCCGCTGCCGTTACCATCGGCCAGAGGATCTTCGACGGCGATAAAAATGCCCTGGAGGGCTATTTTAACTTTTTAAAGGGCGGATCCTCCATGAAGCCCACAGAGCTTTTAAAGCTCTGCGGCCTCGATATGGAGGGGCCGGGAGTGGTAAACGCTGCTCTGGATGTGTTTGAGTCTCTGCTGGGATCACTGGAATGATCAGGGAAACTCCCTTCTTTCAAGCCCCAAATCTTTTCACTTGGGGCTTGAAAGCCGTTCTTTCTTATGCTAAAATCTATAAGAATAAGGTTTTATAGGAAATAGAAATACAGGAAATGGAACTGCATTGAAGGAGGAAACTATGATTAGTCAGCTGGTACAGAAGATTCAGAAAACAAAGGCGCCTATCTGTGTTGGTCTTGACCCGATGTTAAGCTACATTCCGTCTCACATCGTCCAGAACGCGTTTAAGGAGTTTGGAGAGACATTAGAAGGAGCTGCGGAAGCCGTATGGCAGTTCAATAAAGAAATCGTTGACAGCACCTATGATCTGATTCCCTCAGTGAAACCCCAGATTGCCATGTATGAGCAGTTTGGCATTGAGGGACTTAAAATATATGCCAGAACCGTGGAATACTGCAAGAAAAAGGGACTTCTGGTGATCGGAGACGTAAAGCGCGGCGATATCGGCTCCACGTCCTCTGCCTATGCGGTGGGACATCTGGGAAAGGTAAAGGTCGGCAGCAATGTATGCTCCGGTTTTGATACTGATTTTATCACTGTGAACCCGTATCTGGGAACCGACGGCGTAAAGCCCTTCGTGGACGTGTGCCGGGAGGAGGACCGCGGACTGTTCGTCCTTGTAAAGACCTCCAATCCCTCCAGCGGCGAGTTCCAGGACCGTCTCATCGACGGAAGACCGCTGTATGAGCTGGTGGCTGAAAAGGTCGTGGAGTGGGGCGCAGACTGCATGGACGGTACATACAGCAATGTGGGAGCCGTTGTGGGAGCCACCTATCCGGAAATGAGCAAGATCTTAAGAAAGCTAATGCCCCATACCTACTTCCTGGTGCCGGGCTACGGCGCCCAGGGCGGTACAGCAAAGGATCTGGCCAACTGCTTCAATGAAGACGGGCTCGGCGCGGTGGTCAACTCCTCCCGCGGCATCATCGCGGCTTACAAGCAGGAAAAATACGCCAAGTTCGGCCCGGAGCATTTCGCAGAGGCGTCCAGACAGGCAGTTATGGACATGATCGCTGATATCAACAGCGTTCTCTAGGAGGAAGCCATGGCACAGAAAAAAGTGAGAGCAGCAATCGTAAGCCAGGAGAAGCTGGCGGAGGGGATCTTCAGCATGTGGCTGGACGCGCCGGAAATGGCGGAGGCGTCCAGACCCGGCCAGTTCATCGCAGTCTACACCAACGACCCCTCAAAACTTTTACCGCGGCCCATCAGTATCTGTGAAGCTGATAAGGAAAAGGGAAGACTGCGCATCGTGTACAGGATCGCCGGAGCCGGGACTCTGGAGTTTTCCAGATACCAGGCCGGGGATACGCTGGACATCATGGGTCCTCTGGGAAACGGGTTTCCGTTAAAGGATAAGAAGGCCTTTCTTATCGGAGGAGGCATCGGGATCCCGCCGATGTTAGAGCTGGCAAAGAACTTAGAATGCGAAAAGACCGCCGTTTTAGGTTACCGGGATGCGGAGACCTTCCTGGCAGATGAGATCGGAAAATACGCAGAGGTGGTCATCGCCTCTGAGGATGGAAGCGTCGGAACGAAAGGAAACGTCATCGATGCCATCCGGGCGGGCGGCTTAAAGGCCGATGTGATCTATGCCTGCGGTCCTACGCCCATGTTAAAGGCCCTTAAGGCGTATGCAGCAGAAAATGGCATCGAGTGCTGGATCTCCCTGGAGGAGAAGATGGCCTGCGGCATCGGCGCATGCCTGGGCTGTGTGTGTCACAGTAAGGATGTGGACGAGCACAGCAACGTGAAAAACAAGAGAGTCTGCAAGGACGGCCCCGTATTCTTAGCGGATGAGGTGGAGCTGCTTTCCTCTGAGGAGCAGAGGGAGCGGATCGCCGGCGGCTGTATGTGCGGAACGGTAAAAGTAAAGGAGGATTAAGCATGAACACAAAGGTGAATTTAGCCGGAGTCCAGCTTAAGAATCCGGTGATGACCTGCTCCGGTACCTTCGGGTCCGGTATGGAATACGGCGAGATGGTGGATCTGAATCGTCTGGGAGCCGTGGTGACCAAGGGGATCGCCAACGTACCCTGGCCGGGAAATCCGACGCCCAGGGTGACAGAGGTATACGGCGGCATGTTAAACGCCATCGGCCTTCAGGGACCGGGCGTGGACGTGTTTATTGAACGGGATATCCCGTTTTTAAAGCAGTATGATACGAAGATCATCGTAAATGTCTGCGGAAAAACAAAGGAAGATTATCTGGACGTGGTGGAGCGCCTGGGCGGGACGGATGTGGACATGCTGGAGATCAACATCTCCTGTCCCAACGTAAAAGCCGGAGCCCTGGCCTTTGGACAGGATCCGAAGGTGGCGGAGGATATCACAGCCGCCATTAAAAAAGTGGCAAAGCAGCCGGTGATCATGAAGCTTTCTCCCAATGTGACGGATATTTCCGAAATGGCAAAGGCTGTGGAGGCAGGAGGGGCCGACGTGGTATCCCTGATCAATACCATTACAGGAATGAAGATCGATATCAACCGGAGGACCTTTGCCCTGGCCAATAAGACCGGAGGAATGTCCGGTCCGGCGGTGAAGCCGGTGGCGGTGCGTATGGTGTACCAGGCAGCCCAGGCGGTGAAGATCCCGGTGATCGGCATGGGCGGCATCATGACTGCCGACGACGCCCTGGAATTTATCCTGGCCGGAGCCACAGCCGTGGCAGTGGGAACGGCCAACTTCGTGAACCCCTGCACAACGGCAGAGATCGTGGATGGGATCGAAGCGTACATGAAAAAGTACGGAGTGGAAGATATCAATGAGCTGATCGGGGCGGTCCGTTAGGGCCAGTGTCCCGCATCCGCAAAACAGAGAAAGGATTCGGAAAATGGAAAAATATAAGCAGGAATTTATTGAATTTATGGTGGACTGCGGCGTTTTAAAGTTTGGTGATTTCGTAACAAAGAGCGGAAGAAAGACCCCGTTCTTCGTGAACACAGGCTTTTACCGCACCGGCGCCCAGTTAAGAAAGCTGGGAGAGTATTATGCAAAGGCCATCCAGAATACCTTTGGAACAGAGTTTGACGTGCTGTTCGGACCGGCCTACAAGGGAATCCCCTTGACCGTTGCTGCCAGCATGGCCTTAAGCGAGCATTTTGACGCAGATATCAAATACTGCTCCAACAGAAAAGAGGTAAAGGACCATGGCGATAAGGGGATCCTCTTAGGAAGCCCCATTGCCGATGGCGATAAGGTAGTCATCATCGAGGATGTGACCACAGCGGGAACCTCCATAGAGGAGACTCTTCCGATCATCAAGGCCCAGGGGAATGTGGACGTTCTGGGACTGGTGGTTTCTGTGGACCGCTGCGAAAGAGGAAAGGGAGAAAAATCTGCCCTTACAGAGATCCAGGAAAAGTATGGCTTCAAGACCACGGCCATCGTGACCATGAAGGAAGTGGTGGAGCACCTTTACAACAGAGAGTATAAAGGAAAAGTTGTGATCGACGACACATTAAAGGCTGCCATCGATGCATACTATGAGCAGTATGGTGTAAAATAGAGGAGGATACGTCATGGAAAGAATCTATAAGACCATGCGCAATACAGGCGCCGCCAGCATTGCCGTCGGGATCGTAGTCGCTTCTGTGGGCCTGGCAGCAGGCATCATCGCCATTATAAACGGCGCTCTGCTCCTTAAGAGAAAATCAGAGATCACATTTTAATCATAAGGTACACCAGATAAGATGCTGTCCTGGGGACGGCATCTTATCTGTGCAAAAAGGGACAAATCGGAAATTGTCAGATGGAAACAATAATATAGAAAGTATCAGGCCCAGGGTCTGTTTGGAATAAAACGTGGATTTTTTTATTAAGAATGAAAGGCACCGGAAGCTGGGCTTCCTGTTTTTTGTCCTGTATCTGGTGCTGCTGACGTATTTTTTGTTTTTTGCGGAGGAGATGGGGCGGACTCCCGGCATACGGGCCGGTTACAGCTATAATCTGACCCCATTAAAGGAGATCAGGCGCTTTCTGACCCATGCGGATGTGCTGGGCTGGAGAGCCGTATTTTTAAATATTGTCGGAAACATGGCAGCGTTCATGCCATTTGGGTTCTTCCTTCCGGAGATCTGGAGCCGGGTGGACCGCTGGTACACCACGACCCTTCTGGGAGCGGTGTTCAGCCTCTGTATCGAGACGACCCAGCTGGTCTTCCGGGTGGGAAGCTTTGATGTGGACGACCTGCTTTTAAATACCATCGGAGCTCTGGCAGGGTATCTGACCTTCTGCGGAGCCAGAAAGATATGGAGAAGATATAGTGCAGCGTATCGGAAATAAAGTATCGTATATAAAAAAGCCCCTGGCAAAGGCCAGCCTTGTGGCAGCGGGGCTGGCGGCGGTTTCCCTTCTCTTTGGAGCCGCCGCCCTGGCCCTGGGGTATGTGACCGGGGGGAATGCGCCGCTGGTGGCGGCCGCGCTGGGATTTTGCAGCATCCTGACAGCGGCCTCATCCCTGGTCTATGGGATCTTTTCTTTTTTAGAGAGGGAAAAGAATTATATACTGGCAAAGGCCAGCCTCATAGCCGCAGGGATCCTGGTGGTCCTGTGGCTGGCGGTGATCTTTATAGCCCTGTAAACGGGTATATCGTAAAAGAATGGGAAGCCGGTCCGGCCTGGAGCCGGGCAGGGCGGAAAATGGAGGGAAAAATGGAACAGCAGCTGATCAGAGAGCGGTATGAGCTTTCCATGGCGCGGATCCTTAAATTTCAGGAGGAGCAGACGGTAACGGAGCCGTACAGGGATTTCTTTACGGTCATGTCCCGGTTCATCGGGCTCTGCGGCAGGGTCATGGAGGCAGTAGAGGAAGGGACCTTTGGTTCCTGGACCGGAGAGGAGCTTAAGGAGCTCAATGAAAAGCTCTATGAAGATATCCGGGGGGAACGGTATGAGACGAGCTACGGAAACCCGGCCTGGGCGGTGAGCCGGCTGGGAAAGGAGCTGGGGAGGCTGCTCTGCTTCCTGTACGCCGAGATCCGGGGCGATATCGCCTACGCCTTTGAGGGGCGGATGCTGGAAATGGTCATCGGAAACGAGGCCCTGATCGAGATCTATAATCTGTTCGAGGAAGGCGTTCCCACAGAAAGGGAAGTGAAGGACGTCCTGTACTGGTGCGTCAGCGATTACTGCGACGTGACCTTAACATACCGGATCCGGGAATGCCTGGATCCGTCCCTGGACTTTGCAAAGAAGATCATCATGGGAAGCGATCTTTCTGATCTGTCCTACCTGTACCGGTTCGGCGAGTATATTTCAGAGCAGGAGCTCCAGACAGCCGGTTTCCTGAACCGTCTTCCGGAGGAGACCATCCGCTGCATGGCGGATACGTATACCGACGGATATATCCGGGGATTTGCCGTCATGGGCCGCGATCTTTCAAAGAAAAAGACCGTGCTGATCCGTTATCCCCTGGGATTCGAGCGGATGATCCGCCAGGCTGTGAAAAATTTTGAGGCTCATGGGCTTTCTGTGATCTTCATGCGGGCAGCCGTGGACAGCGTCAATAAAAACCCGGCAGGAAGAGCGGGATACACCTCCTCTTCGCCCAATAAGCAGTATGACTATGACCACAGGTATGACAGCGCCGTTTATTATGATAAGGCGTTCCGGGACCGGAAGCTTTCCGTTTTAAAGACTGCCTATGAGCAGTACAAAAAGGAAGCCGCAGAATACGCCGGACCGGCTGTGGTGGAGACCTTTGGAGAGGAAAGCTTTTCTCCGGTCAATAAGGAAGAGGCCTGGTCCTTCACAGAAAAGCAGCAGAGGCTGTTCCTGGAATACAGGAATCTGTCCATGCCGGTGGTGAACCAGTATATCCCGGGTGACGAAACCAGCTTTACGATCATCGCCTTTCCGCTGCCTTCCATCGGACCAGACTTTGAGGAGATCTTTAAGGAGACCATCGACATCAATACCCTGGATTACGTAAAATACCAGAAGATCCAGCAGCACATCATCGATGCCCTGGACCGGGCGGAGTACGTGGAGGTCCTGGGAAATGGAACGAACCGGACGAACCTCCGCATCGATCTGGCGGAGCTTTCCGATCCGGCCTCTCAGACCCGGTTTGAAAACTGCGTGGCTGATGTAAACATCCCTCTGGGAGAGGTGTTTACATCTCCGAGGCTTTCTGGAACGGAAGGGCTCCTGCATGTGGGAAGCGTTTATATCAGCGGCATCCAGTTTGAAGATCTGACCATGGAATTTAAGGAGGGACGGGTGACCTCCGTATCCTGCGGCAACTTCCTGGAGGAGCTTTTGCCCCTGGCCGGAGAGCAGGAAAAAAAGGAAGCCGCCGAGGCAGGAAGAAAGCTGGTGGTCCAGGAGATCATGAACCAGCATGAGACCCTTCCCATGGGAGAATTTGCCATCGGCACCAATACCACGGCTTACGCCATGGCCGAGCGGTTCGGGATCACAGACCGGCTGCCGATCCTGATCGTGGAGAAAATGGGCCCCCATTTTGCTGTGGGAGACACCTGTTACAGCTGGTCTGAGGACAGCCCCATGTATAATCCCGACGGAAAGGAGATGACTGCCAGGGACAACGAGATCTCCATCTTAAGGAAGGAGGATGTTTCCCGGGCATATTTCGGTGTCCATAAGGACATCACCATCCCCTATAAGGAGCTGGGCAGCATCACTGTCGTGGAGCCTGGCGGAACCCGGGTCCCAATCATAAAGGACGGCCGTTTTGTGCTCCCTGGAACAGAAGAGTTGAACCAGGCACTTGACAGGTAAATAAAAAGCTAGTATTATGATTCATAAGAAGAATGATTCATCTTACTAGCTTTTATTAGAATTACTTATTAATAATCATCTACCTATGAAGGAGTGTTGACAATGGCAAAAGTAAGCATTGTAATGGGAAGCGATTCGGATATGCCGGTAATGGCCCAGGCCGCAGACTTCCTGGAAGAGATGGGGATCGATTTTGAAATGACCATAATTTCCGCCCATAGGGAGCCGGATATTTTCTTTGACTATGCAAAGACCGCCGAGGAGCGGGGAGTAAAGGTGATCATCGCCGGAGCCGGGAAGGCAGCCCATTTACCGGGCATGTGTGCAGCCCTGTTCCCCATGCCGGTCATCGGCATCCCCATGAAAACGTCTGATCTGGGCGGCGTGGACTCCCTTTATTCCATTGTCCAGATGCCCTCCGGCATCCCGGTGGCCACGGTTGCCATCAACGGAGGAAAGAACGCAGGGATCCTGGCAGCGAAGATCCTGGCTGCCTCTGATCCGGAGCTCCTTTCCCGGTTAAAGGCATACTCTGAAAAGATGAAAAACGAAGTCGTAGGAAAAGCGGAGAAGTTAGACAAGACCGGATACAAAGAGTATCTGGCGTCCATGAAGAAATAAGGCGCACAAAACGGAAACACAAACGAAAACCCTGGATTTTAGGAGGAAAGTATGGATTACAAGAAAGCCGGAGTAGATATTGAAGCTGGTTATAAGTCTGTGGAATTAATGAAGGCGCATGTGAAGAAGACCATGCGTGAAGAGGTTTTAGGCGGTCTCGGAGGCTTTTCCGGCGCCTTTTCCCTGGCGAAGATCAAAGAGATGGAGGAGCCTGTGCTGCTTTCCGGTACCGACGGCTGCGGAACAAAGGTGAAGCTTTCCATGATCATGGATAAGCACGATACCATCGGTATCGACGCCGTTGCCATGTGCGTCAACGACATTGCCTGTGCAGGCGGAGAGCCCTTATTCTTCCTGGATTATATTGCATGCGGCAAGAACTATCCGGAAAAAATTGCGGATATCGTTAAGGGCGTGGCCGAGGGCTGCCTCCAGTCGGAAGCTGCTCTGATCGGCGGAGAGACTGCGGAGCATCCGGGTCTCATGGCAGAGGACGAGTACGATCTGGCCGGTTTTGCTGTGGGTGTCTGCGATAAGAAGGAAATGATCACAGGCGAGAACCTGGCTGCCGGAGACGTTCTCATCGGCATGGCCTCCACCGGCGTTCATTCCAACGGCTTCTCTCTGGTGAGAAAGGTGTTTGAGAAGGAAATGGACCGCGAGGGCCTGGATACATATTACGATGAGCTGGGAAAGACCCTGGGTGAGACACTGCTGGCTCCCACCAGGATCTATGTAAAAGCATTAAAGAATGTGAAAAATGCCGGCGTGACTGTAAAGGCGTGCAGCCACATCACAGGCGGCGGATTTTATGAGAACGTTCCCCGTATGTTAAAGGACGGCGTTCATGCTGTGATCAGAAAGGACAGCTATCCTGTACCGCCTATTTTCGGAATGATGCAGAAAAAGGGCCAGATCGAGGAGCAGATGATGTACAATACCTTTAATATGGGGATCGGCATGATCGTTGCCGTGGATCCGGCTGACGCTGAAAAGGCCATGGAGGCCATGCGGGCAGCAGGCGATACGCCGTATATCATCGGTTCCATTGAGGCAGGCGAAAAGGGAGTGACCTTATGCTAAGAGTCGGGGTGCTGGTTTCCGGAGGAGGGACCAATCTCCAGGCCATCCTGGATGCCATGGACCAGGGAAAGATCACCAATGCAGAGGTTGCGGCTGTCATCAGCAATAACCCGGGTGCATACGCCCTGGAGCGGGCCAGGAACCATGGGATCCCGGCAGAGTGCATCTCACCGAAGGATTTTCCGGACCGGGCTTCCTTTAACGAGGCCCTGGTGGCAAAGGTGGATTCCTATGACCTGGACCTGGTGGTTCTGGCAGGCTTCCTGGTAAAGATCCCGGAGGCCATGATCGCAAAGTACAGGAATAAGATCATCAATATCCATCCGTCCCTGATCCCGTCCTTCTGCGGCGTGGGCTATTATGGGTTAAAGGTCCATGAGGCTGCCCTGGCCAGGGGCGTGAAGCTCACAGGAGCTACCGTCCATTTCGTGGACGAGGGCATGGATTCCGGCCCCATCCTTTTACAGAAGGCAGTGGAGGTAAAGCCTGGGGATACGCCGGAGCTTTTGCAGCGGCGGGTCATGGAGGAGGCCGAGTGGGTGATCCTCCCAAGAGCCATTGATATGATCGCCAACGGACAGATATAGAAAGATCGCAGCCCTTGTTTACAGGAGGAGAGGAAAATGAAAGTTCTGATCGTAGGAAGCGGCGGAAGAGAGCATGCCATTGCCTGGAAGACGGCCCAGAGCCGCCGGGTGGATAAGATCTACTGCGCACCGGGAAACGCCGGGATCTCCCAGGTGGCGGAGTGCGTGGATATCAAGCCCATGGAGTTTGAAAAGCTGGTGGCCTTTGCCAAAGAAAAGGAGATCGATCTGACGGTGATCGGCATGGACGATCCCCTGGTGGGCGGTATCGTGGACGCCTTCCAGGAGGCTGGACTGCGGGTATTCGGCCCCAACAAGGCAGCGGCCATTCTGGAGGGCTCCAAGGCGTTCTCCAAAAACCTCATGAAAAAATACGGGATCCCTACGGCGGCTTATGAGACCTTTACGGATCCAGAGGCGGCGCTGGCATACCTGGAGACAGCAAAAATGCCCATTGTATTAAAGGCCGACGGGCTGGCCCTGGGAAAGGGCGTGCTGATCTGCCAGGACCTTTCTGAGGCCAGGGCCGGAGTCCGTGAGCTGATGATGGATAAAAAGTTCGGCTCTGCGGGAAACGAGATCGTAGTCGAAGAATTCATGACAGGCCGGGAGGTTTCCGTCCTTTCCTTTGTGGATGGAAATACGGTGAAGATCATGAGCTCTGCCCAGGACCACAAGCGGGCCAGGGACGGAGACCAGGGATTAAACACCGGCGGTATGGGAAACTATTCCCCCAGCCCCTTCTATACGAAGGAAGTGGATGCCTACTGTCAGGAGCATATTTACCAGCCTACGGTGGACGCCATGAAGGCCGAAGGCCGTCCCTTTAAGGGCGTGATCTTCTTCGGTCTGATGCTGACGGAAAACGGCCCCAAGGTACTGGAATACAATGCCCGCTTCGGAGATCCGGAGGCCCAGGTGGTGCTGCCCAGACTGGAAAACGACATTGTGGATATATTTGAGGCCTGCATTGACGGGACCCTGGACCAGATCGATCTGAAATTCGATAACGACCGGGCCACCGTCTGCGTGATCCTGGCCTCCGACGGATATCCCGTTTCTTATGAGAAGGGATTTGTGATCGACGGCCTGGAGAAGTTCAGGGACAAAGAGGATTACTATGTATTCCACTCCGGTACGAAGTTCAACGGCCAGGGCCAGATCGTCACCAACGGCGGCCGGGTACTGGGCGTGACTGCCAACGGAGCCACTGTGAAGGAAGCCAGAGAAAACGCATATAAGGCAGTGAAGGAGATCTCCTTTGCCAACAAATATTACAGGACGGACATCGCCAGGGCGGTGGACGAGGCGTAGGAATATTGGAAAGACCACGGACAGCCGGGAAAAACTGGCTGACCGTGGTTTTCTTTTTTCTGCTGTAAAAAAACAATGTGCCGTGACAGGGGTGAAGAATGGGAAAACAAGCTGCAAATTTTTTATTTTTCATTATATTGTAAGGATAAATAAAGGCTTTGGAAGAGATTTTGTGATATACTACAAATATACAGAAAATTCTGCGTTTTTGTCTGGATGCAGGATAAGGCATCCAACACTTACGATTTTACCGTTATCAATGTTCTGGCATATAGGATCATCATGCCTGCCTTTGCTGTGCTGGCATATCATTACATTGCAGAGTTTCTGATGTCCCGGTCTTAAAATGGCGGAGGTGCGGTCTATGAAAAAAGCCAGAACATGGATCAGGATGGAACTGGTTTTATGAAAGGATCGCAGAACCGCAGGGGAAACCATTAAAGGCCTCTGATTAAAAAGAAAGGCGGCGATATTGTGATAAAAAGGATGTTTATGTTTTTTGGACTTTCCTGTCTGCTTCTGTCAGGATGTCGGACTCCTGCCAGGACAGCATCAGAACCAGATACCTCTGCTTCCACCGGATATGCTTCTGAAGAGGTACAGCGGATCTCTGTTTTTTATGATGGATCCCTGTACCTGTACAATGCCACTGGCTTTGATCTTCCCAGGGAGGACGGCTGGCAGTTTTTGGGGAATGTAGCTTCCGTCAATAATCTGGAATGGCCTGCGGAGGATTTCTGCGGCACCCATCTGAATCCGGGGCAGGAAATTTATTATGATCCGGAAGAACCGAAAAAATTGTATGTAAAATATGACAGGGGCTTTGCGCTCTTTGAGGCAGAAGAAAATGCTGAGACAGAAAACACCGGAACTCTGGGAACCGGGGTGTCTGAACACCAGGGAACAGAAAATCCCAGCGCCGGGGAATCCGAGGATGATGGCGCCGGGAAGACGATCCAGGCAGAGTCAGAGGCTGGTCTCCTCCCGGGAGTGACCATGGAGATCATGGACGTTACAGAAACAGGGATCACAGTTTCCCTGGTGAACCACACGGAGCTCAATATGGAATTTGGGGAGGAATACAGTCTGGAGGTCTGGAACGGCACAGGCTGGGAGGCGGTTCCATATGAAGATGGCCAGTGGGCCTTTCACAGTATTGCCTATTCCATGCCGGAAAACCAGCCGGTGGAGTGGAAGGCAGACTGGGAAGCGCTTTACGGAACATTGGAACCGGGGCAGTACCGGCTGGTGAAGCCGGTCATGGATTTCCGGGGGCCAGGGGACTTCACAGAGTACGGACTGACGGCAGAATTTGAGCTTCCGGTCCAGGCGTTACAGGAGCCGCCGGTCCTGAGGCTCCAGGATTCTCTTTCCTCCACCCTGGCGGAGCTTCAGCTGGAGCCGGAAAATTATACATGGCACTGTAAACGCGGAGCCGGCGGAGAAATGCAGGGGATCACAGCCTGCGGAGCCGCTTCCACGGAGGCGTTTCCACAGCAGGATCCGCTGGAGCTTACGCAGTACCAGGGAATGGAAGGCGTTTTATATACAGTATCCTGTACAGTGGTTCCCGACTGGATGAATATAAAAGAATACTCCAGGGCCGACATGGGAAAAGCGGATGCAGAGCCTGTTTCGGAAACAATCCTGGAAGCTGGGGAGCTGCTGGAGCTCAAGCCCGACCGGATGTATGAGATCCTGGCAGAGTGGGACAGCGGCCGGGGAGATGCCAGGGGCTTTTATGGAGAGGCATGTTATCTGGTGGTCACAGAATAGGGGAGCCTGGAGGCTGCTGCAAAAAGCGGGTCATGAACCTGCCCCTTGCAGCAGCCTTTTTTCGTTCATAAAACTGTAAGATTTCCCTTCTTGCACAAATAGGTCTATTGTGATAGACTAAAAACACAAGAAAGGACTATTATAATAGACCATAGCAAGGAGGGAATATATGACAGATCTGAAATTGTATGAAAGCGAATACCGGTTTATGGATCTGATCTGGGAGGCGGAGCCGGTGCGGTCCACGGAGCTGGCGAAAATGGCCAGAGAGCGGCTGGAGTGGAAAAAATCCACCTGCTATACGGTTTTAAAGAAGCTGGAGGCCAAGGGCTTTGTAAAGAACGAGGATGCCACGGTCACGTCCTTGATTGGCCGGGAGCAGGTACAGAGGGCCGAGAGCAGCCAGCTGATCGAAAGGAGCTTCGGCGGTTCTCTTCCGGCCTTTCTCAATGCGTTCCTCAGCGGACGCAGGCTGACGGCTGAGGAGGCCAGGGAGCTGCACCGGCTTATCGAGGAAGCCGTTCCCGGGGACGGCGCGTCTGAGGAGGAGCATAGGGAAGAGAAGGGAGGGAGCGTATGAGCCTGTTTGACGTAGGCACGATGACGGAGCTTTTAAACAGAAGCCTGACGGGAGGGGGTGTGATCCTGGCCGTTCTGGCGCTGCGCCTTATGATGAGGCGGTTCCCAAGAAAATATGTGTGCATTTTGTGGCTGGCTGCCTTTGGAAGGCTGCTGTTTTCCATTCCGGTCCCGGCGGCTTCCAGTCTGTTTCCGGCGGCGGAACCGCTCCAACAGGCCGCTGTGGAGGTGGATGGAAGGCCCGGCACGGGCACGGTCCTCCAGCTGTCCACAGGACTGAAGCCGGTGGATTCGGCTGTCAATGAACTTCTCTGGCAGCTTCTGGAGCCTTCTCCAGCGACGTCTGCGGATCCGGTGCAGATCTATGCCTTCGCGTTCCAGTGGCTGTGGCTGGGCGGAATGGCAGTCCTTCTTCTGACAGGGCTTTTCCGGTATGGGCTGCTGAAGCGGCGGATCTCTGATGCAGTCCCGGCGGAGGAGACCCAGTGTACAGTGAGGGGGAAACGGCTGGAACGCGTATATATCACAGACCGGATCCAGATGCCCATGGTGCTGGGGATCTGGAAGCCCAGGATCCTCCTTCCGTCTGCCTGCTCCGGTGAAGGGCGGAAAGAGGAAAGGGAGCTGATCCTGGCCCACGAACAGGCCCACAGGCTCCGGTACGACCATGTGACAAAGGTATTTGTTTTTGGAGTCCTGGTCATCCACTGGTTCAATCCATTGGCATGGGCTGCCTTCCTCCTGTACTGCCGGGATGTGGAGATGGCCTGTGACGAGAAGGTGATGGAATGGCTGGGAGAGGAAAGCCGGAAGCCCTATTCCCTGGCCCTGCTCCGGTTTGAGGAGGAGAGGAGCGTCCTGCTTATTCCCCTGGCCTTTGGGGAAAGCAGCGCCAGGGAACGGATCCGGCATATTTTAAATTACAGGAAGCCGGGCTCCTGGATGACCGCCCTGGCTCTGCTCCTGGCGGCCCTGGCAGCGGGATTCTTTCTCATGGCTCCGGACGGGAAGGCCCAGGACGCTGTCAGCATCATCGGGGGAGCGGACGGCCCCACCTCGATCTTCCTGGCAGGAAAGACAGGAGACGGGCAGACCGCAGAGTCCTTCAGCATCATCGGGGGAGCGGACGGTCCCACCTCCATTTTCCTGGCGGGAAAGGTTGGGGAAGGAGATGGGGAGGAGAAAGCTCCGGCGGCAGTCCTGGACCTGGAGAAGGCGAAAAAAGAGCCCTATGGTGCAGCGGCGGAGCTGGACTGGGTCAGCGGCGGAAAGATCTCTCTCCACGGCAGCTTCGGGTACCTGTCCTTCCTTCTGAAGGCCAATGGGAAATCCGAGCTGGTCGCGGCCTTTACCCTGGAGGAGGCAGGCCCCATCGTCGTCCAGGGCGACCGGTATACAGAGGTCGTGGGAGGACGCGATTCGGCTCTTGTGGTGACGGAGCCATATAAGGAGGGCGGAGACAGCCGGATCTTCTGGTATCTGGAGGAGGGCGGGACCGTGGAGCCTCTTCCGGAAGATATGACGAACCTGTTTCTGGAGCAAAGTGGCTCCGGCGTATTCCGGGATGCCCCTCTGGCAGAGGAGTACCGGCAGCAGGTGGAGGAAAAAATAGCGGAGATCCCGGGAAATCATCTGGTATACGGCCCGGTGGAGATCCCGGAAACGGACAGCATCATCTGCGGCTTTCTGGCAGCGGACGGACCGGACCTGGAGGATCTCTGGTATGGGATCTGGTATGAGATGGATGGCCGGATCGAGAAATACGTTCTGTTTCCGTAAGATCTGCGCACGGCTGGATTGATACAAATTTATAAAGATTTTAGAACCAAGATATTGACAAATCACGACATATATTGCAAACTATAAAAAGTGGTTTTGAAAACCACATCAAAAAGCGGAGGGTTTTGTCGTGGTACAGATAGTGACGGATTCTTCTGTGCTCTATACAGAAGAAGAGGCGAAGGCGGCCGGATTTGACGTGGTCCCCCTGTGTGTCAGCGTGGGAGATATGGATGGCCGGGATTTACAGATCAATATGGAAGAGTTCTACGGGCGTATTGGAAAAGGAGAGATCCCCAGGTCCTCCCAGCCTCCCATCGGGGATGTTGTGGAGGTCTATGAGAAATACCAGGATGCGGATGTTTTGAATATCTGTGTCGCCGACGGTCTTTCGGGGACGTATCATGGCGCTTTAAGCGCCAGGGATATGGTGGAAAACCGGGACCGGATCACCGTGTTCAACAGCCGGACCCTTTGCGGCCCCCACAGGTATATGGTGGAAAAGGCCCAGAAGATGAAGGAGGAGGGGAAGGGGATCCCCGAGATCCTGGAATGGTTAAAGAGTGCGGCGGAAAAGACGGAATCTTTTCTGATCCCCCAGGACTTTGGATTTTTAAAGCGCGGAGGGAGGCTGACGCCTGTGGCGGCGGCCCTGGGTTCAGTCCTTAAGCTGAAGCCGGTGATGCGGCTGACGGAGGACGGCACCCGTCTGGATAAATTTTTTGTGAAGCGTACCATGTCAGCGGCTGTGTCCGGGATCATGGACCATATGAAGAAAAAAGGGATCGATGGGCGGTATCTCCTTTATATCGTCCATGCGGCGGCTCCCAAAGAAGCCGGAGCCATCCGTGAGATGATCGAAGCAGAATTTAAGGGGATCCAGATCCAGATGATGGACCTAAGCCCTGTATTCGTGGCCCAGGGCGGCCCCGGGTGCGTGGCCATCCAGTATATCGAACGATAGGAATAAAAAGGACCGGTACCTTCCGGGGCATGAGGCTGCCCGGGAGCGTACCGGTCTTTTTTGGGTTCCTGGCAAAAGGGAGGGGACTGGCCCCGACCGCTTTTTATTCTGCAACGGTCACAGAAGTGATGTGCGGGTTTACGCCCTCATACCAGTAAAGGAAGCCCTCGGCGTCGATGGTCTGGCCGATCTCCAGGGCCTTTACAGCGGCATATACATCAGAGGAAGCGTCGCAGAGGTAGGACTCCACAACGAAGGAATAGGTCTGGCCGTTATAGGAAACGTTAAAGTAAAGATCGTCGCCTTCAGAGCCGCTTCCATCCCAGTTGTAAAGGAAAGCGACGTCATTGCCGTCCGCATCCTTTCCTGCGGGCTCCACAGTCAGTCCCTTAAAGGTGGCCAGCTGGTTCTGGTGGTCGATGAGCTCGTCCTTGCCCAGAAGCTCTGTGGCGTCAAAGGGCTCAGCGATGAATTCACCGTCCACAAATTCGAAGGTGGCATCAATGATCTCCACCTCGCCGGACCACTCGGTCTTATAGCCGGTTACCTGGATCGTTGCGCCGGGAACTAATTTTTCATAGTCCTCTTCGGAGCAGGCCATGTTATAAAGGAAGTATGCGCCGTCCTCATCCTGGGCGTAAACGGTGGCCTTGTCCTCCCACCAGGACTGCTTTGCCTGTACGGAAGCCTCGATGACAACCTTGGAATCCAGCTCGGCGGCCATGTACTCCTCATAGGTCATGACAGAAACCTCTCCGGCCTCAGCGGCAGACGTTTCGGCAGCGGAGGTTTCAGCGGCAGATGTCTCAGCAGCAGAAGTCTCGGCGGCTGTGGTCTCAGCCTCGCTGGCGGCTGTGGTTTCGGTGCTGTTTCCAGAACAGCCGGTCATGGCCATAGCCATGGAAAGTGCGATTGCGGTTACTGTGATTTTTTTCATAATCAGCTCTCCTTTTAATACAATATTTCCCAACCACCTATTATAGCTGAAAAAACGGGAAAATCAATGATTTTGTGTTCTCTTTTTCAAGATATCCCGGAAGGCCCAGAGAAGGATCAGTACCCAGGAAAGTATAAGACCGCCCACGAGGACCCTGGCGGTCCAGGGAAGAGGACCCAGATCGGTCTTTCCAGAGGTCTGGGCCTTCACCTCATCCAAATGGTAAAGGCTGGCCACATCGTCAAAAAGATGGTCCATGTAGGCATCGTCCACGGTCTCCTTCCGCCGGACAGATTTGGTCACGCTTTCGATGAGCTGACCCGCTGCGTCCCGGAGAGAGGCAGAGCCGTTGAACACAGGAGTTACAAAGGTATTTCCGGTGTTGGAAAGGAGCAGCATGGATGCCTGGATCTTTATTTTATAAAAATCATCGTCATCCTCCCCGGCCCTGGAAAGATAGTCCTGGTATTCCGCTGAATCCTGGGCCATGGAGGTCACAGGAACGTACCCCTCGGTCCGGGCGTAGGCGGTCTGGACCTGGTTGGTCAGCAGATACTGGGTAAAGAGCCAGGAAGCCATCACCTCTCCCGGATCCTCTTTATTGAAGATGCATACAGACGGTCCCTGGGAGATCATCTGCGGGTGCTCCGGATCAAACTGGGGAATGGGCATGATCTCTGTTTCAAAATCCACCCGGGCATCCTCAGCGATATCAGAAAGGGGAGCCCCGGCGCCCATCCAGGTGGCTCCTGCTGTGGAATCGATGGCGAAAACGCACTGACCGGCATTCAGAAAGTTGGCCGGATAGCTGGAGATCTTAAAGGTGGAAAAGGCCCCGGTCCCAGCATGGCCGGCGATGGAAGAAAGGAGCTCCCTGGTGGTATCGTTAAAGAGCTGGATCTCCCCCGACGGTGTGGAATAGCCTGCGCCCTTCTGTCTCAGCATCTGGATCATCATGTTGTCCGTGGATTTATAGATGAAGGGGATCATCACCTTCTGTCCGTTGATCTTATAGACTCCGTTTTCATCCTTTTTGGCAGCCGCCTCGGATACCTCCCAGATAAAATCCCAGGTGAGGGTCTCCGGCAGGGTGTAGCCCAGCTTTTCCACATAGGTCTTATTGATATAGCAGGCCTCGGTGGATCGCATGAAGGGCATGGCGTAGGTGCGCCCGTTTACGGTACACTCCTTTAAAAATTCCGGGATCAGATCCTCCTTTCCAGGACCGTCAAATTTCAGACGGCTGCCTCCCAGCCCGAATTCCGGATCTTCAGAAAGAGCGTCCAGGGGGACCACCACGTTGTCTCCGGTGAGATAGGTGGCGATGTGGTCGGGATAGGTGATGCAGACGTTGGGTGTGGTCCCGGTGGAGATATTGGTGATCACGTCGTTGTAGATCTTTCCATAGTCTGTATACAGCCGCAGGTTTACCGTGATATTGGGATACAGGGCCTGGAAATCCTCAATGGCCTTTTTGTAAATGTCCGTCTGACGCTTGTTGGTGTCATTTTTGGCCCAGAAGGTGATCTCATATGTTTTTGTTTCATCAAAGGTCTCCGGCGGCTGGAAGGCCTCCGTTTCCCTGGAGCCGTGGCAGCCGGCCAGGAAAACGGAACAGGCCGCGCCCAGAAAAAGGGGAAAAAGCCGTTTCCATCGGATCATCCTTTCATTCCTCCTCTCGATACGCCTTCCATGATCTTTTTACGGAATACAAGGAACAGTGCAATGAGCGGCACTGAGATCACCACCACGGCCGCCATCATGGCCGGGATATTCTCGCGGCCAAAGCCGTTCTCACGGATCTCCTGGATCCCGTTGGATACCAGGAAAAGGTCCGGGTTATCGGTGACCAGCCGGGGCCATACATAAGAGTTCCAGCATTCAATGATCTTTAAAATGATAATGGTGACGATGGTAGGGCGGCAGATGGGGATCAGGACCTTCCACAGATATTTAAAATCGGAGGTTCCGTCCACCCGGGCCGCCTTGTATAATTCGTCCGGCACCTGCTCAAAGTTTTCCTTCAGCAGATAAATATAAAAGACGGACGTTACCGACGGCAGGATCAGACCGGCGAAGGTGTTTCTGAGGTCCAGGCCGGTGATGGTGGCGAAGTTGGTGATGACCACCAGCTCATTGGGGATCATCATTAAGGAAAGAAACAGTAAAAATACCAGATTCTTTCCCTTAAATTCCAGCCTGGCAAAGGCGTAGGCCGCCAGGATGCTGACCGCCGCCATGATGGCCGTGGTGAGCACTGTGAATACCAGGGTATTCAGAAGATACCGGCCCAGAGGGACTGCGGTAAAAGCTGCTTTATAGTTTTCCAAGGTGGGTGACAGGGTAAAGAGCGCCGGTATGCGCTCCGCGTTGTAGGAGCCGTAGCTTTTTACTGAGGTTAAGAGCATCCAGTAAAAGGGAAACAGCACCATAAGGGCCCATAAGGCCAGGGCCATATAGGTGAGCGCTTTTCTGACAAGAGCCCGCCTGCGTTCTGTCTGCCGGATCCGTTCAAGATCCGTCTGATTTGGATGATTCATATTGACCTCCTGTTACTGGTTCTGCCTGCGGCTCACCAGGAGATTCACACAGGTGATGGTGAGCACGATGGCAAAAAGGATGATGGCAGCCGCTGAGGCGTAGGACGGATAACCGCCGGAGGCCCCGTACAGCATATCGTAAACGTACCCGACAATGGTGTTCATTCCGGCAGCGTTCAGATCGGTGCCGAACAGAGCCACAGCATCGCTGTACGCCTTAAAGGCCCCGATGAAGCCGGTGATCACCAGATACACGATCATGGGAGAGATCATGGGCAGGGTGATCCTGGTAAAGGTCCTGAACCGGGAGGTCCCGTCCACCCGGGCCGCTTTATAATAGTCCGGATTCACCGAAGCCAGGGCGCTGGTGAGGATCAGGATCTTAAAGGGCAGAACCACCCAGACCGTATAAAAACAGAGTACGGTCATTTTAGCCCAGTAGGGGCCGTCGATGAAATCCACGGACGGGCCGCCGAACCACTGGATCATCAGATTAACAAGGCCGTCGGTGTATTCCGTTTTCTGGAACAGGATCATGAACACCAGGCCTACGGCCAGGGTGTTGGTCACATAGGGCAGAAAATAAATGGTCTGGAACAGGTCTCTTAAGGGCTTTATGGAGCTTAAGCCCAGGGAGATGAGGAGCGCCAGGCCTGTGGACACAGGAACCGTGATGACCACCAGGAGGAGGGTGTTTTTCACCGCCTGGAGAAAATACGGGTCGTGGAGCACATAGGAATAGTTGTAGGTTCCCACGCCGAAATACGTCTGGGAAGCAAAGTTATAGCCCTCCTCCAGGGAATAGACGAAAACGTCTATGAGCGGATATACCATAAAGCAGCCGAGAAACAGGATGGCCGGAAGCAGGTACAGCCAGGGCTTTAGATCTGAATGTTTCATATAAGGAAGTCCCCCTGTGTTTTATGAGATGGAAAATGGGATCCGCGCTCCGGTCTCCCTGTGGAACAGGAACACCTTGGACGGCTTTAAGGAAAAATGCACGGATCCGGCGTCCCGGTCCACGGGCGTTTCTGCAGTGATGATGGAGCGGACCGAGAAATTTTCGGAACAGGGATGGGCAGAGATCACGCTCACGTCCCGGCCCATGACCTCCACCCGGCTTAAGCTGGCGGCAAAGGGGCCGTTTTCGGTGAGGATGAAGCCCTCGGGACGGATCCCCACGGTCACTGGCTGGTCCGGAACGCCCCTCACAGAAAGGACTGGCTGGTCACCAAGCCACAGCGTCTCCTTCTGCACCTCTCCCTTAAACACATTGATGGGCGGGTTCCCCAGGAATTTTGCCACAAACAGGCTGGCCGGATCGTCGTACACCTCCTGGGGGCGGCCCATCTGCATGAAGATCCCGTCCTTCATGACCACGATCTGGTCGGAGATGCTCATGGCCTCCTCCTGGTCGTGGGTGACGAAAACGGTGGTGACTCTGGTCTCCTGCTGGATCTTCCGGATCTCCTCCCGGGTCTGGAGCCGCAGGCGGGCGTCCAGGTTAGACAGAGGCTCGTCTAAGAGGAGCACGTTGGGCGTTTTCACCAGGGCCCTGGCGATGGCTACCCGCTGCTGCTGGCCGCCGGAAAGCTCACGGGGCTTCCGGTCCATGAGCCCCTGGATCTGTACCAGTCCAGCGGCTTTTTCTGCCTGCCGGTTCATTTCTTCTTTGGACAGCTTCTGCTTTCCTTTGAGGTTTTCCAGAGGGAACAGGATGTTCTGGCGCACAGTCAGATGGGGATACAGGGCGTAATTCTGGAACACCATGCCAACACCTCTGAGCTCCGGGGGCATATCCGTCACATCGGTGTCCCCGAAATAGATCTTCCCCTCTGTGGGAGCTTCCAGGCCGCAGAGCAGGTTTAAGGCCGTGCTTTTTCCGCAGCCGGACGGCCCCAGAAGGCCGATGAGGGAGCCGTCGGGGATCTCAAAGGTGAAATCACGGACGGCTGTCACCTCTTCCCCCTTCTTCCCGCGGGCCGGAAATTTTTTTGTGAGATGCTCTAATACAATTTTCATGGGATCGTATCTCCTGACGTAATATTGATTCCTTTCGATTATAGCGGATTCCGTTTTTTTTTCAAGGTTTCCGGAGGAAAAGATTGGGAAGGAAGGCGGGTTGCCTTTTTTTCTCTTTCAGAGTACAATAGTCCTGACTGCGGAAGGAATGACAAAAGAAAAGAGGAATTTGAATGGAAGAGATCCGAAACAAAAAGAAAATATGGGGCTGGCGGAAGGAAGGAGCAGGCCGTGGGGCCGCCCGGTTCCTGCTTTCGGTGCTGCTGGCGGCAGGACTTATTTCCGGCTGCGGAAACAGCGCCGGGGCAGAGCTGCCGGCGGAACAGACGGTGGACGGTTCCGGCCTTGAAGTCCATTTCATCGACGTGGGCCAGGCGGACGCAGCCCTGGTGCTCTGCGACGGGGAAAGCATGCTGATCGACGGCGGAAACTCTGAGGATTCGGACGTGATCTATACCTATCTGGAAAAGCAGAAGGTGGAGGAGCTGGATTATATGGTCTGTACCCATGCCCACGAGGACCATGTGGGAGGCCTCTCCGGAGCCCTTACGTATGCGTCTGTGGATACGGCCCTTGCCCCGGTGACGGAGTACGACAGCAGGGCCTTCAGAAATTTTCTGGAGGGACTGGAAAAGCAGGGGACAGAGATCACTATACCAGAGGCCGGAGACAGCTTTTCCCTGGGAAGCGCCCAGGTGAAGATCCTGGGACCGGTCCGGGAGACGGATGAGACCAACAATACCTCCATCGTTCTCCGGATCGTATATGGGGATACTTCATTTTTATTCACCGGAGATGCGGAGCGGGAAGAGGAGGAGGACATCCTGGATACAGGGGAAGTCTTAAAGAGCACGGTCTTAAAGGTGGGCCACCACGGAAGCGACAGCTCCACTTCGTATCCGTTCCTCCGGGAGGTGATGCCGGAGTACGGCGTGATCTCTGTGGGGACCGGAAATACCTACGGCCATCCCACCCAGGAGGTCTTAAGCCGTCTGAGGGACGCGGGCGTGACGGTGTACCGGACGGACCTCCAGGGAGATATCATCTGCACCAGCGACGGTGCGGAGGTCACCTTCCGGACTGCTAAGAATACGGCTCCCCAGGAGGGAAGAAAGCCGGATCAGGAGGAGAAGGAATATATCCTCAATACAAATACCATGAAGTTCCACGCCCCCGGCTGCTCCAGCGCGGCGGAGATGGGGCCGGAGAACAAAAAGGAATTTAAAGGGACCAGAGAGGAGCTGCTGGACCAGGGATACAGTCCCTGCGGCCGGTGTAAGCCGTAGGCGGCAGGAAAGAGGAGAGCTATGAAACTGGAAGAAAACAGAGCGCCGGACCCGAAGGAGGAGTCCATGGCCGGGGACAGGCAGGAGATCATGGAGATCGCCATGCGGGCCGGCCACATCCTTCTGGAAAACGGCGCAGAGATCTCCCGGGTGGAGGAGACCATTGACCGGATCTGCCGTCATTACGGGATCCAGTCAGCAAATTCGTTTGTCCTCAGCAATGGGATCTTTTCCACCATGGGAAACCAGAGAGAAGAATTCTTTGCCAGGGTGCAGCACATTCCCGTCAGCGGCGCCCACCTGAACCGGGTGGCGGCCGTCAACCAGCTTTCCCGGGAGATCGAGGAAGGAAAACACACCATCGCGGATCTGGAGCGGTGCCTGGACGACATTGAAAACATGCCGGGAAAGCGAAACATTGTCCAGATCATGGCGTCGGCAGTGGGAAGCGGCGCATTCTGTTTGTTTTTCGGCGGGGATCTCCTGGACAGCGCGGCGGCATTTTTATCCGGGATGCTTTTGTATGTGTATATCCTCTACGGGGGATACAGGCTTTCCCGGCTGGTGGAGCATATCCTGGGAGGGGCCCTGGTAACGTTTTTATGTATGGTATTCTATCACCTGGGCCTGGGCCATAACGTCAGCTCCATGATCATCGGCTCTGTGATCCCCATGATCCCCGGGGTGGCCTTCACCAACGCGATCCGGGATCTGACGGACGGGGACTATATTGCCGGTTCGGTGCGGATGATGGATACGGCGCTGGTGGTCCTGGGGATCGCCCTGGGAGTGGGGATGATGTTCACCGCTTATTACCGGATCACAGGAGGGAATCTGCTATGACAGAGCTTTCTGCATGGTTTGCTTTTTTTCCGTCCTTTCCCACAGGCGAGCTTTTTAAGCAGCTTCTGGCGGCGGGCGTGGGGACGGCGGCCTTTTCCGTCCTGTTTTATGTACCAAGGAAATACTATGGCTTCTGCGCGGCCTGCGGTGCCTGGGGCTGGCTCACATATTTTGTTCTGGAATGGGCCGGGATGACCGTAACGGAGGCTACATTTTTTGCGGCAGCAGCGGTGGTTTTTTTGTCCAGGCTGTTTGCGGTCATGGAGCGGTGCCCGGCCACTCTGTTCATGATCCCGGGGATCTTTCCCCTGGTGCCTGGGGCTGGGATCTACTGGACGGCTTATTACATCGTGACGGACCAGATGGAACTGGCCAGCCGTACGGGCTTTTCCGCTGTCAAGGCGGCGGTGGCCATCGTTCTGGGGATCATTTTTGTGTTTGAGATCCCTCAGAGCTTTTTTAAACGGGTCCTGGGAAAAAAACGGGCGGGGGAAACCGCCCGGAACCAGTAAAATGCGCCGGGAAAGAAAAAGAATACAGGTATTTACAGATTTTTCCCAATATGCTATAATACTAAGAGTCTGTATCTTAAGAATACGAAAAGGATGGTTTTACAATGGCAACTTTACTTGAAACATGGAGAAACCTGGCATACGGTGATGGCCTCGACGATAAAAAGAGAGAAGAGCTCTGGACAGGATATTTTACAGTGGAGAAGGGAATCTACGAGAAGATCCTTTCCGACCCGGCCCAGGTGGTAGAGGGGACCGTAAAGGAGCTGGCTGAAAAGTATGAGACAGAAGTGCTCATCATGACCGGATTCTTAGACGGCATCAACGAGAGCTTAAAGGGATATGAGAACCCCATCGAGACAATGGACGAGAATACGGCCGTTAAGATCGAGATCGATCCGGAGAAGCTGTACTACAATATGGTGGAAGCGAAGGCGACCTGGCTGTATGGCCTTCCCCAGTGGGAAACGATCCTCACTGAGGAAAAGAGGAACGAGCTTTATAAGGCCCAGAAGGCTTCCGGTACAGTACGCCGTGAAGGCCATAAGATCTACCCCAACGATCCGTGTCCCTGCGGAAGTGGTAAAAAATATAAAAAGTGCTGCGGACGGAATCAGTAAAAAGCTGACGGACATGGGAGCGTTGCAGAATCTGTGGAAATTCTGCTGCGCTCCCTTTTTACGCGAGGGAGACACATGGAAGCATATACGGGATTTGCGGCGGTTTATGATACATTTATGGATAATGTCCCCTATGGGGAATGGTGCGAATACCTGACAGGGCTTTTAAAGGAGAACGGTGTGGAGAGCGGACTGGTCCTGGACCTGGGCTGCGGCACCGGGAGCCTTACGGAGCTTCTGGCTGCCAGGGGCTATGATATGATCGGCATTGATTATTCAGAAGAAATGCTGGAGCTGGCAGCCGGAAAGCGGGCGGAGTCGGGACAGGATATCCTGTATCTCTGCCAGGATATGCGGGAGTTTGAGCTGTACGGCACTGTGAGGGCTGTGGTGTCCATCTGTGACTGCATCAACTATATCACAGACCCGGCGGACCTGGCAGAGGTTTTTTCCCTGGTCAATAATTATCTGGATCCGGGCGGAGTCTTTATTTTCGATCTGAATACGGAATATAAGTACGCCCAGGTCATGGGAGACACCACGGTGGCAGAGGACCGGGAGGAATCCAGTTTTATCTGGGACAACCAGTATGATCCGGAGGAGAGGATCAATATTTACGATCTGGCGATATTCCTGCGGGAGGAAAACGGTCTTTACAGGAAATACCAGGAGACCCATTACCAGCGGGCTTATTCCTTACAAGAAATACAGGAGGCCCTGGCTCTGGCCGGAATGGAATTTGTGACGGCATATGACGCTTTTACAAAGGATGCGCCCCGGAAGGAAAGCGAAAGGATCTACGTCATAGCCAGGGAGCACGGAAAGAAGCAGAATAATTAAGGAAGGTTTGAGAATATGACGGATTATATAATCAGAGCAACGGCAGCGGAGGGACAGATCCGCGCCTTTGCAGCTACCACCAGGGATCTGGTGGAGGCTGCCAGAGATGCCCATAATACCAGCCCGGTGGCTACGGCAGCCCTGGGACGGCTTTTAACGGCCGGAGCCATGATGGGGATCATGATGAAGGGAGAAAAGGATCTTCTGACCCTCCGGGCAGAGGGAGACGGCCCCATTGGCGGCCTTTTGGTGACCGCAGATTCTAAAGGGGACGTCAAGGGCTACGCCTTCAACCCGGAGGTCATGCTGCCGCCCAACGCCCAGGGAAAGCTGGATGTGGGAGGCGCTCTTGGGGTGGGCGTCTTAAGTGTGATCCGGGATATCGGCTTAAAGGAGCCCTATGTGGGCCAGACCATTCTGGTTTCCGGTGAGATCGCCGAGGATCTGACGTACTATTACGCCACCTCTGAGCAGGTTCCGTCCTCGGTAGCTCTGGGAGTCCTTATGAATAAGGATAACACGGTCCGCCAGGCCGGAGGCTTCATTATCCAGCTGATGCCGGGAGCTTCTGATGACTGCATCGACCGGCTGGAGGCCCGTCTGGGAGAGATGAGCTCCATCACCGCTCTTCTGGATGCTGGAAAGACACCGGAGGAGATCTTGGAAGATCTTCTGGGGGATATGGGCCTGGAGATCCTGGACCGTCTGCCTGCCAGGTTCCACTGTGACTGCCATAAGTCCCGGGTAGCCAGAGCCATTACGAGTATTGGAAAAAAAGAGCTCCAGAGCATGATCGACGAAGGAAAGCCCATTGAGGTGAGCTGCCATTTCTGTAATAAGATCTATACATTTACAGTGGATGAGTTAAAGGAAATGCTGGAAAAGGCCACCAGGCCATAAAGGATACGGATCAGAAACACCGGAGAGAACGGGATCCCGGAGAATGCTGCAAAAGAGGGTACTGCAAAGGAAGGGCTTTGGAAAGCTTCTTCACCTGTTTTGCAGCATCCTCTGATGTAATCAGCTTCATGCACATCCGCTTCGTTCTAACAAGCTGTTTCTCTGGTTAGAAAAAGGCATAATGAGAATCGGCGATTAGAGTCTGGTTACGTTGACGGCCTGGGGACCTTTGGAACCCTCGATCACGTCGAATTCGACGTCTGCACCTTCGTCGAGGGTCTTAAAGCCTTCCATATTAAGACCAGAGTAGTGTACGAACACGTCATGCCCATCTGCATCGCAGATAAAGCCGTAACCTTTTTGGTTGTTAAACCACTTAACTGTACCTTTCATATGATACCTCCGCAATAAGACCTTGCAGGCCGCGCCTGCTGTGTTCACAATAGCACAACCGGTCGGGGATGTCAAATAAAATCATGTGGCTGATTTTGCGGTTATTCAAAAAATATGAGGGAATCTTGCAATATGAAAAAAAGATTGGATTTTCAGCACAAAACGAAAAATAACGCCTGGAACCATTTCCGGACCATCACCCACCACCGGCTGCTGGTCATGAAGGGCTGCTTCCAGGTAGGGCTTTACAGACAGGGGCTGCTCCACGATCTGTCCAAATATACCTGGACAGAATTTAGGACGGGAGTCCGCTATTATCAGGGAGACCGCAGCCCCAATGCGGCTGAGAAGGAGATCATGGGGTATTCTCCGGCCTGGCTCCACCACAAAGGGAGGAATAAGCACCATTTTGAGTACTGGACCGATGTTTCCACCAGGGAGGATAACTGGAGGATCGTTGGAGTGAAGATGCCGGTCCAGTATTTTGTTGAGATGGTCATGGACCGGATCGCCGCATCCAGGACGTACCGGGGCAGGGCGTACACGGACGGAGACCCATATGCATATTTTTCACGCAGCAAGGATGTTCTGACCATGCACCCGGAAACCAAACGGGAACTGGATAAGGTGCTCCGTATGCTGGAGAAAAAGGGGGAGCCGTATACCTTCCGGTATCTGCGGTATCTTTTGAAAAAAGGGGATTATTAAGAGATCTGGGCGGCTTAGAAAAGCTCCGCCCAGATTTTTTTAATATACTGGTTGAGCCGGACGGGATCCTGGAAACAGGAGGGCGAAAACTCAAAGAATCCAGTCCTGTCTTTGGAAGAGGTCTTAAATTCCGGAATCCAGACAGGCTCCGGCTGGGGAAGGAAAACGCCGCTTTTTTTCGTATAGCACGTTTCCTTTGTGGCTTTTATGCGGGCGTCCCGGTCCACGTATTCGCCGACGCTTTTGTGGACCGCCGTATCCTCGTAGATCAGATAATAGTAGTCCTTATAGCTGGGATAATAGTATTTAAGGGTTCCCTCATAAAGCCGGATGGAAAGCTCCAGGGCATTTCCGGCAGCCGCAAAACCGTAGGAGGGGACGGCGGCACAGAGGGGCCGGGGCAGAACGGTCTCTTCTTCTCCCTTTAAGGAAAGCAGGAGCCGGGGCGTTTCACCCGCCGCCTTTTTCAGATCCAGAAGAGTAAAATCCTGGGTAAAAAAGTCCGGATAAAACAGGATCGGCAGGAGCGAGGGCATTCCCTTCAGATCCTCTTCATTATGGAGAAGAAGGAGCCTTAAGAGGTTTTTGTCCCTGGTTTTCAGATAGTCCTCGTAAACGCTTATGAGCTGTCCGCCGTCGAAGCGGTCCTCCCGGCAGATGGAGAGAAAGCCTTCGATAGTCTTCTGCTTCAGGTTTTCCAGTCCCAGATGCTTTTTCCAGGGCTTGATGCGCTTATAGATATCCACGCTTTCCACGCCGGAAAAATCACAGGGGAGCTTAAGGGCCCTGCACCGCTTCATAAGGAAGGGGATATCAAAGGTATCTCCGTTAAAATGGACCAGGACGGAGTAGTCCTTTAAAAAGGAGAAAAAGCTCTGGATCACCTGGGCCTCAGAGGCCTTTGTGTCGGCAAACCACTGGATAAAATGGGCGCGGCCTTCCTTATAAAACACACAGCCGATCAGATAGACTGTGCAGAAGTCTCCGGAAAAGCCGGTGGTCTCAATATCAAAGAACAGGAGAGAAGCGGGATCCCCCAGGCGGGCCAGGGGATAGGATCCCTCCGCGTCAAAAGTATTCTGGATCGTTATCATAGGTATGGGTATCGTTCCTTTCGCGTGCAGATCTGGGCTGGAATCTGATCTCAGTATACGTGGTTTCTGATGGAATGTCAATGAACCAGCGGTTCAATACCAGAAAATTTGTTCGATTCATCCCGGGTTTATCTTGCAAAGGCTTTTTGTCTATGGTATGATTCTGTTACAGAGCAACGCCCTATGAGCGGTTCGGAGGGAAAATACATTGATTTCATATATCAGAGGCACCCTGGCGGAAAAAAATGAGGATTCAGCGGTGGTGGAGGCTCACGGAGTCGGATACCAGATCTTCGTGCCTGTGCCGGTGCTTTCAGAGCTTCCGCCCCTGGGGGAAAGCGTAAAGATCTACACATATTTCAGCGTCCGGGAAGACGGGATGAGCCTGTTCGGCTTCCTGTCCCGGCAGGATCTGGCGATGTTTAAGCAGCTGATCGGCATCAACGGCATCGGCCCCAAAAGCGCCCTTGGGATCCTGTCCGCCTTAAGGCCCGATGTGCTACGGATGGCGGTGGCGTCCGGTGATGCAAAGACCATCTCCAGGGCTCCCGGCGTGGGCCCCAAAACGGCCCAGAGGATCATCCTGGATCTGAAGGATAAGATACGGCCGGAGGACGTGCTGGCTGGAGGACTGGAGGAGTCCCTGGCAGTACCGGAGGAGATATCCGGAGTGGGACAGGCAGGAAAAGAGGCTGTGGAGGCCCTGACTGCCCTTGGTTATTCGGCAGCAGAGGCAGCCGGAGCGGTAAAGAAGGTGAAGATCACCGAAGAAATGACGGCAGAAGACGTTTTAAAGGGAGCCTTGAGGCATCTGGCCTTCTTATAGGAAGGAACTGGAACAATCAATAGAACAGGCAGGTTGGTATGAGTCGTAAAATCATTACAACAGAAGAGACAGAAGAAGATAAAAAAATAGAAGGAACCTTAAGGCCCCGGTATTTAAAGGAATATATCGGCCAGGAAAAGATAAAATCCACCTTAAAGATCTTTATAGACGCTGCGAAGACCCGGGGAGAGGCCCTGGACCACGTATTATTTTACGGCCCGCCGGGACTGGGAAAAACGACGCTGTGCGGGATCATCGCCAACGAAATGGGAGTGAATCTGAAGGTCACCTCTGGTCCGGCCATCGAAAAGCCCGGGGAGATGGCGGCGATCCTCAACAACCTCCAGGAGGGCGACGTGCTGTTCGTGGACGAGATCCACAGGCTCAACCGCCAGGTGGAGGAGGTCCTGTATCCCGCAATGGAGGACTTTGCCATCGACATCATGCTGGGAAAGGATTCTGCCGCCCGTTCCATCCGGCTGGAGCTTCCGAGGTTTACCCTGGTGGGAGCCACCACCAGGGCGGGACTTTTAACGGCTCCCCTCCGGGACCGTTTCGGCGTGATCCAGCGTCTGGAATTTTACTCGCCGGAGGAGCTCTGTGTGATCGTAAAACGATCAGCGAAGGTCATGGGCGTGGAGATCCAGGAGGAGGGAGCCTGGGAGATCGCAAGGAGATCCAGGGGTACCCCCAGGCTGGCAAACCGGCTTCTGAAGCGGGTTAGGGATTTTGCCCAGGTAAAATACGACGGCGTCATCACAAAGGCTGTGGCGGATTTTGCGTTGGATATCCTGGATGTGGACCGGCTGGGACTGGACAACAACGACCGGACGATCCTCCTCACCATGATCCAGAAATTCGGAGGAGGCCCTGTGGGACTGGAGACCTTGGCGGCGTCCATCGGAGAGGATTCCGGGACCCTGGAGGATGTATATGAGCCATATCTTCTGATGAACGGGCTCATCAACCGGACGCCCAGGGGCCGGGTGGCCACAGAGGCAGCTTATGTTCATCTCGGCATACCGGCGGACGGCGGGGAAGCGTAAGGATGGAAGCCGGACCGTTACGAAACTATTAGGAAATCCGTAAGGAATAATTTCTGGCTCCAGCGGAGCGGATGTGATAGACTATACAAAGAAAGAAAATCGGGAGAACAGACATGGAAAGAAAAAATTATACAGAAGTGCTGATCAATGGGAATATCTACACCCTGGGCGGATCGGAGGAGCAGGAATATCTCCAGAAGGTGGCTGCTTATATCAATGAGAAGATCGGGATCCTGAAGGCCCAGCCGGGCTTTACGAGACAGAATAAGGATTACCAGGAGGTAATGATCTACCTGAACCTGGCCGACGATTATTTCAAGGCCCTCCAGGAGGCAAAAATGCTGAAGGCCCAGAGGGACGATCTGGAAAGGGAGATATACAGTCTGAAGCATGAGCTGATCAGCGTCCAGATGAAGCTGGATGCCCAGACGGAACAGTAGGATACAAAAGAGAAAAACGGGCTGCCGCATGGAATCTAACGATATGCAGCGGCCCTTTCTGGGCTTTTGGCCGGAAAGGAAGCGTATGGAAAAGAGAAAGGTTGAGATCCTGGCGCCGGCCGGATCTTATGAGAGCATGGTGGCCGCCGTCAACGCCGGGGCCAATGCGGTCTACATCGGCGGAAGCCGGTTCGGAGCCAGGGCCTATGCGGATAATCTGGATGAGGAGGCAATGATCCGGGCCATCGACTTCGTCCACCTCCACAACTGCCGGATCTATATGACGGTCAATACTCTGGTGAAGGAAAAGGAACTGCCGGAGCTTTATGGGTATTTAAAGCCCTATTATGAGGCGGGACTGGATGCAGTCCTGGTCCAGGACCTGGGTGTATTTTCTTATATCCGGGAGCATTTTCCGGACTTACCCCTCCACATCAGCACCCAGATGACCGTGACAGGAAAATACAGCGCGGCGGATCTTAAAAGAATGGGCGCCGTCCGTGTGGTACCGGCCAGGGAGCTTTCCCTGAAAGAGATCCGGGAGATCAGTGAGGCCACAGGGCTGGAGGTGGAGACCTTTGTCCACGGGGCGCTCTGCTACTGCTATTCGGGCCAGTGCCTGTTTTCCAGCCTCATCGGGGGACGGAGCGGCAACCGGGGCCGGTGTGCCCAGACCTGCCGCCTGCCCTTTGACGTGGAGAAGGGAGATAAGGTCCTTGGAGGGAAAAATGAAAAGTATGTGCTGAGCCTTAAGGATCTTTGCACCCTGGATCTTCTGCCGGAAATCCTGGAGGCCGGGGTCTGCTCATTGAAGATCGAGGGACGGATGAAGAGTCCCCGGTATACGGCCGGTGTGGTGAGTATTTACCGGAAATATGTGGATATGTACCTTGCCCATGGACGGTCCGGCTACCGGGTGGATCCGGCAGACCGGAGAGCGCTTCTGGAGCTGTTTGACCGGGGCGGCCAGTCAGAGGGCTATTATAAGGAGCACAATGGCCGGGATATGGTGGTATTAAAGGAAAAACCGGCCTTCCGGGAGCCGGATCAGGAGCTGTTCGATCGTCTGGACCGGACCTATGTGGATGCGGTGAAAAAAGAGCCCATCCGCGGGACTGCCCTGGTCTCAGAGGGAAAGCCGGTGCGGCTGACCGTGGAATATACGCCCTCACTGGAACCAGCCGGAATCACGGAAGACGGAATGGCCGTTCTGGAGCCGGTTTCTGTTGCCTGTACCGGGGATATGGCAGAAACGGCAAAGAACGCCCCCATGGATGGGGACAGGGTCCGGAAACAGCTGATGAAGACCGGAGATTCTCCATTTTTCTTTGAGGAACTGGAGGTTTTAGTGGAAGGAAAGGTATTCCTTCCGGTACAGGCCTTAAACAGGCTGAGGAGAGAGGCCCTGGAGGAGCTTTGCAGGGCTGTGACGGAGCGGTTCCGCCGGAAGTCCGGTGAAGAGCATAAAAATACGGAGGAGGAAGGCGCAGAACGGGCCGCCGCCGGAGAAAACGGAGAGGAAAAAGGGACCGGACCCCAGGCATGTCTGGACGGGCAGAAAACGGCTCCGGAATTTGCCGTATCCGTTTCCAATATGGACCAGCTCCGGGAGGCTCTGGCCCTGGTGCAGGAAAAACGGGAGGACGGGGCAGAAACGCCCTTCGGGATCTACCTGGCAGGCGAGGAATTTGATCCGGGCCAGTGGAAGGAGCTGGCGGACCGCTGCCATAAGGCGGGGAGCGCTTGTTATCTGATGATGCCCAGGATCTTCCGTTCCCAGGCAGAGCAGTTTTTCCTGGCCCATATGGAGGAGCTTAAAAACGCCGGCTTTGACGCCATAGGCGTGGGTTCCATGGAGGAGCCGGGATTTTTAAGAAAGCATCTGCCGGAAATGAAGCAGTATTTCGACCACGGCATGTATGTGTTCAACCACCGGGCGGAAAAGGCCATGAAGGCCTATGGGGCCAGCCGGGTGACCCTCCCAGTGGAGCTGAATGCCAGGGAGCTTTCCGACGCAGGGGTACGGGGCGAGCTGATCGTTTACGGGTACCTCCCCATGATGGTATCGGCCCAGTGCGTGAAAAAGACCATGGAGGGCTGCACCGGGCGGCCGGAGGTCTTATATCTGAGAGACAGAAAGGGAAAGGCCTTCCCGGTGAAGAACCAGTGCCGGTTCTGTTTTAATACGATCTATAATGAAAGCCCTCTGTCGCTTCTGGGGCTTTCCGGCGAGGCAGCCAGGCTGTCGCCGGCGGCATACCGGATCATCCTTACGCTGGAGGACAGAGAGACGGCAAAAAGGGTGCTCCGCTCCTTCTATGAGGAATATATGGAAGGAAAAAGACAGGACCCTCCGTCCGGAAATTTTACCCGCGGTCATTTTAAGCGGGGCGTAGAGTAGGTGAGACATTGACGAATCTTGTTGTGGAGGTATCCAGATACCTGATCATCCTTCTGATCGCCATTTACACATATTATAATTTCCGGTTCTTCTCCATGAAGGATCAGGAGGGCCGGGATCTGGCCTGCTCCAGACAGCTGGTCTGCATGTTCATGCTCCACTTTCTGGCGAATATGGTGATCGTTTTAAACACGGGGCTGGAGAGCCTGGCGCTCTTTTACGGGGCCCAGGTGATCTTCTTCCTGTGCTATATTTATCTGTACCGCTTTTTTTACCGGAACGTGTCCCGGCTCCTGGTGAATAATACGTGTATGCTTTTATGCACCAGCTTTATCATGCTGACCCGGTTAAACCCCTCCCGGGCCATGCGCCAGTTTGTGATCGTGGCGGCAGCGGCTGTGATCACGTGGATCATCCCCCTGATCATTGACCGGGTGTGGCAGCTGGCAAAGATCCCCTGGATCTACTGCGGCCTGGGACTGGCCCTGCTGTCCGCCGTATGCCTTCTGGGAAATACATCCTACGGGGCCCAGCTTTCCATCTCCATCGGCGGCTTCTCCTTCCAGCCGTCGGAGTTTGTGAAGATCAGCTTTGTGTTTTTTGTGGCCACCATGTTTTACCGTTCCACGGACTTTAAGACCATTGCCGTGACCACGGCCGCGGCCGCGGCCCATGTGCTGGTGCTGGCGGCGTCCAGGGATCTGGGAAACGCCCTGATCTATTTTGTGTCCTATCTGATGATGCTTTTTGTGGCCACGTCCAACTGGTTTTATCTGGGAGCGGGAGCTGCCGGAGGAGCCGGGGCCGCTGTGGCTGCTTACCATATGTTTTCGCACGTAAGGCGGCGGATCCAGGCCTGGAGGGATCCCTGGTCCGACGTAGATGACATCGGATACCAGGCGGCCCAGTCCCTGTTTGCCATCGGCACAGGCGGCTGGTTCGGCATGGGACTTTACCAGGGAATGCCGGAAAAGATTCCGGTGGTGGATAAGGATTTTATTTTTTCAGCAGTTTCTGAGGAGCTGGGCGGGATCTATGCCCTTTGTCTTTTATTTATCTGCGTGGGCTGCTTTCTCCAGTTCATGCTGATCGCTACGAAGATGCAGGCCATGTTCTATAAGCTCATTGCCTTCGGACTGGGAACGGTCTATATTACCCAGGTGTTCCTGACCGTCGGCGGAGCCACCAAATTCATCCCATCTACCGGCGTGACCCTGCCCTTTGTCAGCTATGGTGGAAGCTCTGTGCTGGCTACCTTTATCCTTTTTAACATCATCCAGGGACTGTACATCTTAAAACGCGGAGAGGAGGAGGAAGATGAAAAAGACCAGGCCAAATCCCAGGGCCAATAAAAATATCCTGTGGTTTGCATACGGCGTAGTGGGTGTATTCGCCGCCATGGGGCTCTACATGGGAGTCTTTCTCCAGTTTCAGAGTGAGGACGTGATCAACAATCCATATAATGCCAGGATCGCCGGCATGGCGGACCGGGTGGTCCGCGGAAAGCTTCTGGCTGACGACGGAACGGTCATCGCAGAGACCGTGGTGGGAGAGGACGGGAAGGAGACGAGAAGCTATCCTTACGGAGAACTGTTTGCCCATGTGGCCGGTTATTCCACCATGGGAAAGACAGGACTGGAATCCCTGGTGAATTTCCATCTTCTAAGCTCCCATGTGAACCTTATGGAAAAGATCATAGATGAGCTGTCGGGAGAGAAGAGCACCGGAGACAATGTGGCGACGACCCTGAACCTGCGTCTCCAGCAGACGGCCTGGGATGCCCTGGGAGACCGGAGGGGAGCAGTGATCGCCATGGAGCCGGATACAGGGAAGGTGCTGGCCATGGTATCCAAGCCGGCCTTTGATCCCAATACGGTGGAGGCTGAATGGGACAGCCTGGTGAACGGGGACAGTAAGGAGGCCAGGCTTCTGAACCGGGCCACCCAGGGACTTTACCCGCCCGGGTCCACCTTCAAGGTCATCACGGCCCTGGAATATATGAGGGAGCATCCGGGAGCCTATGACGGCTTTCACTTTTCCTGTGACGGGATCTATGAATATGAGAACATCCGGATCCAGTGCTACCACAAAACGGCCCATGGAGAGGAGGATTTTGCAGCGTCCTTTGCCAATTCCTGCAACGGGGCCTTCGCCTCCCTGGGACTGGAGCTGGATCTTGACGGACTAAAGGGACTGTCCGAGCAGCTTTTATTCAACCGGGACCAGCCTCTCTCCATTCCTTATAAACAAAGCGTATACCAGATGGAGGCGGATGCGGAGGACTGGGAGATCATGCAGACGGCCATGGGCCAGGGAAGCACGTTGATGACACCCATGCACAATCTGATGGTCATGGCAGCCATTGCCAATGACGGGATCCTGATGAAGCCGTATTTTGTGGACCATGTGGAGAATCCCGGCGGCCAGACGGTGAAAAAATTCAAGCCGGAGGCCTATGGGGAGCTGATGGTGGCCAATGAGGCGGCAGCCTTAAAGGAGCTGCTGGTGCGGGTGGTAAACGAAGGGACCGGCTCTTCCTTAAGGACGGATGCCTACCAGGCGGCGGGAAAGACCGGCTCGGCGGAGTTTGAGACGGGGAAGGAGACCCATGCATGGTTTGTGGGCTATGCGCCTGCGGAAGATCCGAAGCTGGCTGTCTGTGTCATCGTGGAGGAAGGCGGCTCCGGAGGAAGAACAGCGGGTCCCATTGCAAAAAAGCTGTTCGACGCATATCTGATCCCCTGAGACCGGCTTCCTTGAAACTGCTGGAAAAAAGGATTCCTTTTTTCCAGTGGCCGTGATAGAATAGAGAATGACCGGGAAGCCGGAAAGACCGGCGGCGGAAAAGATACGTATCCAGGAAAGAGAGGCGTGACAATATGAGAATTTTAGTAACTGGCGGAGCCGGATATATCGGCAGCCATACATGCCTGGAGCTTTTAAACCAGGGCCATGAGGTCGTTGTTTTCGATAATCTGAGCAATTCCTCCGAGGAATCCTTACGGAGGGTAAAAAAGCTGACGGGAAAGGATATCGTCTTTTATAAGGCGGATATGCTGGACCGGGATGCGCTGGAGTCGATCTTTGAAAAGGAAAAGATCGATGCAGTGATCCATTTTGCAGGCTTAAAGGCCGTGGGGGAATCTGTGGCCAAGCCCCTGGAGTATTATTACAACAACATCACCGGAACCCTGGTGCTCTGTGACGTTATGAGAAAGCACGGAGTAAAGAAGATCATCTTCAGCTCCTCTGCCACCGTATACGGCGATCCTGCTTTTGTGCCGATCACCGAGGACTGCCCCAAGGGACAGTGCACCAATCCCTACGGCCAGACCAAGAGCATGCTGGAACAGATCCTTACGGATATCCAGAAGGCGGATCCGGAGTGGACTGTGATCCTGTTACGTTATTTTAATCCGGTTGGCGCCCATGAGAGCGGCATGATCGGAGAAGACCCGGCCGGCATCCCCAACAACCTGACGCCCTATATCACCCAGGTGGCTGTGGGCAAGCTGAAAGAGGTGGGCGTATTCGGAGACGACTACGATACGCCGGACGGAACGGGAGTCCGGGACTACATCCATGTGATGGATCTGGCAGACGGCCATGTAAAGGCCTTAAAGAAATTCGAGGATACCCCGGCAGTCTATATTTATAACCTGGGAACCGGACACGGATACAGCGTCCTGGATATGATCCATGCGTTCTCCAGGGCTGTGGGAAAAGAGATCCCATATGTGATCAGGCCCAGACGGGCCGGCGACATCGCCACCTGCTATGCAGACGCTGCAAAGGCGAAGAAAGAGCTGGGCTGGGAAGCAAAGCGCGGGATCGACGATATGTGCGCCGATGGATGGAGATGGCAGTCCATGAATCCCAACGGGTACAGAGAAGCATAAAAGAAAAACAAGGCCATCGGGAGGTTTCCCATGGCCTTTTTATGGAGGGGCTTACATGAAGAAGATCGATATCAGAGATTTTATGAACTATCACTATCCCACCGGGCTCACAGCAGCTCCCGACGGAAAGCACGGCGCTTTTGCGGTGGTGGATGTCAACGAAAAGGAAAACTGCTATGATTCCTGTCTGTGGATCATGGATCTTTCCGACGGAAGCGTCCGGAAGCTGACGTCCGGAAGAAAAGAGAGGAATTTTTCCTGGATCGACGGGGAAACGCTTCTTTTTGCCAGCTGCCGGGAAAAGGAGTATAAAGAGAAGATCGAGGACGGAGAGACCTGGACCTGCTTTTATACCATCGGCCTTCACGGGGGAGAGGCGGAATTTTCCTTTGCCGTTCCCTATTCCGTTGGAAAGTTTGCTGTATGTGGAACCCGGGTGTATATGTCCGTAAAATACGAGTACGCCAAGGAGGAAAAGGACTATGAGGTCTTTGACGAGCTTCCCTTCTGGGCCAACGGAAAGGGTGTGGTCAATAAAAAGAGGAACCGCCTGGCCGTTTACGACCGGGAGAAGGAAACCCTGGAGATCATAACCCCGGAATACGAAACTGTGGAGAATTTCTGGCTGGAGGAGGACTGCCTCCTGTATACGGGAGTCCAGTATACGGATCTGAAATCCTGGAGACCGGGCCTTTACCGGGTGGGACTGGAAGGTTATGAACGGGAAACACTGATCCCCCAGGACCGGATGCGGATCGACTATGCCTGCATCTTAAAGGGAAGCGTCACACTGTTCGGATCGGAAATGAAGACCTATGGCGTCAATGAGAATCCGCAGCTTTTCCGTCTGGAGGATGGAACGCTTAAGGAGCTGGCATTCTTCGACCGGAGCATCCATAACTCCATCTGCAGCGACTGTAAATTTGCAGACGGGGAAGGGATCGTCCACGATGACGAAAGAATCTATTTCATCTCCACCTTCAGAAAGCAGAGCGTCATCTGTTCCGTGGACGCAGAGGGGAATTTTGAGACTCTTTACGACCGCCAGGGCAGCGTCCATACCTTATCCCTGGGAGCCGGGGCTGTGTGGTATACCGCCATGCGGGACATGGGGCTGACGGAGATATACTGTCTGAAGGATGGGAAGGAAGAGAAGCTCACGGCCTTCAACGACGGACTGCTGGCAGAACGGGACGTATGCCCGGTGGAGGAATTTACCTTTACATATAAGGACGTGGAGCTGGACGGCTATGTGATGAAGCCGGCAGGCTTCGATCCGGAAAAGAAATATCCGGCGCTCCTTACGGTCCACGGCGGCCCCAGAGCCACCTTTGGTCCGGTGTTCTTCCATGAAAGCCAGGCCTTTGCCAATGCGGGCTATTTTGTATTTTTCACCAACCCCGTGGGCAGCGATGGACGCGGAAACGCCTTTGCAGACCTTTCCGGCCGGTACGGCACCGTGGATTTTGAAAACTGCCTGGCCATGACTGACGAGGTATTAAAGCGCTATCCCCAGATCGATGAAAAGCGGGTGGGGATCATGGGCGGAAGCTACGGCGGCTTCATGTGCAACTGGGCCATCGGAAACACCGACCGGTTCGCGGCGGCAGCCTCCCAGAGGAGCATCTCCAACTGGATCTCCCTCAGCATGACCACGGATATCGGCTATTCCTTCGACCTCCAGGAGACGGCGGGCGATCCCTGGAACAGCCCGGATAAGATGTGGGTGTGCTCTCCGTTAAAATACGCCCATAAGGCTAAAACGCCTACCCTGTTCATCCAGTCGGACGAGGATTACCGCTGCTATATGGGCGACGCCCTTCAGATGTTCTCCGCACTGAAATACTTCGGGGTGGAGGCGCGGATGTGCCTGTTCCATGGAGAAAACCATGAGCTGTCCCGGTCCGGAAAGCCTTCTCACCGGGTGCGCAGACTTTCTGAAATGATGGAATGGTTTGAAAAATATCTGAAATAGAAAGAATATATTCAATAAAAGGTGGGTTGCAAATCTGTCAAAAAAGAAGTATACTAGTCCCAGCGTATCAGACACACCAAATAAGGCGGCCTCTCTGGCGTCTTACAACAGGAGGGATTGCAATGATAGAGGCAACGAGCTGTGGCGGTGTGGTTATATTTCGCGGCAAGATCCTGGTTCTTTATAAGAATTACAAGAACAAATATGAAGGCTGGGTCCTGCCCAAGGGAACTGTGGAACCGGGCGAAGAGTTTAAGGAAACCGCCCTCAGGGAGGTGAAGGAGGAGACTGGCGTTACCGCTTCGATCATTAAATATATCGGAAAGAGCCAGTATTCTTTCAGCACGCCCCAGGATACGGTGGAAAAGGACGTACACTGGTATCTGATGATGGCAGACAGTTATTACAGCAAACCACAGCGGGAGGAATATTTCGTGGATTCCGGATACTACAAGTTTTATGAGGCCTACCATCTTCTGAAATTCTCCAACGAGAAGCAGATCCTGGAAAAAGCCTATAACGAGTATCTGGATTTAAAACGGAGTAACCTCTGGGGCAACAAGAAATATTTTTAAAGGCAAAGGAAGGCGTGGGCCCATGGGTGCGCCTTCCTTTTTTCTTCCCTTTTCCCTGCTGCATGGCAGGATCTGTGGGTTTTTGCCGGAATTCGACTTTAACGCGTTGAACTTCATGTAATTTAAAGTTATGTACTGTTGACGTGAAAGCTTTTTTGTAGTACAATCTGTGTTATGAATTTTATTGCGGAGGAGAATCTGTATTATGAGAAAAAACGCGAAAGTATTATCCTTAATTCTGGCGGGAGCCATGGCCATGTCGCTGGCAGGCTGTTCCGGCTCCGGAAGTAAAGACAGCACAAAAGAAACGGCTGCAAAGAGTGAGGCAAAAGAAGCGGGAGCGGAAAGCTCCGGGCAGGAGACCTCCAAAGCCGCCGGGGCAGGAGAGGCAGACGCATCGGGAGAAACGTATCAGATCGGTGTGCTCCAGCTGGTCCAGCATGACGCTCTGGACGCTGCCAACAAGGGCTTTTTCGCCGCCCTGGACGAGGCTGGTATCAATTATGAGGCAGACCAGCAGAATGCCTCCGGCGAACAGGCCAATTGTATGACCATTGCAGAGAAGCTGGTAAACGACGGCAGCGATCTGATCCTTGCCATCGCAACGCCTGCGGCCCAGGCTGTGGCCGGCGTGACAGAGGAGATCCCGGTGCTTCTGACAGCTGTGACCGATCCGGCAGAATCCGGACTGGTAAACGACAATGAAAAGCCCGGCGTCAACGTATCGGGAACCTCGGATCTGACGCCGGTAAAGGAGCAGATCGATCTGCTGAAGCAGCTGCTTCCCGACGCAGAAAAGGTGGGTCTCCTGTACTGTTCGGCAGAAAGCAATTCCCAGCTCCAGATCGCCATGGCCGAAGAGGCCTGTAAGGAGGCAGGGCTTTCCTGTGAGGAGTATACGGTTCCCAGCTCCAACGAGATCCAGAGCGTGGTGGAGTCCATGGTGGGCAAGGTGGACGTGATCTATGCGCCTACGGATAATGTGATCGCTGCCGGCATGTCCACCGTTGCCATGATCGCCACGGACAACCAGATCCCGGTGATCTGCGGAGAGGCCGGCATGGTAAACGCCGGGGGACTTGCCACTTACGGCATCGATTACTACCAGCTGGGCTACATGACCGGCGAGCAGGCCATTGAGATCCTTACAAAGGGTGCAGATGTGGCAGAAATGCCCATCGGCTACCTTCCGGCAGAGCGCTGTGCTCTGACAGTCAATAAGACCACAGCCGACGCTCTGGGGATCGATATTTCCGGCCTGGAAGGCGCTGAGATCGTAGAATAGGAAAAAAGAGGATAAGCGGGGAAAGAAAAATGAGTGGTATACTTGTTGCAATGCAGGGCGCTGTGGCACAGGGCGTCCTGTGGGGGATCATGGTACTGGGCGTGTACATCACCTACCGGCTTCTGGATATCGCAGATCTGACGGTGGACGGGAGCTTTGCCCTGGGAGGGTGCGTCTGCGCTGCTCTGGTCATTAATTTTGATCTGGATCCACTGGCAGCGCTCCTGTTGTCCATGCTGGCTGGAATGGCTGCGGGCGCTGTGACGGGGATCCTGCACACGGTCCTGGAGATCCCGGCGATCCTGGCCGGGATCCTAACCCAGATCTCTCTGTGGTCCATAAACTTACGGATCATGAGCGGAAAATCCAATCTTCCATTATTAAAGCTGAAAACACTCATTTCCAGCGTAGGAGACAGCCTGGGGATCACCCAGGCCCAGGCGTCGATCCTGGTGGGCGTGGCTGCGGCCGTTCTCATTGTGGCCGTGCTGTACTGGTTTTTCGGAACAGAGATCGGAAGCGCTCTCCGGGCCACGGGAAACAACGAGGACATGATCCGCGCCCTGGGAGTCAATGTGAAGCGGATGAAGCTTCTGGGACTGATGCTAAGCAACGGCCTGGTGGGGCTTTCCGGAGCCCTGGTGTGCCAGCACCAGAAATATGCGGATATCAACATGGGCCGCGGCGCCATCGTCATCGGCCTGGCTGCCATTGTCATCGGCGAGGTGCTCATGGGACGGCTCATTAACTTTGCCTGCAAGCTGAGCTCCGTGGTGGTGGGCGCTGTGATCTACTTCCTGATCCGTGCCCTGGTGCTCCGGGTGGGCCTGGAGACCAATGACATGAACCTGTTTACGGCCGTATTCGTGGCCTTCTCCTTAAGCGTTCCTGTGCTCCTGGGAAAATGGAGGGCCAGGAAGGAATATTCGGAGACAGGGGAGGAGGATTCATAATGCTTACGATCACCAATGTACGGAAAACATTCAATAAAGGAACCATCAATGAGAAAAAGGCCCTCTGCGGTCTGAACCTTCACCTGGATCCCGGCGACTTTGTGACGGTCATCGGGGGAAACGGAGCCGGAAAATCCACCATGCTGAACATGATCGCCGGGGTATATCCCATCGATTCGGGAAAGATCGAGATCGACGGCGTCAACATCTCCAGGGAGCCGGAATATAAAAGGGCCCAGTACATCGGCCGCGTGTTCCAGGATCCCATGCGGGGAACGGCCGCGGGCATGGAGATCCAGGAAAATCTGGCTCTGGCCCTCCGGAGAGGAAGGAAGAGGGGGCTTTCCTGGGGGATCAAGGCCAATGAAAAGGATTTTTACCGGGAAGCCCTGACGAAGCTGGGGCTGGGGCTCCAGACCCGGATGACCAGTAAGGTGGGTCTTCTTTCCGGGGGACAGCGCCAGGCGCTGACACTTCTGATGGCGACTCTGGAAAAGCCCAGGCTCCTCCTTCTGGACGAGCACACGGCGGCCCTGGATCCCAAGACTGCCAAAAAGGTACTGGAGCTGACCGATGAGATCATAAAAGAGCGGGAGCTGACTGCTCTTATGGTCACCCACAACATGAAGGACGCGATCCAGTACGGAAACCGTCTGATCATGATGCACGAGGGCCGCATCATCTACGATGTGGCGGGAGAGGAAAAAAAGAACCTCCAGGTGGAGGATCTTTTAAAGAAGTTTGGAGAGGCCAGCGGCGGCGAGTTCGCCAACGACCGGATGATGCTGGCGAAGTAAGGGATCCAGACAGGTTCCGGAGGGCCGGGAGACGGTTTCTCGAGCGGCGTCCCGGACCGGGGACAGCTCCAGGACATCTTAGCGGCTGGCGCTTCTGTGAATGTCAGCCGTCGGACTGGGACTGGTCCGGAGACCGGGAACAGAGCTGACCTGCCCAGGATATGCAGATAAGATAAAAGGAAGGCTGAGAGGGGTGCATTTCCCTTTTGGCCTTCCTTTTTTACGGCAGCACTGGCGATCTCCGGGATTTGTAAAATAATTTGTAAACGGACCATAATGTGCGGAAATATACAATTCCGTCAAAATCAATAAGGTCAGATTATGTCACACCTGCTGGCTCTGGCTTCCAGGCGATGGATAAGGATATAAAATATATATGGAAAAACAAAAAACGTAAATAAAACTTAAAAAACAGGGGGAAGTTCTATGCTATAATGAAAAAAACACTGGAAACGGACTGAGGAGCGAAGGAGGATGGCGGAATGAGACGAGAGAATACGGGTGCGGCCGGATGGAAAAGGGCCGGAGTGTTTGCGGGAATGGCGGTGCTGGCGGCGGTGCTTTCCGGCTGCGGAAATGGTGCAGAAGCGGATTTTTCCCTTGCGGAGCCTGCCTGGACAGAGGAACAGACCTCCCCTGCGGAGCCTGCCCGGACAGAAGCACAGACCTCCCCGGCAGAGGATGCCCGGACCGGAGGAATCCTGGAGGCGGCCGCCGGAAACTGGCGGCTGGCCGGGACAAAGACAGAGGATCATCTGAAGGAGTTTGGAGATCTCCAGGAAATGTTTGGAACCGGGATTCATGAGGGAAGCCAGATGACCATTGGCGCGGACGGAAGCTTTTCCTTTTATCTGGGGATTGCCTTAGGCGGAGAGGGCACGGTCCGGGAGGAAGACGGGATCCTCGTGGCAGATATAACGCCCTATGAGCCAGAGGGGAGAGGAGGAAGTCCTGCGTCCTTTGCAGTGATCCCTGTGACGGAGGATGGGAGCTGGTATCTGACCACAGAGACCATGGGAGAGACCATGTACTGGGAACGGCTGCCGGGGACTGACGGAGCGGAGCCCGGGCAGGATGGACAGGAGGCGGAGAAGGCTGTTATAGAGTCCGGTGCCAGTCTGCCGGCGTCCTATGGAAAAATCCTCTGGGACGCATACAGTCAGGGGCTCCTTCCCGATGGGAGGCCGCTGGATTACAGAGACGAGGAGGAAACGCAGAAAAATAGCTTTGCGATCTGTGATGTGGACGGAGACGGGAAGGAGGAACTGTTGTTAAAATGGACGGCCGCATGCGTGGCTGGGATGGGGGAATTTGTATACGGCTGCGACGGCGAAGAATGTTATCTGGAGCTGAACGAATTCCCGGAAGTCCGATATTATAAAAATGGCAGCGCATCGGCGGACTGGTCCCATAACCAGGGGCTGGCGGGCCGGGTCTGGCCCCAGAACTATTACCGTTATGATCCGGAAAGGGATGTATATGAGTCCTATGGCAGTATGGATGCATGGGATAAGGGCGTGATGGAGGAGAAGTTCCCGGACGAGATCGATGAGGATGGCGACGGTCTGATCTTTTATCTGATGCCGGCAGGATGGGATGGAGACTATAATAAGAGGGCAGTAAAGGACGGGGCGTTTTATGCGAAATGGAGAAAGGAATGTCTGGGGGATGAGGAGGAGATCCAGCCTCTTTATAGGGCACTGACACGGGAAAATATAGAGGCTCTGGGGTTCGCGGAGCCATAAAAGGAGAAAGGACCGGGTCCGGCGTTTTGCCGGGCTCCGGTCCCTTTTACTTATGCGGGCAGTGAGCCAGGCTCCAGTTCCGGGATGGGGCGTGAAACTCCCACCACCAGTTGATCTCCGCGCCCATGAACAGGATACAGATACAGAAATACAGCCACAGCATCATCAGGATCACTGCCGCCAGGCTTCCGTAGGTCACAGTGAAATTTTTAAAATACCGGAAGTAAATGGAGAATGCGGTGGAAAACAGGGCCCAGCCCACGGCTGCGAAGGCAGCTCCCGGCGTCTGGCTTTTAACGGAAAGCCTGCGGAAAGGAAGGACCGCATAAATAGCCAGGAAAAATATAAATAAAATAGCCAGGGTGACCAGGCCTCTCACAGGAAAGGCCAGAAAATCAAAGGTGGACATCAAAGGGATCCAGGCCCAGACCTGTTTCTGGATCTGCTCCCCGAACACCAGGAGCACCATGCACAAAAGACACATGAGGGAAAAAAGGACTGTATATCCGGCGCAGATGATCCGGCGGACGATATAGTTTCTCTGGATCTCTGTGCCCCAGACCCGGTTTAAGCCCCGCTCGATGCTTAACATTCCCCGGGAGGAGGACCAGAGGGCTGCAATGGCCGTGGCTGACAAAAGGGCCATGGGAGAGTCGGAATGGAGACTGTCCAGCACATAGACCACCAGGCCGTCCAGAGTATCCGGCACCATCTGGACCACCAGGGACAGAAGATCGGACTCGTTCACCAGAGGCGTGGCCTGGATCAGGGACAAAAGGAGCATGAGGAAAGGGATGGAGGCCAGGATGATAAAAAAGGAGGCCTGGGCCGCATAGACGGACATTTCGTCTTTGGAATATTTTTCAAAGAGCCGTCTGCATTCCAGTAAAAAACGGATCATAAGGCAAGTCTCCTTTCCATAATATGGGTACGGGGGTACCGGTCCGGGAGCCAGGTCCTTTCTGCTGGCCGGCATCGGAGTCCTGGTATCATAAAAAGATATTAGCATGACGGGAGAAAAATGACAAGGAGAACCATGGCGGTTTATGTCGAGCGAAACATGGATCTTTTTGTTCTAAGAAAAGAAACGGCTGAATACATATTATAGTGTGCCGGAGAGAACGGCCGGTCAGAAGGACTGATCATATCGAATAAAGGAGAAATACTATGTCAGAAAAAGTTATGGAAAACAACAGGGTCACGGTCATCGGAACCATCGTATCAGACTTTACATTCAGCCATGCAGTGTTCGGGGAGGGATTTTATCTTGTGGATCTTTCTGTCAGCCGGCTCAGCGAGCAGGCGGATGTGATCCCTCTTATGGTTTCGGAGCGGCTTATGGATGTGACAAGGGATTACCGGGGCTGCACCATCGAGGCTGACGGCCAGTTCCGTTCCTATAACCGCCATGAAGGCGTGAAAAACCGCCTGGTGCTTTCTGTGTTCGTGCGGGAGGTACAGTTTTTAGAGGAATTTACCGATTATACCAAGACCAACCAGATCTTTCTGGACGGATACATATGTAAGGAGCCCATATACAGGAAAACGCCTCTGGGACGGGAGATCGCGGACCTTCTGGTGGCCGTGAACCGTCCTTATGGGAAGTCTGACTACATTCCCTGCATCGCCTGGGGAAGGAACGCCCGGTTTGCCTCGGGATTTTCCGTGGGGACCAGGATCCAGATCTGGGGCCGGGTCCAGAGCCGGGAATACACGAAAAAGCTCAGTGAGACCGAGTGTGAGAAGAGGACGGCGTATGAGGTATCGGTCAGCAAGCTGGAATGCTGCCAGTGATCCGGGAGACCGCAGGGTCCGGAAGAAGGGAGGTTTCCTGAAGAGGCGGCCCGCCGCAGACAGGGAAGCCCCAGGGCGGTCTTAGCTCCTGTTTAAGGAAAACTTGCAAAATACGAAAAAATGTGTTAAGATATGCGGGCTTAGATCCATCTTACTGAATATATCTGTGAAAACGGATCGTACATAAAGGATGAGGTGCTGGACATGAGAAAAAATACGATACGCATAATCTATGGTCCCGGAAATGGGAAATCTGCCTCCGCAGTGGGGTATGGACTGCTGGGAGCCCTGGCCGGGAAAAAGGTGATCATCGTGCAGTTTTTAAAGGGCGTTCTGGAGGAGAAGAGCCTGGAGATCCTGGAGCGCATGGATCTGGAGATGAAGGTGTTTCGTTTCGAGCGTTCCCGATGCTATTTTGAGGATCTTCCGGAGGACCAGAAAAAGGAAGAGACCATGAATCTGAGGAACGGCTTTAATTTTGCAAAAAAGGTCATGGCTACGGGAGAGTGTGACCTGCTGATCCTGGACGAGGTCCTGGGACTGGTGGACCAGGAGGTGATCTCCAGGGAGGAATTTATCCGTTTCCTCCAGTCTGCGGACGACGAAACGGATCTGATCATGACCGGACGGGTCTGCCCCGATGAGATCCGGCAGTATGCAGACCAGATCTCCTATGTGGAAAATCTGTAATGGCCGGGGATCCCGGGCCTGTCAGGCGGAAATTTAAAAGTTGACAATTCCCTGGATTGATGATAGGATTATGGAAAACGAGGGATGAAGTTCTGGAGCTGGCGTCTTGGCGGATGTCGGCTCTTTTTTGGAGGAGGAGCATATGGCTATTTTTGAAGGTGCAGGTGTTGCCATCGTAACACCATTTAAAGAAAACGGCGAGATCAGCTTTGATAAACTGGATGAGCTCATTGAGGAGCAGATCGCAGGCCATACGGACTGTATCGTCTCCATGGGAACCACCGGAGAATCTGCCACCACCACAGAGGAGGAGCATCTGGAGGTGATCCGCTTTACCTGTGAGAGAGTGAAGGGAAGGATCCCCGTGATCGCGGGAACCGGCTCCAACTGCACAAAGACGGCGGTCACCCTTTCTGAGGAAGCGGAAGGAGCGGGAGCTGACGGCGTGCTTCTGGTGTCCCCGTATTATAATAAGGCCACCCAGAATGGATTAAAGGCCCACTTTACAGCTGTGGCCAACGCCATCAAGATCCCCGCAGTCCTTTATAATATTCCCAGCCGTACCGGCGTAAACATCGCTCCGCAGACCATCGTGGATCTCTGCCGGGACGTGCCCAATATCGTAGGTGTGAAGGAGGCCAGCGGAAACTTTTCCGCCATTGCGGAGATCATGCAGCTATCAGATGGAGCCGTGGATCTGTATTCCGGCAACGACGACCAGATCGTGCCGCTCTTAGCTCTGGGAGGAAAAGGAGTGATCTCTGTCCTTTCCAATATTGCGCCCAGAACGGCCCATGATATCTGTGAAAAATTCTTCCAGGGAGACCTGGAGGGCAGCAGAAAGCTCCAGTTAAAGGCTCTGCCCCTCATTAAGGCCCTGTTCTGCGAGGTGAATCCGATCCCCGTGCGTGCGGCCTTAAATCTCATGGGGAAACAGGTGGGAGCGCCCAGGCTTCCGCTGACCGAGATGGAACCGGATCATCAGGAGCTTTTAAGGAAAGAAATGGAAAAATTCGGACTTTTATAAATTTCTGTTTTGGAGGCATAATTATGGTAAATGCGATCTTAAACGGCTGCAACGGAGCCATGGGCCGGGTGATCACGGACATCGTTTCAAAGGACGACGGGATCCGGATCGTGGCCGGTGTGGACGTGAATCCCTTAAAGCTGGCAGATTATGAGGTATACGAAACCCTGGACCAGTGTCCGGCAGCCGATGTGGTCATCGACTTTTCTTCTGCGAAGGCCACGGACGGCGTTGTGGCTTACTGTGAAAAAACGAAGACGCCGGTGGTCTTATGTACCACAGGGCTTTCGGAGGAGCAGCTGGAGCGGGTGAAGGCCCTTGGAGAGACCACGGCGGTGCTCCGGTCCGCCAATATGTCCCTGGGTGTGAACCTTTTATTTAAGATCTTAAAGCAGGCGGCTCCTGTGCTGGCAGAGGCGGGCTTTGATATCGAGATTCTGGAGAAGCACCACAACCAGAAGGTGGACGCTCCCAGCGGAACGGCCCTGGCCCTGGCCGATGCGGTCAATGAGAGCCTGGGGAACGAATACCACTATAAATACGACAGGACTGCCGAGCGTGTGAAGCGCGATAAAAAAGAGATCGGCATCCAGGCCATCCGCGGCGGCTCCATTGTGGGCGAGCACGACGTGATCTTTGCGGGACAGGACGAGGTGGTCACCTTCCAGCATACGGCGTATTCCAAGGCTATCTTTGCCAAGGGCGCAGTCCAGGGAGCCAAATTCCTGGCAGGAAAAGCTCCGGGCATGTACGACATGGCCGATGTGATCGGCTGATACATATTCTCCTTTCTTTCGTGCATACTAAGGCAGAAAGAAAGGAGATTTTTTATTATGGAAAAGATCAGACGGATCACTTTTGGCATTATGCTGGCTGCTGTTGTCTGTGCGGCCGCTGCCTGCGGAAGAAATGATACCAATGGAAGCACCGCAGGACAAAGCTCCGGACGGGAGGAGTCTTCCACGGCTCCCGGAAGCAGGGCCACAGAGGAGGTGCCAGGGACCTCGGCCACAGGCGTTGACCTTCCCTCCGGCGAAAGCGGGACAGACGGAGAGAGCGGCGGCGTCATGCGGGATATGGTGGATGATGTGAAGGATGGAATGGAGGAGATCACCACCGGGACCACCGGGGCAGGAGAAAACGGCACATCCCATGGGACCGGGGACGGAACGTCCGGCCAGATCACGGGAGGCGGGGCATCCGGCACCGCAGGCGGCCAGTAAACAGGGGACAGGGAGTAACACGAAAAATGTGGGACTCCCTCTTTTTATTCCCAGGGAAATATGGTATTCTGGTTACATAGGAAAAGGAGGTGGAGCCATCCGCTATGTATACAGGCCGTACCATCCGTGGCGGCATGGATACAGAAGAGAAAAAAGAAGGAAAGCGTTCTGGTTTTTCATAAGGCTCCTGCTGGTCCTGGAGCTTCTGGCAGCAGCTTCTTTCTATATAAAGGGGCATACAGTGGTGGAGGTTTCAAGGGAAGCGGCAGACGGTCCGCCGGAGCTGGAGGGGGACCGGTCAGGCGAGGTGTTCGGCATTGGGATCGAGTCCGGAGGCCCCCTGTTCTGGTTTCACAGAAAAACAGAGACGGAAACAGCCGGGCCGTAAAGTTATTCTTGATTTTCCCAGAATGATGTATTATAATTCCTTCTGAACTGTTGCTGTTTTATTTGAACAGCTTATAAATGAACCAGTTACCAACTATCAAAAGAAAAGGATGGGCAAAGGAATGAAAAAAGTTGATTTACTGTACGAAGGAAAAGCAAAAAAGGTTTATACAACAGAAGATCCTGACATCTTGATCGTAGATTATAAGGATGACGCCACTGCCATGGACGGTCTGAAAAAGGGCACCATCGTCGGCAAGGGAGCCATCAACAACCGCATGACCAACCACATCTTCAAGCTTCTGGAGAAGGAGGGGATCCCCACCCATTACGTGGAGGAGCTTTCCGACCGGGAAACAGCAGTAAAGAAGGTGGAGATCGTTCCTTTGGAGGTCATCATCCGGAATATCACTGCCGGCAGCTTTGCAAAAAAGATGGGTGTGGAAGAGGGCATCGTGTTCAAGCGCCCCACTCTGGAGTTCAGCTATAAGAACGACGACCTTCACGATCCGTTCATCAATAAATATTATGCCCTGTCCCTGGAGCTGGCCACTGAGGAAGAGATCGACACCATCACAGAATACGCCTTCAAGGTAAACGAAGTGATGAAGAAATATTTTGACAGCCTGGGCATCGACCTGGTGGACTTTAAGATCGAGTTCGGCCGCCACAAGGGCCAGATCATCCTGGCTGACGAGGTTTCCCCGGATACCTGCCGTCTCTGGGATAAGGAGACCCATGAGAAGCTAGACAAGGACCGTTTCAGAAGAGACATGGGCAACGTGGAGGACGCATACAACGAGGTATTCAGACGCCTTGGGATCGAGGACAGAAAATAGTATAGGAAAAGAGGAATATCATGTACGACAGATACCAAAGCCCTCTCTCTGAGAGATATGCAAGCAGGGAAATGCAGTACATCTTCTCCCCGGAAAAGAAATTCCGCACCTGGAGAAAGCTCTGGATCGCCCTGGCTGAGACGGAAAAGGAACTGGGCCTGCCGATCACCCAGGAGCAGATCGATGAGCTGAAGGCCCACAAGGACGATATTAACTTCGATGTGGCAAAGGAAAGGGAAAAGCTGGTACGCCACGACGTTATGTCCCACGTATACGCCTACGGCCTCCAGTGTCCCAACGCCAAGGGGATCATCCACCTGGGCGCCACCTCCTGCTATGTGGGGGACAATACGGACATTATCCTGATGACAGAGGCCCTTAAGCTGGTGAGGAAGAAGCTGGTGAACGTGATGGCGGAGCTGGCTTCCTTTGCGGAGAAGTATAAGGACCAGCCCACCCTGGCCTTCACCCATTTCCAGCCGGCCCAGCCCACCACTGTGGGAAAGCGGGCCACTTTATGGCTTATGGAGTTAAAGCTGGATCTGGACGACCTGGACTATGTGATCTCCTCCATGAAGATGTTAGGCTCTAAGGGGACCACCGGAACCCAGGCCAGCTTCCTGGAGCTGTTTGACGGGGACCATGAAAAATGCCGGAGGGCCGATCAGATGATCGCAGAGAAGATGGGCTTTACGGGCTGCTTCCCGGTTTCCGGCCAGACGTATTCCCGGAAAGTGGACAGCCGCGTGCTCTCCGTCCTGGCGGGCATCGCCCAGAGCGCCCATAAATTCTCCAACGACATCCGTCTCCTCCAGCACTTAAAGGAAGTGGAGGAGCCCTTTGAGAAGAACCAGATCGGTTCCTCTGCCATGGCGTATAAGAGAAATCCCATGAGGAGCGAGCGGATCGCTTCCCTGGCCAACTATGTGATGGCAGATATGATGAACCCCATGCTGGTGGCGTCCACCCAGTGGTTTGAACGGACCCTGGATGATTCTGCCAACAAGCGGCTTTCCATCCCCGAGGGCTTCCTGGCTGTGGACGGGATCCTGGACCTTTACCTCAATGTGGTGGACGGTCTTGTGGTATATCCCAAGGTCATTGAAAAGCGCCTGATGTCCGAGCTGCCGTTTATGGCGACCGAAAACATCATGATGGATGCAGTAAAGGCCGGCGGGGACCGCCAGGAGCTCCATGAGAGGATCCGGGAGCTTTCCATGGAGGCCGGAAGGAATGTAAAGGCGGAAGGCAAAGACAATAACCTTCTGGAGCTGATCGCCGCAGACCCGTCCTTCAATCTGACCCTGGAGGAGCTTAAAAAGACCATGGACCCGAAAAAGTACGTGGGCCGCGCTCCCCAGCAGGTGGAGGAGTTCCTGGATGAGGTGATCCGTCCCGTTCTGGAGGAAAATAAAGATCTTCTCGGCATCAAGGCTGAGATCAACGTATAGGCTGGCGTTTATTCATGGATACCAGCAGTATCAATACGGAATATTATAAAGTGTTTTATTATGTAGGGCGTCTCGGCAGCATCACCGCTGCGGCAGAGGCGCTCTGCATTTCCCAGCCGGCGGTGAGCCAGGCGGTGAAACAGCTGGAGAAGGCGTTAAACAGCCAGCTCTTTATCCGGACCCAGAAGGGCGTCCGGCTGACGGCCGAGGGGGAGCTTTTGTTTCCCTATGTGGAGCGGGGGATCGAAAATCTCCTGGACGGAGAGCGGATGTTAAGGCGTCTGGTGGATCTGGACATGGGTGAGGTACGCATCGGAGCCAGTGATATGACCCTGCAGTTTTACCTGCTCCCCCACCTGGAGCGGTTCCATGGCCGGTATCCCAATATCAAGGTCATGGTATCCAACGCCCCGACGCCGGAGACCATCCAGTCCCTGTATGAGGGAAGGATCGATTTCGGTGTGGTCAGCACGCCCTTTGACGCCAGACCGGAGGTGGCGGTCAGGCCGGTGAAAAAGATCCGGAACGTTTTTGTTGCCGGAAGCCAGTACCAGAGCCTCAAAGGAAAACGGCTGGAGTACGGGGCTTTAATGGATCTGCCCTGTATCTTTCTGGAGAAGAATACCAGTACCCGGCGGTTTATGGACCAGTTTCTGGAAGAGCGGGGTATTTTTTTGGAGCCGGAGTTTGAGCTGGCCACCAGCGATATGGTGGTCCAGTTTGCTATGCGGAATCTGGGCATTGGCTGTGTGATGGATGAATTTGCCAGGGAGAAGATCGAAGCCGGAGAGCTTTTTGAGCTGACCTTTGGTGAGAGGATGCCGGACCGGGAGATCTGTATTGTAACGGATCGGAAGAATCCCGTTTCTCCGGCAGGGGAACGGTTTCTGGAGGTGCTGGGAGCATCGGGAATATAATATAGGATTATGGGAAATATAAGCAATATTTTCTTTACTTATGGACCTTTCTGGTATACACTAAGGATGCGTCAGAGATCAGAAAGAGCTCTGGCAGACCGACACACATCCAAAGGAGGATCAACAATGGTTCGAGCAATCGTAGGAGCCAACTGGGGCGACGAGGGAAAAGGCAAGATCACCGATATGCTGGCAAAGGAGTCTGATATCATCATCCGCTTCCAGGGAGGGAGCAATGCGGGCCACACCATCATCAACGATTACGGGAAGTTTGCCCTGCACATCCTTCCGTCCGGCGTTTTTTATGATCATACCACCAGCATCATCGGAAACGGGGTTGCCCTCAATATCCCGTATCTGATCGGCGAGCTGAAGGACATCACCAGCAAGGGTGTTCCCATGCCCAGGATCCTGGTGTCAGACCGGGCCCAGATCATGATGCCGTATCACATCCTGTTTGATACTTACGAGGAAGCCAGACTGGCGGGAAGGTCCTTCGGTTCCACGAAATCGGGCATTGCACCGTTTTATTCAGATAAATATGCAAAGATCGGCTTCCAGGTCTGTGAGCTGTTCGGGGACGAGACTGCGCTGATGGAGAAGCTGGAGAACGTATGCGCCTTAAAGAACGTGCTGCTGGAGCATTTATACCATAAGCCGCTGCTGGATCCGAAAGAACTGTTCGATACCATGATGGAATATAAAGAGATGATCGCGCCCTATGTATGCGACGTTTCCAGATATCTGCATGATGCATTAAAGGAAGGGAAGAATATTCTGTTAGAGGGCCAGCTGGGCTCCTTAAAGGACCCGGACCACGGGATCTACCCCATGGTTACCTCTTCCTCCACACTGGCTGCCTACGGTGCCATCGGCGCCGGGATCCCGCCCTATGAGATCAAAAATATCACCACCGTTGTAAAGGCGTATTCCAGCGCTGTGGGCGCAGGGGCCTTTGTCAGCGAGATCTTTGGAGACGAGGCTGACGAGCTGCGGCGCAGGGGCGGAGACGGAGGTGAGTTCGGAGCCACCACAGGCCGGCCCAGACGGATGGGATGGTTTGACGCCGTGGCCACCCGGTACGGCTGCCGGGTCCAGGGAACCACAGAGGCTGTCCTGACGGTGTTAGACGTTCTGGGATATCTGGATGAGATCCCCATCTGCGTGGGATACGAGATCGACGGGAAGATCACAAAGGATTTCCCCACCACTCCGGATCTGGAGCGGGCAAAGCCGGTGTATAAAACACTTCCGGGATGGAAATGTGAGATCCGGGGCATTAAGAAATACGAGGAGCTGCCGGAAAACTGCCGGAAATATGTGGAGACCATCGAAGAGGAGCTGGGCGTTCCGGTGACCATGGTATCCAACGGACCGGGAAGGGACGACATCATCTTCAGAAGGTAAGCGGCGCTCCCCACATAGCGCGGGGACAGAAGAGAGTTTCAGAAAACAGTAAGAAAACGGAAAGAAAGCGCCGTTGCAGACGGCCGGGAAAAAGGGTATAATGGAGCTACTCCATATCCTTATCCCGGTCGTCTTTTTTCAGCTTTACGAATATGAGAAAGCCGTAAATAAGGACGGGAACGATCATCACCACAAAAACAAGGGCCATGAGGATGTTGGCGGGAGCTCCGGTGACAGCCAGGACGATGAGAGCCAGGAATGCGGCCACTGCGGCCAGGATCCCGGCCCAGGCAAGGATTCGTTTCATGAGGATCCTCCTTTCATAAGCAGATTGTATGGGCAGGCTGCCTGTACTGGAGCTATTATAGCGCAGACACAGAGGATTGAAAAGGACGAGAACAGATTTTTGGAGGGAAATATGAAAAACAGGAAACCATACGAAGGAAAATGGATGGCAGCAGCGGCCCTGGGAGCGCTTTTTTCACTCCAGGCCGTATGCACCGCCTTTGGAGCCGACGGGACCTGGATCCCCGACGGGAACCGGTGGAAATATGAGCGGTCCGATGGAAGCATGGCGGCGGGCACATGGGAGGACATCGACGGAGAGTGGTACCATTTCGGGTCCGATTCTTATATGCAGACCGGATGGCAGAAGGTGGGCAATCTCCGGTACTTTTTTGAGGACGGAGGCACCCTGGCGGAGGGCTGGAGCTGCTACACCGGCGACGGGGATGAAAAATGGTATTATTATGATGAAAACGGAAACGTGCGGATCCACTGGCAGGAGATCGGGGGAAAGTGGTACTGGTTCAATTCCTCCGGCGTTCTGAACCTGGAAGCCTCAAAGACCATCGGCGGCCGGAAATTCTATTTCCATGAGGACGGCAGCATGGTGGGAAACGAATATGTGGGCTTCCGCTATTTTAATATGGACGGCCAGCCCGACGAGCAGTACTTCATTACGGCAGAACGCCAGGATGGAGGAAAGATCTCTGTGGAGGAGACCGTAAAAGACGAGATCGCTGAAAAGATCAACGCCCTTCCGGCAGGCTGGAGAAAGAAGTTTTTAGACGACGGCTATAAGTTCATCTACTGTCCGGAGAAGGGATATTACGGGGCCGTTAAGGATGAGGAGACCGGGGACCGGTTCTATATCCGCCATAAGCTCAGCAAGGCGGACCATTACCTGCGTTTTTCCGAGCCGGACGCCATCTGGGCCGGATTTGGGGAATATATGTACCTGAATATGAAAAAGGAACTGCGGGATTACGATTTTTCCTGGTGGGTGCGCCGCCGCTCCTATGAGCTGTCGGAGATGACGGATATTCCCGAGGCCCTTTACGACGATTACCAGACCATGTTCGGCCTTTTGTACGCCGATTATATGGACGAGGAGAAACGGCCGCAGATGGAGGTGCTGCTGGACGATATCTGCTGGATCTTTGAAAAGATCCTGGATACCCGGAACGAGGACGGTACCAGGACGCGCTAGGGAAGAAAGTACCGCTTGACGGATGGGATGCAAGCTGTTACTATATGAATATAACAGTTGTTACAGGAAAGACGGTGAGTGGATGATACTAAAGATCGATTTTGAAAGCGAGGAGGCTTTATACGTACAGCTCTGCAACCAGATCATCCGGGGCATCGCCACGGAAACGCTGCATGAGGGAGACAGCCTGCCTTCGGTGAGACAGCTTGCGGACGAGATCGGAATTAACATGCATACGGTCAATAAAGCATATTCTGTGTTAAAACAGGAAGGTTTCCTGCGCCTGGACCGGAGGAGGGGGGCCGTCATTGCCCTGGATATGGATAAACTGAGGGCCATGGACGAAATGAAGGATGATCTGGCCCTGATCGTTGCCCGGGGGATCTGCCGGGATGTGGGCCGGGACCAGGTCCACGCCCTGGTGGATGAGCTCTATGATGAGTTCCTGGGGCAGGAATAAAGGAGGAAGCCTATGCTTTGCGAACAATGCAGAAAGCGGGAAGCGACCGTAAAATATGTGGAGGTGGCCGGAGGAGTGAAAACAGAGCACAACCTCTGCGCCCAGTGTGCCGGAAAGCTGGACCTGGGGCAGTATTCGGCGCTGTTTGAGGGAGAATTTCCTCTGGGAAAGCTGCTTTCGGGGCTTCTTGGGATCCCGGATGCAGCCCAGGATGAGAGCCGGTTTGCAGGCGTGGTCTGCCCTGTCTGCGGCACCACCTATGAGGACTTTGTAAAGAACAGCCGGTTTGGATGTGGGGACTGTTACAGCGTGTTCGATCCGTTGATCGGCGAAAATATCCGGCATCTCCAGGGCAGCGAGCGCCATGTGGGGAAACGGCCCGCTGCGTATGGGGACACGGCAGAAAAGACGGCCTCCGGGGAAGATCTGGGGGACCAGGAAGCAAAAGCCCCGGAAGCGGGAGAGGACCGGATCCAGAGGCTTTCCTTACAGCTTAAAAACGCGGTCCGGAGAGAGGATTACCAGGAGGCCGCAAGGCTCCGGGATGAGATCCGGGGACTGAAGGAGGAAGCAGACCAGAATGGAAAAATGGTTTGATGTGCCGGAAAAAGAGGGCTCCAGCGTGATCTGCAGCCGGGTACGGCTGGTGAGGAACTGGAGGGAATATCCTTTTCCGGGAAAGATGACAAAGGAACAGAGCGTGGAAATGACGGGAAGGCTCATGAACGGCGTGAAGGAGTCTGGGGCCTTTTCCGGCAGCCGCAGCCGCTATTTATATCTGGACCGGATCCCGGACCTGGAGCGGACGGCGCTTTTAGAGCGCAGGGCCATAAGCCGCGGGGTCTCAAAGAAAAAGGCGGCCGCAGGCCTGGTCTTATCTGAGGATGAGCGGCTGGGGATCACCATAAACGGCGACGACCACATCCGGATCCAGGCAGTGGAAAAGGGAGCCGCCCTGACAGAGTGCTACCGGCGGGCCGACCAGATGGAGGAGCTTCTGGGCAGCCGGTTTGAATATTCTTTTGATGAAAAATACGGATATCTGACGTCGTTTCCCACCAGCGTGGGAACGGGGCTCAGGGTGTCGGTGGTCCTGCACCTGCCGGCCCTTTCCAGGCGGAAGAATTTTAACAGCCTTACCTCAGACATGGGGCGTTTCGGGACCCTGGTCCGGGGCCTTTACGGAGAGGGGGAGGAAAATCCCGGCTCTCTTTACCAGATCTCCAACCAGAAGACCCTGGGCCAGACGGAAAAGGAGATCGTGGACCTGGTGGCCAAAGCGGCGGCAGAGCTGGACGCCCAGGAACGGCGGCTCCGGCGGACTGCCATGGGCCAGAGGCCGGTGGCCTGCGCAGACGAGGCGTATAAATCCTATGGAGTGTTAAAATATGCCAGAAGGCTGACCAGAAAGGACGCCATGGAATTTTTATCCCAGATCATGGCGGGAGCTGCCGACGGGATACTGAAAATGAAGGAGCCATGCTCCGTCTATGGGCTCATGCTGGGGATCCAGCCGGCGAATCTTTTAAGCCAGGCAGAGAGACCCTTGAGCCGTGAGGAGCTGGATGCGGCACGGGCAGACTTTTTAAGGGCCCGTCTGCCGGAAATCATCTGACAGGAGGAATGAAAGGAACTTTATGGAGCGATATACAGAGAAAGCAAAGGAGGCCCTGATCCTGGCTGCGGAGGCCGCAGAGGAAACGGGTTCCCGGACTGTGGGAACCGAGCATATCCTGGTGGGACTCATGAAGGAGGGCACGGGAACGGCAGCCAGGGTCCTGGAGGCCGGAGACGTGAAGCTGGAGCGGGTCCTGGAGCTGGAGAAGAAGCTGGTGTCCTCCAGCCAGCCCACCCAGATCCGTGACCGGGAGGGCTATACGCCCATTGCCAGGAAGGTGCTGGAAAACAGTTACAGGGAGGCGGTCCGCTTCCATGCCCCGCTCATCGGAACGGAGCATATCCTTATGGCAATGCTAAAGCAGACGGACTGTGTGGCTGTGCGGCTTTTAAATACATTAAACATCAATATCCAGAGGCTTTATATCGACCTTCTGTCCGCCATGGGAGAAGAAGGAGCCGCCGGCCGTGAGGAGCTGGTCCAGGGCCGGAGCGGAAGGGATGGAAAGGCAGATACGCCGGTGCTGGACGAATACAGCCGGGATCTTACAAAGCTGGCAGCAGAGGGAAAGCTGGATCCAGTCATCGGAAGAGAGCATGAGATCGGCCGGGTGATCCAGATCTTAAGCCGCAGGACGAAAAATAACCCCTGCCTCATCGGAGAGCCAGGCGTGGGAAAGACGGCGGTGACCGAGGGCCTGGCCCAGATGATCGCAGCCGGGGATGTGCCGGATACCATCCGGGGAAAGCGGGTGGTGATCCTGGACCTTTCCGGCATGGTGGCCGGTTCCAAATACCGGGGAGAATTTGAGGAACGGATCAAAAATGTGCTGAACGAGGTGCGGGAAGCGGGAAATGTGCTTCTGTTCATCGACGAGATCCATACCATCATCGGCGCAGGCGGCGCAGAGGGGGCCCTGGACGCCTCCAATATCTTAAAGCCGTCCCTGGCCCGGGGAGAGCTCCAGCTGATCGGAGCCACCACCATCGAGGAATACCGGAAGTATATCGAAAAGGACCCGGCCCTGGAGCGCCGGTTCCAGCCGGTGACCGTGGAGGAGCCCACAGAGGAGGAGGCTGTGGCCATCTTAAAAGGCCTGCGCCCCAGGTATGAGGAGCACCACCGCGTGACCATCACCGACGCCGCCCTGACAGCGGCCGTCCGCCTGTCCTCCCGGTATATCAACGACCGGTTCCTGCCGGATAAGGCCATCGATCTGATCGACGAGGCCTCCTCCAAGGTGCGGCTTTCGGTTTTTGTGGAGCCCAGAGGCGTAAAGGAGCTGGAGGCAGAGATCAGGGAGCTGGAAAAGGCCAAGGAGGAGGCCATCCGGTCCGAGGCCTATGAGGAAGCGGGAGAAATAAAGAAAAAGCAGGAAAAGAAGCGGGAGAAGATCGGGAAGCTCCGGGAAAAGTGGGAGGAGGAGAAAAACTCCAGGCCCCTTTTCGTGGACGAGGAGGAGATCGCGGACGTGGTCTCCGGCTGGACGAAGATCCCCGTGAGCAAGCTGAAGGAGGAAGAGACAGAGCGCCTCTTAAAGCTGGAGTCGATCCTCCATGAGCGGGTGGTGGGCCAGGAGGAGGCTGTGACCGCCGTTTCCAAAGCCATCCGGCGGGGGAGAGTGGGCCTTAAGGATCCCAGACGGCCCATCGGCTCCTTCCTATTCCTGGGACCCACCGGCGTCGGGAAAACAGAGCTCTGCAAGGCTCTGGCCGAGGCCATGTTCGGGACAGAAAATGCCCTGATCCGGGTGGACATGTCCGAATATATGGAAAAGCACAGCGTATCCAAGATGATCGGCTCCCCGCCAGGCTATGTGGGCTATGAGGGAGGCGGACAGCTGAGCGAAAAGGTGCGGAGGAATCCCTATTCAGTGATCCTTTTTGATGAGGTGGAAAAAGCCCATCCCGACGTGTTCAATATCCTTCTCCAGGTGCTGGACGACGGCCATATCACCGACTCCCAGGGCCATAAGATCGATTTTAAGAATACCATCGTGATCATGACCTCCAACGCCGGAGCGGAGAATATCATCGCTCCCAGACACCTGGGCTTCACCTCCCAGGATGATGAAAAGGCCAGGTATACCAGGATGAAAACGGGGGTCATGGATGAGGTAAAGCGGCTGTTCAAGCCGGAGTTTTTAAACAGGATCGACGAGATCATCGTGTTCCATCCCCTCAGTAAGACCCATATGAAGGAGATCGTTTCCATTATGTTGAATACCGTCGGAAAGCGGACGAAGCAGCAGATGTCCATCCGCTTAAACGCCGGGGAGGACGTGAAGGATTTCCTGGTGGAAAAGGGCTATGATGAAAAATACGGGGCAAGGCCCCTGCGGCGCACCATCCAGAACCTGGTGGAGGATAAGCTGGCGGAGGCCGTCCTGGAAGGAAGGGTAAGAGAGGGAGATTCGGTGAAGCTCCTCTTAAAGGACGGACAGCTTAAATTTTCTGCCAGGCACCCACAAACTGCTAGAAAACAGGATGGGGTTGTGGTATGATAAAAGTGATCAGAAAAGGATCATAAAAGACCGCAGAAGTTTTAGGAAATACACAAAAGGAGACTAAGTATTATGTCAGTGATCAATGAATTAATCCGTACAGAAGAGAATGGGAACATCAGCTTTGGCAATTATTCCCTGGACGTGAAATCCAAAGCCGAGGATTTCGAGCATGACGGAGATCTTTATAAAGTAAAGACCTTTAAGGAGATCACAAAACTGGAGCGCAACGGCATGTTCGTATACGAGTCTGTTCCGGGAACTGCAGTGACCGATTTTTCCGTAAAGGACACAGAGGTATCCTTTAAGGTGGAGGGAACAGAGGACGCCCAGATCACGATCCAGCTGGAAGACGACATGGAATATGAGGTGTTTGAGGACGGTGCGGCCATCGGCGGCATGAAGACCAACATGAGCGGAAAGCTGAGCCTTTCCGTGGAGCTTTCCGAGGGAAAGGCCGTGGAAGTGAAAGTGATCCGGAAGTAAGCAGGAAAGAAAGGATATTATAGTGGCAAAAGCAAAGACAGGAACAGTATTTTTCTGTAAGGAATGCGGCTATGAATCCGGTAAGTGGATGGGGCAGTGCCCGGCGTGTAAGGAGTGGAATACCTTTGTGGAGGAGCCTGTGGTCTCGGAACGGAGATCCCAGGGAGCCGAAAGGGTCCGCGTCCCAGGCCGGGGCACTGCCCCTGTCCATATCTCGGATATTTCCCTGGAGGAGCAGGACCGGACGGCCACCGGCTTTGGGGAGCTGGACCGGGTCTTAGGGAGCGGGATCGTCCGGGGAAGCCTGGTGTTAGTGGGCGGAGATCCCGGGATCGGAAAATCCACCCTTTTACTCCAGGTTTGCCGGAATCTGTCCATGGTCGGAAAAAAGGTCCTCTATATTTCCGGGGAGGAGTCCTTAAAGCAGATCAAGATGCGGGCCAACCGGATCGGTACGATCACCGGGGAGCTTCTGTTCCTCTGTGAGACCAATCTGGATCTGGTCCGGGGGGCCATTGAAAACGAAAAGCCGGACGTGGTGATCATTGACTCCATCCAGACCATGTACCGGGAGGATATTTCCTCCGCCCCCGGAAGCGTCAGCCAGGTACGGGAATCCACAAACCTGCTGATGCAGACCGCCAAAGGGCTGGGGATCACCATTTTCATCGTGGGCCATGTGACCAAGGAGGGCGTGGTAGCCGGTCCCAGGGTCCTGGAGCATATGGTGGATACGGTGCTGTATTTTGAGGGAGACAGGAACGATTCCTACCGGATCTTAAGGGCTGTGAAGAACCGGTTCGGCTCCACCAACGAGATCGGCGTGTTTGAGATGCAGGAAAAGGGACTGGAGGAAGTGAAAAATCCGTCGGAGATGCTGATCTCCGGCCGGCCCAGGGAGGCCTCCGGGGCTGTGGTGGCCTGCTCTCTGGAGGGGACCAGGCCCATTCTCCTGGAGGTCCAGGCGCTGGTGACGGCCAGCAGTTTCGGAATGGCCAGGAGAACGGCCAACGGCGTGGATTATAACCGGATCAATATTTTACTGGCGATCCTGGAAAAACGGTGCGGCTACGCTATGAGCCGGTACGACGCTTATGTAAACATCGCCGGCGGCATGAAGATGAATGAGCCGGCCCTGGATCTGGCTGTGGTCATGGCCCTGGTGTCCAGCTTCAAGAACCGGGAGGTGGATCCGGGCATGCTGATCTTTGGAGAGGTGGGCCTTTCCGGCGAGGTCCGGGCCGTTTCCCAGGCCGGGCAGCGGGTGGCGGAGGCTGTGAAAATGGGCTTTACGGCCTGTGTGCTTCCCAGGGCCAACCTGGAGAAGCTCCGGGGTGAAAAACGGATCCGGCTCATTGGAGTGGAGAATGTACGGGAGGCCATCGAGGGGGTATTTTCTTCTTCCCCGGCTTCCCATACGGATGAGCTCCCGTTCCAGTCGGTGCCCAGCCGCACATAAGGCAGCTGGAACACGGCTTCAGGATCGGCGGATCGCCAGGAGGAAAAGAGGAGGAATATGAAATGAAAGTGATCGATCTGACCCATACGATCCGGGAGGATATGCCGGTCTATCCGGGGACGGAAACGCCGGGGCTTTCACCGGCCAGCAGCTATGAAAAGGATGGATTTAAGGAAACGCTTCTCCATATGTATTCCCACACGGGAACCCATATGGATCCGCCGGCCCATCTATATGAGGGACGGACGACCCTGGACCAGTTCCCTGCGGACCAGTTTGTGGGACAGGCGCTGGTGATCGACTGCCGGGACCTTGCGGAGGGAGATGCAATTACCATGGACCGCGTCCGGAGATACGGGGCCCTGGCAGAGGAGGCGGATTTCCTGCTTTTTAATCTGGGATGGGATAAGCGCTGGGGAACAGAGGCGTATTTTGGAAATTATCCATGTGTGGATGATGAGGTCCTGGATCACATTATAAAGGGGCATTACAAGGGGATCGGATTCGATGTGATCGGACTGGATCCCATGGACGATGCAGACCTGCCCCGCCATAAAAAGCTGTTTAAGGACTGTGAGATCGTGAACATTGAGAATCTTAAGGATCTGGAGCTTTGCGGAGAGGGACTCTTCTGGTTTGCCTGTTTTCCGATGAAGATCGAAAACAGCGATGGAGCGCCGGCCAGGGCCGTGGCCTGGATCGAATAAAAAATGGGGCTGCCGCCAGGGGACGAAAATGTCCTTTGGCAGCAGCCCCGGTGTGTTTCCGGCCTGCGGGATCTTTATGCCACAGCGTGGACCTTTGCCGCGTCGTGGTCGTCCAGAAATTCCTCAAAGCCAGGATTTTCTCCGCTAAATTCCACAGTGAGGACCTTTGTAAAGTCCAGGCTGAGGACTCCAAGGATGGATTTTGCATCGATGATCACACGGTTGTAGAAAATATTAATATCGAAATCACACTCACTGGCTCTGGCTACAAAGTCCTTTGCTTCAGCGATGGTAGAGATCCGGATCTTTCTCTGCGTCATCATGGGTATCACTCCTTTAAAAATAAATGCTATTGATTTTCCGTGTTCATTTCCTTTATATCATTTGTTATTTCAATAGTCAACCGACAAAATCTACTAGTTTTTTTGCTTTTTCCGGGTTTTTCTGTGGCTTTTCTCCAAAAGAGGGGGTTTTCCAGGGGGCGGAGCTGGGAATTCTCTGTAAAAAGGCTGGAATCGCACATGAAAGCATTGTATAATGAATGATATCAGGCATCAAACAGCCAGTGCTGCTGTTTGATGCTGTAAAAAAGAAAGAGGGAAGCGATATGAGAAAGTACAAAAAAACGCTGGCACTGTGTCTGGCGGCCCTTCTGGCACTGGAATTTTCCGGGGGGGGGGGGGAGTAGGCAGGCACTAACTGCCCTGGCACAGCCTGCTGAGTCTGGTGCAGCGCCGGAAAGGAAAATGGTATCTGGCAGCCCAGATGCAGTGCGGACGGTTACCGGTTCCAACGCTGGAAAGCAGGCGGCAGCCGCAGAAGAACCGTATGTGGTTGGGGAGACGGCTTTTGCGACTTTAGCAGAGGCGCTGGAGGCAGTGACGGAGGAGAAAGCGGAGATCGTCCTGCAGGCCGATGCAGAGGAAACAGAAAAGGTCAATATTGAAAAGACTGTGACCATCTGTTTAAATGGTCATAACATAAGCCTGGCTTCTGGAAAAAACATTATAATCGGCTCGGGTGCTGCGGTTATAATACAGGGAGATGGGCAGCAAGGGACGGATGGCAAAGTTGCAGGCAATATTACCGCATATGCCGGAACGGCCCTGACAGTCGAAAATTGTACTGTCGAAGGTCAGCTGACTGCACATGGCAGTTCGACAGTCACAGATAGTCTGGTCACCAGTACCAAATCCCCTGCGTTCACGGTGAATAATCAGAATGCAGCGGTGAAGCTGTCTGGCAGTTTGTTCTTGTTTACCGGAACACCATCGGGCAGCGGCGTTGCAAGTGCCGTAAAATTTGGTGCGGCGGATACAGTTAAAATGGAAGGCTGTACGGTCCAGGGTCCGAGGGAAGGGATTTATTTCAGCGGGGCCGTTCGTGAGGCAGTCATAGATGGCTGCGCAATTCAGGGTGCCAACAAGGAGGGAATCTCTTTCTATGGCCTGGAAGCGGGGAATACGGTTACAGTGACAAATTCCCTGGTATCATCCGAGGAAGGAAATGCTGTTTCTGCCAGCTGGAATATGGATAAGACGGCAGTGATCGCTCTGGGCGAAGGGAATACGGTTTCCGGAAGGATCAGCCTGCCGGGAAATACAGACGAGGATTATCGTTATCAGTTCCAGGTGACCGGTGGGCAGTTTGATCACTCTGGGGAAGAGGATCTGTTTTATAATCCGAATCAGGCAGGGGGACACACGGAACTGATGAACCGGCTTTTCATTACCGGAGGACGCTTTAAGAAGGATGTGAGCCTGTTCCTAAAACCAGAATATGCGTGCATAAAGGGCCAGGATGACGAGGCGTATCCATATGAGGTAGTGGCAAGCTCCGGCAGCGGACCCGTATTTACATTGGACGGGGCGGGAAAAACCGCATACGGAAGCCTGGCTGAGGCGGTTGAGGCCAATCCAGGGGGAACGCTTTATCTGGGAGCAGACGTCACCCTTGGCACGGAAGAAATCCGGGGCGTCACCTTAAAATCCTCCGGCGGTTCTCTCCGTTTTGATGGGACACTGGAAGAATTTTTGGAAAAAGGAGCCATTGCCGATGGACTTTCGGTTATCTGCGGGGAAGAGACATTTGATGCCGTCCGGACAGAAGAAGGAAAACTGACGGCTGGCTCCGGGTTTAACAGGGAGAATGATTCCCGGTATGAAGAACTCCTGGCAGACGGATACATTTTCCTGGCAGACAGGGAATCATATGAAGTCCGTTCGGAGAGTGGCTGTGCGGCGAAGATTGGAAAACTGGGGTATTCCTATCTTGCCGGGGCAAAAAGCGCGGCTGTGGATAATGACAGCGAACAGGCCCAGGTGAATGACGTAATTGTCATGTTAAAGCCATATATGTCCCCGGTGATCATCGACCAGCCATACAGCTGCTTTACCATTGATCTGAATGGACAGTGCATTGGAGATGCGGAAGAGAAGAAGCCGGACAACGGAATCCTGATTGATGCGGACCATGTGGATGTGACCATTAAAAATGGTTCTGTCTATGGGAAAAAGTTTGGGATCGTCACCAATGGAGCCCGGACGGATGTGACGCTTACGGCCAGGAATGTAAATGCAGCTTCAGATCAGACCGCCTATTATCTCCCGGCGGCTGGAAAGACTGTTATCACCGGAGGGAGCGCCGAAGGCAGGACAGGCATTGAGGTGCGCGGCGGTACGCTCCAGGCAAAGGGTACGGCGATCACTGGAAATGGAGAGTTTGAGGAAACTCCTAATGAGAACGGAACAACGACGTATGGCGTTGGTGTGGCGATCGTCCAGCATGTGACCAGACATGATATGGAGATCACTTTGGAGGACTGCACGGTGAGCGGTACGAAAAATGCCGTCCGCCAGAAGGATCTTCAGAATAATGGTACGGATAATGTGAAAATTTCCATTACTGGCGGCAGCTATACCGCAGACGGAGGAGAGTCCACGGATGATAAAGGAGCGGTATACAGCGGGACCTGTACGGGATTTATCACTGGCGGAAGCTTCAGCACCGAACCGGCGGAGCCGTATCTGGCAGAAGGCTATGAAGCGGTGGAGCAGGAGGGAAGGTTTATTGTCCGTGAAAAAGCGGCGGACGGAGAAGCGCAGGATGGCACGGTGACCCCGACAATCCACGAGAATGTTCTGCCGCAGACAGCGCCGGAGGATGAGAACGTTCCTCCGGAGAAACAGGAGGAGTACGAGCAGAGCTTTGAAGCTGCAAAAAACTCAGTCCAGAAGCTGACACAGAATCCTGCTGTAGCCGGAAATCCGGAGGCAGTAGACAACCTGGCTGCAGCTGCGGCTGCAAACGGAGCCGTAGCAGAGGATAAAAAGCTCCTTGTATCCCTGTCCCAGGAGCTGACCGGGGCAGAATTTGAAACCCTGGCGGTCAAAGATGGGAATGGGACTGTAACGGGAATACAGGTAGTCCCAAAGAAACTGGTTTTCAGCGTGGCAGCGGGCAGCATTCTGCTGAATGAAGAGGATGAACCGATCGCCGGTTCCTGGGAGACTCTGGATCTTTCAAAAGAGAAGATGAGCGGTAAGCAGACAGAGTTTTCCTTCCGCTTTCCTGTGCCGGAAACAGTGACTGCCAAATATGCGAACGTGGAGCATAACGGCGATCCCGTGGTGCAGTACCAGATTGAGGGGAACGGCGGAGAAAAGTATATTACGGTCCGGACGTGGCATCTGAGTGAGTTTATCGTCACCTTTACAAATGAGCCGTTGGATGAGCCGGAGCCAGGACCGGGTCCAGAGCCAGAGCCAGAACCGGAGCCAGAACCGGAGCCAGAACCGGAACCGGAACCGGAGCCAGAACCGGAGCCCAGACCAGAACCGGAACGTGAAGAAAGAGCAGAAGAGGCCAGGGCGGCATACAGCAATATACAGAGCTTTGATGAATATGCCGGAACCTGGAAGCAGGATCAGACTGGCTGGTGGTTTGTCCGGAAAGATGGAACATGGCCGGCCGGCAGCTGGCAGCAGTGTCTCTGGAACAGAGAAGTCCACTGGTATCACTTCAATGCTCTGGGTTATCTGGACGCAGGCTGGTTTACGGATGGAGACGGACAGATCTATTTCCTGCATGACCAGCATGATAATCGTTTTGGCATTATGTATACGGGCTGGAACTGGATCGGCGGAAGATGTTATTACTTCATGGAGAAGGACGTAGAAAACGGCGCAAAGAAAGGGATGCTGCTGCGGAATACAGTGACACCGGATGGATATACGGTGGACCACACAGGGGCCTGGACCGTGGATGGCCAGGTACAGACCAGATAAGGAAGGACCATACACAGGGATGTCCAGGATACAGGTCCCGGGAATCCATCGTTCATTTTAGGGGACAGGCGATTGGGAGATACGGCTTTGCTGTATCTCCTGCAAAGGCCTGTCGGCATGTTCTCCCTTCTGGCTGCCAATGCTGGAAAAAAGGCCTTCGGGCTAGTTCTGGTTGTGATATATGGGGACATTATATCAATGGAATAAATTTTTTAAATTTTTCGGAAAATAGTAATTGACATTTGGGTGCTGCTGTGGTATCATCTTTAAACGTGAGAGGCAGTGAGGGCCTCAAGCAAAGTAATTAAATATTTAGGAAATAGGGGATTAGTTCAATGGTAGAGCAGCGGTCTCCAAAACCGTAGATGGGGGTTCGAGCCCCTCATCCCCTGCTGATTAGAAAAGCTGGAATCCGATTCGGATCCCAGCTTTTTCTTTACAGGAAATTAGACTTTTCCGGGCCGGTATTGTATAATGGAGTAAGGAACGGAGGAAGGAAGCATGGAACAGAAAAAACAGGTCAGGATCTCGGTGCGGGCGCTGGTGGAGTTCGTGCTCCGCTCCGGAGACATCGATAACCGCCGTTCCGGAGCGGCCCAGAAGGACGCCATGGCGGCGGGGACCAGGATCCATAAAAAGATCCAGAAGCGGATGGGCGGAAATTACAGAGCTGAGGTGCCGTTGAAATATGCGGCCCTGGACGAAGAGGAGGACATCGAACTTCTGGTGGAGGGCCGGGCCGACGGGATCTTTGAAGAAGACGGCATCGTGACCATTGATGAGATCAAGGGCGTGTATATGGATCTGGAGCGGCTTACAGAGCCGGTGGCGGTGCATATGGCCCAGGCCATGTGCTACGGATATTTTTACTGCTGCGACCGGAATCTGGACGGTGTGCGGATCCAGCTTACCTACTGTAATCTGGAGACCGAGGAGATCCGCCGGTTCCATGAGGACAGGTCGAAGGAGGAGCTGGAGGCATGGTTCCGTTCGGTGATCCACGAATACTTCAAGTGGGCCAGATATCTGTGCCACCATGAGCTCCAGAGGAACCAGTCCATAAGCGGCCTGGAGTTTCCCTTTCCCTACCGGGAGGGCCAGCGGGATCTGGCGGTGGCCGTGTATAAGACCATTTCCCGGAAAAAGCGGCTGTTCATCCAGGCTCCCACAGGCATCGGAAAGACTCTTTCCACCATTTTTCCCGCTGTCCAGGCCATGGGAGCGGGGAAGGCCTCCAAGGTTTTTTATCTGACGGCCAAGACCATCACCAGGACGGTGGCGGAGGAGGCGTTCAGGATCTTAAGGAGCCGGGGGCTGGTGTTCACGGCCGTGACCATCACGGCCAAAGAAAAGCTGTGCCCCATGGAGAAGGCCGAGTGCAATCCGGAGGCATGCCCCTATGCCAAGGGTCATTTTGACCGGGTCAACGAGGCGGTGTTCGACATCCTGCACCTGGAGCAGGAGATGGACCGGGAGACCGTGTTGAGATATGCGGAAAAATACCGGGTCTGCCCCTTTGAGTTCTGCCTGGATATTTCCAGCTGGACCGATGGGATCATCTGCGACTACAATTATGTGTTCGATCCAAACGTGCGGCTGAAACGTTACTTTGCCGACGGGGCCTCGGGAGATTATCTTTTCCTGGTGGATGAGGCCCACAACCTGGTGTCCAGGGCCAGGGAGATGTACAGCGCCTCTGTTTATAAGGAAGATTTCCTGGAGGTGAAGCGGATCATAAAGGGAAAGTCGCCCAGGCTGGAGCGGCAGCTGGACCGGTGCAATAAGCTGCTGCTTTCCATGAAGCGGGAGTGCGGGGACTGGCAGCTCCTGGAGGACGTGACGGGGCTGGCTGCCGGGATCATGACCGCCTTTTCTTATATGGAAACGTTTATGGAGGAATTCCCGGAGTTCCCGGAACGGGAGACGGTGCTGGACTTTTATTTCTGCCTCCGGGATTTTTTAAACGTCTATGAAGAGCTGGACGGCCATTACCGGATCTATGAGGAAAACCGGGAGGACGGCTCCTTCCTGGTGCGCCTCTTCTGCGTGGATCCCTCCCGGCTCCTTTCCAGATGCATGGACCAGGGAGCCAGCACCATCCTGTTTTCGGCCACGCTCCTGCCGGTCCGGTATTATAAGACCCTGCTGTCCGGGAACCAGGAGGATTACGCGGTGTATGTGAATTCGCCGTTTCCAGAGGAAAACCGTCTCCTTATGGTGGCGGAGGATGTGAGCAGCCGCTACACGAGACGCAGCCCGTCAGAATACCGGAAGGTGGCGGACTATATCCGGATCGTCACCCAAAGCCGGCCGGGAAATTATATGGTGTTTTTTCCTTCCTATCAGTATATGGGCGAGATCGAGGAGATCCTGGAGGAAGAGCCTTTGAAGGCGGATCTGCTGGTCCAGGGCCAGGGGATGGGAGAAGCAGAAAAGGCAGAATTCCTGGAGGAGTTTGAAAAGGAGAGGAGCCATTCCCTGGCCGCCTTCTGTGTCATGGGCGGCGTCTTTTCGGAGGGCATTGATCTGAAGGAGGAGCGGCTCATCGGGGTCATCGTGGTGGGCACGGGGCTCCCCATGGTCTGCGTAGAGCAGGAGGTGCTGAAGGGGTATTTTGATGAGACAGAGGAGAAGGGCTTTGATTTTTCCTACCAGTATCCCGGAATGAATAAGGTCCTCCAGGCGGCCGGACGGGTGATACGGACGCCTGGAGACCGGGGGGTGATCCTTTTGCTGGATGACCGGTTTTTAAGAAGGGATCATCTGGAGCTGTTTCCCAGGGAATGGGAGCATTTCCAGGTGGTGAACCGGGGAAATGCGGCCCGGTGCCTGGAGGATTTCTGGAATGGAAGAGGGCTTTAGGGCTGCCTTACAGCATGTCCATGAACTGTTTTGCCGCCTGGGATAAGGGGACCGAATCATTGGAGGCCACCACCAGCTTTCTGGCAGGAAGGCTCTGGGCCAGCTTAAGGATATAAAGCTGGGATTCGTCGGCGGGAATGCAGAAATCCGGCACAAAGGCGATCCCCAGGCCGATGCGGGCCAGATCGATGAGCAGGTCGTTGCTGCTCAGTTCGATCTCCGGCACCAGATCCAGGTGGGAGCGCTGGAACATGGAGTGGAGAAATTCGCTGGTGGTGCTCTTCCGGTCCAGCATCATGATAGGGTATTCCTTTAATTCCTCCAGAGTCAGGACCTGGTCTTTCAGAGGGAAGGCCTCGGCATTGGCCACGAACACATCGTGGAATTCATGGATGCTCCGGACGCTGTGGCTGGCTAAAAGCCCGGAGTTGGGGTAGTTGCTCAGGATAAAGTCCACCTGTCCGTTTTCCAGAACGTGGGCGCACTCGATGGAAGTAAAGTTGAACACCTTGATGTGGACGTTGGGGTAGGCCTTGTGGAACCGGTTTAAATAGGGGACCAGGTAGTAACGGCAGATGGTGTCGCTGGCGGCGATCCGCAGCTGGCCGCCGTTTAAGGAGTTGGCCTCCAAAAGCTGGTTCTCCCCCTTCTGGATCAGGTTCATGGCCGGTTCAATGTGCTTGAACAGGATCTCCCCCTCGGGAGTCAGCTGGACCTTTTTCGTACTGCGGATGAAAAGCGTCTGGCCCAGCTTCTTTTCCAGGACCTTCACAGACTGGCTCACAGCCGACTGGGAGATGAACAGGCATTTGGAGGCCTCGGAGAAGCTTAAGGTCCGGGCCACATAGTAAAACACTTTATATAATTCGTAATTGATATCCATTATTAGTCCTCCTTATAGGTAAACGACACTATTGTAGCACAACTTAAGAGTTTTGAAAAGAGGGAAACAGCATGTCAGAAGAGATGAGAGAAGAGATGGAACAGAACACGGAAACCGGCACAGAGGATATCTACCAGGTCTATATGGAGGAGCTGGCGGTGATCCCGCCCTGTACCGAGGAAGAGAACCGGGAGCTCCTTAAGAGGGTGAAGGCCGGAGACCGGGAGGCAAAAAAACGTCTGGTGGAAGGAAACCTGAAAAAGGCCCTGTTTTTTATCCAGGATTATCTGAACCGGGGAGTGCCCATGGCGGATCTGATCCAGGAGGCCAGCATGGAGCTGATGGAGCTGGCGGATGAGGGCTTCCAGGAGGGCTTTGAAAAACTGCTGGAAAGCCGGATCCATGTGCGGATGGAGGAGGTGATCCGGGAGCAGAAGGCAGAGATGGATCTGGAGGAGGAGATGCTGGCCCGGGTCAACGTGCTCCAGGAGGTGTCAAAGCGCATGGCCGAGGAGCTGGGAAGAGAGGCCAGCTTAAAGGAGCTGGCGGAGCGCATGAAGATGACAGAGGAGGATGTCCGTGAGATCATGAAGATGACCATGGACGCACTGAAGCTCAGCGAGCTGAACCGCAGCCTCCAGGATTGATGATTTATTAGTTTTAAATATAAATAAAATTAGATATATTAATTTTACTTATTTATTTCGTTTGTGGTAAGATGATAGAAGAACAAGAATGCAACCTGTTTATATAAAGACTTTCACAAGGAGGAAGAAACATGAGCGTAAAGCGCGTATTTGTTGAGAAGAAGCCGGAATTTGCTGTCCAGGCCAGAGAGCTTTGCGATGAGATCGAAAGCTATCTGGGGATCGCCGGTGTGACAGGGGTCCGTGTCCTGGTCCGCTACGACATCGAAAATCTGTCGGAGGATGTGTACCGGGAGGCTCTGGGTACGATCTTTTCCGAGCCGCCGGTGGACGAGGTGTTTGAAGGAGACTTTGTCCATGGTGCAGACGACGCCGTTTTTTCTGTGGAATACCTGCCCGGTCAGTTTGACCAGAGAGCAGACTCTGCCGAGCAGTGCGTGAAGCTGTTAAAAGAGACAGAGGAGCCGGTCATTAAGACTGCCACCACTTATGTGATCTCCGGAAGTCTTACAAAGGAAGAGCTGGACGCCGTTAAGGCCTTCTGCATCAACCCGGTGGACTCCAGGGAGGCATCTGAAACGATCCCGGAAACTCTGGTATCCGTATTTGAAAAGCCGGAGGATGTGGCTGTGTTTGAAGGCTTTGCTTCCATGGATGAGGCAGCCTTAAAGGAGCTGTACGGTTCCTTAAATCTGGCTATGACCTTCAAGGACTTCCTTCATATCCAGGCTTATTATAAAAACGAAGAGAAGAGGGATCCGTCTGTGACGGAGATCCGTGTGCTGGATACATACTGGTCCGACCACTGCCGCCACACCACCTTCTCCACAGAGCTTAAAAATGTGACCTTCACCGAGGGCGATTATAAGAAGCCCATCGAGGACACCTATAACCAGTATCTGGCCGACCATAAGGAGATCTATAAGGGAAGAGACGACAAGTTCGTATGCCTGATGGATCTTGCCATTATGGGAATGAAGAAATTAAGGGCAGAAGGAAAATTAGAGGATCTGGAGGTCTCCGAGGAGATCAACGCCTGCTCCATCGTGGTTCCCGTGGAGATCGACGGAGAAACTGAGGAATGGCTTGTGAACTTCAAGAACGAGACCCATAACCATCCCACAGAGATCGAGCCCTTCGGCGGCGCTGCCACCTGTCTTGGCGGAGCCATTCGTGATCCCTTATCCGGCCGTACCTATGTTTACCAGGCCATGCGCATCACTGGTGCAGCCGATCCCACAAGACCGTTAAACGAGACCTTAAAGGGCAAGCTCCCCCAGAGGAAGATCGTGACCGAGGCTGCCCATGGTTACAGCTCCTACGGAAACCAGATCGGCCTGGCCACCGGATTCGTAAAGGAATTATACCATCCGGGCTATGTGGCAAAGAGAATGGAGATCGGAGCGGTCATGGGCGCAGCTCCCAGAAAAAATGTGATCCGTGAGACTTCTGATCCCGGCGATATCATCATCCTCCTGGGCGGACGCACCGGCCGCGACGGCATCGGCGGAGCCACCGGCTCCTCCAAGGTCCACACAGAGGCTTCCATTGAGGTCTGCGGCGCAGAGGTCCAGAAGGGAAATCCGCCCACAGAGCGTAAGATCCAGAGGATGTTCCGCCGTCCGGAGGTTTCCAGACTGATCAAAAAATGCAATGACTTCGGCGCAGGCGGCGTATCCGTTGCCATCGGTGAGCTGGCAGCCGGTCTTTATATCGACCTGGACAAGGTTCCGAAAAAATACGCAGGCCTGGACGGCACGGAGATCGCCATTTCCGAGTCCCAGGAGAGAATGGCTGTGGTGGTGGATCCCAAGGATGTGGATGCATTCCTGGCTTATGCGGCAGAGGAGAACCTGGAGGCCGTTACAGTGGCAGAGGTAACAGAAAGCCCGCGTCTGACCATGACCTGGAGAGGAAAGACCATCGTGGACCTGAGCCGCGCGTTCTTAGATACCAACGGAGTGCACCAGGAGGCCGACGTGACCCTGACAGTTCCCAACCGGGAAGGAACGCCCTTTGAGAGAAAGGAAGTGGGCGACGTTAAGGAAAGCTGGATGAAGATGTTAGGTTCCTTAAATGTCTGCTCCCAGAAGGGACTGGTGGAGCGGTTTGACGCTTCCATTGGAGCCGGCACTGTGATGATGCCCTATGGCGGAAAATTCCAGCAGTCCGAGATCCAGACCATGGTGGCAAAGCTTCCGGTATTAAAGGGAAAATGTGATGCTGTGACCATGATGAGCTACGGCTTTGATCCGTATCTGTCCAGCTGGAGCCCGTACCATGGAGCCGTTTATGCTGTGCTTTCTTCCGTTGCCAAGATCGCAGCAGCCGGCGGCGACTACCGGAAGATCCGTTTCACCTTCCAGGAATATTTCCAGAGGATGACAGAGGATCCCATCCGCTGGGGACAGCCCTTTGCAGCCTTACTGGGCGCATACAATGCCCAGATGGGATTTGGCCTTCCGTCCATCGGCGGCAAGGACAGCATGTCCGGCACCTTCAATGAGGAGGATGGAAAGGAAGTCAACGTTCCGCCCACACTGGTTTCCTTTGCTGTGGATGTGGCCAGCGAAAAGACGGCCATTTCTCCGGAATTTAAGAAGGCTGGAAATAAGATCGTTGTATTTAAGATCGAAAAAGACGCTTATGACCTTCCTGTATACAGCCAGATCACCGAGGGCTATGGAAAGCTCTTTGAGGATATCAAGGCTGGAAGGATCGTTTCCGCATATGCGGTGGAGCGCCATGGCATGGCAGAGGCTGTCAGCAAGATGGCCTTCGGAAACCATATGGGCGTAAAGATCGGGCACAATGTGGATCCCAGAGACTTCTTCGCACCGGGCTGGGGCGACATCGTCTGCGAGGTTCCGGACGGAAAGGTGGGCGAGCTTTCCATCAGCTATACGCTGATCGGTGAGGTCACCGACCGGGCGGCCTTTGAATACGGCAGCGTATCCATTCCCCTTACAGAGGCACTGGATACATGGAACGCTCCGCTGGAGAACGTATTCCCCACAGAGTCCGGCGTAAAGCAGGAGGAAGTGAAGCAGGAAGTATTTAAGGCAGATCAGATCGTGATCTGTAACCATAAGATCGGTACTCCCAATGTGTTTATCCCGGTATTCCCCGGAACCAACTGCGAGTACGACAGTACAAAGGTATTCGAGCGCGCCGGAGCCAATGTGAGTGCAAAGGTATTCCGCAACTTAAGTGCTGAGGATATCAGAGATTCCGTTGAGCTTTACAGAAAAGAGATCGAAAAGGCCCAGATCGTCATGTTCCCGGGCGGCTTCTCCGCAGGCGACGAGCCGGAGGGCTCTGCCAAGTTCTTCGCCACAGCCTTCCGCAACGAGGTGGTGAAAGAGGCTCTTATGAAGCTGTTAAACGAGAGGGACGGCCTGATCTTAGGCGTCTGCAACGGATTCCAGGCTCTCATCAAGCTGGGGCTCGTGCCGGGCGGCACCATTACGGAGCAGAATGCCGGCGCGCCGACGCTGACCTACAACACCATCGGACGTCATATCTCCAAGATGGTGAACCTTAAGGTGGTCTCCAATAAGTCCCCGTGGCTTGCAGAAGCAGAGCTGGGCGGCGTTTATGTGAACCCGGTATCCCACGGCGAAGGCCGGTTCGTGGCCAGCGACGAGTGGCTTAAGAAGCTCTTTGCCAACGGCCAGGTGGCGACCCAGTATGTGGATGCAGACGGCAATCCCACTATGGATGAATACTGGAACCCCAACGGCTCCTACATGGCCATCGAGGGTATCACAAGCCCCGACGGACGGGTATACGGAAAGATGGCCCATTCAGAGAGACGCGGCGATGCTGTGGCAAAGAATATCTACGGCGAGCAGGATATGAAGATCTTTGAAAGCGGCGTGAAGTACTTTAAATAAATAAGGCACAGAAAACATACGGCAGGCCCCGGTGGGAGAAGCAGGCGGACAAAGGACGAAGGCTTCCCCCGCCGGGGCTTTTCCGGTGGCCGTACCCATAAGGCTGTTCCTGGCAAAGGGGATCGGAAAACGCAGTTCATTTTGACATCTGCTCCCGGGAATGGTACTATGGAGGAAAGAGGAGGCCTGGATCCCTCTGGGGATCGGCAGACTTAAAAATAAAGAAATGCGGAGGAAAAGGATATGGGAAAACGTGTGCTGGTGGTGGTCGATATGCAGAAGGATTTTGTGGACGGAAGCCTGGGGAGTAAGGAAGCCGTTTCCATTGTCCCGGCAGTGGTAAAAAAGGCCAGAGACTTTGACGGGACCGTGCTCTTTACCAGAGATACCCATGGAGAGGATTATATGGAGACCCAGGAGGGGAAATACCTTCCGGTGGCCCACTGTATCAGGGGAACGGACGGCTGGGAGCTGATCCCGGAGTTAGAGGAGCTGAAGGACAGCCGCAAAGTCCAGTGCTTTGACAAGCCGGCCTTTGGATCTGTGGCCCTGGCAGAGGCTTTAAGAGCCATGTATGAAGCGGGAGAGCTGGAGGCGGTGGAGCTTGTGGGACTCTGCACCGATATCTGCGTGGTATCCAACGCCCTTCTCATAAAGGCGTTCATGCCGGAGCTTCCGGTATCCGTGGACGCCTCCTGCTGCGCGGGAGTAACGCCGGAGAAGCACGCGGCGGCCCTGGAGACCATGAGAAGCTGCCAGATCCAGATCTTATAGGAAACGGCCCTCATGAAGATCGTAGTAAACGGCTATTCCGGCAGCGGAAAATCCACTCTGGCCAGAAGACTGGGGAAACTCTATCAGATACCGGTCCTCCACCTGGACACGGTCCACTGGCTGCCTGGCTGGGAGGAGAAGGCAGAGGAACAGGAGAGGTCTGAGGTCCGGGCCTTCATGGACAGGAATGCCTCCTGGGTCATTGACGGAAATTACAGGAAGCTGGAGTATGAACGGAGATTACAGGAAGCCGACCGGATCATTTTTATGGATTTCAACCGGTTTTCCTGCCTTTTCAGGGCATACCGGAGATATCTGAACCATAAGGGGAGGGCCAGAAGCTCCATGACGGAGGGCTGCGAGGAAAAGCTCGATCTGGAATTCATCCGCTGGATCCTCTGGGACAGCCGCACCAGAAAGCAGAAAAAGCTCTGGCGGGCCATGAAGGAGACCTGCGGGGAGAAAACCGTGGTTCTGAAAAACCAACGGCAGCTGGACGGGTTCCTGGAATCCCTAAGCGGACCGAAGGATCCCGCAGAGTTCCCATAACGGCCATGGGCCGGAGCGCACGTGCTCCGGCCTTCTTTGACAGACAAGGAGGATCGATATGGACACAGTCCCTGCAAAGACCATCCTTACCAGGAACAAGGATACCTCCTGGTTTGGCAGCGATTACAACATGAACCTGTACCGGGGCTGCTCCCATGGGTGCATTTACTGCGACAGCAGGAGCACATGCTACCATGTGGAGGGCTTTGACCGGGTGCGCGTAAAGGAAAATGCCCTGGTGCTCCTCCGGGATGAGCTGAGGAGAAAGATGCGGACCGGAGTGATCGGCAGCGGAGCCATGTGCGACTCCTACAATCCCTTCGAGAGGACGGAGCTGGTGACCCGCCATGCCTTGGAACTGATGGACGCCTTCGGCTTCGGGGCCTCCATGCTGACCAAAAGCCCCCTGATCCTCCGGGACACAGACCTTTACCAGGAGATCAGCACCCATTCCCCGGTCTTATGTATGATGACCATTACCACGGCTGACGACGGACTCAGCAAAAAGATCGAGCCGGGCGTCCCGGCCTCGTCGGAGCGGTTTGCGGCGGTCCGCGCCATGGCAGATCAGGGATTGTACACAGGCGTCGTCATGACGCCGCTCCTTCCTTTTCTGGAAGACACGGAACAGAATATCCGGGAAATGGCAAAGCGCACCGCAGACACCGGGGCCAGATTCCTCTATGGGATCATGGGCGTTACCATCCGGGACGGCCAGAGAGAATATTTTTATGACGCTCTCACAAAGCGGTTCCCGGGGGAACGGCTGGCAGAACGGTATGCAGCCGCCTATGGGAACCGCTATTTCTGCGCCAGCCCCCGGGCCCGGAAACTCTGGGAGATGTTCACAGAGGAATGCCAGAGAGAGGGACTCCTCTGGGACATGAAGGATATCATCCACGACTACAAAAAGAAATACGCCTGCACCCAGCTGGAATTCCAGTTCTAAAGAGGGATAGGGCGGCTCCCTCTTTTACACAGAGGAGCTGCAGAACACCACCATCTGCTCCGGCACAGTCTGGGCCGGAAAGCTCCTGGTGGTGGCCGAATAGGTGGCCAGGATCAGCCGGTTCCCGGGATTCCCCATAAAGATCTGTCCGTTGGGAAGCGTCACCGGAGTGGCCCAGGACGGCTTCAGCAAAAGCGTCCCCTCAGAATTCAGCAGCCTCCCATCAAAAACGTCCAGGACCGCCGTCACTCCCTGGGGAGTATAGGCAGCAGCCACCGCCCTGTACCTGGGCGGAAACACAAGCGGCATGGGGGCTCCCAGGGAATAAAAGAACGTGGCCCGGTCCCCCACCTGGAACGGATGCAGATTCAGCACATAAGCTCCCGGCGGCAGCAGAATATGGACCAGTCCCTGATCCTCACTCTGCACCGTCAGAAGCAGCGTGCAGTCAGACCCTCCAAAGGCCCCGTCCCCCTGATATTCAATGGCCGTAATGATCCCGGCCGTCGGCGTATACGACATACAAAAAACCTCCAGATAACCCATTACCATATCATATCCCTATCTCACCTGATCTGTTCCAATAGTATCATAAAATATCTCTCGTGTTGTTTTATTTTTGGAACTGATGTTATTAGCGTTTTTAGTCCAAAAGAAGACCTAGAAGGCACTGAGAATTTGCTGTAAATACAGGAATAAATTATAGTATAAAAAAGAAAAAACACCATAATAATCTTAAATTTATATTGTATAGTAGTAAAAAACGGTAATATAATTTTACTTTTTTGATTTGTAGAAAAAAATATGGTTATAATTTATCTTTTCACATATTTTCTACAAATAATACTATAAAATATTGACAATAAACACAAATATATGTTATATTAACTGTATATTAAAGGAGAGGATGGATTCCGATGTATATAATAAAATAAAAGAATGATTAAAAAGTTTTTTAGGGAAAGAAAGATAATACTTAACAATAAAAAACATTATTTTTATGAAAGGAGTAATCTATGAAAAAATTAATCGAACGTATTCTTGCGATTGTTCTATGTTTTTTAATGAGCTTTAATACATTAGCGGCAACTTCAGAAAATTTAAATTCTGATTCAGATGAAACGCTTTGTGAATTAAAGCAAACTATGCTGGAGATTAATCAATTTATACAAAATAATTCAAAACCATTGGATTTAAAAAACCAAGAAATTTGTTATGTTATTCCATTGTCTAATAATACAAATGCAAAATATACTTTAAAGATAACAAAAAATCCGATTTCTCCTTTTACCGTTTTTGATGCAAAGGTAGGTGAATGGTTTTTTGATAGTACACTAGATCTTCCTAATCACGGCTCTATTAAAGTAAGGACAACTGTAAATATTACAAAAGTTCCAGACACTGTTGGGTTAATGCCAGAGTTTACTGCTTATGATGGAAAAGTTACTGCTATACCAAGCCAGTACGTCAGTGTCGATGCAACATTAGCTGAAACAAAACGTATACTTCCTAATATAGAATATCAGACAACTGGATATGTTGGATTTAATATTGGTGGAATTCCTGCTAATTATTATTTTACCCAAATAATTGCAGTTGTTGACAATCAAGAGAACTATAATAAAATACAGTGTGTTTTAACGGGAGAATTCTAAAAGATGCTTACTTATTTTTTGGGAATTATATTTCAAAGTATTTTAAATATATTTTTATATTCTCCTTCCATAGTGGTTGCTATATATCTATATGATCGATTTATCTCAAAAAAACATAACCAATAAATCTATTAGTGAATCCAAAACTCCTCTGTATTTTAATATGGAGGAGTTTTCTAGTTAAATTACAATGTGTTGTATACCCTTTCTGTGGTCTGCTCTTATCTTTTCCCCCATCCCGCATCCAGACCCGTTCTGCCCACCGGTACGTAAGGCCGCGTCTTTTGCGGCCTTACGTACCGCTGTGCGCAGACCGGAGCGGGAGCGGGTCTGGCTGCGGGATGGGGGACTCACCTGGCTGCGGGATGGGGGACTTGGGTATTTCAATTTCCAGAAAATAATGTTATAATCCTCTGGGGTACAGGAAGAACGGAGAGAGGATGATACCATGAATTTCTATGTGCCGGAAGGCTATGTTCCAAAGATCGACCTCAGGGAGACCCAGATCGCCATTAAGATCATCAAGGATTTCTTCCAGAGAGAACTGACCAGACAGCTCCATCTCACCCGCGTATCGGCGCCCTTGTTTGTGACGCCGGAATCAGGACTCAACGACAATCTGAACGGCGTAGAGCGCCCAGTGGCTTTTGACTTGAAAGAAGGAAACCGCTCTGCGGAGATCGTCCATTCCCTGGCCAAATGGAAGCGGTACGCCTTAAAGCAGTACGGCTTTCTTCCAGGAGAAGGCCTGTATACCGACATGAACGCCATCCGCCGGGACGAGGATACGGACAACATCCATTCCATTTATGTGGACCAGTGGGATTGGGAGAAGGTGATCCGGAAGGAGGAACGGACCCGGAAGACCCTGGAGGATGCGGTGAGGGCTGTTTATAAGACCTTAAAGATCACCGAAGATTACATGGCCTATGAGTATGAATACATTGGCCATGTTCTGCCGGACCAGATCGTGTTTGTCACAGCCCAGGAGCTGGAGGACCGTTATCCGGCCCTGACGCCCAGGGAACGGGAATATAAAGCTGCCAGAGAATATGGAGCCATATTCATCGAGCAGATCGGGAAAAAGCTGGCATCCGGAAAACCCCATGACGGCCGGGCCCCGGACTATGATGACTGGGAGCTCAACGGCGATATCATCGTATATTATCCGATCCTCGATATTGCTCTGGAGCTGAGCTCCATGGGGATCCGCGTGGATGAGGACTCCCTCAGGCGTCAGCTGGCAGAGGCTGGCTGTGAGGAGAGGGCAGAGCTGGCATTTCAGAAGGCTCTGTTAAACGGAGAACTGCCGTACACCATCGGCGGCGGCATCGGTCAGTCCAGGATCTGTATGTTCTTCTTAAGAAAGGCCCACATCGGTGAGATCCAGGCATCCATCTGGCCTGCGGATGTAATGGAAGCGGCTGGAAAGGCCGGGATCCCGCTTTTATAAAGAAAGAAATCAATATGGAGGGGAAGCAGAAAAAATGGCAAATGAACGTCTGAAACAGCTTCGCGCGCTTATGGCGCAGCACGGGATGGATGCATATTATATCCCATCATCGGATTTCCACGACTCAGAATATGTGGATCCGTATTTTAAATGCAGGGAGTTTATCTCCGGCTTCACCGGTTCCGCCGGGACCATGGTGGTGACGAAGGACTTTTCCGGTCTCTGGACTGACGGCCGCTACTTTGTCCAGGCGAAAAAGCAGCTGGAGGGGCAGGACACAGAGCTGATGAAGATGGGGGAGGAGAACGTTCCCACCATCGATGAATTTTTAATGGAGCATCTGCCTGAGGGCGGTGTCCTGGGTATGGACGGCCGGGTGGTAAATACCGGCATCGGCCGCAGCTTTGAAAAGCTTTTAAAGGTTAAGAAGGGCACAGCCTCCATTGAACATGATCTGGCAGGAGAGCTCTGGACCGAAAGACCGGAGCTTCCGGCTCCCCAGGTCTGGGTGCTGGAGGAGAAATACGCCGGAGAATCCGCTGCCTCCAAGATCGCGCGGATTCGCCAGGTCATGAAGGAGCATCACGCCACCGTCCATATCCTTTCCGGTCTGGACGATATCGCATGGCTTCTGAACATCCGGAAAAATACCGGAGCATCCATCAACCTTCTGCCTCTGGCCCATGTGCTCATGACCATGGATACTCTGACTCTGTTCATTGACAGCAGCCGCTTTGACGACTGTGTAAACGCATATCTGAAGGAAAACGGCGTGACCCTGGCTCCCTATGGGGACATTTACAGGGCAGTGAAGGAGCTGCGGAACGAGACGATCTTACTGGAGCCGGACAAGGTGAACTACGCCATGTATAAGAGCATCCATGAGAGCTGTCTCCTGGAGGAGGCCATGAACCCGGCTTCCTGGATGAAGGCCATGAAGAATCCGGTGGAGATGGAGAACCTGAGAAAGGCTCATATCAAGGACGGTGTGGCTCTCACGAAATTTATTTACTGGATGAAGACAAAGGCTCCCAAGGGAAGCCTTATGGAAACGGAGGCTGCGGAGCATCTTGAGAGCTTAAGAAAGGAGCAGGAGGGATATATCTGCCCCAGCTTCGACACCATCTCCGCTTACGGAGCCAACGCGGCTATGTGCCACTACCACGCCACCAAGGAGGAGGAATCTGTCATCGGAAAGGACGGCTTTTACCTGGTGGATTCCGGCGGACAGTATTATGAAGGTACCACAGACGTGACCAGGACCATCGTCATGGGAGAACTGACCCATGAGGAAAAGCTCCACTTTACCCTGGTGCTCATGGGAATGCTCCGTCTCACAGACGCCAAGTTCCTCCATGGCTGCCGCGGGATCAATGTGGATTATCTGGCGAGAGGTCCCTTATGGAAGCTGGGCCTGGACTTCAACCACGGAACCGGTCATGGCGTCGGTTACCTTTCCAATGTCCATGAGCGGCCCAATGGCATCCGCTGGAAGATCGTTCCGGAACGCCAGGACAGCTGTATCCTGGAGGAGGGCATGCTGACCTCCAATGAGCCTGGAATTTATATCGAGGGGAGCCACGGCATCCGTACAGAGAACCTGCTGTTATGCCGGAAGGCAGAAAAGAACGGCTACGGCCAGTTCATGCGGTTCGAGACCATGACCTATGCTCCCATTGACACGGAGGCCATTGATATTTCTGTCATGGAGCCTTCGGATGTGCGCCTTTTAAACCAGTACCATAAGGACGTTTATGAAAAGCTGTCCCCCTATCTGACAAAGGAAGAAGCAGAATGGTTAAAGGACGCCACAAAACCCATAGGAGGAGATGCCCAGTGGCATATTTAGAAAAAAAGATCCTGGTAGCGATCCCTGTGACGGAGGCCCACAAAACGTATCTGGAAAAGCAGGCGTCCTCAGGGAAGTATAATTGTCAGTTCCGGTATATTCCGAAAGAACATGTGACGAAGGAGGACCTGGAGGATACCCAGGTTCTCATCGGCAACCTGCCTCCTGCCCTGGTGCGGGAGGCGAAGCGCCTGGAATGGCTCCAGTTAAACAGCGCCGGAGCCGATCCCTATACGCCGGAGGGAGTGCTTCCTGCCGGAGCAGTCCTCACGAACGCCACTGGGGCCTATGGCCTGGCGGTATCCGAGCATATGCTGGCCCTGACCTTTGATCTGATCCGCCGCCTGGGGCAGTATCATAAAAACCAGGCGGACCGTCAGTGGAGATCCATGGGGAACATCATTTCGGTGGAAGGATCGACGATCTTGATCCTGGGACTGGGAGATATAGGAGGAGACTATGCCCGGAAGGTGAAGGCTCTGGGCGCGTACACCATCGGCGTCAGACGGACCTGCAGGGAGAAGCCGGAATATCTGGATGAACAGTATACCATGGACGACCTGGACCGCCTTCTTCCCAGGGCCGACGTGGTGGCCATGGTGGTGCCTGGAGGTCCTGCCACCTGCCATCTGATGGATGAGAGACGGCTCCGCCTGATGAAAAAGGGCGCGTACCTCATCAATGTGGGACGGGGAAACGCCATCGATCCCGCAGCATTAAAGGCAGTTTTAAAGGACGGCCATCTGGGCGGCTGCGGACTGGATGTGACCGAGCCGGAGCCCCTGCCGCCGGAGGACGAGCTTTGGGCAATGGACCATGTGGTGATCACGCCCCATGTGGCGGGAAATTTCTTCCTGGCGGAGACCTTTGAACGGATCGTTAAGATCGCCGGAGAGAATTTAAAGGCATGGGCGTCGGGAGAAGAGTTAAAGAACGTGGTGGACTTTTCCACCGGATACAGAAAATAAGAAAACGCTGCCGGAAACGGATGGATCTGCCAGTTTCCGGCGGCGTTTTGTCATAGTTGTTTGAGTGCTTTGTATTTCTGCACAAATGACGGCATAATACATGCAGGAGGTATATAATAGAAGCTGAAAACAATGTTGGGAGGTGGTCCTGGTGGATGTAAATACAATAAAATCCATATTGGAAATAGGCGAAACCATCGCTGTCGAATTCAAGCGGTGTGGAAATAATATTGAAAATGATGTATATGAATCTGTCTGCTCATTTTTAAACCGTTTTGGCGGGGATCTTTTTATGGGAGTACTGGATGATGGTACGGTATGTGGTGTTCCGGAAAAAGCTGCACCTGATATGGTAAAAAATTTTATTAGCTGCATTAGCAATCCGGCTTTATTTTCTCCAACTGTGTACCTTACACCAGAAATACTTTCTTATAAAGGTAAAACGATAATTCATGTCCATGTTTTTTCCAGTGCAGAAGTGCATAGCTTCAAAAAAGTTATTTATGATCGTGTGAATGATGCAGATGTAAAAGTGACTGCGACTGCGCAGATCGCGCAAATGTATATTCGCAAGCAAGGTATTTTTACAGAGAAAAAAATTTTTCCATATGTAAAAATGGAAGATCTGAGATTGGATTTATTGCCGAAGCTTCGGACGATGGCAGCGAATAATAGTGCACAGGCCCATCCGTGGAGCGGTATGACAGATGAAGAACTGTTGAAGAGCACGCGGCTTTATAGTATGGACCGCATGACTGGTGAGTCGGGGTTTAATCTGGCTGCTGTCATGCTGCTTGGAAAAGATGATGTGATCGCAGATGTTGCACCGGCATATGTGACAGACGCTCTGCTCCGCAGGGTCGATGTGGACCGGTATGATGATCGTGAGATCATAAAAACAAATTTGATCGAAAGCTATGAACAGATGATGGAGTTCGGACGGAAGCATCTTCCGGACAGGTTTTATCTGGAAGATGATCAAAGAAAGAGTCTTCGGAATATCATTACTCGCGAGATGATCGCAAATACTTTGATCCATAGGGAATACACAAGTTCTTTTCAGGCAAAATTTGTTATTGGAAAAGATTGCGTATACGTTGAAAATGCAAATCGTGCATCGCAGGCTGCGATTCTGACACCAGATAACGCTGCTCCAAATCCAAAGAATCCGATCATTGCGGATTTTTTTAGAAATATTGGCTATGCAGATAAACTTGGATCGGGTGTGAGAAATCTATTTAAGTACAGTAAATTTTATTCGGGAAAAGAGCCGGAATTTATTGAAGGTGACGTATTTAAAATTATTGTTCCATTGGATGATAAATTAACCGGAGAAGGAACCACCCAATCCGCCACCCAATCCGCCACCCAATCCGCCACCCGGTCTGAGATCCCATCGGCAGTGGGCGATCCGGAAAAAGCAATTTTGAAATTGATAAGAGAAGAACCGGCTATCTCTCAAAAGGAAATCGCAGTTCGGCTTGCAATGAATCAAAACACTGTAAAATATCATACCCGGAAAATGCGAAAAAATGGAACGCTTGCGCGGGAAGGTACAAGCCGCAAAGGGAAATGGATTATAAAATAAGATCACATACGGCTGGCAGAACAGAAAAAATGCCATCTGCTCCGTGCAGATGGCATTGATTGGCAGGAATTTAGAAATCAAAGGTTCCGGTATACTTTTTCCGGCTGGCGGTTTCCGGCGCATAGGCGATGGGATAGATCACCATGGCCATCAGCATGGAACCGAACACATCCAGGATAGAGTGCTGCTTTAAGCATACGGTGGCAATACAGATGGACACCATTAGGATCCCGGAGGCCCATACCAGAGGCTTGTTCTTTGAAAGGGTCTGGCTGCGGCAGATGGAAATATGGACTCCGATGGAGTTGTATGCATGGATGCTGGGGAACACATTGATACATGGATCGATGCTCCACAGCTTCGCCACCAGGAAGCAGAAGATATTTTTATCCGGGTTGATGGCAGGGCGGAAATCCGTTCCATTGGGGTACAGGGTACACACCAGAAGGCTGATGGTCATGCCTGTAAATAAAAAGGTACACAGCCGGTAATAATCGTCCTTGTTGGTAAAGAAAAAATAGGCGATGGCAGCGGCCACATACAAAAACCACAGCAGGTAGGGTACAATAAAATACTCGTTGAACGGGATCAGATCGTCCAGGGCGGTATGCATCACGTGGTAAGGTTTTCCCACATTCTGCTGGAGCGCTGCGAACCACGGCAGATAGATCAGGCCGTAGGACAGGATCCAGACATGACCGTATTTTTTCATGAGTTTTTTCATATTTTCAATGACCTCCTTTCGTTCTGGTCATTTCCTGTTATAACTTTAGCAAAGTATATCACAGGGAAAAACGGGTTTCAAGGCAGTTCACAAAAATTTAAGAAAGAGTAACATTTTGGTAATATGTTGGTACAAAAATGAAAAAATTTCGCCAGTATTTTGACAGAATGATGGATTTGTGGTATGTTATAAGAAACCAGTCAGAAAGGAGAAATGGATTATGCCTTATGTGGAAGAAGCTGGATTGCAGTATCATTTAAATATAAGACCCGGCGATGTGGGACGCTATGTGATCCTTCCGGGAGACCCCAAGCGCTGTAAAAAGATCGCGGAACACTTTGAGCGTGCGGAGCTGGTGGCCGACAGCCGGGAATACGTGACGTATACGGGATACCTGGATGGTGAAAAGGTCAGCGTTACCTCCACCGGCATCGGCGGTCCCTCGGCGGCCATTGCCCTGGAGGAACTGGTGAAATGCGGAGCCGATACCTTTATCCGGGTGGGAACCTGCGGCGGTATGGATCTGGATGTTAGGGGCGGCGACGTGGTGGTTGCCACCGGATCCATCCGTGCGGAGGGGACTAGCAGAGAGTATGCGCCCATTGAGTTTCCTGCAGTGGCAGATCTCAGGGTGGTCAACGCCCTAATGAAGGCAGGAGAGAACCTGGGCTATGCCTGCCATGCCGGAGTGGTCCAGAGCAAGGATTCCTTTTATGGCCAGCACAATCCGGAGCTGATGCCTGTGGCGGGAGAGCTTTTAAGCAAGTGGGACGCCTGGCTGAAGCTGGGGTGCAAGGCGTCAGAGATGGAGTCGGCGGCCCTTTTTATCGTGGCCAGTTATCTGAGAGTCCGCTGTGGTGCCTGCTTTCTGGCAGTCGCCAACCAGGAACGGGAAAAGGCGGGACTTCCCAATCCCGTGGTCCACGATACGGAGGCGGCCATTAAAGTGGGCGTGGAGGCCATCCGCGTCCTTATAAAAGAGGAACGGGAAAAGAATCAGACCGTATAACAGGAGAGGATTCCGGGAAAGGCGGTGCGTTTTATGGAAAATAAGGAACTGGTGGAGAAGGCTCTGGAGGCCAGGAGCGCGGCCTATACCCCCTATTCGGGATTCCGGGTGGGAGCTGCCCTTTTATGTGCGGATGGGACAGTCTATGGGGGCTGCAACATTGAAAACGCGGCCTTTGGCCCCAGCTGCTGCGCGGAGCGGACCGCGTTTTTCAAGGCTGTCAGCGAAGGAAAACGGGAATTTTCTGCCATTGCCATCGTGGGAGGACCAGCCGGGAAGGAGCCGGAGGATTTCTGCCCGCCCTGCGGCGTCTGCCGTCAGGTGATGATGGAATTCTGTGATCCGGAGCGCTTCCGGATCGTTCTGGGGAAGGGGGACCTTTCCTTCCGGGAGTATACCCTGAAGGAGCTTTTGCCCCTGGGCTTTGCCGGAGACGGCGTAGAAAGAAAGGAATAGAAAAATATGACGTACAGGGAAATTTTATCCAGAGTGGACCATACGCTTTTAAAGCAGGGGGCCACCTGGGAGCAGATAAAGGCTGTCTGCGATGACGGCCTCCGGTTTGGGACTGCGTCGGTCTGTATCCCTCCGTCCTTTGTGAAGCAGGCCGCAGAGTATTTAAAGGGAAGGGTTCCCGTATGCACAGTCATCGGCTTCCCCAATGGCTATAACACCACGGCGGTCAAAGTATATGAGACCGCAGAGGCTGTGGAAAATGGGGCGGATGAGATCGACATGGTGGTGAACCTGGGCTGGGTGAAGGAGGGCCGGTATGACCGGGTCCTGGAGGAGATCAACGCGGTCAAAAAAGCCTGCGCTGGCCGCCTTTTAAAGGTGATCATCGAGACGTGTCTTTTAACAGAAGAAGAAAAGACGGAGCTTTGCAGGACTGTTACCAGGTCCGATGCAGAATTTATAAAGACCTCCACGGGCTTTTCTACCGGCGGCGCCACCTTTGCGGATGTGGAGCTGATGAAAGCACAGATGGGAGAGGGAAAGCAGATCAAGGCCGCAGGAGGCATCGGCGGCTTCCATGACGCTGAAACATTTATCCGTCTAGGAGCGGACCGCCTGGGGACCAGCAGACTGGCAGAGCAGGCAAAAAAGAAAGAGGTAGAACTGGATGAAGAAGTATAAAAGAATATTTACCATCGTCATCGATTCCCTGGGGATCGGTGCCATGGAGGACTCCGAACAGTTTGGAGATAAAGGGGTCAATACCCTGGGCCACATTGCAGAGCGGATGGAGGATTTCCAGATCCCCAATTTAAGGAAGCTGGGGATCGCAAACCTTTGCAGCCTTTCCGGGCTGGCCCCGGAGGAAAAGCCCCTGGGCTACCGTATGGTCATGCGGGAGATGAGCAACGGAAAGGACACCATGACCGGCCACTGGGAAATGATGGGCATTCATACCACCAAGCCCTTTCAGACCTTTACGGATACGGGATTCCCGCCGGAGCTCATAAAAGAGCTGGAGGAGCGGACCGGCAGGACGGTCATTGGAAATAAGAGCGCCAGCGGTACAGAGATCCTGGATGAGCTGGCTGAGGAGGAGATCGCCACCGGCCACATGATCGTATATACATCGGCGGACTCTGTGCTGCAGATCTGCGGCAACGAGGAGACCTTCGGCCTGGAGGAGCTTTACCGGTGCTGCGAGATCGCCAGGGAGATCACCATGAAGGAAGAATGGCGCGTGGGCCGGGTCATTGCGCGGCCCTATGTGGGAAAGAAAAAGGGAGAGTTCGTGCGGACCAGCAACCGCCACGATTATGCTTTAAAGCCCACAGGGACCACTGCCTTAAATATCCTGAAGGACCACGGCTATGATGTGATCTCCGTAGGAAAGATCCGGGATATCTTTGACGGAGAGGGGATCACAGAAAGCCATAAATCCCAGTCCTCGGTCCACGGCATGGAGCAGACCATTGAGATCTGTAAAAAAGATTTTTCCGGCCTGTGCTTTGTGAATCTGGTGGATTTTGACGCCCTCTGGGGCCATCGGAGGGATCCGGCCGGATACGGAAAGGAGCTGGGGCGGTTCGACGAGAAGCTGGGAGAGCTTCTGCCTCTCCTTGGGGAGGACGACCTTCTTATGATCACTGCTGACCATGGAAATGATCCTACCTATACAGGGACCGACCACACCAGGGAAAAGGTGCCGTTCCTTGCCTATTCGCCGTCCATGAAGGGTCAGGGGGAGCTGCCGGAGGCGGAGACCTTTGCTGTTATCGGGGGAACCATTCTGGATAATTTTGGACTGAAAAAGGAAGAAAATATGATCGGGGCTTCCGTTCTGGAAAAACTGGTCTAGTTTTTTTTCCGGGCTGCTTCCGGCGGGGGCGGCCCGGGCAGGAATGAAAAAACGATGGGGAGTGGATACAAAAGCATGAATAATGACCTGACGAAAGGCTCGATCACAGGGGGACTGATCCGGTTTGCGATCCCCCTGTTTCTTGGGCAGCTGCTCCAGCAGTTTTATAATATGGCGGATGCCTGGGTCGTTGGAAATTTTGCCAGCAACGACGCCTTTGCGGCCGTCAGCTCCGGAGGCCATCTGACGTTTCTGATCATCGGTCTCTTTAATGGCATCGCTGTGGGAGGCGGCGTAGTGATCTCCCGGTATTTTGGCGCGAAAAACAGAGAGGGGGTCCAGAAGGCCATCCATGCCAACTTCCTGTTCGGGATCTGGTCCTCGGTCATCGCCACGGCGGCGGGACTTATCTTTATTCCCTCTGTCCTGCGGATGATGAATACGCCGGACAGCGTGATGCCCCATTCCCTGGTATATTTCAGGATCTACTTTGCGGGCGTGTTCACGGTGATCCTGTATAACGTCTGTATGTCGGTGATGCGGGCCCTGGGAGACAGCCTCCATCCCCTTTATTATCTGATCGTGTCCTCCCTGGTGAACGTTGCCCTGGACCTGCTTTTTGTGGCCGGCTTCCAGTGGGGCGTGGGCGGCGCGGCCTTTGCCACGGTCGTTGCCCAGGGCTTAAGCGTGGTCCTGTGCCTGATCCGCATGAGCCGGGAAAAGGACGAATCCCTGCGGCTGGATATGAAAAAGCTGAAGCTCAATAAAGATATGATGGCCCAGGTGATCCGCCAGGGACTTCCCACGGGCATCCAGAACTCGGTGGTCAGCGTGGGAAATCTGGTGATCCAGACCAACATCAACGCCTTCGGGGCCTTTGCCATGTCGGGGGTGGGAGCCCATTCCAAGATCGAGGGGATCGTGTTTCTTCCTATTATGAGCATGTCCATGGCCCTGCCCACCTTCGTGAGCCAGAACATCGGCGCAGGGGAGTATGAGAGGGCGAAAAAGGGCGCTGCCGTAGGTACCATTTCCAGCATGATACTGGCCGAGCTGGTGGGGATCCTCTATTTTATGTGGGCTCCTTATGCGATGAGGATCTTTGTAAACGCTCCGGAGGCCATTGAATTTGGTGTCATCCACTGCCGTACTACGGCGCTGTTTTTCTTCCTCCTGGCCTTTTCCCACTGTGCGGCGGGAGTTATGAGGGGCTGTGGGAAATCCTTTATGCCCATGGCGGCTATGCTGGCCTTCTGGTGCGGCGTCCGGATCCTTTACGTTTCCATCGCCATCCAGATCGTTCCCGTGTTCCAGACCATTTCCTGGGCGTATCCGCTGACCTGGTTCTTAAGCTCCGTGGCCTTTTTCGTGTCCCTGGTGCGCATGGACTGGAAAAAGCTGTGATGGAAGAGCGGAAGAAAGAAACGATATCCTCCGTGTACGGGGGAGCATGACTTCTGTACACGGGGGCTTCCGCCTCCTGCGGGAGAGGGGATGCGCAGGCCTGGGAGACCGGCCTGCGGGCAGCTGAAAAGCAGAAAAATAAAAATGAAGAAAAAAATTAAAAAAAGTGTTGACATTTTTCCTTTTATCAGTTATACTGTCAAAGTCGCAAGTGAGTAACAGCTCACAAGACGAAATGGGGTCTTAGCTCAGCTGGGAGAGCATCTGCCTTACAAGCAGAGGGTCATAGGTTCGAGCCCTATAGGCCCCATTCCATAAGAGAAATCTTATGAACAATTTCATATGGCGGAATAGCTCAGTTGGCTAGAGCATACGGTTCATACCCGTAGTGTCGAGAGTTCGAATCTCCCTTCCGCTATGAAAAACGCTTACCAAATGGTAAGCGTTTTTTTGATACGGTTTTGCAGTTGTTTTGCGGGTGGTTCCCCTAACCTGTTTTGTGGAACAGCTTGCTGTACGCAGACAGCATTAAGAGCATTTTCCCCGCCGGCAATACCGCCAGAAAGGGATATAAAGAAAACAGGAACCAGAAAAAAAGGATCGTACTGACGGAGGCCTGCGGGATGCACAGGCAGAAGAAGGGTTTTTTTGCGGTTCTGGTAAGGAGCACATCGGCTTCCTGGAAAAACCAGATGCCATGTATAAATATTTTCTTATATCCAATGGTCCAGCTGCATCCGTTATAGGCGATCCATGCGTACAGCAGCAGGTCTGCAGCCATGGACAGCCCCGCAGATCCAGCCGGGATCTGCCGCTTCAGATAAAGAGCAGCCAGGATCTCGGCTGCACTGAACAGGCCGGGAAGAAGAATAGGGATAATTTTTTTCATGCAATTCCCCCTTTTTGCGTTCGGAGTGCAGACAGCTTGTGGGTTTCCATGCTTTTGTTAAAAAGATCATACCACAAAAAAGGGATAAAAAACAACATATCCATGGTTAAAATATTAAAAACACGGATCGTTATGCCTGCGCCATAAATATAAAGAGGATTGAGCCTGCAATAAGAAAATAAAGGCTGAGAAACCTGAACGGCCGGAGACAGACCAGAAGGTTTCTGGAAAGTATGAAAATATTATCCATATTTGTATTGACCGCGGACCAAAAATTCTCTATAATCGAATTAATAAAAATTCATCCAGGAGGAGACAGAATATGCCAAGAGGTGTAAAAAAATCCACAGCAGATAAGCTGCGCCAGGAATTAGAAAAGATCAGGAAAAGCATTTCGGACCACGAAGAAAAGATTGCGGCCTTAAAGGAAAAAGAGAAGGAAGTACTGGATCAGATCCATGATGCGGAGATGGAGTCCATCCGTCAGACCATGGAGGAAAAGGGTCTGGACGTGGACGCGCTGAAGAAGATCCTGGACTGCTACGAAGCAGACAGCTCGAAGGATGAGGCAAACTAAACAGACGGAAACGGAAGCCGGTACAGGCCGGCGCTCTGAACCGCAGATAAGGCTGGTGCTGGGGATGACCTCCGGCGCCAGCTTTTTTCGGCACAGACCCGCAAAGGAGGACCTGAATTGAAGTCAGATCATGAAAAGAGAAGGCGGCTGGCTTACGTTGCCCGCCGGTATTATTTAGACGATCAGAAGCAGAGCGATATTGCCGCGGAGCTGGGCATTTCCCGGCCCATGGTCAGCCGTCTTCTTACGGAGGCGAGACAGCTGGGGGTGGTGGAGATCACCGTCCATGATCCGGAGGTGAAGGCCGCCAGCCTTCTGGAGCGGCTGCGTACCGGAAGCTCCATAAAAGACGGGATCCTTGTGGAGGATGGAGCCGGCGACGCCTCCACCAACCAGCTTCTTTCCCAGGGGGCGGTGGAGCTTCTGGAGCAGCTGCAGAGCCGTCGTCTGGGTGTGGGCTGGGGCCATCTGATCGGCCAGCTGGTGACGTGGCTGGAAAAAAATCCCCGGCATGGCAGCTCTGTCACCGATATCTGTCCGCTGGTGGGAAATGCCAGCATTCCTGCCCGCAACTACCAGTCCAACGAAAATGTCCGCCTTATGGCCCAGCAGCTGGGAGCCTCCCCGCATTTTCTCTACCTGCCCGCCCTGCCGGAAAGCCTGGAGGAGAAACAGATCCTCTGCTCCACGGAAATCTACCGGCAGATCCATGAGGAATGGGAGCGGATCGACACCGCCCTGGTGAACATCGGCGACTATCCCTCCAGTCCGGACTTTGCCTCCCTGGTGCGCTACGGCGGCCTTCTCCAGGAGCACCATGCCTGCGGCCGGATGCTGGTCTACTATTTTAATGAAGACGGAACCGTGATCCAGTCAGACCAGGATTTTGCCATCCAGGTGCCCCTGGAAACCTTAAAACAGTGTCCCAATATCATCGGCGTCTGCTCTGCCAATACCAGCGCCAAGGCGGTGAAAGGAGCCTTAAAGTCCGGCATTCTGACCCACATCGTGGCCCGGTCCTCCCTTATCCACTCCATTTTGGAATAATAGTTACATATGTAACCTCTCGAGTATATTTTATATCCTTGAGAGGTTTTGTTTTTGTGCAATATGCATAATAATATTCCTAAATTTATATGGGATACATAGAATTTACCGTTGGTGCCTGCTTCGATATTGATTTACAAGGGCCTGCATGCTATGATTGTGAACATAAGTAACAAATATGCGCTGAAATACGGATAAGGAGGTAACATTTGTGAAAAAAGAGGAGTTTGCGGACCGGCTGTCCTGCGCCTGTGCTTCAGTGATTTCGGCGGAACAGGAGCTGACCGAGATCGATTCCCATTTCGGCGACGCCGATCATGGCCTCACCATGAAAAAAATCGCCGGAGCCATTGATTCCGCCGTGAAGGGGTCGGACGGAGGCATCAAAGAAATGCTGGACGATGCGGCCATGGCCGTGATGGTGTTAAACGGAGGCAGCGCCGTTCCCCTCTGGAACGCATGGCTGGACGGAATGCAGGAAGATGCTCCGGAGGGAGACGAGATCGATGTTTCTGGCATCAAGGCGGTCTTTAAGCGGGCTTTTGAGGAGCTGGATAGCGTATCCGGGGCAAAGGTCGGAGATAAGACCATGATGGATGCGCTGATCCCTGCCAGCGAGGCCATAGCCTCCTATAAGGGTAGCGATGAAAATGAGCTGTTTGCCATTGCCGCCAGAGCAGCCGCCGACGGTGCCGAGGCAAGCAGGCAGTTTGTTTCTAAGTTTGGAAGGGCCAAAAGCTACGGGACCCAGACCATCGGAACCCCCGACGCGGGCGCAGTATCCATGGCGTATTTCTTCCGCGGCCTGGCCCGGGCTTAAATGTAACGGAATCCATTAAAAACAGGAGGAACCTACTATGAAGATGAAAAAATTTATCAACGCCCCCGAGACCATCACCGACGAGGAGTTAGTGGGCCTGGGACTTGCTTACCCGGACATCGTTGATGTGGACGGCCATCTGGTGATCAGTAAGGACTTAAAGGATGCAGACCGCGTGACCATCGTTACATACGGCGGCTCCGGCCACGAGCCGGCACAGGCCGGCTTCGTCGGAAAAGGAATGCTGGATGTGCAGGCGGTGGGCGATATTTTTGCGGCCCCCAACCCGAAGCTGGTATTTGATGCCATGAAGCTGGCTGATAAAGGCCACGGCGTTCTGCTGCTGACGCTCAACTATGCAGGCGACCAGTTGGCCGGAAAGCAGGCCATGAAGCTGGCCCAGAAGGCCGGCTTAAACGTCCGCCAGGTGGTCACAGGCGAGGAGATCCAGTTTGATCCCAACGGCGAGGACAATAAACGGGGACTGGCAGGGGCTGTCGCTCTTTACCATATCGCCGCAGCCGCAGCCAGAGAGGGAAAGAGCCTTGACGAGGTGGCTGAGATCGCAGAGCGCTATGCAAAGAACATGGCCTCCATCACCGTGAAATCCACCGACGCCACCCATCCGCAGAACGGGATGTCCTTCGGCGACCTGGGAGAAACGGATCTGATGGAGATCGGCGCAGGCCAGCACGGCGAGGGCGGCGGAGTCCGCGTGCCCATGAAGTCCTCCAAAGAGACCGTTGCCACTGTGGCAGAGGCCCTCTGCAGGAATCTGGAGTTAAAGGCCGGCGACCGGGCCTTTGTGATGATCAATGGCTGCGGAGCCACCACCATGATGGAAATGCTGGTCCTCTTTAAGGATACGGTTGAGTTCTTAAAGGAAAGGGGCGTGGAAGTGGCCGCCAGCATGGTAGGCGAGATCTTAACGGTCCAGGAGGCAGGAGGCTTCCAGATGAACATTGCAAAGTGGGACGACGAATTTATCCGTCTCTGGAACACACCGTGCCACACACCGGCGTACAGCAAGGAGTAAGATTATGGCAGATAATATTGGAAATAAGGCTGCGCACGATTATCATCTTGATATTCCAGCTGCGCAGGAGGGATTTTATGTGAAGGGCAGCGCCCACTGCGACTGGGGCATGAAAAACCGTCTGGGGAAGATGTTTGATCCCAGGTCAGGAAATACGGTGATGCTGGCCTTTGACCACGGCTACATCATGGGTCCCACCGCCGGTTTAGAGCGGATCGACCTGGTGATCCCGCCGCTGATCCCCCATGTAAACGTCCTGATGGGCACCAGGGGAATGATCCGTTCCTGTATCTCCCCGGCGGCTCTTGTGGCAAAATGCGTCCGGGTGACCTACGATTCCACGGTTCTTTATGACGATATGTCCAATGGCGGAGGGATCGCCTGCGACATTGAAAATGCCATCCGCATGAACGCCGACTGCATGGCCGTGCAGACCTTTATCGGTGCGCCCGGCGAAAGCCGTTCCCTGGAGCTTTTATCCCGCACCGCTGACGCCGGAGCCCGTTACGGGATCCCGACCCTGGGGGTGGTTGCCGTTGGAAAACAGATGGAGAGGACTGAAAAGTTTTTCCTTTTAGCCACCCGCGTGCTGGCGGAAAACGGAGCCAATATCGTAAAGAGCTACTACTGCGACGGCTTTGAACGCGTGGCTGCTGCATGCCCGGTCCCCATCGTCATCGCCGGAGGAAAGAAGCTTCCGGAGCTGGAGGCCCTGGAGATGGCTTACAGGGCGATCCAGGAAGGCGCCCATGGCGTGGATATGGGAAGAAATATCTTCCAGTCCGACTGTCCGGCCGGTATGGCCCAGGCCATCGGCAAGGTGGTCCATGAGGGGTATACCCCTAAGCAGGCCTTTGAGGTTTACGAAACGGTGAAAAACCAGTAACATTTTTATCTGTGCGGTGCGCCTGGATAAGGAAACAGCCCCCCATCCGGGAAAGGATCTCCGGGTGAAGGCGGAAGCTTCACAGGAAGGCGCCTGAAGCGCAGAAATATTTATGGAAGAAACAGGAGGAACGAGCATGGCAGCTGCATATATGCACATCGGTATCCCGGTCACCAATAAAAAGCCCGGCATGGTCTATAATGAGGGGGCCAGGTTCTGGGTCAGCAGCGTGGACGACTACGATTACAAGATCGAGTATCTGAAATTTGAGGAGGGAACACCATTCCCGGAGGTCCTCCACCGCAATCCCCATGTGGCGTATAAGGTGGACGATCTTCAGAAATACATCGACGATGCGGATTCTGTTATCTGCGGTCCCATGGACGCCAATGACAAGGGCGATCAGCTGGCCTTTGTATGGAAGGACGGAGCGATCTTAGAACTGTATCAGGAGGCATAAGATCCATGGCCCGGGCTTTTGGCCCGGGCCGTCAGACGAAAGGCGGGGTCCCCGGCGTCTGTCGGATGGGGGCTGAACAGAAGTCAGCGATATCTGGTTTTTGATAACCGAGTATCGCTTCTTTTGTACCCGTAAAAGCATTTTTATCAGAGAAAAACAGACCTGTGTTATGTTTTTATGTTATAGCAGCAGTTGCCTCAAAACCGTAATGATCGATATATATTCGATTTCCTTTGCATAGGCAAACTGTCTGCGGTATTTGTTCCACATAATCTGAAGTTCCGGATTTTCTTCGATGTCGTGAAGAATAGCGGGAACATCTGCGATCCGCTGAGTGGTGCCGCGATGGTCTGCGGTTGCTCTCAGTGCCTCTGCAAACACAGCTTTATCAAATTTCTGTGTTGTCGTCAGTATGTAAGCATCGTAAAAATCTCTTGGACGGGTATTGAATACGCCGCGCCGCAAAATGGTTTCCACCTTTTCTGCCATAACAGTTTCGATGTTATATGCCCACAGTTCGTATGATTGCCCATCATCAAAAATTTCAAAAAAGTTGTACTGGACTGCATGGGGCGTGATCGCGTCGCCGGCGGATACATCAATGCTGAGCGGAGTCAGAAGAGTATCCAGCTTTGCATTCAGCATGACACGGTATCCGCCATAAATATCATCTTCACGGATGGGAGAAATAGTTCTGATTTCAAATACAACGCCATCATCAAATGCAATATCACAAATATCTTCCAATGCACTGCGGATTGCTTCTGGTGTAAGGGGCAGATTTTTGAGAGTGGTATCCATATCCATGGTTGCGCGGTTGTCCAATCCAACAATCGCAGCCACCAGCATACCGCCCTTTAATACAAACTTTTCTTTGTAGTCGGAAGCGGAAAGACGGACGAGCAGACGCTCAAACATATAGTTTTGCAAAATGACCTGTGCAGGGATATTCTTCTGTCTGGCGATATTGCGGATTCTCGCTTTCAGACTCATTGCTTTACTCATAGAAGCACTTCCAAATATTGACGCAGGACGTTGGATACCCGCATTTTTTTTGCGTAAGAGTTTAATTTGTTCAAATCTTTTTTTGGGGTTGCCGCATACAGCTTTAACGCCGCGAGGAAAGTTTCTGTTCCCAATTTGTTCCGGCTGCGGATCACATCACAAATTGTGCGTTCAAGATCGTATGCGGGAACATCATTTCCTGCGGGTGTTCTCAGAGTTGTTTTTCCAAGTTCAAACAAATCAGGCTTGATGTAATATACCTTGCATTCAGATTTAATTGCAGCGGATGGGATACAGCCGGAGGGTGCAGTGATCGTATGTTCAAACGGTGTGCGGTCAGAAATTCCATGAAGGTAGAGCGCAGTTTCGTGAGAAAAAATTACTTTTTTAGAGCGATTGCTGATCGCCAGCAGCTCATCCTGCATATCATCCGGAAGGATATACTGTCCTTTTACAATGCGATGGATCTTATCTTCTTTACACAATTTATAAAGCATTGCTTTGGAGATGCCATGCTGTGCTGCTATCCTGGTTTCGATAATTCCTCCATGCGATTTTGCAATAGCGGCGAGTTCAGTTATGTAATCCATACATTCACCTCAATTATAACAACCTAATAATATTATGCACATAATTATGATGTAAGTCAATACAATTAAATGCACATTCAAAAAATATTTACAATTAAATTATGACAAAAGTAAACATCGATTTTAAATGAAACATTTACCATACCCCAAAAATCAAACAAGGGAAAAGGCACGAACCGTAAAAAGCCAGTGCCATATCATAGGAACGCGTGCTCCGGGACTTTTAGAATCGGAGAATGGGGATGGATGCATACTTGTATTGTATGGCCGGGAGAATTATAATGGAAAAGCCAGAGACGGGGACTGGAGCAGAGGATGATGGCCGCAGGAAGCATCGTCTGGCAAGAAGCCGGCGGACGGCCGGACAAAACAGGGAAAGGGGTTTTGCCATGAACCGGATTTTGATCATAGATGATGACAGGGAGCTGTGCGTTCTGATCAAACGCAGCGTATTATCCGAAAATATAGAAGCCGATTTCTGCAGCACCGGAAAGGCCGGTCTTTTGAAATTGAGGGAAAGGGAGTACCAGCTGGTGATACTGGATGTAATGATGCCGGGCATGGACGGCTTTGAGACCCTGGAGGAGATCCGGAAGGAAAGCAGCCTTCCGATCCTGATGTTTACATCGAGGAATGACAGTATCTCAAAGGTGCGGGGGCTGCGGGCCGGAGCCGACGATTATCTGACAAAGCCCTTTGATATGGAGGAGCTGATCGCCCGTATCGTTTCGCTGATCCGCCGTTATACCCGTTTTAACCAGCCGGATGGGGCAGTGCAGAAACTTGTATTTGACGGACTGGAGATCGATCCGGAAGCCCGTCTGGTCACTGTGGAAAACAGTACCCTTGAGCTTCCTCCGAAGGAATTTGACCTGCTGTTATACTGTGCAAAAAATCAGGGAAAGATCCTGACCAAGAAGCAGATCTATGAAAATGTCTGGGGAGACGAATATCTCTATGACGACAGCAATATCATGGCGGTCATCAGCCGGCTCCGCAAAAAACTGGAGGCCGCTCCTTCAAGCCCAAAGTATATCCAGACCATCAAAGGGATCGGCTACCGCTTTAATAAGGAGGTATAGCTGGTATGGAGATCCTTGTTTTTCTGTCCATTCTGACCGCGGCTCTGGCGGTCCTGTCCTCCTGGTACCGCATCCGGCGGGTAAAAGAGCAGATCGCGGAGATCGCAGACGCTCTGGCTGACGTGAAAAACGGAAATGGCGGCCGCCGGATCCTGTCCGCCGCAAATGAGCTGGCAGCCCCCATTGCCTATGAGATCAATGAGATCGTTGTGTCCTATGAACGCAGGCTTTCTGCGGTGCGGCAGACAGAGGAGGCAAACCGCCAGCTTATGACCAGCCTTTCCCATGATGTCCGGACACCCCTTACAACACTCATCGGATATCTTGACGCCGCCCACAAAGGACTTGCTGCGGGCAGGGACCGGGATGAATATATCGAAACGGCCCGCCGGAAGGCCCACGATCTGAAAGAATATATTGACGTTCTCTTTGACTGGTTCAGGTTAAATTCCAATGAGTTTGCCATGGAGATCCGTCCTGCTGAAGCGGCAGAGCTCACAAGAAATATCCTGATCGACTGGGTCCCGGTCTTTGAGGATAAGGAGATCGGTTATGACATTGACATTCCCGAGCGTCCGGTCCGGGTAAGGCTCGACGCAGACGGATATATGAGGATCATAAACAATCTTATCCAGAATGCGGTCGCCCACAGCGGCGGGGATGAAATCAAGATCGCTCTGTCAGAACAGGGAGCTGCCATGAAGCTTCTTGTGGCGGACAATGGCGTGGGGATCGGGAAGGAAGATCTGAAGCATATTTTTGAACGGCTGTATAAGTGTGATAAGGGCCGGTCCCAGAAGGGCAGCGGGCTGGGCCTTTCCATTGTCCATCAGCTTGTGGAAAAGATGGGAGGCAGCATCACTGTGGAAAGCACACCGGGAAAAGGAACAGAATTTACCCTGGTTTTCCCCCTGGATGAGTGAGCGGCCCCCTGGCATTCTGGCCGGATCTTAAACTGCAAGGTTTTTGCAAGGCTGCGGCAAGGTTCATGCAAGGATGGCGTGATAGAATCCCTTACAGAACAGGAGGTTTGCCTATGGACACAAATACCATCATTGAAACAAGAAACCTGACCAAGCAGTATGGCCCGCAAAAGAGCGTGGCTGACTTAAGTATCCATGTGAAGCGCGGGAGGATCTATGGTCTGCTGGGGAGGAACGGGGCCGGAAAAACGACCACCATGAAAATGCTGCTGGGACTGACGAAGCCCACGTCCGGCGAGGTGCGGATCTGGGGAAATCCTTTGCAGGGGAATGAAAAGAAGATCCTGCCCCGCATCGGCAGCCTGATCGAGTCCCCCGGCTTTTATCCCAATCTGACCGCTGCGGAAAATCTGCGTATCTTTGCCATTCTGCGGGGCGTGCCAAACGGTCATGCCATCAGGGATGCCCTGGATCTGGTGGGGCTGCCTTATAAAGACAAAAAGCTCTTTTCCCAGTATTCCCTTGGCATGAAGCAGCGGCTTGCCATTGCCCTTGCCATTATGCACGATCCGGAGCTTCTGATCCTGGATGAGCCCATCAATGGGCTTGATCCCATCGGCATTGCAGAGGTGCGTTCATTTATCCGGGAGCTCTGTGATACAGGAGGGAAGACCATTCTGATCTCCAGCCATATCCTTTCGGAAATTTCCCTGTTGGCGGACGATATTGGGATCATTGACCACGGCACACTGCTGGAAGAGGAAAGCCTTGCCAGACTGGAGCAGAAAAGCGGCAGGCATGTCCGTTTTACGCTTTCCGACACCGCCCAGGCCGCAAGGATCCTGGAGCGCAGTTTCCATGAAACCCATTTCTCCATCCAGGATGACCACAGGCTGCAGCTCCACAATCTTGATCTGCCGGTCGGAAAAGTTGTAACTGCCTTTGTGGAAAACGGACTGGAGGTATCGGAGGCCCATACATGTGAAGAAAGCCTGGAGGATTATTTCAGGCGTGTGACGGGAGGCGAGGGGATTGCTTAGACTGATGGAGTGTGAATTTCTGAAGCTGAAACGCAGGCCCCTGGTATTTATTTCCCTGGTGCTTTCCGTTTTCATGCCGTTGGCGTACATTTTTTTCCTGTCAGATGTGAATACGGATGTGGATGCTGTAAACGGAGTGATGTCCAGCCTGTTCCAGCTCAGCGCATATCTGCTTCTGATGCCGCTTCTTGTGATCCTGGCTTCCAGCCTGCTGTTTCAGGAGCTGGACCATGATACTCTGAAAAACCTTGCGGCCGTACCCGTGGACCGGACGAAGCTGGTGCTTTCCAAAATGCTGGTCCTGCTGCTGTTTGCCGTTGGCTTCATGGCGGCGGGAGGCCTGGTGAATCTTGCGGTCCTGCTGGTCCGGGGATGGGAGCCGGTTGGGTTCTGGACGCTGTTCTGGGTTGGGCTGGAAGAGGGAGTGATCATGTGGGCCGGAGCGCTTCCCTGCATTCTTCTGGTGGTCCTTCTCAATAAAAATTATATCGTGTCCGTTGTGATCACCTTTTTTTACACCATTGTGAATTATATCTTTTCCATGAACGATCTCTTTCTGACGCAGCCCTTTGGGCTGAACATCGGTACCCTGCTTCCGGGACCGCTGGCTTTCCGCTGGACCTTCCAGTTTTATGACCAGAGCCGGACCAGCGCGGAGCTGGCAGAGCTGCTGGAGCGGATCAGCCCGTATTTTCTCGGCCGCGCCCAGGTGTTCAGTGTGATCGTTGTGGAAGCCATTGTTTTTCTGACGCTGATCGCGATGGCCTTCCGGCGTCAGGAGATTTAAGGAGGTGGGATCATGTGGAATCTGTTAAGAGCAGAATTACTGAAGCTGCGCCGGTGCCAGATCCTTCTGGTGGGGCTTGTGGCCCTTGGGCTCTGCCCTCTGGTACAATATGGAAGCCAGATGATCATTGAGGCGGAATACCGGGATCCGGACTATGATATCCAGACGCTTTTTGCCAATGTTATCTGGGGCAACACCCAGATATTTCTGCCCATTTCACTGGTGATGACAGGCGCCTGGCTCATGGACAGGGAGTCTTCCCATGATACACTGAAAAATATCATGGCGGTCCCTGTTTCCATGCCGGGGCTTCTGGGGACAAAGCTGCTTCTGACCGGCATGCTTGCAGTCCTTCTGGGAATATACAGTGCCGGCGTTACCCTGGTCACTGGACTGGCGGCCGGCCTGCCGGGACTGACTGCGGAGGTGCTTTTTCATGGCAGTACGCAGATCGTGGCGGCTGCCTTTACTACAAGTCTGGTCTGTATGCCCCTGATCCTGATCTTTGGACAGATCCGTGGGGCATATCTGGGAGGCTCCATCCTGGCGTTCTTCCTGGGATACAGCATGCTGTTCTTCAAAGGCGGCGTCCTTTCCAGCCTGTATCCGTTTTCGGCTGCGCTGGTCCTGGCGGGCTTCGATCTGAGCGGATATGCCGGGATGACCGCGGCTCCGGACATGGGGCTGGCCGCCGCCGGGGTCGGCGTTATGGTCCTCTGGACAGGGCTGCTGCTTTTGCGGTCCCATAAGAAAAAAGAGATGCGTCCTCGCAGGCAGGCCAGTGCCAGGGGGAAGGCGAGAAGGGCTGCGCCGCTGTAAGGGGCTGCGGCCCGTGGTTTCCGGAGGCTTTTTTTCAGGACCTTTGGCTGTGCCGGTCCACATGTTCCAGTTTTTTCATCTTGACACACAGAACAAATGTTCGTATAATAAGAACAGAACATACGTTCTTTTTTGAAACGGGGGATGGTACGGCAGACCGTACCCTCTGTGTGTGAAGCTGTGTGGGAAAGAGAGGATGGCTGGAATGGAATATCGGGCATTGGGAAATTCAAATCTGGATGATGGGACCGTCAAAGGCGACCGGAGAGAGGCTGCCTGTATGGCGTGGTTTCCGGCCGGACGGGAGCTGTATCCGGTTTCTGTTAAATTTAAGGGCGACGACGGGGAGGTCATCTGCGTCAGGAACATCAATATCTCATCGTCAGAGGATATTCTGTGCAACGGGATCGCTTCAAAGCAGTTTTTGTGCAATGCGGTCATCGGCGGCCTGGTCCAGGATTTTGCCCTGATCTTTTATGCCAGGCCGTCCCGGTGGGAGATCGTATTCCGTCCAAGGCAGTAGGGGGGGCGGAAGCCCTGCTTTTACCAGGATTTTTCACAGAGCATTCACGAAATCCATGAAAAATAAAATTATTGTTGACATTTTATTCCAAACATGGTATCCTAATGTTCGTTGAGCAAAGCGTGGCGGAATAGCTCAGTTGGCTAGAGCATACGGTTCATACCCGTAGTGTCGAGAGTTCGAATCTCCCTTCCGCTACTAAAATGGGATCCTGAATACAGGGTCCCCTTTTTTATAGAAATTTTCTTATCTTTTTTCCGTATTCTGTGGTATACTAAATATAATTTCGTTGTATATTATATGATTTATGTAATACCAGCAGGATAAAACGGAGGGTTCCATGTATCAGTTTATCGTAAATCCCAGTGCAGGAACTGGTAAGGGGTATCGCATATGGAAAAGGCTGGAGAAGCAGCTGGAAAATGAGGGACGGGAATACCGGGTGTTTTTTACGGAAAACCGGGGAGATGCGGCTGAGATCGCCAGGGCGCTGACCGCCGATAAAAATGAACCGAAAACGATCATTATCGTAGGCGGAGAGGGGACGTATAACGAAGTTTTAAACGGAGTGTCCTTTAAAGGGATGGTGACCCTGGGCTACGTCCCGGCGGGATTCCGGAACGCCCTTTCCCGGAGGAGCCGGCCGCACAGTAAGGTAAGGGTCCAGTGCAGGCGCGTCCTCCATCCGCAATATTATGAACTGCTGGATTACGGCGTTGTGACCTGTGGGGAGGATGAGATCTTTAACCGGAGGTTTGCCGGAAGGTGCGGCGTGGGACTGGATGCGGCCGTCTGCCATAACCTGCTGTGCTGTCCCGTCCGCAGCCAGATGAACCGGCTTCATATGGCCGGAATGCTGAAGGTGGTCCTGGCGTTAAAGCAGCTGGCGCTGGCGCGTCCGGTGCGGGGACATCTGCTCCTGGACGGCGTAAGGAAGGTGGAATTCAATTATATCTACTTTATCACGATCCGGATGGGGCAGGAGAAAAAGAAGAGGCCAAGACGCGGACAGGAGGTACCGGAGGACAGCGGGAAGATGACGGTCTATGTGGCCAACAGCTCCCTGAAGCGGAGGATGTTCGGGCCGGTCCTGGACGTGATCGCAGGGGTAAGAAAGAAAGAGCGCGGTGTCAGGAGCTTTGAATGCAGCGAGGTGGCGGTCCATCTGGAGCGGCCCCTGGCGGTCCATGTGGACGGGGAAAGCTGTATGTGCCAGCAGGATATGCAGATCCGGTGCATCCCCAGGAAGATCCGGATGATCAGCGCTTAGAATAAATATCAATGGCAAAGGAGAATGAGTATGAGGATCGGTCAGGGATACGATGTACACCGGCTGACGGAAGGCAGGAAGCTGATTCTGGGGGGTGTGGACATTCCCTATGAAAAAGGGCTTCTGGGTCATTCAGATGCAGACGTACTGCTGCACGCCATTATGGATGCGCTCCTGGGAGCGGCTGCCCTGGGAGATATCGGGCAGCATTTCCCGGATTCCGACGAGGCGTATAAGGGGATCTCCAGCCTTTCCCTTTTAAAACGGGTGGGAGAGATCCTGGCGGAAAACGGGTTCCTCATTGAGAATATCGATTCAACGGTGATCGCCCAGAGGCCGAAGCTTCTGCCGTACCGGCCGGGGATGATGGAGAATATCGCAGACGCCCTGGGGCTGGAGAGAGACCGGGTCAGCGTTAAGGCTACCACAGAGGAGGGGCTGGGCTTTACGGGAAACGGCGAGGGGATCGCGGCCCAGGCCGTGTGCCTGCTCTCCACGGTGGCAGATTACGATCCGGGGGACCGGATGGATGCGGGAGGCTGTACGGGCTGTCCCGGCTGTCAGAAAGAATAAAAAAGAGGAGAAGACCATGAAAATCTATAATACCCTTTCCAGAAGAAAAGAAGAGTTCGTTCCGGTGGAGCCGGGAAAAGTAAAAATGTATGTCTGCGGCCCCACGGTCTATAACCTGATCCATATCGGAAACGCCCGTCCCATGATCGTATTCGATACGGTCCGCAGATATTTTGAGTATAAGGGCTATGAGGTGAATTTTGTGTCCAACTTTACTGACGTGGACGACAAGATCATTAAAAAGTCCATCGAGGAGGGCGTGGACGCAGATACGGTCTCCAAGCGGTATATTGCCGAATGCAGAAAGGATATGGAGGCAATGAATATCATGCCCGCCACAAAGAATCCCCTGGCCACAGAGGAGATCGGCGGTATGCTGGATATGATCCGCACCCTGATCGAAAAGGGCTATGCTTACGCGGCGGCAGACGGCACCGTTTATTACCGGGTGAGAAAATTTAAGGATTACGGAAAGCTGTCCCATAAAAACCTGGACGATCTCCAGTCCGGCTTCCGTGAGATCAAGGTCACTGGTGAAGAGGGCAAAGAGGATCCCAACGATTTCGTGCTCTGGAAGCCCAAAAAGGAAGGAGAGCCCTTCTGGGAGTCTCCCTGGTGCCAGGGCCGTCCCGGCTGGCATATTGAGTGCTCGGTCATGGCCAAGAGATACCTGGGTGACGAGATCGACATCCATGCCGGCGGCGAGGATCTGATCTTCCCCCACCACGAAAATGAGATCGCCCAGAGTGAGGCGGCCAACGGTGTGACCTTTGCCAGATACTGGATGCACAACGGCTTTCTGAACATTGATAATAAGAAGATGTCCAAATCCCTGGGCAATTTCTTTACAGTACGGGAGATCGGAGAAAAATATGATCTCCAGGTGCTCCGTTTCTTTATGCTGAGCGCCCATTACAGAAGCCCGCTGAATTTCAGCGCGGAGCTGATGGAGGCGTCGAAAAACGGCCTGGACCGTATCCTTACAGGCGTTGAGAAGCTGAAGGAGCTGGAGGAAAAGGCGGCTGCCGGAACCATGAGCGCCGCAGAACTGGAAAACCAGAAAAAGGCCATGGAGCTGGTGGAAAAATACGAAGCGGCCATGGAGGACGATTTCAATACGGCCGACGCCGTATCCGCAGTCTTCGAGCTGGTAAAGCTCAGCAACTCCACTGCATCTGCGGAAAGCACCAGCGCATATGTGGGCTGGATGAAGGAGACCATTGAACGGCTCTGCGGCGTTCTTGGGATCATCACAGAGAAAAAGGAAGAGATCCTGGATTCTGAGATCGAGGATATGATCGCCCAGAGGCAGGCTGCCAGAAAGGCAAAGGATTTTGCCCTGGCCGACCAGATCCGCGGAAAGCTCCTGGATATGGGGATCATCCTGGAGGATACCAGAGAGGGAGTAAAATGGAAACGGGCGTAAACTCTTTTTCCCGGTTTAAGGAAGCGTTCCGGCTGAAGGAGGCGGACGCTTCCCAGTATTCGCCGCTGGTGCTGGCCTATATCGGAGATGCGGTCTATGAGATCATGATCCGCACCAAGGTGGTCAACGACGGCAACGTCCAGGTGAACAAGCTCCATAAGCATACGGCGGGGCTTGTGAAGGCGTCGGCCCAGATGGAGCTTCTGCTGGCTGTGTGGGAGGAGCTGACCGAAGAGGAAAAGACGGTCTGCCGCCGGGGGAGGAACGCCAAATCCGGCTCCATGGCTAAAAATGCCACCATGAAGGAATACCGCATGGCCACAGGCTTTGAGGCCCTGGTGGGATATCTTTATCTGGCGGAGCGGTTTGACCGGCTCACAGAGGTGGTGAGCCTGGGACTTGAAAAAATCGGAGAACTGAAAGAGGAAGACGGAAGATGAGATATGAAGAACTGACCATAGAAGGCCGCAACGCGGTCCTGGAGGCATTCCGGGCAGGAAAGCCCATTGACCGCCTGTTTATCCTGGACGGATGCCAGGACGGGCCTGTAAAGAGCATTTTGCGGGAAGCAAAAAAACACGATACCATCATCACCTTTGTGCCCAAAGAGCGGCTGGACCAGATGTCTGACACGGGCCACCACCAGGGGGTCATCGCTTATGGAGCAGCCTATGAATATGCAGAGGTGGAGGATATGTTAAAGGCTGCCGAGGAAAAGGGGGAGCCGCCGTTTCTGATCCTTCTGGACGGCATTGAGGATCCCCATAACCTGGGTGCCATCATCCGTACTGCCAATCTGGCAGGGGCCCACGGCGTCATCATTCCCAAACGCCGCGCCTCCGGTCTTACGGCAACAGTGGCCAGAACATCAGCCGGGGCGCTGAATTATACGCCGGTGGCAAAGGTGACCAATCTGGCGGCCACCATCGAGGATCTGAAAAAACGCGGCCTGTGGTTCGTCTGCGCCGATATGGGCGGGGATGTGATGTACCGGGTGAACCTTACGGGCCCCATCGGCCTGGTGGTGGGCAACGAGGGCGACGGAGTCAGCCGGCTGGTCCGGGAGAAATGCGATATGACGGCCTCCATCCCCATGCAGGGGCAGATCGATTCCTTAAACGCGTCTGTGGCCGCCGGTGTGCTGGCTTATGAGATCGTGAGACAGAGGATGGGAAAAAAATAAGAAACAGAGAAGGCGGGTACGGTCTGATGTACCCGCCTGTTTTGTGCCATAGGCCTGGAAGCTCAGCTTTCCAGGGTATATACCCGGTACAGATTGGACCAGGGATTTCCGATGATGTAGGACGTATAGACCCGGCCGGGCCGCACGCTGATGCCAAAGCTCATGATCGGGTCGTTTACCATACAGGCGGAGCAGCCGCCGGTGATGGCCGTCAGGAGGATCACTGGAAGCTCTGCAAAGCCCGTAAGGGACGCCTGGGAGGCGGTGACGAAAAATGTATAGTTTCCGGCTGCCGTCTGCTTAAAGGTGGTCACCTCTTTAAAGCCCACGCCGCCGAAGACGATCTGGTTATTAAAGGTGCGTACGTCGTAATTGGAGCCGCTGTAAGACATATTGGCCACCCGGAGGCAGCCGTAGCCTGCCGGGATATTGGTGCAGCCCATGTCGGAGACACGGGACAGGGTGATGCCTCCCGGCGTGTCAAGGAGCACCATGGTCACCTTTTCCCCGGAAATGAAGGATAGGGTCCTCCGGTACAGGGCCGGGCCGTTGGTACGGCGCACAGTGACGGTATGGAAGCCGTCGGACACCTGGATGTAGGAGGATACAGTGGCGAAGGTGGAACCGGAAAAAATATTCCTTCCGTCGATCCATACGTCCAGATCCTGGCCGTTGGTGGAGGCGTTTAAGAAACGGACCTGGCTGGAATAGGGAGAGGACGGAGGGAAGGGAAAGACCGGAGGCACCGGCCACGGAAACGTATTTCCCGGCCAGACAGGCTCGCCGCCTGGAGGCGCCACGGGCGTGGTGGGAACGCCGGCCAGGTCATTGTCCGGCCAGACAGGCTCACCGCCCGGAGGCGCCACGGGCGTGGTGGGGACGCCGGCCAGGTCATTGTCCGGCCAGACAGGCTCACCGCCTGGAGGCGCCACGGGCGTGGTGGGGACGCCGGCCAGGTCATTGTCCGGCCACACGGGCTCGCCGCCTGGAGGCGCCACAGGCGTGGTAGGAACACCGGAAATATCCGGCCATGCCGCTGCTGCGCCGGCATTCGTTTCTTCCGGGGCGGTTCCGGCCCCTTCTCTGGGAGTTCTGATCTCGTTGTTTTCTGGCATGAAAAAACCTCTGTGTTTTTTAATTTAAGATATGTAAAAAAAATTTTAAAGTTCCTGTTGACAAATCCGTAGACGTATGTTATTATAACTGAGGCTTAAGAAAACAACCCGCTGCTATAGCACAGTCGGTAGTGCGCATCCTTGGTAAGGATGAGGTCACCAGTTCGATTCTGGTTAGCAGCTCTCTTTAAAAGCCGTAAAAGCTTTCCGATCCGTCGGAAAGCTTTTTTTGTCGGGATCCGACACCGGCAGCACAAAAATAAAAGGAAAGAGGAAGGTACAATGAAGAAATCCTATGAAATGGACATGTGCAGCGGACCAGTCCTGGGAAAGATCCTGATCTATTCTTTTCCACTGATGCTGTCCGGCATCTTACAGCTTCTTTTTAACGCCGCAGACGTGATCGTCGTGGGCCGTTACGCGGGAAGCCAGTCTCTGGCGGCCGTGGGCTCCACCGGCGCTCTGATCAATCTGCTGATCAATGTGTTCATCGGTTTGTCCGTGGGAGTCAACGTGCTGGTGGCCCAGTATTACGGGGCAAAGAGAGATCAGGACGTCAATGAGACGGTCCACACAGCCGTAGCCATCAGTCTGCTGTCCGGCGTGTTCCTGGTGGCTCTGGGACTTCTTGTGACCCGGCCTCTCCTGGAGCTGATGGGCACTCCCGACGATGTGATCGATAAATCCGCCATTTATATGAAGATCTATTTCGCCGGGATGCCGGCCACCATGCTCTATAACTTCGGAAGCGCCGTTCTGAGGGCTGTGGGCGATACCAGGCGTCCCTTATATTTCCTTACGGCAGCCGGCGTGGTGAATGTGGTCCTGAATCTGTTTTTTGTTATTTCCCTGAATATGGATGTGGCCGGCGTTGCCCTGGCCACGGTGATCTCCCAGGTGATCTCTGCGGGCCTGGTATTCTGGTGCCTGGTAAAGAGCGAGGGCGCTTTAAAGCTCAGGATCCGGGATCTGCGGATCAGTAAGGTAAAGCTTAAGAGGATCGCCAAGATCGGTCTTCCTGCCGGGATGCAGGGCGCAGTATTCTCCATCTCCAATGTGCTGATCCAGTCGTCGGTCAACTCCTTCGGCTCCATCGCCATGGCAGGAAACACGGCCTCCCAGAATATCGAGGGCTTTATCTACAATGCCATGAATGCCATCTACCAGACGAACTTAAGCTTTACCAGCCAGAACTACGGCGGCCGGAAATATAAGAGGATCGGCCGGATCACCCTCACCTGCGTCGGCGTTGTGACTGCGGTGGGGCTGGGCATGGGCCTGGCGGCCTTTGCTGCCGGTGAGAGCCTGCTGCGGATCTATTCCTCGGATCCGGAGGTGATTCAGTTCGGCTTAAAGCGTATGGCGGTGTTTGGGACCACATACTTCCTCTGCGGCATCATGGATACCATGGTGGGCAGTATCCGGGGCCTGGGAAGCTCCGTGATCCCCATGTGCGTATCCATTATCGGTGTCTGCGGCCTGAGAGTCCTTTGGATCTTCACGGTTTTCCAGTGGAGCCGGAGCCTGACGACCCTGTACCTTTCCTATCCAGTGACCTGGGTGGTGACAGGGGCGGTCCACATCGCCTGCTTCCTGATGCTGAAAAGGAAGCTTCCCAAAGAGGATGGAGAGTAAAAAACACATTTTTTTCACAAATTTCCCCCTTGCCAGCAGCGGCAGGGGGGATTATAATTTCTATGATAGTTAACTAGTTAATTATTAATTGGTTAATCGACTGATGGAGGCTCTGCCGGAATAAAAGGAGGGAGACCATGGATCACAAGATCGTAGAAGCGTTCATGCGGGTGGGAAAATGCCACCGGACGCTTCTGGAGCACTACTTAAATAAGGACGGCCTGTACCGGGTCCAGCACCAGCTTCTGATGTGCGTCTATAAATATCCGGATGCATCCCAGAAGGAGCTGGCCAGGATCCAGAACGTGTCCACGGCAGCTGTTGCCGTGACCTTAAAGAAACTGGAAAAGGGCGGATATGTGGGACGGATCGTGGACCGGGATGATAACCGTTACAATAAGATACGGATCACGGAGAAGGGCCGGAAGGAAGTGGAGCGGAGCATCGACCTTTTTAAGCGGGTGGAAAAGGGAATGTTCGCAGGCTTTTCTTCTGAGGAAAAGGAGTGCTTTTACAGCTGTCTCCAGAAGCTTTCCGGAAATCTCGAGCAGATGCTCCAGCAGGCAAAAAAGGAGGATTGGAACTGATATGAAGCGTTATAAGAAATACATCACCCCGTACCTGGGCGCTTTTCTCATGGGCCCCCTCATGATGCTCACAGAGGTGGCGGGCGAGGTGGCGCTGCCCAAGCTCATGTCCCTGATCATCAACAACGGCGTGGCCGGAAGAGATACGGGATATATTTTAAAAACGGGACTTCTGATGGCGGCAGTGGTGGTATGTATGGCAGTGGGAGGCATCCTGGGCTCCTATTTTGCGGCAAAGGCGTCCATAAACTTCACCACGGATCTGCGCAGAGACGTATTTAAAAAGGTCCAGCAGTTTTCCTTTGCCAACATAGACAGCTTCAGCACGGGCTCCCTGGTGACCCGCCTGACCAATGATATCCAGCAGGTGCAGAATGTACTGACCATGGGCTTAAAAATGGCCCTGCGGGCTCCTGGGATGTTTGTGGGGGCATTATTTATGGCATTTATGATGAATGGAAGGCTGGCGGCTATCCTGCTGGTGGTGATCCCCCTTCTTTCCCTGGCCATCGGGCTGATCCTGAAAACGGCCTTCCCGCGGTTTGAGGCCATGCAGAAAAAGCTGGACCGGCTGAATTCCGGGATCCAGGAATCCCTTACCAACGTGCGGGTGGTCAAGTCCTTCGTGCGGGAGGATTTTGAGATCGGGAAGTTTTCCGGCCTTAACCAGGATCTGAGGGACAGCGGAATGAGGGCGTTAAAGATCGTTATCGCCACCATGCCGGTGATGATGTTTGCCATGAACGTGACCACCCTGGCGGTGGTCTGGTATGGCGGAAACCTGATCATCGGAGGCTCCATGCCCGTGGGAGACCTGACGGCCTTTACCACCTACATCGTCCAGATCCTCATGTCCCTGATGATGCTTTCCATGGTATTTTTACAGAGCTCCAGGGCCAGGGCGTCCTTAAAGAGGATCACAGAGGTATTGGATACGGTGGTGGATCTTAACGATGACCAGGCGGCCAGGAAGGAACTGAGGGTGGAAAAAGGAAGCGTGGAATTTAAAGACGTGTCCTTTGGTTATGGAAAGGGCGGCGACCGGGTCCTGGAGCACATAAGCTTTAAGGCGGAGCCGGGCCAGACCATCGGCATCATCGGAGCCACTGGAAGCGGGAAAACTTCCCTGGTGCAGCTGATCCCCAGGCTTTATGATGTGACAGAGGGAGCGGTCCTGGTGGATGGAGTGGATGTGAGGGATTATTCCCTTAAAAACCTGAGGAATGGTGTTGGCATGGTACTGCAGAAAAACGTGCTTTTTTCCGGGACCATTGAGGAAAACCTCCGGTGGGGAGACGAGGACGCCTCCCGGGAAGAGCTTGTGAAGGCGGCAGTGAACGCCCAGGCTGACGGCTTTGTGACGGCCTTTAAGAACGGCTATCACACAGAGATCGGCCAGGGCGGGGCCGGTGTGTCCGGCGGCCAGAAGCAGAGGCTCTGTATTGCCAGAGCCCTTCTTAAGAAGCCGAAGATCCTGATCCTGGACGATTCCACCAGCGCCGTGGATACGGCCACAGAGGCGGCGATCCGGGAAAGCTTTAAAAATGAATTAAAGGATACCACCAGGATCATCATCGCCCAGAGGATCTCTTCAGTCCAGGACGCAGACAGGATCCTGGTGCTGGACGACGGAAAGATCATCGGCTCAGGCACCCATGAGGAGCTTTTAAGGACATGCCGGGCCTATGAGGAGATCTATGTGACCCAGACTGGAGAAAATAGAGCAGAGGAGGCGGAAGCATGAGCAGCGTACTGAGAGCAGAACGGGAGAAGAGCTTAAGACGGCGTTACGGCAGCCGGACCGCCCAGAGGCCTGTCCATGGGCATGGCCCCGGTCCCGGAGGCCCCAGAGGGGGCGGCAATGCCCGGGGAGGCGGACAGCCCAGGGAGATGAAGGCAGTATTAAAGCGGCTTATGGCTTATCTGGAGCAGGACAGGCTGAAAATGGGGCTGGCATTTTTCTGCGTCCTCATCAGTACTGTAACATCCCTGGCCGGCGCTTACATGCTGCGGCCCATCATCAACCAGTTTATCGCTCCTGCGGACGGAAGCGCAGGGAGCGTTTCTGGTCTGGCAGGGGGACTGGCGGTCATGGCGGCCGTATACATGGCCAGTGTGGCCGCCAGCTATCTCCAGTCCAGGATCATGCTGGACGTGGCCCAGGATGCCCTCCTGCGGATCCGGGGCGACCTGTTTTCCAGGATGCAGAGGCTGCCGGTGCGGTTTTATGATACCAGCAGCAGCGGAGACCTGATGAGCCGGTTCACCAACGACGTGGACACCATAGGAAATATGCTGAGCAGCACCCTGGTGCAGCTTTTCTCCGGGGCACTGAGCATTGTGGGAACCCTGGGGCTCATGCTGTATACAAACGTGTATCTGACGGTGATCACCCTTGTGCTGATCCCTCTGATGCTGAAGGCCGGAGGGGCCGTGGCCTCCCGGAGCCAGAAATATTTCAATGCCCAGCAGTCAGCCCTGGGAGCCTTAAACGGTTATATTGAGGAGACCATTTCCGGCCAGAAGGCGGTGAAGGTGTTCTGCCATGAGGACGTGGCGGAGGAGGAGTTTGAGATCTTAAACAGTGATCTGAAGGATAAGCAGATCCGCGCCCAGTTCCTGGGCGGGATGATGGGGCCGGTGATGAACAATCTGAGCCAGATCAACTACGTCCTGACGGCCTGTGTGGGCGGCCTCCTGTGCGTTATAAAGAATTTTGACGTGGGCGGACTCACCGTGTTCTTAAACTTCTCCAGACAGTTTTCCAGACCGGTCAACGAGATCTCCATGCAGGTTTCCAACGTGTTCTCGGCCCTGGCCGGCGCGGAGCGTGTTTTTGCGGTGATGGATGAGGAGCCGGAGCCAGAGGACGATCCGGATGCCGTTTCCATGGAAGGGATGAAGGGCCATGTTTCCCTGGAGCATGTATATTTCGGATACGATCCCGGGAAGCTGATCTTAAAGGACATCAGCCTTTACGCCAGACCGGGACAGAAGATCGCCTTTGTGGGCTCCACCGGGGCTGGAAAGACCACCATCACCAACCTGCTGAACCGGTTTTACGATATCCAGTCCGGCTCCATCACCATCGACGGCGTGGATGTGCGCCATATAAAGCGGGAGGAGCTGCGGAGGAACATTGCTGTGGTGCTCCAGGATACCCATCTGTTTACGGGAACGGTCATGGAAAATATCCGGTACGGACGGCTGGACGCCTCGGATGAAGAGGTGATCCAGGCGGCGAAAACGGCGTCGGCCCATTCCTTTATCATGCGTCTTCCCAAGGGCTATGATACGGTACTGGAAAGCGACGGAGCCAATCTGAGCCAGGGCCAGCGCCAGCTTTTAAACATCGCCCGGGCGGCGGTCTCCAGGGCTCCCATCCTGATCCTGGACGAGGCCACAAGCTCCGTGGATACCAGGACAGAGAAGCACATCGAGCGGGGCATGGACCGGCTCATGGCGGACCGGACCACCTTTGTCATCGCCCACCGGCTCTCCACCGTGAGGAACGCCAACGCCATCATGGTGCTGGAGAACGGAGAGATCATCGAGCGGGGGGACCACGACGATCTTTTGGCCCAGAAGGGACGGTATTACAGCCTGTATACGGGCAGGGCAGAACTGGAATAAACCTGAACATGGACTTAACATTTTTAAGTGCAGACTTAAGATTGTTAAGTCCATGGCCTTTGATTTTGCATTTTTTTAAGTACAAGGGCCTAAAACTTACGATTTTGTTAATATGCAAAGGGTTTACTAATTGTACATCTTATTGAAATATGCTATACTGAAGTCTGATGGTATTACGAATATTTAGAGAAAGAAGGTTTGTTAAATGGGTCTGAGCACATTTATAGGCGGCGTTCATCCTTATGAGGGAAAAGAACTGTCTTCCGATAAGCCGATTCAGGTGATCCAGCCGAAAGGCGAGCTGGTATTCCCTCTTTCCCAGCATATCGGCGCTCCTGCAAAACCGCTGGTGGCCAAGGGCGACACTGTTCTGGCAGGCCAGAAGATCGCAGAGGCCGGCGGCTTCATTTCTGCCAATGTGATCTGTTCTGTATCCGGGACCGTAAAGGGGATCGAGCCCCGTCTTATGGCCAACGGCAGCATGGTGCAGTCCATTATCGTTGAAAATGACGGAGAATACAGGACCGTGGAGGGCTTTGGCCAGAAGCGGGATTACACAGCTCTCTCCAAACAGGAGATCCGCGACATCGTAAAGGAAGCCGGTATCGTGGGCCTGGGAGGCGCAGGCTTCCCCACCAACGTCAAGCTGGCTCCGAAAAACGAAGAGGAGATCGATTACGTGATCGTAAACGGCGCAGAGTGTGAGCCGTATCTGACCTCGGACTACCGGGTCATGTTAGAACAGCCGGAGAAGGTCGTTGGAGGCCTTAAGGTGATCCTCCAGCTGTTTGATAAGGCAAAGGGCGTCATCGGCATTGAGGAAAACAAGCCGGAGGCCATCCGGATCCTGTCTGAGCTTGTAAAGGATGAGCCCAGGATCCAGGTGTGCACCTTAAAGACCAAGTATCCCCAGGGCGGCGAGCGCTTCCTGATCTATGCCGTCACCGGAGGCCGTGAGATCAATTCCACCATGCTCCCGGCAGACGCAGGCTGCATCGTGGACAACATCGACACAGTGGTGTCTATTTATAATGCTGTGTGTGAGACCACGCCGCTGATCCGGAGGATCATCACGGTCACAGGCGACGCCATCCGGGAGCCCAGGAACTTCGAGGTACGGCTGGGCACCAACTACCAGGAGCTGATCGAGGCGGCCGGCGGCTTTAAGGAAGAGCCGGAGAAGGTCCTTTCCGGCGGTCCCATGATGGGCCAGGCGCTTTTCTCCTACGATATCCCGGTGATGAAGACCTCATCGGCCCTGACCTGCCTTACAAAGGACCAGGTGGCAGCCAATGCTGAAACAGCCTGTATCCGCTGCGGACGCTGCGTGGACGTATGTCCCGGACGGGTGGTGCCGCAGATGTTAATGACGGCCGCGGAGCATCACGATCTGGCAGCCTTTGAAAAATTAAACGGTATGGAGTGCTGTGAGTGCGGCTCCTGTACCTTTATCTGCCCGGCCCACAGACCCCTTACCCAGGCATTTAAGGAAATGCGCAAGGCTGTGATGGCTGAGAGAAAAAAGAAAGCGTAGGAGGTGGAAGAAATGAGTAAATTACTGAATGTATCATCATCGCCTCATGTACGCAGCAGCGTGTCCACACAGAATCTGATGTATGACGTGGCCATCGCCATGCTCCCGGCCACCATCTGGGGCGTGATGCAGTTTGGATTCTATTCCCTGGTGGTGGTTGCAGCGACGGTGCTGTCCTGTGTCCTGAGTGAGTATGTGTTTGAGACACTGATGAAAAAGCCCATCACCATCAGCGACGGCAGCGCCCTGGTAACAGGTATGATCCTGGGCCTTAATATGCCCCCGACGATCCCCTTATGGATCCCGGTGCTGGGCGGCATGTTTGCCATTATTGTCGTAAAGCAGCTTTACGGCGGCCTTGGCCAGAACTGGATGAACCCGGCCCTGGCAGCAAGATGCTTCCTTCTGATCTCATTTGCAGGCTCCATGACCCGGTTCACAGATCCTGTGACAGACGCTGTGGCGGGAGCCACTCCCCTGGCAGTGATCAAGGCCGGCGGCGAATATGACCTGATGAGCATGTTCATCGGCAAGATCCCGGGAACCATCGGTGAGGTATCCGTTATCGCCCTTCTGATCGGTGCGGCGTACCTTCTGGTGAGAAAGGTGATCTCCATCCGGATCCCCGCTACATATATCCTGACCTTCGCTGTGTTCGCATTTATCTTCGGACGCCAGGACATGGGCTATGTGCTGGCTGAGCTCTGCGGCGGCGGCCTGATCTTCGGCGCATTCTTCATGGCTACGGATTATGTCACAAGCCCCATCACTCCCAGAGGCCAGATCATTTTCGGCGTATGTCTTGGTATCCTCACAGGGCTTTTCCGTATCTTCGGCGGCAGCGCAGAGGGCGTTTCCTATGCGATCATCTTCTGCAATATGCTGGTTCCGCTGATCGAGAGGGTAACGATCCCGACAGCATTCGGCAAAGGGGGTAAGAAACATGGCGGCAAGTAAATCCGGTTTTATGAAAGATGCCCTGATCCTGTTCGCGATCACTCTGATCTCCGGCGTCTGCCTGGGCTTTGTCTACGACATCACCAAGGCGCCCATCGAACGGGCCACCATTGAGGCAAACAACAGAACGTATAAAGAGGTGCTTTCCACCGCAGCAGAATTCTCCGAGGTGGAGGGCTCTGCCGAAAAGATCGCTGTCCTGACAGAAAGCGGCGAGCTGGAGGGACTGGGCTACGGCAGCGTTGCCATTGAGTCCGTCCTTGAAGGAAAGGACGAGAGCGGAGCCGTCACAGGCCATGTCATCAACTCCCTTTCTAACAACAGCTACGGAGGAGCCGTGAAGATCTCCGTGGGCTTTGACGCAGACGGAGCCATCACCGGCGTGGGGATCCGTGAGATCAACGATACCCCGGGCCTTGGCTTAAAGGCAAAGGAGGCGGACTTCCGGGACCAGTATGTGGGAAAGAACGCAGATTCCTTAACGGTCACAAAGACTGGAGCCTCTGAAGACAATGAGATCGATGCCATCAGCGGCGCCACCGTTACTTCGAATGCAGTGACAAACGCAGTGAATGCAGCCTTATATTACCTGCATAACTGCATGAACTAGGAGGTGGGGATTCATGAATAAATGCACAGAACGTCTATATAACGGTATTATTAAGGAAAACCCGACCTTCATCCTGATGTTAGGTATGTGTCCGACCCTGGCCACCACCACATCGGCCATCAACGGACTGGGTATGGGCCTTTCCACCACAGCAGTACTGATGTTTTCCAACCTGATCATTTCTCTTCTGAGAAAGATCATTCCGGACCGGGTGCGTATTCCGGCCTTCATCGTGATCGTGGCCAGCCTGGTTACCATCGTACAGCTTTTGATGCAGGGCTATGTTCCGTCCCTGTACGCATCCCTGGGAATCTATATCCCGCTGATCGTGGTAAACTGCATCATCCTTGGCCGCGCCGAGTCCTACGCCTGCAAGAACGGTCCGGCCGAGTCCTTCTTTGACGGTCTTGGAATGGGCCTGGGCTTTTCCCTGTCCCTGACAGTCATTGGAATGTGCCGTGAGCTCATCGGTGCAGGAGCCGTATTTGGCCATGTGATCATTCCGGAGCAGTTCCATATCTCCATCATGATCCTGGCTCCAGGAGCTTTATTTACCCTGGCCATGCTTTCTGCACTCCAGAACAAGCTCCGTCTTCCCAGCGCCACCAACGGCGACGCTCCCAGGTCTGACCTGGCCTGCGGCGGTGACTGTCTCCATTGTTCCGGCTGCACGGGCATGACGAACCATGCAGTGCTGGCAGAGAAAAAGGCAGAAGCGGCGGCAGCAGCAGCGGCAGCCAAAAAGGCGGCGGCAGAGAAGGCACTGGCAGCGAAAAAGGCCGCTGAAGAAGCAAAAGCGGCAGACGCAGCAAAGAAAGAAAATTAAGGAGGAAGTGGAGTAATGAAAGAACTATTATTGATCGCCATCGGCTCCGCCCTGGTAAATAACGTTGTATTAAGCCAGTTCCTCGGTCTTTGCCCGTTCCTTGGCGTATCCAAGAAAACGGAGACTGCGGCCGGTATGGGCGCTGCGGTCGTATTCGTTATCACCATCGCATCGGCCTGTACCAGCCTGATCTATGACTTTGTGCTGGTAAAGCTGGGGATCGAGTATCTCCAGACCATCGTATTTATCCTTGTGATCGCCGCTCTGGTACAGTTCGTTGAGATGTTCTTAAAGAAGAACATGGTGAGCCTTTACGAGGCCCTGGGCGTATACCTGCCTCTGATCACCACCAACTGCGCCGTTTTAGGCGTGGCCCTGACCAATGTGCAGGAGAAATATAACTTTGTTGAGAGCGTTGTCAATGGTATCGGCGTTTCTGTTGGATTTACGATCGCCATCGTCCTGCTTTCCGGTATCCGTGAAAAGATCGAGTATAACGATGTGCCCCATTCTTTCCAGGGATCTCCCATCGTTCTGATCACAGCAGGCTTGATGTCCATCGCATTCTTCGGATTCTCCGGTCTGATTTAAGGAGGGGCGAGGGATGAATATTACAGGTATTATCATCGCGGCCGCCGTGGTCGGTATCGTCGGTATCGTCATCGGTATTCTTCTGGGGATCGCCAGTGAGAAATTCAAGGTCGAGGTGGATGAGAGAGAGATCCTTGTACGTGCAGAGCTTCCGGGCAATAATTGCGGCGGCTGCGGATATGCAGGCTGCGACGCCCTGGCCAAGGCCATTGTGGAAGGTAAGGCAAAAGTAAACCAGTGTCCGGTGGGCGGCGCTTCAGTGGGCGATAAGATCGCGGCCATCATGGGCGTGGAAGCCGGCGCTGCGGAAAAGATGGTGGCCTTTGTAAAATGTAAGGGCACCTGCGATAAGGCAAACGTCCAGTATAATTACTACGGTATGGATGACTGCGTAAAGATCGCCGCAGCCGTTCCGGGAGCCGGAGATAAGGCATGCTCTTATGGCTGTCTGGGCTCCGGAAGCTGTGTAAAGGCCTGTCAGTTTGACGCCATCCATATCGTGGACGGCGTGGCTGTGGTCGATAAGGAGAAATGCGTGGCCTGCGGCGCCTGTGCGGCCGTATGTCCCCGCCATCTGATCGATCTGGTGCCCTATAAGGCAGAGCATCTTGTTCAGTGTAATTCCCACGATAAGGGCGCTGATGTAAAGAAAAAATGCGACGCCGGATGCATCGGCTGTACCCTGTGTACGAAGCAGTGCGAAGCCGACGCCATCCATATGGACAACAATGTGGCTGTTATTGATTATGAAAAGTGCACCAACTGCGGAAAGTGCGCGGAGAAGTGTCCGGCGAAGGTGATCTTATAGCTGGACAGAGGCTGGCAGAATCAGATAGTATGACGAAAAGGGCGTTCCTGGCGGGCGTCCTTTTTTCATTCCCGAATGCATTTTATACCACACCACAAGAATACAGCGGACGGTGCCGAATGATGTAAAAATAGGAGCAGCTCCGAAGGGCTGCTCCTAAATGGTATTTGCAGTATCAGCCTGGTTTGCTGGTTAGAACAACTCTACACGACCAGGCAGCAGGTCAATCAGATTGCAATGGAAGATCCCGTTGTCATCATAGAAGTTATGAGGGATATCCATGCGAACAATGATTTTTTTGAAAAAGTCTTTTGTCAGGATTAGCGATGCAAGCTCAGAGGATTCCTTTTTATCCGCATCCATCTGGAAAGCTGACTGGATGTAGATTTTTTTATCTGCATCATTAACAACGAAGTCAATTTCTTTTTGCGTATTTGCACCGCCGGTACGATCCGTTACAACACCAACATCAACGGAATAGCCTCTGCTCAGAAGTTCGTTGTAGATGATGTTTTCCATAATGTGGCCGGGATCGTATTGACGATAGTTCAATCGGGCATTACGGAGGCCGATATCTGTATAATAGTATTTGTTTGGATATTTGAAATAGGTCTTTTCTTTCACATCATAGCGCTTTGCCATGGAAATGAGGAACGAATCGATAATGTGCTGCACATAGTTGGAAACCAGAGTGGAGTTGACCTTTTCGTTCTTCATACTGGTCAGCGCATTGGCTATATTCGTAGGATTGGTCAGAGAACTGATAGTATACCGCGATTTTCTCAAATTATCAACAGAACCGTAGAAAGTTCATAATAAAGTTACGACATTTGCGTCGCAAGTATAAGGCCGATCCTTAGATCCCGTTCAGGATAATGGCGTCGATCTACACTTCACGCTTCGGTTTTGCCATTCCTAAAGGTCCGGTAATAAGCCAGACGGTATCGACCACTGCGTTTTTTTGTGTTCCGAAGCTTCAAAGGGAAATCCACAGAAAACTGTAAATAAAATTTAAAGCATCCGGATAGCAGTTCCGGTATAATGAAGATAAAAGAAGGTCGCGCATATGCAAAAGAAAGGAGAGAAGACCATGAAACGGGAGGAATGGAAGAGAAGCTATAAAAGGATCTGCTGTCTGCTGGCTGCCATCGGAGCAGGGACTGCGCTTTGCGGATGCAGCCCGGGAAACGGCACACAGGCCGTAAGACGCCTGGAAGAGGTCCGGTTCCCGGCGGAGCCGGTGTATAAAAATAGTGAGGAACGGTGGGAGGCAGAGCGGAATCAAAGCCTCCCGGAAGCCTTCCTGGCTGCGTATTCAGATTTTTCCTATGGAACAGCCGCAGAGCTCCTTAAGGACAAAAAGGAGAATACAGCCTATTCACCCCTGGGCCTTTATTACGCCCTGGCGGCAGCGGCCCAGGGCGCTGAGGGAAAAACCGAAGAGGAGTTCCTGTCCCTTCTGGGATATGACAGCGTCCAGGAGCTGGCAAAGGACTGCAAAAGCTCCTTTGAGATCCTTTATCACGTGCCCAATAAGAAAAACAGGACAGGAGCCGGAGAGGAGCCCCATACCTCGTCTCTCTATTCTCTTCAGATCGCCAACTCCCTGTGGGCCGACGACAGCCTTCCTTTAAAGGAAGCATTTGCCGGACGGCTTTCGGAATATTTCTATACGGACGTGTTCCAGGGGGATCTCCAGAGCGGAGAGGCTGGAGAGGCCATGGCCGGCTGGGTGAAGGAGCGCACTAGAGGGCTGATCCAGCCGGAGCCGGCTCCACTTCCGGAAAATGTGCAGCTTTCTTTAAGGAATACCATTTATTTTTACGATCAGTGGCAGGACCGGTTTTCTCCGGAGACCACAGAGGAGGATGTGTTTTATACGGATGACGGACAGGAGATCGTTTGTGATTTTATGAACCGGGAGAACGGCTCCACCGGTTTCCGGAAAGGAGAAAACTTTACTGCCTCAGAGCTGGCATTGAAAAACGGAGCCGTGGTATTCGTTCTGCCGGATGAGGGCGTCGGTGTCCAGGAGCTGGTCCAGTCGGAAGAAACCCTGAGGGAGGCCCTTTCCGGGACCAATGGCCAGAGCGTGGGAGAGGTGGTCTGGAAGGTACCGAAATTCTCTTACGGGTATAAGGCGGAGGGGATGAAGGAAATGCTCCAGACCCTGGGATTAAATGAGGCCTTTGGGGAAAGCGCAGATTTTTCCGGGATCTCAGACCAGAAGCCCCTGGGCCTTTCAGACGTTGCCCAGGAGGTACATATCGGCATCGATGAAAACGGTGTGGAGGCGGCTGCGTTTACAGAGATCCTATGGGCAGGAGCCGCCCTTCCCCAGGGCCGGGCCGAAATGATCTTAAACCGGCCGTTCCTCTATGCAGTAAAAAATAAAGGCCAGATCCTGTTTGTGGGGATCTGCCAGGATCCGGTTCCGTAAAAAGAAACGTGCAGAAATCCGGATACAGATAAAAATGCGCCCCGGCTGCTTCAGATCACTGAAGGGCTGGGGCGCATTTTATATCTGCTTTTACATGTATCCGGGTCCCACAGGGATGTAGATATCATCCAGCGGTGAGCTGGGGATAAAGGGAGCGGTGGTCTCCGGAACAGTTTCGTTGTCGGGGGCTGCGGTCTCGTTTTCCGAGGGCAGCACCACAGCAGACTGGGTATGGACTGTACACGGTCCGGGCATTGCGTACCGGGAGTCGTCGGTGCCGCCGGATTCTCCCTCCGGCGTTACCAGTACAGTCCGGCTGTGCCTGGATTCCAGCGGACAGAATTCCGTGGGAAGCCCGCCGGATTCGCCGCAGACGGTGATGGCCACATGGTGGTCACAGACCTGGGTGGGAACGGTACCCTTGGCAAAATACTCGGTATAAACGGCGCTTCCTCTGGGATCTGCTTCACAGACACCGGGGTTTGGAAGCATTCCGGACTTCCGGCACACGCTGGCGGTCTCAATTGAGTCGGGAACCGGGAAGCCAGTGTCTGCCAGTCCCTCGTGGGCACGGGCCATGATCTGCTTCCAGATTCGTTTGTGGTAGGAAGTGCTGCTCCCGATGGCCGAGATCTTCTGGTTATCATCGCAGCCGGACCAGATGCCGGCGGTATAGTAGGGCGTATAGCCCACGAACCAGATATCTACATTGCTGGTGGTCGTACCGGATTTTCCTGCATTGGACATGCCTGGGATATTGGCCGGAACGCTGGTGGAATTTAAGCTGACGCCGGGAGAGGCGTACATGCGGCTGCTTTCCATGGACTCTGCCAGGGCGTCGGTCAGAAGGAAGGCCGTGGAATCCTTGAGGACCCGTTTGGTCTGGGGCTCGTTTTCCAGAAGGACCTTTCCATTATGATCCAGGATCTTTGTGAAGAAAACAGGCTTCGTATAGATCCCGCCATTGGCGATGGCCGCATAAGCGCCGGTGAGCTCCAGGTTGGAAACTCCCTTGGTGATGCCGCCCAGGGCTGTGGCTGCGTTATAATCTGTTTCTGTCAGGGAGGTGATCCCAAAATTCCGGGCATATTCCACTCCCAGCTGGGGCGTCACTGTCTCCATCATACAGCGGACGGCCACAATATTCATAGAATAAACGATACCGTCGCGGATGGTGCTGTAACCCATATAGCCCTTCTTTGCATACCAGTTCCGGAAGGTCTTCTGTCCCACCGTATAGGGGGCGTCATAGTAAACAGTGCTCAGGGTGGCTCCGCAGGTATCCAGAGCCGGGGCAAAGGCGGTCAATACCTTAAAGGTGGAGCCTGGCTGGCGCAGGGTGTTGGTGGCCCGGTTCAGGGAAAGACTGATCTCCTTGGTTCCGCGCCCTCCATTGACGGCCTTTACATAACCGGTGTGTTGGTCCATAAGGACAAAGGAAACCTGGGGCTGTAAAATGTAGTAGACCACCTCTCCAAGGACCGTATCGCCCTCTTTTGTCATAGCGGACTTATAGGCGGCGATGGCGGCATCTGCCTCCTCCTTTGTTTTGAACAGGCCGTCGTAGGAGGTCTGTCCCAGATCCGTCCGGTAATATGTCTTCATGGTCTCGTCAGAATAGTTGGTGACGGTCTCATCCTCATGCTGGATGGAAAGACGGTAATCGACGGAGTAGTATACCACGTCATAGTTATCCGGGTTGTTGACCTCCTCATCCACAATGGCCTGGAGATCCGGGTCCTGGGTGGTATAGATGGAAAGTCCTCCGGCATACAGAAGATTGGAGGCCTGGGATTCTGTGTAGCCCAGCTTCTCCTGGAGAGCCGTCATGACCTGCTCGGTCAGCTCGTCCGTAAAATAGGAATAGGGGTTCTGGCTTTCCTGGGTCACCAGATCCACATTCTGGATCCTGGAGTAGACGTCGTCGGCCAGGGCCTCCTCCTGGTCTTCCTTGGAGATCTTTCCCTGTTCATACATATACTGGAGGATCACCCGCCGCTTTTCCTCGTTGTTTTTTTGACCTTTTTCCGACAGAGGATTGTATTTGGTAGGGTTCTGGGTGATACCGGCAATGACTGTGGCCTCGGAAAGGGTCAGGTCAGAAACGTCCTTCCCAAAGTACCGCTTGGCGGCGGATTTCACACCCAGGGTGTTATTTCCCAGGTTGATGGTGTTTAAATAGTTTTTGAGGATGATCTCCTTGTCCATGATCTTTTCCAGCTGGAGGGCCAGATACTGCTCCTGGAGCTTTCTTTCCAGCTTTTCACCGAAGGAATCCTCGTTTCCGCCGGCGAAAATATTGTTTTTGATCAGCTGCTGGGTCAGGGTGCTGCCGCCGCCGGCGGGATTGTTGGTCAGGATCCCCACGGCCGCACGGATCATGGAACGCAGGTCCACGCCGTGATGGGACCAGAAACGGGAATCCTCAATGGCTACAAAGGCATCGATCAGGCATTGGGGCAGCTCTTCGTATGTGGCCTCCAGACGGTTGGATCCGGACTTCACCAGAGTCTCCGTCAGATTGCCCTTGCTGTCATAAACCATGGTCGCGTACCCGCTGGGTTCAATGCTTGCCACGTCGATCTCCGGCGCAGCGTCGATGATCCCTTTAAAGATACCGTAGCCCAGGCTCACAGAAAGTATGATTCCCACAGTAAAAAGGACCAGAACCAGCTTCACAAGCCATAGGACCAGCTTGGATGCGACTTTCTGGGCTTTTGAACTGGACCTCTGCAGCTTTCTGGCTACTTCGTTTTTTCCATAATTCATTCAGGAAGCCTCCTTTATATTTCCCCATTATAACAAACTTCTCCAGAATAATAAATACCTATTGTGGAAAAGTTTTGTTTGTATTATGATATTTTTGACGGTAAAGTGGGGAATCAGTAAGAAAAAATTACGGATTTAGAAATAAATGACACAAGGGAGGGCACTGTATGGCAGATCGTTACAAGATCCTTTATGAGGGCGGAGAGGGTGAAACAGAGGTAAAAAAATCCCGGTTCATCGCCACCACAAGACCCGTAAAGTCCGAGGAGGAGGCGGTAAGCTTTATCGCGGAAATGAAAAAGAAATACTGGGACGCGTCCCATAACTGTTCGGCCTTTACCATCGGAAGGAACCATGAGCTGACCCGCTGCAGCGACGACGGAGAGCCGGCCCAGACGGCAGGACGTCCCATGCTGGACGTGCTTCTGGGAGAGGATGTCCATGACCTCTGCGTGGTGGTCACCCGCTATTTCGGGGGAACCCTCCTGGGGACCGGGGGACTGGTGCGCGCTTATTCGGGAGCTGTGAAGGAAGGCCTTTTAAACAGCCAGATCGTAGAGAAGTTCCGCGCATACCAGATGGATGTAAGGACCGGATATACGGGCGTTGGGAAGATCCAGTATATCCTCGCCCAGGAAAATATAACAGTCATGGACAGTATCTATACGGACCAGGTGGAATTTAAGCTTCTGGTGCCAGTGGAGCGTTATGAAGCTTTGGAGAAGCAGCTCATTGAGGGGACCAACGGCGGTGCCAGGCTGGAAAAGGGAGACGAGATCTGGTACGGTATATTAAATAAGGAAGTAATTTTGTTTGAAGATTAAGATTTGATTGCATTTTACCGCTTATGATGCTATAATCGAGAGTCGGTAAATCAGTTTTGAGTCAGGAAAGAGGAGTTTTATGAAGATCAAACGCGAGGATATCAGAAACATAGCGATCATTGCCCATGTAGACCACGGCAAGACCACTCTGGTGGATCAGCTTCTGCGCCAGAGCGGCGTGTTCCGCGCCAACCAGGAAGTGGTGGAGCGCGTCATGGACTCCAATGACATTGAGAGAGAGCGCGGTATCACGATCCTTTCTAAGAATACCGCAGTATTTTATAAAGGTGTAAAGATCAATATCATCGACACGCCAGGCCATGCCGATTTCGGCGGCGAGGTAGAGCGTGTCCTTAAGATGGTGGACGGCGTGGTCCTGGTGGTGGACGCCTTTGAAGGGCCCATGCCCCAGACAAAATTCGTGCTCCAGAAGGCCCTGGAGCTGGATCTGCACGTCATCGTCTGCATCAATAAGATCGACCGTCCCGAGGCAAGACCGGCGGACGTGATCGACGAGACCCTGGAGCTTTTCATGGATCTGGACGCCTCCGACGAGCAGTTAGACTGCCCCTTTGTATATGCGTCTGCCAGGGCCGGCTTTGCAAAAAAAGAGCTGGATGATCTGGAAGTGGATATGAGCCCGTTATTTGAAACGATCATCAGCTATATCCCGGCTCCGGAGGGAGATCCGGAGGCTGATACCCAGCTTCTCATCAGTACCATCGACTATAACGAGTACGTGGGCCGGATCGGGATCGGAAAGATCGACAACGGTTCCCTGCGGGTCAATCAGGACTGCGTCATCGTAAACCATCATGACATGGACAAGAGACGGAGAGTGAAGATCGGAAAGCTGTATGAGTTTGACGGCCTGAACCGGGTGGAGGTCCAGAGTGCAGAGATCGGCTCCATCGTGGCTGTGTCCGGTATCCCGGATATCCACATCGGCGACACCATCTGTTCTCCGGAAAATCCGGTGGCGATCCCGTTCCAGAAGATCTCTGAGCCCACCATTTCCATGAACTTCATGGTAAACGACAGTCCCCTGGCCGGCCAGGAGGGGAAATTCATCACCTCCCGCCATATCCGGGAGCGTCTGTTCCGGGAGCTGAATACAGATGTGAGCCTGCGTGTGGAGGAGACGGATTCCGCCGACTGCTTTAAGGTTTCCGGCCGCGGCGAGCTGCATCTGTCCGTCCTCATTGAGAACATGCGCCGGGAGGGCTTCGAGTTTGCGGTCAGCAAGGCAGAGGTGATCTATAAATACGATGAGAGAAACAGAAAGCTGGAGCCCATGGAGCTGGCCTATGTGGACGTTCCGGAGGAGTATTCCGGTTCCGTGATCCAGAAGCTCACCAGCAGAAAGGGAGAGCTTCAGGGCATGAGCCCGGCCAACGGCGGATATACCAGACTGGAATTTTCTATCCCGTCCAGAGGTCTCATCGGCTACCGCGGCGAGTTTATGACCGATACCAAGGGAAACGGTATCTTAAATACCATCTTCGACGGCTATGCGCCGTTTAAGGGCGAGCTGAATTACAGAAAGAACGGTTCCCTGATCGCCTTCGAGGCCGGTGAATCCATCACCTACGGCCTGTTCAACGCCCAGGAGAGAGGAAACCTCTTCATCGGGCCAGGCGTTAAGGTCTACTCCGGCATGGTGGTGGGAGAGTGCCCCAAGGCCGAGGATATTGAGCTGAACGTATGCAAGACAAAGAAGCTGACCAACACGCGTTCCTCCAGCTCCGACGAGGCTCTTAAGCTGACTCCGCCCAAGGACATGAGCCTGGAGCAGTGCCTGGATTTTATCGACACCGACGAGCTCCTGGAGGTAACACCCAAAAACTTAAGGATCAGAAAGAAGATCCTGGATCCCACCCTGAGAAAGAGGGCCATGATCAGCAAGAAAAACCAGTAATCGGATACAAAAAGAAAATGGCGGAAAACGCCGGAAGGAACCGGGGGCATGTTTCTGTGGAACCACAGGGACATCCCCGGTTTTTATACTGAAAACAGGGGAGAGCATTATGATACAGATTCTTGTGAGCGCCTGTCTTACAGGCGAGAACTGCAAGTGGGATGGAGGAAATAACAGAAATGAAGCGCTTCTGGATTTTATGGAGCGAATGAAGGGAAAGGCAGAATTCCATCCGGTCTGCCCGGAGCAGCTGGGAGGGCTTTCCACCCCGAGACCGGCTTCTGAGGTGCGGGAGAACGACGGAGTCGTTGTCAATACAGAGGACAGGAATGTGACTGCTGAATTTCTCCTGGGAGCGGATCTGGCGTTAAGAGAAGCAAAAAAATATGGCTGCACCATCGCCATCTTAAAAGAAAAAAGTCCTTCCTGCGGATGCAGCGGCATTTATAACGGAAGCTTTTCCCATACCCTGGTCCCGGGTATGGGAAAAACCGCGGCCCTTTTATCCGGATATGGGATCCGGGTGGTGGGCGAATCCCAGATCGGAGAGCTGGAAAAGGAGCTGCGATAGTTACTGGGCTCCCGGGAGGTTCCAGTCATACTTTCTGGCCAGAAGACGGATCATCACCACGATGGAGGAGCTTAAAAACATGGACAGGTTGTGGTCTGCGGCCTGCATAAAGAGCAGATAGGAGACGGCTCCGGCAATGGAGGCGCAGGCGTAGATATGCTTCCTAAGGACCACAGGGGTCTGTCCGGAAAGGATGTCACGGAGGATCCCTCCTCCCACGCCGGTGATGACACCCAGAAAGGCGCAGAGGAAGCCGTTGTTTCCAAAACCGGCGCTGATGGCCATGTTGACTCCGGTGGCAGTGAAAAGCCCAAGTCCCACTGCGTCCAGGAAATTCATGATATTGTCATAGGTCTCCCCCTGGAGATGCAGGAGCTGGCTCCATTTCATCCGGATGGTCAGAAACATACAGTTGACGGTCCAGAAGGCGATGATGGTGTTGGTGGGATCCAGGAACATTCCCGGAGGCGTCTGGCCGATGAGGATATCCCGGCACATCCCTCCGCCCACGGCGGTGGTGACGCCCAGGACCACGATCCCCAGATAATCCAGGCGGCGCTTTACGGCCACCATGGCGCCGGAGCTGGCAAAGGCAATGGTCCCGATGATCTCCAGGATCTTATAAACATTGATATCGGGCAGCATGATCTCTCCTTTTCATATACTGCGGACGGATCGGCGGTCATGGGCGTTTTCCAGGGCTGGCCGGGATCGGGGTGATCCCGGCGGGCCGCTGGGGTGCTGCCAGTCCCGTCCAGCTGCTGGAACGCCACCGGTCCCGGCGGACATCCGGAGCATGGCTGGTCCCAGAAGACATCCGGAACGCGGCCAGTCCCGGCAGGCTACTGGAACACGGTCGCTCCGGCGTACTGGTTGAACAGCTGCTTCACATAGACCACCTTCTGAAAATACTCCGCCGCCATATTGCCGCAGTTTACTGCCTCCTGCAGCTCCGCTGTGGAGAAAGCCATGGCATCGGAGAATGTCTCAGCAAAGTCCTCTGAAAATGAGGTTGCTGCATAATCCCGCTTAAAGCAGGGCGGTACGCCTCCCTCCTGCATGGCAAGAGGAGCGCCGTTATAATAGTAGTTGAGATCATACACATGTCCGCCGTTCATTGCCGCAAAGTCCTGGCGGAGCTTTCCTCCGGAGGCTTTACTCAGGGTCGATTCCATTGCGTGGCCCAGTTCGTGGCATGCCGGGATCAGATAACCATTGGTCTCGACCGTGTTGGAATCGTAGGAATAGGTTCCATCGACCCACCCGTTGGCATTTTTATTCCCCTCAGAATCAATATAGATGGATTGGAATTTTAAAGGCTTTCCCGTAGCCGCCTGGGTGGCATCGGCAATGATCCGGATACTGCCTGCCGGACAAAGAGCCAGGATCTTCTTCACTGTGCGGGCAAATTTATGTCTCTCATCAACAGAAAACGCCTTTCTATGGGAAAGGGATACTCCATACTGTGTCTGGATCTCTGCCTCCAGCTGGGCCAGATGCTCTGCAATCTCCGCGTCGATGGCAGCCTTTGCTTCCTCTGTGTATTCTCTTATACGTCCCTGGGGATCGCAGTACAGGGTGTAGGTGGAGAAGGTTCCATCGGAATTTTTATGACTATGTGTTACCAGTGCCACCTTCTGCTGTTTTGAGTTTTCCAGATAGATGACCTGTCCGTTGTATTCAAACAGACCTGTATTGCCGACCGCGGAAACCAGACCAGGCATTTTAGCATAATATTCCTCCTCGTAGGGCTGAAGGAATCCGTCCTGGTATTGGGACTTAATGACGATCGGGTAGCCTGTGGCACCGTATTGGGGCGCTACCCGCATGGGCTCTATACCGAAATCTGCCCGGGCGGGCAGAGCAGAAGCGTTAAAAAGTGAAGCTGCAAGAAATAAAGCCATCAGGCTTTTTCTTAAAAAGGATCTCTTTCTCATTTCATTTCTCCTTATATAAAATGCGGCTGGCCTGCGCTCCGGCGCGGCGGCAGGGACGATGCGGGTCTGCGGAAACAGTGTCGGACCGCAGAGACAGGGCCGGACCCTGCGGCCCAGCCGGTTTATCTTATACCAGATTCCCAATGCTGATAAAGGGGCTGCATCACCGCTCCGGTACAGAGCGCTTCCATACAGCCCCTTCCATGGTTTTCCAGATATGTTCCGGCTCCGGGACTATGCGATGGTGGTGCCGCCCCGTCCGGCCAGGGCGTCTTTTGCCATATCCATGGAGGTGATGATGGCGTGGCGGCCCTTTCCTGCGTTTATGAAGTCGATGGAGGCCTCGATCTTAGGCAGCATGGAGCCTGCGGAGAACTGGCCTTCTTTTGCGTAGCGGTCTGCGTCGGCGGCAGTGACCTTGTCCAGATGGACCTCGTGATCCGTGCCGTAATTGAGGGAAACATTGTCAACGCCGGTTAGGAACATTAAAACGTCGGCGTCGGTTTCCTTTGCCAGGAGCCCTGCGGCCCGGTCTTTTTCGATGATGGCGCTGGCGCCCTTCAGGCTGGATCCCTGCTCCATAACAGGGATTCCGCCGCCGCCTGCGGCGATGACAAGCTGGTCTGCCTCCAGAAGGGCCTTGATGGCGTCGATCTCCACGATGGCCACAGGTCTGGGAGCGGCCACGATCCGGCGGTAGCCGTTTTCTGTCTTAACGGTGAAATTGCCCTTTTCCTCTTCAGCCTTTGCCTCCTCGGCGGTCATGGTACGGCCCACCACCTTAAGAGGAGTGTAGGAGGATTCGTCATAGGGATCCACGGTCACCTGGGTCAGGATCGTGGATACGGGCTTGTAGATCCCGCGCTTGATGAGCTCTGTACGCAGGGCGTTCTGGAGATCATATCCGATATATCCCTGGCTCATGGCAGAGCAGACAGACATGGGAGCCGGAGTGTACTCCTTATGCTCCCGGGCCAGTTCGTTCAGGGCTGTATGGATCATTCCCAGCTGGGGAGTATTTCCGTGGGTGATGGCCACCTGCCAGCCGTTCTGGATAAAATCTGCAATGGTCTTTGCGGCTTTGGCAACCGCTGCCTTCTGTTCCGGAAGATTGGTTCCCAGGGCGTCGTGGCCCAGGGCCAGTACAAGTCTCTTTTTTGCCATATGGATCAGTTCCTTTCACTGGATTGTTCTATTTCTCCTATCATATCACATTTTTTCGGCGGGTGGAAGGAAATTTTTGCAATTTTACCACAAGTATGCTATGATGATGGAAGATATGGCAAAATCTGACCTTAGGAGGAAGAAAAATTGAAGCTGTTATCAATCGCAATCCCATGCTATAACTCGGCAGCGTATATGGAAAACTGCATCCGGTCCCTTCTGCCTGGCGGTGACGAGGTGGAGATCCTCATTGTGGACGACGGATCCCAGAAGGATAATACGGGTGAGATCGCAGACCGGTATGAACGGGAATATCCGGGGATCTGCCGCGCCATCCATCAGGAAAACGGCGGTCATGGCGCAGCCGTAAACGCAGGCCTCCGGGAGGCCACAGGCATTTTCTTCAAGGTAGTGGACAGCGACGACTGGGTCAATAAGCAGGCGTATGTGCAGGTGTTAAATACGCTGCGCCGGTTCGTGTACGGAAAGGATACCCTGGATATGCTGATCACCAACTTTGTGTATGAGAAGCAGGGTGCGAAGCATAAAAAAGTAATGAACTACAACACAGCCCTTCCCAAAAACGAGGTGTTCACCTGGGATGATGTGAAGGTGTTCATCGCGGGCCAGTACATCCTGATGCATTCGGTCATTTACCGGACCGAGCTTTTAAGGGACTGCGGCCTGGAGCTTCCCATGCATACGTTCTATGTGGACAATATCTTCGTTTACGAGCCCCTTCCCCATGTACGGAAGATGTACTATCTGGATGTGAATTTTTACCGGTATTTCATCGGCCGCTCGGACCAGTCGGTCAACGAGCAGGTGATGATCGGCCGCATCGACCAGCAGATCCGGGTGACAAAGCTGATGATGGGCTATTATGATGTGACGAAGCTTCAGAATAAGAAGCTGAGGCGGTATATGACAAGGTATCTGGAGATCATGATGGTGGTCAGCTCCATCCTGGCGATCCGGTCCGGGACCGATGAAAATATGGCGAAAAAGAAGGAGCTCTGGGAGTATGTGAAGAAAACCAATCCCAGGCTGTACATACGGCTCCGGTTCGGCTTCCTGGGCCAGGGAATGAACCTTCCCGGCAAGGGAGGAAGACAGATCTCCATTGCCGGATATAAGATCGCACAGAAGTTTTTTGGATTTAACTGATCCCCGTCCCGCCGGACGGGAAGGAAAAAGAAAGGGCTGGGCGCAGTATTTAACTGCGGACCAGCCTTTTTAGATCTGTATAAAAATCAGGATAGGAAATGGAAACACAGTCGGCGTCCTGAAGCTCGGTGCTGCCCTCGGCGGCAAGGGCGGCAATGGCGAAGGTCATGGCGAGCCTGTGGTCCTTATGGGCGGAGATGGACGCGCCGTGGAGAGGACGGCCGCCGTCGATGATCATGCCGTCGTCGGTCTCAGTGACGTCGGCTCCCATGGCCCTTAGATTTTCTGCCACAAGGGCGATCCGGTTGGATTCCTTGACCTTTAATTCAGCGGCGTCTTTAATGACGGTGCGGCCCTGGGCAAAGCAGGCCATAAGGGCAACTGTGGGAAGCTCGTCAATCATGGCGGGAATGACGGAGCCCTGGATCACCGTACCATGGAGGCTGCTGGAGCGTACCAGCAGGTCGGCGGTGGGCTCAGAGCCGCTGTGGTCCTGGTTTATAAGGGTCAGGTCAGCTCCCATGGCCTTACAGACCGTAAGAAGGCCGGCGCGGGTGGGATTGATCCCTACGTTTTTAATGAGCACCTCAGAGTTGGGAAGGATCATTCCTGCGGCGGCAAAGTACACGGCGGAGGAGATATCCCCGGGGACGGTGATCCGGTTCCCGTAAAGCTCCGGCGTCTGGCGGACCGTGGCGGTGGAGCCCTCGGTGCGGATATCCGCGCCAAAGAATTTCAGCATCAGCTCCGTATGGTTCCTGGAGATCTGGGGCTCTGTGACACGGGTCTCCCCTTCGGCATAAAGGCCAGCCAGGAGAATGGCCGACTTTACCTGGGCAGAGGCCACAGGAGAGTCGTAGCAGATCCCGGAAAGAGGTTTTCCGGTGATCTGGAGCGGCGCACAGCCATTTTCATGGATGCTTTTTATATCTGCCCCCATCATGGAAAGAGGGGTGATGATCCGGCCCATGGGCCGCTTCTGGATGGAGGCGTCGCCGGTGAGAACGGCAGAAAAGCCCTGGGCTGCCAGGATCCCGGAAATGAGCCGGGTGGTGGTGCCGCTGTTTCCGCAGTCCAGGGGGACTGAGGGAGCCGAAAGACCATGGAGGCCTTTGCCGTGGACTGTGACCACGCCGTTTTTGTTTTCAATGTCCACGCCCATATGGCGGAAGCAGGAGATGGTGGAGAGGCAGTCGGCCCCCTCCAGAAAGCCATGGATCTCCGTGGTTCCTCTGGCGATGGAGCCCAGCATGACGCTGCGGTGGGAAATGGATTTATCACCGGGGACTGTAACGGAGCCCCGGATGCTTTTTGCGGGAGAGAGTTTCATGGAATGCCTCATTTCTATTTAATAAGCGTATAGTTGTATTTTTTCAGCAGCTCATAGGCCCTGGTTTCGGAGTCCTGGTTATAAAAGGAGATCCGGAGAGCGCCCTCGCCCTCTTCCCGGCTATGGTTGATGCCGATGTTTTTGATGTTGATGCCCTTGGAGGCCAGGAGCACGGCCAGAGTGGAAATGGAGCCAGGTTCGTCCACGATATCCACGGTAAAGGAATAATCCGGGGCCACGGGGCCGCGGCTGTGGCTGGAGAAGGTGTTGCGGTATGCGCCCGACTCTTCAAACAGCCGGTGGATGGAGCTTCCATCCCGGCGGTCCAGCTCCTCATATATGGTTTCAAGAGACTGGATGTACCGGCGCAGCAGTACCTTGATATTCTCCGTATTGGTCATGCAGATCTGCTCCCACATGATCGGGGAGGAGGAGGCGATCCTGGTAATGTCCTTAAAGCCTCCGGCGGCGATGGTCCGCATGAGCTCCTCCTCATTGTCATTATCCCTTACGAGATTCACCAGACTGGAGGCCACCAGATGGGGCAGATGGCTGACGGCGGCCACAGAAAAATCGTGCTGCCGGTAATCGGTGACCATGGGAATGGCTCCAATGGACAGGGCCACCCGCCGGATCCGTCCGATCTGCTCCGGGGTGCTCTTTTCTGTGGGCGTGATCATATAGTATGCGTTTTCCAGGAGATGGTCTGTGGAGTTCTCATAGCCGGTCTTTTCTGATCCGGCCATGGGATGGCCGCCCACAAAGACCTCCTCCATACCCAGCCGCTTTACGGTCTCATGGATATCCGTTTTGGTGCTCCCCACGTCTGTGACCAGGGCGCCGGGCTTTAAAAGCGGGCGGATCTGCTCCAGATAGGAAGCATTATATTCCACCGGGGTGCAGAGAAAGACCAGATCGCACCAGGAGATCTCCTCGCCGATGCCGTCCAGGATCACGTCCACGACGCCATCTCTTTTTGCCTGCTCCAGCTTATCCCGGCTCCTCATATATGCCATGATCCGCACGTCCCTGCGGCTTCTTTTTATTCCCCGGGCAATGGAACCGCCGATCAGTCCCAGCCCGATAAAACCGATGGTCAAATCTTTCATAATCAAGTCCTCCTGGAATTAAATTTTAAATCACCCCCTGGTAAATGTCAACAAAAAACTCAGCGCACTAAAGCGAAAAAGCCATTGAAGGGCTGGCTTTCTATTCCAGACCGGCCCGGAAAAGCTCCCAGGCGATCCGGGCGCTTTCCTCCAGCTCCTCCAGGCGGAAAAAGGCATCCATGACAGATTTTCCGGGAACGACCGGTCCATGATTTTTTAAGAGGAAGCCGTCGGAAGCCCCCACCCGCTCCCGGAATGCCTGGAACAGTGCCTCGGAGCCGGGCTTTTCGTAGGGGACGAGTCCCACGGTTCCCAGCTTCATTTTCAGGTAAGGTGTATGATCCGGGATGCAGTCCTGGTCATTTTTCGCGGGAACGAAGCTCCAGAGGACGGAAAAGGTGCTGTGGGTATGGATCACGGCCCCGGTTTCAGAAGATTTTTCGTACAGTGCCAGGTGCAGAGGCCATTCTTTGCTGGGCTTTTTTTCTGAAAGCACAGTGCCGTCCATGGAAAGCACAGCGAAATCCTCTTTTTTCATGGTCCCGAAGCAGGAGCCGGTGGCGCTGATATAGATCCTGTCCTTGTGGCGGAAGCTCATGTTGGCAGAGGAGCCACTGGTCTTTCCCCGGTCAAAAAGGCTGCGGGCTGTCCAGACGGCGTCGGACAGCTTCTGGTCCAGAACGGGATCCGTGCCGCCGGTCATGGAAAGGGCACGGCCAAAGAAATCCTCCTGGCCAAAGTTGCCGCTTTTTAAAATCAGGCGGACACCGGGCTCCCTCGCCGGAACCATGATGGGAACGCCGGGAGCCACGCTTTCTCCAATCAGATAGGAAGAAAAGCCGAGGGCTCTGGTGACGGCGCCGGAGGTCTCGCCTCCGGCCGAGATGATCCTGGTATAGCCGGCTTTTACTGCCTTTACAGCCAGCCGGGCGGCAGCGTCCTCCAGAAGGGAGGCGACTTTTTCAGCACCCAGGGACTGGAATTCCTTTACCTTTTCCGGTGTATCAGAGCTATAAACCAGAACGGCGTCAGAACTGTTTTCATGCTCCTGGATGAACTGCCAGGCATCATCCACGGTCTGTCTTCCCTCCAGCAGTGCTTTGGGATCCAGTTTATAGGAGGGCTTTTTCTGGGCTTCGTACCAGGCGATCTGTCCCAGGGTCGCCTGGGAGCAGCTTCCGGCCAGCAGGAGCGCTTTTCCGGAGACGAGGCTTTCCGGGATTTTTGCAGCGCCTCCCAGCTCCTGGGACCAGAGTCTTGCCAGAGGCTCCAGGAGTCCGCTTCCTCCTGTGAGAAGGGGGAGGGACTTAAAGGCTGCGGCGATGGCGCGGCCATCTTCGGTGGTTTTATAATCGGGAATGATATAGAACCTTCTGGCACCGGCCTTTTCTGCCGCTTTTTCCAGGGAAAATGAAGATGGATCCTCCATCGGGATACAGGGCCACTGGCTCTGGGGTTCCATGAGCCGGCTGATGCTGCTGTCCCACATGGGGGTCAGCGGATGGTTTTTCATATGGCTTTCATGAAGGGGAACGCCATTCACCATCAGATGTCCGTGCTCCACGGTGCGGCCATTGACGGGAAGAGCGGGGCAGAGAATGGTACAGGGCACGTCCATAAGATCCATAAGTGCGTCGGCCACGGGCCCAATGTTGCCTTTCGGGGTGGAATCGAAGGTGGAACAATACTTGAAATAGAGCTGCCGTGCACCCTGGTTAAGAAGAAACCTGGCTGCCCGCAGGCTGTCATCCACTGCCTGTGCTGTTTCCTGTGTCCTGGATTTTAAAGCAATGACAATGGCCTGGGCGCTGTCCCCGTCTTCCGGGCGTTCCGGGATCCCGTTATAGAGGCGGACGCTCATGCCGCCTTTTACAAGAAATGAAGCGGCGTCGCTGGCGCCGGTAAAATCATCTGCAATACATCCGAATACTGCCATATCTGTTTCCTCCTATATCTGCGCCTCCAGAGAGGGGAATTGCCTCCTCCGGCGGCGTTTTGGTACATTTACTGTTGCTGTACATATAATAGCAAATTTTGTGCCAGACGGAAACCGGGGAAATCCGCCGCGTCCCACCGCTCCCCTGGTTGACGGGACGCATCATGATGCAGTATACTTGAAACAATGCAACGAAAATGCAATCAAGTGTGCAACATAAAATTCAGGAGGAACCCATGATAAGATTATTAGTGATCGTTCCGTATCCGGAGCTGAAGGAGATCGTAGACTACGTGCTTGCGCATCACCCGGAAAGAGAGCGCCTGGACGCGGATGTCCAGGTGATGACAGTGGAGGATACGCCGGATGTGCCGGCAGACGAATACGATGCCATCATTGCCCGGGGCTATTCAGCCCAGAAGACCATTGCCCGATATAAGAACATACCCACCATCTGTCTGGATATTTCCGGTTATGATATGCTGCGGGCGGTGATCGAGTGCCAAAAGCTCTTTCATCCCGGAAAGATCGCCATCTGTGGCTTTGAGAGCCGGCTGTTTGAGGCTGAGGAGATCTGCCGTATGGTGGGGGTCAATGCGGCGGTGTTTGCTCCGGTGCTTCATGACGATCTGGAAAAGACCATGGAAAGGATCCTGGCTTCGGGCTGCGACGCTGTGGTCGGGGGATATTCGGCCTGTATCCTGGCAGAGCACAGAGGAATCCCGTCGGTGGTCATAAAAACTGGCCAGGATACGGTGGCCCGGGCTGTGGATGAGGCGGTGCGCACGGTGGACCGGATCCGCGGCGAACGGGTGATCTCCCAGATGTATAAGACGATCATTTATTCCTCTGAGGACGGTCTTTTGTACGTGGATAGGAACGGAGTGATCCGGGTCAGAAACCGGGTGGTGCGGCAGATGAATGGAGATGTGAGCCTCATGGACCGGAAGCTGAAGACCGTTCTTCCCTATCTTTATAAGGATTTTGAGACGGTCATGACGGGAGGCCTGGAACAGAGCGGGCGGATCCTCACCATACCGGGAACGAAGACTAGGGTGTCGGTGAGCTGCCGTCCGGTGATCGCCAACAAGGAAATATCTGGAGCAGTGATCTGCCTTTCGGATATCACCCTGATCCAGAATCTGGAGAGCCAGATCAGGAGAAAGCTCAGCGAGCGGGGGCTGAAGGCCAGATACACCTTTGACGACATCCTCCACGAGAGCGGGACCATGAAGGAGACCATAGAGACGGCCCGGCGGTACGCGGCAACGGATTCCAACGTGATCATCGTGGGTGAAACCGGAACGGGAAAGGAGCTGTTTGCTCAGAGCATCCATAACAGCAGCCGCAGGAAAAACGGTCCCTTTGTAGCCATCAACTGTGCGGCCCTGCCGGAAAATCTGCTGGAAAGCGAGCTGTTCGGCTATGTGGAGGGAGCCTTTACAGGCACCAGCAGGGGAGGAAAAATGGGGCTGTTTGAGCAGGCCCATGGAGGCACCCTGTTTCTGGATGAGGTGGAGGAGATCTCTCTTTCCACCCAGAGCAAGCTCCTGAGGACCCTTCAGGAAAAGCAGGTGCGCCGCATTGGGGATAATAAGGTCATCGATATCGATGTGCGGATCCTGTCAGCTACCAACAAGAGCATCACAAGGCTGTCTGAGGAGGGAGGATTCCGGAAGGATCTGATGTACCGGCTGGATGTGCTGCGGCTGTTTCTGCCGCCCTTAAGGCAGAGGGAGCGGGATGTGGAATTTCTGTTCTGCCATCTGCTGGGGAAGCTTTGCCAGGATATGGGTGTGAAGGCTCCGGTGACGGAGCCGGAGGCCCTGGAGCTGCTGTACCAGTATCCTTTTATGGGAAACATACGGGAGCTTGGGAATATTGCAGAGAGGGCCCTGGTGCTTGGGGACGGAAGTATACTGACAAAAGAGGACCTGAGCCGCGCCCTGTATCCCAGGGACCTGGAGGAGGCCGGCATGGAAGAAAGGAAAACGGAAACAAAGGAGAGCGGAACTGCATGCACGGCGTTTCCGGCAGATCCCTTAAGGCCCGAGCGGGAGCGGATCCTGGAGGCCCTGGAACGATGCGAAGGGAGCCGCGTCCGGGCTGCCGGGCTTCTGGGAATGGACCGCTCCACCCTGTGGAGAAAAATGAAAAAATATAATCTGTGATCCCGGTCTGAAACAATCTGGATGGTGCAGAGATGAAACACGATGCAAATGATGCATCGCAACATATTTGCAACTAAATTTTATTGAATATGCACATAAAAAGGAAAAACAGCATGAAAAGACCATGCAGGACACACAAGGAAAACACTGACACAAAAAGAAAATCTGCGCAGGACGATCCGTTTGGCATAAAGGTTGCTTTTTAACATGGATATCTGAAAAATACAAAAGGGGGTTTGACTTATGTCAACATCGTACGTACTGATCGTATTTGCTCTGGTGATCGTCCTGATGATCGTGCTGATCTCCAAGTGCAAAGTCAACGCCGCCATGGGAATCCTTCTGTCGGCATTTATTCTGGCCATTGCCCTGGGGACACCCTGGCAGGACATCGAGGGGACCATCAACAGCGGTTTCTCCAGTACCATTAAAAGTGTGGCCATCGTGATCTTTTTGGGCTGTACCATGGGAACCGTGCTGGAAAAGACAGGAGCGGCCATCCGGATCACCAAATGGGCCATTGGCCTTGTGGGTGAAAAGCACATGATCTGGGCCATTGCCCTGAGCTCTGCCATCCTGGGTATCCCCATCTGGGCCGATACAGTGGTGATCCTTCTGATCCCCATCGTGTCCATGCTGGCAGTCCAGACGAAGAAATCCATGATGAGCTACGGCACGGCTCTTTATCTTGGAGCCCTGGTCACAGCGTCTCTTGTACCGCCTACACCGGGGCCGGTGTCTGCTGCGGCCCTGCTGAACGTGCCGCTGGGCCAGGCCATCCTCTGGGGAGCCATCGTTGCGGTTCCCAGCGTGATCGCGGCGACCTTCTATTGTATGTCCTTAAAAACACCGGTGGCTCCCAAGGAGGAATTCCTGGCAGCTGCCAGGGAGACGGAGCACATGGAGCTTCCGTCCCTGTCCAGATCCCTGCTCCCGATCCTGTTCCCGCTGGCTCTGATCTTTGTGAATACAGCGGCCTCTGTTCTGGTTCCCGATACGCAGATCGCCAATTTCTGCGCATTCATCGGAAGTCCTCTGGCTGCTCTCTTCACTGGCTGTATCCTTTCCCTTCTGTTGACCGGTAAGGATTGGAAGAGCAAAAAGGTGCTGAACGACTGGGTCAACGACGGGATCAATGCCGCGGCCATGCCCATTGTGGTAACAGGCATGGGCGGAGCCCTGGCTACCTTTGTTAAGAACGCGGGCGTTGCTGAAAAGATTGCGGAAGTCATTGCCCAGTCCGCGTTTCCGGCGATCCTGATCCCTATTATCATCGCAGCCATCATCCATGTGGTGACTGGCTCCAACTCTCTGGGCGTTATGACGGCGGCAGCCTTGGTGGAGCCCATGCTGGCAACCCTGGGGATCTCTCCGGTGGCGGCCTTCCTGGCCTGCGGTACCGGTGCGCTGATGTTTAAGCATGCCAATTCCTCCGGCTTCTGGGTAACGGTTTCCATGTCCAATATGGATGTGAACCAGGGAATCCGCGCCGTGGGCGGCGCATCCACTGTGGCCGGCTTTGTGGGAGCCGCAGTGACCTGCCTGCTGGTGGCCCTTCATGTGATCTGATGTGCCGGGGGCAGGGCGCGGGAGGAAGCCGCAGCAGCGGCCGGCCCGCGTCTGCTCCCGAAGGGGCGCAGTCCTGGAGAGACTGCAGAAAGGAAGCAGAAATGGAAAAATTTATCACAAGAGCAGCCAGGCTCAATAAAGCCTATGATATCGAGCTGATCGAGCGGGAACTGGAATGCGGAGAGGACGATATTATCGTAAAGAACCATATGATGGGGATCTGCGGATCGGATAAGAGCTTTTACAGAGGCTTCCTTCCGCCCCAGACGGCGGAGTTCCGCCAGCCGCCGGAGTTTCCCTTTCTTCTGGGCCATGAGAGCGGCGGGACGGTGGCAGCCGTAGGAAGCCGCGTCAGTGACTACAAGGTGGGAGACAAGGTCATGGCCTTTGGATGGAATAATAACTTTGCGGATTATTTTAAGGCAAAAAGCTTCCAGCTCCAGCCGGTTCCCGAGGGATTGGATATGGATATCGCTGCCCTGGGTGAGCCCACGGCCTGCGCCATGTTCTCCGGACTTCATACCGGCGTCCAGCTGGGCGATACGGTGGTGGTCATGGGAGGCGGCTACGCGGGACAGATCATTGCCCAGTGTTCCCGGCTGAAGGGCGCTTACCAGGTGATCGTGGTGGATGTGCTGGATGGAAAGCTGGATCTGGCAAAATCCCTGGGAGCTGATGTGGTCATCAATTCCAGAGAAGAGGACCCGGTGGCAAAGGTGAAGGCACTGACCGGAGGACGAGGAGCCGACGTGGTGGTGGAGGCCGCCGGAACGGCAGAATCCTTCAATGCCGCCAGCGCCATGATCCGCCACAATGGAAAGTTTGTTTTTTACAGCTGGGTGACCACTCCGGTGAATTTAAATATCAGCCGGTGGCATGACGACGGCCTGGAATTTGTCAATACCTGTCTGGTGCATCATACCTGGCAGGAGCGGTATGTATGGGTGCCCGATACCCTGCGGCCTATTATCCAGGGCAGTGTAAAGATCCATCCGCTGATCACCAATGAATTCCGGCTGGAGAATATCCGGGCCGGCTTTGACCTGGCAGATAAGGACGATGCGGCCATTAAGATCGTATTCCGTCCATAAAAGAAAAGGAGCAGAATCTATGGATTATACAAATCTTCTCAATGACAGATCAGGAAGGGTGTCCCGGGTGGGAGTAGTGGGAGCCACCAAGGGCTATGGGTACACGCTGCTGGCCCAGATCCCCACAGTGGCCCACATGAAGCTTCGGGTCATTTGTTCCAGACATACGGATGAATGCCTGGAGGTACTGAAGGAGATCGGCTACGATGAGGCTGGGATCACGGTGTGCAATAGCCTGGAGGATATCAAGGCAGCATCTGAGGATGCCATTCTTATTGTGGATGATTACCGTCTGGTGACGGAATGCGGGATCACGGCATTGGTGGAGTGCACCGGCAATACGGCAGTCAGCTCCGACGCGGCCTTAAGGGCGCTGAGGAAAGGGATCAACGTGTATATGGTCTCCAAGGAGACAGACAGTGTCTGCGGTCCTGTACTGAACCAGACCGCAGAGGAGAACCATGCGGTGTATGCCCTGGTAAACGGGGATCAGCCGAGAAATCTCCTGGACCTTTATTCCTGGGCGAGGCTTCTGGGCCTGGAGGTGATCGCTGCCGGCAAATCCAGCGAATATGATATGGTATGGGACCGGGAGACAGGGACCTTCCAATATCTGGACGGAAACAGCGGACCGGAGGAGCTTCCGGAGCTTTTGGACTGCTGGAGCTATAAGGGGACCGAAACCCTGGAGGCCAGGAAAAAGCTGCTGGGCAAATATGCAGAGGTGATCTCTGCAGATCTTTGTGAGATGAACCTGGTGTCCAATATCACAGGACTGGTCCCGGCGTCTCCATTCTTAAGCTACCCCATGGCCAGGGTCAGTGAGCTGGCCGATATTTTTATTCCCAAAGAGGACGGCGGGATCCTGGATAAGACCGGAGTGGTGGATGTGTTCTATAATCTCCGGGAAAAGAATGAGGCAAGCTTCTGCGGCGGTGAATTCGTCATCGTCCGCTGTGAGAATAAAAAAATGTGGGAGATCTTAAAGGGAAAGGGCCATGTGATGAGCCGGAATGGGAAATACTGCTGTATCTACCACCCCTATCATTATATGGGGCTGGAGACCCCGGTTTCGATCCTGGAGGGAGATCTCATGGGGATCGGCACCCACAGTGAATGCCGTCAGGTATCGGTGCTTGCCGGCGTCGCCCAGAGGGATATCCCGGCAGGGACGGTACTCACAGTCCATGGCCATCACCATGAAATCGATGGCCTGACACCGGAGCTTCTGGAACGGGCAGCTGTGGGAAGCGCGGCACCGTTTTATCTTTTAAACGGAGCGGTACTCCTGCAGGATGTGAAGGCAGGGGAGCCGGTGACTCTGAATGACGTAGATCTCTCTGGCCTGGAAACGTACAGGCTGTACGCGGAGGGACTGAAATTATAAAACAATAGAAACCTCCTATTATACAACCTCTTATTTTTGTATCAGCCTCCGGCCGCCCCAGCCGGAGGCTTTTTTAGATAGAAAATCCAGAAACTGCCTGGCTCATGCCCTGGAGACTGTCGCTGTGAGCCGGTCTATTGACAGGTTTTCATACGGGATGTAAGATAAGATAAATTGCAGAGGTGTGAAGAAAAGAATCGGATATGGTATGAACCGGGCGGATGCAGCCATCCGGCAGATGGATGAGCTCCGCGCCAGGAAAGAGGAGGAATAAGTATGGATTATATCTGTTCTAAATGCGGAAAAAAAGTATCTGTTTCCACCCGCCAGGCCAGATGCAGCTGCGGGGGACTCTGGAAGCTGGATTTTACTCCACCTCCCTTTAGGCCGGACGGCATTGACAAAAGCCAGTGGAGCCAGTTCCGCTACCGGAAATACATGGCTCTGGAGGACGAAAGCTGGAGGGAGCTGACCCTGGGAGAGGGTATGACTCCGGTGGTCCGCATGGACGGGAACGTTCTTTTAAAAATGGACTACATGATGCCCACCCTTTCCTATAAGGACCGGGGGGCGGCCGTTCTGATGGCCCATTGTAAGGCGGCGGGAGTGGACTATGTGGTCCAGGACAGCAGCGGCAACGCAGGAAACAGCATTGCCGCCTATGCGTCCAGGGCCGGGATCCCCTGTGAGATCTTTGTGCCCCAGGGAACTTCTCCTAAAAAGATCGCCATGATCCGGGCCCACGGAGCCGTATGTACGGTGGTGCCCGGAAACCGAGACCACTGTGCCGCCGTGTGCAGGGAAAAGGCCGACCGGGAAGGGCTGTACTACGCCAATCATGTATACAATCCATTTTTCTATGAGGGGACAAAGACGTATATCTACGAGGTCATGGAGCAGCTGGGGAGGATCCCGGAACATCTGGTGATCCCCGTGGGAAACGGTACGCTTTTCCTGGGGGCTGTAAAGGCCCTGGAGCATCTGCTGGAAAGTGGAGCCATTGTCTCCATGCCCCGGATCCTGGCGGTCCAGAGCGAAAAATGCGATCCCTTATTAAAGGCGGCCCAGGAGGGCAGCCGGGAGCCCGCCAGGGTATCTCCGGAGCCCACACTGGCCGAGGGCATTGCCATTGGAGTTCCTATGCGGGGAGAAGAGATCCTGGAGTACGCTTATAAATATCATGTCCAGTTCATCCATGCTCCGGAGGAGAAGATCCTGGAGGCCAGGGAGATCCTGGCCGGAAAGGGGATCTATTGTGAACACACCACTGCAGCCAATTACGCGGCCTACCTGGAATTCTGCCGCCAAAACGGAGAGACCAGAGACTGCCTGATCACCATGTGCGGAGCGGGGCTGAAATCCGATCATTAAGGGAGCTGTCCCAGGGAAAGGACGTGCCCCGGCCGGTTGGAATGCAAAAATAGGAGATAGAAAAACAGAGAGCCAGCCACTTAAAAATGGCGGACTCTCTGTTTTTGTAACTATTTCAGATACTGCATCAGTTCTGAGAGGGTATCAATCGTCATCGCGGTCGTCATCGTCATCGACCTCATACTACCAGCCGCTGGAATCCTGTTTCCATTCATCCGCAGAGGCAGAAAAGGGTAACGCGGCGGCCGCGGTCATGGCAGCCAGTAAAGAGATCAAAAGTTTTTTTCTCATCATTTCAGTGCCCTCCTGTCGTTTTTCTGATCGGTGAGTGGAGTATAATGGATGGAGATATGAAATGAATCAAGGATATGTAAAAACAGAGTAAAATCTGGAGTCCATGACAGCATATCTTCCATCAGCACGATGTTTTAGAAAAATATTTTGTGCACTTTGCATATTTTACTTGTAATATTGCATGAATTTTGGTAGAATATCCTCATAGGTTTGGAGATAAAAATGAAATTGTCCGAAAACCAACGACTAAAACAGTACGGGAGGAATGAATATGGACGTTTATGGAACAAAACAGATCCGCAATGTTGTACTTTTAGGCCACGGTGGCGCCGGAAAGTCCACAGTCGCTGAAGCACTGGCTTATCTGACCGGCGTGACCAAGAGAATGGGAAAAGTCTCTGACGGAAATACCATCAGTGATTACGATAAAGAAGAAATTAAAAGACAGTTCTCGATCTCTACAACCATGGTCCCCATTGAATACCAGGGCGCAGAAGGCAAGGTTAAGATCAACCTCCTGGATACTCCCGGATATTTCGACTTTGTGGGTGAAGTGGAAGAGGCTGTCAGCGTTGCAGACGCAGCTATTATCGTTGTAAACTGCAAGGCAGGGATTGAAGTAGGTACAGAAAAGGCGTGGGAGTTATGTGAAGAGTACCGCCTCCCCAGGATCATTTTCGTGACCAATATGGATGATGATCATGCATCCTTCCGTGAACTGATCTTAAAGCTGGAAAAACAGTTTGGAAGAAAGATCGCCCCGTTCCAGGTGCCGATCCGTGAAAATGAAAAATTCGTCGGCTTCGTAAACGCTGTTAAGATGGAAGGCAGACGGTTTACGAACCTGTCCGACTATGAGGAATGTGAGATTCCCGAATATACGAAGAAAAACTTAGGGATCATCCGCGACGCCCTGATCGAGGCTGTTGCCGAGACCAGCGAGGAATATATGGAGCGCTACTTCTCCGGCGAGGAATTTACCCAGGATGAGATCTATACTGCCGTACAGACCAACGTCTGCCAGGGCAATATCGTTCCTGTTATGATGGGCTCCGGTATCAACTGCCAGGGCTTCCACGCTCTGTTGAATGCCATTGACCGCTACTTCCCGTCTCCGGATGAGGCTGGCGAGTGCATCGGCGTGGACGTTTCCAACGGAGAGCGTTTTACAGCTAAATATAACGACGAAGTCTCCCTTTCTGCAAAGGTATTTAAGACCGTGGTGGATCCCTTCATTGGCAAATATTCCCTGATGAAGATCTGTACTGGTGTCTTAAAGCCTGACAGTACGATCTATAACGTCAATAAGGACGCAGAAGAAAAGATCGCCAAGGTTTATGTTTTAAGGGGCAAGGAAGTGATCGAGGTCCCGGAATTAAAAGCCGGAGATATCGGAGCGGTTGCCAAGCTGGCCGTTACCCAGACCGGCGACACCATCGCCCTGCGGACGGCCCCCATCGTTTACCATAAGCCGAAGATCTCCACACCGTATACGTATATGCGCTATACAGCAAAAACAAAGGGAGACGAGGACAAGATCTCCAGCGCCCTGTCAAAGCTTATGGAAGAGGATCTGACCTTACGGGCTGTCAACGATGCGGAGAACCGCCAGAGCCTCCTTTACGGCATTGGGGACCAGCAACTGGAGGTAGTTGTAAGCAAGCTTCTGAGCCGTTATAAGGTAGAAGTGGAGCTTTCCAAACCGAAATTTGCGTTCCGCGAGACCATCCGTAAAAAGGTAGAGGCTCCCGGAAGATATAAAAAGCAGTCCGGCGGTCACGGTCAGTTTGGCGATGTTAAAATGTCCTTTGAGCCCTCCGGCGATCTGGAGACACCGTATGTATTCGAGGAAAAGGTATTCGGCGGCGCAGTTCCCAAGAACTACTTCCCGGCAGTGGAAAAAGGCGTTCAGGAATGCTGCGTGAAGGGCCCGCTGGCCGCATATCCGGTGGTCGGCATCAAGGCTACTCTTCTGGACGGCTCCTACCATCCGGTGGACTCCTCTGAAATGGCCTTTAAGATGGCTGCGACCCTGGCCTTCAAGAAGGGCTTTATGGAAGCTGGTCCGGTGCTTTTAGAGCCCATCGCCTCCTTAAAGGTCGTGGTTCCGGATAAGTATACCGGCGACGTTATGGGAGACTTGAACCGCAGAAGAGGCCGTGTTCTGGGAATGAACTCCTTACACGGAGGAAAGCAGGAGATCGTAGCGGACGTGCCTGTATCGGAGCTTTATGGCTATAATACAGATCTCCGTTCCATGACCGGCGGTATCGGCGTTTATTCTTACGAATTCAGCCGTTATGAGCAGGCTCCTGGCGATGTCCAGAAAAAGGAAGTGGAAGCAAGGGCTGCAAGCCTTGATTCTTCCGAATCCTAAGATACGGAAATAAGCGGTCCCCTTCCCGGGTTTCGGAAAATTTCAGAAATCCTGGGGAGGGGACTTTTGCAGTACGGTCCCGGCAGATGCCCGCCAAGGCTGGGAACGCATATACTGGAGCAGACGGACACGAAAAGGAGAAAAATATGTGGGAAATTTGTAAAGATTTACAGGATGAGATCGTAACCATGCGCAGGGACCTGCACCAGATCCCGGAGATCGGGGGAGACCTGCCGGAGACCAAGGCATACGTAATGAAGAAGCTGACAGAAATGGGGATCCCATTTACTGAAAATAAAAGCGACAGCGGCCTTATGGCTGAGATCCGGGGAGGAAAGCCGGGAAAGACCATTGCCCTCCGGGCCGATATGGACGCCCTGCCCATCCAGGAGGCCAATGAGGTGGAATATATCTCCCGGCATGAGGGGATCATGCACGCCTGCGGCCATGATGCCCATACGGCCATGCTCCTGGGGGCAGCCAGGGTATTGAGTGAAAATAAGGAACGGATCCCAGGCACAGTCCGCCTTTTATTCCAGACCGATGAGGAGGGCTCCAGAGGAGCGGAGCGCACCATAAAGGAAGGCGGGATCCAGGGGGCGGACGCAGTGTTCGGCACCCATATCGGGACCATACTTTCTAAAGACATTCCGTCGGGAACCATGGTATGCACGCCGGGCTGCTGTATGGCGTCCTTCGATAAATTCGTGATCCGGGTAAAGGGAAACGGCTGTCATGGCTCCACACCGGAAAAGGGCGTGGACCCCATCAATATCGCTTCCCATATTGTGATTAATCTCCAGGAGATCGTTGCCAGGGAGATCGCGGCCACGAAGCCGGCAGTGCTGACCATCGGCCATATGGAGGCCGGGTTCGCATACAATGTGATCCCATCGGAAGCTCTGATCGAGGGGACCATCCGCGCTCTGGAGGAGGACGTCCGCCAGGAACTGGCCAGACGGATCAAAGAGGTGGCGGAGGCCACGGCCAGGACCTTCCGCGGTGAAGTGGAGTATGAGATGATCTGGGGAGCTCCGCCGGTGATCAGTGATCCAGAGATGGCGGCTCTGGCAGCAGACTGTGCAAGAGAGGTGGTCGGGGAGAGCCGCGTCATCGACCGTGTGGACGCGCCCAACATGGGAGGCGAGGACTTTGCCTATTTCCTCAACCAGGTGCCGGGAGCCTTCATGTTCTTAAGCTCCTCCAACC
>JACRTJ010000013.1 GCA_014385265.1 Enterocloster hominis (ex Liu et al. 2021)
ATCCAAAAGTTTAGATTTTCCCACAATGCTTATCTTTTGGTCTTTGGTTCGGAATAGTGTAGTGCTGGCGGTCTATCTCTTGTTTTCGGTTGCTTGCTTCCTTACCGTACATGAGCATTCGCGCCCGGATTGTCGTTGCCGTAGCCCTCCATGAGATTGATAACGCCCCAGATACCAAGCCCGGCTCCAAGTGCTACAACAAGGGTCTGCAAAACGTCTACTGCGCTATTGAAAAATGCCATAAATAAATCCTTTCTGCCGCGTCTGCGGCTGTCCGGCAAGCGGACAAAAGGCGGTCAGCGTATGCCGCCGCATAAAAAAACCGCCCTCTGGTAAAGGCGGCTGTCCCCGCGCTGCGTAAGTTCTGCGGCGCGGCGGTATTCAGTTGTAGGGGGGTGCGGCTCCTGCCGCTGTGTGCTGCGCCGGAAAGTAGGGGCGCGTATCATGTAGCCGATATTGATATATGTGATTGCTTCGATTCCTCCTTTCGGTGTCCCGCTGTGCTGCCGGACGGGTATTATTCAGACTTGCGGGAAGTGAATAGCTTGCATAGCAAGGTGTTCGCTTCCCGCAAGTTCACAAAGGGGTAGCTGCCGCAAGGCAGCGTAGGGGAAGTGTAGCTTCCCCTGTCCCCCCCTCCCCGGCGGTCTGCCATGCTGTCACTGTTGAGGGATAAGCCCCCGGCGCGTGACATACTCCGTTGCAAAACGGCGGTGTTCCGCTTCCTTTTCCCGCCAATACTCCCATAATGCAGCGTCGGCGGCTTCCGCAACATTCATTAAAAACCGTTCAAGCTGCTTTTGTTTTTCCTCTGCGCTACGTTTCCTCATGGTCTGCGTCCTCCTGTAAGTCTGCTGCGTCAATCTCGTAATAGTCAAAAACCTCGTCGGGCTTGACAATGGCGGGGCGGCGTTTAAGGTGCTTTTCCATGTCAAAGGCGTTCTTCGGGTCTGCGTCGGATAGGTACTTGTATTTCGGGTGTTTCGTTATGTCGAATTTGTCCGAAAAGAACGGGCGCACCCCGCGTAGCTGCAAGATACATTTCCCTCCGTCCATGACTGCGATTTCATCTTCCGTCATAAGCTGCTTTCCCAATTTCTGATAGTTCAGCCCATGCGAAAGCTCCCGCCCCCTTGTTTCGGAAGTGTTGAAGCTGTCTATCGTTTCCTTGCCTAAAATCTCCGATATTTCTTTGAGCGTGGTTTTTTCCTTGCCGCCCAAGAAAAGCGTGGTGTCGCAGTTGCCGACTATGGTATCGGCGTTGTCCTTGTAGATTGCCTTTAGCTGTGACTGGCTCTGCAAGATGATTGACGCGGAGATTTCCCGGCTCCGTATGGTTGCGATTAGTTTCTCAAATTTGGGGATTTGCCCGATATTCGCAAATTCATCAAGTAAGCACCGTACATGGACGGGAAGCCGCCCGCCGTATTCATCATCTGCTTTGTCGCACAAGAGGTTGAATAGCTGTGTGTAGAGAATACTCACGACAAAGTTAAAGGTGTCGTCGGTGTCGCTGATAATCACGAAAAGGGCGGTCTTTCTGTCACCTATGGTGTCAAGCTCCATTTCGTCGGTTTCCATAAGCTCCCGCAGCTCCTTAATGTCGAATGGGGCTAACCTCGCGCCGCATGAGATAAGTATGCTTTTTGCGGTCTTGCCAGAGACGAAAAGTCAAGGACTTTTTCATCAAATTCACAAAGAAGTCACATTTTGCGGACTTCCTCACGGAGCAGACGCTTGATTTTGTCCTCCATCGTCTCTTTTGCGGTCTGGCTGAAATGGACACGGACGATATAGGTTGTCTTGCCGATCTGCTTTCTGACAGTCGGGCAAGTGGCGGTGTTAGTTGCGGTATTGTTCATTCAAAATCCTCCTGTAAATGAAAAATGCCCGGTGACTGTTCATCATCGGGCGGTGTCGGTATGATGGAACAAGGCAAGGCGGCAACATTAAGGTATCTATAAAAACCTTGCCGTCTTTGCCACGCTTGCCGTGTTCCTGTTGTCAGTTTCGGAGATAGCAGACCCATGCTGTGCTGTCTTTCTCGGTCACAAGTCTGTCCCCGATACGGCTCTTTGCCGTTCTCATGGTGCGTGAAGAAATCCCATGCTCATTGACTGCCTTTTCCAACTCTGCGCTCGGCATACGCTTTCCGTCCGCAAGCAGTTCCAGAATGAGCATTTGCGCCTGTGCGGTCTTGCTCTCGGTCTTGGCGGTGTCTGTCCCGGCAAGAAGCTCGTCAGCGGTAATGTCATAAGCCCCTATCCACTCAAAACCTTTCTCATCTCCCAGAGAAAAGGCAAGGGACTGTCCGGGCGGCGCAAGGGAGCTTTTCTCATGGATAAGCACCCTCGTTGTCGGACTGTCCTTCAGCTTGCCAATAAAGAGCAGACTGCGGACTGCCGCCGTGATGTCGATAGACCCTAATCCCCGATAGGTGCTTTGCGTTCCTGCGGCTTTGTTCAGGTGTCCGATCAGCACGATAGCGCACCCGGTAGCCTGTGCAATGTCTCCCAAACTGCGGAATATCGGGCGCACCTCGTTTGCTCTGTTCATGTCCACATCTGCGCCCAGAAACGCCTGTACCGGGTCAATGATAACAAGCCTTGCGTTGTTCTCACGGATTGCCCTTGCTATGCGCTCATCGGCAAGGGTCAGCGGTGTGTCCCTATCGTCAATGACAAGCACTCTTTCAAGGTCTGCTTCCGCTTCCATCAGCCGGGGCTTGACGGTATCGCCCAGACCGTCCTCTGCGGTCTGGTAGATGATATTGAAAGGCTCAATTGTCTCCATACCGGGCAAAGGCTTTCGGTTGGTGCAAGCCGCCGCAAGACGCATGGCAAAGTAGGTCTTGCCCTCGCCGGGGTTGCCCTGTATGATGGTCAGCTTTCCAAAGGGAATATACGGAAACCATAACCAATCCACGCTCGTAAGCTCCACATCTGCCATGCGGAGCATGGGGACAGGCTGGGCGGTGGGCAGCTCTCGCAGCGTGATTGTCTCGGCTATGAATTTGCGGCTGGGAATGTCCCCTTGCTGACGGAGAACAACGTTCCAGTCTTTCCTTGCCGGGACAAGGCGAATGACGGCGATCTCGCCGGGAATGGACTGTGCCAGTCGGGTACAGGCATCGCTTCCTGCGGTGTCGCTGTCAAGGCAGAGGAACACTTTTCGGGTGTCCTTGCGTTCAGAAAGGAAACGGTCAAGGGCTTTGCCCGAAACGCCGCCCAGGGCAAGATAGCTTCGATTTTTCCAGTCCTGCGGGTAAAGGCAGATAAAGGACAAAAGGTCTATCGGTGCTTCAAAGACAAAGAGCTGATTGCCGTTTCCCTCATAGCGGAACGGATAGGACTTGTCAGACCCGGCAATGTCCTGTCTGAATGGGTCTGCCGTTCCTCGCACATGGGCGTATCTCGGCGTACCGCTTCGGTCTCTGCCGACAAACACAACATTGTGCCGCTTTGCGTCCTCGTAAATATCCCCGGAAAGAAGAAAAGTCTCAACAAGCGTTTTGTTGAGACCTCGGCTTTCGCAAAGATATTGAATTGCTCTGTCGGCTGTTCGGTTGTGCAAGGGCAAGTGGAACGCTGTGGGCGGTGCTGTGGTGGCTTCGGTCTGTCCCTCGCCGTTTTCGCCTGTCAACATCTGAACAGCTTCGGGAAAGGACTTGCCGTAAAACTCCATGACGAAATCAATGGGATAGCCGCCCTTGCTCTGGCTGTGGCGAAACCACTTGTTTCCCCGGACGGTCAGGCTGTCATGTTCTTTCCAACGGTATTCCCGTCCGCTTTTGATAAGTGTCTCTCCCTGTGTGCGGAGAAAATCTTCCAGACTGACGGCGTTTGCCCGGTCAATCTGTGCTTGGGTGTAATTCATCGGGATAGTTCCTCCTTTTTCTGTCGTGTTTGGGGTCGATTTTGGAGCTTTTGTTCCTCTGTACGCTCGTTAAATCGGGCGGCAGTATCTACGCATGACTTGACCTTCCAAAGGCGGTGTAAATCGTCTCTGACAGCCTTAAACTCGCCATAGGTGGTTTCGTGCGCCTGTTCCAGCTCGTCATACTCGTCGGACAGCTTTTTCATATCCACCTTGCCGTCCGGGAACTCCCCGGTCAGCTTTCGTCTGGCGGCGTAGAACTGTATCAGTTCCGCTTCATGCTCTGCCTTGTACTTGGCTCTGGGCTTCTCAAACTTGATTTTCTGCAAGCCGTCATAGACAGGCTTCAAGTTCTGGAAAGCAGCGGAGCTGTCATAGAGCTGCTTGATTTCTTTCATTCGTGCGGTCTGCCCGTCCAGCGTTTTCTTCAAGCTCTCTGTGGTGGAGCTGTGTTCATTGACACGGCTTTCCAAATCTTCAAGAGTGTAAATGCCGTTTGCCCGGAGATAATTGAAAGTCTCGTTCATCTCCTTTAGGTTGCTGACCTTGCCTTTCTGCGAATATGCCCCGGCTCTGCGGCTGGTGTAATAGGCGTTCAGCAGAGAAACAAGGTCGGGTGCCTGCGGCTTGGCAAGCTCCGCTTTTGCTTCGGCAATCCAATCAAACAGGAGAGCGATTTTCTTCTTGATGTCCCGGATAACGGCATTGGTCGCTCTGATCCAGCGGTTGAACTCGCCTTTCTCGGTGCGTATGCCTTTCTTCTCCATTGCCCGGACGGTTGCGCCCTCATGGACGGTGGGAAGAAGCTCCACACCCTGACGCTCATAGCTCCGGTGGTCGATACGAACATCAATACCTTTTTCCGCAAACTTGGCATTGCATAGCTCCGCCCATGCTTCACGCCAATGTTCCAGCGTTTCGGGACTGCCCCAGTCGGTAGTGGGAACGGCGTTGAACACAAACTTTCCGTCTGCGTCTCGGATACGGTTGCCGTCCTCGTCCAGCTCATACACCCGGCGTTGCTTTAGTCCCCATTTGCCGTTTTGCTCAATGGGGCGGATGGGGCAAAGCACATGAAAATGCGGGTTTGGTATGCCGCCGTCCTCCCGGTCTGGCTGGTGTACGGCGAAGTCAACCACCATGCCACGGCTCACAAAGTTCTCCAATAAAAATTGCCTTGCAAGAGCGATGTTTTCCTCAAGGGAAAATTCATTCTGCAAGGCAATGTCAAAGCTGTATGCAAGCTGGGCGTTCTTTCCACGCTCGGCTTTTTCCACGGCGTTCCATAGGGTCTGGCGGTCTGCGTATTCTGGCGGTGCATGGGACGGCAAGAGAATGTCAGAGCAGATCACGCCGCCCTTGCGGGTGTAGTCGCTGTATTCGCCGTAATACTCGCTATACAATCGCTCCCCGGCACGGTAGGCGGCAGAAGCAATAGCGGACTGTCCTGCGCTTCGCTTAGTCTGCGTGACGCTCAGATGAAATAGTGCCATCGGCTTTCAGCTCCTTTTCTCTGTTTGCTTGGCTGATGTGGGTAATCGCCATGTGACGGACGGCTCGCTGGACTTCGGACAGGGAAAAGATGTGTTCCATCAGCTCTGTCATTTCGGTGCGTGTGAGATCTTTGACCTCCGGGGCAAGGCTCTCAATCGTGCCGCCCAGATTGCAAAGGCGGTGGGTGCGCTTGGTGCGTTCGCCTTTCTCCAGATATTTCTTTCTGTTCTCCAGACGCTCCAGCTTGTGCTGTTCCTGTGCAAGCTGCGTCTCGGCTCGTTCCTTTTCGGCTCGGAGCTGTTCAAGGGTTTTTGGTTTTGTCATTGTAATTGACCTCCTTTTTTGATTTTAGGGATAAAAAAAGACCGTCAACTTTTCGCAGATTGCGACCAGTCAACGGTCAGTTTTTCGGTATTCAGTTGTTGTGTTCAGTTCGGTAAATTGAAGTTGGTCAAAGTTGTTGGCGAAGATATTCCACAACATTTCCATTCGTATCATAGAAACAGATGTTTCCTACATTGAGGGGCAGGACAATGGCGAAAGGCTTGCCACTATCAATATCAATCACCTGAATGCCGTTGCCATCATCTACTTCAAGTCGAACAATATTTTGGGTATTCATTGAGATAAATGCCCTTTCGTTATTTCCCTCAACAACAAACTCTGCAATGTAATCATCAACCTCAACTATATCTCCACCACCACGGAAGAAATATCCAAAAGACAAGCCAGGGCGATTTACATAGACAGAAAAAGTGTGGTCTGTCTTGTCCTGTGGGTAAGAAATAAATGCAGCCATTGTGTCGGAAATGCTTCCATCAACAATCCAATCATCCAAAATTTTTTGAGATTGGCGAATGTCTGCTTCTAAACTGTTTGCGGTTTTACCAATGTCATTGTTTGCATAAAGGAAACCGAAAACCAACACACAAGCCAAAATAACACCCAAGAGGATTATGGGTAATTTCTTTTTCATAGAATCACACTCCTTTATCAAATTAAGATTCTTGATTTTCAAACTTGCTGGCGGCGAACGGTTTGTCAAAACCGTTTGCGGACGGCAAGTCCACAGGGGATAGCCGCTTTAGCGGCGCAAGGGGGTGTAGCCACCTTGACGGAACGAAGTGACGCAACATTCTCGGTCATGCAGTTTTCTTCTGCTGACGGAGAATGAAGCTCCGCAGGACGCACTACTCTCGACAGAGAGTATAGAAGTGCGCCCTTTAGTTCCTAAAGGGATTTTATCAGTTCGCCAAACAAGAAGTTGTTTTACTTGCGTTCCATAAATCCTACGATTGAAAAAATCAATCCTACAATCCCAATTCCGATAACGAGCAGCCCCATTCCTGATGAACAAAGAGAAATTATAATGGCAAAGAGTAGTATTGCAATACCTAATCCAATTTTCTTCATTGTAAATCCTCCTTTACAAATCCCGATTGAGATTTCACCTGTTTTAAGAAATTTAATAACTGTTATATTTTATTATTAAATTCTTCGCAACCCCTTGAAAACACTGGATTTGTCGCAGGTGAGCTTTCCCTTATTATTTCCCTTGTGTTATATCGTCCCATCAGTGTTTATGCACTCTGATAAGGGCAAATACAAGGGCAAGAAAAATCTATAAGACAGTATAACACAAAATAAAAGTGACATGGTGAACTGATTGAAATGCTTCTTAATTTTTGCTACTACTGATTGATTAAATGATAAGGAGATGGGATACGATGAGAACAATATTTGCAGAATACAATCCACAGTGCAACAGCATTGATGTATATACTAATACGGGCTATATACTCCGTATTGATTGTTGGGAAGCAGAAAAAAATTTAAGAACCACACCTGGATCTGATTGTGCTTTGACATCGCTTGCAATCGATGAGCCATTAGAATATGCAAGGTTATATCTTGATGGGAATTTACAGATGTGGGTAGATGCTGAAGATTCATTAGAGTTATGATTATTCCAATCAAAATCTACTAGAATTTATTAAAAATTAGCTTCATAATTTTAAAAGGACAGCCCTATTGCTATGAGGCTGTCCTTAAAAATACAATAGATAAACCTAGATTATTCTTGCTACTATCTGATTGTTAAATTTTCTGTATTCCATATTGCAAATCTCCCTTTTCGCAATATTTTATTAGTATGAATGCCAGAATCGCTGAAAAAACACGTGCCAATACCGTACTCCACCATATCATAATCTGTCCACCAAATAAAGGTGGTAAAACAAGCATAAATATCAGCATCAATACTGGTTCAATGAATGTAAGAATGTATGACAATCCACTTTTTTCAGTAGCATAAAATCCAGCTGTCGCTATTCTGGTAATCGCAACAAATGGTAATGACACTAAAAATATAGGTACAATTTTAGAAATCTCAATACTTACTTCATAAGAAGCTCCGAAAACCCCTCCAATATTTGCTCTGTTTACATACATGATAATTCCACCACAAACAGCAAGAATTATTGCAAAAATGTATGCCATTCTCTGAACTCCTCTCAGGCTTTCTTGATCCTTCTCACCATAAAAACGGCTCATTAAAGGTTGACTTCCATCACCTACGCCCTGCAATATGAGATATATGATACAGATAATATAGGATACACATGCATAAGTTGCAATAGCTTTTTCTCCCCCATAAGAAGCGGAGAATCGGTTTATAAACACCAATGAAATATTAGGAGTCAATGCTAGCCCAAATGGTGCAAGACCTACTCTGAATATAGCGCCACACATTTCTTTTACATTTTTTAAGGATACATACACATAAAACTTTTTATTATATAATGCGTATATGATTGCAATTGCTGCAGTCACACCCTGTCCGGCTATTGTAGCTGTGGCTGCACCTTTCATGCCCATTTCATATATCCATACAAAGATAAAATCCAGAACAATATTGGTTATGAATCCACCAACCATCGCAAACATTGACCAGAAAGAGTTTCCATAATTTCTAATGAATGGCATCATTCCAGTTCCAAGAATCTGCAATATTGCTCCAAGTGCTATAATTTTGATATAATCTGTCGCATTTGTTAATATAATTCCATCTGCTCCAAGCAATCCTAAAATTTTAGACGAAAAGGAGTAAATAATTATGGTACTGATAACACTTACTATTACAAGAAGCCACCAGCTTGTAGCAATAAATTCTTCTGCCCGTTTTCCTTTCTTTTCTGCTGCATTAATTGAGTAATAAACAGCTCCTCCCATACCAATTCCTGTTCCAAGAGCCTGAACCAAAGCCTCAATCGGATATGTAATATTAATAGCCGAAAGTCCAGCATCTCCTATGGTATTGCCTACAAAATATCCATCCACTATCGCATATATTCCTGATAATGCAAATGCTATAATAGATGGAATAACATATTTAAAAAATAATGATTTATGATTCATTTTTCTTACAATCTCCTTCCTTGAAAAGTCTGATAAACAGCTCTGTATTATCATTAAGACTTTCTATATTCTCTAATCCCATTTTTTCGATTACATATATTTCTTTTGAGTGCAGTTTTTCTATGATATCTTTCGTATATTCCATTCCTGATTCTGTGAGGCATATCAGCTTATTTCTCTTGTCTGAATCATCAGATACCATATTGATGTATCCTTTTTTCTGAAAATCTTTTAGTATCGTATTTACCGTTTGCTTAGGTATATTCCATTCTTCACTTATCATTTTCTGCGTGCATCTTCCATTACTTTCATAAAATGAATACAAAGCAAAAACTCCATTTGAAGACAGTCCCTGATCCTTTGACCATTCCTCATACATTGCTGTACATTCTTTCCATAAAGCATAATATCGTTGCAACTGTATTATCATATTATTATCTTTTCTCATCTTTTTCCTCCTTAAATTAGTACGAATCCGGACTTTTATATTATAGCCCGAGTTCGTACTAATTGTCAAGATTTATTTATATACTTTTTCTTTATATAAACAATCAATAGTCCCTTACTAAGGACAGGAAGATTATGAAATTTCCCTGTCCTCTTTTAATAATATCCTCGTTCTTCCATCCAGTCTTTCACATAACATCTGATTCCAATATAAATAATATGCGACAGTAATAGCAATACAATAAGATTTATCGGATTAGCGTTTTTAATCCATTCTCCAAAGTAAATTACAACAGCTGTACTCGTTATCGCTACCACGATACTGATGATATCCCAACAATATTTCCGGTAGATTTTTCCTACCTGATAACCAATCCCGATTATCAGCCACCCGGTTATTACGAATAAAATTGCCATGACAGTACCGGCAATCAGCCAGTACACAATCCCGGAAAGAATACTGTTAGGTATTCCACTGCTTAACTGTCCGAAAGAGTCTGCACCTGTCACAAACTCCCGAAATAAACTTCCCATTCCTTTTCCTAACGCACCGAAAAAGACGATACAGTCGTTAAGGAAAACCGGCGAAAGAATCGCAGTAAACAGTGTTGTTGTTATGCTGTACCATGCCAGTAGAAACAAGATACTTTCATAACCAATCGTCATATTTTTATATTTCTTTTCTAACTGGCTTTTACGGCTATCGCATTTTTCTTTTGCTTTCCGGTAAGCAGTACGGTCACATTTTTCACATTTCTCATAAGGCACTTTTTTCTCAACAGCTACCTCTACCGTCTTTTGGTGTGTCTGTGCATAAAGTTTTTCCTGCTCTGCTTTTTCATACTTAAATTTCCATGCCACGGCTTCTGCGTCGGCTCTTTTCCTGCTGTCTGTCTCGCTGGTCAATCGTTCCTCTGTTTGCCTTAATCTTGTCCGCAATGCTTCGATATTCTCGGCTCTGTTTTCGCTGTTCAATTTCTCGTTCAAGGTCAGCGATTCGCTTAGCTGCCTGTTTAGTTCCTGGATTGTCTGGTCTTTCTGATCCAGTTCGTCCTGCATCTGTTCGGTCATCAGCAGAAGTTCTTCCACCTGCCCGACGTTCTCTAAGTTTCTGCATTCGCTCATCGATCTCCCTCGCTTTCTCTATCTGCTGTTTAAGGTCAGCAATTCGCTGTTCTGTTTCTGCAATAAGCTGTTCTCGTTGTTCAGCTTCTGCGTTAATTCCTGCCATTGCTGATTCTCGTTTTCCAACTGTTCGATTCTGGTTTTCTGTTGCTCGATCTGTGAGAGCAGTTCTTCTGTATCTGGCAAAAGATTTAGCAGCCTGGATAATTCGCTGTTTAAGCTTTTTAAACTCTGGTTCTGCTCCTGAAAAGACAGGAGCTGCCTGTCCCGTTCCTGCAATTCCTGTACCATCTCTGCCATAAGATTCTGCTGTTCCTCGATCTGGTTTATCATTGTCTCCATCATGGGAATGACTTCCCGGCTTTCTTCTAATGTCACGCAATCGCTCCTTCCATTGTGTTAATGCACTGGATACTTTTCCAAAAGAAATCTGTATTTTATCCAGCAGTGCATTTTGTCTTTTTATGATCTGGTTTTCCTCTACTTTCCATGAAGTAGAGGATGTCTGTCCGTTTTGAAATTTCTCGTCAATTTTTCTGGCATCTGCGCCCTCATGGATCGTCGGTATCTCTAATTTTCCCTGCCTTGCATAAGAACGGTGGTCAATGTGATTTTCCGTTTTCAAATGTGCATTACAGACGTTTGCCCATTCGCTCCGCCATAGCTCACAATTTTTCGGATTGTTCCACCCGGTAGCATCGGTTAATACACGTTTCCACTGTTTGCGGTTCCTTGTCCCGACTTTCTGGACTCCATTTTCATCAAGTACGGGGATTCGGATTCCATGACGGTCAGGGTTCTTTTTATCCTGCCACCAGTCCGGATGGGATTCATCCACCACAATATTTCCATTTTCATCTCTGACAAACTCCCAATCCTTGATTTCTTTGTTACCCCATGAGTGGTCTGAATTGAATGGTCGCATCGTCACCAGTAAATGCACATGGGGATTACCATCTCCTTTATCGTGGATACTCCAATCCGCACACATTCCCTTATCTACAAAGGTCTTTTGAATATATTCAGTTGTATAATCAATCTGTTCCTGTCGGCTCCATTCTTTCGGAAGTGAGAACTCAAATGACCTGCCGAGTTGTGCATCTGAACTTTTTTCTATCCTCAAGACTTCATTCCATAAACGCTGCTTCTGAAAAGTAAGTTTGAATTTTTCCAGTGCAGCATTTTGGTTATCTGCCCTTTTATATCGGACAGATTTCTGGAACCGTCTGATATTTTCAGCAGGTACATTCTGCCATTCCTGTGGTGCATTTTCACACATCAGCAGGCTGGTATAAACGACTTCTTTTTTTGAAGTATAGTAGCTGATCCTGCCTGTTTCTTCATTTTTCATCACATCGCCATTGAGATAAGCAGACGCCGATATGATGGATTTTCCTTTGCTGCGTCCAACAATCTTTACTGTATAATGAAAAATCGCCATGATCCGTTTCCCCCTTTCTGCCGTATCCGGCTTTGATTTCCGGCAGGTAACGTTTTCCCAAAAAGAAAATGGTATCTGCCGGAACGCCCTCTGCGTAAGAGTGCCCTGTGCATAACAGCCTGCATGGAATGCGCCCCTCTGGCGAAGAGTGCCTCCTGCGGCATGAGCAGGTCTGCATGAAATGCCCGCCGACGGAACGAGCCCGGCAAGCGTAAGCGCAGACCGGTTGCCACCTGTGGCAAACTTATACGGACGACCTCTGGTTGTCCATAAGTGCGCCCTTCATGAAAAAGCAATGAAGGGAATGGAAAATCCACTCCCTCCGGCATTACACTTCCTCCGTATTCGCAACTGGCTCTTTCTGCATTGCCTTTGAGAAGAATTTCCCATTTGCTTCCTGCCTTTTTAAGAAGCCGATCAGCTTTGGGATATCATCTTCCTCAATCGCAGAACCCAGCACCGATTCCACCGCACCACCAATCTGGCAGAGCCTGTGTGTCCGCTTTTTGGTTTCCACATCTTTCTGACGTTTCTTCAGTTCCCGTTTCTGTACTGCATACTGTTTTGCTTTCTCAAGGCTTTCCTGTTCTTTCTTTTCCAACTGGAGCATACGCTCCTCATAACTCTTTGTTGATCTTGCCATAAATATCATCGTCCTTTCTTTTTCTTCCAAACATAAGTTTCCTGTTGTCTGTCAGACGAAGTACATGGTATAATCTGTTTGCGTGTAGGTATATCATGACTCCGGTCTGATAGAACCTTTGGCGGTTTCTTCGGGAACCGCTTTTTTAAGTTGAACCGTTTCTTGTGACTGCTTTCACATTTCCCTTATCCCTCAAGTCTCTGCCCTCGTTGGCTTCCATAAAAAGTTCCAGCATATCCGTTTTGATCAGGACTTTTCTCCCGACCTTTAATACCGGAAGTTTCTTCCATTCCACCAGTTTTCTCAGGGTGTTCCTGCCGATTCCCGTATAATCAGCAGCTTCTTCAATAGATAAGGCAATCTTTCTTTGTGTCATATGACCACCTCCTTTTAAATTGCATTATGCAATTTCATTTGTGCTGTCAGTATAGCGTGTTTATATTGCTTTGTCAAGCATTATGAAATTTCATTTTTTTCTACCAATTGCATATTGCAATATATTTTGTTGCGTGGTATAGTAATGACATACCGAAAAAGGAGGCACATCAGCATGAAAGATAAAGAACTACGCAAGCTGATCGGCAGCAGGGCAAAACAGCGCCGTCTCGAATTAAATCTGACACAGCCTTATGTCGCAGAGAAGATGGGAGTTACCGCTTCCACAATCCTGCGTTATGAGAATGGTTCGATTGACAATACCAAAAAGATGGTACTGGAAGGTCTTTCGGAGACACTTCATGTATCGATTGAATGGCTCAAAGGGGAAACCGATGAATATGAAACTGATATTACGGATAAGAAAGAATTGCAGATTCGTGATGTGATGGGCGATATTCTCAAACAGTTACCTCTTGATCTTAATAAAACAGAAGACGCTTTTTCTAAAGACTTACTGCTGTTAATGTTAAAGCAATATGAACTGTTTCTGGATTCGTTTCAGTTCGCCTGTAAAAATTACAAAGGCAGTACCAAAGATGCGGACATTGCTAAAGTAATGGGATTTGAATCGAAAGATGAATATAATGAGATTATGTTTCTCAGGGAGATCACGCATACTGTCAACGCATTTAACGATATGGCAGATGTTGTAAGGCTCTATTCAAAGAAACCGGAAGCGGCAGAACAAAGGCTTGCAAATCTTTTATCCGAAGTTATGTATGAGGATTCTGAATCGGTATAGTAAGACAACCGGAGTTGTGATATACTTACACGCAAGAAGCATTTCAGCAGTTCCGATTGTCTGATATCGAAAGGAGACATACGATTATGGCAAAAGGATCTGTTAGAAAAAAAGGAAAGAAATGGTACTATCGCTTCTATGTAGAGGACGCAAGCGGAAAAATGGTTCAGAAAGAATACGCCGGAACCGAAAGTAAAAGTGAGACGGAAAAGCTTCTCCGCAAAGCACTGGAAGATTATGAAAATAAGAAGTTTGTCGCAAGGGCAGAAAGCCTTACGGTAGGAGAACTTCTGGATATGTGGGCGGAAGAAGAACTGAAAGCCGGAACACTCAGCAATGGCACAGTGGAAAATTATCTTGGTGCAATCCGATGTATCAAAAAACACCCGATTGCAGACCGAAAGTTAAAAACAGTTACCGCTGAACATTTACAGAGTTTTCTCGACCTGCTTACATTCGGTGGCGAGTTTCCGGATGGAAAAGTGCGAAAAGGATATAGCAAAGATTATATCCATTCTTTTTCCGCAGTGTTACAGCAGTCTTTCCGTTTTGCAGTATTTCCAAAACAGTTAATCAGTTTCAATCCAATGCAATATATCAAGCTGAAACGACAGGCAGAGGAAGTTGACCTCTTTTCTGATGATGAGGTAGAAGAAGGTACACAGCCGATTTCACATGAGGATTACGAGCGGCTTATCAAGTATCTGGAAAAGAAAAATCCACCTGCAATTCTGCCGATTCAGATCGCATATTATGCAGGACTTCGTATCGGGGAAACCTGTGGTCTTACATGGCAGGACATCAACCTTGAAGAACAATGCCTGACCATAAAACGCAGTATCCGTTATGACGGAACGAAGCATAAAAATGTGATTGGAACAACCAAGCGAAAGAAAGTAAGGATTGTTGATTTTGGAGATACACTGACTGAAATATTGAAAGCAGCAAGACGGGAACAACTGAAAAGCCGGATGCAGTACGGGGAACTTTACCACCGCAACTACTACAAAGAGGTGCATGTAAAAAACAGGGTGTATTATGAATACTATCACCTTGACGGAACGCAGGAAGTCCCGGCAGATTATAAAGAAATATCCTTTGTCTGCCTCAGACCGGATGGTAGTCTGGAACTGCCGAGTACACTCGGCATTGTATGCAGGTCAGTGTCAAAGAAGCTGGAAGGATTTGAAGATTTTCACTTTCACCAGTTACGGCACACCTACACCAGCAACCTGCTCTCGAATGGGGCGGCTCCGAAAGATGTACAGGAACTGTTAGGACATTCTGACGTAAGTACCACAATGAATATTTACGCTCACTCAACAAGAAAAGCTAAACGGGATTCCGCAAGACTTCTTGATAAAGTAGCGAGCAATGCTTAAATACAGAGAACTTGCCACTGGCAACTTCTCTTGCATACTTTGGCATAAAATTTCCCTTATTTCCCTTGCGGATTCCTCACAAGGGCAAAAATAAGGGAAAATACATATCATTTCACTATCTAAGGGGCTGGAAAGCCTGTAAAATAAGGAAAGTTCAGGAAATCTCTCCACAAATTCCGATTTATTGCTCAATTTTATATTCAAATTATACCATAAAACTTGTGAACAATTCTACCGCAACTTTGGAATATATGAGAAAAGCCCGAACAGTTTTCTGCCCGGACTTTCTCGCTCAATCATAAATCAATTCCGCTTTCACAATCTCCTCTGCCTGTGCCTTGCAAGCGTTCATCTGCCGCACCCATTCCATTTGGTTTTTGGCTTTTAGTTGCTCGGTCACGCCGTTTTGCTCTGCCAGTGACCGCACGATCAGCTCCATGCGGTTTCGTGCCGCTTCGTCAATCTCGGCGCAATGCTCAAAGAGCTTGTCGGATAGCACCAGCTCATTGAACAGTATCGGGCGGTGCATTTCCAGATACGCCTTGCGAAGTCTGCCATAGTGACCGATGGGCTTGGTCTTGCGGATAACGATGTTCGGGATAAGATAATCGCCGTTCCGTGTGTAAGTGATATTCATGCTGTTTGTACTCCTTTCATCGGCTCTCTCTGTGGTAAACTGCTGACCGGGACGAACACGCCCTTTGCAATGTCCTCTGCACGAATGGCGGCTTTCTTGGCTTCGATTTCCGCCTTTTTCCTCTCCTTGATTTTGTCCTCGTATCGCTTCTGCGCTCCGCTGGCTTTCCGCTTCAAGTAGTTCTGATGAAGCCTGTCCTTGCGTTCCTCACGCTTGCGGATTTCCTCTAATTCCTCCGGGGTAAGCTCCGCTTCTCCAAACGCCGGGGGAACGAATCGCCCAACAAAATTGAAGTAAATCTCGACCTCCTGTGTGGTCTGTATACTGCCTTTACGGTCACGCTCATGCACAAGGATTTTCTCGATAAACTCGTTGAGCATAGCAATGGTCAGCTTGTCGAAGTTCTCATACTTGTCAATCAGAGCGATAAAACGGTCAGCGTCCTTTTCGTGCTTCTCATAGCTCTTGACTGCCTTTTCCAGAGCAGAGATTTCAGCGGTAAGCTCGGTCTGCTCCTTTTCGTATTGAGCGTCCAGAGTGGCGTATCTGCTGTCGGACAGCTTTCCTAAAATGTTGTCCTCATAGATTTTACAGAGCAGGACTTCCAGTTCGGACACTCTCTGCTTTGCGGTGGCAAGGCGTATCCGCTGTTTCTTAACCTCTGCTGTCTGCTGGCTGGACTGCGCTTCCTGTACCACTCGGACAAACTCGGCTCGGTCATGCTTCGCATACTCGGCAATGGCTTTGAGCATTTCGGAAACAAGGGACAGTACCACATCTTCATTGATACGGTGCTGGGTCTTGCAGAGCTTTCCAACTGGGACTTTGCTGTATTGGGAACAGGTATATTGAGAAATACGCTTGCCGTTGTTGGTACGGTGGACATACATCTTGCCGCCGCAATCGGCACAATAAAGCAAGCCTGTGAGGGGAGCTGCTTCGCCCCAGCCGTCCGGGTAGCGTCTGACATTCCCACGGATTTTCTGCACAAGGTCAAAGGTCTGCTGGTCAATGATAGGCTCATGGGTATTCTCGAAAATTGTCCATTCGTCCTCCGGGACATAATGGCTTTTCTTGTCCTTGAAGTGCTTTCGGGTCTTGAAATTGATGGTGTGTCCCAGATATTCACGCTTTTCAAGAATGTTGCAGATGGTGGAAGAACCCCAGCCGTACATATCTTTGAAAGTCTTGTTTTTGTTCACGCCCTCGCCGTGTTGGGCAAGGTAAGCAGACGGAATAAGCACCTTTTCCGATTTCAGTTTACTGGCGATCTGATACGGACCGTAGCCGTCAATCGTCATGGCAAAGATGCGCTTGACCACATCAGCGGCTTCGGGGTCAACCAACCATTGGTCTCTGGCTTCGTTCCAGAGATAGCCGTAAATAACCGTGCCTGTGAGGTGCTTGCCGGACTTGCCTTTGGATTGAAAAGTGGAACGGATTTTACGGCTGGTGTCTCTGGCGTAGTATTCGTTCATAATGTTGCGGAAAGGGGTAAAATCATCGTCCCCTCTGGCGCTGTCCACGCCGTCATTGATGGCGATAAGGCGCACGCCACGCTGACGCAGGATTTCCATAATCTGACCGACTTTCAGATAGTCACGACCCATGCGGCTCATGTCCTTGATACACAGGTACTCCACATTCCCGGCTTCCACTTCTTTCATCATTGCCAAAAATCCGGGACGGTCAAAGCAAGTACCACTAATGCCATCGTCCGTGAAATGGACAATGTTCGTAAACCCCTGCCGTGCGGCGAACTCCTCCAACATAGCCTTTTGATTGGAAATGGAATTGCTCTCACGCTGCTGGTCATCATCTTTGCCAAAGTCATCACGGCTCAATCGTTCATACAGAGCAGTGATTTTCTCGTTTTTTCTCATAACTTGCGCTCCTTTCTTCGGTTTTAGGTTGTGTGTTCTAAGAGACTTCCCAACCGCTTGATTAAGAAGTCTTTTAGAGCATACAACACCCGCCGCCAGTTTGTATTTTTTGTACTGCTTGACTGCAAAATGTTCCGGGTCTTTTTCTTCCAGACGTTCAAACATGAGGTCAACCGGGTTCTGGAAATCCTCGTCGTCCTCGCGGGCTTCCGACGCATTTATCATTTCAAGCAGCGTCGTGAAGTTCTTCTCGTCCTCTGGGGCTTCATACCAGATATAGCCGATTAGTGCGGTGTAGTAGAGCTTTTCCGCTTTCACCCAGAAATCCTCGCCGGATTTTTCCCCGTCGCCTTTGGTGTTGGCGATAATGGTATTGACTAATTTCAAAATGTCCTTTTCGCTCCGCAGATAGGCAAAGGGATTGTATTTCATGGATTTTTTGAAGTTAATCGTATTTAGCACTTTGATACGGTATTTGTACCGCTGCAACATTTTCCCGGTTTCCAAAATCAGTGTTCCTTTCGGGTCAGTGACGATATACGACGTTGGAAAATCCTTTGACGTACATTGCATGAGCGACGGTTTCACAAAGAACCGGGTCTTGCCGCTGCCGGAACCGCCGATTACAAGAATATTTTTGTTTCTTGCGTATTTCGGCTGCTTCGGGCGGCTGTTCATGGTGAGCCGTTCCGTCTGCGTTAAGGGGATATTGTTCTCAAATACCGGGTCTGTGTACGGCTTTATGTCGTCAGCCCCGCCCCAACGCGCCGAACCGTATTCTGTCCCGCGGCGGTATTTCTTCGCGTTCTTGCCTTTGGTGTAGATAATCAGCCGGACAATGACCGCCCCCGCAATGCCGATAAGTAAGTCTGCCGGGTGGAAGCTCGGCGCGATACTGGAAAAGGCGGTGGTAAAACCGTCCCCAAGATGTAGCAGCTTTGCGCTTGCGTCCGCGCCGGGGGATAGACGGACAGCCGCGCCCACTTTATCAAAGAGCCAGACAAAGAGCAGATACGGGAGATTTAGGATAAGCAGCTTCTTGATTTCCGGCTTCATAGCGATACCTCCCTGTCCTTGTTCTTGACCTTTGCCCGTTCCGCGTTCTTGCCCTGTGCGGCTTCTTTGAGCGTAGAGAGCAGCTTTCGGATAGAGGGCTTTTTCTCCTGTGTCAGCTTCTTTGCGGAAAACTCCTTAAAGGCTGCGGTCAGCACGTCCGCGTCCCGCCCCTTGAAAAAAACCAGATAGCGGGGCGGGCTTTCCGTTGCGTCCTTTTTCAGCGCAAAGTCGATACCGTACTTTTTCGCCGTACTCTCAAAGGCTTTGATATTGCCCTCGGTAATCTCAATGTTGGAAACGCCCGCGTTCTGCTTCATAAGCTGCTTTAAGCTCTGCTTTCCCTGTGGCGGTTTTGCAAGCTGCTTTTTGCCCTTTGACAGTATGGCTTTCATTGCCTTTTGGAGCGTCTGGGCGGTCAGCTTCCCGGTCTTGATGTAAAGGGCTATGGTCTTTTCGTTTACTTCGTCCTGCAATTCCTCGCGTCCTCCTTTCGCGTTTCTTTATGGGGCGGCGGTCAGATACGCACCCGCAGCCCGTTCAAGTCCTCGGCTCTGATACCCACAAGATACCAGTTGTCGCCGTACTCAATCCGGGTCGGCTTCCACTTGCCCCGCACGAATACGTCAAAGCACTCACCGCAATGCAAGCCCCCGTAGTAGCTGTTTAAGTCAAAGCGAATGTCGTAACGGTCGGTGCGCTCGTCAAATACCAATGCTCCTGTCATTTTCTGTGCCATAATAAAATCCTCCTTTTGTTGTTTTACAGGCTTTCGCCCGGTTTGAATGAATAATAGTCCGGGTCGCCGTACTGCGGCTTCTTCGGTGACAGTGCGCCGCTTGCCATGTCATGGGCGACAAGGGAAGTGTAATAATTGCCGATAGTGGACGGGGCGTTGAAAAGGGCTGCTTTCAGATATTGCTTGATGTTGCGGATTTTCGTTGTGTTCTCCCGCATACAGTCAAGCACAAAGCGGATATGCTCGCCGTCCAGTTTCATAAACTTAGATTTCACAAGCTCTGCCGGGTAGTCGTCCCCCGCAATCCGTACCCGCTTTCTGGCGGTGCATACGGTTTCAAGCATGAGGTCTACAATCTCGTCCAGCCTGTCCCCGTCAAACTTCATGTCCTGTTTGAGAATGTGGTAGTCGATATTGTCCTTGATGATTTCCCGGTATATATCAACTGCGCTCTGTGCTGCCGCTTCCGTTCCTTTCCGTTCCGGCGGCGTAGCCGCTTCTCTGCAAGGAGAGGGGTTAGGGGAAAGGATAGGAATGGAATGGGTACTTGATAAATCTGTATTTGATTTTTCTTTTTTTGGTAAGTCAGTTCTTTGTATATCTTTATTTAATTGCGTTGGATTTTCCAACGTAGGTTTTTCCAATGTTGGTTTTTCCTGCGTTGGATTATCCAATGTTGGATTTTCCAATGTAGGTAAATCCGGCGTAGGCGGCTGCGGCTGCTCGAATATCACATAGTCCGCGCCCCGCAAGCGTCCTTTCTCGTCGCGCTCCCTTGACCGAACGATATACCCGGCGCGTTCAAGCTCCTTAATGGCTTCGCGGATAGCGTCTATCTTCTCCCGGTTGATAAGGGATAAGCCTTTCAAGGTGTAGTCCCAATCTTCGGGGAGTGACAGCATTTGCGACAACAGCCCTTTTGCCTTTAAGGAAAGCTCCTTGTTGCGTAGGTGGTGGTTGCTCATTACGGTGTAGCCCTTGTTCCGTTCCACTCTGAAAACTGCCATAGTAAATCACTCCTTTTGCTGTGGATTTGTTACGCAGTAGAAGCGCGGTTTCGGGGGATAAGGTATAAATCCCTTGCCGCGCCAGATACGCGCCCGCAAAATCGCTTGTAGCAAGGCTTTTTCTGCCCCTACTGCGTAACAAAGGGCATAAAAAAGCGGCGTTCCTGTTCTCCCATGTAGAGAGTAAGAAACGCCGCTTCTGCGTCGTATTCAGTTTTTAGTACAATACCCTGCTTGTCCGTCGCTCGAAAAACCTTGATTTTCCAGTGTTTTCAAAAGTATCGTTATCTAACGTCAGCTTTTGAGCGTCCCGCCTGGAAACAACTTATTGCAGACATCGAAGCAGGCAAAGTTGCTCATGTCATTGTAAAAGATATGAGCAGGGCGGGGCGTGACTATCTGCAAACAGGCTTTTACACGGAGGTATTCTTCCGTCAGCATCATGTTCACTTTGTGGCGATTGCCAACAGCGTGGACAGCGACGATCAGAACAGCAATGAGTTTGCCCCGTTCCTCAACATTATGAACGAGTGGTATCTTCGTGATTTGAGCCGCAAGCAGAAAACAGCAATCCGTGTGAAAGGCGAATCCGGCAAGCCTACCACCAACTGTGCCATTTATGGCTACAAGAAAATGCCTGGAGATAAGTACAGTTGGTATATCGACGAGGAAGCCGCTGCGGTTGTCCGCCGTATTTTCCGGCTGACCATCGAGGGAAACGGTCCTTATGACATCGCCCGTATTCTCTATGACGATAAGGTGGAAACTCCTGCGGTCTACGCCGCAAAGCAGGGGCGTGGCGTTTGGAAAAGCAAAGAGGAATTTCCCAACCCTTATAACTGGAGTGGTTATATCGTTGGGCAGATTCTCTCCAAGCCCGAATATATGGGGCATACGGTCAACTTCCGTTCTCACAAGCAGTCCTACAAGGACAAAAATCCGGTTATGAATCCGCAGGAGGACTGGCTAATTTTTGAGAACACCCACGAAGCGATTGTAGATAAGGAAATGTGGGAGCTTGCACAGAAACTGCGAAAGACACCGAGACGCCACGATACGCTTGGCGAAGCCAATCCGCTGACTGGACTTCTGTTCTGCGCTGACTGCGGAGCGAAAATGACCAATCACCGTTCCAAAGGCGGTACGGAGAACAATCCCTATCCCTCTGATTTTTACGATTGCTCCGCCTACACGCTGGCACATCAAAAGCGCACTCATGCTTGCAGCGGTCACTATATTCGGACAAAAGCGGTCAGAGAGCTTGTTTTGGAAACCATCCGAACAGCCAGCACCTTTGCCATCGCCAATCAGGATGAGTTTATGAAAAAGGTGCGTTCTGCTTCTCAAATCAGACAGGCGGAAGTCGCAAAGGATACCAAACGCAGGTTGAACAAAGACCGTAGGCGTATTGCCGAGCTTGATACCATTATCAAAAAGCTCTACGAATCTTTTGCCATTGGGCGCATTACCGATGAACGCTTTGATACTCTGCTTGCAGAATACGAAGCGGAACAGAAAGCTCTTGTCACATCTGTATCGGAGGCAGAATCGCATCTGTCCTCTTTTGAGGAAGATACTGACCGTGCGGCGCAGTTCCATTCACTGGCAAAGAAGTACACCGACTTTTCCGAATTGACAACCCCGATGATCAATGAGTTTATTGAAAAAATCATTGTCCACGCCCCGGAAAAGATTGACGGGGATCGGGTGCAGGAGGTTGAGATTTATCTGAAATTTATCGGACGGTTTGAACTGCCCGGACCGGAGCTGACACCGGAGGAGATCAAGCGGCAGGAACAGCTTCGCAGACACCGCATCAAGAGTCGGGAACGCTACCAAAAAATCAAGGCTGGTGAACACGCAGTTGGTCAGCCATTTAAGCTAATCTGTAAATGCTGCGGTGAAGAATTTGAATCCAAGCGGTCAAATACTCTGTTTTGCAGTCCGAAGTGCCGTACTAAATTTTACCGGCAGGAAGCGGCGGAAAACCGAAAGCGGGAATGTGTCTGTGAGAACTGCGGAAAAACTTTTACCGCTACACGGAAAGATGTAAAATACTGCTGTGATGATTGCAGAGCAAACGCAAACCGCAGGATGCAGAAAGAACGCAATGCTGCGAAGCAAATAAAAGAGAACGAACCAGTATTGCTTGATAACCCGCCTATTAAAGAAAATGGACAAGAACAGAAAACCGCATAATAAATGACGCTGAAGGCGACTTGTGAGAATAAAATCTCATGAGCCGCCTTCTTTGCGTTTTCAGCCGGATACGGCAGAAAGGAATAAAATTTATGACAGAAAATGAAAAGAAGCTTTTGCAGGCGAAGCATAGATTGGAAGAAGCACAGATGCGTGACCGGCAGAAAGAGCGCAAAGCACGGACACGGCGGCTGATTCAGGAAGGTGCGATTTTGGAGAAAGCATTACCGCAGACAACACAGATGACTTTGGAACAGTTGGAGGTTTTTTTGTGCGAAGTATTCAAACCAATACGATGATTTTTATGAGCGACCGGCTATCGGTCGCTTTTTCTTTTTCCCGAAGGGCGCACTTACTCACCACCTGCAAAGCAGGCGGTAGTATCCCTCCCGTTGGTCGGGCTCGTGCGCTCTTCACAAAGCGTCTTTCAGCCGCTTTTCCAGAGGGGGCAGGCAATGTCGCAAGCGAACATTCCCTGTGCAGCCGGCTCTATATTTTGCACTATCAGCAAAACGATGAGGTGGCATATTGCCACCCCATCCCGCCGCCTGCCTGCGAAAACCTGCCACCGGCAGCTTTTACGCAGTTATAGGTATCGCATTTCCGGCGACACCCATTTTCTCTTTTCAAAAGAGAAACAGAAAGAAAGGACGGTGAAAACAAATGGCAATCTATCATCTGGAAGCAAAAGTAGTCAGCCGTGGTACAGGAAGAAGTGCTGTCGCAGCTTCCGCTTATCTGAGTTGTTCTAAAATTCTCAATGATTATGATGGGGTGCAGCATGACTACACTCGCAAGAAAGGACTGGTCTGGCAGGAAGTATTCCTACCAGAGTTCGCTCCGTCAGAATGGAAAGAACGGGGCGTGCTTTGGAACGCCGTAGAAGAAAACGAAAAGACAAAAGACAGTCGCCTTGCCCGTGAATTTGTGGTTGCTCTACCGATTGAGTTGAGCGAAGCACAGTGGGAAAAGCTACTGTCCGATTTTATTTCTGGCACCTTTGTAGCTGATGGGATGTGTGCAGATGTGGCAATTCACGATCCACACCCTCCCGGTCACAATCCCCATGCCCATATTATGCTGACAGTGCGCCCGTTAGATGAAAAAGGGAACTGGCAATATAAGACGCAGAAAGAATATCTCTGTGTGAAAAATGGAGAGGAACAAGGTTTTACTGCGGATGAGTTTAAGGCAGCACAGACAGAGGGATGGGAAAAGCAATACCAGTATAAGGTTGGAAAGAAAAAGGTTTATATGACTGCTTCTGCTGCTGAAGCAAAAGGCTATGAACGGGTATCGAAATATCCCAAAAGCACGAAATACGGAAGGCAGAATCCCATTGCCGAGCGTTGGAATAGCGAAGAACAACTTGTTTTATGGAGAGCAGCGTGGGCTGATGTGACGAACCGCCATTTGGAGACTGCCGGACACGAAGAACGTATCGACCACCGCAGCCATGCAGATCGTGGCTTGACCGAACAGCCCACCATTCACGAGGGTGTGGTTGCAAGAGCATTGGAGAAAAAGGGGATTGTTTCTGACCGCTGTGAGTTGAATCGTCAGATTAAGGCAGACAATGCCCTTCTACGGGAATTGAAAACGACAGTGAAAAAGCTGATGCAGGCAGTCAAAGTATCTATTCCTGCGCTTGCGGAAGCAATGGAGTCCTTGCGGGCAAACATGGTTATTTTCCGCTATCAAATCCGCTATGCCGGTTTTGGAAAACACAAATTATCGGAAAAACTGAATGTGCTGAAGCCCGATCTGGAGCGCTATACCTTACTGGTACAGCAGATTAAAAATAAGACCAAAGAACGGAAAACGCTGCTTACAGAAAAGAAAGCGACACCATTTTATCAGTTTGTTGCTCATAATGATTTGGCAAAACAGATTGCCGAACTGACAGAGGACTTGGAAGAACTGAAATCCGAAAAGACGATGCTCCTCAGTTCATTTGATTGTAGTGAGGATACCGGAATTGCTGAGGTCAAAAAGAGTATTGCGGCTATGGAGGAAAATTTGAAGCGTCTGACAAAGCAGGAAGAAAAATATGCTGCCGAGTTGGAAGATGCCTTAAAGCAGTATGCCGAGCTGAAAGAACAGGCTGTCGGTATAGATGCCGCTGAGCTGATAGAAGCACGGCTTGCTGTCCGTGAGGAAAAGGAACACTCTGCCGTTGAAAAAGTGAAATCTGCCTATAGCGAGAAATACGATCCGATGCTGATGCACGACAGCAAGCGTGATGTGGCAAATCTACTCCATGAGGAGGCGGAAGTACGATCTGTGCGGGAGTTCGTTCGTCAGAAGCAGCAACAGCAAGCACAGCAAAAGCAGAACAAAAAGAAACGTCGAGACAGTTGGGAACGATAAAATTTCAGCGGGAGTGCATTTGGAACGATGTACTCCCTTTCCAAAAAGCAATCTGCTAATTATGTGAATACAATTTTACTTCTTCTTAATTTCAATCAAAAATCCCTTTCCCTGTTTTAATTCCTTCTATGCTACTCTTGTAAGCACAAAAGGAGGAGTTGACTATGACAACCTTAATAAAATCCATTCATAAATACGAAGACAAATTTGAGAAGAAGGCGGAACGCTTTACTTTTCATCATCCATATTTTGCATTTTTTGCTCTGTTTATTGGGATGCCCATTTTTACTTTGATTGCTGTTGCGGCAGGCACCACAGTGATTGCCTTGCCGCTTTCCCTTATTTTCGGTTGGGTCTAACATCTTTATGGCAACTTTATGGCAAGTAAAAAAGACTTTTACCGACTTTATGAGAAAGAGATTAAGATAATGGGGAAATCAGATTAGAGGAGGGAATAAAAATGCTTGATATTTGGATGCTGCTTCTTTTAGGTGCTTGCTGTGGATCGATTGCATTGTTGATTCATTGGTGTCAGAAACAGGTCGATCAAAACGAATAGGAAGGAGATTGTTTTTATGATGTATGTACTTGGAGGCATTGTCCTCTTAATGGGTGGCTATTTGGTGTACGCATTGGTTCACCCGGAAAAATTCTAATATGTAAAGGAGGAAAAAGCGATGCTTCAACTTGTGTTGACGATTCTCATTTATTTGATTATGGTCATTCCGGTAGGCAGCTATTTATATCATATTGCCGCCGGAAAACATACCTTTGCCGATCCGGTATTGAATCGTGTGGATGATGTGATTTATAAGATAAGCGGCATTGACCCACACAAAAAGATGGATTGGAAAAAATATGCCCTGGCTTTGCTTGGTACAAACGCAGTTATGATTTTACTGGGGTATATGATTTTGAGGATTCAAAGTATTCCCATTTTCAATCCCAACGGTGTAGGAGCTATGGAGGAATCCTTATCGTTTAATACGATTATTAGCTTTATGACAAATACTAACCTTCAGCATTATTCAGGGGAATCCGGTCTGAGTTATCTCTCCCAGATGCTGGTCATTACCTTTATGATGTTTGTTTCCGCAGCCAGCGGATATGCTGCCTGTGTTGCTTTTATCCGTGGGTTGGCTGGAAAAAGCAAAAATAACGTAGGAAACTTTTATTCGGATCTGGTCCGGATCATCACTCGTGTACTGCTTCCGTTTTCCATCATTGGCGGTTTGCTTCTTGTCTGGCAGGGTGTTCCGCAGAACTTCAGCGGCAATGTGATTGTAGATACCATTGAGGGTGCCAAACAGATTATCGCACAGGGTCCGGTCGCTGCTCTGGAAATTATCAAACATTTGGGAACCAATGGCGGCGGATTTATCGGTGCAAACTCTGCTACACCTATAGAAAATCCTACGATTCTTACCAACCTGATTGAGTTGTATTCCATGATGCTGCTTCCCGGCGCTTGTGTAATCACATTCGGTAAAATGGTTCGTGACCGCAAATGTGAGGCACAGGCAGGCAGTACAGCTTTTACAGTTCGCAGCGGCGTAGATTCCCGCAGTTTTACTGCCCGTTTCTTTGGTAGGGAGGGCAGAACCATTTTTGCTGCGATGAGTATTCTTTTTGTGATTGGTCTGGGCATTTGCTTCTGGGCAGAATCTCAAGGAAATCCAGCATTGGCAGAAGCTGGATTGTCTCAGTCGATGGGAAGTATGGAAGGCAAGGAGGTTCGGTTTGGCGTTGCACAATCAGCAATGTTTACAACTACGACTACCTCTTTTACTACCGGTACAGTCAATAATATGCATGATACCCTAACACCACTGGGCGGTATGATCCCACTTTTGCACATGATGCTCAATGTGGTGTTCGGCGGTAAAGGTGTCGGTTTAATGAACATGATCATGTATGCAATTTTAGCAGTCTTTATCTGTGGCTTGATGATCGGACGGACACCGGAATATCTGGGTAAAAAAATTGAAGGCCGTGAAATGAAGCTCACTGCCCTTTGTATCATTATCCATCCGTTTTTGATTTTGGCATTTTCCGCTTTAGCGGTAGGGACACAGGCTGGTTTGGAAGGCATTACGAATCCTGGCTTTCATGGACTGTCCCAGGTGCTTTATGAATTTTCTTCATCAGCAGCCAATAATGGCTCCGGCTTTGAAGGACTGGCAGACAACACCATATTCTGGAATATTACAACCGGTCTTGCCATGTTCTTTGGACGATATTTGTCCATTGTGATCCAGCTTGCGATTGCAGGTTCGTTTATGAAGAAAAAATTTGTAAATGACTCCGTCGGTTCCCTGCATACAGATACGGCTACATTTCCGATTATTCTTGTCGTTGTCGTTTATATTTTTGCGGCGCTGACATTTTTCCCGGTGCTGGCTCTCGGTCCGATTGCAGAGCATCTGACACTATGGGCGTAAGGAGGCAAAACGAATATGAGTAAAAAACAAACAAAAAAATTGATAACGCCGGAAATCTTCCATCAGGCGGTCATCGGTTCCTTTGTAAAGCTGAATCCACGATATATGATGAAAAATCCGGTGATGTTCGTGGTGGAAGTAGGATGCTTTATCACCCTGCTGCTTTCTTTCCTTCCTGGTTTGTTTGGCGATATAGCAACCAGCAATCTCAGGGTATATAACATCATTGTCTGCGTGGTGTTGTTTGTGACCGTATTGTTCGCCAACTTCGCCGAATCTGTGGCTGAAGGCCGAGGCAAGGCACAGGCGGCAAGCCTGAAAAAGACGCAAAAAGATACCACGGCGCATCTGCTCGGTTCGGACGGTTCTACAACAGACATCCGATCCAGCGAGCTGAAAAAGAATGATGTCGTTCTGGTTTCTGCCGGTGAAATTATCCCCGGTGATGGTGAGGTAATCGAAGGAGTCGCTTCTGTGGATGAATCCGCTATTACAGGTGAATCGGCTCCGGTTGTCAGAGAGTCCGGCGGAGACTTTTGCTCCGTTACCGGAGGTACAACCGTGGTTTCAGACTGGTTGAAAATCCGCATTACTTCTGATCCCGGCAACAGCTTTCTGGACCGTATGATTGCACTGGTAGAAGGTGCTTCCCGAAAAAAAACACCCAACGAGATTGCACTCAATACCTTACTGGTTTCTTTGACGATTATCTTTTTAATTGTGATTGTTACCCTTTATCCGATGGCAGTATATTCCGGCGTTCAGCTTCAGATTTCCACGCTGATTGCCCTGGCTGTTTGCCTGATCCCTACGACCATTGGCGGTTTGCTTTCCGCTATCGGGATTGCAGGTATGGATCGAGTGACTCGCTTCAATGTAATCGCCATGTCCGGTAAAGCAGTAGAAGCCTGCGGTGATGTGGATACCATGATTCTTGATAAAACTGGTACGATTACCTACGGAAACCGTCTGGCGGCCGATTTCTTCCCAGTGGAAGGTGCAGACCGCAGCGAGCTGATTCGCTGTGCGGCGCTGACCTGCCTTCATGATGACACACCGGAGGGAAAATCTACGCTGGAACTTGCTCGCCGTATGGGTGACAACAGCACGGAAACACCCGGTTCTAACTTTATCGAGTTTACCGCACAAACCCGTATGAGCGGTGTGGATATTCCTAACGGAACAAAAATCCGAAAAGGTGCGGCGGAAGCAATAGAGAATTATGTAAAAGAACAGGGTGGGCATATTCCCCAAAATTTACGAGAAGAAGTGGAAAAAATTTCTTCTCTTGGAGGAACGCCCCTGACAGTCTGTGAAAATAATCGTATTTTAGGAGTTATTTATCTGAAAGATACGGTAAAAGCGGGAATGGCGGAACGATTTGAACGGCTGAGAGCCATTGGTATCAAGACAATTATGTGTACCGGAGATAATCCGCTGACTGCCGCCACTATTGCAAAGGAAGCCGGTGTTGATGGTTTTATCGCAGAATGTAAGCCGGAGGATAAGATAGAAGTTATTAAGAAAGAGCAGGCTGAAGGAAAAATCGTGGCTATGACCGGAGATGGTACAAACGATGCTCCGGCACTGGCACAGGCGAATGTAGGACTCGCCATGAACAGTGGTACAACAGCGGCAAAAGAGGCTGCCAATATGGTGGATTTGGATTCCGATCCTACAAAAATTCTGGAAGTCGTGGAGATTGGTAAGCAGCTTCTGATTACAAGGGGAAGCTTAACTACCTTTTCCATTGCCAATGATATAGCAAAGTATTTTGCTATTATTCCGGCGATGTTTATGATGGCGATCCCTGAATTAGGGGTTCTTAATATCATGCATTTGGCTACGCCATACAGCGCCATCCTCTCCGCTTTGATTTTCAATGCGATTATCATACCGTGTCTGATCCCACTGGCAATGAAAGGCGTAAAATATCGTCCCATGTCTTCAGGGAAAATGCTGTTGCGGAATATGATGATTTTTGGTGTTGGCGGTGTCATTACACCTTTTGTGGGTATTAAGTTAATTGATATGATCATTCACCCATTGTTGGCACTGCTGGGACTGTAATAGGAGGTTGATTATTCATGAAAGAGAATATAAAAGGAATGTTGCATTATATAAGGCAAGCCTTTGGTGTATCTCTGGTGCTGATGTTGGTTTGCGGACTGCTTTTTCCGCTTTTACTTTCCGACCTTTCTGCGATTCTTTTCCCGCATCAGGCTGAAGGCAGTTTGATAGAGATAAACGGTAAGGCAGTGGCAGCAGAGAATGTAGGGCAGGAATTTACAGAAGATTATTATTTGTGGAGCCGACCGTCTGCTTACCATTACAATGTATACATAGAAAATGCGGACGGAACTCAAACTTATCAGGACGGAACGGAATTTTCCGGAATTGGTTCCGGCTCTAATAACTATGCGCCGTCTAATCCCGAGCTTGTAGAACGAGTGGAAGCAGATATGGCATTTTTTCTGGAAAAAAATCCGGATGTAAAGCCGGAGGATATTCCTACTGACTTGCTGACGGCTTCCGGCTCCGGTCTTGACCCTCATATTTCTCCAAAGGCAGCTGAAATCCAGATTCCTCGTATTGTAGCTGCTTCTGGGTTGGAGGAAGATCAGGTGCGTAAAATCATAGAGAATCATACTACCAGTAAGCTGTTAGGAGTATTTGGAGAGGAAACTGTGAATGTAGTAAAAGTGAATATTGAACTTGGTACAGCAATGGGATTGCTTCAAAACTGAAAAGGAGGCAGGATAAGATGTTAAAACAAGTAGGTTCACTGATGTTAAAACTGATGGCAATGGTATTGACGGTAATGTTTGTAATAATCTTAAAACTTGTCTGCTTTGCTCCTGATATTTTTTCACAGGTAGCAGGAAATGTCATATAATATAGAGAAGTTAAAAGGCAGGAAAAATCTTTTCCTGCCCTTTATACAATCTTAATGCGTTTCAATGTTTACTCATACACATTTTATAAAAATAAAGATAAAATGAAAGAAATACAGGTGGCTTTGAGGTCTTTGCAGCTGCGAAAGAAGGAAAGAAATGAAAGAAATTATTTTAATAGGTGCAGTCATGGCAATGTTTGCCTTTGGTTTTTATATCATGGATAAGGTAGATCATTTCTTAAACGATAATTACAGTCGGCTGGAAGTGATGGAACACACCTCTGCCCTTCGTATAGCTATGGAGGATTCTTCCATAGCTGCTTCTTTATCCGATTTGCTGGAAGAATTTTCTAAAAGAAATCCGGATTGCGATATATATTTCATGACTGGAAATATACATGAGATACAGGAAGGCTTGACAGAAAATAATTTTGATTTAGGATTTGTTGCAGCGGATTGTCAGGAAATTCAAAAGGAAGAATACTCGTCTGCACTTATTATGTTGAAGCGCAATTCTTTAAGTACATTCGTAATTGACATTCCTATTAATCCGATTGATACAACTCCGATTATGATAAAAGTATTATGGAAAAGAGATCTATATAAACGGGAATTAAATCAGTTTGTCGAACTGTTAAAGCAATATGATAAATTCTGTGATGCAATCGCTTAGAATTTAGCTGGTTTGAAAAAAAGACCGTTATATTGTACAATCTTTATGCAATCTTAATGTCTGTATTCAGATTCTTTTTGCAACTTAATGGGATATAGGCCAAACTAATGTAATGATAAGAGGTGAGAACTTGTGAGTGAGAATAATCTTATGGCTGATAAACTTTTGAAAGCGATTCAAGAGGAAGAACGAGATAAAACCAGAGGACGTTTGAAAATATTTTTTGGATATGCCGCCGGAGTTGGGAAAACCTATGCTATGCTGAAAGCGGCTCATGAGGCAAAGCAGCGTGGAATTGATGTGATTGTCGGATATATCGAACCTCATGCACGACCAAAAACAGCTGCTCTTTTGCATGGTCTGGAAGTGCTTCCGAGTAAAAGTGTTCCATACAACGGGATTACCCTCCGGGAATTTGATATTGATGCAGCCCTTCAAAGAAAGCCGCAGTTGATTCTTGTAGATGAGCTGGCTCATACAAATGCCGACGGCAGCCGCCATGCAAAACGCTATCAGGATATAAAAGAGCTGTTATATGCCGGAATTGATGTGTATACTACAGTTAATGTACAACATATCGAAAGTCTGAATGATATGGTTGCTTCTATTACCGGCGTTTTTGTGCGTGAACGCATCCCTGACTCCATTTTCGATCAGGCTGATCAGGTAGAGCTTGTGGATATTGAACCTCAGGAGCTGATCGAACGGTTGAAAGAGGGAAATGTTTATCGGGAATCCCAGGCAAAGCGGGCAGTAAATAACTTTTTTACTGTAGAAAATTTAACAGCCCTTCGGGAAATTGCACTGCGCCGCTGTGCAGATCGGGTAAATATCCTGACTGAAAACAGCAGAATCAAAAGTCATGGTGATTATCATACCGATGAGCATATTCTTGTGTGTCTTTCTTCCTCTCCCTCCAACGCAAAATTAATCCGGACTGCCGCAAGAATGGCAAATGCTTTCCGCAGTGATTTTACGGCATTATTTGTAGAAACACCAGCTTTTTCTGCTATGAAAGCGGAAGATAAAAAAAGACTTCGGGATAATGTGCATCTTGCCAGACAATTAGGGGCAAAGATAGAAACTGTATATGGCGATGATATTCCCTTACAAATTGCAGAATTTGCGAGACTTTCCGGTGTATCAAAAATTGTGATCGGACGAAGTGTAGCTGCGAAAAAGCATTTATTCAGCAAACCTACACTGACAGAAAAGCTGATTGCCCATGCCCCCAATTTAGATGTGCATATTATTCCAGACACAACTTCTGCCCCTGTTTCCTACTATGCAAAAAAAGCAAAGGGAATCAGGCATCTGGTATTTTCTCCAGCCGATCTTGCAAAAAGTATCGGTATTTTGATTGCTGCAACCGGCATCGGGTTTCTGTTTCAAAAATTAGGGTTTGCCGAAGCTAATATCATTACGGTGTATGTCCTGGGAGTGCTGCTTACTTCGGTTATCACAACACACCGGATTTACAGCCTGATTTCTTCCATTGTGAGCGTATTGGTATTTAATTTTTTGTTTACTGTTCCGAGATATTCATTGGAAGCATACGATCAGGGATATCCTGTTACCTTTATTATCATGTTCCTTGCGGCATTCCTGACAGGTTCCCTTGCCACACAGCTTAAGAATCATGCAAAACAATCCGCACAGGCTGCATATCGTACCAAGGTTTTATTTGACACGAATCAGATTTTGCAGCAGGAAAAAAATCAGGAGGATATTATTTCCGCCACATCAAGGCAGCTTGTCAAGCTGCTTGGGAGGGGGATTGTGTTTTATCCTGTAGAAAATGGCTTGCTTGGAGAAGCACGTACTTTTTCACCGGACGGGAATGTCTTGGATAACAGCTTCCTATCTGTAAATGAAAAAGGGGTGGCAAAGTGGGTTTTGAAAAACAACAAACATGCAGGTGCTACCACAGATACACTTTCTGATGCAAAATGCCTTTATCTTGCTGTACGGATTATGGACAGAGTGTACGGTGTGGTGGGAATCGTCATTGGCGAACAGCCTCTGGATGCTTTTGAGAACAGCATTTTGCTTTCGATTCTTGGTGAGTGTGCAATGTCACTGGAAAATGAGAAAAACGCCAGAGAGAAAGAGGAAGCGGCAATTCTTGCCAGAAATGAACAGCTTCGGGCAAATCTTCTACGGGCGATTTCCCATGACCTTCGCACTCCCCTGACTTCTATTTCCGGCAATGCCAGCAATCTTTTGTCAAACGGAAAATCCTTTGACGAAGATACCAAGCTCCAGCTATACACCGATATTTACGACGATTCCATGTGGTTGATTAATCTTGTGGAAAATCTTCTCGCCGTTACTCGGATAGAGGAAGGGCGGCTGAATATTCGTGCGTCTGCAAATTTGATAGATGAAGTAATTGCGGAGGCATTGCACCATGTAAATCGTAAAAGTGTAGAGCATTGCATTACGGTAAAACATGAAGAAGATTTTATCCTTGCTAAAATAGACGCCAGACTGATCGTTCAGGTCATTATCAATATTGTAGACAATGCCATTAAGTATACTCCAAAAGGCTCGCATATTCAGATAAAAACAAGGAAGCAAGACGAGCATGTAATTGTTACTGTAGCAGATGATGGGGAAGGAATTCCAGATGAGCTGAAACCGAAAGTGTTCGATATGTTTTATAGTGGTGCGAATAAGATTGCAGACAGCCGGCGTAGCTTAGGATTGGGACTGTCGTTGTGCAAATCGATTATCCATGCACATGGCGGTACGATTTCTGTTTCCGATAACATACCACATGGAACAGTGTTTACATTCACATTACCTGCTGAGGAGGCACAAATACATGAATAAACCACTCATTTTAGTTGTGGAAGATGATTCTTCCGTGAAAAATTTGATTACAACCACATTGAAGGCACATGATTACCGGCATCTAACGGCTCCCAATGGGAAGGCTGCAATTTTAGAAGCATCTTCCCACAATCCGGATATTGTACTTTTGGATTTGGGATTACCGGACATAGACGGCGTGGATGTGATCAAAAAAATCAGAACATGGTCTAATATGCCAATTATTGTCATTAGCGCAAGGAGCGAAGATACCGATAAGATAGATGCTTTGGATGCTGGTGCAGATGATTATCTTACAAAACCATTTTCTGTGGAGGAGCTATTGGCTCGCCTTCGTGTTACCCAACGGAGAATTGCAATGATGGAAAGCGAATCTTCGGCAGGTGCAGCAGTCTTTTCCAATGGACAGCTTCGGATTGATTATGCCGCTGGATGTGCTTACTTGAATGAGCAGGAATTACATTTGACACCAATCGAGTATAAACTGTTGTGTATCCTTTCTCAAAATGTAGGAAAGGTTCTGACCCACACCTACATTACACAAAAAATATGGGGGCACAGCTGGGAAAATGATATTGCTTCTCTTCGAGTCTTTATGGCGACTCTTCGTAAGAAAATAGAAACAACCCCTGAGTCCCCCCAATATATTCAGACACATATCGGTGTTGGTTATCGAATGCTGCGGGTAGAGTAAAGATTTGATTGTATATTCGGAAATGTCATTTATCATTCTGTTTGGATAAATGCAGTATTTTTACATCCTGAAAATTATTAAGGTGTCTCTTTGTGAGAAATAGACCAACATTAGAGAAGACCAGCGCTGAGATTGCATTATATCCATACGCTGGTCTTTTTTTATTGTAAATACAGAGATTTATGATAAAGGGTGCTGTATATAAAGCCTTCTAAAAAAAAAGTGTTTTTTTATCAGAAAATCACCTTGACAAATCTCGTCTCATAAGGATCTATGATTATTTTTTCATATTTAGGTTTCGGTTCTGTTGTTTGAATTTCTTTTGAAACAGCTGCTTTGTCTTGGCTTGCTAAAATTCTCTGATAGTACATCGTGTTGATCTGCCGTTCTAACTGTCGGACGCTCCACGCAGACTTTACACATTCCTCCATATAAAAGGTTCGTGCCTGTTCATCTGATACACGCATCAAAAGGCGGTAATGTGACCAACTCAATTCAAGACACAGTGTGTCTCGAATTGGGAATGTACAGTAGAACTGCCTCATCTTACGAAGATTTGATTTGTCAAAACCTTTTCCAAACTCAACAGTCAATTGAGCTGAAAGATAGTCCAACAAATTTTTTCCGTATGCCGCTCTGTCATTTTCTCCACACGCTTTATAAATCTGTTCCCCAATTTCCCAGTAGGTTATTACCATTGCGTAGTTCACCGCAGCACTTAACTTATGCTGTGCTGATACAATAGACTGGCGAATAGAATGATAGGTCTGTTCTGCATTTTGATTTATTTGCAAATTGTTATCCATTTTGTACCCTCCTCACTGTGGGTGCTATTAAAATATTGTACCACAAAAGGAGCTTCTTGTTCATCCTTTCATATCATTATTTTTCATGATATATTTTTTCCTTGAAAACTGGATGAAGGGGAGCAGAAATCCCAAATATAGAAAAATCCTGCGTTCCAGCAGTGGATCAGAGGATGGCCTGCGTGTTTCCGATATTCATGCCCGGAAAAACTTTCTAAAGACCAGAAGATACTGGATCACATGGATAGTGAGGAATCAAGCGCAAACGAATGCAGTGTTCCGCCAGCTTATAACAGCCTTCCGTGTGCCGGTGGCCGCAGGCTGTCCCCTGGCTTCCCCCGGTATAGCCGCAGTCCTCGTCATGGGCCGGATGATGCTCACAAAGTGTCTGCTTCTTCCCTGCCTCCGTCCTGGCCGCATATACCGTCGGCGCCGCCTGGGCGGCCACCAGGCTGAAGCACAGGGCTGCCGCCATTAAGGAGCGCAGTCCCCGCCGTTTTTTTTCATATTCCTCTTCCTCCTTATCGTTATTTTTCATCGCAAAAAGCCACCACAGTTACACTGCGCATACCCGCAGCGTAAACTGTGATGGCTTTTTAATAAAGCTCTCCCCTAAAAAGGGCAGGGTTATTCTGCTCTGCTCATGGATTGTCCGGTATTTCTTCATCCATGTAAACCCCTTGTCTTTGTTTCGTTCATAATTTTTATTATATCAGCATTCCTGCCGCCTGTCTAACGTTTTTGCACAGAAGCTCCGTTCCCCTTCTTCAGATCTCCATATCCCAGTATCAGGATCGTGGCAATGATCATGGAAAAACCCAGAAAATCAATGGGCTTAAACGGCGCCTTCAGCCACACAGCCGACAGCAGCGTGGCCGCAATGGGCTCCACACAGGCGTAGAGACTGGCCCGGGCCGGGCCGATGAGCTTTACCCCCTGCATATACAGGGTAAAGGCCGCCATGGACCCCAGAAAGATAATGGCCCCCAGGGCCAGAAGAAAGGGGAGATCCAGGGTATAGCGGTATCTCCATGGCTGAAAGACCAGGGCCAGGACGATCCCGCCGATGGTCATTCCCCAGGCCAGAAGGTATGCTGTGGGATAATAGGCCATGAGCCGCCGGGGCTGCATATTGTAAAGGACCACTGTGGCCGCCGACAAAAGCCCCATGACCAGGGCCTCCCTGGAGATCACCATCTGATGGACATTTCCATGGGTAGCGATCAGAAAGATCCCCGATATGGCCAGGATAAGGGACAGGACCTCCACTGCCCTGGGAAGCCGCTTTTCCATAAAGCACACCAGCACCATGATGAGCACCGGAGACAGGTACTGGATCACAGTGGCCGTTCCGGCATTGGAAAGCTCGATGGTGACAAAATATGTATACTGGCAGAGCATGAGACCGGCGATCCCGTAGATCATCACCTCCGCCGCGTCCCTGCCCTTTTTCCAGATCCGGAAGGCCGCTCCTCTTTCCTTAAAAATATAATACAGCAGCATGGTCAGGCCGGCCATGGTCAGGCGGATCGGCACCAGCCACCCCGAGGTCACGCCCTTATACTCAAACAGATACTGTCCGCAGGCCCCCGATAGCCCCCAGAGCGCTCCCCCCAGGATCGTGATCAGGACTCCCGCCTGTGTTCCCATAGTCTTCCGTTCCATGCTCCGTTCTCCCTTCTTCTGCTTTCCATGCATTTTCATACGCCTATATTTTTATTTCAGCCTTGTGTATCCGCCGGAAGAGGTACACGGGATCTCCGTCACCTGGATCTCCTCCCCGTCCAGCACCACCTTAAACAGAATGGTGCTGGGAATACTGCTGCCAAACACGAAATTCCCCAGGCTGTACACAATGGGCTTTCCATTATAGTATTCCACCGGCTGCAGCACATGGGGATGGCTTCCGATGACCAGGTCAGCCCCGGCGTCGATATACTGGCGGCCCATGGCCCTCTGGTAATCCTTTGGCTCTGTCTCCCGCTCCACGCCCCAGTGGACGTAGACCACCAGGTAATCACACTGGCCTCTGGCCGTCTTTATGGCCTCCAGGGCCCGGGCCGGATCATAGGTGGAAAACACACCGGGATGGTCCGGTCCCGCCGCCCAGTCAGCGGACATATAGACCCGGGACGTCCCCAGGAACCCGATCCGTTTTCCATGGACCTCCAGGATCTCCAGGCGCTCCGCCTGGTCCCTGTTTTCTCCTGCCCCCACATGGCGGATCCCCGCCCCGTCCAGGGCTTTTATACTGTCGGTGATCCCCTCCGGACCAAAATCCAGGATGTGGTTATTGGCCAGGGTCACAAGATCCACGCCCATCTCCGTGAGTATGGACACCTTTTCCGGCGGCAGACGGAAGGTAAACTGCTTATCTGCCGCCTTTGTTCCCCGGTCTGTAAACGGGAACTCCTGGTTTACCATAAAAATATCCGCTCCCAGAGTCTCCTTCAGGATCCCCTGGTCCAGGACTCCGGTGATATTTCCGGCACGGCTGTACGCGCCCAGCACATGCTCCGACAGATAAACGTCCCCGGCAAATAAAAGAGTACACGGCTCCCCGCTCTCCCCTCCGGCTTCCTCCGGCACGTCCGCATCCGTTTCCATCTCCGTTTCTTCTGCCGCCGTTTCCAGCCGGATGCTGGTCTTTGTTTCCTGTCCGTTCTTCATTTCCTGGCTGTCCTTTATTTCCTGTCCAGCCTCTGCCCCGGCTGTCTGCCCCTCTGATGGCTCTGGGTACGCCTGGGCTGTTTCTCTCTCTCCTCTGTCCACTCCCGGCCGCGGCTTTAAGCCTCCGCCTGCCAGAAAGGTCCCGGCCATGATTCCCATGGCTGCCAGGATCACAAATAAGAGTGTCAGAAGGATCCGTTTTCCTTTTTCCATATCATCCTCCTTCCGTTTATTGTAACTGGCAGAGAGAAAAAGCACAAGTATTTTCACAGCCCTGCATTTACAAAAACCGCCCGGACGATTTTTCCAGGCGGTTCCGTTTGCATCCATGATTTTTCTTTTCTAAGGGTTCTTTTTCACACCCGCCACAATGGAGATCTCCACCGGTGCGTTTCCAGGTAAGGATGCCACCCCCACAGCAACGCGGCTTCCGACTCCGGCCTCCCCTAACTCCTCACAGAAATACTCCGAGGCCAGGTCTGCGATCTTCGACTGCTTTGTAAAGCCCTCCTCTGCATTCACATAAACGGTGACTGACAGGATCCCGGCGATCTCCTCGCCCTCCTCCAGCCGGTTCTTTGCCGATGTCAGGGCGTTTCTTGCCGCCTGGCGCACCGCATCCCTGTAATCCTCAATGGCGTCTGCACAGAGGACCTTCCCCTCTTTTATGAGGACTCCGTTATTTCTCGGAGTCATCCCCGCCGTGAATACCAGATCTCCAAACCGGACAGCCGGAACGTATTTCCCCTGGGGGATCGGATTTGCTTCTTTTCCCATTGTCTTTTCCTCCCTGTTTACTGTTTTCTGTACCGCTCCATGACTGCAAACAGCCGCTTCATGGCCGCTGCCGCCTTTTCCTTATCCTGTGAGAAATTGATGCGGAACTGATGGACATACTGGGGGCCGAACTCGGTTCCCGGCGTCACGATCACGTCCGCCAGCTCCCGGACGATGCGGATGAACTGGTGAAGGGACACATCCAGCTCCGGGATCGTCACAAACAGATAGCTTCCGCCCTCTGTGGGCTTTGCCGAAACGCCCGGCACATCCCGGATCACCTCCATGACCGCGTCCCGGATCTCTTTGTGAGCCCTGACCCTGGCCTCCAGCCACCCATCCGGCTCATGAAACCAGGTCAGGAATACTGCCTGGTTATAGCCGCTGCACCGCAGGGCCATGATGGCCTGGAGCTTTTCCATCCGTTCAATGATCTCTGCTGTTCCAAAGGCCGCTCCCAGGCGGAAGCCGCTTAAGGATTCTGTTTTGGACGGCCCCAGGATCGTGATCAGGTTCTCCGGGATCTCCTTCTGGGCGCACAGATGGGTATAGGGAATGCCTGGATATACCTGACGGGAGTACAGCTCATCCACGATCAGCGTCACTCCATATTTCTTTGCCAGAGCCGCGATCCCTGTGATCTCCTCATAGGAATAGACACAGCCCACCGGATTGTTGGGATTGGAGAATAAGAACAGCTTCACGCCGTCCTTAAATGCCTCCTCCAGGGATTCCAGGCGGATCCCGGCGCGTCCGCCCTCGTTCTCATACTCCAGGACCACCGGCACCATCTGCCCGCCGAAAAACTCCACCATCTTCCGGTTGGCAAAATAATCCGGCTCCACGATGGCCACCTTGTCTCCCGGCATGATATTGGCCCCCATGGCCAGGAACAGGGCTCCCTGGGTCCCCGGCGTCAGGATCAGGTTTTCCTCTGGATCGATGCTGGCCCCTGTAAAGCCAGAAAGACTGGCGGCCACATGGTCCAGGATCTTCTTTCTGCCCCGGTACGGCGTATACGCCTGGCTGCCGCCCTCTTCAAAGCCTTCCTTAAAAACATCAAAGCTCCCTGGCGTGGGCATATGAGCGTCCACATCCCCATGGGAAAAGTCAACTCTGGCCCCCAGAAGCTTCTCTCCCCGCAGGTCCAGGGCCTCCTTTTTTTGGAGTGCCTCCTGTCCCGGCGCATTGTCAATGCCCAGGCCGGCAAATTTTTCCTGAATCGTCATTCTGCAAACCTCCCATCCATTTCTTTTCTCCAGCATACCACCAGAAACGGACTCTGTCCAATACAGAGACCGGCATAAGCCTATGTCCGGATCCGCATGACTCCGCCCTGGACCGGCGCTCGGGAAAAAATGCGTCCTCTGCCCTCCCGGACTTGCGCAGGCCACAGTCCTCTGGTAAAATAAAAGGCCAGCGAAGGAGGTCTTTTATGTCCAAAACAAAAATCGACTGCGAACAGGCAGTCTGTCTCTCTCAAGAACTGTTCCACGCCCATTTTTCCGGAGAACCTGAAAAATGGTTTTCATACCTTTCCCCGGACAGCATTTATCTGGGCACCGGGGAACCGGCGTTATTCGGCAGAGACGCCATCCGGGCCCGTTTCAAGGATTTTTCCGGAATTCTCCTGGATATCCTGACCGAAGAATACCATCCCGTTCCGCTGGATTCTTCTTCTGCCCTGGTCTGCGGCCAGATCCTGGTCCAGAACCAGCGAAAGACTTTCTGCGTGATCACCCGCTTCACTCTGGTTTACCGGAACGCCGGAGGCAGGCTCCAGCTGTCCCATATCCACAATTCCTATGAGTATGTGCCCGCTGGGGAAACTCCCTCCCTGAAGCTGGACCTGAATACCTTGAAGTTCGTCCGCAGTCTGATCTTAAAACAGCATTCCGGAAAACGCATAGCAGTCCGCAGCGGAAACCAGACTATCTTCGTCGATCCCTATACAGTCCTGTACGTCCAGAGCCAGAATAAGCGGACCGAGCTCGTCTGCGCCGATCAGGTCATTTCCTGCAATAGCTCTTTAAGCGATCTCGCCCGGGAGCTTCCTGATATTTTTTATCCCCTGCACCGGGGATATTATGTAAACACCCTGTATATCACCGCCATCCGCCGCTTTGAGGCAGAACTGATCTCTGGGGCCGTGCTCCCCATCCCGGCTCTGAATTATACAAAGATCCGGGATGATCTCCTGGACCGGATACAGATCAAGCCATAAGAGCGCCTGCACAGATCTTCTATGGCTGTCATAACAGGCGACAGGAGATCATAAGCCGACAGGCTTCGGCCCTCTGCCGCTCCATCCATCCCAGCTTTTCAGAAACTCCACAAACCCCCTCTGCCGCGCCGTCCGTTCTCCCCTCTGTCTCCACAGGATCCGGATGGGCCGCACCGTTTCCCGGCTGTCGATCCTGTAAAACCGCAGCTTTTCCGTTCCTCCGGCATAATATAAAAGCCCGGCCCGTATAAAGGCAGCTCCCTCTCCGGCAGCCGCCAGATAGTAGGCGGTCATCATCTGGTCCAGCTCCATGACGATCCTGGGGGAAAATCCCGCCTCCCTGCAGAGCCTCATGCCCCGCTCCCGCATATCGTTTCCCGGCTTCATGAATAAAAACCGCTCTCCGGCAAACTGCTCCAGAGGAACTCCCGGAACATCGTTCCCGCGGGCCGGATCCAGGGCATACGCCTCCAGTCCCCGGTTCACCGCAAAGCCTGCCGGGACCGCCAGGATGATGTTCTCCATTCTCAGCACCTCCGACTCCATATCCGGCGCAGTATCTCCATTGGCAGAGATCCCCAGCTCCGCCACCCCGGCCCGGAGGAAATCCACCAGGTCCCGGTCATTGGCCTCCACCAGACGGATCTCCCAGTCCGGATACCGTTCCTTAAAGGCAGCGATCACCGGCGGCAGCCCGTAGGTACAGAAAAACGACGGAGCCGCCACCGTCAGACCAGGCCCGCCCTGCTGTCCGGCGGTCTCACAATACTGCTCCAGCTCCATACGGAGCTTCTGCATCTGCTCAAAATATTCCAGCACCTTCTGCCCCTGGGGCGTGGGCTTTAAAGGGATGGAGCTGCGGTCAAAGAGCGTCACCCCCAGGTTTCTTTCCACCTTCCGCACCACCCGGCTTAAGACCGGCGGGGATATAAAATGCTTTCTGGCGGCTCCGGAAAAGCTCTGCTCCTCATGGACCGCCATCACATATTCCATATCCCGGAATTCAACGGGCTCCATGGGATCCCTCTTTTCTCTGTTCCAGGATCTCTTCACAGATCTCCTCCGCAGTCCGGCCGTCTGTGGCCACAGCCGCGTCCGCCGCCGCCTCATACCTGGGCCTGCGTGCTTCCATCAGCTCTTTAATATAGGAAAGGTTCATATTTCCGTTGAGCACCGGCCGGTCTGCACTCCCCTTCACCCGGTCAAAGACCGTCTCCGGCTCCGCCGTTAAAAGGACGATCCTTCCGGCCGCCTTCATAAGGGCCACGTTTTCCTCCCGCAGGACAGTCCCTCCGCCGCAGGAGACCACCATGGGCTCCATATTCCCGATCTCCTTTATAAGATCTGTCTCCAGATCCCGGAAATACTCCTCCCCATGGACCCGGAAGATCTCCGTTATCTCCATACCCTGGCGTTTTACGATCTCCTGATCCATCTCTATCTGCTCTGCGCCGGTCATCCTGCACAGACAGGCCGCGCAGGTGCTCTTCCCGCAGCCCATGAAGCCGATCAAAAAAATATGCTGGTCCAATTTCATCTGTTTCTGCTCTTCCTTCACTATGATTTTCCGCCGTCCCGGCGGATCCTTTCCATGAGTATACCAAAGATCGGCTGCCGTTGCAATCTTCTCCCTCCGCTGATATAATAGCTTCATTAAATCTATCTGGAGGCTTATATGAAACATACCATCACCGGGCATACGGGCCTCATCTGCCTCCTTGGCAGCCCCTGTGCCCACAGTATTTCCCCCATGATGCACAATGCGGCCTTCGAGGCCCTGGACCTGGACTACCGCTACCTGGCCTTTGACGTAAACGAAGAGACCCTTCCCGCCGCCGTGGACGGTCTGAAGGCCATGAATGCCCGCGGCTTTAATCTGACCATGCCCGATAAAAACAGGATGGTGTCCCTCTGCGACCAGCTTTCCCCCGCAGCCCGGCTCATAGGGGCTGTAAATACCGTCGTAAACGACAACGGCGTCCTCACCGGACACAATACCGACGGCGCAGGCTATATGCAGTCTGTAAAGGATGCGGGCTTTCAGATTTCCGGAGAAAAAATGACCCTCCTGGGAGCCGGAGGAGCTGCAACAGCCATTCTGGTCCAGGCGGCCCTGGACGGAGTACGGGAAATCTCCGTCTTTTTAAGGCCCTCCAGCCGCTTCTATGACCGGGCCAGGGAAACGGCAGAGGCGCTGAGGAAAAAGACCGGCTGCATTATCAGCCTCTGCGATTTTTCCGACCATGACCGGCTGCGCTCTGAACTGTCCCAGAGCCGGATCCTGACCAACGCCACCTCCCTGGGAATGGCCCCCAGCGAGGATGCCTGCCCCATTCCCGACGCAGCCTTCCTTCCGGACGGCCTCATCGTCTCCGACATCATCTATAATCCAAAGGAGACCCGACTCCTTTCCATGGCCCGGGCCAAAGGCCTCCCCGCCTTCAACGGATCCTATATGCTCCTCTATCAGGGAGCCGAGGCATTCCGTCTCTGGACCGGAAAAGAAATGCCTGTGGCCCTGATCAAAAATATGTTTTTCTCTTAAACAGCAGCGGAGCCGCTGCTTTATAGATGACTTCCCATCTATTTTGCAGCGGCCCCTTTATCTGCGGCAGGAACTCCTTCCGCCCCATGGCGTTCCAGGCAGGTTATTTCTATTCCTGCTCTGCCACCTCTTTTGCCATGGAAAGCAGTTCCTCCGCGCTCATACTCTCTTCAAATGTAAACAGGCAATAGCTGATGTCCTCCTGTTCCCATGTCACTGCGGCAGAGGTCATGACCTCGACTTCATCGCTTCCGTAGGCCACGTTCAGCTTTCCTTCCTCCTGGAGCTTCTTCTCCTCCTCTGTGATCTCATAATCCGGCGGCACGAACTTATTGACCGTACTGGAATAAGAAAGCACGGTACCGTCCTCCAGGGTCATGACCTGATCCGCAGAGCTTTCGTCCTGCATCCCCACAAAGAGGCGGCTTCCGGAAAGCTCCACGTCCTCCATCCCCTCCTTTTCATAGGTAAATGCCATGGACATGCCCTGGTCCAGACGGTTTTTCCCTTCATCCTGGGTCTCCTCATGCTTGGGGACTGCCTCCTTAAAGGTATATCCGTTGGAAAAGCCTTCCACAGATTTCACCCGGCCATCACAACCCTCCTGCATCTGTACCGCCTGATCATAATCCCTTACGATCTCATTGCGGCTGCTTCCAGACAGGATAAACGCCGGACGCCCTACGGCAACGGCAGTCATGGTCCCAAGGATACAGATGGCGGCTGCTGCAACTACTGTTTTTTTCCAATTCCTATGTTTCATATTTTTTTCCTCCTCAATGGCTTCAAAAACTCTTGTACGGATCCTCTGGTCTGCCAGGGAGCCGCCGATTTCCTCTGACTTCTTATTTAAGGTCTCTTTTAAATTTTTTTCTAAGATAAGATCGTCCATGTGGCGCCTCCTTTTTGATCCTGTTTCGTCAGGGCTTCCTTTAGTCTGGCCTTTCCGTGAAAAAGACGCGATTTGACGGTCCCCTCCAGACATCCGCAGGCTGCGGCTATCTCCTTTATGGTCATCTCATTATAATAATAAAGGATGATCACGGTCCGCTGCTTCACCGGCAGCCTTAAGATCTCCCGGTAAAGGGCCTGCTCCTCCTCCTTCAGTATCACGCGGCTTAAAAGCCCGCCCGGAGCCTCTTTTTCCTCCGGATACACTTCCTCTGCAGGCTGTTCCCGTCTGGCCTTCCGGCAGACCCTCCAGGCCGTCCGGGACAGGGTCTTATAGAACCAGCCCTTAAAGGCCTCCGGGTCCCGGATCTGCTTCCGGTTGATATAGCAGGATGTAAAGGTCTCCTGTACGATATCCTCGCTGTCAGCATAGTTTCCAGAGATCAGGTACGCAGCTCTCAGAGCCTGTTTCTGATATATTTCCATTAAACCGGCAAACGCGTCTTTATCGCCGGATATCATTTTTCTTACCAGCTCTGCTTCTTCCATCCGCCTGCTCCTCCTTCCCTCTTATTTGGTGCACCTGCTATATAGAGGACTGAAGCCGTCAAAAGGTTCAAAAAAATATAAAACAGAAAAAGGAAACCGGAGTCTTCCCCCGGCTTCCCATAAAATTCTCCGCTTATGCGTTCAGATAGTCGATGGCCGTCTGGGCTAAAAGCGCGGCCCCTCTCCATAAAATATCCTCGTCCACGTCGAACCGGCTGTTGTGGAGCGGCCATGGAGTCTTTCCCTCCTGGGCGGTTCCCAGCCATACGAACGCTCCTTCCTTCTCCCTCAGATAGAAGGAAAAGTCCTCGGCGGGCATGGCGGGATTCTTAACATCCACCACATCCTCTTCTCCAAATAAGGACACAGCCGTCTTTTTGATCAGGACCGCATCCCTTTCGTGATTGACCAGGGCCGGATATCCCCGTCCGTATACGATATCCGCTGTGGCCCCGGACTGGAGGCAGATGGCGTCCAGGAGCTTTCTCATGGAATCCTCGATCATATCCCTGGTGTTCTCGTTGAGGGTCCTTACGGTCCCGTCCAGAACACACTCTCCGGCAATGATGTTATACCTGGTTCCCGCATTGAAGATCCCGAATGTGACCACCGCATTATCCAGAGGATCCACCTTCCGGCTGACGATGGACTGGGCCGCCATAACAAACTGGGCTCCCAGGACCACCGCGTCAATGCCCTGGTCCGGCTTTGCTCCATGGGCCGTCTTTCCGTGGATCGTAATGGTAAAGTGGTCGGTGGCAGCCATTAAGGGACCTGCCTTTACTCCCACCTTTCCATGGGGAAGGTCCGGCCATACATGAAGTCCGTAGACCGCCTTCGCGTCATCCAGATATCCGGACTCCAGCATCCCTCTGGAGCCGCCCACGGGAGACAACTCCTCTGCCGGCTGGAACACCAGCTTTACAGTACCATGGATCTGGTCCCGCCGCTCTAAAAGGAGCTTTGCCGCTCCCAAAAGCCCGGTCATATGGTTATCATGGCCGCAGGCGTGCATGACGCCGTCATTTCTGGATCTGTACTCCGTCTCATTCATCTCCTGGATCTGCAAAGCGTCCATATCTGCCCGGAGAGCCACCACGCCGCCTTCCGAAGCGCCCTTGATCACGCCGATGACGCCATGGCCTCCCACATGCTCGATCACCTGGTCGCAGCCCATTTCCTTTAAATAAGCAGCCACCTTTTTAGCCGTTTCCTCCTCTTTTCCGGAAAGCTCCGGATATTCATGGAAATCCCTGCGGATCTTTATAAGCTCCGGCAGCAGCGCTTTTGCGGATTCTGTCATCGTACCCATGCCATCCCCTCCTTATTAAAAAGGGAGGGCCCCAGTGGCCCGGCCGCTGGAGTTCCCTCCCATTTATGGTTTTCTGTTTTTAGAACTTGTTCGCTGCAAACTTTGCATCTTTCCCGTCAACAACGGCGCAGATGTCGTTGGCAACGGTCTCGCAGCAGCGGATCACAGACTGCTCTGTGGTAGCTGCAGTATGCGGTGTCAGGATCACATTGTCAAGGCTGTATAACGGGCTGTCCAACGGCAGCGGCTCTTTCTCTGTTACGTCAAGACCTGCACAGGTGATCACATTCTCCTGCATAGCCTGGATCAGCTCTGCCTCGTTTACGACCTCGCCGCGGCTGGCGTTGATGAAGGAAGCCGTCGGTTTCATCAGCTTAAATTCTCTCATACCAATGCTGTGCTCTGTCTCCGGAGTCAGCGGAGTATGGAGGCTCACAAAATCTGCCTGCTTAAATACTTCATCCTGGCTCTCCACAAGTGTGATCAGGTCGCCCAGCTGCTCCTGCTTTAAGAACGGATCATAACCGATCACATTCATGCCAAAACCACATTTTGCGATGGTGGCTAACATACGTCCGATACGGCCGCAGCCCACAAGACCCAGGGTCTTTCCCTGAAGCTCATAGGTATTGGTCAAGCCGAAACGTACCTTGTAGTTTCCAGAACGGAACTGTCTGTCTACATAATTATAGCGGCGTGCGCATGCCAGCATTAAGAATGCGGCCTGCTCAGCAACGGACTGGGCATTCTGGCCCGGTGCGTATACCACGCGGATCTTTCTTTCTGTGGCTGCTGCAATGTCGATATTATCGAGGCCTGCGCCCTGTTTGCCGATGACCTTTAAATTGGGGCCGGCGGCGTCCATCATCGCTGCGGTAATGGGCTCTGTACGGCACATGATCGCTTCCGGCTTTAATGCCTTTAATTCCTCAATGTAGCCAGCCTCGTCGAAAAAGTGGTTTGTTACAACGGCTTTTCCACCCGCTGCTTCAAAGATCTTTGTTGCAACGTCGCTGATCTGAACGGTGTAAAAAACTGTAAATGCCATTTCCAATACTTCCTTCCTATTTGTACATCGTATTGATATTAACGGATTTCGGGTTCTGATCTCTCGCCCCCGCCGGTACCAGAGGTTTACAAGCCTCTGCTGCCAGGAATATATAAGGGGCCGCCGCGGGCATATTTACCCGTAACAGCCCCCAATATTTCAGTTGGATTCAGTTAAGACACTCAATAGACTGCCAGCTAATTACCAGGCAATACCCTGAGCCATCATAGCGTCAGCTACCTTCTGGAAGCCAACCAGGTTAGCACCTGCAACCAGGTTGTAGCCTAAGCCGTATCTCTCAGCTACTTCTGCAGATCCATCATGGATACCAGTCATGATCTGATGTAACTTGGAGTCAACTTCCTCAGCTGTCCAGGAGTATCTCTCGGAGTTCTGGCTCATCTCAAGACCAGATACAAGAACGCCGCCTGCGTTTACAGCCTTGGACGGAGCAACAACCATATTCGGCTGGCTCATTAAGTACTTAAGAGCATCGTTTGTTGTCGGCATATTGGCAACCTCGATGTAGTACTTAAGACCGTTGGCAACCATCTTCTCAGCCTCTGCCATGTGAACGTCGTTCTGCATAGCTGCCGGCATAACGATGTCAACCTTCTGACCGAACGGCTTCTCACCCGGGAAGAACTGTACGCCAAACTTGTCAGCGTAATCCTGAACGCGGTTGCGTCCGGATGCTCTCATTTCCAGCATGTAGTTGATCTTCTCTTCTGTTACAACTCCGTCGGGATCGTAGATGTATCCGTCCGGACCAGACAGTGTAACTGCCTTTGCGCCTAACTCAGCAAGCTTCTTACAGATACCCCATGCAACGTTACCGAAGCCGGATACTGCAACTGTCTTGCCAGCCAGTGTATCGTTCTCGTGTTTCATAACAGCTTCTACGTAGTAAACAGCGCCGTAACCAGTAGCCTCCGGACGGATCACGGAACCACCGAAGGAACGTCCCTTACCTGTGATCGTGCCGTTCTCGAATGCACCGCGGATCTTACGGTACTGGCCATACAGATAGCCGATCTCACGAGCGCCTACGCCAAGGTCACCAGCCGGGATATCTACATCCGGACCAATGTGACGGTATAACTCAGTCATGAAGGACTGACAGAATCTCATAACCTCTGCATCGCTCTTACCGTTGGGGTCAAAGTCAGAACCACCCTTTGCACCGCCCATGGGGAGTGTTGTAAGGCTGTTTTTGAATGTCTGCTCGAAACCTAAGAATTTCATGATAGACAGATTTACGGACGGAGCGAAACGTAAGCCTCCCTTGTACGGTCCAATTGCGCCGTTGAACTGTACACGGTAGCCGCGGTTAACATGTGTCTGGCCATTATCATCAACCCACGGAACACGGAATTCGATGGTTCTCTCCGGCTCTACCATTCTCTCAAGAAGGGCAACTTTCTCATATTCCGGATGAGCGTCAACGATCGGTGCTAAGGTTCCTAACACTTCCTCAACAGTCTGAAGGAATTCCGGCTCGTTTGCGTTTTTCTCTTTAACTTCCGCCAATACTCTGTCAATATACTTGCTCATTTCGCAAATACCTCCTTAAAATTTGGATTACTTAACCCCTGTGCTCTGCACAAAATAAGAGACTCGGAATACATAAAGGCTTTTATGGGACACTTGCGTCCCAATTAAGGTTATAAAAGAGCCACTCCGGGAGGATATTTCCATCTTTTGTCCCTACTGTTCAGAAAAAATATGTAATATCCAGCAATTCTGCGGAGTTTCGAGGATATCGCTACCCTTGTCCATTCTGTTTCCCCTCCGTATCATCCGTTTCCCTCGGCGGAAAGTAAACAGCAGAAAAGCTCTTTTATTTCGGACTTATGCATTTCACGTCTTTTATTTGTCTTCATTTTAACATACGCTTTTGACATTGTCAAGAATCTGTGATACGATTTTACTGCAAAGCGATTTATCGACATAACTGTCATTAAAAGACTTTTTGCGCCTCAGAAAGGAGCGTTTCCATGATCACCATCAGCATCGTAAGCCCACAGAAATCCATGGATCTCATTGACCGGGCCATTGCAATGAAGGATTTCGGCTGTCTCTTCCATAAATATGTGTACGACCGACTGGAGGAGATCGAGGATATTTACGAACAGTGCAAGGATTCCTGCGACGTTATGTTCTTCTCCGGGGAGCTGGGCTATTCCTACATGCTGACCCATGTCCCGGATATCAAGGTCCCCTGTACCCTGATCTCCTATGAGGATAAGCACATCCTGTCCATCCTTTTAAACTTTGTGGTGCGGTATCCCCATATCCCGCTGACCCGGGTCTACATCGATTTCCTGACCCCTGTCAACGATTATATGAACCTGAAGCAGTATCTGGCCCCCGCCCACATGCCTTACCTGTTTGAAAATCCCGTATACAATTATGAGACCTTAAAGGAACGGGCCGAGGAGCTGTGGAAAGGCGGAAAGATCGATATCATGCTGACCCGGACCACCAACCAGCTCAACGTGCTCAATAAGCTGAAGATCCCATACATCCATATCCTGCCCACAGAGGAGATGATCCGTGACTCCATAAAGAGCGCGGTCAATGCCATCCGCCTGAAGCAGCAGAGCCAGGACACAAAGCTCATCGTCCTGGTGAAGCTGATCTACCCGGAGCACATCACCTCCCATGACCGGGAGTATCTGGAGATCACCCTCCACAAATATCTTCTGGACTTCCGCCGGGAATACCATTATGACTTTGCCATCCGCTCCGTATCCAACCGGTTCGAGCTGGACATGGACACGGATCTTTATAAGAAGAGCTTTGACCGGATCCAGGATCTGATCTCTTATCTGGATCAGAAAGGGGACCTGGAATTCCGTCTGGGCGCCGGCTTCGGAAACTCCCTGGGAGAGAGCCATTACCAGGCAGAAAAGGCCCTCCAGGAAGCCATCCGCTACGGAAAGAACGACGGCTTCATCATCCATGGGGATGAAAACGTCCTCACCGGACCGCTCTCCCTTACCAGGAACTTAAATTACAGCTACTCCAACACCAGGGCTCTGGCCTACTCCCAGGAAAACGGCATCAACGAGAGCAATCTTCTGAGGATCGTAGGCCTGTTCCAGATGGACAATGACGCCGTGGTCACCGCCTCCTCCCTGTCCCAGCTCTTAAATATTACCAGCCGCAGCTGCAACCGGATCCTGCAGCAGCTCCTGGATTCCGGTCTCATTGAGGAGATCGAGCCCCTCCGCCAGGAAGGAAAGGGGCGGCCCACAAGGCAGTACCGCTTCTTAAAAGAGCAGTTCATTGATACCTTTTTCTAAAGCACAGGCTGTCCCGGAAGACGGCGCTTTCTAAAGAGAGGCCAGCTCCCGTCCCAGGGCCCTGCACTGCTCCAGGGCGTCCCCGTCCGGCGCTTCGCTGGCGATGACGCCCTCTCTTCCCACAAGGACGGCTCCAGCCGCCTTCATCCTGTCCTCCCAGTCCCGCATCCACTGGCCGTCTCCCCAGCCATAGGAACCGAACAGGCCGATCCTTTTTCCCTGGGCAAAGCCCTCCACTTCCATCACAAAGGGCTCCATCTCCCCCTCCTCCAGCACCTCGGCCCCCATGGCCGGGCAGCCCAGGGCAAACGCCTGAGCCTCCCTCAGGCGGTCCATGGATACCTCCGAAATATGACGCACATCTGCCTTTTTCCCGGCTGTTTCCACGCCTTCTCCCACAGCCTCTGCCATGGCCTTTGTATTTCCTGTCTGTGTCCAGTACGCGATGATGATCGTATCCATTGATTCTTCCTCCTGTGATTTATGATGTATATTTTATAATGTCCCGGATCCCGGTCCCGTTTCCCGCCATACGGATGGCTGCCTCCCTGGCCCTGTCGTATCCGTCAAAGATCCTTCTGGCCCTGGCGGGATCCTTATAGACCTTCCAGTAGCCGGAACAGAGAAAATTTTTTCCTCCGTTTTCGATGAAGCCGGACACATCCTCGGGCGGATATCCCAGAAGGAGGCCGATCTCATGGGGGAATTCTCCCCTTCCGTCCATATGGCGCTGATACCGGTCCGAAAGCCTGGACAGGATCTCCGGAAGCTCCATGCCCCTGTATCCAAAGGAATCCAAAAGCCTCCGCACCTTTCCCACCGAAAGGAAACGCTTCAGCCGCTGCTCCCTGTATAGGAAAACAGAGATCCGTCCATTCTTTTTATAGAGGATCCGGCTGGAAACCGGCGTCGCTTCAAACATGGAAGCCACCTCCCTCTGCTGCCCTTCCCGGACATGGAGGAGGTTGGACATTTTGATCCCCGTAAGGAGCGGCGCGCACTGGAGCACTGCCTGGGTCTCAGCTCCCTCCAGATCCATCTGCGTCATAATGTGAAAAGCTTCCTCGCTCATGAGTCTCTCCTCCTTCCTTAAACGCTGTGATTCTCCAGGATCTCTGTAAGGGCGCTCTTACTGCTGGTGTGGCAGCGGACCACGCTGGTCCTGGCCTCGTCGATCCCATCCAGTACGCTGCGGATCATTTTATGGGACACAGTACTGGTAAACAGGATCAGAAGATCGGGACATCCGATCTGTTTATCCAGTCCGGTCCGCATCTGGGTAAATACCTTCGCCTTCCATTGATGATCCTCACAGATCTCCTTATACTGCCTGACCATCCGGTCATGGCCTCCAACGATCACAACGCTCATATCCATTCTCCTTCCCGGTCTGTGATTTCTATTTTAGTTAGTTATCTCTAACTCATGTTTATAAGTTAGCATATGCTAACTCTTTTGTCAAGCTTTTTCAATTTGACCCCTGGATCTTCCTATGCTATACTGGTCGTAAAAGATGCCGGGCGGACGGTTTTTTGTCTCCGGTATCACTGCAAAATGTTTGGGGGTGCTTGTTTGAAAATACAGGAATCAGCAGAAAACTATCTGGAGACCATACTGGTCCTCAGTCTGGATAAGCCATATGTCCGTTCCATCGATATCGCCAATGAGCTGGGATTTTCCAAGCCCAGCGTCAGCGTGGCCATGAAGAATCTCCGCAACAGCGGCCATATCCGCGTGGACGAAAACGGCCACATTACCCTGGCTCCCCCTGGAAAAAAGATCGCGGAAATGATCTATGAGCGCCACAGGATCCTGTCCCAGTGGCTGGAATCCCTGGGCGTCAGCAGAGAGACTGCCTCTGAGGACGCCTGCCGGATCGAGCATGTCATCAGCGAGGAGAGCTTTGCCGCCATTAAGGACCATTTAAAGCAGACGTCCGTATAAGAAAAGGATGTGAACCAGAATTGTAGTTTCTTGAAGAAATGCCGATCGTCAGCGAAGCGGTTTATGACGCATTTAAGCCAGATAAACTAAATTACGAGCGATTGGGAACTGGTAATGCCATACATATGCACTGGCACTTATTTCCAAGGAGGGAAGGTGATATTCCCGTAAAGGGACCGGTGTGGAAACTTGACAAGAAAGAAATGTACGCAGAAAAATATCGGCCAACTCCAAGTGAATTAGAGCAATATAAACAACGTTTACTAAAATCGCTCAACAAAATACAACGTCAAAAGGAATGAGGCTGTAAAAAGAGCCATTGAAAGAAACATCGCTGAGGTCGTGAGGCTTCAGCGTTTTTTCATGGAGTCTATGAAAGTTTTTTATTCCTCATATTCACTAAAAAACAATATGAACCGATGTATCCTGAACCAGATCTAAAAACAGGTCATTATCAACCACTTCCGTTACTAAAATCACAGAATGGTCATCCTGTACCTTACTGTAAGTAATCTTACGAATATCCTTTCTGTAATCCCCCAGATTTTCAATGCTTATTTTCCCATCACGGAAAAGCTGGCAAAGAATCGTATCATTGCTTTTATACGAAACTGGTACTGGCGTCCTTGAAATAAATATTTCTCTTAAACTGGCCTCAGCTTTACGCTGGAACTCATACGTATCACTATCTTGTGAATATATAGTCAGCGTCTCCGTCTCCGGATAATACCAGGAAACTACTTCTGCCAAAATTGTGATAGAAACCTCTCCGGCATTCTTCTTTTTTATTCTGCCCGAAGGTAACATCTGGCTTGAAATCGGCCACTCGTCATAAAGCTTATTCATCCAGTCTTTGTATGCATCCATATCAAGTACGTCTGCCTTTTCCACAAAACGGCGTAAATAGCTTTTTATTTTTCCAATCTGATACGTAGAAGCAAGAACGATCTGATAAAGATTACCTTCCTCATTGTTTGTAAGATCCGAATAATCTTCTTCTGCGATACTATGGATCGGATATCCAAGTTCAATCAGTTTTTGCACATAATTTGCTCTGCCTGCAGCATCATTAATTTCCACCAATACCCATTCTGGAATAAGAATAAGATCATAATCCCTCAAAATATCATCTGATGGTATCCCTTTTCCCTCTAATCCCTGCATAAATGAAATGGAAGACGTGTCCAAAAGGGCGATATGCTTATTATTATCAATATTTGTGATTCTCGTTATTTCCATCATTCTCCCTTCCTCGTAATCATAGAGATTTCTTTCATAATATTTATCAGAAATTCTTCATTATCTTTATGGTAATTAAGTTCTGGATTCGTAGCTTTGCTTCTTCTTATCCGTTCCTGCAAGGACGCTGCGTTGACTACATAAGATGGTTTTACCAGACTATCATCCAGACCCAGTTTCTGAAACCTCTGTGGCATATCCTCAAATTCCAAGTCAAAAACTTCCTTAATTCTTTTCGCCAGTGTTTCATTTTCGCTCTGCACCGCATATTCATAAAGAGAAACCAACACTGCTTTATAGGTCGCCTGAAATGCTGACATACAGAGGAATATTTTTGAAACAAAATCCATCTCAGGAAGTTCTATAAAATATCTGTCAACACCCGCCAACAACATACCTGCTGCAAAGCATTCAGCCTTTCTTTCCTCCATCGTATTATCTCTTTCAATAAAATGATCAAATGACACTTTATCAAAAATAAGATGATAGATTTCATGCCATGCTGCAAAATATTGATTTGCACGCGGCAGTGCTGTATTAAGGACGGGTATTCTTTTCCCGCTTTTTACAAAAATTGCTCCACTCCAAAATTTGTCTTCAATAGGCATCTGAATCAAACCAAATCCCTGTAAAATCAGCAAAGCAAGCTGCGGTCCTGATGCAACCTTCATAATTGCAGGATTCACCTGCAATTTCATTGTCTGCTCCAACACTTCATTTCTAATTTCATTATTCTTTTCTATAACTAAATCTATATTCGCAGCAGTTATTAATTCACTCATACATGCTCTTCTCCGTTTCACTTCGGCCGTCGCTGAACAAAGGTCCACTGGACCTTTGTTCAGCGACCTTAATAATATATTTCACACAGATCAATAATATCAAGAAGCAGGTTATACTGTTTCTTCGCTGTTTCGCTCATTTCATGTTCCAAAGGGGCATTCTGTGAAAACACTGTTGCTGTGACCGGCTTAGCAGATACAGAACGGTAAAGCAGCAGCTCTTCTACTGACATATTCAGCACTTTCAAAATCTTCTGCAGATGACGATCAAATGTACTTTTGTTATCAACAGCACCATTTAACAATCGATCTAATGTCGGACGTGATATGTCCGCCTTGCCGGCAAAGGACACTTTCGTGTAGCCTTTATCTCTAATACACTCTTTTAACTTTGAAGCCACCAGACTTCTTTGTTCAAATAATTCATCAAACCTCATTGTGATGACCTCCTTCTATTTTCTCACCATTATTATATAGTAAAATGAAGGATTCATCAATATGATTGTAAAATATTTTTTTACATTTTAACATTTTCTACTTAAATGAACAGGATACCTCTTTCATCATAAACAGATGCTGTGACATCATTCCTACAACGAATTGCCCTATCCAATCCCACCAATAAAATCGCTGAAGCCTCACGGCCTCAGCGATTTCTCTTTAAAAAGCTTTTTGCAGCTTTCTCCTATCTCTCCCTCTTCATCCGAAGGACCTTTCCATTCTTAACTCCCGTAAACTCGCCATTCTTTACCGCGGTCTTTCCGTTTACGATGACGTATTCGATCCCGTTGTTTTTGCGGAACGGATGGTCGTAATCGGCGTTGGCCCGGACATTCTTATAATCAAAGACCGTAATGTCTGCGTTGAGCCCCTCTTTCAGCTTACCGATCATGGGAAGTCCGTAGACCTCTGACGGCATGCCGGTCAGACGGTAAACGGCATCCTCCAGCGTCCAGAGGCCGTTGTCCCGGATCAGCTCCAGGCGGCGGGCCATGGTTCCCATGGCTCTCGGATGGCTTCCATACTTCTTCTCACGATCCACCACCGCTCCATAATCGCTCCAGTCGCTGCCGCACATCACCCAAGGCTGGCTCATGAAGTTTAAGAGGTCGCTGTCGTTCTGGGAAAAATAAATGCCCTGGACAATGCCGTCGTTGGCCGCCAGCAGGTCGATGCAGGCGTCGAAGGGAGTCTTTCCCTGTTCCTCTGCCAGCTGCGCCAGAGTCTTTCCAATATGTTCCTTTGTTTTATATGCGCCGGCGATCAGACAGCCCTCATAGCCCGCGGAGTAGATGTTGCTCTCAAACTCATGGGCCTCATGGAAGATGGACCACTCCGCCTGCTTTCTCAGTTCTGCACTCTCTGCCAGGCAGCGCAGTCCCTCGGCCTTTCCCGCGGTCAGATATTTGGGCGGGATCTGGGAGATCAGCGGGGCGGAGCCTCCGGTGAACGGATACTGGTCGGCGGTGATGGTCATTCCGGCCTTCTGGTTTTCTTCAATATACCGGATAATGTCCCGGCTGTTTCCTTCGTTCTGGCGGCCGATGACCTTGATATGGGAGATATTTACAGGGATCCCGCTTTCCCGGCCGATGACCAGTGCCTCCTCGATGGATTCCTTCAGCTGGTTTCCTTCCCCGCGGATATGGGTGGTGTATACGCCGCCGTACTCATGGGCCACCTTGGCGATCTCCACCAGCTCATGGGTGCCTGCAAACACCGACGGTGTGTATACAAGGCCCGTGGAAAAGCCCAGACAGCCGCATTCCATGGCCTCCCGCATCAGACCGCGCATCTGTTCCAGCTGTTCCTCATCCGGAGTTCCGTCGCCAAAGCCCATGACCTTGCCGCGGATAGGTCCCTGGCCTGCAAAAAACGCCAGGTTTGCACCGTGGGGAATGCTGTCCACATAGGCAAAGTAAGAAGTATAGCTTTCACAGATCCTCTCATATTCTTCCCTGGAGATCCCATGGGACGGATCAAATTCCCCGTAATACGGAGCCGCCATAGAACCGCACTGGCCTGCCAGCTCCGTGGTGGCCCCGTCCTCCAGATGGTTGTAGCCTGTGGTCTCCGGGCTGAATACCGTACCGTCGGAATGGGTATGGGTATCGATGAATCCAGGAGCCACCACCAGCCCCCTGGCGTCGATCACCGTCTCCGCCCCTTCTGCAATTTCCGGAGCGATCCTGGCGATCTTCCCGTCCTTCACAGCCACATCCGCCTGGAAACGGGGCGCTCCCGTTCCATCCACCACGGTTCCGTTTTTGATTAAAAGATCATACATACCTTTTTCTCCTTTTTATTTATATTATTTTTTACCTTCTTCCACTTTCCCCGCCAGCTTTTCCGCCGCCGCGGCCATCTGCCATTTTGATGGTTCCCAGCCAAACCGGATCTCCAGGATCCTGTTCTCATAAAATACCAGATATTCGTTGAGATAGCCGCTGCTCCAGTATACCCGGTAGGCATCCAGAGCCTTCCACGGTGCCGGATCCACCGGCTCATAGTGGTCTGCCATGACCACCATCTGGTCAGTCACCACGTCCTGCCGCTCCCAGAGCAGCCGTTTCTTCAAAAAGCCATACAAGAAGCCCGCCTTTACCTCCGTCACCTCATAGCGGAGATCCGGGACCGACCGGTCCTCTGTCAGGGGCTTCTGGCTGTATTCCGTATGGGCCAGGAATATCGTCTCCGCCCGGTCCGCCATAGTGGACCATTGATCGCAGCCCGCATCCCTCAGATCCTTCATTTCCAGGGGGATGGGATCGTCATACACATCCATCTCCCAGCCGCCCTTGTCATAGGTCCCCACAGGCCTGCTCCGCTTCGTGATCCCCACAGAGGATATCATGACCGTCAGGGCCGCCACAAAGCAGGAGGACATGATCACTGTCAGACCAATGGTAAAAAAGAGATTCTTTTTCCGGGAGGCCCCACGTTTCTTCATACGCTCCCGGATATATATGACAGATCCCGTCATGGCCAGGATCCCGCCCAGGACCACCGCCAGCCAGCCTAATCCCCATGGACCGCCGCTCATCTGGCAGAGGATCAGCCCGCTGAGGAAAAGAGCCAGGAGAGCCAGAGCCAGGGACAGTCTCCGGTTCCCCCGGAGCCCGTAAAATCTGCCATTTTCTGCCTCTTTCTCCGCCCGCCTTGTCCAGGCCAGATACCCCAGAAGCTCGCATAAAACAGCGCAGAGGACCAGGAACCAGACTGGGATCATATACGCGGTGGCCGGTCTTGAAAGGAAGCGCACCGGGGATTCCCAAAGCTGCCCGCCCAGCACCATAAGCTGCATCACGCTCAGTCCCGCCAGCAGAAGCTGGCCTGGAAGCATCCCCTTTTTCATGGCCGCCCGGACGGTCTCCACCTGGATCACCGGATCGGTTTCAATGGGCACCGGATCCTCCTGCTCATTATAAAAGATCTGCATCTGGCCCCAGCGGGCCGCCAGGATCCAGCCGTCTCTTTTACACAACTCCTCCAGCTGTATCTGGCCCTCCGTGGGGCTGGGATCGAAGTCTGAGGCCTTGGGAAAATAGACCACGTTCACTGCCAGCTTCTTTGGTCCGATCCGCCGGTATTTCCAGAAATACGGCCCCGGCTGTTCCACCAGCCATCCCTTTTCCGCCATGCGTGCCACCCGGTCTTCAATGGCCGCCTTATCATAAAAAGCAAGGTTTTCCAACTGTCTCTTTCTGTTCTTCATGCCAGCGCCTCCTTTCCCGTCATGGGGCCCTCCCAGCCTGTGTCCAGAACCTCCCGTTCCGCCTTTCTGTTCCCGAATATCTCCTGGTAATCCCGGGCCTGAGCGCAGATCCTTTCATATTCCCGGTCCAGCCGATCCCTTCCCACGTCGGTGAGGAGATAGCTTCTCCGTCTCCCCTCCACCTTTGTCTCCCGGATCATCCCGGCCTCTGAAAACTGCTCCAGCAGGTTATAAAGAGTTCCGGAGCCCACGGTCACCCGGCCTCCAGTCATGGACGGCACCCGGTCCAGGATATCCGTCCCGCAGCACTCCTCATCCAGACAGAGAAGGACGTAAAACATCTGCTCTGTCAGCGTGTGGAATTTTTCTCTCGCCATGCCATCACCCCTGTTTGTATATACTTATATGTAGATCCTGTCTCCGTCCATGATCCCGATCATCAGTCATCTGTAATTTTATTGTATACTCGATAATCGAGGTTGTCAACAAAAACCCTTATACCAGCATATTTTATCAGCGGCTATTTTTTCTGTTTTCTGCCCCACAGGAAAGAAATCCGGTCGCGGGCCTCTTTCCTGTATCGGTCCGTTTCTGCGGACAAATTTTCCTTCCGCCGCCTGGAGGTCCCTGCGGAGCGTTTTTTATGTCATAGGACACACTTTCCCATGACATAACAGGGCGCAGATGACTGTTCCGTCACCTGCGCCCAAAAGGACACGGTATTTAATTCGTCCTGGCCCCGTCTGCTCCAACGGTCTTTCCGTCCACAGTGGTATCCGCCGCCATGGAGCCGTCTCCATAGAAGTAATACTCCCTGCCGCCGATCTCCTTCCAGCCGCCGGAGAACATCTTTCCGGTGGTCCCGTCCAGCCAGTACCATCTCTGGTCATCGGAAAGCCAGCCTTTTACCTGCCCTCCGTTTGCGTAATAGCTCCACTGGCCGCTGCCATTCTGCGTCCAGCCGTCTACGGCCCGGGGATCAATGGTTATCTCCACGAACCGTCTGAGGACAGCGGCAGCTTCAGCCCGGGTAACGGTCCCGGCCGGGTCAAAGCGGTGGTCTGCCCGGTCCGCCAGAATGCCCGCCTGCTGCATGGACCGGACAGCCTCCGCCGCCCCGGAAGAAATGTCTGCATGGTCGGCAAAGGTCACTGCCTCCAGGGTTTTCGGGATGGTACGGCCCAGACTGGCGGCGTAGTTTTTCATGATCACGGCCATCTGCTCCCGGCTGACAGCGGCATCCGGGGCGAAGGCGGTGCTGCTGACGCCGTCCACAATTCCCCTGTCTGCCGCCCAGGCAGCATAGGGGGCATAGTACGCATCGGCCTCCACATCGGTGAACCTTCCGGCCGGATGATCTGCCGGATCAATACCTGCCAGCCGCCCGAGAGCGGTCACAAGCATTCCCCTGGTCATGCCGGCGTCGGGGCTGAAGGCAGCGGCGCTGGTGCCGTCCAGCAGGCCCCGGCTGGCGGCAAAGAGAATATGATCCTTTGCCCAGTGATTTTCGATGTCCGTAAAGGCTGGAGCCTGTGCATCATACCCCACGCCATAGGTGCCGGTCCGGGTCAGTCCAAAAATGACCGCTTTCTGGCCGGCATCGTAGCTGGATCCCGTGATCCACTGAAGACCGCCGTTTCCGTCTGCACAGACTGCATACAGGCAGCCAGGCTGCTCGTCCTTCTTCGGGATGTACGGGATGGCGATCCGGATGGGCTTTCCGTTCAGTCCGTCCAGCCGCGTCTCCTGGCCGTCCTTCACTTCCCACAGGGAGATGGAATAAACCGGCCGGTTTCCAACGACCGCCCCGGCTTCCGCCGGGAAATCAGTGGTCTTCTCTGCCGCCAGGAGGATATCGCCGCTGGTCTGGCGGTCCAGCTCCCCGAGGGCTTCCAGTGTAAGACCAAAGTCGGCCATATGGTCGGTATCGATGGCGAACCGTCTGACATTGGAGGCAATGAGCGCATCCAGGGTATCTGCTTTCAGAGTGATCCGGATGCCGTCCAGCGTTTCTCCAGTCTCCACAGGGATCGTCACCTCAATGCCGTTTTTCTGGCTGCCGTTCTTTTCCGCACTATTCCTGGCCGCCTCAATGGCATCCGACACAGCGGTCTTTCCGATGGTCCCGCTGCCCTGGCTGTCCACACTGACCTTCTCCCCCACCGCCGTGGCGGGAGCATCCGTTCCATCCCTGCCGGGCCGCCTGGTGATGGAGGCATCATCATCAGAGGGTTCATCCTCATCGTCGGAGGAGGAACCGCTGTCTCCGGTACCAGGGGTATCGTCGTCTCCTCCGCCAGGCTTCTGGGTGACTGTAAAGCTCACCTCTGCCGCAGCGGCGGCCCCGTCGTTGTAGGCCACGGTGATGGCGGCCCTGTGGGTGCCAGCGCCCAGGCCGGCAGCGGGCCGGATCGTGTAGGACGTATCCTCGCCGCCTGCCGGGACAGTCGTTCCCTCCGTTTTGTTGAGGATAAAGGCCGCCGTATCGCCGTTTAAGCCCACACTGGAAACCGTGGCATCGCTGTTGCCGGAGCTGGTGATCCTGATGGCCTTTGCCCCTGGCTGGGAATAGCCAGCCGTCACCTCGTCAAAGACGGGAGCGGTCACATTCAGCGTGTAGATCCGCTCCGCCCCTGTCCGGATCTCCACCCGGGCCGCTTCACTGGCAAAATCATTCCCCGTGGCTTTCAAACGTACAAGATAGACGCCGGGGGCCAGTTTTTCAACAGCGCTCCCGCTGCAGCCTGTCCAGGCGTTTTCACCTTCTTTCCGGTACTCCATGGCGGCAGAAACACCGGTGATCCTGCCGTTGTTGTCCCCCGCGACGGTTTCATTCACGCCCAGCAGGCCGCTGGGGGCGGCAGGACGGGCTGGGATCGGGAGGGTCTGCGGATCGCTGTCCACTGCTGCGGGGCCGCTGCCCCTTTTCACGATGGAAAGCCTGGTGCCAAGCCATCCGCTGCGGATAGAAAGGGCGCCGTCCAGACCGGGGGATACGGGCTCATCATTGATGGTATAGCCAGCGGTCCCATCAAAGCCTGTCAGTTTTTCATTTGCGTAATCAATGCGGATCGCCGGAGTGCTCTCTGGCGGGATCCTGGTCCACTGTGCCGTCAAGGCAGCAACCGTAGAGGAAACTTCATTGCCTGGACTGTACGCCCTGCCATCGCTTCCTCTCCACCAGAAATCTGTGCCGCTGTTTCCATCCGGGCGGGTCAGCCCCTCGCCGGTGGGAGCGGTAAAGGTTCCACCGGACTGTACCACGATCCTGACACTGCCGGTGCTGCCGCCGATCCTTCCGCCGTTGAGGTCGATATTCACCGCCTGTAAACCGCCAGAGCCCAGCGTGTCGGCACCCTGGACTTCAAGGACCGGGCGGAAGCCGATACTCGTGTCCGCCTCGCTGGACCTGGCGCCATTCCACCAGCGAGCTGATTTATTTCCGCGATATACACAAAACGACGTATCCCCTAAGTAACTATCCTGTCCCAAGGAATGCATCCCCGTCCAGTTTTTGACGTAATTATTTTCTTTATCAAGAATAGTATCCCACTCGTTGTTCAGCGGGATGCCGCGCTCGCTCTCGTCAGAACCAGTGTAGTTGCTTCCCACAGAAGGCGACCGGAGGGTATAGTCCACACCGCCGCTCTGATAGCCTGTGCCGAAAATCATGTTTTTTCCGTTCAGCTCGTCCCAGCTTACGGAATGGGTCAAAACATGGTCCGCGATAAACAGACTGTGATTGTAAGCTGTTACATTCTGATCAGCGCCTTCCAAACTGCGGGAATAGGCGCTGATCTTCCCGGTATAGGTAAAGGGCACCCAGTTGAGGGACTCGTCCGGCACCGGCACTGCACCATCCTCATTTCCTTTGTTGTTCACCATTCCCGGGATCTCCATTGCAGACAGGTCGAACCAGTAGGTCCCTCCGGGGATGACGTCAAGCTGCTCCTCCCAAGGCTTCCACCGGGCGGTCAGAGTATCCACATCAGACGGAACAGCCTCACCCGCCTTATAGGTCTGGCCATTCCCCGTCCAGCCGCCGAAGGTCACGCACTCTTCCGGGGCGTCCAGATCATAACCGGTGGGGGCGGTAAAGGTTCCGCCGGATCGTACCACGATCCGGACATTGTCGGCACTGCCGCCGATCCTTCCGCCGTTGAGGTCGATCTCCACCACGGTCAGACCTGCGGAGCCTGTCGCCTCAGCATCCTGGACTTCAAGGACCGGGCGGAAACCGGCATTCATGTACTTTTCGCTGGACGCGATACTGTACCAGCTGCGATCCGTCCAATTCCCTCGAAGTATACACTCCGACGTATCCCCTAGGTACCTGTCCTGCCCCAGGGAGAACATACCCTTCCAGTTTTTGAGGTAATTATTTTCTTTATCAAGAATGGTATCCCACTCGTTGTTCAGCGGAAGAGGGGGATGATCGTATGCAGAAGCAAAGTTGCTGCTTCCCACAGAAGGCGACCGGAGGGTATAATCCAAGCCGCCGCTCTGATAGTCTGTGCCGAAAATCATGTTTTTCGCGTTCAGCTCGTCCCAGCTTACGTTATGGGTCAAAACATGGTCCGCGATAAACAGGCTGTGGTCGCAGGCTTCTACATTGTCATTCGTACTTACGCCTTCCGAGCTGCGGGAATAGGCGTTGATCTTCCCGGTGTAGGTAAAGGGCACCCAGCTAAGGCTCGTGTCCGGCACCGGCACTGCACCATCCTTATTTCCTTTGTTGTTCACCATTCCCGGGATCTCCATCGCAGACAGGTCGAACCAGTAGGTCCCGCCGGGAGTGAGCTCGTCAAACTGCTCCTCCCAAGGCTTCCACTGGGCGGTTAAAGTATCCACATCAGGCGGAACAGCCGCACCTGCCTCATAGGTCTGGCCATTCCCCGTCCAGCTGTCGAACTCCATGCCCTCCGGGGCGCTCAGACCATAACCGGTGGGGGCGGTAAAGGTTCCGCCGGACTGTACCACAATCCTGGCACTGTCGGCGCTGCCGCCAATCCTTCCGCCGTTGAGGTCGATCTCCACCACGGCCAGCCCGGCGGAGCCTGTCGTTTCAGCATCCTGGACTTCAAGGACCGGGCGGAAGCCGACATTCGTGTACGTCTCGCCGGACACAACGGCGTTCCAGAAGTGAACTGGCTCATTTCCGCGGACCGCACGATACGACGTATCTTCTGAGTAACTATCCTGTCCCCAGGAGTACATACCCTTCCAGTTTTTGATGTAACTGTTTTCCTCATTCGCATACAGGATATTCGTCCACTCGTTGCTCTGTGGGAGGCTAAGGTCATCACTTTCGGGACTACCCGCCCAGCTGAAGCTTCCCGCAGATGGAGCCCGGAGAGTATAGTCCAAGCCGCCGCTCTGATAGTCTGTGCCGAAAATCATGTTTTTCGAGTTCAGCTCGTCCCAGCTTACGGTATGGGTCAAAACATGGTCTGCGATAAACAGACTGTGGTCGTAGGCTTGTACATTGTCAACCTCGCTTACACCTTCTGAGTCGCGGGAATAAGCGCTGATCGTCCCCGTATAGGTAAATGGCACCCAGTTAAGGCTCATGTCAGGCACCGGCTCTGCACCGTCTTCATCTTTTACGCTGTTCACCATTCCCGGGATCTTCATCGCGGACAGGTCGAACCAGTAGGTCCCTCCGGGAGTAAGCTCGTCAAACTGCACCGCTGTGTCCGCAAGCAGCGCCCGGTCCGCTCCCAGAACTGTCACCGCAATGGCAGGAAGCGCCGTTCCCTCTGCCAGCGCATACTCCTCCGGCAGCACCGGAGTAAACCGGTATACACCCGGGACGGCCTGGTCAAGTTCCGGCTGGGCGGTCCAGGTCACGCCCTCAATGGAGACGTTCTGGGGCTCAGCTTCGCCCTGCCGGACTGCGGCCTCCAGAATGTCCGGCAAAACCGGGGCGGTCTCCCTGCCGCCCTCCATAAGCTGCGGGATATTCTGTTCCCGGACCTCCCCCGGCAGCTGCGCAAAGCTGACGATGGTCTGCTTCGCGCCGTCCGGCTTCTGGCCGTCCTCACCATCATTCTGCGGCCCGCAGAACTCACACACAAATCTGCAGGGCGTTCCCCTGGTGGCAGGGATGTAGCCGCACCCGCCATCGTGTCCGCCCTGTTCATGGGGACAGTCCAGCTCTTTTTTTACACAGCCGCTTTCCTCCGTGCACTGGTGGCTGCATTCGGCCGGTTCAGCCTTATCCGGTCCGGATGGGGTAGCCGTGCTGTACGTTCCCCCTTCTGCCGGATAGCAGTCCCCTGTATGCACATGGGTGCACCTGATCACGGGGGTATAGCAGTCCCCGGTGTGCTGGTGTCCGCAGGGCGCGCCGTCTGCAGCAGGGGTGTAGCCGCAATCGGCAGTATGCTTCGTATGATGTATGCATAGACCGCCAGTGTCCCGATCCTGTTTTTCCACCGCCAGTGTATTCACTGGCAGAGCGGAAAATACCATCGCCGCCGCCAACGCAAACGCGGCCATCCGTTTTCTCTTTTTCATGCTCATCCTCCTATTCTTGTGCTGGCTGGTCAGAAAATACAAAAGGAAACGGTCATCCATCCGGCCGGAATGGACAACTGTTTCCTCGGTTATAACGATATATGGACATCATAAAAACAGGCAGGTCTACCTCTGTTTGTTTGTTTGTTTGTTTGTTTGTTTGTTTGTTTGTTTGTTTGTTTGTTTGTTTGTTTGTTTGTTTGTTTGTTTGTTGAGAGCATATGGCGGTAAGACAAGGTTGTCAAGCCCCCTTCTTAAAATATGATCTGGGTTTTGGTGCTGATTTTATTATATCATAGGCTTTCCTGCTTTTATAGTGTCGTTTACGTTCCAAATCGTGTCGTTTACGCAGAAACGGCCTTTTATTTCTCTGAGCACCTGCTGTTTTTAACCTTTTATTTGCACCTCATCTTGTGACCTTTTAAAACGGCGGCCAGCACCGTTTTAGAAACCGCCAAGGCTGTCTATATTTTCGCTTACTATTGCAAACAGATTTAACTTATCACAACTAAAAATAACAAAAACAAAAGATTTCAATACATCACTTGACATTGCGGCAAAGATTTTCCTGTTTTTACAGTGTTGTTTGCGCGGAATAGATTTTTCTAAGAGATCCTGCCACTTTGGGCCTTATACCCGTATCTCCTCTCATAACCTCTTAAAACCAGAGGCCGCATTTAAGAAAAGAGCCTTAAGGGAGCAGCTTCCTGTCCGCTCATTATCGAAGGGACCGAGCCGTCAGAGGAAAGAAAACAGCCGCCAGCTGCTGTGAATAGCTGACGGCTGATAGCAGGATGCGCGTCCTGCATCCTTCATCAAATGTCATGATCTTACAGAAAATCTAATATTCCTATGGAAAGCGCCGGTATAAATGTCAGCGCCATCAGAACGATCAGCATAACTCCAATCATTGGCAGTATCTTTTTTGCAATATCGACTACCGATACATTTGAGATCGCAGATGCGAAGAACAGATTGCATCCATAGGGAGGCGTAATAAATCCAATAGCCAGATTCACAGTCATAACGATACCAAACTGGATCGGACTCATCCCGATCCCTGCCACGATCGGTAAAAGGATCGGCGTCAGGATCACTGTGGAAGAAATATTATCAATAAAGCATCCTACCACCAGAAGAAACAGGTTGATCACAAGAAGGATCGCAATGGGATTGCTGATACCTAAAATACCCTTTGCAAGGGTTCCTGGAACCTGGGACATAGTCAGAAATCTTGCAAATGCCATGGAAATTCCAACCAGAAATGTGGTCTGCCCATTGATCAGCGCCGTTTCTTTAAACGCTTCTAAAATACTCTTCAGATCCAGTTCATGGTAAATAAATACGCCTACAAAAATGGAATAGATGATTGCCGCTACTGCTGATTCCGTAGGGGTAAAGATTCCACCATAAATTCCTCCAAGAATGATTACCGGGACCAAAAGTGCCCATATGGAGTCACCCAAAGTACGGAGCAGATGACCTGCATGGAACTTTTTTGTATGTCCAAATCCGCATTTTTTCGCGGTCACATAGTTTACGATCATGAGAACTACACCGATAAGGATCCCAGGAATAATACCAGCCAGGAAAAGATCAGAAATCGAGCACTGAGCGGCAACTCCATAGATTACAAATGGAATACTTGGAGGAATGATAACACCAATGGTGCCAGCTGCCGCTGTAATAGCCGTAGCATATGCCGGATCATATCCCTCCTCTTTCATCTCCGGGATCGTGATGCCTCCAATTGCTGTCACAGTTGCCGGAGATGAACCAGAAAGAGCCGCAAAAAACATGGATGCCACGACAGTTACCATTCCGACGCTTCCCGTTACCCAGCCCACAACAGCATCAGCAAAATCCAGGATCCTTCGGGATATGCCGCCTGATTTCATCAGATTTCCGGCCAGCATAAAAAACGGGATTGCCATCAGAGGAAAGGAATCCAGCCCACTCAGACAGGCCGTCGACATGGTTGTCAGACTGATATTTGTAGTGGCCGTCATGGTAACCATGGTAGCCACTCCCAGAGCTACTGCAATGGGAGAGCCGATCATCATGAGAAGGAACATGGTTCCAAACAGGACGAGAATCTTAATTACCATTCACATTCGCCTCCCTCTTTTTTTCTGTATACGCTTTTACATCCTTATAGCAGTTCTGTATCAGCCGAAAAGCCATCAGCCCCATGCCGGTGGGGATAGATGCATAGGGGATCCACATGGGAATCCCGCTGCCGGTAGCTGTCTGGCCGCCAGAGGCCACGCTCAGGGTCAGTTTCATGGAAAGCTGCACCATCATAAGGAGAAATACCAGCCAGATTATATTAGTGATCACCTTACAGATCATCTGCCCCTTTTCCGGCAGCTTCTCATACACAAGATCAATGCTTACGTGTTTTCTTTCCTTGGTGGCATAGGAAGCCCCCACCCAGGTCAGCCACAGGAAAAGATAACGGGCGATCTCTTCGCTCCATGGAAGCGGAATTTTAAATACATACCGGGTCACAACCTGCATAGCCACGATCACAACCGCCGCGATGAGAATGATGACCAGGAAAATCTCCTCCAGCTTTTCATCTATCAGTTTCAGGACCTTCATAAGCAGACATCTCCTCTTCTTAAACGCAGCTACTTGTTATGATTTGCAGCCATATCGATCAGTTCCTGTCCATAGGTTTCTGCGGCAGTCTTGTAAACTGTATCCTCAGCCACCTTCTGGAAAGCCGCCTTCTGCTCATCCGTAAGGACCGTCACCTCCACGCCGGCCGCTTCGATTTCAGAAAGAAGACTTTCATTCTCTTCTGTGATCAGCTCCCGCTGATACTCCATGGTATTCTCTGCCGCTTCTTTAATCGCTGCCTGGTAGTCCTCTGGCAGACTGTTGTAAAAATCAGAAGCAATATTAAGAGCCACCGCTGTAAAAACATGCTCGGAAACGCTCATATATTTCTGGGCTTCATATAAAGCATTGTTGTAGATCAGTGCCGTAGGATTTTCCTGTCCATCCACTGTTTTCTGCTGCAAGGCAGTAAAAAGTTCAGAGAAGGACATGGGCGTCGGAATCGCTCCCAGGGCCGTAAAATATTCCACATGCAGATTATTTGTCATGGTACGGATCTTTAATCCCTTCAGATCATCCGGAGAAGTGACCGAATGTTTGGAGTTGGTCAGATTACGGAATCCCACATCTCCCCATGCGAGTGTTGTGATCCCTGCCTGCTCTTCCAGCTTCTTGTCCAGAGCCTGTCCAAAATCTCCGTCCATGGCTTCATGAGCTGCATCCAGGGATGTCCAGAGGAAAGGAAGGCCTACCAGATTGTACTCTGGTACAATACCCGCAACAATGGAATCATTCAATGCAGCCATTTCAAGATCTCCGATTCGCATCGCCTCCATATTTTCTGCCAGAGAGCCCAGCTGGGAGTTTGGATAAAGTTCCACAGTAATGTTTCCATTGCTGGCATTCTGTAAAGCATTCTGGAATTTCTCTACAAATGCCTTATGGGACGGATGGGATTCTGCCACGTCGTAAGCCAGACGGATTGTGACCGGATCTGTGGATGTGATTTCTGTTTCCAGCCCGGAATCCGCTGAAACAGCTCCTGCAGTATCTGTCCCGGCCCCCTGTGCCTTAGTCTCTGATGCTGGGTTTCCGCCTTTTCCCCCACATGCCGCCAGTGATAACACCATGGCTGCTCCAAGAGTAAAACTTAACATTCTTTTCATACTAACCTCTCCTTTTCTTTTATCATCGTTTTTATCGCAAACTGTTTCCTCTTTCATAGACCATCCGGCCGCCCAGATATGTTTTTTCTACCTGGATATCCTTGATCTTCTCCGGCTCCGTATGAAATAAATCTTTATTAAGTATCACAAAATCTGCCAGTTTTCCTGCTTCAATGGTTCCCTTCAGGTCTTCTTCAAAGGAAACGTATGCTGCATTCTTTGTATACATTTCCAACGCTTCATACACCGTTACCTTTTCCTCTGGGAACCATCCGCCCTCCGGGTATCCATCCATACCACACCGGGTTGTAATGGCATATATACCATCCATAGGATCATAAGACTCACACGGCGAGTCTGATCCTGCTGTCAATATCATGTTGTTATCCAGGAGCTTTCTCCAACAATAGTGATACCTGGAGCGGTCATGGCCTACCCTGCTTTCTGACCAATGTACATTGGTGGATACAAACATGGGCTGGATATCCAGAACCACTGGAAGGTCCGCGATTCTGGAAATAATATCCTCATTCAGCAGAGACATATGGATCATGCGGAACCTCGGGTCCGGCTTCGGATTTTCCCGATATGCCCGCTCAATGGCCGTCGTCAGCATATCAGCAGCTCTGTCGCCGATCACATGGGCACCCACCTGGATATTTCTTTCATATGCATCCTTCACTTTCTGGTCGAGCTCTTCCTGGGTATAATTGGGGATCCCCATGGAATCTATGTCGTCTGAATAGGGAGAAAACAAAAGAGCTGTCCTCCCTCCCATATTTCCGTCAACATACAGCTTATAGAACCCATATTTGACCATTTCATCTCCCAGTCCCGTGCGGATATGGCATCCAGGAAGTTCATCATATCCCAGATACACCCGCACAGTCAGGCGCTCGTCATCTGCCAGAGACTGGTACACATCGGTATATTCCGGCAGATTGCAGTGGATCCCCTGGATTGCATGGACCCCTGTAAGCCCATGGCTGTTCAGCTCATGGCACGCTTTTTCCACTGCATCCTTCTTTTGTTCCAATGAAGCCAGCGGATCCGGGATCGCCGCGATAATATCCGCCGCAGCCTGATCCCTTAACGTTCCCGTAGGTTCTCCATTTTCATCAAATTCCACAGTTCCTTCCACCTTTGCCTGGAACCCCCGTCCGATCCCGCCTGCTTTTAACGCAAGAGAATTGGCCACATTCACATGAAGGCAATACCGGGTTATGATCAGTGGATGATCCGGACACACCAGATCCAGTTCCTCCCTGGTCGGAAGCTCTTTTTGATCTGTAAATTTCTCGTGGTCAAACCCAGTTCCAAGGATCCATTCTCCCGCCGGTGTGTGCGAGGCCCTTTCCCTGATCATTTCCAGGAGTTCTTTTTTCGATCCCGCCCTCTTTAAATTCAATTTCTGAAGGTCTCTCGCGTACGCAAATAAGTGCTGATGAGTATCGATCATTCCTGGTATAACGGTCTTTCCTTTCAGGTCTACCACCTGGCATCCTTCTCCAAAAGCCCTGGCTCCTTCATCCGTCCCACAATACATAAATTTTCCATCATCCACCACAAATGCCGTACATTTATCTCCTTCATGACGCATGGTATAGACAGTTCCGTTCACATATACAGTCGCCATTGCGCTTCTTCCACCTGCCTTTCATTTTTATCTGCACCGGAAGGAATGAAAATATCCATATCCGCATAATACATTATAATATCCATTCAGACTTTTTTCGACACATTCGTCTCCACAATCCACATGTAATGTGTGTCCAGGAATCGAGATCAGTTTTGATTCCGGTGCGATCACCTGGATATTTTCTTTTCCCACGACCTTTAAAATGCGGGCGCTGAACTGATGATTTCCTCTTCCAAAAATAAATCCCTGTCCCCCAATGGGGGAAACTATGATCCGGACAGGATTCCCAGAAGTTATCTCCCACAGTTCCTCTTCCGTCACGTCTTTTTTTACCAATTTTTTATTTCGGACCAGATCAACGCCCAGAAGCTCATAGTCAATTCCAAGGAATCTGGAAATGCACTTGGCAGTAGATCCCGATCCAATGGCATAAAATACATCATCTTCCATTTTTTCTTCCAGATATGCAGCGATCCCTCCCATCTGGTCATTTTCAGAAGAAAAACCGCTCTGTTTCATGTTCTGGACATAGGATGGTTCGTATGGGACTCTGAGCGAACCATAAAGCTTTGAAGAAACACGTTCCTTCCTGTATTCATCCTCATTCAGATCCACTACCTCCCGTTCCGACATGGATACGGGAAGTCCCTGGGCTACCATAGCCGCCATGGCCCCGGCTGCTTCCGGCGTAAGCCCAAACACAGCAGACTGGATCTTCACTCCTGCAGGAATCCCCAGGACCGGAACGCGTTCTCCAACAGCCTGGCATATATTTCTGGCGGTTCCGTCTCCTCCTGCAAACAGAAGAAGATCTGCTCCTTTTTCCGCTATGATCGCTGCCGCAGCCACTGTGTCATTTTCTGTGGTCTCTTTCCCGCTTTCATAAACTGGCGTATAGGAGAAACCCATTTTTTCACAGAGCGCGGCACCCATAACCCCGGAAACCGTAAGAAACTGGATCTGGCCCGAATACGGCATCAGCTTTGCCAGCGCTCTCTCCGTCTTTTTCAGCGATTCCGGCCTGGCGCCTCTCTCCCTGGCCTTATCGAGCGTTTCCTTCCCATCGGTTCCCTTTAAGGCTACCTTTCCGCCCATGCCTGCAATGGGATTGATCACCAGCCCGATCACCGCCTTACGGTCTTCCATGCTGCTTCAGATAGGACCGCCATGTAACCGCCAGCTGGTCCACGGTTTCAATATGATCATTTTCCAACGCTGAAATGGGACCATTATGAGGCGCCGTCAGAACTACCTCCGGAGTACTGTATGCTTCGTCGCTGATTTTCTTCAGTGCCGCCACATATTCGTCAATATCAGCCTTTGAATAGGACTCCGTAGGCTCCGGCGTATATGGCTCCGGTACGATCAGCGGATGATGGCTCGGGAAAAATCTCTGGAATCCGAAATCCAGCATATGGCGGTTCACATGCTCTGCATCCACTCCGGTTTCCTGTAAAAGCGTTTCAAAGCTATACCGCACCTGCTCCAGGCGGTTGGGAGCTTCCTCTGCCCATGACATGGAGATACCGCGTACTTCATTCAATACCCGCTTCATCATGTAATTGTTATTAAGGATCGCCGTCTCCGCGACAGCTTTCAGTCCATCCACTCCAAGGCTCATAACCCAGGAGTATGCCCGCAGTACAGCTGCCAGGCTTCCCTGGAACTGACGGATCTTTCCCACCGAGCTTTCATCGTCATAATCTGTGTAATATCTGGTTCCATCGAACCGTACCCTGGGTCTGGGGAGATATTTCTCCAGTTCCGCGCTGACACACTGGGCTGCACAGCCGGGTCCCATGCATGCATGGGGGGACGCAAACGCTTTATGGAGATTAAAGTGACACATATCGGCTCCCAGCTCTTTGGCGCGTACAAGCCCGAAAAGCCCGTTATAATCAGCCATATCACAGACACATAATCCGCCCGCCTCATGGACCACATCCACAAATTCACGGATAATGGGATTAAACACTCCGGTGTCCTCTGGATTTGTAATAAAAATTCCAGCGGTTTTCTCTGATACCACAGCCTTCAGATTTTCCAGGCTGGGATAGCCATTCTCATCCGGGTAAAGACTGATCACCTCAAACCCCTTTGTCGCAGGGGCCGCACTGTCCAGAGGGTGCGACAGGATGGTGGTGATGATCTGGGTCCTCTGATCCGCCTCGCCTTTATCCTCAAAGTATTTCTTTAACACAGCCGCATTGGCGTAAATTCCCTGTCCGCCGCCGCCAGCCTGAAAGGAAACAGCATCCAGACCAGAAATTTCCTTCATGATCTGTTCAAAATCATATATGATTTTCAAGATTCCCTGAGCCGTGTCATCATCCTGATATGGGTGCATCTCTGTAAACTTAGAAGAGCGGACAAACTGTTCATTGATTTTGGGGCTGTATTTCATAGTACAGGTACCCAGACCGATATCAATATTAATATCCTGGCCGATGGTCTCCTGGGACAGTCGGAGATAATGACGCAGTACCTGTGGCTGGGCCATTTCTGGCAGTGCAGGGCTTTTCTGTCTTTTCAGATGATCTGGGATAAGATCTGACACATCTCCTGTCACTGGCATCGCCTTCTGGGACACATCTGGAAACAGAATGCTGCGGCTTCCCGGCACGCTCTGTTCAAAGATCACTGGCTCATCCCATTTTGCTTCATGGAAATTGCGTAATTTCGGATCTGACATTTCCTTACTCCTCCTTTGATAAAATCTTCTTTAAAGCTTCTGCCAGCGTATCAATATCGGAAAAATCTGTTTTCTCGGTAACGCAGACCAGCATGGACTGTCCCATAGAAGGCATCTGCCGGCTCAGATCATATCCTCCAAAGATCCTGTATTTCAGAAGTTCTTTGTTGATCTCGGCAACGGTCTTTCCTGTGCCGTCCACATTGATGACAAATTCCATAAATCCTCTGCTTTCTTTGTATGGCAGACGGATCCCCTCCACTGTTTCCAGCTTTTTCTGCGCATAATTGCATTTATAGAGGATATTTTCCCCCATTTCCTTCATGCCTTCCGGTCCCATGACCGCCAGGTAAACAGCCGCTGTCACAGCCCACAGGCCCACACAGGTTCCCAGGTACTCAACGGCTTTTTCCCTGACGTAGTAGCTGGTCCTCTCGGGAAGGGCTCTGGCATATCCAAATTCTCCTTTTGAATTCTTAAATATACTGTATAAATGATGGGGATAGTTCATCACATACTGCTCTTCCTGCCTTGTTGCCAGATATCCGCCTAATCCCCCTCCATAGCTCATATGGATCCCCAGCGGCTGGATATCTCCACATGCAATATCTGCCCCATAATCCGCTGGTGCGGAAATGATCCCCAGCGAAGCCGGATCCGCATATACAATGTACTGTGCACCAGCTTCATGGGCTAAGCATCCGATCTCTTTGCACTGCTCCTCAAAAAATCCAAGGAAGGACGGATTCTGAATAAATACACAGGAAACATCATCGGATAATTTTCCCTTCAGATCCTCCAGATCAATCTGTCCGTTTTCCAGAGGCCTGACTTTTATCAGATCCATTCCCTCACAATAACATTCCAGCTGTGACAGGAGATTGGGATTCATCGTTTCCGGGATCAGCACCTTTTTCCTATGATTGATTCTGTGTGACATCATAACTGCTGTGGAAGCGGCCTGCCCTCCGTCATATGTGGGGAAGCTGACAACATCCATATTCAGCAGTTCCCCCATCATACTGGTAAACTCAAAGAATGTCTGGAGCTTTCCATGATCCGCATAAGTGTCGCCGCTGTACGCCGTAAGGAATTCAGATCTTCCATTTATTTCATCACATACTGCGGGTACATAATGGTTGTAGCATCCTGCCCCCAGGAAGCTTATGTTTTCATCACAGGTGCTGTCCTTCATTAAAATACTGTCCACATGCTTTTTCAGATCCATTTCCGATGTAAAAGGTTCTGGAAGATCCAGCGGCCGTTTCATTCTCACTTCATCAGGAATGAATGCATAGATTTCTTCCACTGACTCCGCTCCAATGAAGTCCAGCATTTCCTTACGGACCGCTTCGTTGGAGTTAGGAATATAAGGATAATGCAGCATTGAATTTTTCCTCCTTTATGCGTGTAAAATATCAAATGTTTCTGGAAGGGTGCTCCCTCCGTCAATGACCATTTCAGTTCCTGTGATATATTTTGCTTCATCTGAAGCCAGAAAAGCGACCAGATCCCCAATTTCATCGATATCACACAATCTTTTTAAGGGAATAAAACCAGCCATATCCCTAAGTGCGCTTTCCGGATCTTCTGGCCTGCTGTCTGCGGCTACCTGTTCAACCTTTGGAGTCCGTACCCACCCCGGAAGGACCGCATTAACAGTAATACCATACGGACCGGCTTCATATGCCAGAGCTTTTGTAAAACTCGATACCGCACCTTTTGTAAGTGCATAAGTCGTCTGCCCTTCGTCAACGACTCTGGTTCCTGTTACTGAGGATGTGTTGATGATCCTTCCATATTTTTCCTTCAGCATATATGGATAAACGGCTTTTGTCATATTCCATACTCCAAGGATATTGACTCCCATAATGAAATCTCTGGTCTTCACATCCAGGTTTTCAAATCTCACCCTGCGGTTGACTCCCGCATTGTTATGAAGTATATCGATCTTACCATATTTTTCTATGATCCCATCTGCCATTTTCTGGACATCCTCCAGGCTGCTCACATCCACACGGAAATGATCCGCTTTATATCCCATATTTCGGATCTCTTCTGCTGCCAAAGCGACACTTTCAGAAAAATCCACCAGGATTACGGTCGCTCCATGCTTTGCCATGACCTTCGCGCATCCATACCCGATTCCCTGGGCTGCCCCTGTGACAACTGCAATTTTTCCATCCAGTTTTCCCATTTGCTTCTTTTCCTCCTGCATTTCTATTATATATTTTAGATAATTCTCATTTGTTTTTATCTCTATTTTTATTGTATATGCACAATCCTTTTTTGTTCCCAACCAAATTACAAAAAAATACCAACCAAATATATCGGTTTTTAGACAATAAAAGAACTGCTGTGATTGCAATTTTACAAACACAACAGTTCTTTTCCTTTTATTTTAATTTAAATTTAACCGCCGGATTATATCCGACAAATGCACCATTCCCGACTCCATCTCCTCTTCGCCCAGAAAACCGTAGCTGAGACGGATACAGGAAGAACAATCTGCATCATAAATACTTCCTGGAGGAACCAGGATCTTTTCTTTCAGTGCGCTCTCAAACACCTGCTGGGCCAGAACCTTCCCCTTCAGCCGCAGCCATATAAAGAAACCTCCCGATGGAAAATTCCAGACAGCCAGATCAGAAAAATACCTTTCCAGAAGCTGGCCCATCTGGTCTCTCCTTTCCCTCAGGGAATCTCTTATATTTTTCAGACCCTCTTCATAAAGTCCGCTCTCAAATAATTTCTGGGCGATCTGCTGGGACAGGGAGCTTACGCCGTAATCCATCTGCATCTTCACATCTGCGAGACGCCGTATGACACCCTCAGGCGCCACGACCCATCCAACTCTGAGGCCAGGAGAAAAACATTTTGACATGCTTCCAATATAAATCACATTATTGTTCCCATCCAAAGACTTCAAAGGAGGCGGAGGCACCTCGTCCAGCCACAGGTCATACAGAGTATCATCCTCTATGACAGGTATATTATTTTTTAAACAGCACATAAGAAGCTCTTTTCGCCTCTCCAGAGGCATGGTCCTTCCCGTTGGATTCTGAAACGTGGGAATTGTGTAAAGCAGTGCCGTTCCCTGAGAAGTTCCTGGAATCATCCAGGGCAGGATCCCGCTCCTGTCCATGGGAACCGGAACCAGATAAGACCCTGTGGACTGGAAAATATTCAGAGATTCCAGATAGGAGGGGCTTTCCACATAAACCCTGGATTTCGGAGGTACCATCCCCGAAGCGATCAGGTGAAGCGCCTGTAACGCTCCTGACGTTATCAGTATATTAGAAATCGGTACTTCGATCCCCTTGCCCTTTAAATAACTCTGGATGGCTGTTCTCAGCCCTGGAGAACCGTAGGGATTGGAATAATTAAGTTCCAGGTCCTTTTCAGAAAGATGATCCAGCGCCCTCTTTACCAGCCCTTGCTGAATGATATCCGGCGACAGCTCCCCCGTACACATCCGGATATACCCCGGTTCAAATTCAAACCGATTGATCAGCTGGACGGCTGAGTGATTGGAATAAAAATTCCCCGCATCAACATAATTTTTCCAATGAGAGGAATCCGCATGCATCATATGCAGCCAGCTGTCCCGGGTTACCTTCGTCCCCCCGCCATAGCTCGTTTCCAGAAGTCCCATGGAGATCAGTTCTGCAATGGCTTCTACTACCGTGCTTCGATTTACGTCGAATTCCCTGGCTAGCTGACGCTGGGAGGGCACGTTCTGTCCTCCAGTCCAATTTCCGGTGGAGATATTGTCTGTAAAATATGTGACGATCTGTGCATACAAAGGAACATCCAGATTCTTGTTCGGCTTCCAGTCAATCGTAACAGTCTCTGCCGCTTTCTTATTGAAAGAGGACAAATCTACCCCTCCTCTGTCCTTTTTTATGATCCATCCGCCGGATGCAATGTCTGCTTTGAAAAAAGGGGCTCTGGCCCAACAGCCAGAACCCCCTCTATTTTTTCACCTTACGGTGATCCCAATCTTATTTATACCCTTTCTCGTGCAGAGCAGCCTGGGCAGCAGCCAGTCTTGCGATCGGCACACGGAACGGAGAACAGGATACATAGTTTAAGCCTACCTTATGGCAGAACTCTACGGAAGACGGATCTCCGCCGTGCTCGCCGCAGATACCGCACTTAAGCTCCGGACGGGTTGCGCGTCCTTCCTTTACAGCCATTTCCACAAGACGGCCAACACCTGTCTGGTCAAGTCTTGCAAACGGATCGGACTCGTAGATCTTAGCCTTGTAGTAGGAATCTAAGAACTTGCCGGCGTCGTCACGGGAGAAGCCGAAGGTCATCTGTGTCAGGTCGTTGGTACCGAAGGAGAAGAACTCTGCCTCTTCAGCTACCTGTCCGGCTGTCAGAGCCGCACGCGGGATCTCGATCATGGTACCGATATGGTACTGGATGTCGGAGCCTTTCTCTTTCTTAACCTGCTCAGCAACTTCAACAACGATGTCCTTAACGAACTTCAGCTCTTTCTTCTCACCGATCAGCGGGATCATGATCTCCGGAACGATGTCGTAGCCGCACTCTTCCTTAACCTCGATGGCAGCCTCCATAACGGCACGGGTCTGCATCTTTGCGATCTCCGGATAAGTAACAGCCAGACGGCATCCACGGTGACCCATCATCGGGTTGAACTCATGGAGCTCATCACATTTTGCTTTAACAACTTCAACCGTCAGACCCATATCCTTTGCAAGGTCAGCCATCTCCTCCGTTGTCTTCGGAGTGAACTCATGCAGCGGCGGATCTAAGTAACGAACGGTCATCGGTCTTCCTTCCAGAGCCTTGTACATGCCCTTGAAGTCGCCCTTCTGGAACGGGATCAGCTCGTTTAATGCAGCCTCTCTTGCCTCAACGGTATCAGAAAGGATCATCTTTCTTAAGCTGTGGATTCTCTCGGGCTCGAAGAACATATGCTCGGTACGGCAGAGGCCGATACCCTCAGCGCCAAGCTTCACTGCGTTTGCAGTATCAGCCGGTGTGTCTGCGTTGGTACGAACGCCCAGCTTACGGAAGCTGTCAGCCCAGTCCATGATCCTCTTGAAGTTTCCGCCAACGGAAGCCTCCTGAGTCTGGATGTCGCCTTTGTAGATCTTACCTGTGGTTCCGTCTAAGGAGATGTAATCGCCTTCGTGGAAGGTATATCCGCCAAGGGAGAATTCCTTCTTCTCTTCGTCGATCTTGATCTCGCCGCAGCCGGATACACAGCAGGTACCCATACCACGGGCAACTACTGCTGCGTGGGAGGTCATACCGCCGCGTACAGTCAGGATACCCTGTGCAGCGTGCATACCCTCGATGTCCTCCGGAGATGTCTCCAGACGAACCAGGATCACTCTCTCGCCCTTGCCGCCGATGCCTGCAGCCTTGGCAGTCTCTGCGTCGAAGCATACCTTACCTGCTGCTGCACCCGGGGAAGCCGGAAGAGCCTGTCCGATCACCTCGCCAGCCTTTAATGCAGCCGGATCGAAGGTGGGATGTAATAACTGGTCAAGAGACTTAGCCTCGATTCTGCATACAGCCTCCTCGGGAGTGATCTGTCCCTCGTCTACGAGATCGCAGGCGATCTGGATCGCAGCCGGAGCAGTTCTCTTACCGTTACGTGTCTGTAAGAAGTATAATTTGCCTTCCTCGATGGTGAACTCCATATCCTGCATGTCGTGGAAATGGTTCTCCAGCTTCATTGCAAGATCGATAAACTGCTTGTAGCAGTCCGGAAGGTCTTTTTCAAGCTGGGTGATGGGCTGCGGTGTACGAACGCCTGCAACCACGTCCTCACCCTGGGCGTTGATCAGGTACTCACCGAAGATACCCTTTTCGCCAGTGGAGGGGTTACGTGTGAAGGCAACGCCTGTACCGGATGTCTCACCCTTGTTTCCGAATACCATGGTCTGTACGTTTACAGCGGTACCCCAGTCGCCCGGAATATCGTTCATACGACGGTATACGATGGCACGCGGGTTGTCCCAGGAACGGAATACAGCCTTAACGGCGCCCATTAACTGCTCCTTGGGATCCTGCGGGAACTCTTCCCCGTTCATAGCCTCTTTGTAAACGGCTTTGAACTTGTCTGCTAATTCCTTTAAGTCGTCAGCGGTCAGCTCTGTATCGAAATGAACGCCCTTTGCCTCTTTCATCTCGTCGATGATCTTCTCGAAGTAGGACTTGGGAACTTCCATAACAACGTCAGAGTACATCTGGATGAATCTTCTGTAAGAATCATATGCGAAACGCGGGTTTCCGGTCTTCTTTGCGAAGCCCTCAACAGCCACGTCGTTTAAACCAAGGTTTAAGATGGTATCCATCATACCCGGCATGGATGCTCTTGCACCGGAACGAACGGAAACCAGCAACGGATCTTCGGTATCACCGAATTTCTTTCCGTTTACGCCCTCTAACCATGTAATAGCCTCGAAGATCTGGTTCTGGATCTCCTCTGTGATCTGCTTGCCGCTGTTGTAGTAATCGGTGCAGGCCTCTGTCGTAACAGTAAAGCCCTGCGGGATCGGCATGCCAAGGATCGTCATCTCAGCCAGGTTGCAGCCTTTACCGCCGAGAAGGTTTCTCATCGAAGCATTACCTTCTTCAAACTTATAAACCCACTTTGCCATAAGTTTTTCTTCCTCCTATCAAATTTGTAGAAAAGCTTCTACGTGACTAGTTTCTCCATTTCCCGGTTCCTGCCATGCGTTTTCCCATGTCCGCTGCCAGGACATATGGTTTGGAAATTTGCGCACAAAAACAGCAGGCCGGAAAACGGTCTGCTGACATTATAAGGGATATTGCCAGATATTGCAATATCCCCTAATGATTTTTTCGCCAAAATATATAGCTTATGAGGTTTTCATCCCCATTTTTCCGCGGATCCTAGTAAAAACTGCTGATGACCAGAGTCATGCCGATCCCCAGGACCGCGCCTGCCGCCACCTGGAGAGGCGTATGGCCCACATACTCCTTCAGTTTCTCCTGGAGCAGGACTCCGTCCAGGTTCAGTATATTTTCAAAAAACACACTATTTAAAAGCTGCGCCTGTTTTCCCGTCTCCCGGCGGACACCCATGGCATCGTACATGACGACCATGGCCACCACAAAGCTGATGGCAAATTCAAAGCTGCCCACGCCGTATTTAAGCCCCGATGCCGTGGTCAGCGCGCATACCGTGGCCGAATGGGAACTGGGCATCCCGCCAGAGCCGAACAGCCGCTCCGGGTTGAACGACCGGTTTAAGACCACGTCAATGATGGTCTTTAAGACCTGGGCCACCGTCCAGCCCGCCACGGAACACACCAGCACCTGGTTCCCTAGTATCTCATTCCAAATCTCCATGGTTTCCTCCAAACTGCATTCCCTAGTAGCCCAGCAGCCAGTCGTACAGCTCCTGGTATTTTCCTGCGGATGTATTCCAGGAAAAATCCACCGCCATATCCCGGTCCACGATCTTGTTCCACTCACGCTTTTTATTGTAGTAGATATATTTTGCGTAGCGGATGATGTTTAACATCTCATGGGCATTGTAATTGGCAAAGGAGAAGCCGGTCCCGGTCCCCTCGTATTCATTGTACGGCCATACAGTATCCTTTAACCCGCCGGTCTCCCGGACAATGGGCACAGTGCCATACCGGAGAGCCATCAGCTGGCTTAAGCCGCAGGGCTCAAACAGGGACGGCATCAGGAAGGCATCGCAGGCCGCGTAGATCTTATGGGACATGGGCTCCGAATAATAGATCTGGGCAGATACCCGGTCATGGTATTTCCAGTCATAATGACGGAACATGTTCTCGTATTTATCGTCTCCCGTTCCCAGGACCACCAGCTGCACATCGTCGGTACAGATCTCGTCCATCACGCACTGGATCAGATCCAGGCCCTTCTGATCCGTAAGACGGGAAACGATGCCGATCATGAATTTCTTGTCATCTCTTGCCAGTCCCAGTTCCTCCTGGAGCGCCAGCTTATTCTTTGCCTTTTCCTTCCGGAAATTTTTCGCGTTATACTGCTGGGCGATATAGGGATCGGTCTCCGGGTTGAAATCATCGTAGTCGATGCCGTTGACGATCCCCCTCAGGTCGTTGGCCCGGGCTCTCATGAGTCCGTCCAGGCCCTCACCGTAAAACGGGGTCTTGATCTCCTCTGCGTAGGTGCTGCTCACGGTGGTGATGGCGTCCGCATATACCAGGCCGCCCTTTAACATATTGCCGTCCTTGTAGGCCTCCAGCTTATCCGGCGTAAAATAGTAATCCGGAAGGCCGGAAAATCTCTGGATGGTCTTCACATCCCACACACCCTGGAATTTCAGATTGTGGATCGTCATGACCGTCTTCATATCGCGGAAGAATTCTCCGCCGCGGAACCGGTCCTTTAAATAGACTGGGATCAGTCCCGTCTGCCAGTCGTGGCAGTGGACGATATCCGGCTTCCATCCGATCACCGGAAGGGCCGAAAGGGCTGCCTGGGAGAAGAAGGAGAACTTTTCCAGATCATAATACCAGTCGCCGTAGGGCTTTTCCCCCCAGAAGTAGCTTTCATTATCGATGAAATAAAATGTGATCCCTTCATATACATACTGGAGGATCCCCACATAACGGCTCTGGCCCAGATAATCCATATAGAAATGGTCTATATAGGTCATTTCATTGCGGAGCACTTCTTTTATACAGAGATATTTGGGTATCATCACACGTACGTCAAAGTATTTTTTGTCAAAACATTTGGGAAGAGAACCCACAACGTCCGCCAGGCCCCCGGTCTTGATAAAAGGCACAGCCTCCGAAGCGATAAATAATATGTTTTTCATACTGAACCCATCCTTCCGCTAATACAGCTTTCGCTCATTTTCATTAGGTTCAGTATACCACATTCCCAGGGATTTAGAAAGTAGGTCCATAAACTTTTTAGATTCTCTTATATATGGCTGGACGGTTACATTCTCTTATAATCCAGGCGGATCTTATCTGCGATCAGTGCCACAAATTCTGAATTCGTCGGTTTTCCCTTGCCCCCGTTGACCGTATAGCCAAAAAGTTCATTCAGGGTATCCATCTTTCCCCGGCTCCAGGCCACCTCAATGGCGTGGCGGATGGCCCGCTCCACACGGCTGGACGTGGTCTGATGACGCTTGGCAATGGTGGGATATAAGATCTTTGTCACCGATGACAGCATCTCCGCGTCCTGCACCGACATGATGATGGCATCTCTCAGATACTGATATCCCTTAATATGGGCAGGGATCCCGATCTCATGGAGCATCTGGGTCACATCGGTCTCCAGGTTCTGCTCCATGTACGCCGCCTTATCCAGATATGGCTGTACCCGCCGCACGCCTCCGTGGTCGCCGGCAGCAGCAGCCCGTACCCTTCCCCGGCTGACCCGGCGTATCTTATCCAGAACCACATCCCGGCTGAACGGCTTCATTATGTAGTAATTGGCTCCCAGACGGAACGCGTCCTCGGTCACATCCTGGCTGCTGGCAGCCGTTACCATAATGAAAGAAGGAGTTCCCTTCATCTGGCTGTTGTTCCTGACCCGCTCCATCACGGAAATCCCATCCAGTCTCGGCATGATCACATCCATCAGAACGATATCCGGGTTCGTCTCCACGATCATGTTATACGCATCCTCACCGTTGTCCGCCTTTCCCACCACATGGATCCCGTCTTCCTTCTCAAGTATCTCTCCCAACAGATTTAATGTCTGTCTGTTATCATCCGCGATTGCAACCGAAACCTCTGCCATAGCATTCCCTCCTGAACTGTCATAATCAATGTCTATCCCCCTGCATTTTCCATTTTCTTTTAAAAAACGGGGAACAAGCGGTTTTATTATAGGCTTTTAACCGAGAAAGAAGCAATGAAATTCGTCCGCAACTTTCGACAACGTTTGACAATTTGCATGGAACGCAAAAAAAAGCATCATCATTTTTCATGATCGACGCTTTTTTCTGAACATAATGTAATAATATGTCTTTTATCGTTTTTCCCTTGTGTCCTTCGGATCCCCTGTCCCCAGGCTACCGCTTCACTGCCACAAGATGGTTGACGAACTGCTGGGCCGTCCGGCCGGAAAGACCGCCGCCCCGCATCTCAAACCGGTTGGCCTCATAACCGATCTCCTCATCGCTCATCTCCTCCGGCGTGATCCCGGCCCGGCGTGCCAGCTCCACAGCCATCGCATTAAAGCCGCTCTTATCCGGCTTGGCGTAATAGATGGTAAGGCCGAACCGGTTCACCAGGGACAGCTTTTCCTCCATGGTGTCGGACCGGTGCATGTCCTCTCCGTGCTCCATGTCGTCCCGGTCACGGCTGGTCTCTTTTATAAGGTGACGGCGGTTGGAGGTGGCATAGATCAGCACATTATCCGGCTTTGTCTCCACGCCTCCCTCAATGACGGCCTTTAAGAACTTATACTCGATCTCAAATTCCTCGAAGGACAGATCATCCATATAAATGATGAACCGGTAATTCCGGTTCTTCACCTGGGCGATGATGGCAGAGAGATCCTTGAACTGGTGCTTGTAGATCTCGATCATCCTGAGGCCGTCGGGGTAAAACTGGTTCACAATGGCCTTGATGCTGGTGGATTTTCCTGTACCGGAATCTCCAAATAAAAGGACATTGTTGGCAGCCCTTCCCTCCACGAAGGCCCGGGTATTATCCACCAGCTTCTTTTTCTGGAGCTCATAGCCAATGAGATCGTCCAGCATCACTGCATCCATATTGTTGATGGGAAGGAAGCGGACGGTCCCGTCCTCATTCCCGGCAATGCGGAAGGCCTTATTCAGTCCGAACATACCCACGCCGTAATCCCGGTAAAACCCGGTCACATGGAAAAAAAAGGCCTCTGCATCCTCTGCCTCCGCCAGCTTTTCACTCAGGGCCCGCACCTTCTCACTGACGTTCCTGTTATACATCAGTTCCTTTTTCCGGATGGCCTTATAATGGGTCAGATGGTAAAAGCAGTCGATGGAAAGCGCCTCCTCCATCCAGGAAAAATCGTAATGGAACAGCTGCCGGAACATTTCAAGATCATGCTTTACAAAGATATTGACCGTTCCGTCCTGGGCTCCCACCTTTTCACATACCAGGCTGAAGGGATTCTCACTGGTGATCAGGAGAAAGGTCAGGTAATTCTGCCAGAGGTTTTTATCAAAGGCATAATCAGTGGATACAGAAAGGAGGTTTTTCACCTGGCCGAATACCCGGGTGCGAAGCACGTCCCTGTCCTGGCTCCCGTCTTTTAATCTCATGCAGATATCAGAAAGCTGCCAGAGGATCGAGTCCTCCGGCAGTTTTCCGTATACCAGCAGATTGGATACGATCTGGTTCATTATTCTACGATTGCTCCTCTGTCTGCTGAGGATACCATTCTGGCATACCGTTTCAGATATCCGGTCACCTGCTTCGGCTCCTTTAACTTCATGGTCCTTCTGCGCTCCTCCATCTCCTCATCGGAAACCAGCAGCTTTATGCTGTAATTGGGAATGTCGATGGCGATCTGATCCCCATCCTTCACATAGGCGATGGGGCCTCCGGCCGCTGCCTCTGGAGAAATATGGCCGATGGCGGCTCCGCAGGACGCGCCGGAAAATCTTCCGTCCGTCAGAAGGGCCACGGTGGTATCCAGCTTCATTCCCACGATGGCGGAGGTGGGGGAAAGCATTTCCCGCATTCCAGGTCCGCCGGACGGACCCTCGTAGCGGATCACCACCACATCTCCAGGCACGATCTTTCCGGCATAAATGGCTGCAATGGCCTCCTCCTCAGAGTCGAAGCACCGGGCTGTCCCTGTGTTCACCAGCATTTCCGGCTTTACGGCAGAGCGCTTTACAATGGCTCCGTTGGGAGCCAGGTTTCCAAAGAGCACTGCCAGCCCTCCGGTCTTTGTATACGGACGGTCCAGAGGCCGGATCACCTCCGGATCGCGGTTCTTCGCATGGGCCACGTTCTCACCCAGGGTCTTTCCTGTGACGGTCATACAGCTTCCGTCGATCATCCCGCCGTCCAGCAGCTCCTTTAGCACGGCGGAGATCCCTCCGGCCTGCATCAGATCCTGCATGTGGTGATGGCCCGCCGGAGCCAGGTGGCAGAGGTTGGGCGTCTTCTCGCTGATCTCGTTGATCATATGGAGATTGATGGAGATCCCCGCCTCATGGGCAATGGCCGGAAGATGGAGGGCTGAGTTGGTGGAGCAGCCCAGGGCCATATCTGCGGTCAGTGCATTCTCAAAGGACTTTTCCGTCACGATGTCCCTGGGACGGATGTTGTCCTCCAGAAGCTTCATGACCTGCATCCCCGCCGTCTTTGCCAGGCGGATCCGCTCGCCGTAAACCGCCGGGATGGTCCCGTTTCCGGGAAGGCCCAGGCCCAGGACCTCTGTAAGGCAGTTCATGGAGTTGGCCGTGAACATACCAGAGCAGGAGCCGCAGCCGGGACAGGAGCTTCCCTCGATCTCAGCCAGCTCACCGTCGCCGATGAGACCGGCCTTCCTGGCTCCCACGGCCTCAAACACGGAATTTAAGTCTCTTTGTCCAATGGAGAGCATGGGGCCTCCGGACACGAAGATACAGGGGAGGTTCAGGCGCAAGGCCGCCATGAGCATTCCCGGCACGATCTTGTCGCAGTTGGGAATGAACACCAGGGCGTCGAAGCAGTGGCCGCTTACCATGCATTCGATGGTATCCGCGATCAGCTCCCTGGAGCTTAAGGAAAAATGCATGCCCTTGTGGCCCATGGCGATGCCGTCGCAGACGCCGATGGTATTAAACTCCATGGGAGTCCCGCCGGCCGCCAGAACGCCGTCCTTGACGGCCCTGGCAATGGTCTGTAAGTGTACGTGGCCCGGGGCGATCTCATTGAATGAGTTGACCACGCCCACAAAGGGGCGGCGGATCTGCTCGTCGCTGTATCCGTCGGCTTTTAAAAGGGAACGGTGGGGAGCACGCTCCACGCCGGATTTTACCTGATCAGAATTCATATGCTGCACTCCTGTCCTTCCTTAAGATTATTTTGCCTCGTCTAAGTTCTGGGCCTGCTTCCAGCCCATCTTGGCCCTTAACTCACGGCCGGTCTTTGCTGCCAGCGTGTCCGCATGGGCGGCTCTGGCTGCGTTGAACATGGTGCGGCCTACCTGGTTTTCCAGGATCCAGTTCTTGGCAAAAGTGCCGTCCTGGATCTCTGTGAGAACCTGCTTCATCTCTGCCTTTACGGAATCGGTGATGATCCGCTTTCCAGTCATGTAGTCGCCGTACTCAGCCGTATCAGAGATGGAATAGCGCATTCCCTCAAATCCGGCGTTGAAGATCAGATCTACGATCAGCTTCATCTCATGGATACACTCAAAATATGCGTTCTCCGGCTTATATCCGGCCTCCACCAGCGTATTGAAGCCAGCCTCCATCAGGGCGCACACGCCGCCGCAGAGGACTGCCTGCTCGCCGAACAGATCGGTTTCTGTCTCTTCTTTAAAGGTAGTCTCTAAGATCCCGCCTCTGGCTCCGCCGATGCCTGCTGCATAGGCCTTTGCCACCTCCATGGAATTTCCGGAGGGATCCTGCTCCACGGCCACCAGGCAGGGCACGCCCTTTCCGGCCACATACTGGGAACGGACGGTGTGGCCCGGACCCTTGGGAGCGATCATGATCACGTTCACGCCGGCCGGCGGGATGATCTGTTTAAAGTGGATATTAAAACCATGGGCAAAGCACAGGGTCTTTCCGTCGGTCAGATTTTCCCTGATATCGTTTTTATAAAGAACCGCCTGCTTTTCATCGTTTACCAGGATCATGATGATATCGGAGGCCTTTACGGCATCAGCGGTATTCATTACAGTAAAGCCGTCCTCTTTTGCCTGTACGGCAGATTTAGAGCCCTCATACAGACCCACCACCACGTCACAGCCGGAATCCCTTAAGTTCAGCGCATGGGCATGGCCCTGGGAACCGTATCCGATCACAGCGATCTTCTTTCCATCCAGAAGTGATAAATTGCAGTCTCTCTCATAATACATTGTAGCCATAGTTTTTTCTCCTTTTTTATATATAAAATTTGGTTAAAGCCTTTTTCATCCGCGCTTACGGTTCCGGCTGATCTTCCTCCGCCTCCCTGGGGGCGACGCTTAAGGTATTGTCCCAGCCGATCCCAATGGCGATATCTCCGGAGCTGCTTAACTCCAGGATCCCAAACTTGCGGATCTTCTCCACGAAGGAATCCACCTTTTCCTTGGTCCCTGTGATCTCGGCAGTCAGGTGTTCTTCTCCAAAGTCCACCACCTTCCCTCCGTATTCATTGATCAGCTCCAGCACCTGGTGCTTGGAGGAGCCGCGCTCCGTTCCGGTCAGATGCATCTTTACAAACATATGCTGGGCAAATAATGTATGCTCCTGTTCCAGAAGGGCCACAGTCTTCACGTCATAAAGCTTATAAAGCTGGCGTACCACCTGGTCCTTCATATACTCATCTCCCGTGGACACGATGGTGAGCCGGGTGTATTCCGGGTTCTCTGTGGGTCCGGCGGAGATGGCGTCGATGTTATAGCAGCGCTTGGCGTAAAGTCCGGCGATCCGGTCCAGGACACCAAAGCGGTTGTTGACGATCAGGCCAACGGCAAATCTCTCTTCCATAGGCTTATCCTTTCACTATCATGTCTCTGGCCGACCGGCCCGGCGGGATCATGGGGAGCACCTTTTCGTCCATACCGATATGGCAGTCGATGAGCACCGGTCCGTCGCTCTGATCCGCCTCGTCCAGGGCTTTCTTCAGCTCCTCCATGGTATGGGCAGAAACTCCTTTTGCCCCGAAAGCTGCTGCCAGGGCCGGGAAATCCGTCCTCCGGTCCAGGGTGGTATGGGAGTAATGGCAATCGTAAAAGATCGTCTGCCACTGTCTCACCATGCCTAAAACATCGTTGTTCATCACCACAATGGTCAGGGGCAGGTTCTGGCTCACCGCCGTGGCCATTTCGTTTAAATTCATCCCGAAGCTTCCATCCCCGGTAAAAAGCACCGTCCGCTTTCTTCCGTTGGCGATGCAGCCTCCGATGGCGGCTCCCAGGCCGTAGCCCATGGTCCCCAGGCCGCCGGAGGTCAGAAGCCTCTGGGGCTTTTCAAATTTATAGAACTGCATGGTCCACATCTGGTGCTGTCCCACGTCGGTGGCCACCACCGTGTCCGCGTCCCCGTGGCGGTTCACCTCTTCAATGATCGCCCTGGGACTGAAGCCCTTTGCAGGCGGCAGGACCTCCGCGCTCTTATACTCTTCGATCTGGCGGAGCCAGTCCGGATGCTCACACTGAGGGAGCACATCCAGGATCCTTTGAAGGATCATCTTCACATCTCCCCACATGCTGATATCGGGACTCACATTCTTTCCGATCTCCGCCCGGTCGATATCGATATGGACCGTCATGCATTTGCTGGTATATTCATTCAGGTCGCCGGTGGCCCGGTCCGAAAACCGCACGCCCACAGCAAACAGCAGATCGCACTGGGACTGGGCCATGATGGAGGCGTACTGTCCGTGCATGCCGCACATGCCCAGGTTCAGCGGATAAGAGGCCGGCACTGAGGTGAGGCCCATCATGCTGAGTCCCACGGCCGCATCTAACCGCCTTGAAAGCTCCAGGACCTCTTTTTCAGCACCCGAGGCGATCACGCCGCCGCCTGCATAAATAAACGGCCGCTTTGCTTTCTTTACCATTTCCAGCAGCTCGTCCAGGCTGCTGATGCTGGTCTTTCTCGCCTTCTTCACAGAAGGCGCCTTCATATCCGGATCGTATTCCCACTCCGCCGCCTGGACGTTTTTGGGGATATCGATGAGCACCGGCCCCTTCCTCCCGTCGTTGGCGATCTCAAAGGCCTCCTGGATCGTCTGCTGGAGATCCTTAATATCCCGCACCATGAAATTGTGCTTCACGATGGGCTGGGTGATCCCCACGATATCCACCTCCTGGAAGGAGTCCTTCCCCAGGCTGCTGACTGCCACGTTTCCTGTGATGGCCACCATGGGCACTGAATCCAGGTATGCGTTGGCAATGCCGGTCACCAGGTTGGTGGCTCCGGGTCCGCTGGTGGCCAGGACCACTCCTGTTTTCCCGCTGGCCCTGGCATAGCCGTCGGCCGCATGGGCCGCTCCCTGTTCATGGGCCGATAATACATGGCGGATCCGGTCTGATGCCAGGTAGAGCTCATCATAAATATTTAAGACCGCGCCGCCCGGATATCCAAATATCACTTCCACTCCCTGATGGATCAGCTCCTCCACCAGGATCCGTGCACCATTCATTTTCATAAAGTCTTCCCCTTGTCTGGTTGATGGAAACAGATCTTCCGGGCCGCCTCCGCAGAAAATTTCCCTTCCGCCGCACGGCGGTCCCCGCAGAAAGCGTTTTTTATATCATAGGATGTACTTTCCCATGATACAAAAAAACCTTACAGCGTCGTGCTGTAAGGTTTCTCTCTATCCCAAATTTCTTTGAGTATACTGCCGTCAGATCCCTTAAGTTTCAGCATAACGCAAATAAGCATTCCCGTCCACGACGATAATGCTGCCAATAATTCGGATCACGACTGCGATTAGTACCAATTCCATCATCATTGTATCTGCGTCTCCTTCCCTTAATGTTAGTTTATATTATACAAATTTCATCTGAAATTGCAAGTGCTTTATTTTCATATTTTCCATAAATCTTGGTTATGGTACGACGAAACCGTACGCCCCGCTGCGGGGCCAGGCGGCCGGTCGTCTTCCCGGCAGAGTCACAGTGCTCCGGCCTTCGGTCATCTTCCCGGCAGGAACCGGTCTGCCGGCACATGGATGTCCACACTGAACGCCGTTTTTATAAGCCAGAGGAAGAACCACAGCACCAGCACCGGGATCACACAGTTAATGATGATCAGGACCGCCACTGCATCCACAAAGCGGCCCAGCGCCTTTTTGGCCTGATCCACTGCTCCATTGAGCTTCTCTCCTACCCCTAAGATCCAGCCGGACAGTCCCTTTTCCTCTCCGGATGCCTCCGCCGCTTCCTCTTCCACCGCTCCTGCGGCTTTTTCCGCCTCCTCAATGGTCTGGCTGACCTCAAAGGCCTCCTCGATCAGACTGCTGACCTTTAAGCTCGCGGGGATCACCATAAATATGGCAAGGCCGGTCACAGCAAGGCGCAGGGCTAAACGTTTTAAAACACCGGAGGATAAAAACATTCCCAGGATCCCCAGGACGCAGGCAGCCGGGATCAGAAGAGAAAAGGCCGCATGGCCCGTAATGGCCAAAAGGAACTTCTCCAGCATCACAGCCCCCGCGGCGATCATCAGATAGCTCCCAAGCTCTGCGATCTGGTCCGCCAGGGGAGTCGTGGCGTCCCCCGGAATGGCTGCCACAGCGATGGAGCTGGCCGCCACAGCCGCCGTCATCTCCATGACCGTGATCTTCTTTTCCTCCAGGGCCTCCATGGAGGCCTTATGGTATTCCGGCGCAGATACTCTTTCCGATACTACAAAAGCCGAAAGCGCCGCCACTGCAAGCAGCACCAGGGCCAGGACCGTCTTCTGCATCATATTTTTATTTAATTCCATGTTCTGTTATCCTTTCTCTTATGGTACGGCTTTCTCTCACGGAATGGGGACCCCGGAAGGACCGGCTGCCGGCCACTTTTTCCTATGGCATAAAAAAGGCGTCCAGGGACAGCCGCAGGACGCCGTTTTTCGTTTTCCCGTTTACAGTTTTGAATATCCGTATGGATTGATCAGCGCATCCAGCTTCTTTCCTTCCTTGCAGATCGGGCAGTTGCGGTAATCGCTGAACATATAATCCGGCAGCTCCCGCTTTCCGAATACGGATTTGATGGGGATCCCGTTCATCTCGTCCAGGGCGCTGAACACTGCCGATACGCTCTGGATGATGCCGCCGTAATACTGGATTCCCTCGATGCCCTTGTTGATGGTAAGACCCGTGGTCACGGTGGCAGTCAGAAGGATCACATTCTTCCCGTTTAACATGGGACGGAAATTATCCTTGAACATGATCTGGCTGTTGCTGTTGAATTCGGGCTTGATGATATAAATGGTCTTGTGGGCGTTCAGGGACAGGAAGCCGCCCTTTGTCAGCTCCTCTGCCAGAAGCGTTCCGATGACCTCTGTTCCTTCCATGCATACGATGGTATCCACGACCATGTCGTACAGGTACATATGTACCAGTGCCCTAGCGATCTCCTGGGCCTCACTGACGCGGCTCTTGATGGTCGTCAGATCGATATAATAATTGGTGTGGGCATGGTTGGTGGCAAAATGGCCTTTTGTGACCTTTAAGCCAACGTCGGTTCCGGGTGCATAAATTTTCTCGTACTTCAGCTCCATAGATCTGCCTCCTTTTCATAGGGTTCACGTACATAACCGTTCAGATATCTGACTCTATTATACTAAACCTTCCGAGGTATCACAAGAAAAATTTACACATTTTATCTATTTTTTTGAAATAGAGTTACTATTTTCCCATTTCCTTTACCAGGCCAGCACCTCATGACCGTCCTCGGTCACCAGCACCATGATCTCCCACTGGGCCGACGGCTTCCCATCCTCCGTATAAATGGTCCAGCCGTTTCCATCGTCCACAAAGATCTCGTCGCCGCCCATGTTGACCATGGGTTCAATGGTAAAGATCATGCCCGGGGCCATGAGCATTTCCGTTCCCCGACGGGTCACATAGCTGACAAAGGGATCCTCATGGAATTCCAGTCCCACGCCGTGGCCTCCCACATCCTCCACCACTGTATAGCCGTGCTTTTTCACATGGTCATGGACGGCCTGGCCCATGTCTCCCAGATATCCCCATGGCTTCACCTCCTGGAGTCCCTTTTCCACCGCTTCCCTGGTGACGCGCACCAGCTTCTCCTTTTCCGGTCCCACATCCCCGATCATAAACATACGGGAGGAATCGGAATAATAGCCGTGGAGGATGGTGGACACATCCACGTTGATGATATCGCCCTCCTTTAAGACCACGTCCTCTGACGGGATCCCGTGGCACACCTGGGCGTCGATGGAGGTGCAGACGCTTTTGGGGAAGCCCTCATAGCCCAGAGGAGCCGGGATCCCTCCGTGCTTTGTTGTATAATCATACACCCACTGGTCGATCTCCGCCGTTGTGATCCCGGCCCTGATCCGCTCTGCCACGTAGTCCAGCACCGCCACATTGAGCTTTCCGCTCTCCCGGATCCCCTGGATCTGCTCCGGCGTTTTTATGATCTTGTGGGACGGCACCTCATGGCCCATGAACCGGGCCCTGCTCACCTTCCTGTCGAATTCCTGGTGGCACTGGCCGTAGGGCTTTCTGCTCCCGCACCAGCATGGGTCTCCGCTTCCGATTCTCTTTAACATTTATTTTTCCTCTTTTCCATGATTTTTTATGAACACAAAGCTGTTTTCCTCCGAATGCTCCGGGGAATACCCGTAGCCGGATACGGAAAACCCTTTGACCGCTTCCACATCTGTAACGTTGTTTTCTGCCAGAAAACGGACCATCTCTCCTCTGGCCATTTTGGCCTCCGTGGCCTTTATCTTTACTTTTCCGTCCTTCAGCACGCCAAAGACGCAGGTAACAAACCGGATATCCGGCGTCAGGAACGGCTCGATGGCTTTGCTGTATTCCCTGGAGGCCAGGTTTAAGATCACCGGCGTATTTTCTGCCTTCCCGCTGCTGCCCGGCTCCGTCTCCTCTTCTGTCTTTCCGGTCAGCTCCTCAAACAGACTGCTCCCCCAGAAATCGTACAGGTCCTTCTTTCCATCCACTGCCAGCCTGGCCTGCATTTCCAGGCGGTAGGGAGTTACCCGGTCGTCGGGCCGCAGGATCCCGTAAAAACCGCTCAGGATCCGCAGATGGTTTTTTACGTATTCCCACTGACCATGGGAAAACAGGTGGGGCGCCATATACTGGTACTGGATCCCCACATAGGAAAGAAGGGCCGGCGTCAGCGCCCGGTCCAGATCCATGGCCTGGTACCGTTCAAAATTTTCCCGTGTGATCCGGTCGTTGGCCTTAAACAGCTCTTTAAGCTCCTCTTCCGACATGGAGCAGAGCCGTTCATGCAGCCGTTTTGTCCGGTCCAGAAACACCGGAAAACCGCCGGGTTCAAACATGTCACTGCGTTCTTCCATTTTCTTTGCGGGGGAAATAATGATCTTCATCAGATGTTTTCGCTCCTTGCATATTTTTCCAGCCTTCGGTATAATGAGGATATCAGAGGGCCGCGCTCCGCGGCCCGGGACTCCGGCTCCGGCACTGGATATTTCCGGCTCCGGCCCGGGTCCCCGCCACTTATCATACATTCACAGAATGGGTTTGTCAAACCATTCTGCACAGGGGTGTACCGCAGGAAAGGGGAAACGTCATGAAGGTATTAGTCACAGGGTTCGATCCGTTTGGCGGCGAATCCATAAATCCGGCCTGGGAGGCCGTAAAATGTATCAGAAATGAGATCGCCGGGGCAGAGATCGTCACCATGCAGATCCCGACCGTAGTCGGCAGATCCATCGAAAGGATCCATGAAAAGATGAAGGAGCTCCAGCCGGATATGGTCATAAGCGTCGGCCAGGCAGGCGGCAGGTTCGGCGTAACGCCGGAGCGGGTAGCCATCAACATCACCGATGCCAGGATCCCCGATAACGAAGGAAACCAGCCCATTGACGAGCCGGTATTTGCGGATGGGGATGCCGCGTACTTCAGCAATCTTCCCGTGAAGGCCATGGTCCAGGCCATCAAGGACGCCGGATATCCGTCCAGTCTGTCCAACTCCGCCGGAACCTATATCTGCAACCATGTGATGTACGGGATCCTCTATTATATCCATAAGGAATTCCCGGATGTCCGCGGCGGCTTTATCCATGTACCATACGCCGCATCCCAGGCAGTCAATAAGCCCAATACGCCGTCCATGGCCATTGCAGACATCACCGCAGCCCTGGAGGCCGCCATTGAGGCCGCCGTCCGCAACACATGCGATATCCGGGCAGTGGGCGGGGAGATCCATTAAGGGGATAGTCCGCCCCGGCGTATATAAAATATCAGTTTCAACTGAAAAATCATATCAAATACGTCCTGTAAGAGCATACATGCTCTGATGCAGGGCGTATTTTTGTTTTTCTCATCTTCCAGTCCGCTATCCGCGAAAATCACAAAGTCTTTTGCGGGAAGCGGTCCTGCCTCATAAAAACAAATCATTGACTGCACGCGGCGTGCAGTCTTACGCTGAAAAGGAAGATGAGGTAATGATGTGGAAGCGAAAACGTTGCGAGAAATATGCGCCGGTACCGGAGTATCCAGGCGTACCATCCAGGGATATGAAAAAGCCGGGCTGGTTTCTGCCTCCGGTAAAAATAAATATGGCCACCTGCTCTATGACCAAGCGGCAGAGGAACGGATCCGGAACATCCGTTTCTATCAGCAGATCGGGTTTCCGGTCCGCGAAATATCCGGGATTATTGACGCTTCCATCCCAGTGAAGCGCAAAGCCCTAAAAAACAGGATCAAGGCGTTAAAAAGGGAGCAGGATGAGTTGAAACGTCTGATAGAAAAAGCGTTGAAGCTGCTGGACTCGCTCTCATGATACGCTGCCGGCAGGAACGTTCCCAAGAATTACCAAAAAACATTATACTAGGAGGAATCATAATGAACATGAAGAAAACAGCGCTCGCTGGAGTCTGTGCTGCGGCCATGACAATTTCCATGGGGCTCACCGCCTTTGGAGGACAGTGGCGATCTGATGCCAACGGCTGGTGGTACCAAAACGAGGATGGAAGCTATCCAGCAGACGCCTGGCAGTGGATCGACGGAAACAGTGATGGAGCAGCCGAATGTTACTTCTTCGACAGCCAGGGATACTGTATGACGAATACTGTAACCCCCGACGGCAGCACGGTGAACGAGTATGGAGCCTGGACCATAAATGACACGGTCCAGGTGAAGGCTTTCCCCAGGGAATCCAGAGCCACAGATGGAATCCGGTCCGAATTTAAAAAGGCGCTGGATACATATGAGCAGTTTTTCGACGAGTACTGCGCCTTCATGAACAGGTACTCCGATTCCGGTTACAGCCCCGAAATGATGGGAGACTATCTCGCCTTCCTCTCAAAGTACCAGGAAGCCATGGATAGCCTTAACCGACTGGATAACCAGGAATTAAATAACTCAGAGCTTCTGTATTATCTGGAGGTCACTGAGCGCATCACCCAGAAACTGACGGAAGTTTCCCTGTAATTAGGAAGGGATTGTAAAGACTGTGTGAATTTAAAAAAAGAACGTATGGGCGGCCCCTTCTGGAGCCGCCCATACGTTTTACAGCACAACGCCGTCCTTAAAGATGGAGATCTCTCTGAATCCCTTCTCCTCGGCCTTTGTCTGCTTTCCGTCTGCCGTTTCGATCACCAGCTGCAGCAGTCTCTTTGCAGCGTCATCGATGGATTCTCCATCGGCGATGGGGCCGGCGTCAAAGTCGATCCAGCCCTTTTTCTTTTCCGCAAGCTGGCTGTTGGTGGCCAGCTTAAGAGTCGGGGCCGGAGCTCCGAAGGGGGTTCCCCGCCCTGTGGTGAACAGGATCATATGGGCTCCCGCCGCTGTCATGGCTGTGGCGGAGACCAGATCGTTTCCAGGTCCATACAGCATATTGAGCCCCTTGGCTGTCACCGGATCTCCGTAGCCGATCACGTCCATGATGGGAGCTGTACCGCCCTTCTGGACACAGCCGCAGGACTTGTCCTCCAGGGTGGTGATCCCGCCCTGACGGTTTCCGGGACTGGGGTTGTCATAAACCACCTCATTATGGCTGATAAAATAATTCTTAAAGCCATTGATCATGTCCACGGCCTTTTCAAACACCGCTTCATTGACGCAGCGGTTCATTAAGAAGCCCTCTGCGCCAAACATCTCCGGCACCTCTGTGAGCACAGTGGAGCCGCCTCTGGCCGCCATCATGTCGCTGAAGCGGCCCACAGCCGGATTGGCCGTGATTCCGGATAAGCCGTCGGAGCCGCCGCACTTCATGCCGATGACCAGCTCGCTTACGGGAATGGGCTCTCTCTTAAACTGGGACGCATATTCCGCGCACTGCTTTAACAGCTCCCGGCCCTCAGAAAACTCGTCCCCGGCTTCCTGGCAGATCAGGAATTTTACCCGGTCCTTATCGTAATCGCCCAGCTCCTCTAAGAACTGCTCGTGGGTCAGATTTTCACAGCCCAGTCCCAGCACCAGCACAGCCGCCGCGTTGGGATGGCGCACCAGGGCCGCCAGAAGCTTCCTTGTCTGGGCATGGTCCTCGCCGGTCTGGCTGCATCCGAAGGGATGGGGGAAGGTATAAAGGCCGTCGATGGTCCCTGTCACAAGATCCTGATTGTCCCGCACCATCTTCTTGGCCACATCGTTGACGCAGCCCACCGTGGGAATGATCCAGATCTCATTGCGGATGGCGGCGCGGCCATCCTTTCTGCGGAAGCCCTGGAAGGTCTCCGGCTCCACCTTTTCAGGGAATGTGAGGCTTGGGGTATAGGTGTACTCCATCTCACCTTCCAGGTTGGTCTTTACGTTATGGGTGTGCATCCAGGTTCCCGGAGCGGCATCCTCGGTGGCATGACCGATAGGAAAGCCATATTTTACCACATTTTCACCCTTTTTGATGGGAAGAAGGGCGATCTTATGGCCCTGGGGGATGTCCATAAGAGCTTTAACAGTGATCCCTCCGGCGGTGATCTCCTCGCCTTCTGCGATGGGGTGGAGAGCCACTGCCACGTTGTCCAGATCAGAAATCCTTATTGTTTTCATATTTCAAATTACAGGCAGCTTGCAAACGCAGCCTTTGCTCCTTCCGTGCGGATCATCTTTAAATCAGCAGTAACGGTTTCTTCCAGTCCGGCGATCTTTGTAAGATCCTGATCCCACATCTGTTCGTTGGTAAGAACGGCATGGACCAGAGCCTCTGGAGTGTCGTTTCTGTGGGCATAGTAAAATTCCAGGGCCCAGCGGTCATCGCTTACGGTATACTCATTTCCAGCCGGGCGTCTGCATACCAGTCCAGCGTCCGTAAGGGACTGGATCTCATTGCTGTAAAATGCGATATAAGCAGCCAGGGACATGGTCAGGCACTGGGGCAGGCAGCCCTTTTCCTCAATGTATCCTAAGAAGGACGGCATATTCCGGGCTTTCCACTTGGAGGTGGAATTTAAGGAAATGCTCATGAGCTCATGGTTTACAAAGGGATTATTGAACCGGTCCTCCACGGCGGCAGCAAACTGCATCAGATCGTCCTTATCCAGCGGAAGGGTCGGGATCACCTCATCGTAGAGCATCTTGTTCATGAAGCCCTTGATGGTCTCATCGTTCATGCAGTCCCGGACGATATTTTCACCTGCCAGGTATGCGCCGAGGACAAAGCCTGTGTGGGCGCCGTTTAAGATACGCACCTTTCTCTTTTTGTAGGGGCTCATATCCGGTGTTACGAATACCTTATCCAGAAGTCCGGCCTTCTTAAAGGGAAGCACATCATTTAACTTCTCGTCGCCTTCGATGACCCATACGCCGAACACCTCTCCCACGTCCAGCAGGGGATCTGCATAGCCGTGCTTTTCTTCTAATTCAGCCACTTCCTTCTCATCCCGGATACGGCCCGGTACGATCCGGTCCACCAGGGAGCCGCAGAAGGTGCAGTCCTCATTCACATATTTTCTGAAGCTATCCTCCAGCTCCCACTGGTCAATGTACTGGTTCACGCACTTTAACAGTTCTTTTCCGTTGTTGTCGATGAGCTCGCAGGCTAACATCACGATCCCCGGCTTTCCGGCTTTATAGCGGTGATATAAGACCTGGGTCAGCTTTGCCGGGAAGCTGGACGGCGGGCAGTCGTCCTTTTTGCAGGAAGGATCATACTGGATGCCTGCCTCTGTGGTGTTGGAAACGATGATCTCCAGATCGTCGCTGGCAGCCACATCCATCATTTTTTTGTAGTCGTCGGCTTCATAGGGGTTTAAGCAGCGGCTCACGCTGGAGATCACGCGCTTTGCATCCACCTTCTGGCCGTTTTCACTGCCGCGCAGATACAGGGTATAAAGGCCCTCCTGATCATTGATCATATTGGCAAGGCCTGGAGCAATGGGCTGTACCAGGCAGCACTTTCCGTTCCAGCCGGCCTTCTCGTTGGCCAGATCGAACCAGTAATCCACGAACGCCCGTAAAAAGTTTCCTTCGCCGAACTGCAGCACCTTCTCCGGCGCATCCTTTAATACATATCCGTCATAACCGGATTTTTTTAACACTTCATAATTTAAGCGTTCCATAAAGCTTTCCTCGACTTTCTTAAAAAATCTGCCGGATGAATGCATGACCATCCATCCGGCAGGTGAAGCTACCTCCATTTGGAAGCAGGGCTCTTTATTAATAGAACAGATTTACCAGGAAGGTGGTGAACGGCTCGAACCATGTCAGGAGCATCAGGTTGACCACCAGCAGGATGTAGAACGGAACTGCCTCTTTAATAAAGGCCGCCGTCTTACACTTGGTAATGGAACAGGTAACGAACATCAGCGTGCCCATTGGCGGAGATAATGCGCCGATGGCGTTGTTGAAGATATAGATCATTGCAAACTGGATCTCGTTGATCCCGTACTCGGCAGCAATGGGAGCCAGTAACGGAACCAGAATGATCATGGAAGCGTTTCCTTCAATGAACATGCCCACAAGGAGAAGGAACACGTTCACAACGATCAGGAATACGAATTTACTGTGGATATTGGCTAACATCCATGCGGTCAGCGTCTGCGGGATCCGCTCCTTGGTAAGGATCCAGGAGAATACAGATGCCGCGGATACGATGAGCATGATGGATGCTGTGGAGCACACGGTCTCCTTTAAGCCCTGCACCATATCCTTCACATGCATTTCACGGTAAATGATGCCTAAAAGGGCAGCGTAAAGGATCGCCACAGCTCCGGCCTCCGTTGCGGTGAAGATACCGATACGGATACCTCCGATGATGATGATCGGAAGCAATAAGGGCAGGACTGCCGGCTTAAAGGCCTTCCAGAACCGGGGCCAGGTGAGCTTTTCTGTGGTCAGGTTTCCGTATCCGCGTTTTTTTGAAATAAAGCCCACTAAGATCATCATGGTGATGCAGAGGAGGCCGCCTACGCCAAAGCCGGAAATAAACAGCTTACCGATGGATACGTTGGCAATACATCCGTAAAGGATCATGGCGATTCCCGGGGGGATCAGCGGAGTGATCATAGAGGACGCCGCTGTTACCACGCTGGAAAATTCAAGGGAAAAGCCCTTCTTTGTCATTTCCGGTACCATCATCTTGGACTCCATGGCCGCGTCGGCGATATTGGAGCCGGACAGACCGCCCATAACTGTGGAGAGAAGGACGTTTACCTGGGCAAGTCCGCCTGGGAGACGGCCAGTGACCACCTCACAGAAGTCCATGATCCGCTTTGTAACGCCTGTGTAGTTCATGAAGATACCCGCACAAATAAAGAACGGGATGGCCATAAGGGAGATCTTCTCCGTACCGATGATGGCCTGCTGGGCAAATACCACGGCATTGATATCGGGATTCAATACGAAATACACCATGGAGCCGCCAAGAACGGCAATATACACCGGAACCTTAAGGAATAACAGGACCAGCATTACGATGGCTGATAACATAAGAACATCACTCATTGCTGCTTGCCGCCTCCTTTGCTTCCGATTTTACACCTTTAATGATGCTGTAAAAATAGCTGAAGATCATATCAATGTAAGAAAAAATCGCAATTCCGTATACGGCTGTATAAGGAATCTTTAACATGCTGGTGGAACGGCCGCTCTTTATGAATACCTGGATGAAGCCGATACTCTGGAAGAACAGATAGCCTACAACTGCCACCACCACGATGGAAATGAACCATTCCATGATCTTCTGCACCTTCGCAGGCATCAGATCCACGATCATTTCGATGGCCACATGGTTTCCGGTCCTGAAAGCGGCGCCGGCCGCTGCAAATACGATCCATACTAAACAGGAAGTCTGCACCTCCTCGAGCCATGTGAAGGGAGCGTCGAAAATATAACGCCAGATCACGCCCAGGAAGGTAAGGACGATCAGGATCGCCAGGATCGCAGATGCAACTGCGATATCCAGGTTCATCAGGACAGAAGCAATTTTATTTTGTTTCTTTTCCATACCTTTGCTCCTAATATTGGCTTCTGCGGCCAGACCGCAACGGTCCGCCGCAGAAGATCATTGTCAGTCTTATTCGTTTGCGCCCATGGCTGCTCTTACAGTGTCATAGAGACCATCTGTCCAGCCAAAGTCCATCTCATAGAAGGGCTGTGCCTTTTCCTTGAAGCCTGCAAGAACCTCTTCGGACGGCTCCACAACGGTAACGCCCTCGTCCTTCATCTTCTGGAGGTAATCGGCCTCAGCAGCCTGCTGTACTTCGTTGTTGTACTCACCGGCCTCAGAAGCAGTCTCTAAGAGCCAGGTCTGCTGCTCTTCTGTTAAGCTGTTGAACCAGTCAGCAGAAACCACCCATGTGGTGAAGTTCTTTACGTGTCCGTCAAGGATCAGGTACTTGGCAACCTCATGGAGCTTTCTTCCATAAAGAGTTGCTAACGGATTCTCAGCGCCGTCGATGGTCTTGGTCTGAAGAGCCTGGTAAACGTCGCCTAAAGCCATACCTGTGGAGGTTGCGCCTAAAACGTCGAAGCCCTTGGACTGGATCTCATTGGAAGGAACGCGGATCTTTAAGCCCTTTAAGTCCTCAACTGTGTTCACCGGAACGTTTGTTAATGTATGTCTCTCGCCGTAGATCCAGTTGGAAGCGATGATCTTAAGACCCTTCTCCTCCAGCTTGCCGCACTGCTCTTTATACCAGTCAGATTCGATCAGAGTCCAGCACTGATCCCAGTTATCAAACAGGAACGGTCCGAATACAATACCGAAATCCGGTACGCCGTAGTCTGCATAGAAAGCGCCGTCTGCCAGTGTGCAGACATTCTCTCCTAAGAGCATGGAGTCGATCAGGGAGGACTTGTCTCCTAACTGGGAGTCCGGATAAACCTCAATGGCCATCTTTCCGCCGGATTTCTCTTTGATGATCTCCTGTGCCTTTGTCCAGCCCTCGCCAACGGGCTCAGTGATGGAGTTCTCGAATGCGACCTGGAGAACTACCTCTGCGTCTGCACTGCCGGAATCAGCTGCTGCTGCGGTCGTCTCCTTGTCCTCAGCTGCTGCTGTTGTTTCCTTGTCAGCTCCGGCTGCTGCCGCAGTCGTCTCGTCTGCTCCGCCGCCGCAGGCTGTAAGAGTTGTTGCTGTCATTGCTCCTGCCAGTGTCAGGGCCATAACCTTTCTCAGTTTCATAATGTTTTCCCTCCGTTTTTAGCTTTTTGCAGCGGTCCGGCTGTTCTTTGCGCCCTCTGCGCCGGCCGCCTGGGCCGCTGCATATTTTGGGTTTATGTGTAAAGCCCTCCAGGGCCTTCACGTTCCTTTTCTTTGCGGGATCCGTCCCGCCCGGCTGTATTTATTTCCCGATAGCAGAGAAATCAAATACGACCTTTAACATATCTCCCGGATTGTTGGCAAAATCCTCAAAGGCCTTTGCAGCCTCATCAAAGGGATATACGTTGGTGATGATCTTCTCCAGGGGAGCCTTTCCAGCGTTCACAATGTCGATCAGCTCCAGGAAATCCTTCTTTAATGCGTTTCTGGAGCCGTAAACGTTCAGCTCCTTTTTCTGGATCAGCGTGAAGTTGAAGTCCAGGTTCTTCTTTCCAACTCCAATGAGCACCATACGGCCGCCAAAGCAGCAGGCGTCAATGCAGTTCTGGAAGGTGGACGGAAGGCCCACCGCCTCGATGGTAACGTCAAAGCCGTTGCCGTCTGTGATCTCGTTCACTCTCTTCTCGAAGTTTTCCGGAGAATCATTTAAAAGTGTTCCGTCTACGCCAAAGTCCTTTGCCATCTCCAGCTTTCCGGCAGATACGTCGGAAATGTAAACAGACGCGCCCTTGGCCTTGGCTGCGATGGCCGCCAGAACGCCGATGGTTCCGGCTCCCACTACCAGGACCTTATCTCCCTCTTTTACGTTGGCCCGGCTCACGCCGTGGTAGCTGATGCAGAAGGGCTCGATGGCTGCCAGTGTCTTTGCATCCATGCCCTTACCGTCGTACACACGCTCGATGGGCATTGTTATGTATTCCTGGAAGGCGCCGTCTCTCTGGCAGCCCATGGTCTGGTTGTCCATGCAGGCGTTTACGGTGCCGTGCTGGCAGGAATAGCAGTGGCCGCAGTTGAAGTACGGGTTGCAGGTCACGATCATTCCCTTCCTGATCCCATAGGCATTGTTCTCGTCGGCCTCGATGACCTCTGCGGAAAACTCATGGCCCGGGATCCTGGGATAATCGAAGTATGCGAAGGTCCCGCGGTAGGAGCCCAGATCACTTCCGCAGATCCCGCCGTAAAGAAGCTTCAGTAAAACTTCGCCTTCTTTTCTCACCGGCATTTCCACGTCTTTGATCTCGACCTGGCCGGGAGCGTTAATGTACATTGCTTTCATGGTTCATTCCTCCTGTGAATGATATATTGATACCTCATCGGTTTCATTTTGTATTCTTTGTTGTATACATCAGATTATAGACATCTTCTGCCAATATGTCAATATGGAACCGACTATTTTCTTCTGTTCTGTACATTTTAACAAAGCATTCTTCTGTGTTTTGTGCATTCCGCTGTGTTCTATTTTGTTATTCTTTTAACATTTCAGCACCTTGAAAATTCTCCGATTCTATGGTAAACTTCTGTTATATACATCAGCGCTTATTTACGTGTCATTTTTCATCATAAGGAGTCCCATATGCCGAAAACAAATCTGAAAACCTTAGCATACAATAAGATACGCCAGAAGATCGTCACCTGCGAATACGCTCCCGGCACCTTTTTAAATGAAGAGATCCTGACGGAAGCCCTGGGCTTAAGCCGTACACCCATCCGGGACGCTTTAAGCCGTCTGGAGCAGGAGGGGCTGATCGAGATCCGTCCCAAACGCGGGATCACTGTTAAATCCTTAACGGTCAGTGACATCAACATGATCTTCGAGGTACGGAATCTGTACGAGCCTTATATCCTGAAAAATTACGGCTCCCTTCTCCCTGTGGAACGGCTTCATGGATTTTACGATATTTTCCTCCACACCGATTCCAACAGCGAATGCTTTAAAAACAACGACTATTTTTATGAACTGGATTCTGATTTCCATTTGATGATCGTCCGATCCTGTCCCAACGTTTACATCCAGAACAATTACAGTCTGATCCTCACCCAGAACGCCCGGTTCCGCTACATGACGGGCAACGTTTCCAACAACCGTCTGGAGGACACCTTTAAAGAGCATCTGGATATCATCCGCCCCTGCCTTCAGAAAAACTGGGACGAGGCCGCAGAAAAAATGCTGTATCACCTGGAGGAATCGAAAAAATCCACCTTCCAGCTGATCTTCGACGGCATGGACAACGGCACCATTAAATTCTGACGCCTCCGGCCCTGCAGCCGCAAAAAGGCCGCAGACCGCTCCGGCAGCTTTCGCTGTCCCGGACCGGCCTGCGGCCTTTCCCGTTCTTTCTTTTTTGTTCTTAAAGGCGTTCTCCGATCAGAGCCGTCAGCTCATCCATGGTGGACACCGTATTGATATCGTTTCTCAACGCCGCAGAATTGGGATACCCGGCCGTATACCAGGCCACATGCTTTCTCATTTCCCGCATCCCCGCTGTCTCGCCTTTGAATTCCAGCATCATCTGCCCGTGGCGCAGGATCATGACCTTAAGCTCATCTGAGGACGGCCTGGGAGGCTTTCTCCCTGTTTCCAGGTATTCTGCGATCTCCCGGAAGATCCAGGGATTCCCTTTGGCTCCCCGGGCCACCATGATACCGTCGCAGCCGGTCTCCTCCACCATCCGCTTCGCATCCTCCGGCGTGAACACGTCTCCGTTTCCAATGACCGGAATGGATACCGCCTCCTTGACCTGGCGGATGATGTCCCAGTCCGCCTTTCCCGAATAATACTGCTCCCTGGTACGGCCGTGGACGGCAATGGCCGAAACACCGCAGCCCTCAGCGATCTTCGCGATCTCCACAGCGTTGACCGATGAATCGTCAAAGCCCTTGCGGATCTTCACCGTCACCGGTTTTTTAAGGGTGCGCACCATGGCGGAAAGGATCTCCTCCACCAGCTTCGGGTTCTTCATCAGAGCCGATCCCTCTCCGTTTTTTACGATCTTTGGGACCGGGCAGCCCATGTTGATGTCGAAAATATCGTAGGGCCCCTCTTCCAGCTCTCCTGCGATCTTTGACAGGATCTCCGGATCTGACCCGAACAGCTGAAGGGACACGGGCCGTTCCCTGGGATCCACCTCCAGAAGCTCCTTTGTATTCCTATTTTTATACAGCACCGCCTTGGCGCTGACCATCTCCATACATACCAGACCGCAGCCCTGCTCCCGGCACAGCACCCGGTAGGGAAGGTCCGTCACCCCGGCCATGGGAGCCAGGATCACGTTGTTGTCCAGGGTCACATTTCCGATCGTCAGCTTCATGGTACCAGGGCTCCTTCCGCGTTCACATAGCGGCCATCGTCCACATACGTATTGGTCTGCATGACGCCGGTCTGCTGGTCAAAATAATACCAGATCCCCTGGGAATTGACCCAGCCGATGGCCATACTGCCGTCGGCATTGAGGAAATAATATTTTCCCTCCTTCAGAAGCCAGCCCGTCTGCATGGCTCCCACGCTGTTTAAATAATACCATTTTCCATTGACCATCTGCCAGCCCGTCTGCATGATCCCGTACATGTCCAGCAGATACGTTTTCCCGTCCACATAGCCCCACTGGCTGGAAACAGGCTGCCCGTCAGATGCCAGCAGCCTCCATTTCCCATCCTCCAGCTTTTCCCAGGTCCCTCCCCGGTAGGTGCTGAATATGTAGAGGGAACGTTCCTGATCCTCCAGGTATTTTTTCGCCGCCTCGGAGTTGGGGCCGCCGGACAGGGCCTCTTCCTCTGTCTGTCCCTGGTTCCCCATGGGATTATTTCCCACCTCTCCGGGACCGGCCCCGCCGCTCCAGCCGTTGTCATAGGCCGGATTGTTGGCTGTCTGGCCGTTATATATGATCACCTCATGGTCCTCCATGCCGGGACCAAAATTAAAGGCAAGGGCATCGGCGGATACGGTCCCCATGGACAGGGCCCCCGCAAGGACCGCAGCCAGGACCGCCTGCCTTCCCATTCCATTCTTCCGATCACGCATCCGTCTCCTCCTCTGTTTCCAGGTCCGCCAGGCTGTCTCCCAGGAATACCACCCGGTAATACAGCTCCAGGGACTCCAGAAGTTCCTTTTTCTCCCTCTGGTACTGGCGGATCTTTAAGCCGCTGCCGATCTCATCAAATAAATAGTCCTTATCGTCAGCCTGGACCTTAAACTCCAGCTCCCCCTCCGGCGTAAACTCCATGGTCAGGACGCCGCCGATGTCCTCGGTGAACAGCACGCACATGATCTGCAGCTCTTTTTTTATATGATCCGGCAGCGCCTTAAAATCCTGGTTGAAATAATACTTCTGCTCATAGGAGCTGGCTCCGCAGAGGACTATATTTTCTGTCCCCGGAAGAAATTTTAAGATCTCAGAGATCTGCCGGATCTGGATATCCGCCTGGCTCTGGTCAAAGCCGAACCGGTCATCCTCCAGGGCTGCCACGGTCATCCCGGCCGCCTTTCCTGCCTGGATCCCCACCGTGGAATCCTCCACCACAAAGCACTCCTCTTCCGGGATCCCCAGGGTCTTGGCCGTATAATGATAGATCTCCGGATTGGGCTTGCTCTGCTTAAACTGGCCGCCGCTGACGATCAGATCAAATACGGGACGCATCCCCGTCTCCTCCATGATCCGGGCGATCAGCTTCGGGCCTGTGGAGGAGGCCAGGGCCACCTTGTAGCCGCGTTTTTTTAATTCCATGGCCGTCGTGTAGGCCTCGGGCCGGAAGATCTTTTTATAGTCCACCTGGCTGTAAATATCCAGGACCGCAAATTCATCCCGCAGCTCCTCCCAGGTCTGGCCGTTGTCCACTGCATTTTTCATTACCGTCCAGCTGTCCTTCCGGCTGAGGCCCACCATGGGGTTTAACTGGTCCATGGTCACCTCCGGATTCTTTTTCCTGGCAAACTCCAGAAGGTAATCCATATATACAAACTCGCTGTCCACGATCACGCCGTCCATGTCAAAGATCACGGCGCTTATCTTCTTATGCTCCATTGTTTTCTATCTCCTTGTTTCCAACTATGATGGCTTCCGATATTATAGCAACTGGAAGGCCAAACTGCAAGAGCGGGTTTCCCGGAGCCTGGACTTCCTGGCCTCCAAAAAAAACCGCCCCTCCCGGCCTATGCCGGATACAGGCCGCGGATCTTAAGGTAGGACAAAATACATTCCACGCAGCCGTCCGTACCCAGGACCCCGGAATTCAGCATCATATCATAGTTTTCCACGTTCTCCCATTCTTTTCCTGTGTAATACCGGTGATAATCCCGCCGTTCCCGGTCCATGCGCCGGATATTTCTGGCGATCTCATGTTCCTCATAATAGCCCTTTTCCCGGATCCTCTGGATCCTGGCCTCCATGTCCGCGTAGATGAAGATCCTCACCAGCCGCTCGGTTCCCGCCAGCACATGGTCGGCGCAGCGGCCAATGAAAATACAGGATTCCTCCTGGGCCAGACGCCGGATGACCGCAGACTGGAACCGAAACAGATTGTCGGCGGATACCAGGTCGGAGCCTGTGGAAGGGGACGTATTTTCCGGGATCAGGGACTGGACGATCTTATAAAGCAGCTTTTTTCCCGCCCGCTCGTCGGCCAGGTGAAAATAGCTTTCCCGGATCCCGCTCTCATCGGAAGTCATCTTCAGTATCTCTTTGTCATAAACGTCCAGGCCCATCCTCTGGCCCAGCTTCTTCCCGACTTCCGCTCCGCCGCTGCCGTACTGGCGGCCGATGGTGATGATCAGATTCTGTTTTTCCATAAAAGCGCCCCCTTCTGTTGTTTTTCATGAAAATTTCAACGTGTTTACATCTGTTTCTGACAGCTTTATCATACCACATTCCCCACTGGATTTTAAGCCCTTTTTCAGGATCTTGTGATCAGAGTCCCGTAGCCCAGCCGCCTCAGACGGCGCTCCATCTGCACCGCGTTGTCCATCTCCCGGAACGCCCCGGCCCGCACATAGAAAAGGCCGTCCTTTACGGTCATAAAGGCTGGAAAGCCCTGGTCCTTCAGCTCCTGAAGCTGGGCCTCGGCATTGGAGCGCAGCCGGAATACCCCGGTCTGCACCATATAAAATCCAGGGACCTCCCCGCTGGCCGCCTGGTCCTCCCGGGCCTCCAGCTCCTCAAAGGTCTCAAGGATGCCGTCGGCGATGGCATCGGCTGTGGCCGCCAGATTGGCGTCAAAAAAGGCGTTGTCCTTTTCATTGTCAAGAAATCCGGCTTCCACCAGCACCGCCGGCATTTTCGTCCGGCGTAGGACCACCAGGCCTGGTCTCTCCTTGACACCCAGATCTGTCCAGCCCACAGCCGCCAGCTGCCGACCGATGTTTTTTCCCAGCAGTCCGGCTGTGCCGGAAGAAGAAAACACCAGATTTTCGATCCCCGAGCCAGTTCCCGGCACCGGCATGGCATTCCTGTGGATGGACACAAAAAAGTCTGCGCCCGATTGGTTTCCCATGGCGGCCTTCTCATAGGGGGTGTCGTATACATCCTCCACCCGGGTGTAGGATACCTGGATCCCCCGGCGCTCCAGAGCGCTTCCCAGGTCAAAGGCCAGTCTTAAGGTATCGTTTTTTTCCTTCCTTCCATTATATACGGCTCCCGGCTCCGGTCCTCCATGACCGGCGTCAATGATGACCTTTCTGTTCTCATTCATAAAATCTCCCCTTTTTCGTTTCTGTAAGATTATTCTATGATAAAAGGGGAAAAGTGGATCCGCCAGACCCGGAACAGGCCTGGGGACCGGGAGGAAAGAAGGAAAAATCTGTCTGTATACATGCCAATCCGCAGCTGTCTGTGGTATAATGTCTGTAAAACAGACATTATACCATCGCGCATCTGGTTTCTGCGTTCACCGCAGGAAACCAGGCGCTCAATTCCCCCGGAGGGATACCATGGCGCATCTGGTTTTCGCGTTCACCGCGAAAATCCAGGCGCTCAAATCTCCCGGAGGGGTACCATGTCCGGAGGACATGGTATAATGTCTGCAAAGCAGACATTATACCATCGCGCATCTGGTTTCTGCGTTCACCGCAGAAAACCAGGCGCCCAATTCCCCCAGAGGGATACCATGTCCGGAGGACATAGTATAATGATGCTGGCAGGCCAGAAGGCCAGAATCGAAGATCATAAATAAAGAACCACAGGAGGTAACCCATGAAAAAAATAGGTGCCATCACCGTCGGCCAGACGCCGCGCACAGATCTGATCCCTGAGATCGCTCCCATCCTCGGTGACTCCATCGAGATCATCCAGATGGGCGGACTGGACGGACTGACAAAGGAGGAGATCCAGACCATGACTCCGGCTCCCGGCGATCATGTGCTCGTATCCCGCTTAAAGGACGGAAGCTCCGTTTCCTTTGGAGAGTCCCATATCCTGCCAAGGCTTGAGGCCTGCATGGACCAGCTGAAAAAGGACCAGGTCTCCCTGATCCTCTTCCTCTGCACCGGAGAATTTCCCGACACATTCCAGGCAGACGTGCCGTTAATCTTCCCCAGTAAGATCCTGACATCCATCGTTTCTGCCATCCATCCGCACCGTCTGGCCGTCATTGCTCCAGTAAAAGAGCAGCTGCCCCAGATGCAGACCAAATGGGCAGGCTGCGCCGATTCTGTCTATGGCCTGGCCGCCTCTCCCTATGATGGCATAGAGGCCGTGGCTGCGGCTGCCCGCAGCATCCCCTCCGACGCCGATCTCATCGTCCTGGACTGCATCGGCTACACCGTGGAAATGAAGGAACGGGTCCAGGCCCTCACCGGAAAATCCGTGCTTCTCCCGCGGACCCTGGCGGCTCGGGTGGTGAAGGAGCTGGCGTAGACTGGTTTTTGAATACAAAAAGCCGCCGACAGAGGGCAGGAGCGATCCATATCCATCACTCCTGCCCCCTGTTAAACCAGGTCTGTTTTCCTTTTCTCTTATCCCTTTAAAGCGCCAGACGATCTTCTGTCTTTGGACAGTAATTCCTGGGCTTTCCGCGGTATACGATTCCCATGATCACACCCATTGCCAGTGACGGGATGACCCAGCCAAATCCATCTGTGAACAGCGGGATATAGGATAACACGTCATACAGTCCCGTGAAATTCGGAAATACTGCGATCACGCCGTCTAAGAATCCGAAAAATGTGGATGTATATACAGCCCCCTTGTAAATTCCATCATTGGGAATCCACTTATCCACAAAACCAAGCACTGTCAGGACGATCAGCGGCGGATATATGGTAAGGAAGATCGGGGTCACGTAATTAATGATATTGGTAACACCAAAGGTTCCTGCCACTGCGCAGAATACACAGATCCCGCGGATCAGCCACTTATAGGAGATCTGGACGCCAAACTTTGTACGGCATAAGTCCACAAAGAATGCAGCGGCAGAGGCAGCCAGAGTCACAGAGGTGGTAAGGCAGGCCAGGGCAACTACGATCCCAAGGCCGACCTGACCGGTCTTTCCAAAAATATTTAATGCAATACCGGATAACAGTGCCGTCCTGGATATATCAGCCGGATATAAGGATCCGCCAGTGGCTCCAATATAGGTGAGCGCCACATAGATCGCTGACATTACGACAATACAGACGATACCAGCCATAAATACGCCTTTTTTCAGATCAGCGCCTATGTATCCCTTCTCTTCCAGTGCATAGATAAAAACATGCGCCAGCATTAAGGTCGTGGTCAGATCTCCAACCTTGTATCCCTCCAGGATCGAGGAGACAAACGGTTTTGCAAGCACAGGATCCGCGATCTCACCGATCGGCGTGATGATTCCCTTCACAAGGATGATGCCGATGATAACTACCAGCGCCGGTGTCAGATATTTTCCAACCTTGTCGATGACTGACTCCCTTTCTCTTGCAAAATAATACGTCACAGCAAAGAAGATCGTCACTGTAACCCAGATCGGGCAATTAGGGAAAATGCTCTGTACGCCCACTTCATGGGTTGTGGCTCCTACACGGGGAAGTGTGGATCCCACGCATACGAGAAGCACTGAACAGCACGTAAGGATCGTATAAAAATTCGGAGATACATGGTAGGTCAGGAATTTGGCATGATCCCCCACACAGTTTACCGCCCATGTTCCTAGAACCGGAAGAACGATTCCCGAAAGAAGGAGCCCCAGGGTCGCCGGAACCCAGTCTGTTCCCGCCGTCAATCCCAGGATCGGCGGAAAAACAAGGTTTCCAGCTCCAAAGATCGTTGCAAATAAAGCCAGGCCGACGATCCCGGCATCCAGTAATAAATTACCCTTTTTCATAAACATAAACCCTCCTGTCCTTTATTCTGCGCTGTAACACAGTTCTCCGCCAATATAGGTCTTCAGTACGCGGATCTTCGGGATCTCTTCCTCCACACAGGTAAAGTAGTCCTTATCCGTCACCACGAAATCTGCCAGCTTCCCGCATTCCAGAGACCCCAGTTCCTTCTCTTTAAACATACTGTACGCCGCTGTCGTTGTATACGCCCTAAGGGCCTGGAGCCTGGTAAGGGCCTCTTTATAAGGCTTTTCCTCAAATGTATTGGTCCCGCGCTCACTGAGCCGCGTTACAGCCGTATGCATGGATTCAAAGGGGTTCATGGTAGAGCACGGAGAATCCGAACCGTTGGTCACGATCACGCCTTTTTCCACCACAGTGCGCCAGATGTAAAGGCGTTTTAACAGTGCGTCCGGAAGGATCCCAGGAATCACATCCATATCCAGGGATAACTGGAGGAACTGGGTGGAGAAAATGATCCCATAGCTCACGATCCTTGCCAGATCCTCATCCGACGGCAGATGGCAGTGCTCGATGCAGAACCTCCGGTCCTTATGCAGGCTGTCTGCAAAAGCGGTCTCATAGCAGTCCAGGATCTGCTTGATGGATACGTCCCCGATGCTGTGGATACTGATCTGGACATTCTTTTCGTCTGCCCGCTTAAACAGCCGGATCATTTCTTCATCCGTAAGGATCCCAAAACCGCGCTTTCCCGGCTGGTCTCTGTAATCCCTGGATATCCATGCACTTCTTGCTCCAAATGCGCCGTCTCCGAACAGCTTTATGCTGCGGAGCGTGAACTTTCCATGGCAGAGATCAATGTGCAGGCCATCCTTAAAGCAATCGTCAAAATATTCATCCTGTCCGGCGAGGGCCTCATAATAACGGATCTTAAGTTCTTCCTTCTCAAACAATTCCTTTTCAAGCGCCACTGCGCTGCGTCCGCAGTCAGTGCTGGATGCCGTGACAAGGCCCGCTCCTTTATTCATCACAGCGGTGATGCCGAACCGGAGGGCTTCTTCCTCTGCCATTTTGAAATGAGAGACTGTATCCTCCCTGGTATCCTCCGGCAGTACACCTTCGATCGACTTGCACCCGCCGTCAATGAGAACCCCCAGAAGCTTTCCTTCTTCATTGACCGGGTATTCCTTGGGATCCAGCTTGCTCACTTCATCCAGATGAAATCCAGCCAGCTCCAGCGCCAGGCTGTTGCACCAGAACGCATGACCACAGCAGCGGGTCAGCTTGACCGGATGATCCGGACATACCGCATCCAGATCTTCCTTTGTCGGGAATTTTCCATCCCAGCTGTCCTGGTTCCATCCCATGCCTGTGATCCATTTTCCCTTTTCCAGGCTCTGGGCTCTCATCCTTACCTCTTCCAGAAGCTCTTCCTTTCCTTTTCCTGCCGCATCGATGGCTACCATGATCGCGCCCGTCATATCCATATGTACATGGCAGTCGCACATTCCAGGCAGCACCGGACAGCCCTTCAGATCCTCCAGCTCCTGGTCCGGAGCCATCTCCTCCATCAGCTCTTTTGTTGTCCCCAGCCTGACGATCCGTCCGTCCTCTACGGCCATGGCCTCGTAAACAGTATTGTCCGGATCCATGGTATAGATCCTTCCATTTACATAAAGCGTACTCTTTTTCATTCTCCCTCTCCTCTCGTTTTTATTTCCCCGGCTTACTGTAACAGTCTTGATGCCATACATATAAAGCAACTTCCATGCCAAACAAAAAAAGCCATACATTTACCATTTTTTCGCTCAAAATAGACAATTTTTCACTCCCGTCATTGACTTTTTTGTGATATATGTATAATATATTTGATATCTACTGTATAAATATTTTTACAAGCGAAGGCAGACAGCCATGGAATCATATTTCCGGGAGGTTTTTTCATGCTTGAGAACTATATTGACCAGATCATCACCATGGGCACTCTGGCGGATTCTGTTACGATCATTGACGATCAGCAGATCATCCGCCACTTCCAGCCCTTCAATCCAGATATAGTCCCCTTTACTGCTTCAGATGTGGTCGGAACGCATTTCCGTTCAACGTTTCTGGATGTGGATCCTGCGGACAGCGGAGTGCTGAGGGCTCTCCATGGAGAATCTACTATCAGCAGGGCATATACCCACCTGCTGTTCAATGGTCAGCGATCCAGCGGCATTGAATCGATCTTCCCGATCCGTATGGGGGATTCGATCATCGGCTCCATCAGTGTAAGCCGCTTTTTAAGCAGTCCCAACCGCTTCCTTGATGTGAAGGACGATCCGTCCGTCTCTCCAGACCTGGCAGAAATCCCGGATATGATCGGCAATTCTCCCGCCATGCAGACTCTGAAAAGACAGATCCTCCGGGTTGCCCGTACCGACGCAAATGTTCTGATCTGCGGGGAAACAGGGACAGGAAAGGAGTTGGTGGCCCATGCGGTCCACACGGCCAGTCCCAGGTGTAAACGCCTTTTCTACCCGCAGAACTGTGCGGCCATCCCCTCATCTCTTCTGGAAAGCACCTTTTTTGGTTCAGAAAAAGGGGCATACACAGGCTCCGTACACTCCAAAGGGATCCTGGAGCAGGCCGATGGAGGCACCGTTTTTCTGGATGAGATCAACTCCCTCGATCCGGCCGTCCAGGGAAAGATCCTGCGGGCCCTGGAGACCAAAAAGCTCCGCCGTCTGGGAGGCACCAGGGAGATCCAGAGTGATTTCCGTATTGTTTCAGCCATGAACGAGGACCCCTTCGCCTGCATGAGATCCGGGAAAATACGCAATGACCTGTTTTTCCGCCTGAGCACAGTGATCCTGGAGGTCCCCCCGCTCCGCCAGCGCCGGGACGATATCCCCCTGCTGGCTGAATATTTTTTAAAAAAATTCTGTCCCCAGGGTCCCGGCAAAACACTGTCCCAGGACACTGCCGCCCTGTTATCCGGCTACCACTGGCCCGGCAATGTCCGCGAGCTGAAAAATGCCATTGAGTACGCCTGTATTTTTGCAGAGTCCTCTGAGATCACTCCAAAAGATCTTCCCAGCTATATCACCCGTACTGCTCCCGCAGACAGCGCCGGATGTACCGCTGGCCCGGCCCCATCCTCTGCCAGTCTTAAAACTCTGATGGAGCAGTATGAAGCAAATCTCTTAAGCCGGCGCATGGCTGCCTGCGGCAACCGCTCCCGCCTGGCCCGGGAACTGGGCATCACCCGTCAGACCCTTTTAAACAAGCTTTCCAAATATGGACTCTTATAGAAAAAACACCGGCTCCGCTCCCTTTAAAAGGGCTTGCGGAGCCGGTGTTTTCCAGCTCACTGCTTCTTCAATTTTCTCTACTTCCCAGCCTCCGCATAAAAGCATGCCGCCTTATGTCCGCCAAAGTCCCGCATTTCCGGCCGGGACTTTCCGCACTCCTCCGTGGCCATGGGACAGCGCCCCTTGAAGGGACAGCCCGCCGGGGGATTGATGGGCGTGGGCAGCTCGCCCTCCAGCTTGATCCGGGACCGGGACTTGGCCACGTCAGGATCCGGAATGGGAATTGCCGACAGAAGGGCCTTTGTATACGGATGGATCGGATGCTCGTATACCTGGTCCGCCGGCCCCTCCTCCACCAGATGGCCCAGATACATGACGCCGATCCGATGGGAAATATAGTTGACCATGCTCAGATCATGGGCCACGAACAGGTAGGAGATCCCCAGCTCGTTCTGTATCTCCTTTAAGAGATTGATGATCTGGGCCTGGATGGAAACGTCCAGAGCTGAAATGGGCTCGTCACAGATGATGAATCTGGGATTCAGGGCCAGGGTCCTGGCAATGGAGATCCTCTGCCTCTGGCCTCCGGAAAACTCGTGGGGATACCGGCGGATATGGTCCGGCTTTAAGCCCACGGTCTTTAAAAGCTCTGCGGCCCGGTCCTCCCGGTCCTTGGAGGAATCTAAGATCCCGTGGATCTCCATGGGCTCTTTAATGATCTCGCCCACGGTCATTCTGGGATTTAAGGATGCGTAGGGATCCTGGAAGATCATCTGCACCTCTTTCCGGAAGTGCTTTTCCTCCTCCTTCCCCAGCCTTGCGATATCCTGGCCCTTATAAAGGATCTTCCCTCCGGTGGCCGGGTAGATCTTTACCAGGGTGCGGCCCAGAGTGGACTTTCCGCAGCCCGATTCTCCTACCAGGCCGTAGGTCTCTCCCTCGCCCACATAAAAGCTCACGTCGTCCACAGCCTTTACGATCTGCTTCGGGGAAAACAGGCCCTTGGTCACGTCAAAATGCGTCTTTAAATGGTCAACCTGAAGAAGCGGGGCCTTCTCTCCTGCCGCTTCCTTTCTGATCTCTGCATCAGCCATGGTTCTCCCCCTTTCTCCTGTTGGCCTCCTCCAGCCAGCAGGCGCACTGGTGGGTGGCGGAATATGTAGTCACCTCCGGCATATAGAGCTTACATACCTTCATGGCCTCCGGGCACCGGTCCACAAAGGGACATCCGGCCGGCGGCTTTAAAAGATCCGGCGGAGAGCCTGCAATGGGCTTCAGCTTCTCCTTCTTTTCCGGATTGTGGACACACTGTAAAAGTCCCCTGGTATAGGGGTGCTTCGGATCGTAGAAGATCTCCCGGTCGCTGCCGGATTCCACGATCTTTCCTCCGTACATAATAAGGATCCGGTCACAGAGACTGGCCACCACACCCAGATCGTGGGTGATCATGATCACCGAGGAATTCATTTTTTCCTTCATATCCCGGATCAGATCCAGCACCTGGGCCTGGATAGTCACGTCCAGGGCCGTGGTGGGCTCGTCGGCAATGATGAGCTTCGGATTGTTGGCCAGGGCAATGGCAATGATGATCCTCTGGCGCATGCCGCCGGAAAATTCATGGGGATACTGGTTCAGCCGCTTTTCCGGAGACGGGATCCCCACCTGCCCCATAAGTTCAATGGCACGGGCACGGGCTTCGGCATCCGTCACCTTCTGGTGATTTTTAATGACCTCTGTGATCTGCTTTCCGATCTTCACCACAGGATTTAAAAAGGTCATGGGATCCTGGAAGATCATGGCCATCTGATTGCCGCGGATCTGATCCATGGCCGCCTCATAGGCCTTATGGTCCGGGAAGGCGCTTTCTGTGATCTCCTGTCCATTTAAGGAAACGCTGCCGCCAGTGATGGAGCCGTTTCCGGCCAGAAGGCCCATGACCGAATACATGGTCACGCTCTTTCCGCTTCCGGATTCACCTACAATGCCCACAGCCTCCGATTCTCCCACAGAGAAGCTGATGTCCCGCACCGCATGGACCGTACCCTGGTCGGTATGAAAGTCTACACACAAATTTTTTACGTCCAATAATGCCATGGTACACCTCCTAACGGTTCTTGGGATCCAGCGCTTCTCCCACGCCGTCGCCGATAAAGTTTAAGGAAAGCACGGTGAGGCAGATGGCAAGCACCGGCCACACGATCTGTAAGGGATAGCTCTGGATCACCGATCTGGCCTCGCTGGCCAGGGTTCCCCAGCTGGCCTGGGGCAGGGAGATGCCGATTCCGATGAAGGCCAGGAAGGACTCGGTGAAAATGGCCTCTGGCACCATTAAGGTGGTGGAAACGATGATGGGGCCCATACAGTTGATGATCAGATGCTTAAACAGGATCCGGAGCTTTCCGGCGCCGATGACATAGGCCGCCAGGGCAAACTCCTGCTGCTTTAAGGTCTGCACCTGGGTACGCACCTGCCTGGCCATTCCGATCCAGGAGGATACGCAGATGCCTAAAAGCACAGAGCCGATGTTGGAGCCGAATACCATCATGATAAGGATCACGTAGAGCATGGACGGGATGGAATAAATACAGTCGATGATCCGCATCATGACCATGTCCACCTTTCCTCCCACAAAGCCGGAGATGCCGCCGTATACCACGCCGATGATCAGGTTTAAAAATGCAGCCACAAAGCCCACAGCCAGGCTGATCCTGGCTCCGAACATCAGGCGTACCAGGATATCCCGGCCCAGCTTATCGGTCCCCAGAAGGTGGGACGCCGACGGAAGGGCGTTGCGCAGGTCCAGATCCTGGGCGTCATATGTATAAGGGGATACCATGGGTACAAAAATGGCCAGAAGGATCATGATGGATAAAAATACCAGACCTCCCAGGGCCAGCTTATTCTTTTTAAAGCACCGCCAGGCGTCCTGCAGATAGGTCTTGCTCTCCATGGCGATAAATTCCGTATTCTTCTCGCTGTCGTCCAGTTTTTCAAACATGGAATCGTCCAGGAGTACCTTTGTCTCTTCCATTTTACCGCCTCCTATCTGCCAAGCTTGATCCGCGGGTCGATCATCGCGTTGGCTATGTCTGTGATGATGTTTGCAATAATAATGAACGCTCCGTAAAGGATCGTCAGGGCCATGATCATGGTATAGTCACGGTTGGTGATGCTGGTGACGAACTCCGCGCCGATGCCGGGAATGGAATACAGGCTCTCAATAACGAAGCTGCCCGTAAGCAGGGTGGCGATCATGGGGCCCGCATAGGTGATCACCGGGAGCATGGCATTTTTTAAACCATGGCGCAGGATCACCAGCTTTTCCGGCGTACCCTTGGACCGGGCCAGAACCATGTAGTCCTGCTTCATCACTTCACGCAGGCTGGAGCGCACCAGCCTGGCGATCATGGAGATGGGGGCAAAGGACATACCCACGGCCGGAAGGATATAGTGGAGGGGACTGTCCAGTCCCACAAAGGGAAGCCACTGGAGCACCACGCCGAACAGAAGGAGCAGCAGCACCGACAATAGGAAGCCGGGCATGCTGACTCCCGCCGTGGCGATGACCAGTACCAGGTTCGCCAGCCATTTTTTCTTCGTAAACGCCGCCACAGTCCCCAGAAAGATCCCTGTCACCAGGGCAAAGGTGATGCTGACCGCACCCAGGCGCATGGTATAGGGAAGGCCGTTTTTAATGATCTTATCGATGCTCTTTCCCTTTCTGTAAATGGATACGCCGAAATCGCCCTTGGCGGCATTTTTTAAATACATCACGTACTGCTCAGACACAGGCTTATCCAGTCCATATTTTTCATAAAGCCGCTCCTTCACCTTGGCCGGAAGCTTGCTGGTCTCTCCGGCAAAGGGTGAGCCGGGGATCACATGCATCAGGAAAAAGGTGACAGTGGCCAGAAGGAACAGGGTGAAAGCGCCCACTGCCAGGCGCTTTGCAATATACTTTAACATTCGCTTTTTTCTCCTTTAAGATACAGATCAAACCAGCCGTTCATCTCCTGTAAGCGGCGCATCCGGTGCAGGGGCTTTCCGCTTCTGGAGAGCTCATGGTTCTCTCCCTCGAACAGCACGGCCTTAGAGGGTACTCCGTGGTATTTGATGGCCGCGAACATCTGCATTCCCTCTGACAGGGGGCAGTTATAATCCTTTAAGGAATGGATGAACATGGTCGGCGTCTTTACCCGGTCTGCGTAAGCCACCGGAGAGCGCTCCCACAGCTCCTTGGGAGCCGTCCACGGCGTCTTTCCTCCGTTTTCGTTGACGTCAAAGGAAAATCCGATCTCGCTGCAGCCAAAATCACTGAGCCAGTTGGAGAAGCTCCTCTGGCTTACGGCAGCCGCGAACCGGTCCGTGTGGCCGATGATCCAGTTGGTCATCCAGCCGCCGTAGCTGCCGCCGGTGACACCGATCCGGGCCGGATCGATGGCAGGATACTGTTCACATACGTGATCCACAAACTCCATGAAATCCTGGAAGTCGATGGTGCCGTATTTTTCTCTCAGATCCGCGAACTCGTCGCCGCGGCCGTCGCCGCCCCTGGGGTTGCAGAGCATGACGAAATATCCATTGTTGGCGAATACCTGCATCTCATGGAACATGGTATTTCCAAAGGCCACTCTGGGGCCGCCGTGCATATCCAGGATCGCCGGGTACTTCTTTGAGGGATCGTAATCCTTGGGAAGGATCACCCAGCCGTCGATGTCCACGCCGTCGGAATCCGTAAAGCCCGCCGGATGGAGCTCACCCACATACCGGTCCTTTAAGGCCGCACCGTTAAGATCAGAAATCTGGCGGTATGTATGAGAGACAGAATCATAGAGGTAGATCTCCTGGAGCTTTCCGGGCGTTCTTCCCACCATGGCGAAGCCGCCCTCCACCTGGCAGAAGCATTCCACGGAGCCGTCAAAGTCCACTGCCGTGGAAACACAGCCGTCCTTTGCGGAAAGCACCGGTCCCCTGGTGCGGGCGCAGGAGGTAAAGTACGGGATACCTTCCTTCACCAGGAATTTTTTTCCTCCTCCCAGGGAGATATCCCCAGTGGGAACAGAGCCCACAGAATTTCCGTGCTTTGCAAAAAGCGCTGCTTTTCCATTTTCCCATACGTAAAGATCCGGATACTGGCCGCTGCCGTATTTGTCCATGGTGCTTCCGGCAAAGAACACCTTCAAGTCCCGGCCCTCTCCGCAGCAGCCGAAAAGACCGATGTGCATGTCTCCGTCCTTCACGTATTCCGTAGTGGTCTTTGTCCGGCAGTCGTAGCCGTACATGCCGTTCTTCATGGGCAGCACCTGGTCATAGGAAACGCCGGTGTACACAATGGTCTCCCCGGAAATCTCAAAGCCGCTTACGGCAAACAGGGGAGCTGTCACCCGCTCACAGACTCCTTCTGCTTCCTGGTAAGTAAACAGGGTATTTCTGAACCTGGACACAAAATATGCGCCGTTCTCCCAGTAGGGAAGCTCCTCGATGATATGGTAGTCCTGGTATTCCTTCAGGCCGTCCTCGTCCTCCGGCTTATTAAGATCCACTGTGGCGGAAAATACGTAGGAGCCATCGGCCATTTTTTTCATGTCATTGACGGAATATGGGATATCAAAGGCCCGTTCTGCCTCTCCTCCCTTTAAGGAAAGGCGGTAGAACACCGTCTTTTCCTTTCCGTCCTTTGCCTTGTCCTCGTGTTTTCTCACTGAGGAGAACAAAAGCGTATCCTCGCTGTCAAATAAAAGATGGGATTCCGCGCCAAAGGAAGTCAGTTTCCTGACTTCCCCTGTGCAAAAATCCGCGATATATGCCCATGAATCATAGCTGTTCTTTTCCTTATTGGCCTGCCTTGCCAGGAAAGCCGCCTTTTTCCCCGACGGGGATGCCACGATCCCCGACAGAAACTTATAATCCAGTAAATCGCTGATTTTTAACTTTTCCATGACCGTTTTTTAGTCCTCCTATTCAAAATATCCGTAAGAGTAGATCGGAACATCGCCCGGCGTCATGTAAACGCCCTTCAGGTTCTCTTTCTTTAATGCCGGCTCGTTGAAATCAAATAACGGGATCACATATACCTGCTCCTCCACCAGATACGTTTCGATCTCATGGAGCTTGTTCATATATTCAGTCCTGTCAACGATCTTTGTCACGTCTGTCATCATCTGGTCGTAGGTATCGTCCGCCACGGCCGCCACCGGCTGCATGGCCTGGGTCCACTGGTTTAAGAACTCGGACGGATCGTTGGTGCACATAAGCGCATAACGGGCCATCTCAAAGTCGCCCTGGTCGATCTGGTCGTAGAACACGCCGGACTCAACCACTTCCAGCTCCACATTGACGCCCACGGCCTTCCACATCTGCTCTAACATCTGGGCCACATCGGCGTGGATGGAGTTGTTGGAATATTTATACTTTAAAGTCAGGGGATTGGATTCGTCATAGCCGGCTTCCTTTAAGAGCTCCTTGGCCTTTTCCGGATCGTATGCCTGGTAAAGCTGCTTTGCATCTCCTTCTTTACGGAAATCGTCCTCTGCTCCCTTCATTCCAAAAGGAACGTATCCGTAAAGGGGCGTATAGAAGTTGCCGGCATTGATGGCCTTCACGATCTCGTCCCGGTTAATGGAAATAGCCAGGGCGCGGCGCACATTCACATCCTTTAATGCCTCCGGTCCCTTTTCCCCGGAGTTTAAGTCGATGGAGTATACCGACTGCTGGGGACGGTTCCACAGCTCATTCTGGTTCTCATAGGTGGAAACGATGGAGGCGCTGATGGCCAGGGCCGCATCCAGATCGCCGGTCTTGAAGGCTGCCGCCTGGGCATCCATATCGGGCATTACCTGGAAGGTGATCTCATCCACCGTTACATTCTCTGCATCGTAGAAGCTTTCATTTTTTGTAAGGACCACCTTCTCATTCTCATTGCAGTAGTCCAGCACATAGGCGCCAGTCACCGGGTATCCCGGCTCCACAGCCCACTCAGAAAATCCGGCCTCTGCCACATCCTCTCTTAAAGGAAGGAAGCCGCCGCCGCATAAAAGGCCTGTGAAGAATGCACAGGGTGTTTTTAAATGATACACCACCGTTGTATCATCCAGAGCCTCCACACCGGCAAAGGAGAAGGTCTCCAGATCCACCTCTGTATCTGCCAGATACTCTTCTGCGCCTTCCAGATAGCGGACCATCTTATCTGTAACGAAGCCGTTTTCTGCACCGTAGGTCAGGTTCCTGTTGATCCCAAAAACAAAATCGTGGGCTGTAATGGGCTCACCATCGCTCCATACCAGGCCGTCCTTTAATTTGATTGTATAGGTAAGGCCGTCCTCGCTGACCTCCGGCTCTCCGGCTGCCAGATCCGGCACCACGCTGCCGTCCTCTAATTTTTTATACAGACCGGCATACATATGAGCCAGGGCATACCGATTGACTGTCTCCGTGGAAAGGCCCGGATCCAGAGTCGTAAACTGCTGGCCAACGCCGACGGTAATGGAAACCGGCTCTCCGTCTCCCTTTTCTGCCGCAGAGGTATCTGCCTCTTTGGATGTTTCTTTGGATGCTTCTTTTGATGTCTCTCCGGACTGGGAGCTTCCGGAATCACCGGAGCCGCTGTTTCCGCATCCGGCCAGAAAACTCATACACATGGAAGCCGCAAGAACGGCTGAAAGGACCTTCTTTTTCATATCTGCTCTCCTCCTTATGTCACTGTCTGAATGTTTATGCATGCTATTATACGACTATATGAATAAAAATGCAAGCACATTTTATAAATATAATAGCCCCGGAACAGTCTTTTCTGCATTTTCCTGCATAACTGACTGTTCCGGGGCTTAAAATATACGGATTATTCCTGGATCTGGATCCCTCTGGGACCTACATGAGTCGCAAATACGATCTGGGTACTGGTCTTTCCAAATTTCTGAAGCTGTCCCAGAAAGGTATCCAGCTTCATGGTACTTTCAAAGGCTGCTTTCATGATCACCGAATATTCACCGGTCACACTGCTGCATTCCAGTATATTCGGTATGGACTCTGCATATTTGTAAAATTTATTCTTGTCCTCCGGCTGGACGTTCAGATTGATGTACGCCAGGATATGGTATCCCATCCGGATAGGGCTCACCTTTGCCTCATAGCCCAGGATGATCCCGTCGTTCTCCATCCGCTCGATCCTGGCGGATACTGCCGGAGAGGATAAAAATGTTTTTTCTGCAATGGTCTTTAAGGAAAGCCGTCCATTCTGCTGCAGAAGCTTCAGGATCTCCTTATCTACACGGTCGATCATACGTTATTCTCCTTTAAACCGATCTCGCCATGGTACACCTCCACGGCCGGACCAGTCATATAGACCCGGTCGTTCTCCCGGTCCCAGCGGATATTTAAAACGCCTCCCAGAAGCTCCACATCCACCTGGCTTCCGGTCTTTCCGTTTAAGGCGCAGGCCACAGCCACGGCGCAGGCTCCGGTGCCGCAGGCCAGGGTCTCTCCCGAGCCCCGCTCCCAGACCCGCATGATCACATGGCTCTCATCCACTACCTGGACGAACTCTGTGTTAGTCCTTCCCGGAAAGCGCTCATGGGACTCAAAGGCCGGTCCGATCTCCTTCAGATCCATCTCCTTCACTCCGTCCATGAACACCACTGCGTGGGGATTTCCCATGGAAACTCCTGTAAACGCATATTCCTTTCCCAGGACCGTGATGGCTTCCCCGATCTCTGAGGTCTGCTCCGGACGGCCCATATCCACGGTCACCGTCTCCACTTTTCCGTCTCTGACATGAAGGCTTAAATGGCGGATCCCCGCCAGAGTTTCCACGTCGATCTCTGTTTTATCCACAATGCCATGATCGTAAACGTACTTCCCCACACAGCGGATGCCGTTGCCGCACATGGTCCCCTGGGAACCGTCCAGATTATACATATCCATCTGGCAGTCTGCCTTCTCTGACGGCTTTATGAGGATCAGTCCGTCAGAGCCGATCCCGAAATTCCGGCTGCTGACGAACCTGGCCGTCTCCTCCGGATGTTCCACTGTCTCCTCAAAGCAGTTTACATAGACATAGTCGTTTCCCAGTCCCTGCATTTTTGTAAATTTCATTTTTCTACTCTCCGATATGCTCCATCCCCTGGGCGAGGATTGTTTCTATGTGGCTGTCTGCCAGGGAATAAAGAACGCTCCGGCCATCCCTGCGGAATTTTACCAGACGCATCTGCTTCAGGATCCGGAGCTGGTGGGAGATCGCCGACTGGCCCATATTTAAAAGGCTGGCGATGTCGCAGACGCACAGCTCCGACTGGCTTAAGGCATAAAGGATCCGGATCCTGGTGGAATCCCCGAACACACGGAAAAATTCCGCCAGCTGCTGGAGCTCGTCTCCCTGGGGCATCACGTCCATGACCTGCTTTACCACCTGCTCGTGGACGTGGATAAAATCACAGTGGGGGGCTATTTTTTCGTCCTCTTTTCTTCCCATTCTCTTCCCTCTTTTAGCGGACCAGAAGCTTACTGATCTCGAACTGCTCCTCTGAGATATCCTTCGTCATGTTCAGCGCTTCCTGGATATCGTAATCCACAAACCGGCCGCCTCTGTACGCTACGATCCGGTTGCTCTTTCCTTCCCATAAAAGCTCCGCCGCCTTGGCTCCCATAATGGAGGCGTAGACACGATCCTTACAGGTAGGGGTGCCGCCCCGCTGGATGTGGCCGATGATGGTGGCCCGGGTCTCGATCCCTGTGGCCGCCTCGATCCGTCTTGCCATGGACGTGGAGTGGCCGATCCCCTCGGCGTTGATGATGATGTGGTGTTTTTTGCCGCGCTTTCTGTTTTCAATGATGCGGTTGATGAGATACTGCTCATTGCCATCATACCGCTCTGGAAGCAGGATATCCTCGGCTCCGTTGGCGATCCCGCACCACAAGGCAATGTATCCCGCACGGCGGCCCATTACCTCGATGATGCTGCACCGCTCATGGGAGGTGGACGTATCCCTTACCTTATCAATAGCCTCCATGGCTGTGTTGACAGCTGTATCAAAACCGATGGTATAATCGGTACATGCGATGTCAAGGTCAATGGTTCCCGGAAGTCCGATGGTATTGATCCCCAGGGCAGAAAGTTTTCCCGCTCCCCGGAAGGAACCGTCACCGCCGATGACAACGACTCCGTCGATGCCATGCTTCCTGCAGATCTCTGCACCCATCTTCTGGCCTTCCTCCGTCTGGAACTCTTCACAACGCGCTGTATAAAGGATCGTGCCTCCCCGGTTGATGGTATCGGCAACGCTGACGCTGTCCATATCCACGATCTCTTCCTGGAGAAGTCCCGCATATCCTCTCATGATGCCCTTTACCTTGAGGCCTTTATTGATGGCCGTCCTTACGACTGCACGGATCGCCGCGTTCATTCCGGGCGCGTCGCCGCCGCTTGTCAGTACGCCGATGGTCTTAACCTCTTTTTTTGCCATATGTTCATTCCTCCAAATTACCTGCATGCTCATTGATGCCTAATCCCTAGTTTAATCTATTTTATCCCGCTTTTCAATGGTTTTTTGCACAACTTTGACATTTTTTTCACCAAGTAAAGTGTACAGTTCCTCCAAAAGCCTTCCCTGGGCGTTGATGGCCCAGCTGGGAGACAGCCGTCTGAGCTTTCTCTCCTTCTTCAGATACATGACCACCCGGTCCTTCCCCTCGGATTCCCGAAGGACCGCCATGACGCTGTCCACGGTCCTTTCATAAAACTCCTGGTCCTCAAACTGGAGCCACAGCTCGTTGGGAATGGCGGAAAACGGGATCACTTCCTCACATACCAGCTTTCCCACCGGATCGTCTCCAATGGAAGCCCGGCCCCGTAAAAAGACCTTGGAATCCTCCGTCAGATACTGCTTGTTTTTCTCATAGATCTTCGGAAAGACCAGGGCCTCCACGGTCCCCACCATGTCCTCCAGGGACACAAAGGCCATCAGCTGGCTGGTGCGGGTGGTCTTTACCTTTTTGGCCGTGATCATGCCTCCCACCACCACAATGGAATTGTCCTCCACCACCGTATGGCCGTCCTCATCCACGATGAAATCTGAGGTCCGGGCCGTCACGTTCTTCTGCCACAGCTCCTGGTATGCCTCCATGGGATGGCCGCTGACGTAGATCCCCAGGGTCTCCTTTTCAAAGGCCAGAAGTGTCTCCTTATCAAATTCCCCCACATCCGGGAAGGACACCTGGAAATTGCCTTTGTCTTCCTCCGGCGCAATGTCGAAGAAGCTCATCTGCCCCTCCATCACTGTCTTTTTCTCCCGTGCCTTGTTTTCCAGGAGCTCCGATGAAACGTACAGCTTCTGCTTCCTGGTGCCTGGAAGGGAATCCAGGGAACCGGATTTTATGAAGCTCTCCAGGGTCCTCTTATTGACCTCCCGGTTGGACATCCTGGATACAAAATCCTCCAGGGTGGAAAACGGCCCGCCCGTCTCCCGCTCGGAGATGATCACGTCCACCACAGCCCGGCCCACGCTCTTAATGGCCGAAAGCCCGTAGCGGATGCTGTTCCCGGAAACGGAAAAGCCGCTCACGCCCTCGTTGATATCCGGGGGCAGGATCCCGATCCCCATGTTCCGGCAGGCCAGGATATATTCTGACACCTTTGTGACATTATCCATGATGGAGGTCATAAGGGCGGCCATGAATTCCCTGGGATAGTAGTATTTTAAATAGGCCGTCTGATAGGCCACCACGGCGTAGGCCGCCGCATGGGACTTATTGAAGGCGTATTTGGCGAAATCCGTCATGTCGTCAAAGATCTGGTTGGCCGTCTTTTCGTCGATGCCGTTGGCCGCACAGCCCTTTACTCCCTCTTCCTCGTTGCCGTAAACGAAATTCTTCCGCTCCCTGGCCATAACGTCCGCCTTTTTCTTGGACATGGCACGGCGCACCAGGTCGCTCCTTCCCAGGGTATACCCGGCCAGGTCCCGGACGATCTGCATGACCTGCTCCTGGTACACGATACAGCCGTAGGTGGGCTTTAAGATATGCTCCAGCTGGGGGCAGGTATAGGTGATGGCCGCTGGATCGTTCTTTCCCTTTAAATATTTGGGGATGAAATCCATGGGGCCCGGGCGGTACAGGGAGATCCCGGCGATGATGTCCTCCAGGCTCTCCGGCTTCAGCTCCTTCATGAAGCTCTTCATTCCGCCGCTCTCCAGCTGGAACACACCGTCATCCTTTCCTGTTCCGATGGACTCCATGACCTTTTTATCATTGAAATCAATGTGGTCCAGATCCAGCTTTACTCCGTGGTCCTTCTGGATCATGGCCACGGCGTCCTGGAGCACGGTCAGGGTCCTGAGCCCCAGGAAATCCATTTTCAAAAGTCCCAGCTCCTCCAGTGTGGTCATTGTAAACTGGGTGGTGATGGTGCCGTCGGAGCCCCGGGACAGGGGGACGTATTCATCGATGTTCGTCCGGCTGATGACCACTCCGGCCGCATGCATGGACGTATGCCTGGGAAGCCCCTCCAGCCGTCTGGACATGTCGATGAGCTTATGGACCTGCTCGTCGGTATCGTAAAGGCCCTTGAGCTCCGGATTTTTCTTTAAGGCCAGGTCCAGGGTGATGTTTAACTCCGCCGGGACCATTTTGGAGACCTGGTCGCAGAGGCTGTACGGCAGGTCCATGACCCTTCCCACGTCCCGGATCACGCCCCGGGCCGCCAGGGTACCAAAGGTGACGATCTGGGCCACCTGGTCTTTTCCGTATTTCTCCACCACGTAGTCGATGACCTCCTGGCGGCGTTCATAGCAGAAATCCACGTCAATATCCGGCATGGACACCCGCTCCGGGTTCAGGAACCGCTCGAACAGAAGCTGGTAGCGGATGGGATCGATGTTGGTGATCTTTAAGCAGTAGGAAACGATGCTGCCGGCTGCGGAGCCGCGGCCAGGGCCCACGGCGATCCCATGGGATCTGGCAAAGTTTATGAAATCCCATACAATAAGGAAGTAATCCACATAGCCCATGCTCTTTATGACGCCCAGCTCATATTCCAGCCGCTCCTTTAAGGTCCCGTCGTCCTCCGGATACCGCTCCTTAAAGCCTTCGCTGCACAGATGGTTTAAATAGCCCCAGGAATCGTAGCCCTCCGGCACCTCATAGCGCGGCAGCTTTGTGACGCCGAACTCGATCTCCACGTTGCACCGCTCTGCGATCTTTGCCGTATTGTCAATGGCCTCGGGGATGTAGGAAAACAGCTCCCGCATCTCCTCCTCGGATTTCACATAATACTGGCCGCCCTCATACCGCATCCGGTTTTCATCGGCCACCTTTTTTCCCGTCTGGATACATAACAGGATATCGTGGGCCTCCCAGTCCTCGGCGTTGATATAGTGGCAGTCATTGGTGGCTGCCAGGGGGATATCCAGCTCTCTGGAAAGGCGGATGATCCCCTGGTTCACCTGGCGCTGCATGGGGATCCCGTGATCCTGGAGCTCCAGGAAATAATTTCCCCGTCCAAAGATCTCCTGGTATTTTAAGACGGCCTCCTTCGCCTCCTCGTAAAGCCCCCGCGCCAGGAACCTGGGCACCTCTCCGGCCAGACAGGCGCTTAAGGCGATGATCCCCTTATGGTACGTCTTAAGTACCTCCATATCCACCCGGGGCTTATAATAAAAGCCGTCCACATATCCCTTGGAAACGATCTTCATCAGATTCTGATAGCCTTCGTTATTTTCCGCAAGAAGCACCAGATGGTAATACCGGTCCTCGCCATGGACATTTTCCCGGTCAAACCGGGAGCCAGGGGCCACGTAGACCTCACAGCCTAAAATGGGCTTGATCCCCGCCTCCCTGGCTGCCCGGTAAAAATCAATGACGCCGTACATGGCCCCGTGGTCGGTGATGGCCATGCTGTCCATTCCCAGCTCCTTTGCCCTGACCGCCAGCTCTTTTATTTTACTGGAACCGTCCAGGAGACTGTACTCCGTATGGACGTGTAAGTGTGTAAAAGCCATCTGCTGCCTCCTCCGTTAAAAAGAGGCTGTTTCCTATGGGAAAACAGCCTCCTGGACTTAATTATTGCTCAGATATTTCTCAATATCGTTGATCGCCTTTTCTTCATCTGCTCCGTCAGCCGTAACGACCACCTGTTCACCAACCGGAAGGTCCAGTGTCATCATCCCCATGATGCTTTTGGCATTGACTTTTTTATTGTCGCTCTGAACATAAATCCTGCTTTCATAGCTGCTCGCAAGCTGAACCAGCATTGCAATCGGACGTGCCTCCAGACCGGAAGCCAATTCAATAGTAACGGTCCGTTTTGTCATAACAATCCTCCTCATAACACATGGACAGCAAACCTCACTGTCCAGCTCCCTGCTCCTCCCTCAGGCGTTCTGCCAGTTCGCAGAGCTTTCTCAGCCGGTGGTTGACCCCCGACTTTCCAACAGGCGGTTCCAGGTCTTCACCCAGTTCTTTCAGCGTCGCTTCTGGCTTTTCAAGCCGCGCCCTGGCGATCTGCGCCAGCCCTGGCGGCAGGCTCTCAAACCCGGCCGTATCCCGAATGAAAACAATATCGTTGATCTGCTTCACCGCAGCGGACACCGTTTTGTTGATGTTGGCCGTCTCACAGTTTACCTGGCGGTTGACGTTTCCTCTCATCTCCTTCAGGATCCGGATATTTTCCAGCTCCATAAGTGACAGGTGGGCTTCCATCACATTCAGCATGTCGACGATCTGACTTCCCTCTTTAATATATGCCACATAGTACCGTTTCCGCATGACAATTTTTGCCTCTATGTCAAAAGTCGCCATAATGGACTGGATCTGCCTGGCCTTGGACTCCGTGGCACAGACGATCTCAAAGTGATAAAACTTTTCCGGATCGCTGATGGAGCCGGACGCCAGGAAGGCGCCTCTTAAAAACGCGCGGCGGCAGCATGGATTCTGTACCACCACGTTTCCAACCACCGACAGGTTTTCTCCGATCTCCCCATCTTCGGAAAGCAGCTTTGTGGCCTTCAATACCCGGAGCGCATCCTCGTGCTGTTTTACACAGACGGAATAGACCCGGTTCTTTCCCAGGTGCGCATTCCGGCGTATCGATATGTCAGCTTCTATATTAAATGTTTTTTTCAATAAAGTAAAGCACTTTCTTGCAACTGTTACATTTTCCGTATGGATCTTGATGGTATACCGGTCGTCCCCCGATATCTGGATCCCTCCGCAAAGGCTCAGGATCGCCGCGATCTCTGCGATCTGACAGTGCCTGGCAGGACTCATCTGCCGGGACAGCTCCTCCTTGATTCTGGCAGAAAATGACATCTATCTCACTCCATCCACATCTGCATCCCGGTGCTCCATGCGCACCTCGTACCGTTCCGCCTCTTTCAGGCGCTTAAATACCTCATGGGCAATGGCCACAGACCGGTGCTTCCCTCCAGTGCAGCCCACGGCGATCACTAACTGGTTCTTCCCCTCCTGCTCATACCTGGGGATCAGGAAGCGGAGAAGGTCCATGAGCTTTTCTAAAAATTCTGCGGCCGTACCGCCCTGCATCACATAGTCCCGCACCGGCTCCTCCATCCCCGTATGGAACCGCAGCTCCTCCACATAATAGGGATTTGGCAGAAACCTCACGTCAAATACCAGGTCCGCATCCGACGGGATCCCATATTTAAAGCCAAAGCTCAGGACTGTGATAAACAGGCTGCTCTTTTCCCGGTCCCTGGAAAAGAGCGTCCGGATCTCCTTTTTCAGCTCCTTTGTAAGGAGCTTGCTGGTATCCAGCACATAGTCGGCCTCGTCCTTTAAAAAGGCCAGCTTCTCCCTCTCCAGGCTGATGCCCTTTTCCACCCGGCCGGACCGGGACAGGGGATGGCTCCTCCTGGTCTCCTTATAGCGTTTTATGAGCACCTGGTCGCTGGACTCTAAAAACAGGATCTCAAAGGGATAGGAATTCTCCCGCCATTTATTGATGATGGTCTGCAGCTGGGGCAGCTCCCGCCCGCTGCGTATGTCGATGCCCAGGGCGATATCACTGGCGTTGTTCTCGTCCCTTAAGGTCAGCTCTGCAAATTTCTCTATGAGCAGGATGGGCAGGTTATCCACACAGTAGAACCCCATATCCTCAAAAAATTTCAGCGCCGTCGATTTGCCCGCGCCCGACATGCCTGTAACAATGATCAGTCTCACGGCCGTTTCCTCCTAAAATCCGCCCAGGAGCTTTACCTCCAGCTCCAGCTCCACTCCGGACTGCTCCTGCACCCGTCTTTTTACCTCCATGCAGAGTCCGTAGATCTCCGACGCCGTGGCCCCGTTCTGGTTGATGACAAAGCCCGCGTGCTTTTCTGACACGGCAGCTCCCCCCAGCGTGAAGCCCTTAAGACCGGCTTCCTGGATCAGCTGGCCCGCAAAATGGCCCTGGGGTCTTTTAAAGGTGCTTCCGGCGCTGGGATATTCCAGCGGCTGCTTTTCCCTGCGCTTTGCGGAAAGCTCGTCCATCCGGGCCTTTATGGCCTCTGGCTCTCCGCGCTTTAAGGCGTATTCTGCCTCCAGCACCACATAGCCGTTTCCCGGGATACAGCTGGTACGGTAGCCCAGCTCCAGCTCCTCTGCCGGGATCCTCTTTATCTGGCCCTCCGGCGTCAGCACCGTGGCGGACAGAAGCACATCCTTTGTTTCCGATCCATAGGCCCCGGCGTTCATGACACAGGCTCCTCCAACGGTCCCCGGGATCCCGGCGGCAAATTCGAACCCTGTAAGGCCGCATTTTAAGGCCAGGCTGGCGGCTCTTGAAAGCAGCACGCCGGAGCCGGCCCGCAGGATCTCTCCCTCGGTCTCCAGCCGGTCAAACCGGCTGGTGCTGACGATGAGGCCCGGATACCCCTGGTCGCTGACCAGAAGGTTGCTCCCGTTTCCCACGATGTACCAGGGCAGTCCGGCCTTTTGGAAGAGGGAGACCAGGGCCCCCAGCTCCTCTGCCGTTTCTGGCTCCGCATACCAGGCAGCCGGTCCACCGGCCCGGAACGAGGTATGCATCTTCATTGGTTCATTGATCCTTATTTCCATGAAACCTCCTGTCAGCTCTTTCTGGCCAGGTTCGCCTGGACCCGGTTATAAAGCTCTTTGGCCGCATTGTAGCCCATTTTTTTCTGGCGGTAGTTGACAGCCGCCGACTCCACGATCACTGCCAGGTTTCTTCCCGGACGGATGGGGATGTCGTGGCAGATCACCTTATTGCCCAGGAACTCCGTATACTGGTCTTCCATGCCCAGGCGGTCGTATTCCTTGCTCTTATCCCACTCCTCCAGACGGATCACCATGTTGATGGACTGGGTATCCTTGACGCTCTCCACGCCGAACAGGGTCTTCACGTCAATGATCCCGATGCCGCGGAGCTCAATGAAATATTTGGTGATATCGGGAGCGGAGCCCACCAGGGTCTCGTCGCTCACCTTCCGGATCTCCACCACGTCGTCGCTCACCAGCCGGTGGCCCCTTTTGATGAGCTCCAGGGCCGCCTCGCTCTTTCCGATGCCGCTTTCCCCCGTAATGAGAACGCCCTCACCGAACACGTCCACCAGAACGCCGTGGATGCTGATGCAGGGAGCCAGCTTGGCCTTTAACCAACGGGTCACCTCCGCCATCACGTCCGAGGTGGGCTTTGCAGAGGACAGGCAGGGAACGCCGTAATGGCAGCAGAGCGCCAGCACGTCCTCACCCGGCTCCTGGCCGCGGCAGAATACGATACATGGGATCTTGCTGGACAAAAGCTTGTCATACATGGCCTTGCGCCGCTCTGTGGTAAGGCCGGAAAGATAAGCCAGCTCCACATTTCCCAGCATCTGGACCCTCTCGTTATCGAAATGATCGTAAAAGCCTGTCAGCTGCAGGGCCGGACGGTTCACGTCCGGATGGGATAAAACGATCTTGTCGGCATCGATCTCCGGCGTAAGATTCCTGAAATCCATTTTTTTTATCAGTTCCGTAATAGTAACCCCGTACATATTATTCTCCTTCCTGGCGATTCATTCCCGGGCTTTCCGGACCGGATCCCTTTCCTTCCGGCTCCCCGTGGAAAAATCCATATACACTTTCTGCTGCCCGCCGGTTCATCCCCTCAGTGGAGGAAAGCTCCTCCAGGCTGGCGTCCCGGATGGCCTCCAGGGATTTAAACCGGCGCATCAGCGCCTTTCTCCTGGCTGGCCCGATGCCCTCAATATCATCCAGGACTGAGCGGACCTGGCCCTGGCTCCGGAGGCTCCTGTGGTATTCGATGGCAAACCGGTGGGCCTCGTCCTGGATCCTGGTGATCAGCTTAAAGCCCTCGCTGTACCGGTCAATGGGGATCTCCACATTCTGGTAATAGAGGCCCCGGGTCCTGTGGTTATCGTCCTTGACCATGCCGCAGACCGGGATGGAGAGCCCCAGACGCTCCAGAACCTTCAAGGCCACATTCACCTGCCCCCTTCCGCCGTCCATCATGATCAGATCCGGGAAGCGTGTGAAGCTCCCGAACCGTTCCATATTTCCCGGATCCCCGTCCGCCGTCTCCATGGCCATAAGCTCTTCCCGCTCTGAAAGACCGTGCTCAAACCGTCTGGTGAGCACCTCCTCCATGGAGGCATAGTCGTTGGGCCCCTGGACCGTTTTGATCTTAAATTTGCGGTAATCGTTGCGCCTGGGCCTTCCGTCCTCATAGACTACCATGGAGCCCACCGACTCAAAGCCGCTGATATTGGAAATATCGAAGGCCTCGATCCGCTTCACTCCAGAAAGCCCCAGCCATTCGCCCACCTGGTTCATGGCTCCGATGGTCTTAAGCTCTTCTCTTTTGATCTTTTCCTTATCCTGGGACAGGACAAGAAGGGCGTTCTTGGCCGCCAGCTCCACTAACCGTTCCTTCTGCCCCTTTTTGGGGATCACAAATTTTACGTTCTGGCCCCGGCGCTTTGTGAGCCACTGGCCCACCAGCCCCATTTCCTCAAATTCCTGCTGGACCCAGACCTCCCTGGGGATAAACGGCGTTCCGGCGTAAAACTGCTTTATGAAACTGCCGATGATCTGGCTGTCGTCTCCGGCCGTGGAGGCCGAAACGTGGAAATGCTCCCGGCCAATGAGCTTTCCGTCCCGGACAAAGAACACCTGGACCACCGCGTCCTCACTGTCCCTGGCCATGGCAATGATGTCCCGGTCCTCCATGCTCTGGCTGGTGATCTTCTGCTTCTGGGCCACCTGCTTTACGCTGTTTAAAAGCTCCCGGTATTCGATGGCCGTTTCAAAATCCATCTCATCCGAGGCCTGCATCATCTTTTCCTCCAGCATGGAGAGGACCGGCTCGTATTTTCCGTTTAAAAAGTCCAGGGTCTGGGCCACGGCCTTTCCATATTCCTCCTGGGAAATATACCCCTGGCAGGGAGCCTGGCACTGCTTAATGTGGTAATTGAGGCAGGGCCGCTCCTTCCCTATATCCTGCGGGAGCCGCCTGGTGCAGGTACGGAGCTTCCACAGCTTATGGATCAGGTCGATGGTATCCTTCACCGCCCCGGCGCTGGTATAGGGGCCGAAATACCGGCACTTATCCTTCTTCATGGTCCGTGAAAACAGGACTCTGGGGAAGGCCTCGTCCATGGTCACCTTGATATAAGGATACGTTTTGTCATCCTTTAACATGGTATTGTACCTGGGACGGTGCTCCTTGATCAGGTTGCACTCCAGGACCAGGGCCTCCAGCTCTGAATCCGTAATGATATACTCGAACCGGGCGATCCGGGACACCATTTTTTCGATCTTGGCCGTCTTGCTCCGGCTTTCCTGGAAATACTGGCGCACCCGGTTTTTCAGGCTTATGGCCTTTCCCACGTAAATGATCTCGTCATGCCTGTCGTGCATGATATAAACTCCCGGCGAAGCTGGGAGTTTTTTCAGTTCCTCTTCTATATTAAAACCGTTCTCGTCTTTCTCTGTCAACGCAGCCGCTCCCCATCAAATTTTTTCAGCATCCGCACATGCTGGCGGATCCCGGAGATCTGCTCTGCCGCCGAATCCCCCTGGGGGCGGATATCCAGGACCATACAGATATCGTCCACTTCCTTCTGCCCCGCCTTCTGGGAAAGCCTGGCCAGAGCCTCCAGCATCTTATCGTAATCCCTCACATCCATGGCGTCAAAAAACTCCAGGAGATGGGGATTCATGGGCTTCTCCTCCTCCGGTTCTTCCCCGGCCTGGATCCCCTGTCCGTCACCCATCCGGCATCCCGGCTCCGTCACCCGCTCAAACCGGTAATCCTGGTCCGCATCCGGATATTTTTCCCGGTCCACCTCTTCCATGAACATGGACAGGGGCCGGACCCAGATCTTAAAATCCCCGTAAAGGGCCTGGTAGACCACCATGGCCTCTCCCGTTTCGGAGTGGGAGGCAACAGCCACGATCTGATACATCTTATTTTTAAAGTGCCGGTAAAACTCTCCCGGCGCTGGTAATCTTCTCTGCTCCATCTGCTCCTCCCTACTGGGCCTCTTCCTTAAAATGATACCGGTTGGCGGCACTCCACAGCATCCACTCATCGTAGCCGGCGTCCTTTACGGCCTGGATCTGCCGCTGGACCTCATTATATCCATAGGGGATATAGTTTCCTTCCCCCAGGTACGAGGCTGTGAAATCCTGGAGCCAGGGCCGGACAATGGCCTGGCTGCTCACATGGCCGTCGGCCTCCGCCGCCTGGTCCATGACCATCTGGGACTTTTTAAGCGCCTCCAGCACAGTTTCATAGGGCATGGTATCCGGATGCTCCAGGCCAAAATTCCCCGGCCCGTAATGGGACGGGTAGATCATGGGACAGATATAATCCAGATGCTTGGCCATCTCCGTATAGACCTGGCCCACGGCCTGGGCGTCGATGTCGCTGCCGATGATCGTTCCGAATACGTCGGCGGACACAAAAAGCCCCTGGGAAGCCAGGTTTTCATAGGCGTACTTTACAAATTCCGTGATCACGTCGGTCTTGCTGCGCCCTCCGGTCACCGCCTCGTCAAAGACCACATCCCTCATGGTCCCCTCGGTGGAAAACCGGATGTAATCGAACTGGACCTCGTCGAAGCCGGCCTCCTTTGCTTCCGTTCCCACCTCCACCAGGTAGTCCCAGACCTCCTTCCGGTAGGGATCCACCCAGGCCATCCCCTGCCGGTCCCTGTAAAGGCTCCCATCAGCCAGATGCAGGCTCCACTCCGGCTTTTTCTCCGCCAGCCAGGGATCCCTGAAGGCCACCACCCGGGCGATCACATACAGGCCCCGTTCCTTCAAAGATGCGATGAGTTCCTTCATATCCTGGACATAGGGACGGCAGGCGCCGATCTCCGATGCCACCGGCGAATCCACCGGACAGGTGATCCGGCCCTGGTCATCCTTAAAGTCAATGACCACCGTATTGATCTCCGTCCCGGCGGCGCTGTCTAAAATATTCTGGAACAGCTCCGTACTTCCAGCCATGGGGCCGGAAATATAGATCCCACGTACCTTCACAGCTTCCCTTCCAGGCAGCGCCGGATTGTTCTCATCCACGATCCTTAAGGATACAGTCCTGTTTTTATCCGGTCCCACATTTTCAATGACCTTGATCCCGCTGGTCTCCTCCTCAACAGGAGCCTCCTCCACGGTTTCTGTCTCCGCCGGACTGGTCTCTTCCTCCGGTGCAGGCCTGGAGCAGCCGGTCAGGGCCAGAAGACCGGCCATGGAAAATGCAAATAACCATTTTTTCATCGTATCGTTCCTTTTCACAAGCAGCTTTCTGCGTATTTTTTTCCGTTATCTCTATACTAACATAAGTATGGGCATTTAGGAAAGAAAAAAATTCAAAAAACCTCTGTTCAAAACCTCCTTTTTGTACGATAATAGGAATGTATGTGAAAATCTATGGCAGATCACAGGAGGAGGAGCATAAAGAAACATGAGAAAACTAGGATTTGACAACAACAAATATCTGGCCATGCAGTCCGATCACATCCGTGAGCGGATCAGCCAGTTTGGAGATAAACTGTACCTGGAATTCGGTGGAAAGCTTTTTGACGACTACCATGCCTCCCGGGTGCTTCCGGGTTTTGAGCCCGACAGTAAGCTGCGGATGCTGATGCAGCTTTCCGATCAGGCGGAGATCATCATTGCCGTCAGCGCCGCCGATATCACGAAAAACAAGATCCGCTACGATCTGGGCATCACCTACGATGTGGACGTTCTGCGGCTCATCCACGCCTTTACGGACCGGGGGCTCTATGTGGGAAGCGTAGTCATCACCCACTACTCCGACCAGCCGGCCATCCTCCAGTTTAAGACAAAGCTGGAAAAAATGGGGATCCGTGTATACCGCCACTACACCATCGACGGCTATCCCAGCAATATCCCCCTGATCGTCAGCGACGACGGCTTTGGAAAAAACGACTATATCGAGACAGAACGGCCTCTGGTGGTGGTAACGGCTCCCGGTCCTGGAAGCGGGAAAATGGCCACCTGCCTTTCCCAGCTCTATCATGAAAATAAGCGGGGCATCAAGGCCGGCTATGCGAAATTTGAGACCTTCCCTGTCTGGAACCTGCCCTTAAAGCATCCGGTGAACCTGGCCTATGAGGCGGCCACGGCCGATCTCAACGACGTAAACATGATCGATCCCTTCCATCTGGAGGCCTATGGTACCACCACGGTCAACTACAACCGGGATGTGGAGATCTTCCCGGTCTTAAGCGCCATCTTTGAGGGGATCTTCGGAGAGTGCCCCTATAAATCCCCCACGGATATGGGCGTCAACATGAACGGCTTCTGCATCATGGACGACGAGGCCTGCCGGGAGGCATCCCGCCAGGAGATCATCCGCCGCTATTACCAGGCCCTGGGAAAGATCGTGGACGATGAATCCGCCAGAAGCGAGGCTTACAAGATCGAATTGATCATGAAGCAGGCAAAGATCACCCCCAATGACCGTCCGGTGGTCCCGGCTGCCCTTTCTCTGGCCCAGACCATTGGAGCTCCAGCCGCGGCCCTGGAGCTGCCCGATGGAAAGATCGTCCTTGGAAAGACCAAGGAGCTCCTCGGGGCTTCCGCTGCCGTTCTTTTAAATGCCATCAAGGAACTGGGCGGCATTGACCATGACCTGGATCTCATCTCGCCCGAATCCATTGCGCCCATCCAGGAGCTGAAGGTCCGGTATCTTGGAAGCACCAATCCCAGGCTCCACACCGATGAGGTCCTCATCGCACTGTCCACCTGCGCCGCCACGGACCAGAATGCCAGAACAGCCCTGGAACAGCTTCCAAAGCTCAGAGGCTGCCAGGTCCATACCTCTGTCCTTTTATCGGATGTGGACACCAATATCTTTAAAAAACTGGGGATCGAGCTGACGTGCGAACCAGTCCAGGAGGATAAGAAATAGCAGTTTTCTGCGTTTTCTTATGACGGTCCGCCAGGCCCTCGGACCTGGCGGACCGTTTTATAGATCTCATGCCGCCGGACGGCAGGTGCAGAGCCGTCTGGAAGCAGAGGGGAAGATCCTTCCCCATATCAAATACAATCAGGAGGGTTACAACATGAACGAATTTCTGCCAAAGGAACTGAAGGACTACATCGCCCAGAACCAGGACACACTGGTAAAGCTTCTAGACACCTTATGCCGCATCCCGGCCCCATCCAATCATGAGGAGCTTCGGGCGGAGTTTATCCGGGACTGGTTTGAAAAAGAGGGCTGCAAAGGCTCTTACATCGACAGCGCCTTAAATGTGATCTACCCGTTCCACTGCGAGTCCCAGAAGGACCTTCTGGCCTTCACTGCCCATTCCGATACGGTCTTCCCGGATATGGAGCCCTTTGATGTGGTCTATGACGGCGACATCATGCGGTGTCCCGGTGTGGGCGACAATACATCCAATCTGGCCATTATGATGCTTTTAGCCGCATGGTTCACCAAAAACAACTATGTTCCCAAATGCGGCATCCTCTTCGTTGCCAGCTCCGGAGAAGAGGGACTTGGGAATCTGAAGGGCGTACGCCAGTTAATGAAGGACTATGAGGGAAAGATCGCTGTCCATGTGGCTCTGGACGGCTCCTACGATTCCGTGGTCACCGGCGCTGTGGGCTCCCTGCGCTACCGTGTGGGCGTACATACCGAGGGCGGCCACTCTTATGGAAAATTCGGCAACCTGAACGCCATCCAGGTACTGTCCTCCATGATCGATACCCTTTATTCCTATAAGGTTCCGGCGCCGGGAAAAAGCACCTACAACGTGGGCACCATCACCGGAGGCACATCAATCAACACCATCGCCCAGTACGCAGAGATGCGGTTTGAATACCGTTCCGACGTGCGCGAAAGCCTGGCGGCCATGAGCAAATACTTCCTGTCCGTTGTGGACGCATACAGAAACATGGATAAGGTTTCCGTGGATCTGGAGCTCCTTGGAGAGCGTCCCTGCACCGGAGACGTGGACCAGGAAAAACAGGAGGCCCTGGTGAACAAAGCCTTAGACATCATCGAGGCCTTCACCGGAAAGCGCGTGGAATGCGAATCCGGCTCCACCGACTGCAACATCCCGCTTTCCACCGGCGTTCCCTCCCTCTGCTTTGGCGGACATATGGGAACCGGCGCTCACACCCGTGAGGAGTTCCTGAACGTAAAGGATCTTCATATGGGAATGGAGATCGTGGCTGCCTTTATGATGACGTATATGAATTAATGACCGGAGGATATCATGGATCTTGACAGAATCTTTCACTTAAAAGAAAATCACACTGACGTAAAAACGGAGGTCATGGCCGGAGTCACCTCGTTCATGACCATGGCCTACATCCTTGCTGTAAACCCCAACATCCTTTCCGCTGCCGGAATGGACCATGGGGCCGTCTTTTCCGCCACCGCCATCGCTTCCTTCCTGGGAACCCTGTGCATGGCCCTGTTTGCCAACTACCCCTTTGCCCTGGCACCCGGCATGGGCTTAAACGCCTACTTTGCCTATACGGTAGTCCTGGGCATGGGCTATTCCTGGCAGGTGGCTCTGGCAGCCGTCCTGGCAGAGGGGCTGATCTTCATCCTTCTGTCCCTGTTCAATATCCGGGAGGCTATCTTCAACGCCATCCCCTTCAACCTGAAAAAGGCCGTCAGCGTGGGCATCGGCCTGTTCATCGCCTTCATCGGCTTGCAGAACGCGAAGATCGTCATCGGCGGCTCCACCCTGGTGGGCCTGTTCTCCCTGAAGGGCTATAACGAGACCCTGGCAGAGGGACTGACCGCCTCCATGAGCGACGCCGGGATCACTGTCCTGCTGGCCATCATCGGCGTGATCATCACTGCTGTCCTGGTGGTAAAAAACATCAAGGGCAATATCCTCTGGGGGATCCTGATCACCTGGGGACTTGGCGTGATCTGCCAGTTTGCCGGACTTTACGTACCCAACCCGGACCTGGGCTTTTACAGCCTGCTTCCGGATTTCTCCAACGGGATCTCCATCCCCAGCCTGGCTCCGATCTTCTGTAAGTTCAGCCTGGACGGGGTGCCGCTCCTGGAATTTGCCGTAATTATCTTTGCATTCCTGTTTGTAGATATTTTTGATACGATAGGAACACTGATCGGCGTGGCCTCCAAGGCCGATATGCTGGACAAAGACGGAAAGCTCCCCCGGATCAAAGGCGCGCTCATGGCAGACGCCATCGGCACCACCGCCGGAGCCATGTTAGGTACCTCCACAGTCACCACCTTCGTAGAAAGCGCCTCCGGCGTATCCGAGGGCGGCCGCACCGGACTTACCTCCCTGACCACCGCTGTGCTGTTCCTCCTGTCCCTGCTGCTGTCCCCGGTCTTCCTGGCGATCCCGTCCTTCGCCACGGCCCCGGCCCTCATCGTCGTAGGCTTCTACATGGTGGGCGCGGTCAGCGACATCGACTTTAAGGATCCCGGCCAGGGCATCCCCGCCTTCATCTGCATCGCTGCCATGCCGTTCTTTTACAGCATCTCCGAAGGCATCTCCATGGGAGTTATCTCCTATGTGGCCGTCAACGCCGTCACCGGCAGGGCCAAAAAGATCAGCCCCATGATGTACGTCCTGGCGCTGCTCTTCATCCTGAAATACATCTTCATGTAAACCAAAAACCTCCCGGAAGCCCCAAAACCCAAAGGCACCGGAAGCACGCCAAAAGCACACAACGAAAGCCGCAGAAAGCCTCGCCACACTGGCCCCTTCTGCGGCTTCTCTCTATCCCTTTTCCTTTCCCTCCCTCACACAGCCAGCGTCTCTGCCGCCCGGAACGGGCCAGGAAAGCCGGGCATTTGCAGGGGCCCTGGATGTACCCGGCCCCGAAACCAGCCCGGATTTCCTGACCCGTTCCGGGACCTGCACCCCCGCATGGCCTTCACCCCACCTCAATCCTGCTTCCACCCCCGCCTCCGGTCCGGTCCTTTTTCACAACGATCTTCCTGTCGATCCGTTCCTTTAGCTCCGCCACATGGGAAATGATCCCCACCATACGGTTTCCTCCGGCCAGACCGTTTAATACCTTCACCGCCTGGTTTAAGGCCTCCTCATCCAGGGAACCAAAGCCCTCGTCTACGAACATGGCATCCAGCTGGATCCCTCCGGCCCTGGCCTGGATCTCATCAGAAAGCCCCAGGGCCAGAGAAAGGGACGCCATGAACGACTCTCCGCCGGAAAGCGTCTTCACACTGCGCTGGCTTCCGTTATAATGATCAGTCACATTCAGATCCAGCCCCACCTTTCCCTGCCTGGTGTCCTGGTCCTTTTTCCGCACCAGCTCATACTGGCCGCCGGTCATGGTCATGAGCCGCACATTGGCCTTCCGGAGGATCCTGTCAAAGTACGCCATCTGCACATACGTCTCCAGCTCGATCTTATGCTTCTGGGCCAGATTCCCATTGGCCGTATCCGAAAGGGCTTTCACCCAGATGTAGCGTCTCTCTGCCTTCACCATGGCGTCCCGGCTTTTTAAAACAGCGTCGTAGATCCGGCGGTTGTTCTCATATTCCGCATACCGCCTGGTCCTTTCCTCCCGGGCTGTCTCTCTTTCCCTCTCCTTCTGTCCCAGTGCCTCTGCGGCATCTGCCTCGCTCTCCGTGACCATGCGATCCGTCTGTCCCTCCAGGGCTGTTATTGCTTCCCGGAGGCCGGCATCCTTCTGCATACATTCCAGATATGCCCGTTCTGCCTCTGCGGTCTGTTCCGATACAGCCCGCTTCTTTTCCCGGGCCTCCTCTCCCTTTCTCCGGTTTTCCTCCCTGGTAAGAGCTCCCAAAGCCGCCTTTTTCTCCTCTATGGAGCCCAGAAGACCGGCCCGCTCCGCATCCATCCGGGCCAGAAGAAGTCTCTTATCCCCGGCCTGTTTCTGACAGTCTCCGGACAGCCGTTCCGTTTCCTCTGCCGCCTTTTCCAGCTGCTCTCTCCGCAGCAGCTTTTTCCGGTTCTCCTCCAGCTCCGCCCGGATCTTTGAAAGCGCCGCATCCAGATCCTCCAGCTCGTTTTCCATCGCTTTCCCAGATTTCAGACCGGCTTCGGTCCCCGGAAGCTCCAGCTCCGCCTGGATCTGATCCTCCAATGCCTCCAGCCGGCCCATGCCGGCAGACTCCTCCTGCTGTTTTTCTGCCAGCTCCCTCTGGACAGCCTCCAGCCGCTTCTGGAGCTCCAGGCGCTCCTCCCGAAGCCTCCGGCAACAGGCGGTTTCCTCCCGGGCCTTTAAAAGCGCATCCGTTTTCTCCCTGCACCGCCGGGACAGTTCCTCAAAAGCCTCCCCGTTGTCTGGAAGCCCCAGCTCCTCCAGGAAGCTCTTTCGCTGGTCACGAAGGCCCAAAAGTGCCGTTTCCGCAGCCGTCACAGTCTCCCTGGCCCTTTCCTCTGCCTTCTGGAGCTCTGGAAGCGTGGTCTCCAGCCTGGCATTCTCCTGTTCCACCCTGGATTTCTGCTCCAGGAGCTGGATCATGGCTCCCGCCTGCTCCTTCCCTGCATCCAGCGCTGTCTCTGCAGCCTTGATCTCTGCGGCTGCCCGGCTCTGGAAAAACGTCCTCCATTCCCGGTCTTCGCAGGATATGGCCATGTCAAACAGCTCCCCTGCCTCTGCCCTCAGGCTCTCCTCCTCTTCCCGAAGCCGCAGGCCGCCCTGCATGGCCGCCGCGCTGGCCTCGATCATGGCCTGTCTGACCCGGTCCGCCTCCTTCTTTTTCCTGTCCAGCTCTGGCTTTTCGGGCGCTCCCGTTAAAAGCCTGGCCGGTTCCGGATGGTGGACAGAACCACAGACCGGACATTTCTCTCCCTCTGTCAGATTTCTGGCCAGAAGCCCTGCCTGGGCGTCATAAAAAAGCTGCTCCATGATCCCGAGATCCTCCTGGACTCTTCCATGAACGGCAGCCGCCTGCTCATACTCCTTCTGGGCCCGCTCCAGCTCCTGGAACATGGCGTCCAGCTTTTCCATCCTTCCATAAAACTGCTTCACTGAAGCCAGCCTCTCCGTCAGCCTCAGCTCCTCCTGCTTCCAGGCTGCCAGTGAAAGCTCCGTTTCATGGAGCCTTTTTCCCATCTCCTTTAGGGCAGACTGATCCGCCTGGGCAGCCTTCCACTGCTCCCCAGCCTGCTTCCAGGAATCCTCTGCCCGGCACAGCCTTTCCTTCCCATCCCGGATGCCCCGGTCCAGAAGGTCCAGCTTCCGCCTCTGCTCTGTGCAGCGTTCTGCCTCATGGACCATGGCCTGCTCCCTGGTCTCTGCTCCCTCCATTTCCAGAAAGCTCTGCTCCAGGGCATCCTTTCTTTCCCGCTCTCCGGCCTCCTGCTCCGAAAGCCTTGAAAGCCGCTCCCGGTTCCCGGCAAGCTGCTCCCGGACCTCCTTCCACTGGGAAAATTTCCCCTCCAGTCCGTTCCTTCTGTTCTGGAGTCCTGTCTGACGTCCCAGCAGACGTTCCCGTTCTCCATCTGCTTCAGAGAGTGAACGGATCTCCCTTTTTTCAGCCAGAAGCTCCTGGTCCAGCTCCGCCTGCCTTTTCAGAAGGCGTTCCAGTCCCCCGGCTTCCTCCTCCCGTCTCCGGTCCAGACCGGCCAGACGGGACTGATCCTGTTCCAGGCCCCCATACTGCCTTTCCCATTCCGTACATTCCTGGATCATCCGGTCCAGCTCCGGCACTGCATCCCCGGAGCTTTTCGCCTCCTCCCAGGCGCCGGCCGCTGCCTGGAGTACCGGAAGGAACTGTTCTCTCTCCTTTTTCCTCTCCTCCAGCTCCTTCCTTCTTTTTCCATTCTGGCGCACTTTCTCCAGGTATGCGGCCTGCTCCCGTATCTGGCCGTCCAGCTTCTCCAGACGGGCGTCCAGATTTTTCAGACGCCCACTTCCCCGGTCTGTCAGTGCCTTTAAAAGCTCCAGCCCTGCCTCCACCTGGCCCTCAAACTTCACCTTCCTCAGTTCCGACAGCCGTTCCTCCAGGTCTGGCTCCCCCGAGCAGTCCGCCCCATCCAGAGACTGGGCAATGCTCCGGCGGATCTCCCTGTATTCCGCATCACAGGCATTTTTTTCCTCCCGGAGACGGTTCTGCAGGTCAGAAAAAAGCTCCGTATGGAACAGCTGGCGGAAAATCTTTCCCCGCTCTGCCGTATCTGCCAGAAGGAGCTTCTGAAAGTCCCCCTGGGCGATCATGGCGATCTGGGTGAACTGCCCATAATTAAAGCCCAGGATCTGCTCCACAGCCCGGGTCACCTCACCCGTCTTTGTCACAGGCTGCCTGCCGTCATAAAAATACAGCTCCGCCCTGGCCGCCTGGGTCGTAACACCCTGGCCCCGTTCCTTGGGACGCACGTATTCGGGATTCCGGCGGACCCGGTAGCGCTTTCCATGGCTTAAAAACGTCAGCTCCACAAAAGTCGGTGTCCCGGCCTTTGCATACTTACTCTGGAACATACCGGCCTCCCGGACGGCCCCGCTGGCCTCTCCGAAGAGCGCAAAGGTGATAGCGTCAAAGATCGTCGTCTTGCCTGCACCGGTATCTCCGGTGATCAGATACAGGCCGCCGTCCCCCAGCTTTGTGAAATCCACCTCTGTTTCCGCCGCGTAAGGGCCAAAGGCACTGATGATCAGTTTTTCGGGCTTCATGCTCCCGCCTCCCCACTGAGTATTTTTTGTATCATATATTCTGCCAGCTCCTTCTGCTCATGGTTCATGGGCTGGTTATTCTGAAGCTCATAAAACTCTTCAAAAAGCTCCATGGGAGTCTTCTCCTTCTCATGATCCCCAGCTTCCATCTCCCGGTCCTCCCTAGTCCTCCGGTTGTCATACTCCAGCCGCATCAGGTTCGGATAAACTGCCCGCAGCTTCTGGATCCCTTCGGGAATGTCCTCCTCGTCCGTGAGCGTGATCTGGACATAGTCCTCTGTGTTCATCTCCCTGTAAAATTCCCGGCTGGCCACCTCCATATATGTCCCCCGGAGCTTCCTCATGTCCCGCAGCGGCTTTAAAGGGATCTGGGAGATCTTTATATTTCCCTTTTCAAAAAGTTCCACTACAGTCACTGACTTCTCCTGCGACGCCTCTGAGAATGAATATTTCAGCGGCGTTCCGCAGTAGCGCACCGTCTCCCGTCCCACATGCTGGGGACCATGGATATGGCCCAGGGCCACATAGTCGAAGGGAGCGAACACCGATACGCCCACCTGATCCAGGCCGCCCACCGAAACCTCCTCCGACTCACACCGGACGGCTCCCGTCACAAACTGATGGGCCACCAGTACGTTCCGCATTCCCGTATCCACATCCAGGTGATCCACCGCCGTCCGGACCGCCTCCTCATACGTCCCGATCTCCTGGTCCGGAAACACATGGCGGACTGCCGCCGGCTTCAGAAAAGGAAGGAGCCATATGGTCACCGGACCGTACTGGTCCTCCATAACAATGCTCCTTCCTGTTCCGTCGTACACCGGAGATACATACACCCGGCGGCCGCTCATGATCTCTGCCCCAAAAGCGATCCGTTCCGGAGAGTCATGATTTCCGCTGATCAGAAAAACCGGGATCCCCCGGTCCGCCAGAGACGTCAGAAATCCGTCCAGCACCTGCACTGCCTCCCCGGACGGCACGGTCTTATCATAAATATCCCCGGCCAGGAGAACGCCGTCCGGCCTCTCCTGGTCCACGATCCCCAGAATCTCATCTAAAATATACCTCTGATCCTCCAGCATGGAAAACTCATACACCCGTTTTCCAATATGGAGATCCGAAAGATGCAGCAATTTCATACGCGCAAACCTCCTCAGCTGTTTTCTTTTCAATCAGGAAAGCAGGCCTTCCTCTGGTCAACAGCAGGATCTTCCATCAGATCCTGCCCTCTCTTTCCAGATATTCCAGGAATGCCGTACATCCAGTGACCACATCCCTGTACGTTTCATCAAACGCCCCGGAATACCAGGGATCCCGGCAATCTGCTGTGGAGCCTGCAAACTCAAGCAGCTTTCTGATCTTATCCCCGCTGCGGTGCCCAGTCATGCGTTCTATATTTCTGATGTTCATGGAATCCATGCCGATGAGATAATCATAATGATCATAATCCGCCGCCTTTAGCTGGACGGCCCGCTTGCCGTCGCAGCGGATCCCGTGCTTTGCCAGTTCCTCTCTTGCCGGCGGATAAACCGGATTTCCTACCCCATTCCATATTTCTTCTGTACTGGTGGCCGCCGACGCGATCTCAAATTGATCGGCCATGCCCCGCCTGGATACCATATCCTTTAAAACGAACTCTGCCATGGGGGAGCGGCAGATGTTGCCGTGGCAAATAAATAACACTCTGACATATCGTTTCATATCCTGGTATAACCTCGTTTTTCCTTGTATTCTCTACATTTCAAAGCATTTGCCCTAATACTATATGTAGGCATAGTATAGCATATCTTCGCATATCTAGGCCAGCAAAAAAAGTAAATTCACAGGTAAATTCTCTGTCCATATGGATTTCAAGCAAAAAAGATTCCGGACTATGCCATCCGGAACCATTTTCCTGCCTGTTCTTTTTCGTTGATCTCCTTCATTGCCTCCAGCCGGTCTACTTCTCTTTTTGCGTCTGCCAGACCCAGATGGGTATACACATTCATCGTCACTTCAATCGAACTATGCCCCATCAGATATTGCAGCGTTTTCGGACTAATACCGCTCTTCGCCATATTCGTACAGTAGGTATGGCGGCAGATATGAGGGGTAATCTTCGGCAGCTTCCTTTTATTCTCTTTGTTGTGCTTCTCAACTGCACGCTGGAAACGCTTTTCCCACTGATACGATACCATTGCCTTTCCCCGTCTGTCCAGAAACAAAAATCCACTGTATCCGTCTATGATCTGCTCCACCTTTGGGGCTTTCCGGTTCTCAAGCACCCTCTGAAATGCTTCATAAACCTCTTCCGTCATCGGCAGGATTCTTGTTCCTGCATTGGTCTTGGTTTCCTCGATGTACTTCCCCTTATGTCCTGTGGTTTGCAGCTGATGGTTGATATTGATTGTACGCTCTTTCATATCAATGTCTCTCAATGTCAGTCCGCTCAGCTCTGAAACCCGAAGTCCGGTTTTAAACAGGATAAACATCCCGTCATAGCACTCACGATAGGTCTCGTCATTCTTCACAAAGTCCAGAAATCGCTTCTCCACGCTTGGCTCCACTGCATCCCGTTTACTGGAATCATTGATTAAGACCATCTGTACAGCTCCCCAGCGGTCAAATGCAATCTCTCGGATATTGAAACGCTCTCCCAGCCTTTCTATGAATTTTTCAATAAATCCATAATGAACAACATTTCCCTCTGTGGTCATAAGATACCCCTGTTTTTCCCAGACATCATACGGAACATGGTCTCTTCTGACTCGCAACTCCAACGTATCTTCCGGAATCCAGAAATAAGGCAAGATAGCAAACTTGTCATTCTCATCCCTCGGCGGAAACACCAATACAAGCTGAATATGCCTCCCGATTGTGCTGCGTGTCCAGCCGTTTTGTTCTCCGATTTCTTTCTGCGTCAAGTGCTGGAAGTAATACAAAAAGATAGGCTTCGTATTCAGTCATGGAAAATCCCCCTTTCTTCGATTATGGGAAAGGGCGGCAGCACTTTTTTGCTGTCGCCCCTTGATTACCCACCAGCAAGGACAGGCGGGGCTGTCAACGGTGGGCGCAGTCCATTTACTTGCCGTTGACTGGCTCGGCTGGGTTTGCTATTCCAGCAAGATTTCAAGATACTGTTTTCAAAATAGTACCTATATCTCCGTCAAGACATACTGACTGTCGCTTAATTTCGGTTGGTGCATAAGCGTCAGATAAATTAACACAGGAATATATTGCATTAGGATTTTGCACTGTCATTTTCCAAAAAGAATATTTAATTATGACAGGTGTGTTATTGCCTACACCCAGTTCAAAAAGCAACAATTTTGAGACTTTATGTCTGCGGACAAAATCCTCATATCGGATATTCGCCTGATACCAGCCTTCGTCTTGAACAAAAGAATTGTCACACCGTAAATTCATTGTCATTGGTGCGCCACAAACAGGACAATAGGGAATGAGTTCGGAAGGAATTTTCATGTTCTGTTGTTCGGCAATCATTTTTCGGACTGCCGTTTCATTATCATACGTCTTTTGATGACACGCTTTTGAACACTGCCATAAGCCATAATCACCCTGTGTGTAAAATAATCTCTTTTTATCAAAATGGTTGATTTGAAATAAATGGTCTACATTGGTCGTCAGAACAAAATAATCTTTGCCATGTATCAATTTCAGCAGCATTTGGTACACTTCGTTTTGCGGTTGGTCGTAACGGTTACAGTAAATATGCCTTGACCACCACGCCCAGTATTCTTCCAGCGTTTCGTATGGATAGAAACCGCCGGAATACATATCAGAAATCCCGTATTTCTGGTTGAAATCAGCAAAATATTTCTGAAAACGTACACCGTCATAAGTGTAACCAGCTGATGCAGATAGTCCGGCTCCCGCACCTATTAGAATTGCATCAGCATTGTCGATTGCCTGTTTTAGTCTTTTTATATTATCCGAATAGTTTTCGGTAGATTTCATCGTCCATATCTTTGAAAACATTAAATACCACCTTGATTTTACTTTGCGTTTGAGATTTATAGTTCCTAACTGCCCGTACCGCAATTTCCGCAGCTTTCTCATTTGGAAAATGAAATTCTCCTGTTGAGATACAACAAAATGCTATACTGGTTACTCCATTCTTTTCTGCAAGTGACAGGCAAGAACGGTAGCAGTCTGCAAGCAGTTCACAGTCAGATTGTTTGAGTTTTCCTTGAATAATCGGTCCGACTGTATGAATTACAAACTCACTTGGCAAATTAAAGGCTGGCGTGATTTTTGCCTGTCCTGTCTGTTCCTCATGCCCTTGTTGTTTCATCAGATTATCACATTCAAGCCTGAGCTGTATTCCTGCAAAGGTATGAATTGCATTATCAATGCAGCCATGACAAGGGCAAAAGCACCCTAACATTTGACTGTTTGCTGCGTTAACAACCGCTCCGCATTTTAACGTTGTAATATCCCCTTGCCATAAATATAAATCTTCTGTAATGGCAGTCAAGCTTTCAATATCGGTAATCCCTTTGCCCCTAAGCTCTGCTTGCAGATATTCGTCCTGTATCTTCAAAAATTGAAAAGACGCTGGCATTGGCGGGCGTACATTTACAAGTGACCGAAATAGCTGAAATTGATTTTTTTCATCTTTCCCAAAAGAGAGCGCCTGCTTTTTATATTGCGGCATTTCATTTAAGAGAAAAGAATTGAGTTGATATAGCCGTTCAAGCTGCGTCATAAGCTACCACCTCTTTTCTCTATTGCACGTACAGGGCAGATTTCATAACAGTTTCCACAATGCAAACAATGTTCCTGTTGAATCACAACAGGCTTTTTTTCTATGTCGATACATTTTTGAGGACAACGGGAATAACATAATTTACACCCAATACATTTATCCGTAACAAAATAACGTTCTTGATTATCTTTTCCGCCTCCAAATGTAAAACCAGCCCGTTCAATCGGTTTTTTGGATAAATCAAACCATTCCCCACTTCCTTCGTAGAGCTGAAATACCGTAAGGGCAGACATGGATTCCACACTGGGGTAGAGTTCATTCATATAAGGATTTTTTTTGAAAAAGTGTTGGCAGGAGTGTTGTTCCAACTTCACGCACTTTTCCACGAACAGAAACAGCCACACAGGATAAGGTATCTTTTCCCCTCATTCCTGTTAGAGCTATGAAGCCCTGTTTTTTCAGTCTGTCATAAAATCCTTTTCCCTTTGCGGTTAAAAAATACAAACCATTTTCATCAAAATCCATAATGTCAATGGCACAAGTTACAGGCAGATCGTTATCGTCTACAGTAGCTATAACAGTGGAATGAATTTCATCCACAATAAAGGAAAAATATTCTCGGATAGTCATGATGTGTCCTCCATATAGGGCAGCCCTGCAACCTTATCGGCTCGCAGGGCTGCTCTTGCTATTTACAGGTCATATTCTTTCGGCGGGTTGCCGGAAAAGTCAGCGATTACTGCGTGTGCGTCCTCAAGATAGAATACCTCAAAAATCGGGTTGTCTGCGGTTTGATACTGTCCCTTTACAATCGGGTTGTTCATGCAGCCTTCTTTTACTGCCATGTTGTTCTCAAAAACAACTTTCCCGTTCAAGCGAATCCACGCATACGCCGGAGAAGAAACACAAACTTCAATATAGGGGTTATTCTGAATATCCTTATAAACATCTTTCGTATTATTTGTGCAGAACCACAGCTTTCCGTCCTGCTCAAAGCAGAACATAAACGGACGGCATTTTGCTTTCCCGTCACGACCAACTGTGGCAAGATACTGTACGGGATTTTCCTGTAAAAATTTCACAACTTCATTCATGATAAATGACCTCCTGATATTAAATAAGTTTTTTCGTTTGCAATTTTTCGTTTGCAAGATTATAATAATTCCGTAAAGCCCTTTTGTAAAGTAAGCACATAATTGTGCTATAATTACCAAAATGAAACTATAGAAAAGGAGAGATACCATGCCAAACGAAAAAAATTTGCCAGCCTGCCCAGTAGAAACCACCCTTATGCTGATAGGCGATAAATGGAAAGTTCTCATATTGCGTGACTTAATGCCCGGAACAAAACGATTTGGAGAATTAAAAAAATCCATAGGGAATGTTTCTCAAAAAGTATTGACAGCACAGCTGCGTGATATGGAAGAAAAAGGGCTTGTCAATCGAAAGGTTTATGCAGAAGTTCCACCACGTGTTGAGTACAGTCTGACAGAATTAGGTAAGAGCCTTAAACCGATTTTGGACGCTATGTGGAATTGGGGAGAGGAATATAAAGCCCAAAACGTATAAAAAGTATCGGGACAGATTTCATTTTGTCCCGATACTTTTTGAGTGTGTGTTACTTTACCGCACATGAGCATTTGCTTAGGGTAGATATTCTATTATTAGTCCCTAACACAAGCGGCAGCAATCCATTCAAAGGACGCTGCCGCTAAATTTTTCCATTTACAATTTTGTCATTCAAGGCTCTTACTGAAAAAATGGTGTAGTAGTGGTGTAGTAAGTGCCTATTTGCTTTGTAAATCTATTGATTTTACAGGCTTTTTCAAGGCTTTTCAAGATATTGCCGTGGCAGATGAATAAAACTCTAATCATAAAATTCTCCTGTTCTGAAATGCCCTGTAATGCCGAGTTTTGCAAGGTTTTATCGGCTTTTCCGAGCATCGTATTTTTATTCTCTAAAACTACACTTTTTGCAAAATAATGCAAAACGGAGCAAATCAATGCCTTGTGTAGTAGTCAAATCGTAGTCAGTTAAGGGGGGTCAGACTACGGATGGGGGTGTGCATTATTTAACAAAAGGGGGGTACAGAACACAACATCGTATGCGTTCATTATAGTTCTTCTGCCATCACAAACCACTCTGGTTTAATATTGGCATCATCCGAAAGCCTTAATATAAGATTCTCATCACAAATAAAACTACTTCCTACCCATTCATCATATAATCTTAATATTGCTTGCTTCAAAAATTCTACTGTCTTTCCATAATCTGTTTCTGGTGGATTTCCCATATCAAAAATCACATCTGACATAGGTATCAAATACTCAATACAATAATACTTACTATTATCATAGTAATCAGTGACCATTCCACGAATACCCAAAAGACTTTCTATATTTCCTACCAATTCTGGGCAACTCGACAATGACGAAAAATAACCATTGTTCTCTAAATATGACCGAAACGCAAACCCATTTACACAGTAATCTTGATTCTTATAGTATCCCAGCCTAGACTTTATATAGCAGACATTCCCACCATCATATCTAAATTCATTATCAAGTGATTGTAGTTCGTCCTTGTAATACAAGTCAATATGACCTTTGCTCGGTTTAAAGGTTATTTTATACTTTTTGAAAAAGTTTGATAACGGAGAATCTTCTAACAAGAGTTGCTCCAAATTGTTATTCTTCTTCGGATCAGTTCCTTCCAATCTTCGAGAAAGATGAAACATTTGAATATGTTCGAGTACCTCATCTACCATATTATCAGAAAGGAAATCACTAACCCATTCCCATGGCTCCTTTTCTGTATCTTCATAAATGGACATAAAAATCTGTATCATCTCACTTGCCGAAAGATTCAAGAATTCCATTATTCCTTGTTTTAAGGACTCTTGTGTTCTTGCATCTATATATTTCATTTTGTTTGTCACATCCTTATTTTTTAAATTAAATAACAAGTTGATCTCTCAATATGGATTCCACGGTTTCATACTTCTTATTCTTGTATGAAATCTCAATTAACTTTATTTTATGTTCCTTTGCATACTTTCTTTTTTCCTCATCATTTCTTTGTTGGATAATAAATTTATGTTCTCCACCAAATTCTTCAACTGGCATAAAGTGCTGCTCACCTTGACATTCAATTAATGCCCATACCTTTCCTTCTTTATATATAGCAAAATCAAATCGTAGCGGTGTTTCATTATCAATTCCATACACACCATCAAAAGAGACTTCCACCCTATAATCAATACCATTTTTCATCAAAATATCAGTTACAATCCACTGAAACGAAGAAATCGCATGGCAATCACATAAAACATCACTCCAATATCCTCCATAGGCTCTATATTCATATTCAGTAGGTGGAAAAATGCCAAATTTATCGCACTTTATCAATTTTTCTTTTCCACACAAATAACATCTGCAACGATACTCTTTATATATTGTAATATCATGATATTTCTTTTCATGTCGTTGCGTATAATATGGGGTAGGTACACTCTCTAATGAATTGTTCACACATTCAAGTACATCAAGCGACTCGTACCTTCTTCCCACATAATCAATATTATAATTCTTTGCCAGTTTTCTCGGAATTGTAGCTATTGTCCTTGCATCCTTTTCTGCTAATTTTATTAATTCCTTGCTTCTTTTTTCATTCCATGCATCACAATAGTCTGTTGCCGGAACAATCTTATCTTTATTATCTACCAAACATACTGCTTCATTGTTCTCATACTTCCTTCTTTTATTGTAATTAGCATTACTAGCTTTTATAGAATAAGTAAACTTCGATGAGCAATACATTGGCTTATAACAGACCTTCGGTTCTGTTTTCAATGTTCGTTCAGAATAATATCGTATTTTTCCACACTTTCTGCACTTACATTTATAATGTATGATTTCCTTTTCTTTATGTAAACTGGAAATAACTTTTTCAAAATCAGCAATCGTAACCGAATCACCATAAACTTCAAAATTAACAGGCTTATATAAATATGCTGGTGTAATAATACTTTTTTCACCATTCCACCCATGCCAATCTCTTCGAGCATATTCACCTTTTTCCACAGCTTGAAGAAAATTTTTCTTTTCTTCTTCTATATTAGATATGCGTTTTTCTATAATTTTTCTATATTCTTCACCATCATCTAAAACTTGCAAACACCCACATTTCATTCCTACCATAACATCTATTCTTTCTACTACGGTTTCCAAAATAAAAATCATCCCTCTCCTACATAGTCAAAATCCCCTTTATGATATTTTACCATATAAACTACATTCTCACCAGTCAAAAAGGCACCCAAGCTATAAGCCTGAGTGCCACAAATCTATATCAATATTCTATTATCAAATCACCTTGAACATATTCTGTTTCAAAGGCTTATCATCCTTGTCCGAAATCCCCATCTCTTTTCTTGCATTTTCCAACCCCTGCATTGTTGTGGTCAAGCACTTTTGTAACACTTGTGGCTAAAAAATATCATGAATCAGTTACGCTGCCATCCGGGCTTCGTATGGTGTACGATAATCATTAAAACTGTGCGGACGCACATGATTGTAGTCAACATATGCAAATTCTTCTACTTTTTGATAGAGTGCTTTTTCTGTTTCAAATTCATATAGATTTGTACACTCGTTTTTCAGTGTGTTAAAGTAACGCTCCATCGGTGCATTGTCATACGGATATCCTGCCTTACTCATACTCTGTGTCACATTTACTGACTCGCAGAATTCAACGAATGCCTTTGATGTAAATTGCGATCCCTGATCTGAGTGCAAAATCAGGCCACCTTTGATGGGCGGTTGGGATTCCAATGCTTTCTGGAATGTTCGAATGGCAAGATTGCTGGTGATCCTGCGGTCTGTAATGCTGGCAACCACACTTCGGTCGTGCAAATCTAGTATGGTACAGTTGTAGCGTACCTCATGATTCGAAAGGAACAGATATGTAAAATCCGTACACCATTTCCGGTTGATTTCATCTGCTGTGAAATCCTGATTAAGTTTATTGTCGAATATTTTATGCGGTTTTCCGTGCTCATATTCAGGCTTCTTTGGGCGGACAATGGAATGGAGTCCCAGCTCTGTATTCATATATTTATGAACGGTAGCTGTACTGTAAGAGTAGCCTCTGCGTTCCAGATAGACTTTCATGCTCCGGTAACCATCAACACCATTGTGGATATGATAGATTTCCTGAATCTGCGCGTGTACTTCTGCTTTATTGGCATAATAATCCGCCTTCCTGTGTTTCCGGTAGTTATAATACGCGTTTGGACAGATTTCAAGCCCGCGAAGGAGCCACCGTAGACCAAACAACTCATGATATTGTTCAATAAATCGATAAGCCTCTAATCGATTTCCTTTGCAAAGAATGCCGCTGCTTTTTTTAAGAAGAGATTTTCCTTTTTTGCTTCTTCCAGTTCCTTGCGCAATCGGAGATTCTCTTTCATAAGTTCCATTTCATTTGGAATATCTGGATTTTCGAGGGCTTTTGTTCGGCATTCTTTGCTAAATTCACTGCACCACTTGGAAATACTGGCTTTGGATACGCCGTATTCAGCAGTGATGCTTTTGTAAGTGCGTCCTTCTTCCTCGTGAAGGCGGACAATCTTCTTTTTAAATTCAGGGGTGTAACTCTGTGGCATAATGTGTACCTCTTTTCTTTATAAGATTGATTATATCTTATTAGCCACTCCTGTTACAACATTAGTATAGCACTTCAATGTTTGATGCTGTTCTAAGATCAGCGTAAACTCCATCCGGCAGGTATGGGATCATGTAACGTCCCTCTCTAACTAATCCTGCTATAACTTTCGGATCCTTACGGTCATTTTTAGTTGGATGATTGTCGTCGAGTTCTTTTGATTTTTTCACATGGTGAGGATTCACAAGAACCGGTTTCATTTCATTATCCTGTAGAAATTTTCCAAGATTGAACCAGTAGTGCCCGGTCGGTTCCATACCTGGAACCACCTTATCCTTCTCATGTCTATCTTTGAGGTCCAGGATCCATTCCTTAATTGTCACAAATCCTTCCTCTGTGTTGCTAAACTTAAATGGCTTCCTTGAATACTCGATTCCTCTGTAATCAAAGGCTCTGGCATAGTGCGTTTCACTTCCGACATCGATTCCGAGTATCAAAGTTTTTTCTGTAATAGCTTCAATTTTTGCATTCTGTGTGTTAGACTTCATTGTAGATACCTCTCTGTTCAATAAGATTTTTACTAACCTGCCAGTCAGTAGTCTTATTGTACTCTGAGGTATTTTTAATTTTCAACATCCACGTTTTTTATTATACAGGAAGCTCCTTATTCTCTTTATTATACATGAATTCTTTGAGAATAAGGTGTCAACTTTATTTATACAACATCACTTTGCATCTGACATTTTGATGTCACGAATGATTTCAGCCATTGTCGGTTCCTCTTTCTTAATAATTGTTTAAATCAAAACTTCCCATTTTCCATAGCGTTTTCCATCGACTCTGCGAATGTATTCCTTCTTTTGCAAGGATTCCATAATTCGCTTTACAGTGCTGAGAGATTTTCCGATCTCTGACACAAGGTCTTTTTGCTTAATTGACGGGTTCTTATAAATCAATTCTAAGACCGCCAGTTCTTCTAAAGTGCATTCCAAAGTGTCAAAATGAGACTTTGGAACTTTAGGATTGACACTTTGGAGATTAGCCTCCGTATAGTCCACATGCATATATCTGTTTTTCAGTTCATATTCCGTTCCCAAGATCAAATTACTGAAAAACATTTCCAGGAATTCTGTAGTAGCGTGAATACTGTTCTGCAAATCATTATAATTTGCTCTTACCAATGCGTTGCGAAAATACCAAGAGTTCTTTTCAAAGGCATCGTTATTTACCTTAAATCCGAAGGTTTTCATGTACTTAATCATAAAAACTGCCGTGGCTCTGGTGTTGCCCTCACAAAACGGATGAATCTGCCATATATCCGAAGCGAATTTGGCAAGATGCTTCACGCTACGTTCTACAGACAAACCTCCATAAGAAAACTGCTTCTCTGTTGCGAAATCATAGTCAAGGGTGTCTTTGATACTGTTCCACGCTGCGTAGGTGACAGTATCGCCTTTCAGCACCCATTCTTTTTTCGTAATATTGTATTGACGAATCTGACCGGCATGGGGAAACACACCTTCAAACAGTCTGCGATGAATCGTCAGCCATTCAGCCGGTGAGAACTGAAATGCTTTCTCGCCCAACAACTTCGCAATTCTTGCGGACACAATATCCGCTTCCCTGGTGTCGTTCTCAATCTCCATACGGTCCGTACGCTGCTCGTAATAACTCTGAATACGTTTCTGTGCTTCGTCAATGCTGATTTTTCCTTCGATATGTTCCTTGGCAGTATCTAATAGATAAGCAGAGGTTTTCAAACCATCTACCGCCTGCAAGCCGATTGCAGTCTGCCACGCTTCACTTTTTTCAATTTGATCAGGTTCACCCTGTTTGATATATTCTTCAAGCTCAAATTGCCAGTTTTTTTCTGCTGACATAGCTGCACCCCGTTTCCTGCTTAATATTTAATCCTAAAATAATCCAAATATGCTTTATATTTATCCTGTGCTGTCAAACAGGTATCTGTCAGATACCCCTTCTCATTGTTCCACTCTTTCAAGCCACGATAGTAGAACATCTTCAAATTATCCTCGATAATGAACGGAACGATATTATATTTCAGGCATTCCTTAAACATAATCAGCCTGCCCACACGGCCATTGCCATCCTGGAACGGATGGATTCTCTCAAACTTCACATGAAAATCCAGAACATCCTCAAAAGTCTTTTCCTCTTTTCCGTTGTACTCAGTCAGCAGAGCTTTCATTTTATCGGCAGCTTCTTCCGACATTGCTGTCGGCATACCACCAGCTTCATTGGGCCTTTTCTTGTAATCACCTACCGAAAACCACTCCAATCGTGAATCACTGGTTCCGGATTTCAAAATCAAATGCAGCTCTTTGATAAACTTCTCGGACAGTGCAGATTTCGCATTATCAATAATCATATCAATACATCGAAAATGGTTGGCTGTTTCAATCACATCATCCACATTCAATGTTTCATTTTCCACGCTGATGGTATTTGTCTCAAAAATATATCTTGTCTGATCGTAAGTCAACCGGCTGCCTTCCATATGATTGGAATTATAGGTTAAATCAATCTGTGTCTTATGATAAATCCCCCCGGAATATTTACTTTTCTTTTCTTCCTGAAGAATAGAAAGCAAAGTTTTCGGCTTATTCTCCTTCTGATTTGCTCGTAATGGCTTTGCTGCATCTTCCGGTACATTCCAGGTCTTTCCGGTAAGAAACGCCCCTGGAACACGTCCATGAGCACAATAATTACGAACACTTCTCTCCGATATATCCCATCTTTTTGCTGTCTCTGCAACAGAAAGGTATCGCATCTAATATCCTCCGCCTATCTCAATCTCAGATTTTCCAACTCATTTACAGTTCCTGGGTTTTGTATACATAGTAGCCTTCGTAGTAGTAGCTGTGATCTATGCCTTTCATATAGATTTCTCTGTCATTTACATTGTCTGTAAGGGAATTTTTCAAAAGGAACTTAATTTCTATATCTTTAATCGGGCTGCGCTCCATGGCCAGCAGATAATCTTCCTTATCCACTTTACTCCAGTCAACGACATATCCGATTTCTTTTTTCAGCATCAGATCCAGCCAGATTCTTGTGCTTCTGCCGTTGCCTTCCCTAAACGGATGAGCCACGTTCATTTCCACATATTTTTCGACAATTTCATCAAATGTGGACTGAGGCATTTTGTCAATGCTCTGCAAAGCTGCATCCAGATACATCAATGGAGCAAAACGGAAATTCCCTTTTGAAATATTCACTTTGCGAACCTCACCGGCAAAATCATATATTTCATCAAAAAGATACTTATGAATCTTAGCAAGGCTTTCAAAGGTTCCAGCTTCTAAACTTTCCAAATATCCACTTTCAAACATTTCAACTGCTTTCTGCTTGCTGATTTTTTCTTCTATTCTTGCTAATTCCGCTGAATCTGTAATTCCCAGTTTGTTTTCAAGCATTACATTACCTCGCATTCTAACGATAATCGAATATCTCAGAATAATTATACCACATTATCGGCAATTATTACAGTTTTTTATACATCGTTTCATATTTTATTTTTGCCGATTGGGGTAAAAATATACAGATGAGCAGGACAACGACAACTCGGCAATAAAACTATACTTATATAATTATCAGCATATTTTCATAAAATTTGTGTGATTTACCAACGACAAAAACCTCACCTAAAATGAAAATCCGTTTTACAACTCACTTTTCCTCGTTTTTTTGTTTTTTTTTTGTATGAAAACTTAAAATCTGCACTTTACTCATTTTCAAAACTTTGAATATTTTTCACTTTTGAAAGCAAAAGCATTATATCCCTATATAACAGAAGAAACCATCCCGTTTCCGAGCTGGTTTCTTCCAATCATCCTTCCTCTGTCGGAAAGACGCATATATTTCTCTAATAATCGCTCCGCTTTTCTCTTGACCATGTGTTTCATATGCCCGCTTTTATGTGGGATATTTTTATAAGAGAGCTAGCTGACGAATCAAAATCAGTTATCCCTCTTTTATGGATCATGAAAACATGTTGCAAAATCGTTGCCACAGAGGGTATTAAGCCTTAGAAAACCCAGGCATTCCAGGCTTTTTCGGGTCTCTGAAATCATTCCCACCCGCTCATTCCCTATCCTGCTCCCAATACCCTAGTCCGTCGTCCTCTGATACTCCAGCGTATATCCATTGGGATCAGAAAAGAAGAAGGAATACACCGGAAATTTCGTGTGGTGAGCCGGCGGGGCAGAAAGTCCCAGAGCCGGTCGGCTCTTTAAGGCTTCATACATGCGGTCCACATCCTCCAGGGACGGCAGATTAAAGGAAATGCACTGGCCTGTGGCCATGGGCCGGGCTGGACCATAATCGCAGAAGGCCAGATAGCCGTACCCGCAGTCAAACCACACGCTGGACCCCAGATCCTTATAAACGGGGAGCCCTAAAACAGTGGTATAATATTTTTTTGTTTCCTCCATATTTTTGCACGGAAAGAATATTACGCTGGATTCTGGTTTCATATGAGACTCCTTTCTTTTTTCCATGGATGTCCCTGGATTACCGGCCAGCCTGGTCCTCCAGGGTATCCACATCCCAAAGTTCTCTCTCTTCCTCTACTTCAAAAAAATGTACCTGGTCCATATGGGCTTTCATAACCCGTTTTCCTCCCCGGTCCCCGGACAGAGCCAGAAGCTCATCCTTATAAAATGCAGAAAACCACACCGGATTCCCCGGCTCCCCCAGGCAGGAAACGCAGCCAATCGGATGGCTTTCCCGGTTTTCGCCTGAAACCTTCTTCATGAATTCCAGAAAAGCTTCCACAGTCCTTTCCGAAAGCCACGGCTGGTCGGCCACAAAAAACACATAGACATCCGGCTCTCTCCCGGCCTCCTGCCTGCACATTCCAGAGATCGGGCTGGATTCCGGCATTCCCGCCAGGATCCCGGCCCGGATGCTGTGGGATACTCCCTCCCGGCTCTGGGGGCTGTATACAGGATACAGACGGCCGGAGCCGGCAAGAAGGGCCCTCCGCTCCTTTTCCACAGAGGGATCGCAGACAGGCCCGGGGCCTTCTCCTACTGCCTCCTGCAAAAGCTCCTCATACTGGGACACTACCACGATCTCCAGCTCCTTATGCCTTTCTGCCACAGCCGCCAGCCGGTCCAGCAGATGCAGGTACATGGGATTCTGCCCGACCATATGAAAAAGCTTGTTTTTTCCAAACCGGCGGCTGTTTCCAGCCGCCAGATACACGCATCTTATTTTCATTTCTTCAGCAGTCCCATGGCGATCTTCTCACTGGTGATGGGAAGCTCCTTAAACCACAGCCCTGTGGCGTTGGCAATGGCATGGGCAATGGCCGGGGACGGCGTGTTGATGACGATCTCTCCGATGGACTTGGCTCCGAAGGGGCCGGTGGGCTCATAGCTGCTTTCAAATTCTACCTGCAGCCTTCCCATATCCAGCCGGGTGGGGATCTTATACTGCATGAACGAGTTGTTCATCATATGACCCTTTTTGTCGTACTGGACATTCTCATATAAGGCCATTCCAATTCCCTGGACGATGCCGCCCTCGGTCTGGACCCGGGCCAGGTTGGGATTGATGACCGTTCCGCAGTCCACCACAGCCGCATAGTCCAGGATCTCCACATGGCCCGTCTCCTTATCCAGCTCGATCTCCACCGCACCTGCCATGAACGGCGGCGGCGATACGGGAGAGCTGTGGGTCTCCGTCACCTGGAGGGCTTCCTGGCTGCCGCACATGGACGCCGTCCCCAGGTCTGTCAGAGTCACCGACTCTCCGGTAGCCGGATCCAGGAAGCGTGTCCCGTCAAACTCCAGTTCCGCGCCGGAAACATCCGCCGCATACCGCGCCCTCAGAAGCTCCGCCGCCTTGTCCTCCATCTTCTCCAGCAGCTTTCCGCAGGCTCTCTCCACGGCCTTTCCCGTCACATAGGTGGTGCTGGATGCATAGGATCCGGAGTCGTAGGGGGAGGCGTCCGTATCCGCCCCGTAAACGGTGATCTGGTCTGTGGAGCAGTCCAGGCACTCCGCAGCCATCTGGGCCAGGATGGTATCGCAGCCAGTTCCCATGTCTGCTGCTCCGATGGTCAGCGTATAGTATCCGTCCTCATTGAGCTTGATGGAAGCCGAGCCCACGTCCACGCCGGAGATCCCGGAGCCCTGCATGGCCATGGCGATGCCGACGCTTCTCACCTTTCCATTTCCCATGTCCCGGCAGGGGAATTTTTCCTTCCAGCCGATCATCTCCGCTGTACGCATCAGACATTGATCCAGGGTACAGCTTGCCGCTGTCTCACCGTAATAGGCCGGCATCACATCTCCCTGACGCACCACATTTTTGAGACGCAGCTCCACCGGATCCATGTGCAGCTTTTCCGCCAGCTGGTTGACTGCCGACTCCACGGCAAAGATCCCCTGGGTGGCTCCGTAGCCCCGGTAGGCTCCCGCCGACATCACGTTGGTATAGACCACGTCGTAGGCAAACCGGTAAGCCCTGGGAGTACCGTACAGCGGAATGGACTTATGGCCGGAAAGTCCCACAGTCGTGGGGCCGTGCTCGCCATATGCTCCAGTATTGGACAATGTGTACACGTCGATGGCCTGGATGATCCCATCCTTAGTGGCTCCGACCCGCACAGAGACCTCCATCTCATGGCGGGGAGTGGAGGCCGTCTGGCTCTCCGTCCGGGAAAAGATCATTTTGGACGGCCGCCCCGTCTTCCAGGTGACAAAAGCCGGGAAGATCTCAGAAACCACCGTCTGCTTCGCTCCGAAGCCGCCGCCGATCCTGGGCTTCACGACCCGGATCTTCGACTTGGGGATCCCCAGGGCGTTGGAAATGATCCGCCGCACATGGAACACGATCTGGGTGGAGCTTAAAATGTTCAGCCGTCCGTAGGCGTCAAAATAGCAGCAGGTCCGGAAGGTCTCCATCATGGCCTGCTGGTCGGCCAGGGTATGGTATGTACCCTCTGCCACCACGTCGCACTCTGCCAGGACCGCATCCACATCTCCCTGTCCGGATACATCGCTGGCACACAGATTTCTCTTATTGTCCGCGCCCACAGGACAAAGGGATCTCCAGCTGTCCTCGGGATGGACCAGGATCTCGTTATCCTTGGCAGTCCGGAAGTCCAGAATGGCCGGAAGCACCTCATACTGCACCTTCACCAGCTTTAAGGCCCGGTCTACGGCGTCCTCGGTCTCCCCGGCCACAATGGCCACCGGATCTCCCACATACCGCACATGCCGGTCCAGGATCAGCCGGTCGTAGGGGCTGGGCTCCGGATACGTCTGCCCGGCCATGGTAAACCGCTCTGCAGGCACGTCCTCCCAGGTATAAACGGCTGCGATCCCCGGCACCTTCATGGCCGCATCCGTCTTTACAGACTGGATCATGGCATTGGCGTGGGGGCTCCTTAACACCTTAACGATCAGACAGTCCCTGGGGGCCAGATCGTCCATATACACCGGTTTTCCCATCAGAAGCGCCATGGCGTCCTTCTTATGGATCCCTTGATTTACATTCTTCATGACGCTCCTCCCTTCTTTTTATATTCGATAAATGCACGGATCCCCCGGAGCTGTCCCTCGTAGCCGGAGCAGCGGCACAGGTTCCCGGCCAGATATTCCCGGATCTCATCGTCCGTGGGGTCCGGATTTTCCCGGAACATGGCAATGGCGTTCATGACCATGCCCGGATTGCAGAAGCCGCACTGTTCCGCTCCCTGGTCGGCGATGAACGCTCCGAACTCCTCGGCCTCCTTCTGGAGACCCTCCAGGGTGTCGATCCTGTGGCCGTCGGCCCGGGCCGCCAGGACAGAACAGGAAAGGACCGGCTTATCATCCATAAACACCGTGCAGAGGCCGCAGTTGGACGACTCGCAGCCCCGCTTCACGCTGAGACAGCCGTGATCCCGTAAAAAATCAATGAGAAGCCTGTCGTCAGAGATCAGCGCCTCCACATTTTTCCCATTTAAGACCAGTGAAATCTTCATGCCCTCTGTCCCTCCTTCTCTTCTGTCAGGCAGGCCGGAGCGCCGGCTCCTGCGGCCTGTCCGCTTCCGCCGTACAATGCTTCCATCAGTCCCCGGTACAGGAGAATGCCCGCCAGGTGGCTGCGGAATTCCTTTCCCGCCCGGATATTGCTGCCCGTGGGGACCACAGATGCAAGCTCCGCAGCCAGAACCTTCCGCTCTTCCTCTCCGGAGCCCTGAAACCGCTCCAGCCATTCTGCCGGAAGCTCATAGGATCTGGCCCGGGCCGGAGTCGCCCCGAAAACAGCCCGTCCGGCAGCCCGTTCCCCTTCTCCGGATCTCCATCCTTCCCCAACGGCCACCGCACAGGCCATCACAGGAAAATCCGTCTTTGTGTTCCGGTGGGACAGGTAGGCGTACCGCCGTTTCTCCTTCTTTACGATGACCCTCACCAGAATATCATTTTCTGTTCCCTCTGCCGCAAACCGCTCCATGGGCACCAGGCCTCCATGGTACAGCTCCACCCAGGAATCCAGGGCCAGGAACATGGTCAGCACGTCAGAAAATCCAAACCGTCCAAAAATACTGCCGCCCACGGTGGCCAGGTTCCGGAACTGGACGCCCACGATGTGACGCAGGCTCTCCCGGACGGCCCCGCCGGTCATGGCGTCAAGCCCCTTATGGAGCTCCAGCTCCCTTAAGCTGGTCATGGCCCCGATCCTGTATTCCTCCTCTGTCTCTTCAATACCGGAAAGTCCCAGGTCCGACAGATCGATGACCGTCTGAACCGTCCGGTTCTGCATTTTCAGCCACAGCATGCCGCCGAGGATATGGGCCGATTTTTTCTGGTTCCGCACATAAGCGTCCTCCAGGCTTTCCGCCCGCACATATTCTCTGAATTTAAGCATCTGTTTCCCTCCTCCATATGATTTTCTATTATAAGCCGCAGGGCGGATATTTTCCACTTTTACTTTCTAAAAAGGGCCCGTCTGGCCTGTTCCGGCCTCCTTCCTGCTTTCAGTCCGGAAGCCAGCAGCCAGGCCCTTTAAGCCTCCTTCTCTCTGGGGATCACAATGTTCAGGACAATGGCCAGGATCGCTGCCGGAACGATACCGGAGCCTCCGAAGATCAGCTGTACTGCCTCGGGAAGTCCGGCGATCACTGCGCCATTGGCACCAATGCCGTAGCCAAGTCCCAGGGCCGTGGATACGATGGTGATGTTCCTGGCTGTCAGCGGCTCCTTTGTGATCAGCTGGATGCCGCTGATGACGATGGATGAAAACATCATCACCGCCGCTCCGCCCAGAACGCTCTGGGGCATAATGGAGATCAGCGCCGCCAGCTTGGGGAGCAGGCCGCAGAACACCAGGAATACGGCGCCTGTGGCCAGGGCATGCCGGTTGACGATCTTTGTCATGGCCACCAGGCCCACATTCTGGCTGAAGGATGTGTTGGGCAGCACGCCGAACAGGGCTGCAAAGCTGGAGCCCAGACCATCGCAGATAACGCCGCCGGAAAGCTCAGAATCGGTCGCTTCCCGTCCCATGCCGCCTTCCATCACGCCGGAAATGTCTCCCACGGTCTCCACTGCCGTTACGATGAACATGATCAGCACCGGAACGATGGCACGCAGGTCAAAGACCAGGGGGACCGGCATCAGCTTCGGTATGGAAAACCAGGAGGCCTCCGCCACCTTGTCCCAGTTTAAGACCCATGCCTTGGTATACTCCACGCCATCAGCAGTAATGCCTGTGGGGGATAAAAAGAGGCCCATGACAGCCGACGCAATATATCCGGCGATGATTCCGATCAGAATGGACGATGCGCTGGTCATGCCCTTTGTTCCGTGCTTAAACGCGATGATCACCACTGTCACAAGAGCGCCCAGAGCCAGGTTCTCAATGGAACCAAAATCAGCTGCCATATTTCCGCCGCCAAAGGAATTGACGCCCACGGATACCAGGGACAGGCCGATGGAAAGGACTACTGTTCCAGTGACCACTGCCGGGAAAAACCGCCTCAGGGGCTTTAATAAAAAGCCCAGGACCGTCTCAAACAGGCCGCCAAGAACGGAGGCCAGCATAATGGCCCCGTAGCCGGCAATGCCGCCGCCCATGACCTTTGCCACACTGTTGAATACACCGATGAAGCCGGAGCTGGTTCCCATGATAATGGGGACCTTTCCTCCCACAGGACCGATGGCGTAAAGCTGCACCAGTGTCACGATCCCGGCCACCAGCATGGCGTTCTGCAGCAGATCCACCTGCAGCTCTGCAAATTCGCTGCCTGCTCCAATGCCGCAGGCGCCTGTGATGATGAGGATCGGAGTCAGATTTCCCACAAACATGGCCAGCACATGCTGAAGCCCCAGGGGAACTGCCTTTGTGAGCGAAAGCTTCCCATAAAAGTCAAACGCCGCTCCTTTTGTTTCTGCTTTTTCCACTTTTTTCTCTCCTTTTTAGCCTTTTTCTGCTTTTTTCAGCCCCTCTATCATGGGCGATAGGAGAAAAAAAGTCAATAACCCAATGAATATTCAGAAACTTTAATTATTTCTAATAATTCGGAATTCTTCTTCCATTAAAAGCCAGTTGGGGCGGAAAAAATTCATCAGCTGCCAGTAACCGGCCCCCAGAAGGCCATATTCCCGGATCAGGTCAAACTTTCCCTGAATGCTCCGCACATCCTCGAACCAGATCTCATGCTGGATCCCGTACTGCCAGTAACGAAGGTATGGGGACCAGGCCGTCTCGTCGAACCGGATCGGGACTCCATGATCGATGGCCCGGGCCACCGCCTCCCGGTTGCTGATGGACTGGGCCTTTGTGGTCCCGCGCACATAGGGAATGGGCCATTCATACCCATAATTGGGGATCCCCAGGCTGATCTTTTCCACCGGAATGGCTGAAACCGCGTACTCCACCACCCGGCGGACCATATTGAGGGGGGCTACGGCCATGGGAGGGCCGTATGTATATCCCCATTCATACGTCATCAGCATCACCCGGTCCGCCGCCTCCCCTAACAGACGGTAATCGATTCCTTCATATAAAAGTCCCTTCTGGTCCGGCGACGTTTTCGGAGCCAGGGCCACAGAGACCGGATAACCGAATACCTGGAGCACACGGCGCACACGGCCTGTAAATTCTGCAAAGGCCGGCCCGTCCTCTGCCCGGACGTACTCAAAATCAATGTCCAGCCCCCGGTAGCCCTTTTCTGTCATCGTCCGTCCCAGCTCCCAGATCAGCCTCTCCTGGAGTCTCCTGTCCTCCATCAGCGCCGTCACCAGATTGTTGTTAAAGCGGCCGTCTGCACCCAGGGGCGTTAGGACCATCACAGGATCCACACCGGCATCCGCTGCCTGGCGGATCAGCCAGGCATCATCGGACGAAGGCGGGATCAGTGTTCCCTGTTCTGTAAAGCCGTAGGAAAAAATATAAAGATCTGTCAGAAACGGAAGCGTCTGCTCCGCCGTCTCCCTTGAAATAAACGGATATGCATAACCAAATGAGTATAGCTCCCGCCTGGACTGTTCCCGGTCCGCCGCCGGTCCTTCCGGAATCAGGAGCGACTGGCCCACAGCCAGGCGGTATGGATATTCTATCTGGTTGGCCCACAGAAGCTCTCCCACAGGGATACCGGCCGTCTCTGCGATCCAGTCCACATTGTCTCCTTCCTTTATCACGTAAACTGACACGTTCTCCCGCTCCCCATCCATTTCTTTCCTATTAATATATGAGCATGGGCTGTCCGGGGGAACGAAAAAACGCACCTGCGTGCTTTTCCGCCTGCGGACGGGCCGCTTTTTTGCTCCCTCTGCGGAAAAACTGCTTCCGGCCCATGGCTGTCCCTGCGGAGCGTTTTAATATCATGGGACGCATTTTCCCATGATATAAAAATACCCGGAAAAGAACGTTCCCATATGGAACCGTCCCTTCCGGGTGATTTCAGTCATATCCGTTCAGTTATCGTTCAGCCAGCGCCGTCAGCCGTCCGTCCACCACATCGATCAGGATGGTATCTCCTGTATGGACGCCGTCGGAAAGGATCAGCTTTGCCGCCAGGGTCTCCACATTTTTCTGCAGATACCGTTTCAGCGGTCTGGCTCCGTAAACCGGATCGTAGCCATTGTCCACGATGAACTGCTTTGCCTCATCGGACAGGGCGATGGTCAGCTCCTTATCGGCCAGACGCCGGTTGATGTCTGCCGCCAGAAGATCCACGATCCCTCCGATGTTGTCCTTTGTCAGAGGCTTAAAGAGGATGGTCTCATCCAGACGGTTTAAAAACTCTGGACGGAAATGGGCCCGAAGGTCGTTCATGACCATCTGCTCCGCCTCCGGTCGGATATTCCCGTTCTCATCGATGCCCTCCAGGAGATACTGGGAGCCGATGTTGGAGGTCAGGATGAGGATCGTATTCTTAAAGTCCACAGTCTTTCCCATGGAATCGGTGATCCGCCCGTCGTCCAGTACCTGTAAAAGCACGTTGAACACATCCGGATGGGCCTTTTCCACCTCGTCAAATAAGACCACGCAGTAGGGCTTTCTGCGGACTGCCTCGGTCAGCTGGCCGCCCTCATCGTAGCCCACATATCCTGGAGGAGCACCGATGAGACGGGACACGGAATGCTTTTCCATATATTCGCTCATATCGATCCGCACCATGTTGTTCTCGTCATCAAACAGGCTCTCCGCCAGGGCCTTGGCCAGCTCCGTCTTTCCGACGCCGGTGGGGCCTAAGAACAGGAAGGAGCCGATGGGCTTGGTGGGATCCTTGATCCCGGCCTTGGACCGGATAATGGCCTCTGTGACCTTCTCCACGCCTTCATCCTGGCCCACCACCCGCTTATGGAGCTGTTCATCCAGATGAAGTGTCTTATTCCGCTCACTTTCTGTAAGCTTTGCCACCGGGATCCCCGTCCACCGGGAAATGATCCTGGCGATCTCCTCTTCTGTAACGCTTTCATGGACCAGGCTCAGATCCTGGTTCTTTACCTTTTCCTCCTCGGCCTCCAGCTCCTTTTCCAGCTGCGGAAGCTTTCCGTACTGGAGCTCCGCTGCCTTATTCAGGTCATACTTCTGCTGGGCGTCCTGGATCTGGCGGTGCAGGCTCTCGATCTCCTCACGGAGGCTGGAAAGCCGGTCCACCGACGCCTTCTCGTTCTCCCACTGGGCCTTCTGGGAGGCAAAGGTGTCATGAAGCTCCGCCAGCTCCTTCTGGAGATCCGCCAGCCGCTCCTGGCTCAGATGGTCGGTTTCCTTCTTTAAGGCTGCCTCCTCGATCTCCAGCTGCATGATCTTCCTGGACAGCTCATCAAGCTCGGTGGGCATGGAGTCCAGCTCGGTCTTTATCATGGCACAGGCCTCGTCCACCAGGTCAATGGCCTTATCCGGAAGGAACCGGTCGCTGATATACCGGTTGGACAGGACCGCCGCCGAAACCAGGGCCGAATCGGTGATCTTTACTCCATGGAAGACCTCATACCGGTCCTTCAGTCCCCGGAGGATGGAGATGGTATCCTCCACCGTGGGCTCATCCACCGTCACCGGCTGGAACCGCCGCTCCAGGGCCGGATCCTTTTCAATATATTTCCGATATTCGTCCAGGGTCGTGGCGCCGATGCAGTGGAGCTCGCCCCTGGCCAGCATGGGCTTTAACATATTTCCGGCATCCATGGAACCCTCTGTCTTTCCCGCTCCCACAATGGTATGAAGCTCATCGATGAAGAGAATGATCTGCCCCTCGCTCTTTTTCACTTCCTCCAGAACAGCCTTTAACCGCTCCTCAAATTCGCCCCGGTATTTGGCTCCTGCCACCAGTGCTCCCATATCCAGGGAAAACAGCTTTTTATCCTTTAAGCCCTCCGGCACATCGCCGCGGACGATCCTCTGGGCAAGCCCCTCCACCACGGCCGTCTTTCCGACGCCTGGCTCTCCGATGAGCACCGGGTTATTCTTTGTCTTTCTGGACAGGATCCGGACCACATTCCGGATCTCCGCATCCCGGCCGATGACCGGGTCCAGCTTCTGGTCCCTGGCCCGCTCCACCAGATCGGCCCCATATTTATTTAAGGTATCATAAGTAGCCTCTGGATTGTCGCTGACCACCCGCTGGTTTCCGCGGACGGTGGAAAGAGCCTGTAAAAAATTGTTCCGGTCAATGGCGTATAAGCGGAACAGCTCCTTTAAAGCCCGGTTTGGCTCCCTTAACAGGCATAAGAACAGGTGCTCCACGGAAACGTACTCGTCTCCCATGGCTTTTGCCTCATCCTCTGCGCTGATGAGGACCTTGTTCAGATCGTTGGTCAGATAGACCTGGCCGCCGCCGGAAACCTTTGGAAGCTTATTTAACGCCTGCTCCGCCTCATTTAAAAACTGGCCGCCGGAGATCCCCATTTTCGTCACCAGCTTCATGATCAGGCTGTCCTCCAGCCGCAGGAGGCTCACCAGAAGATGCTCCTGGTCGATCTGCTGGTTTCCATATTCATAAGCCAGCTTCTCGCAGCCCTGGACGGCCTCCACTGACTTTTGTGTAAACTTACTGATATTCATATACAATCCTCCTTTTGAAAAGGAAATGATCTTGTTTATTTGTTCTAGGCAGAATATAACACATGTTATTAGCACTGTCAAGATGTGAGTGCTAGTTTTTCAGGATTTTTTCTTTTCCGGCTCCAGAGCCATTCCACGGAACCATAAGAAGCACGCCGCGCGATTTTCTCATAGTTATCGCGGCAGCTGCCAAGGTCTCGTGCAGGCACGGACTTTGGCCCGCTGCCCGCGTAAAAAGGCGCTGCTTTGCAGATACATTCCTATCTGCTTTGCAGCGCCTTTTCCGGGGCGGTTCCTTTATTCAGTTCTGCGGCTGACGAAACGCCTGACCGCCTGTTTCCACTATCCCTGGATCCGCTCCAGCTCCATATCCTCCGGCAGGATCAGATTCAGCAATATGGATACGACAAACACCACAGCTACCACATTGGCGGAAAATACGGACTGGACCACCTCCGGGAAGATCCGCCACAGGTCGATCTCACTGGCCGCAGTAAAACCGATGCCCACAGAGAGCGACAGGGCGGCGATGGTCATGTTCCGCTGGGTAAATCCAGCCCTGGAAAGCATCTGGATCCCCGATACCATGATGGTCCCGAACATCATGATCGTGCACCCGCCCAGAACGGATTCCGGGAGGGATGCAAAAAAGTTCCCCACCGGTGGCAGGAATCCGGCCAGCAGCATACAGCCGGCCCCGGTGGCAATGGTAAAGCGGTTTACGACCTTCGTCATGTTCACAAGCCCCACATTCTGGGAAAATGAGGTCACCGGAGGGCATCCGAACAGGGCAGAAACGACGGAAGCAAAGCCGTCGCAGGCCAGGGAACCGGAAATCTCCTTTGAGGTGATCTCCCGGCCCAGCCCTCCGGAAACCATGGCAGTCGTGTCCCCGATGGTTTCTGCCGCAGAAACCATAAAGATAATGGCAACGGAAAAAATGGCTCCCATATGGAATTCCGGTGCAAAGGGCAGAAGAGCTGGCAGGGAAGCAATTCCCTCTGAAAAGATCACTGACAGATCCACCTTGCCCATAAACACCGCCAGGATATATCCCACCACAAGTCCTGCCAGCACAGACAGCTGCTTCAGATATCCCCGTGCCAGGATGTTCCAGCCCAGACAGACGGTCAGTGTGACAGCTCCCAGAAGCAGATTGGAGGCCGAGCCGAAGTCCTCCGCGTAGCCGCCTCCAAAGGACCTGGCCCCCACCGTAAACAGGGAATATCCTATGGCGATCACCACCGACGAGGCGACCACAGGGGCAATGATCTTTCTCCAGTATCTGGCAAACAGGCCGATGACGCCCTCAAAGACTCCGCCGCAGATCGCTGCGCCTATGACGGCCGGATATCCGTAGCTGGCCGCCACGGTGCTCAGCACCGTAACAAACGTAAAGCTGACACCCATGACGATCGGAAGCCTGGAACCGATCCTCCAGACCGGAAACAGCTGGATCAGCGTTGCGATCCCGGCCACCAGCATGGCATTCTGCAGAAGAACGGCGACCTCTGCCTGGGAAAGCCCCCCTGCGGCCGCAATGATCGTGATCGGCGTCAGATTCGACACAAACATGGCCAGAATATGCTGGAGTCCAAAGGGCACTGCCTTTAAAAGAGGCACCCTCCCGTCCAGCCTGTATATGTTGCTGATGCTGCATTCACTGTTCTTCATACTCTTATCCTTTCCTGGTTAAAATGCGGCTGGGGGATCCTCAGCCCGTTTCTCCCTCTCTGCCTTTCTTATTACCCGCTCATAGGAGACCCACAAAAACACCGCCGCTGCCGTCCATGCCGCCGGATGGCAGAAGCATGTAAGAACGTAGCTTCCCATTTTCATGGCAAAGACCGCCGTCACCAGCCTTGCCAGCAGCTCTGCGATCCCCCCGGCCATGGGCAGAAAGCCGTATCCGCATCCCTGCATCACGTTCCTGTATACAAAGATCGCACCCAACGGGATAAAAAACACCACACAGATGTTCATGTAGGTCCTGGCCCATGGCATCATGGCACTTATATCGCCTGCAAAAAACAGGCTCATGGCCGGACGCAGGAAAACAGTCCCCAGGACTGCCGCCATAACCGCATAGACCACTGTTACGGTCATGCCCGCCCGGACTCCCTTTTTTACCCGGTCCAGATCCCCTTTTCCAAAATTCTGGCCGGCATAGGAGGCCATGGCCTGGCCCAGGGCGATCATTCCCTGCTCCACCAGGGTCTCCAGCTTTCCGGCCGCCGTATAGGCCGCCACCGCCAGGGAACCGAACTGGTTCACAGCCGACTGCATGACCATGCCCCCGGAGGCTGTAATGGCAAACTGGAGAGCCATGGGAATTCCAATGGACAGCTCCCGTCTGACGTCTCCTTTGTGGGGACGCCACTGACCGGCTCCCGGCATCAGATCCGGCGTTTTTAAGAAAATATATCCGCCGCATAATACTGCCGATACTGCCTGGGAAAGCACCGTTGCCAGGGCCGCACCTTCCACGCCCATGCCTCCGCCCACGATCAGCGCCAGATCCAGCGCCACGTTTAAGCAGGCGGAAAAGACCAGAAAAAACAACGGGACCCGGCTGTTTCCCACCGCCCTCAGAAAGGCAGAAAACAGGTTATAGAATACACAGACCGCCGTTCCTGCGGCAATGATCCTGATATACCGGCCCGCCTCCCTGAAAATGTCCTCCGGAGTCTGCATGAGACGAAGGAGCGGATCCATGACCGCCAGGAAAAAGCCTGTGAGAACCACTGTTGTGACGGCTGAGAGAAAGATCCCCGCGGAAACACTCCGCTTTACACCGGCCGTATCCCCGGCTCCATACCGCTGGGCCGTCAGGATCGTAAAGCCGGAGGTGAGTCCCTGGGCAAAGCCTGTGATCAGAAACATGATGATCCCGGTGGAGCCCACGGCCGCCAGGGCTCCGGCTCCCACATACCGGCCCACGATGATCGTATCGGCCATATTATAAAACTGCTGGAAAAGGTTTCCCAGCAAAAGCGGTATCGTAAACCGCAGAAGGACCGGCAGGGGCCGTCCCTTTGTCATATCCGTTCCCATATGACGCCTCGCTTCCTTTTAATTTCCCGGTTTATTTTAGCGCATCCGCAGAAAGGCTGCAAGTGGATTTTCCGCCGTTTTACAGGCCGCACTTAAAACAGATCCAGCATATTATCCAGATACATTTCCTCTCTCACATGGATCTGGTATTCCGGCCTGGTCATGTAATAAAGAAGGAACTCCAGGACCAGGGCGCTGCCCAGTCCCCGGCCTTCGATCTTAAAATCAGAAAAGCCCATGGGAAGATAGACGCTCCGGATCTCTTCTGCTCCGATGAATCCTGGATTTTTCATGGCTCTGGAAAATCGGTAGCCCTCCCCTGCGCCGGGAGCCGTACAGCAGTGGTCCGGACCGTCCTCCCCGAGATTTTTCCGGCTGACGGCCTCGTAACAGCGTTTCCTGTCCCTGCATCCATAGAAACAGCATTCGTTGCACAGGAATTCCACCTTAGCCTTCTGGCGTTCTGACAGCGTATCCCATTGGTCAAGGGCCTTATTCAGCCGGAAATCCGGCACCGCATAGCGAAACTCCTCCCGGTCGATCTCCTCTGTGAACCGGTCAAAATCTGTCAGTACCTTTGTGGTGGAGGAAACAAAATAAAGGCCTGGATATTTCTTTTTTAAATACTCCAGCAAAAGCTCCGAATGAACGATAACGCCGTTTTTCGTTTTCCCGCTCTTCTCAAACATGGCGCAGAGAGCGTTGCATTTCCGGTCCGCAAGATGCTCCTCCCTGAGCAGGGAATTGCTGAAGGTCAGACGGGCAGAGATCCCGTACTTCTCCAGCAGCGCCAGGACCTCTCCCGGATTCTGATCTCCTTCCCCGACACGGCCCCCGCCCCAGATGCATCCCGCCGGAGCGCCGTATATGGAGCCGATCCCGCACCATTCGTAAAAATATTCCCTATGTTCAAAAAATAACGGCAGAAATCTTTTGTACAGCTCATAAAACTCAAACAGGCCTGGAAGATGGAAGTACACCGTTGTTTTCCCGGAACTGATTCTATCCTGTGACATATATGATCTCTCCTTTTATGTAAAATTGGTATTTAACTCAATGCACGGTGCTTGCTTCAGCCGCGTCTGACCGGCTGTCCAGATCCAGGGATGCTCTCGCCTCCCTGTTCCCGGCCCCCATGGGGTCCACAGCCTTGTATGTGATCGTCCGGACTATTTTTCTTTTTCATTGGTGTATATCTCCATTTGCGTAACAGGCGCATACATGTGTGTGCAGAACAACGGTTTCTGTTGCAGGGCATTCCATGGCAATGTATAATAAAAGTATAAAAATAAACGATGGAGGGATGTACGATGACTGCTGCTTTACTTATTTTAGGCGCACTGCCCTTTGCTGTCGGCCGCATACAGGACTGGTATATGTCCGCCAATCTCAATTCCTCCCTGCCGTACGGGGTGATCTCCCTCGCTTTCCTGTCTGCCTGGGTCCTCCTCGCATTTCTCATGAACGGAAACGGAAAAAGGACAAAGCAGATCGTTATTTTCCTGAATCTGATCGCAGCTTTCGACCTGGTACTGATCGGCATTCAGATACTGGTCCTCCATGCCTACTGGCTCAATGGCATTGGGATCTGGACACAGCTTTTTTACCTGCCGGTGCTGAACCTCGGTTTCTGTTTGACAAACTGGAGCCATGGAGTTTTCCCCGCCTATGCCGCTGGCTTTATTCTCATGGTCGGTGTTACATTTGCCGGCTGTAAGCTGAGGGAAAAAGGAACGAGATAAGAGGGGACCGGGCTGCTGTCCGGTCCGTTTTTGTCCGCTTCATAATTCGTATCACAAAATACATAGAAATACAATCTTTTTTACTCTTAAAAAGCTCAATATGGCATCCGTCGTTAAAAGACGCGCCGTATTGGAGCCATCTAAGTTAAATCGGGACAGTCAAAAAGCAGGCGTCACAATGGTTCGCGTTGTGTTGTCTGCTTTGGTTTACGCGGGCAAGAACCAAAGTCCGTGCCTGCACGAGACCTTGACGACTACCGCTCATGAGTGATCGTCATTAAGAACAATATTCCAAAGTTAAAATCAAGCTTTATAACATACAATTCATAATCACGCTTATCATCATTTCTTTTTCTTCTGGTCTGGACTCTGCGATCATAATGGTTAGTGCTACTAAAGCAGCATCTTCTATTTTCTTTTGTCCATCTATAAACAGTACTTCATTTTTATCAAGAAAATAGAGAAACATTGTCGCAGCAATTCTTTTATTTCCATCGAAAAAGCTGTGGTTCTTGGTCACCAAATACAGCAAATTTGCAGCTTTCTCTTCCAAAGATTCATAGATATCTGTTCCTCCAAATGACTGATAAATATTACCGATACTGCCTTTGAAAGAATCATCCTTTTCTTTTCCAAACAAATCGGATTCATCTCCGAATCGCATGCTCTGGATCACGTCCATACATTCCTCATAGGTAAGAACATATGTCGCACGATTTCCTTCTGGCCGTGTCATATTCTGGTGATCATAAGAATCCAGTAAATCCAGTGCACTGCTATATTTTTCTATTACAGAAAGAACCTGTCTGCTATCCAACTCGTTTTCGGTCCGCTTCATAATTCGTATCACCTCGCCTAACTGCCTGATACGATTATCATTTACTGCGTAGCCCTTCAATATGTACTGTTTAAGAACTGAATTTGCCCAACGCCGGAATTCAACGCCTCGTTTTGATTTTACACGGTAGCCGACAGAAATGATAACATCCAGGTTATAATATTCAATTTGTCGTTCTACTTCACGTTCACCCTCTTTTTGAACTGTCGCAAATTTTGCGACAGTTGCCTTATCACTTTCTAACTCTTCTCTCAAAGCATTATTAATATGTTTACCAATTGTTTTTACATCCCGGTCAAAAAGCTCAGCCATTTGATTTCTATTCAGCCAGACCGTCTCATGATCTACTGCCACAGGAAGCGTTATCAATTTATCCTCTGTTTCAAAAATTACAATTTCATTTTTGTTCATATCGTTCCTCCAATTCTATTCCTTTTTCCTTCATCAACTTCTGCACCTTAACGTAATATGCAATTAATCTGAGTACGTACTCCGGCATCTGCCTTCTTCCCGCTTCCCATTCCTCTAATGTTCTCAGTGGAATATCCATGTATCGTGAAAATTCTGTCCTGTTCATATCCAGCATTTCACGAATTCCTTTTAATGTACCTATCTGCTTTTCAATCCTTTCTTTTTTATCCATCTCGTTCTCCTTATGTATCCACTCATTGTGTGGATATAGTATCACAAAATATAAATAAATACAATATTTTTTGAAAAAAAGTCAAACATGGTATGCATCGTTAAAAGGCGGGCTATATTGGTTTTTCCACCGGGCCGTCCAGGCCACCTCGAAAAAGCTTCGCTTTTCCTCGGTGTTTGGCTTTCGCCAAATTGGACACTCGCAATAAGGAGACGCTTGCAAGCAGGCTTGCCTACGGTTCCGCTGACCCGTCCAGGCACCTCGAAAAAGCTCCGCTTTTCCTCGGTGTTTGGCTTTCGCCAAATTGGACACTCGCAATAAGGAGGCGCTTACAAGCAAGCTTGCAGCGCCTCCTTATTACTCCTGTCTAGCCTGGACTCAATGCTCCAGCATGTTTTCAATAAAGATCCCATATCCTTTCGTGGAGTCCTGGATGAATACATGGGTGACGGCTCCGATGAGCTTGCCGTCCTGAATGATGGGACTGCCGCTCATGCCCTGTACGATGCCGCCGGTGAGTTTCAGAAGCTCTTCGTCCACGACGCGGATCACCATCCCCTTATTTTTCTGAAGACTCGCGTGATCCACTTTTTGAATTTCGATCTCATAATCTCTCACCTCCCCCGATACGTCGCTGCGGATAAAGGCCTGACCCTTGTGGACGTCCTGGCGGAAGCCCACGGGAATGGCCTCGGACTGGAACCGTTCCAGGAACCGGCGGTTGACGGTCCCGAAGATCCCCTCCTCTGTATTGGCGGTCACTTCCCCCAGCTTTGTACCTTTTCCGTAATAGATGACCCCGGACATGACTCCGGGCTTTCCTGATGTTCCTTTTTCGATCCCCATGATCTGGGTATCGTAGAGCCCTCCCTCCCGGATATCCACCAGCTTTCCTGTGTCGCTGTCGCTGATCCCATGGCCCAGGGCGCCGAAGGAGCCGTTCATGTCCACGTAGGTGACGGTCCCGATCCCCTGGGTATCGTCCCGGACCCAGGCCCCCAGCTTATAGGTCCCATCCTCTGCCAGCACCGGCTCCAGCTCCACCTTTAAAAGTTCCCCGTCCCTGCGCACCTCCAGGGAAACGGGACTTCCGCTGCTGGCGCTGACGGCCTGGATCAGATCGTCCTTGTCCTCCATCTCCCGTCCGTTGACTGTCTCGATGTAGTCTCCGGATTTCAGAACGCCGAAGGCCGGCTCCACCACGTTGCCCGCGTCGTTGACGATCTCCCCGGTGCCAACGACCATGACTCCCCTGGACTTCAGATAGATCCCCACAGGTACGCCGCAGGGCGCGGCATACATCCCGTCCACCACATCCACCTGGATGTCCTTCATGCGGATCAGCCCGAAAAGCTTCATTCCCAGGTGGTAGCTTCCTTCAGATGCGCCATACATGGACACCGGCTCTGTGGTCTGGATCCGGACCTTTCCTGCAGGGATGTTGGACGCATTCCCCAGGACTACCTCCTCGCTGTCGCTCTCCAGGGTGACGCCCGGAGGCAGGGTAAAATGGAAGATCTCCTCCTCGCTGACCACCAGGTTCAGACGGTCCGGCACTGCAAGCTTCACATAGCCCCATGTGAACGCAATGGTAAAGACCAGAGAAAAACAAAAGACACCGGCCAGGATCCTTCTCAGTCGTTCCTTTCTTGTCACGGCAAAACCTCCTCTTCTTTATGATTCTGCCCCGGCTTTTCCCTGTCCATAACATACGGCGTCTGCAATTTCCCCAGTAACGGCAAAGGAGAGGGCAGTGATATGCTCCTCTCCTAGTATGTGATCCTTTTCTCTTTTCAGCCTGTCAGTTTTTAGATGACGTTTCGTTCTTCCAGCAGCTCCCTCTTCTTCTTTTCCGCCAGCCGCTTCATTTCCCTTGCATTTTCAAGCACCGCGCCTGTGATCTCCGCACCGCCCAGAAGCCTTGCCAGCTCCTCGGTCTGCTCCTCTTTTCCCAGCTTATGGATCCTGGTGGACGTTTTTCCATTTTCCACGGTTTTTCGGATCTCAAAATGGGTATCGGCCATGGCCGCGATCTGGGGCAGGTGGGTGATGCATAAAACCTGGTGCTTTCCGGCAATATAGGAAAGCCGTTCTGACACCTTCTGGGCCGTGCGCCCGCTGATGCCGGTGTCGATCTCGTCGAAGATCAGAGTGGGGATATCGTCCGTATCCGCCAACACCGTCTTGATGGCCAGCATGATCCTGGAAAGCTCGCCGCCGGAGGCCACCTCGCCCAGCGGTCTGGGCGGAACGCTGCCCGGATTGGTGGAGATCATAAATTCCACCTCGTCGGCGCCCTGGGCCGTAAAATGCTCCAGATCCCTCACATCGATCCGGAAATCCACATGGAGGAAATTCAAGTCCATGAGCTCTGCCCCGATCCGTTCCTCCAGGACCCGGGCCGCACGCTTTCTGGCCTCCGAAAGGGTCCCGCAAAGCTGCTCCATGGACCGGGTCTGGGCTTCAAGCTCCCTGGATGCCAGCGCTGCCAGCTCTTCATAGTTTTCCAGCTCCTGAAGGCGTTCCCTTTTTTCTTCCAGGCTTTTTAAAACGGCTTCCTCCGAATTTCCATACTTGGCCATCAGGCTGCGGATCCGGTCCAGACGCTCCTCCGTCTGTTTAAAGGTTTCCTCATCGAACTCCATTTCATTCATATAATCGGAAATGGACCGGGCCACACCGTTTAAGATGTCCTCCGCATCAGAAAGTTCTTTTAAAATATCGTTTAAATTTTCATCATAGGCGGCGGCATTCTCCACATGCTTCACCGCACGTCCCAGATCGGCTCCGTCCACAGCCATAAACGCCGTCTGCATGGCCTCGGCGATCTTCCTGCTGTGGGAAAATTTCCGGCAGACGGCAGAAAGCTCCTCCTCCTCTCCCGGGCGGATGGCCGCATTTTCGATCTCCTGGATCTCAAACCGCAGAAAATCCGACTCCCGCTTTCTCGTCTCCTCATCCAGATGGAAGCCCGAAAGCTTCTCTCTGAGGGCCTGATATTTCCGGTAGCCTTCCTCCACGTCTCTTTTCAGATTTTCCGTTTCATTCCGGGAATATTCGTCCAGAATCTCCAGATGCTTCTGCTTATGGAGAAGGGACTGATGCTCATGCTGTCCATGAATGTCCAGGAGAAGTCCGGTGACGGCCTTAAGCCTTGCGGTGGTCACCGTCTCGTCGTTGATCCGGCTGACTGTCCTGGACGGGGTGATCTTTTTAGAAATGATAAGGAGGCCGTCCTCATCGGGCGCGATGTCCAGGGCCTCCAGAGCGTTTTTTTTCTTCTCATCGTCCACGGAAAAGGCCAGCTCCACCAGGGCGCTGTCCTCGCCCTGGCGGATCATGTCCTTCGACGCCTTTCCTCCCAGCGCCAGACCCACAGATCCGATGAGGATGGATTTTCCTGCTCCGGTCTCTCCGGTCAGTATATTAAGCCCTCCGGTAAACTCCACCTCGGCCTTTTCGATCAGGGCCAGGTTTTTTACGTGTAAGCCCAGCAGCATTCCATCACCTCAATTCTGCTCATTCAGGATCTTTTTCAGCTTATCCATCAGAAGGATCGTATCGTCCACAGTCCTTACGGCGCACATGATGGTATTGTCTCCGGCCACACAGCCCACGATCTCGTGGAAGCCGATCACATCCAAAGCCTCTGCCACCGCCATGGCCATGCCGGACACAGTTTTAATGACCAGGATATTCTGGGCCATATCCATGGATACGAAGCAGTCCCGCAGGATGCGGATATATTTCTCCCCGAAGTCCCTCTGATGCTGCATCACCGAATAGCACTGGCGGCCATTTTCCTTCTGCACCTTCGTAAGCTTCAGCTCCCGGATATCCCTGGAGACCGTGGCCTGGGTCACATGGTATCCGGCCTCTTTTAAATAGGAAGCCAGCTCCTCCTGCGTCTCGATCTGGTACTTGCCGATCAGCTCTACGATCTTGCTGTGTCTGTCTACCTTCATGTCTGTTACCCCTTTCCTGTAACTGTTCCGTATCCCTCCGGTTACAACGTGCTCTGCCTTTTCCATCCGCGGCTCCGGCCCCCGGCCGGCTCCGCCCTCTTCCCCTATGCGTCGTACATCTTGTGCTTTAAGATATCCAGGAATGACCGGTCGTCCAGCTTCACTGCCCGGGTCACCATCTTGGACCGTTCGATCTCAATATAATCCCCATGGGTCAGCGCCACCTTGGTTCCCCCGTCAAAGGCGGCTGCCTGGCACCCTTCATTTTTTTCCGATATCTCGATCCGGATCCGGCTTTCCGGTCCCAGAACGATGGTCCGGGACGTCAGTGTATGAGGGCACACCGGCGTCAGGATCAGAAGCTCCCCGTCCGGCTGGGCAATGGGGCCCCCTGCAGACAGGTTATAGGCCGTGGAGCCCGTAGGTGTGGAGACGATCACCCCGTCGGCACTGTATTCATACAGAAACTGGCCGTTGACGTAGATCTTAAATTTCAAGACGCGCATGTCCCCCTCCCGGGCCAGTACGATATCGTTTAAGGCAATATGGCTGGCCTCCGGTCTTCCCTTGTGGTATATCCTGCCTGTGAGCATCATCCGTTCCTGGATCTCATAACGGTCTGAAAGCAGGGCATCCAGAAGCTCCTCCAGGTTGCCCCCCTTTCCCATCTGGGTCAGATATCCCAGATCCCCTAGGTTGATGCCCACAATAGGAAGGCCTGTACCCGCCAGATCCCTGGCCGCCTGGATAAAGGTCCCGTCTCCGCCCAGGGTGATGACGCACTCCGTATCCTCCGGAACGTCGGAAACGGATGTAAACCGTTTTCCCTTGCTGAACACGCCTTTGGAGGTCCTGAAGGTGCATCCATGGTCCTCCAGATACCGGGTGATCCTCGCACCCATGGCTTTTGTATCTTCTTTATCTTCGTTGACAATGATATAAAAATGTTTCATATGCTGCTCCCGCCGGAACTCCTAATCCAGCGTCTCATGTGCCTGGTTTACGATCTCCTCCGCATCAATGGAGCTGTTTTCGTAAACGTTTCCGCCGGCATCGTTTCTTAAATGCAGAAGGTACTCAATATTTCCCTCCGGTCCCTTAATGGGTGAGAACTCCAGATGCAGGGCCTCGAAGCCGATGCTTCCTGCAAAAGCCGCCACCATGCGGATCACCTCCAGGTGGACGGACCGCTCCCGGACCACGCCCTTTTTCCCGACCTTTTCCCGGCCGGCCTCAAACTGCGGTTTAATGAGGCATACCACCTGGCCGTCCGGCTCCATAAGGGCCTTCACCGGCCCCAGGACCTTGGTAAGGGAGATAAACGATACGTCAATGGAGACGAACTGGATCTTGTCCGGGATCTCCTCCGGGGTCACATACCGGATGTTGGTCTTTTCCATGCAGACCACCCGCGGGTCGTTCCTGAGCTTCCAGGCCAGCTGTCCATGGCCCACATCCACAGAATAGACCTTCACAGCCCCGTTCTGCAGCATGCAGTCGGTGAACCCGCCGGTGGACGCTCCCACGTCCATGCAGATCTTCTGATCCAGGGTCACGCCGAAATGGGTCATGGCCTTCTCCAGCTTTAAACCGCCCCGGCTCACATATTTTAAGGTGCTCCCCCTGACCTCGATCTTTGCCGTCTCCTCAAACATGGAGCCGGCCTTGTCCTCCTTCTGGTCATCCACATAGACGATCCCGGCCATGATCACCGCCTTGGCCTTCTCCCTGGACTCCGCCAGATTCTTTTTTACTAACAGCACGTCTAACCGTTCCTTCATGGATCCTGACGCTCCTTCTCTGTACTATTTGGACAATCGAAACTGTTCTGTATTTTCATATTTCCATGACTGTCATATAGATCTAAATATTCTGCAAAGATCCGTTTGATCACCGAATCACTGTCGATCCCCAGCATTTCCCGTAAGAGCGACACGTTCCCATGCTCCACATAGGCGTCTGGAAGAGCCACCTGGATCACATGGATCTCCGGATGGTGTTCATGGATGTACCGGGTGGCGCACATGCCCATGCCGCCCCGCAGCACATTTTCCTCCAGGGTGACGATCAGCTTATGGCTCCTGCACAGCCGGTCGATCATATCCGTGTCCAGAGGCTTTACAAACCGGGCGTTCACCAGGGTACAGGAATATCCTCTGGCCTTCAGCTTTTCCCTCACATGCTCTCCGGTGCTGACCATGCTTCCCAGGGCAAAAAGAGCGATGTCCTTCTCCTCAAAAAGCATTTCCGCCTTTCCGTATTCCACCGGCGCATCAAATTCGGAAAGGCCCCGGTAGGCCTGTCCTCTCGGGTAACGGACGGCCAGGGGACCGTCAAAGCCCACGCCGAATTCCAGCATCCGTTCCAGCTCCCACAGATTTTTGGGCGCCATGATGCTCATTCCGGGAACCAGGCTTAAAAACGAGATATCAAAGATCCCCTGGTGGGTCTCCCCGTCGCTGCCCACAAGACCGGCCCGGTCGATGGCAAAGAGCACCGGAAGCTCCTGGATACAGACATCGTGGAGGATCTGATCGTAGCCTCTCTGTAAAAACGACGAGTACACCGCGACCACAGGCTTTAAGCCCGCCGATGCCATTCCCGCCGCCGAGGTGACCGCATGGGCCTCAGCGATCCCCACGTCAAAAAAACGGTCCGGGAACTGCTTTGCAAACCTGGAAAGCCCCGTGCCGTCGGGCATGGCCGCCGTGACTGCCACGATCCGTGGATCCTTCTCTGCCAGCTCGCAGAGCTTTTCCGAAAAAACATCCGTATAACCCGGGAACTGCTTTTCTTTTAACGGCTTCCCCGTTTCAATATCAAAGGGGTCCACTCCATGGAACCGGGAGGGGTTCTGCTCCGCCGGGCCGTAGCCCTTTCCCTTGGTGGTCACCACATGGACCAGGACCGCATGGCGGACCCGCTTGGCCTCCTTTAAGACCTGGACCATTTCCTCCACATTGTGGCCGTCCACAGGCCCCAGGTAGGTGATCCCCATGTCCTCGAACAGCATCCCCGGCACTAAAAACTGCTTGATCCCGTTTTTAGCCAGGAAAAGGCCGTTGACCATGGCCTTTCCGATCACCGGCACGGACCTCAGGGTGCGTTCCACCTTAAGCTTCAGATCCGCATAGCCCTCTCTGGTGCGGACATTGCTCAGATACCGGGACATGCCGCCCACGTTTTTTGAAATGGACATCTCGTTGTCATTTAATACGATAATAAAATTTTTCTTCAGCTGGGCCGCATTGTTCAATGCCTCATAGGCCATGCCGCCCGTTAAAGCGCCGTCTCCGATGATGGAGATGACCGAATAGTCCTCGCCCAGGATCTCTCTGGCCTGGGCGATCCCCAGGCCTGCGGAAATGGAGGTGGAGCTGTGGCCCGTGTCAAAGGCGTCATAGGGGCTCTCCTTCCGTTTTGGGAAGCCGCTCATGCCGCCGAACTGGCGCAGATCGTCGAAGCCGTCCTTTCTCCCGCTGAGGATCTTATGGGTATAGGCCTGGTGGCCCACGTCCCATATGATCTTATCCTTCGGAAGATCAAAGGCCAGGTGCAGGGCCATGGTCAGCTCCACGACTCCCAGGTTGGAGGCCAGATGACCGCCTGTACGGCTGATCTTTTCCAGCAGAAACTGCCGGATCTCCTGCGCCAGCACCGGATAATCTTCCGCTTTCAGCTTCTTGATATCCGAAGACTGTTCTATCTTTTCCAGAAGCATTCCGTTCCTACTCCTTTAAGTCCTATTTCTCCCGGTCCACCAGGGTCTTAATGAGCGTTCCCAGGAATTCCTTATCCCCCGGAAGGCTGTTTAAAGCGTCTGCTGCCCGGTCTGAGAGTGTTTTTACTTCTGCCTTTGCCTTTTCCAGTCCCTTTAACGTCACATAAGTGGTCTTTTCATTCTTTTCATCGCTTAAGACCGGTTTTCCCAGGACCTCTGCGGTGCTCACCAGGTCCAGGATGTCGTCCTGGATCTGGAACGCCATTCCCACGTCGGCAGCGATCCGTTCCACCGTTTCCTCTTCCTCTTTTCCGACTCCGGCAAGCACTGCCCCGATCCTCATGGACGCCTCCAAGAGCGCCCCGGTCTTTAACCGGTAGATAAAGGAGAGCTGCTCCTCCGGAACCGGCTTTCCTGTCAGCTCCACATCCACCGTCTGACCGCCGATCATTCCATAGATCCCGGTCTTTTCTGCCAGGATCCCCATGGCCCTGGCCACCCGCTCCGGATCTCCGCCCAGGGACAGCGCCTTAGCCGCCGTCTCAAAGGCAAAGATCATCAGTGCGTCTCCAGCCAACACCGCCATATCATAGCCGTACACCTTCCAGGTGGTGGGCTTTCCCCGGCGAAGCTCATCATTGTCCATGCAGGGCAGGTCGTCGTGGATCAGAGATGAGGTATGGATCATCTCGATGGCTGCCATAAAGGGCAGGATCTCCTTTCCCTTTCCGCCGAGCATCCGGTACGTCTCCATCATGAGAAGGGGACGGAGCCGCTTGCCTCCGGCCTTTACACTGTAATTCATGGCCTCGAAGATCGTCTTCTGGAAGCCCTTTTCCTCCGGCAGGTACGCATACACCGCCGCCTCTGTTTCCGCCGTTTTCTGTTCCAGTAATTCTTTAAAACTGCGTTCCATCGTCCTCTTCCTCCGCCGGTCCTCCGCCCAGGACCATGATCTGCTTTTCGATCTTTTCTATTTTCTCATTGCAGCTCTTCACCAGCCGCATGCCTTCCTCATAATTCTTAAAGGCATCCTCCAGGGAGCCCTTTCCGCCCTCCAGGCGGCCGATCAGATCGTCCAGGGCCGCAAACGTTTCCTCTATGGTCATGTCTGCTCCGTTTTTATCCAGTTCTGCCATCCCGACTCCTCATTCCTTTCCGTTACCAGGGCCGAAAGCGTTCCGTCTGCCACCTGTACGGTGATCCCGCTCCCCGGCGGCGCCTGCTTTACAGAGCCCAGCCGTTTTCCCTCCTGATCCTCGATATATCCAAAGCCCTGGCTCAGCTTTCTCAAAGGAGAAAGCCCCCAGAGCCTGCCGCTGGCCTCTGCCAGTCTTTTTTTGTCGTCTTCCATCCTCCGGTCCATGGCGCGGGAGAGACGTTCTTTCCGGGTCTGGAGCCGTGACCGGCTCTCCCCGGTGCGGGCGTCCATGATCCGTTCCAGCCGTTCCTCCTGGTCCGCCAGCCGCTGCCTTTTTTCCCGGATCACATGCTGGGGATGGTAAAGCCGGATCTTCAGCTCATCCTGGCGCAGCCTTCCCTTTACCTGGTCCAGGAAAAAGCCCATCTCCCGGGAAAGCTTCCGCTTTCTGGCTTCCAGATCCGCCGCAAACCTGGCGTAATCAAAGACCGCCAGCTCTGCCGCTGCCGAAGGCGTAGGAGCTCTTAAGTCCGCCACATAGTCGGCAACGGTCACATCCGTTTCGTGGCCCACTGCAGAGATCACCGGCGTTTCACAGGCAAAAATGGCCCGGGCCACCTCCTCCTCATTGAAGGCCCACAGATCCTCGATGGAGCCGCCGCCCCGGCCTACGATGAGAACGTCCAGTCCCATGGCGTCCAGGGTACGGATCCCATTTACGATGCTCTCCCTGGCTCCCTGTCCCTGTACCAGGGCCGGATAAAGGATCAGCTGCACATAGGGATTCCTCCGCCTGCTGATATTGATGATGTCCCGGATGGCCGCCCCGGTGGGGGCTGTCACGATCCCTACGGACATGGCATATCTGGGGATCGGCCGCTTATACTGGGCTGCAAACATCCCCATCTCCTCCAGCTCCCGCAGAAGCTTTTCAAACCGGACGTACAGGTCGCCCCGGCCTGCCAGCTCGATCTCCGACGCGTAAAGCTGGTATCTTCCGTCCCGCTCGTAAACGTCAACGGTCCCCTTGACCACCACCTGCTGGCCCTCTGCCAGACGGAAGCCCAGCCCCTTTCTCTGGCCCGCGAACATGACGGCCGAAAGGGTCCCTCCCGAATCCTTTAAGGTAAAGTAAATGTGGCCGGAACTGTGATATTTACAGTTGGAAACTTCCCCCTTCACCGAGATCCGGCGAAGAAGGAAGTCCTGGACAAACATATTTTTGATATACGAATTCACCTGCGTGACTGAATATACTCCCGCCATAGCTGCTCTCCGGCCTTGATTTTATTCGGATCTTTCTTCCACCAGCTTCGCCAGGATCCCGTTGACAAAGGCCGGGGCCCCGTCTCCGCCGAATTTCTTGGCCAGCTCCACAGCCTCGTTGATGGCCACCTTCTCCGGGATCTCCTGATCCTCCTTCATCTCAAAAAGAGCCAGCCGGAGGATCGTAAGCTCAACCCGGCCCATGCGTCTGGTCTTCCAGCCCTCGGCCACCCCGTTGATCTTCTCATCCAGCTCCGGGATCTTTTTCATGATGGCCTCCACCCGGGCCTCCAGGGCCGTTTTATCCGCTCCCTCCAGGTCCACCTGGTGGAGCACCTCGTCCGCTCCGTCCTTTCCTGTAACGTCCTCCACCGGAGCGTCAAAATACCGCTCCAGCTGTTCCTCCTTTTCCTCTGCCGGATAAAAATCCTGGCAGAACAGCATCTTAAAGCAATGTTCCCGAGCTTCCCTTCTGGTCATCGGATTACCTCCATTTATAATCTGAACCGTTTCTTCGATTTCATTTTCTGGTCTTATCTTTCGATTATACATGAATCTGCATAGTTTCACAAGACCTTTATGTATACGGATGCAAAAAACAGTATCCCCATAGGACAGACGCACGGCGCTTCCCGGACACAGCAGGCAGACAAAAAAAATTTATTTTTTTAAAAAAAGACTTGCTTTTTTTGAAATCCATGGTATTATAAACAGGCTTGATGATTCGGCCTGTTGGTCAAGCGGTCAAGACGACGCCCTCTCACGGCGTAAACCCGGGTTCGATTCCCGGACAGGTCATACAGGAGCTTTATCAGAAATGATAAGGCTCCTTTTTTGTTTACGCGGGCAGCGGCCAAACGTCCGTGGCTGCACGAGACTCTGGCGGCTGCCGCGATCACCATGAGGAATCCACGCAGCGTGTTTCTTATGGTTTTTCCGCCGGACTTCTGGACACAGGAAAAAAGCCGCCGCCCGCAATTTCTGCGGACAGCGGCCCTTACGTTTATTCCTTACTGGTTTTCCTCCAGGCTTACGCCGGCGATCTTGATGTTCACATCCAGAACGATGAGCCCCGTCATATTTTCAATGGCGCTCTTTACCTTATCCTGGACCACCTCGCATACCTTGGGGATGCTGTACCCATACTTCAGATTCAGAGACAGGCTCACGGAAACGTGCTCCTCCGTTACATCCACCTTTACACCCTTGGAAAGGTTCTTCATTCCCAGCTTTCCAACCAGCTCGTTGGTGATGTTTCCGGCCATGGAGTCCACGCCTTCCACCTCTGTCGCCGCCAGGCCGGCAATGATTGCCACGACTTCGTCTGCGATCTGTACCTCGCCGATCTGATCCTTCTCATATACTTTATGACTGATTCTTACTGTATCCGCTGCCACAATGATTACCTCCTGCGATCATAGTTTTCCTACCATGTCCTCCAGACATTATACCATGTCCTTCAGGCATGGTACCCCTTCGGGGAATTGGGCGCCTGGATTTCTGCGGTGAACGCAGAAACCAGATGCGCGATGGTATAATGTCTGTTTCCAGACATTATACCATAACCGCAAAACTTTGCATAGGCTTTTCCAGAAGATTTCTGCGGCGCGCATACAGGGACCGCCTTACTCGGCCAGATCCATCAGCGTGATCACGATGCCGTTGGCCCCCACCTCTGTCTTTCTTTTTACGATATCCTCGATCTGGGCCCGTTCCGGGTCGGTCAGGGTCACCGCGTTGACCACCACATCCACCTGGTCCTCGGTGATGCTGACCACCGGGTCCACAAAGCCCTTGGCCCGGAGCAGGGTCTCCGCCGCATTTTCCTTTTCAGAGATCTCCGTCATCCGGATCATACTCTGGATGGCTGCCTGCTTTTCCGTATCCGGGATCTGGCCGTTATTGATCAGCTCCATGAGCGTCTCCTTATTCTTCGCCCGGATCTGCTCACGGCTCAGCTGGACGCCGGCTATGTACTCGGACACACTGGTGCCTCCGGTGAGCACCGCCTCCCCGGGATTTTCAAGGCCTGCGGCCTCTGTTTCGCTTCCCGCCGGTTCACTGCTTCCCGCAGAGTCTGCCGCCTGTGTCTCCCCTCCGGCCTCTGCGTCCAGGCTTCCAGCGCTTTCAAGCTCCCCGTCCAGACTCTGGATCTCCTTTAAGGTACCGTCGTCCGCCCGGTTCACCGCCTGGTTTTCCGCCAGAATGTCCTCATCGGAGATCTCCATCATCCCCGCCTCAAACACATCCGAGCCCGCCACCTCCTTTTTTGCAGAATAATTTAAATATCCGGCTGCCGCGATCATGATCGCCAGCGTGGTGATGATCACCTGGTTTCTCCTGAATATCCGTTTCATTCCTCAGACTCCTTCTTTCACCCTCTTTAATACTTTTATCTTATGTGCCGGCAGCCCGAATAATGCTTCCATGGCCTCAGAAATTTCCGCACGCACACTGGCGTTTCCCCCGCCGTCAGCGCTGATGACGATACCGGCCACCTCCGGCGTCAGCTCCTTTTCTACCACAGGCCCCTGGTTCCCGCCACCCATGACGGTGCTCTCAGAGAGTTCCTGCTCCCTTACGGTGCGCCCGTCCTCTCCCTTTTCCTCTGTGGCTGAGGTCCTGGAATTTTTATCCACATGGAACACCCGCTCCTCCGAGGATTTCAGCACCACCATCACATCTGCCTTTCCTACGCCCTCTACCCGGTCCAGGAGGCTGGCGATCCGCTGCTCCAGCTCCTTTTCATACAGAGATCCGCCGCTGCCTCCGGAGACGGCCTGCGCCCCTCCGGAAAGGCCCGGGAGTTCCCCTTTCTCTGGCCCGTCCGCTGGCCCGTCCAGAAGACGGCCGGTTCCGCTCCGGTCCATGTTTTCCATCCCTCCGCTTCCCACAGCCGCCGCCTCAAGGGATCGTTCCTTTTCTGTCCCCGGCATGGAAAGCACGAACAGCAGCAGCCCGGAGCAGAATACAAAGATCAGCTTTTCCTTATTCATCCTCCAGATCGATCCGGATCCGTCCTTCTTCCACTCCATAATACTCTCCTATCCTTATTTTCAGATTTCCGATCTCCCGGTTGGCCCTTCTGCGCCGCTCCAGCCCAGCCTCGCGGCCGTTTTCCTCCCGGCTCCAGGTTTCCGCTCCCTGTCCCCGGAAGGCCTCCGTGTCCCCTTCCAGGGGCCCCGGGATCCCGCTTCCGGGGATCCCCACGATCAGCTTCACCTCCAGCACTGAACCGAAGCCCGGACGCTCCGGATCCTCCTCCACCACTGCCTCTGCCTGTCTGCATTCCAGACCGGCACTCTCCGCCATGGTCATAAGATCCGTTTCCACCGCCCGCCGGTAGCTGTCCGCCAGCCGCTTCATCCGGGTCCCGTCCGCGTCGGCGATCTCCCTCTGTAAGAGCTTCACATCATTCTGGAAGGTGATCCGGCCAAAGGCCCCGGCCATGCGCTCCTCCAGCCCTGTAAGATCCCCCAGGGGCCCGAACACCAGGAGAATGAATACCATCCCGGTAAAAAGCCTCAGGTATTTTTCATATTTCCGGTCCGGAAGGAAGTTTAAGACCGTGGTCATCAGGATCAGATAAAACACCAGGCTGCGGATCCATTCATATACTGCTTCCAATCCTCCTCCTTTCCCGTCTACCCCGCATACCAGACGGCGTTGGTGGACGCACAGAGAACGGCGATGGTCACAGAAAACAAAGCCAGGGAGCAGCCCACGATCTTTAAAAGGATCCCATGGCCAGCCGCCGCCCCGGTCATGCATGCCACCAGCCGCTTATCGCAGACCGGCTGCATCACCGCCGCCGCCATATAATAAAGGAACATCAGGACCAGCAGCTTGATGACCGGGACCGCCGCCATAAAAAGAAGCACCAGGACCGCTGCCGCCCCGGCTGTATTCTTTATCAAAATCCCCGAGCCCATGACCATCTGGGATATGGCTCCTGCTCCGGCCCCCATGCCTGGGATCATCTGGGCCAGCCGCATGGCCGATGCATTTTTTAAGGCATCTGCCTGGGACAGCACCAGTCCCTGGATCACATGGAAGCCCACAATGATCCCGAACATGGTCTTTAAGGTCCACAAGATCCCCTGCCGCAAAAGCTCTGTGGTCCTGGAGATCATGTCCTCCCTGTAAAGGTTCCCGGCTAACACCAGCATCAAATAGACCCGCATCAGAGGAAGGAGCACGCCGGAGACCACGGCCTGGACCACGCCGATGGCTCCAAAGGTAAAGCCGCAGACCGCCGTGGAGGTGAACGCGCCTCCCGCCATGGCCACGGCCAGAAAATACGCCGGAAGGAGCACCCGCATGAATTCCATCAGCTCCTCTGCCACAGAACCGGCAATGGTCACGCTGGCAAAAAAGCTGGCCGCCAGAAAGACCATGTTTAAAAGGTATACCACGTAAAAGCCCGTTTCCGACACATGGCCCGACCCGAAAATATTGGAAAAACCCGAAAAAACGGCTCCAATGAATGCCAGCAGGATGATCTGTCCCACGAACCTGGCGTTGGTCCGGATCTCAGAAAAAAATCCCTCCCGGATCCTCCCGGCCAGCTCCCCAAGCACCCCTCCAAGGTTTCCGTCCATGATCTCCTTCATGACGCTGCCAAAGGACAGGCCGCCTGTCTGATCCCGGTCCAGACTGTCCAGAAACCTCTGGATCTCTTCCATGTTAAAATCCTCCAGGGCATAGGGCTCCTCCACTGCCTCCTCCGCCCGGGCCAGGCCGGAAAACATGAACAGGAAAAGGGCCAGGGCCAGAAAAAAACGCAGGGCCTTCTTCTGCCTCCTCATGACAGGAACACCTGGAGAGTTTCTAAGAGCGCCTGGAGCACCGGCGCACTCACCGCCAGGATGGACAGCTTCCCGAACATCTCCACCTGGGTCCCCAGAGCCGAAAATCCCGCGTCCCTGCAGATCCCGGAGGCAAATTCCGCGATGTATGTGATCCCCACCATTTTTAAAAGCGTTCCCAGGTAAATGTTCTTCACCCGGATCTGGCTCCCGATGGCCCGCACTGTGTCCAGGATCAGCTCCAGCCTGGAAATACTTAAAAAGCCAATGACCAGACCGGCCGCCAGGATCAGGTACACCGAATATTCCTGGCGCAGGGGCTTTAGCTGGACCGCCAGGGCCACCGCCGTGATCCCCAGGACCGCCGCCTGTATGATCGTCATGACGCCTTCCCCCTTCCTCACAGGGCAAACAGATTTTTTATGGTTTCAAACAGCTCATATATGTAAGGAACGATCCAGAAGAGCACCAGTACCAGCCCCGCCAGGCTGGTGAGAAACGCCTGGTCCTCCCTTCCGCTGTGCTTTAACACCTGGCAGATCACCGACACCAGGATCCCCACTGCCGCAATTTTAAAGATCAGATTTACACCCATGCCATCCTCCTATGCCATTTCACGCCATGACCACCATGAGAAACAGCCCGGCCGCCATGCCCAGGCACCGGTACAGCTTCGTCCGGCTCTCCATTTCCCTCTTTAAAAACCCGATGGAGCCGTCCGTCTCCTCCAGATAAAACAGAAGGGTCCGCTCCTGCATGTCCTTATGGGCGTAGCCCAGATTCTCTCCCAGGGCCAGGAGATTTTTATGGTCCCCTGCCTCCAGGGGAAATCCCGGCGGAAACCGCTCCGCCTCCTCCTTCCAGATCACAGGAAACGGCACGTCTCCCTGCTCCTCCAGACGCTCTGCCACCCGCAGGAAAAACGCGCCCGGTTCCTTAAGAAAACCGCTCCGGCCCTCTGCGTACCGTCCTCCCACCTCCCGAAACGCTTCCGGCAGCGTGGCGTTGGCATACAGGATCTGTCCCTTCAAATAAAACATCATCTGCCGGAACAGGAGCAAAAGCTCCAGCTTTTCCTTCCACTGGTCTGCGGCCCAGAAGCCTCCCGCAGCCAATGCCCCGGCCATCATAAGGATCCCTATATATTTCATGCTCCCGAAGCCTCCGCTTTTCCTTCTGTTTCCGGGCTTCCGGCCCCGCTCTCCTCATTCTGGCACCCCTTTCCCGCCAGCAGCCTCAGTTCCCCGTCGCACACAGCCTCCACAGTTCCCGGACCCAACCGCCTGGAAAGCGCCACATACCGGGAAAACATTCCTTCCCGGACCATTTCTGCCAGCACCGGCTTCTTTTTCAGATCCTCCGGGGAGCTTCCGTGGACCGTGGCCAGGATCCGGCAGCCGCATTTCATCACGTATCTTAACGCCTCCAGATCCTCCCGGTCCCCGATCTCATCCACCGCCACCGCGCCGGGAGCCATGGAACGGATCATCATGACCATTCCCAGGGCCTTTGGACATCCGTCCATCACATCCGTGCGCATTCCCAGATCACACTGGGGTACACCCTTAAAGCAGGCTCCCAGCTCTGACCGTTCATCCACCACCGCTGTCTGGAGACCCGGCCCGTACCGGTTTCCATTGGATACCTGGCGCACCACGTCTCTTAAAAGTGTGGTCTTCCCGGCTCCCGGCGGCGACAGGATCAGCGTATTCTGAAGCCGGCCGTTTTCATAGAGCCAGGGGAGCACCGGATCCCCGCAGCCGGGCTTTTCATGGGCCAGGCGGATATTCAGGCTGGATATGTCCCTGATGGTCCTCAGACCGCTGCCTTCGGTGACGGCCTTTCCGGCGATCCCCACCCGATGGCCTCCCTCGATGGTCAGAAAGCCCTGGCGGATCTCATCCTCAAAGGCATACAGGGAATGCCTGGAAAAGATCCCCAGGATCTCCCGGATCAGCGCCGGATCTGCCAGGACCGGAGACAGATCTGCATCCGGCTCCAGAAGCCCCTCCCGGCCCACCATATATTCCCGTCCGTCCATAAAGACCAGCACCGGCTTCCCCGCCCGCAGGCGGATCTCCTGGAGCTTCCCTCTATCCGGAACAGCCCGTCCAAATATCTGCTTCAGCTCTTCTGCCGTCATATTCCTCACGCTCCTTTACCTCAGTATATGACGGCGGGACAGGTTTATGAATCTGAATTTCCGGCAGGGCCAATGGAATTTCCCAGACAAAAGGATGGTAAGGAAAGCGGATGTTATGCAGTCAGGACTAACCGGAAGGCTTATAGGAAAAATTATTTTGCGGCGCAGCAATGGCTTTTCGTTCTGTGCTTGGGGGATGTTTAGATCATGAAATGCTCATGGCAACAGCAGTTCTTGCAGAATAAAGGATCAGATCATGTACAATGAAAACTTTGAATCAGACAGGGGTAAAGCTATGGGTTTTGATTTTAAGAAAGGTTTTAAAGGGAGCGGCCCATTCCTGGCAGCCGGCGGCGCCATCGGGCGTGCCAGCGTGCCAGAGAGGGAACGGCTCACTCCAGCAGTTTTCCAGCCTCTGGGAACCGGATCCGGATCCTTAATTTTCCCTCGCTGTACTCTGCCTCAATGCTGCCGCCCATCCGCTCGGTCAGGATTTTTGCTATGGATAATCCGAGGCCTGTTGAATTTCTGTTGGCCTCCACTGTATAAAATTTATCAAACATTCTTCCCACGGCGACGGCGTTTAAGTTCTGTGCCGTATTGATAAAAGAAATTCCACAGTCCAGATCCATGCAGACGAAGAGATCCCCGTCTGAATACTTAAGGGCGTTGCTGACGATATTGGAGAAAATGCGGTTCACCGCACTTATATCCAGACTGCGGCAGACAGGAGCTTCCGGCAGATGGATCACAGGCTCTATGCCTTTTTCCTGCATGACGCCGTAAAACGACAGAAGGCTTTCCTCCAGCGCCCCGACCACATCCACAGGCTCCGGATGCAGCTCCTGGGAGGACGCGGCCACACTGTACTGGAACAGCTCCTCCGTCAGATCCTTCAGCGCCTCTGTCCGGTTGCGGATCTGCGAAAGGTAACGCCTGACCGTTTCGCCGTTTTCCTCCTGCTCCAGAAGATCCAGATAGCCGATGAGCGCCGTGAGCGGCGTTCTCAGGTCATGGGAAAGGCCGGCAACGGCCTCCTTCAATTCCAGGTCCCCCTGCTGACAGCGCCGGCGCTCTTTGCGGAGCAGACGGAGCTCGAGATTGATATCCGCAGCAAGCCTCCGCATATACGGGTCCCTGGAGGAAACTGAAATGAGCGTGTTGGTATCCGACGTCCGTATGTCATGGAACGCTTTTGCGATCTCCTCTGCGGATCTGTGCAGAAAATAAACCTTTGCAGCCAGGATAACGGCCATCAGAAGCAGGACTCCAAGAATGATCAGCTGTGGAAGCTCCATAATATCCCTCTTACTTTATATCTTTTCTTTGAAACAGAACGATTCCGGCAGCCGCTGTTCCCAGGATCCACAGCCCATTGCAGAGGACCGCCCTTATGGGCTCCAAAACCGCCCAGCAGGAAAGCTGGGCGGCCTGCCCGCACGGATTCAGATCATGTAAGATCCCATACAGGACTCTTTTTGCTCCTTCCACGTAATGCGGGTTCAGGGCCCCGTTTTTATACCGGGTCTGCACCAGGATCTGGTTGGTGTGCAGACTGAGAAACAGCATTCCAAAAGAGATCCCCATACACCATACGACCGCCCGGGTCTGGTCCCCGCACAAAAGTGTAATGACACAGAACAGACAGGCGATCGCCGCGCTCATGCTGAGGCCCAGGGCAAAATACCCGGCAAACAGGTCCGGCTCCACGTTATTTTCAAAAAAGAACCGGGCCGTCCCAAAGGTATAGAGGACCGTAACGGAATAGACCAGGCCGCAGGCAATGCAGCTTGTCACGATCTGGGAAAGGACCACCTGGCTCCGGCTTTTGGAAAAGATCAGCTTATTCCGGATAAACCCATCGGCAAAGTCCCTTCCTGTAAACACGCTGACCATGGCGGCAGCAGCCACACCATAAAAGCTCAGAGGAAGAAAGATCACCCGGCTTAAGGGGACCGTATACTCCATACTGGTGGCCTGCATCACCATAAATACCGAGGCTATGACCAGCATTCCAATGAGGCAGGACCAGAAAGCTGCGCTTTTTTTCAGACGGTATAAGCTGGCAGAAAGCAGTCTAATCATGGCTTCCACCTCCGATCAGGGAAAGATAGTAGCTTTCCAGGCTTTCATCCTTCTCCGTCATGGACAATACCTCACAGCCCTCCTCTGCCAGGGAAACGGCAAGCTGCGTTACACTGGGCTTTGCAAACAGGTCGGCCATGGTTTCCGAGGTGATCCTGTACTCCAGGTGCATGGAATCCAGGACACGGGCCAGGATCCCTGTATCGCTTACCTCCATGCGGATACACTTGCGGCAGGCGGCATCCAGATCTTCTGCGCTCAGTTCTTTTACCATGCGGCCATGATCTATGATCCCATAGTGGGTCGCCAGGCGGGAAAGCTCATCCAGAATATGGCTGGAGATCAGGACTGTGATCCGCCTTTCACGGTTCAGCTTCAGGATCAGCTCACGGATCTCCACGATCCCCTGGGGATCCAGTCCGTTGACCGGTTCATCCAGGACAAGGAGATCCGGATCTCCGGCAAGGGCAATGGCAATGCCCAGCCGCTGCTTCATGCCCATGGAAAAGTTCTTTACCTTTTTCTTTCCAGTGTCCTCAAGTCCCACCAGCTTCAGCAGCCCGGGGATCCCATCATAAGACGGCAGCCCCAGAATAAGATACTGCTGTTTCAGATTCTCTTCCGCCGTCATATCCATATAAACAGCCGGTGTCTCCACCACGGCTCCCATGCGCCGACGGGCCCTGGACATGTCCCTGCTGCCGCTCTGGATGCCGTAAAGAGTAAAATCGCCGGAAGACGGCTCCTGCAGTCCGCAGATCAGACGGATCAGCGTGGTCTTGCCTGCCCCGTTCTTTCCCACAAAGCCATAGACCGAGCCTTCGGGAACATTCATCGTAAGGCCGTTCAGCGCCTGGAAATTTTTATATTTTTTTGTCAGGCTGTTGGTCTGCAAAACATAGCGCATACTTTTTACCTCCTTTAATGACTCCAGTATACAAAATAAAAGTCAAGAAAGTGGTCAGGAAAAACGTCAAAATCTGGTCAGGATTTCTGTTCTGTTAACCGGAACCCGATCCCCCACACCGTTTCAATGGGATCCCCACCGCTGACGGCCTGTAATTTCTTACGCAGGTTGCTGATGTGCTGTTTCAAAGACCTCTGGGTACAGTCCGGCGTGTCCATGCTGATCCGGTCCAGAAGGACGCTCTTTGCAATGACCTGTCTGGGATTTTCCATCAAAAGCTTCAGAATGGCATATTCTGTCCGGGTCAGCTTCACGGCCTGTCCCTGGACTGTCAGAGAAAACGTCTCTGTATCCAGCGCCAGATCTCCAACAGAAAGAACACCGCTCTGCCCATGCTGCTCTGCCCTGCGGAGCTGGACCGTAATGCGGGCCAGAAGTTCCTTGGTGTCAAAGGGCTTTGTCATATAATCTGCTGCGCCTCCCAGCAGAAGGTTTACCTTATCCTGCACATCCACCTTTGCACTGAGAACGATCACAGGGATCTTCCCAATATGCGGCAGAACCTCCTCGCCGGAAAGTCCGGGCAGCATCAGATCCAGCAGCACCAGATCCATTTTTTTATTTGACAGGAGATACAGCGCTTCTGTGCCTGAGTAGGCACGGAGAACGGAATAGCCTTCCTTTGTCAGGATCTCCTCCAGCATATCTCCAATATGGATATCATCATCTATGATCGCGATCGTTTTCATCGTATCCCCGCTGTCTGTTTGGTCTTCCGGCATGGCCGGGAGACGGGCTTGTGGTTCGCCCCTGGCATTATTTATGGTATGGTTCTCCCTGGATGATCCGGTAGCTGCGGTAGATCTGCTCCAGCAGAATGACCCGCATCAGCTGATGGGGAAAGGTCATTTTGGAAAAGCTCAGCTTATAATCGGCCCGGGAAAGCACCTCCTTTGACAGTCCCAGGGAGCCGCCGATGATGAACACCAGCTGGCTCACGCCGGAGATCCCCCATTTTTCGATCTTTCCCGCCAGCTCCACCGAATCCAGCATGGCCCCGTCGATGGCAAGGGCGATGACGAAGCTGCCGTCCTTGATATTTTCCAGGATCCGTTTTCCTTCTTTTTCTTTGATCTGGGTCTCCAGGGCCTCGCTGGCTCCATCCGGCGTCTTTTCATCGGTCACCTGGATCACATCCAGCTTACAGTAACGGCTCAGGCGCTTGGCGTATTCGCTTATGGCGTCCTGGTAAAATTTTTCTTTGATTTTCCCTACGGTGATCAGCGTGATCCTCATGATTTCTGGTCCTCAAATTCCAAAAGCATATCGTACCACACTGCCCCGCCGTGGACCGAGGCGGATACGCCCATGTTTTTATAGCCGAATTTCTCGTAGTAATGGATCAGTCGGTCCTTGCATGTTAGGATCAGGCCTCTGCGGCCTTTGGCTCTGGCGTCTCCGATCATATGCTCCATGAGCAGGGCGGCAATGCCGCAGTTTCTGTATTCCGGCAGCACGTCCAGGCCGAAAATGCTCTGATATGCGCCCTTAGGGTCGTGGAGGCTGCTGTCCTCATACATTTCGTCCCGGATGGTGGTCTCATTGGTCACACAGCCGTTGATAAAGCCTATGATCTGTCCGTTATGTACGGCCAGGAAAAAAGACTCCGGGAACGCGGCCAGACGATGGGCAAAGGACTGACGTCCCGCCGCCTCGGCGGCGGGGAAGCAGACGGCCTCCACAGCGGTGACGGCGTCAAGGTCCGCGGGAGAGGCCTGGATGATCTTGATGTGTGTTTTGATGTTTATATTTTGCATGGTGATCTCCTTTGAAGGTGGGGTTTGGGGGGATTGGGATGGGGGATTCCGCAGTGCCAGGCCCTATGAAAAAATGAGGCCGGCGATCTGCTTTCATGCGGGCATGATGCTGGGATTGGGATGATAGACTCCGCAGTGCCAAGCCAGGGAAAGCCGGAGGCTTCCCCTGCCTCGCGGGCGTTCGCCCTATGAAAAAACGCAGCCGTCGATCTGCTTTCATGCGGACTTCATGCTGGGATTGGGATGATAGACTCCGCAGTGCCAAGCCAGGGAAAGCCGGAGGCTTCCCCTGCCTCGCGGGCGTTCGCCCTATGAAAAAACGCAGCCGTCGATCTGCTTTCATGCAAGCATGACGCAGATCTCGGGCTGTGTTTTTTCGCACTGCTCATTGCTATGCGCGGAAGTAGTACCCCACTCCCCATTTGGTGTGGACGTATTTGGGGTCGCTGGGGCTGGGCTCGATCTTTTCTCTCAGACGGCGGACGTGGACGTCTACGGTGCGCACGTCTCCGTTGTCCATGGCTTTGTTGCCCCAGACGTAGCCCAGAAGGGCCTCGCGGCTGTATACTTTATTGGGGTTGGTCACGAGAAGCTCCAGAAGGTCGAACTCCTTGGCGGTCAGCTTGATCTCTTTTTCCTGGATGAAAACCCGTCTTCCTTCCCGGTCCAGCTTCAGATCGCCGCACACCACCATATGATCCTCCTGGCGTCCGTTTTTCCCATTCCTTCTGGAGTTCCGGCGCATGATAGCCTTGATCCTGGCTTTTACCTCCAGGATATTGAAGGGCTTGGTGATATAATCGTCGGCTCCATATTCCAGGCCCAGGATCTTATCCATGTCCCCGCCCTTGGCGGTCAGCATGATAATAGGCATCTCAGAAAACTCCCGGATCGCCTGGCAGACCTCAAACCCGTCATGGCCGGGCAGCATCACATCCAGAAGCACCACATCGTACTCCCTTTCCTTCGCCTTTTCGATCGCCTCGTTTCCATCATATGCGCAGTCTACTTCCATTCCATCCTGTTCCAGACTGAACCGGATGCCCTTTACGATCAGTTTTTCATCGTCAACAACCAGAACTCTTGCCATTTTCTCCTCCACTCAAACTGTTATCCTGTCTTTTATCTTCTGAAAACCAGCATTCTTGATGCCAGGGACCTTCATGATATCTTCTATCTTTTTAAAGCCTCCGGATTCTTCCCGGTAACGGATGATATCCTCCGCCTTTGATTCGCCGATCCCGCTCAAGGTCATCAGCGCTTCCTTACCGGCTGTATTAAGGTTCACAAGCCCACTGGATCCCGGACCTCCGCCTTCAGACGTCCCGGATGCTTCCAGGGTCCTGGCCTCTTCCCGGTCATATACGGTGATCTTCATTCCGTCCGTGATCTTCTCTGCCAGATTTAAGGCTTCGGCAGCCGCTTCCTCTGTAAAGCCTCCGGCCGCCTCCACAGCCTCGTACACGCGGCTTCCCTCCGGCAGCTCATAAACGCCCGGCTCCTTCACCTGGCCGCAGATATGTACAAAGTACCCGGGCCTTTCAACCTCTGCCCGGGCGCTTTCTGTTTCTGTATTTGGACCGGCTTCTGCTCCATGGGTCCCAGGGCTGCCCGCCCCTTCACCGGCCCATGGGCCGCTTCCTTCTGCCCCGTCCGCCGTCTGCACCCCGGCCCCTCCGGCCTCCGTCTCCCCTTCCAGGACTATGCTTCCCTCCTGGAAAAGAGAACCGCCGTAGCAGACTCCGGCCACTATGAAAAAAGCCGCTGCCAGAACGGCCTTCCAGTATCCTTTTGCCATATTCGCACCTCCCGAAAAATATTCCGGAAGATACTGCTCTGCCTTCTTCTATTCTATCCAAACCACCGGCCAAAAACAAGTCTATTTTTGAAAACTTTCTCTCTGCCCTTACCAGCGGAACACAATGATCCCGGCAATGGCAACAGCGGCTCCCAGAAGCTTTCTCCACTCAAACCCGGCCCTCTCCACTCCGAACATCCCAAACACCTCCACCACATAAGAGACCAGGATCTGCGTCACCACGATCAGCAGCGTGGCCCTGGCCGGTCCCAGCCCATCCATGCTCTTAATGACCGTCCATGTGATGAACGCGCCCATGACTCCGCCCAGCAGCATGTATTTTCTGTCTATGGAAAACATGCCCCAGATCTCTCCGCGGCCCGTACAGAAATAAAGGACCACACACGTAATAAGCGCCGTGGCCTGGACCCAGCCGGCCGCTGCCCAGATACTGCTCTGCTTTGTGACCTCCGTATTAAAGACGCCCTGAAGGCTCATGAGCGCCCCCGAGATCAGCGCCACCAGAATTCCCCACATAAAAAACCTCCTGAAAATAGATTACCTGTAACCAGTATGCCATTTCCAGGAGATTTTTATTCAGTCTGCTCAGTTCTGCGCCTGTTCCGCTCCATATTTCCGCATGGCCGCCTCCGCCAGATGACGGCACAGCACTGCCGTTGTCACAGAACCCACACCCCCAGGCACCGGTGTGGCGGCGGCCGCCGCTGCGGCTTCCAGTCCGTCCCACTCCACATCGCCCTTAAGAGCTCCGTTTTCATCCACATTGATCCCCACGTCAGCCACCACTGCGCCGGGCTTCACAAACTCCCCGGAGATCATTCCCGCCTTACCGGCCGCCGCCACCAGGATGTCCGCCTCCCGGCACACGGCTTTCAGATCCGCCGTTTTCGTATGACAGACGGTGACTGTGGCGTTTTCCTTTAAAAACAGCATGGACAGCGGCCGTCCCACCACCATGCTCCGGCCCACCACCACGGCCCGCTTTCCCTCCATGGGGATCTGGTAGGTCTTTAGGATCTCAATGACCGCCTCCGCCGTACATGGGGCAAAGCCGTCCTTCTCTCCCGCAAAGATCCTGGCCCGGTTCACCGGACTGATCCCGTCCAGATCCTTCTCCGGCCGGATCAGCTCCTCAAAGGTACGGCCGTTCATGTGGCGCGGCAGAGGACAGAATAACAGGATCCCGTCGATGGAAGGATCGTCATTGATCTTCTGGAATTCTGCCTGGAACTCCCCTTCGCGGATGGATTCCGGAAATGCAAAGGACCGGGCCTCCATGCCAAAGGATGCGATCTTTTTCATCACATTCCTCTCATACGACAGATCGTCCGGCCTCTCGCCGACCCGGACGATGGCCGCCGTGGGAACATGGCCCCCAAGCCCTTCCACCATTTCCTGCACCTCTTTTTTGATCCTTGCCGCCGCTTCTGATCCCTTTAATACCAGCATGCAAAACACCTCCTCAGATACCCAAAACTGCCAGTTCCTATAAAAGAAGCTCCACAATATACACGACTGCGATGGCAGAGCAGGCCACCGTCACCAGTCCCTTCCTGTAATAGCTCAGCACAAACGCCGTCGCCGTTCCTGCCAGGGCCGAAACAAGATTTCCTGTGGATGTGAACACATCAGGGAAGGTCATGGCCCCCAGTACCGCATAGGGCGTATAATCCAGGAACGACCGTATATATCTGGACCTGATCTGTTTTCTGAAAACTGTAAGGGGCAGTACCCGGGGCACGTACGTCACCAGCGCCATGAGAAATATACAGATCACTGCCCGCTTCATATCAAGCGATTCCATTACTCCGTCTCCCCCTCCTTTTTCACGTATTCCGCCTCATCCCTGGGGAACAGGGCCGCTCCCAGTCCGGCTCCAGCCACCGTGGACAGGATGATCCGGAAGCCCGGGGAGATAAAGGAAAATACAGGGATATATTTTAACATACAGTTGGCCGCCACTGCCATCACAACGATCAGAAATACATGAATGGAATCCCGGGAGGCCGGTACGATCAGCGCAATAAACATACCGTATAAAGCGATCCCCATGGCATTCTGGAGGGCTTCCGGCAGCACTGCAGAAATGCTTCCGCCCAGGATCGTACCCAGATTCCAGCCCAGGATCGGGAATAGGATCAGTCCAAACAGATAGGGCGCCCGGAGGATCCCAGGCTTCAGGGACGCCATGACAAAGGTTTCGTCTGTGATCCCAAAGCCAAAGCCCATTCTGGAAAGGATCCCTGTTCCCTTCTCCAGCCGCTGTCCCAGGGACAGGGACATGAGCATGTAGCGGATGTTGATCACAAAGGTAGTCATGGCCACCTCGATGTATCCGGCTCCCTGGAGGATCAGGTTCGTACCTGCAAACTGTCCGGCGCTGGTCAGATTCGTTAAGGAGATCAGCGCCGCCGCCCACAGGGGAAGTCCCCCGGAAACCGCGATAAATCCAAATGTGAACGCCACCGGCGCGTATCCAAGCCCAATGGGGAAGCCATCCCTAAGCCCCTGGACCAGGTCTTTTCTTACGTTCATATTCTGCCTCCGCATCTTCCGTCTCTGGCGTATGCCTCTTACATCTGTGGGAGGCCGCCTTCCTTATTGTAGCACAATACGCGTCCCCGGTCAATTTTATCTGTTTTCTTCCACTGCCTCCATGTCGGCCGGATTCACCAGGATCCGCACCTCTGTGATATACGCCGGCTCATAGCTGGAGATCCGTTTCTCTTTCACTTCCTTTAAAAATTCGTCCTTACATTCCATAAAGATCTCCAGGTCGCCTCCCCGGCTGGAGGCCATGAGCTCCAGACGCCCCTGAGGCTCCCCGGCCGTCTTTTCTTTGGTCTGTCCGCCGTCCCCGCCTGGATCTTCCGCTCCAGGTCCCTCCAGAAATTCATAAAACTCCAGGAACGGCTCCACCCGCTTCTTATTATAAGTGACCTCATACCGGATGATCCCCTCCGGAACCGCCGGATCGGCCTCGATCCCATCGCTGACTCTCCGTCCCCAGAAGCCTGTGTCCACGATCAGGCTGCCTTTTTGCCGGTCAAATGAAAAATCCAGATTCTTCGTCTCCAGATCCTCCCAGCCGATCTTCTTCTCCCCCGCATATGTAAAGGACGAATATTCCACCAGCGCGGTCCCTGCCCCGACACCGCAGAGCAGGACACCTCCCAGGAATGTCCCAAATAAAATCTTCTGTATCCTACGCATACTGCCCGCCTTCCTTTCCGCATCCGCTTTCATGCTCTGGTTCTGCCGGGATATCTGTCTGGCTCTCTTTCCATGTCTCTTCCCGGATCTCCTCCTGGTTCACCTTCCATGTCTCTTCCCGGTTCTCTTCCTGGCTCTCCTTCCAGCTCTCCGCCCGGTTCTCCTCTCCGGCCGCCTCTGTTCCTGCGGACGCTTCCTCTTCGGCTTCCCCATTCTCCCATTGGGAAACGGCTCCCGGTCCTTTTTTCTTCTTTTTCCACCGAAGGGTCATGGCCAGACCGGCGGCAGAAAACAGGCTCACCGTCGCTCCCAGACAGCCCAAAGTCACTCCGGCCACCGGATATCCCTGGACCATCAGCACGGCCAGAACTCCAAGACCGAATAAAAACATAAGTCCTGTACCGCCCATACAGCCTGCCAGAAAGATCCAGGTCCCGTTCCAGAAAAACCTGACAGTCCAGACGGTCAGACGGATCAGACTGTTAAAGCACCGTTTTGCCATACCTGCCAGCCTGCGCCCAAAGGAACCGGCGGTCCTTCCCAAAGATACTCCGGCGTTTCCTCTTTTCTTTCCGGCATTTTCCATCTCCATACTTCCATCAGTCCGATACAGCTGCTCCTCCCTCCTCTGCTTCCAGAACCTGGAAAACCGCCGGAAAGGCCGCCCAAGAAACTCCCTCCAGAATACAAAAACGTCTGAGACCCATCGTCCGGCCATCCTGGCAAGCCTTACGGCCCGTCTTCCCAGCTCCGAAAAAGATCCGGCCGCCCTGGCCTTCCACGTTTCAGCCGCCGCCCGGAGTTCTTTTTCTCCGTCTCCCTGGTCTTCGCTGGATCCGTCCCCATCGTTCCAGCCGTCTCCGTCCCTTTGTCCCGGGCCGAAATCGGCCCGTACATGGTAGGCCTCCAGGATCTCCGCCGTCAGCTCCGGAATACTTCCAAAATCCGCAATGGCCTCCTCCTCCGACAGCCCGCTTTTTACCTTCATATCAATATGCTGCTCATATTCGCTTAATATATCCCTGAGCTCTGATTCCTGGAGCACGGAAAGCGACCGCTCCAGCTCTCTCATAAATGTATTCTTATCCATTCTTACATCCCTCCAAAAATGCTCCTACTTTTTCCGTCAGCTCATTCCATTCCTTCTCCAGCGTATCCCGGTACAAGACGCCGGCCGCCGTCAGATGGTAGTATTTTCTGGGCGGTCCCTCTGTGGATTCCCGCAGATACGTTTCAAAATACCGCTCGTTGGTCAGACGCTTCAGAAGAGGATAAATGGTTCCCTCGTTGACGTCCACCACCTTGGATACCTCCTCCACCAGCTCGTAGCCGTACATATCCCTCTGCCGGACCGATTCCAGGACCACCAGCTCCAGGACGCCTTTTTTTAACTGCGCATTCATCTGTCCACCCTTCCTTTCCCGGCCTTTCTCTTTCGTAATACTATATTATATCTACTACTATGTAATGTCAAGTACTATGGAAAACAAAATTCTTACAGGATTCTTACGCTCCCGCAGATGAGGATGCGCAGGAATCTTCCTTCAGACACGGATCCCCCTTCCCTTTTCCCTGTCTGTGTAGTATAATACCTTCTATAACTTTAAAGCATAACACTTTACAGGAGAAAACTATCATGAAGCTTATCACAACCATCTACAACCTTCTATGGGGCGATCTGGTTACGATCCCGCTGCCCGGCGGCGGCTCTCTGGGTCTGTCGCTCCTGGTACTTCTGCTGATCCCCGCCGGGATCTTTTTTACGGCGCGCACCCGCTTTCTTCCGGTGCGTCTCTTCCCCGAAATGCTGAAGACTGCCGTGGAAAAACGGACCTCTTCCCAGAAAAACTCCATTTCCGGCTTCCAGACCCTGATCATCGCCACTGCCACCCGTGTGGGCATGGGAAATCTGGTGGGCGTGGTGGCCGCCATCTCCGCCGGCGGCGCGGGAGCCGTATTCTGGATGTGGGTCACAGCCCTTTTAGGCTCCTCCACAGCCTTTGTGGAGGCCACCCTGGCACAGCTCCATAAAGAAAAGGATCCCTTATACGGCGGCTACCGGGGCGGTCCTGCCTATTATATCCATAACTTTTTCACCCGCAAAAGCCAGACAAAGCCCCGTTACTCCCTGATCGCCGTCCTGTTTGCCATTTCCGGCCTGATCTGCTGGTGCGGCATCAGCCAGGTGATCAGCAACTCTGTATCCACGGCATTTTCCAACGCCTTCCACATCCCGCCTCTTTATACCACCATCCTTCTGGTGCTTCTGGCGGCTGTGATCGTACTGAGAAAAAATGCCACGGTCAAGGTCCTGGATATTATGGTCCCCATTATGGCTGGCTGCTACTTTTTCATCACCCTGTTTATTATTTTTAAAAACATCGGACAGCTTCCGGCGGTCTTCCATCATATTTTTTCCGAGGCCTTCGGTCTCCGCCAGGTGGCTGCCGGCGGCTTCGGCGCTGTTCTCATGAACGGAGTCAAGCGCGGCCTTTTCTCCAATGAAGCCGGCTCCGGATCGGCTCCCTGTGCCTCTGCCGCAGCCGATGTGGATCATCCGGCCAAAGCAGGACTGATGCAGGCCTTCGGCGTTATCATCGACACCATCGTGATCTGCAGCTGCTCAGCCTTTATCATGCTCCTGGCTCCGGCAGATCTCATAAACGGTCTGGAGGGCATGGATCTTCTCCAGGCGGCCATGAATTACCATCTGGGCTCCTTCGGCGTTATCTTCATCGCCGTCACCCTCTGGCTGTTCAGCTTCTCCACCTTCATCGGGATCCTGTTTTATGCCCGCTCCAATGTGGCCTACCTGTTCGGCGACAACTGGCTTTCCCAGACAGTCTATAAGCTCCTGGCCCTGGTCATGCTGTTTGTGGGCGGTATGGCTGCCTACACCTTTGTATGGGACCTGGGCGACGTGGGCATCGGCCTTATGACCATCTTCAATATGCTGGTGATCTTTCCTCTGTCGAAGCAGGCCATCGACGCCCTGAACGACTACGAAAAGCGCAGCTGATACAGAGACTTTTAAGAAGTTTTATACAAAAAACATTTCCTTATTGGAAAATTTATGCTACAATAGGTACAAAATAAGTTTTGAGAGAGGATGCCCATGAATCATAAAACCGTGGTCTTAAATGCCGCCAAAATGAATTTTGACGGAAATCTTGATTTTTCTGTTTTATCGGAGGATGTGACCGTTTATGATGATACGGACCAGCACCAGCTTCTCGCCCGGATCCAGGGTGCAGCAGTGGTTGTCACCAAGGAAATGCCCGTAGGCGGGAATCTGATCCGCCAGTTTCCAGATTCCGTGAAGCTGATCTGCGAAGCCGGGACCGGATACAACAATCTGGATCTGGAGGCCGCCCGTCAGAAGGGGATCACGGTCTGCAACATCCCGGCATACAGCTCCAAACGGGTTGCCCATACGGCTGTTATGATGATCCTGAACTTAAGCTCATCCATGCAGCTCCAGATGAAAATGCTGGCCCGTGGCTGCCATGACAATTTCACAAAAAATCTCCAGGTAAGCCATGTGGAGGTCAATGATAAGGTCCTTGGCATCATTGGAGCCGGAAACATCGGCCGGGAGGTCATAAAGATCGCCCAGGCCATGGACATGAAGATCCTGGCCCATACCCGGACCTTCCGGGAGGACGCAGACGGCGTTCACTACGTGGATCTTCCAACGCTTCTCCGGGAAAGCGACTATGTCTCCCTTCACTGTCCCCTGACTCCGGAGACGAGACACCTGATCAACCGGGAGACCCTGTCCATGATGAAGCCTACGGCTTTCCTTATCAATACTTCCCGGGGAGCCCTGGTGGACGAACCGGCGCTGATCGAGGCCTTAAAGACCGGAGTGATCGCCGGAGCCGGGCTGGATGTGCAGGAAACGGAGCCCCCGCTTCCCGAAAATCCGCTCTATACCATGGACAATGTGATCCTGACGCCCCATATGGGCTGGAAGGGTCTGGAGACCAGAAAACGGCTGGTATCCATCCTGGCCGGAAATATCGAAGCTTATTTTCAGGGAATGCCCGTAAATGTGGTATCATGATCCCTGTTTCCCAGCTTCTAACCGCAGCCCTGGCTGCGTAAGAATAAAAACAGACTCCCTGTGAGTCCAAAAGGAGGAACTATCCCATGATCTTAATTAAAAACGGAACGCTCCATACTGCTGTTTCCAAAGAGCCGCTCCAGGCAGATATCCTGGTTGACGGCGGAAAGATCGTAAAGATCGGCGCCGGCTTAAGCAGTGAGGGCGCAGAAGTCATCGACGCTTCCGGCCTCAATGTATACCCCGGTTTCGTAGAGGCCCACTGCCACATCGGACTGGACGGATACGGCATCGGCTATGAAGGCCACGACTACAACGAGCTGAATGATCCGGTTACTCCCCAGCTCCGCTCCATCGACGGTATCAACCCCTTTGATCCGTGTATGGAAATGGCGGCAAAGGCCGGCGTTACCTGTATGGCAACTGGCCCAGGCAGCTCCAACGCCATCGGCGGAACCTTCGTGGCCATGAAGCCCCACGGCAAACGCGTGGACAACATGATCGTGAAATTCCCCGTTGCAATGAAATGCGCCTTCGGTGAGAACCCGAAGCGCTGCTACCAGAAGAATACCATTACCAGCCGTATGACCAATGCTGCCCTGATCCGTGAGGCATTAAAGAAGGCTTCCCTTTATAAGGCAAAGGTTGAGGCTGCCGGTGACGATGCTTCCAAGCTTCCGGCTTACGACCAGAAATCCGAAGCCCTGATCCCGGTATTAAATAAAGAGATCCCCTTAAAGGCACATGCCCACCAGGCCAACGACCTGTGCACTGCCCTGCGCATTGCAAGAGAGTTCGATCTGGATATTACCTTAGAGCATGTAACAGAAGGCCATATGATCGTGGATGAGCTGGCCAAGGAGAACGTTCCCCTGGCTGTGGGCCCCACCTTCGGACATGCCAGCAAGTTTGAGCTTCAGAACAAGACCTGGGAGACCCCCGGTGTTCTGGCAAAGGCAGGCTGCCACGTTTCCATCATCACCGACGCTCCGGTGATCCCGCTCCACTACCTGCCCTTATGCGCAGGCCTTGCCATGAAGGCTGGTATGGATGAGTATGATGCGCTCCGCGCCATCACCATCAATCCCGCTGAACACATTGGCGTTGCCGACAGAGTCGGTTCCCTGGAGGAAGGAAAGGACGCTGACATCGTGATCATGGACGGCACACCGTTCACTGTTGAGGGTGTTGTAAAGCACGTATTCATTGACGGAGAAGAGATCTAGGATATAAACCGACCGGCATGCTCCCGCGGGTATGCCGGTCTTCTTATGTCATAAGGTATCATTCAGGGAGGTTTCCATGTCACCAGCATTTATATTCGAGGGCTGCGGTACCAGGGAGGCTGTAAAAAAATTCCGGGGACATGTCTTCCCCCGGTGGTTTTCCGTCACAGTCAGCCTGCTTTCCGCCCTCTTTGCCGCCGCAGGCCTTTTCTTTTTCCTTGGGGGCCGCCATAAGCTGGCCCTTTATTACGCTGGCTCCGCCCTCCTTCTCCTGGTCTTTAATCTTGCAGGAAAGGCTTTTCTGGTCCGCCGGCTTTCCTCGGTGCTGGATCAGATCCTGGGAGGTGACCCCGGCTTTACGGTCTGCTTTTACGAAAACTACTTTTCCATCGTCCGCCAGAAGGACCAGAAGCTCATTCCCGTTTATTACAGCCGGATCAACCGGATCGCCTGCCAGGACGGGATCATGGCCGTATTTACCGGAGAAAATCTCTGTATTCCCTTCCGGGATCCGGACGGCGGCCAGGTATGGGACGATCTCTGGCGTTTTTTAAAAGAAAAGAATCCATCTATCATCATATAAATCATAAGAAGCACGCTGCGCGGATTTCTCATGGTTATGGCGGCAGCTGGAAAGGTCCCGTGCAGGAACAAACGGACTTTGACCCGCGGCCCGCGTAAAAACCGCCTGTACAGGAGCCCCTCGGCCCCGGTACAGGCGGTTTGTTATCCTTAATCAAATTCTTCATAAACCGGCTCAATAGGATCTCCCAGCAGGCCGTTTCCAGCGGCTTCACCGTTGATCTCCGTTAAGATACCGGAGCTGTTGACCTTATAGCGGTTTCCATCCCTGTCCTTTACAGTCGTATTCTTTGAGATACGGCCGGAGGTATTGACCACATACGTCTTATACTGGCCGCCGGATGGAAGGCTCACCAGCATATAGCGGCTGTCAGAATCTGCCTTCTGAAGTTTTCCCATATAGTACAGATAATTGCTCCTGACGCCTGTGAAGCCGCGGCCCGCATAGCTTCCCTCGTTGAAGTAGAAGGTGCTCCTGGTCCCGTCGCCCTCCTCGATGGTCCGTTTTCCCTTTACTACGGTCCTGGAATCCTCATCGAAATAGTAGGACGTATATTCTCCTGTGTCCCCGATCTCCACCTTATGGAGCCCCTTCACCGGATTGCCCCGCTTATCAAACAGATAGTTCTTTCCATCGATCCTTACGAAATCATCGGTGGAGGCTTCCCCAAACTCCGGTCCTGTCTTGGGCTCTCCGTCTTTATTAAAGTAGTACCATTCCACCGACTCGTCCACGTTGTCCAGCAGCCGTTCCGGCGGCTCCAGGGAAAGCCATCCACTGATGGCGGCTCCTACTTTGGCATTTTTGATCTCAGGCTCTGCGAAATACCGCCAGTGCTCAATGGTATTGGAGCTGGCAGAATCCGGATCTCCATCCATATACACCCAGCCTGTCTGCATCTTTCCGGTGGAATCAAAGCAGTAATATTTTCCGTCGATCCGGCTGACCCGGTACTCGCCCTCCTCGTCTCCGGTGGAGGTGCAGTACTTCTTTCCGCTGGGAGCAAAATAATACCAGTACTGGCCGTCGTCGCTCTCCGGACCGTAGGTATAATCGTCCTCATCCTCGTCATAAGGCGGCTCCAGGTATCTCCAGCCAGTCTTCATAGCTCCGTCGCTGCCCAGATAATACAGATTGTCCTCTGTCCAGCCGGTCTGCATCACACCTTCGGAATCAAACAGATAATTCCTTCCGTCGATCTTCTTCCAGCCGTCCTTTACGACCTTCCCGCTGTTTCCAAAATAAAACCAGACGTCCTCATCCCCGCCGTAATAGGAACGGGTCTTTACCCACTTATTGGCCACCATGATCCCGTTGGAATCCACAAAATAATCCTCGTCTGCCCAGCAGCTGACCGCCATCTCTCCGTTTCCGTTTAAATATCTCCACAGATTATCGGCGCCCTTTCTCCACTCATTGGTCACCCGGTTTCCGTACTGGTCCATATATACCCAGGTATTGCCAGACATGGCCCAGCCTTCTGCGGCCAGCGCCTCCATAGTCATAAGCCCGAGGCTTAAAACGGCGGCAGCTGTCAGTACCTTCAGTCCCTTCGTTTTCATAGCTCCATCTCCTTACCATCTGCCTTTTTTCATACAGCCCCTGCTTTACGATCTATCCCGGAGCCGTATATCCCTGGTATCATTCTACCAGTATCTTACAAAATATTCAACCAGAAGAATCTTTCAATTCTCTTACATACTCCCGGCAAATGCCGCAAAACTGCCGCAATCCCATGTTAGTGTATAATTATCATTGGCAAATATAGGAACTATTCCTAAGACAAAAAAGGGAAACAGAGAAAATCCCTGCTTCCCAATCACACAGTTTTTCTTTATGATGTTAACTGCTAAGAAAAACATGTAAAGGAAACTGTATGATGAAAACTATTGTAGAGGAA
>JACRTJ010000025.1 GCA_014385265.1 Enterocloster hominis (ex Liu et al. 2021)
TGTAGTATACTGATATCTCTAACTGGATTTTAACACAAAATGAAATAAAAAGTAACCCGTAAACAAAGATTCATGCATTGTTTGTGCCGAAGGCAGGAACGACGCAAGGAGGGCATGCCACAACGGCATGTTTAAATAAATGAAAAAGCTGTTTCAGATGATACCATCTGGATTTTTCAACTGTCTTTCCAGCGGGAGCAATAGCGGGGTATATTCGGACTGCCTCCAGATTATTTATGATCAGTATGACCGGGAGATCTCGTATCGGATCTCCCGAAGCCATATCCGGGATTCGCTGGCGGTCTACCTGCTGGAAAATCATGTGGACTTTGTGGAAGAGGATGAAAAGGGGGCCCGGAAAAATTATAATGATCTGGCAAACGGGATCATCCGGAAATTCTGTTCAAAGGAAGTCGGCTGGCTGGAGGAAGAGCATGACGACGCGACTTACGAAAAGTATATTATCATGACGGAGCAGGGGATCCTGCTGGCTGAATTTTTACAGCAGCTGAGGGCGCCGGAGCGGGAGGAGTTTTCCAGTTACATTTATAACATTTACAATGTTTTAAAAAATGAGGAGCAATGGTCAGGAGATCCGTATGTGGAGGGCTTGAGAAATGTTTACCGGAATGCCAAGATGCTGTCGAAATCTTTGAAGCGCCTTTCAACCTTTATCAAGAAGATCATTGAACGGATGGTACAGGAGGAGACCCTGGAAAGCCTGACGGAGAACATTCTGGAGTACTGTGAGGGAAGCTTCATCCGGGAATACGCCCGGCTCACGAAGCAGCAGAATATCCACATCTACCGTTCGTTCATCCGTATGAAGCTGGAACGGATGCAGAATGATCCTGCGCTGTTTGAGCTTCTGGTGATCGGCTGTGCGGTGGAGGAGGAGCTGGAAGAGGCGGAGGCCAGGGAATATGTGCTGGACATGATCCAGCGGACCAGGGGCTTCCTGGCAGATGATTATGACCGTATCATGAAAGAGATCAAGCACAAGATCAATGTATATCTCCAGATCGCTGTTGGCCGGGCCAGATTTTTGCGGAACCGGGAAATGGATATCCGGGGAAATGTGGAGCAGACCTTACGATATATCACCGAATCCATGACGGAGACCGGATGGAAGTCAGAGCTGCCGGAAGAGATGGCAGGACTTTTTTTACTGGACAGAAATGAATTTATTGATACAGGCTCCATCCGTTTTCCGCGAAAGGCACAGAGCATCCGGGAAGGAACCTTTGCAGAGGTGGAGGAGCTGTCGCAGGAGGATCTGCGGCGGGCCAGAGAAGAGCATGAGAGGGCGGCCTATAATCCGTATTCAAAAGAAAAAATGAAGGATTATCTGGAACATGTCATGGGCGGTCAGAAGCAGATACAAAGTGACGAACTTCCGATGGAAAGCAAACGGGACCTGCTCTGCGCGCTGTCTGCGGCGGCGTACGGGGCGGAAAATGGTTATACCATCCAGCTGGAAGAAGGATACATGGAAACCAATGGAATGATACTCCGCAGATTCCAGATCTCAAAAGAGGAAGAGTTATGCAGATAGAGGAGTTTTGGGAGGCATATACCTCATCAGAGAAGGAATTGTTTCAGCGCTCCTGCCGGCGGCTGCTGAAACATACATTTATTGTCCGTGATAAGGATGAGGAGAATAAAAAGGCCTATTATTTTATCTCGAAAAGACCAGAGCCTTTTTCGGCCTATTTCCGATATATCGGCTTTGATATCGTGGTGGACCGGGAAAATGGGGTCGTAATGCTGAGGAACTGTGCCGACGCCGGGGAAAGCGGGAAGGTCCAGGTGAACCGCCTGCAGTTAAAGAAGGCGGAGAGCGTGGTATTGTGCTGCCTCTGGACCTTATACGCGGACCGGATCCGTTCGGGAAGCTTATCCCGGGCGATCCTGGTATCCATTACGGAAATACAGTTTGAACTGGAGAAATATGGCGTTAAGGATCAGATCGATAAAAGTGCCATGACTGGTATTTTGACTTTATTTTCCAGATTTAATTTAATTGAAGTGAATGGAAAGATCGGAGAAAAGGACTGCCTGGTCAGACTATATCCGTCGCTGCAGTTTGCGCTGGAATCGGAGGAATTTGGACGTTTTGCAGAACTGACGAGAAAAAGGATGCTTGAGAAAACGGGGGAGGTTCCGGGCGAGGAGGATGCAGATGAGTATGAATAGAAAAACAGCCACAAAATTGCTGCTGGTCCAGTGGGCGAGGTTCCAGAATGAATGTATCCGTCTGGAGGGCTCCACACTGCTTACGGGAGTAAACGGCAGCGGAAAATCCACGGTCCTGGACGCGATGACGTACCTTCTTACTGGGAATACACAGTTCAACAAGGCGGCAAAGGACCGGGACCGGACGGTGATCGGTTATGTGCGCGGAGATACGAAAAGCAATGGCACAGAGCGGTATTTAAGGACCGGAGAGGTCATCAGCTATATTGCCATGGAATTCTGGTCGCCGCTGGATCAGTCGTTTCTGGTGGTGGGGGTCTGTATGGAGTCAGACAATGAGATCGCATGCAGGAGCAGCTGGTTCATCTGCCGTGACGCCCGGATCGATGAGATCAATTTTACATCGACGGAAGGAAAGAGGATCCGGTTCACGCCGAAAAATGAGCTGGCGGTCCGTGGAGAAAAGCTCAGGTCTGCCGAGTTCCTGGGAAAGGAACGGGGGGTGGAGCAGGTGCTCCGGGCGCTGGGGCTGCGGTGCAATGCGTCCAAATACCGCTCCAGGCTGTTGAAAATGATGGCGTTTAATCCGGAGAACAATATTGACCAGTTTATCCAGGACTGTGTGCTGGAGCCTGGAAGGGTGGATTCCTTAAAGGAGCTGCGGGAACAGCGGCATCAGTTTGATCATATAAAGGAAATGTATGAGAATTTACGCAGCAGCAAGGCCCAGCTGGAGACCATAGAGCAGCGGACCGGCGAGTATGAGAGAAAGCTGCGGAGTCTCCGCATACGGGAATTGATGCTTCTTTACCAGGATCTGAGAGAAAAGGAAGAGGAAAAGAAGCAGGAGGAGATCCGGCTGGAAGCTCTGAAGACGAAAAAGGAACGCCTGGAGATCCGGCAGAAGGAGCTGGATAAACGGTATAAGGAGGCGGGAGAACGCTGCCGCATCGCAGAAAACAATGATATTTTCCGTGGAGTCAGGGAAAGCATCCAGGCATTGGAGCGGCAGATCGAAAAACTCAATGAAGAAAAAGAAAAACAGGAGAATGGGCTGGCTCTTCTTATGAAGCTGCAGGCCCAGATATCAGCGATACTGAAATGGGCAGATCCCTTTATTGAAGTAGAAGAGGAAGACAGAAACTGTCTGGCCCATCTGTCAGAAGGCGGGCAGCAGATAGAGGAAAAGCTCCGTTCTTATCTGAGATTTAAAGAGCAGATGCAGGGGCAGAAGCAGATCTTCTGGGAGGAGGAGATCCATTGTGGGGACAGGATCCGGGAGCTGGACCAGGAGCTGGATGAGCTGGAGACGGAGATCAAGCAGCTGAAGTCCAACCAGATGGTGTTCCCAAAGAATGCAGAGGCCGCCAAACGGATCATTTATGAGGAACTGAAGCAGCAGGGGATCCAGACCGACGTGCGGCTATTTGCAGAGCTGGTCCAGGAGGTAAAGGACGCGGAGTGGAGAGCGGCCATTGAGACCTTTCTGGGACGAAAACGATTTTATATCATTGTAGACGGACAATACTGCCACAAAGCCATGGAGGTCCTGGAACGAAGGAAGCTCCATGGCGTTCATGTGGTGATCACAGACAAGCTTCCCGAGACAGATATAAGCGCCGGGTCTGCAGCTGAAATGCTGGTGATCCCCAATGTGTACGCCAGAAGATACGCAAATTATCTGCTGAACGGGATTCATTTATGCGGCTCTCTGGAGGAACTTCATGAGTATCCCAGGGGAGGCCTGATGAAAAACGGCATGCTGGCAAAGAGCTATGCGGTGTCCAATATGGACGTGGACGGAACCGAGTTCTGCCTGGGCGGGGATGCCATAAGACTCCAGTTAAACAGGAAGGAAGAGGCAAAAAAGCAGAAACAGGAGGAGCGCAGAAGCAATCAGAAGCACAGGGAACAGAGCCGCAGGTATAGGAGCGAGATCGAGGGAGTGGACTGGGAGGCCGGCCATTATGATTTTGATGCGGCAAAGTCCCTGGAGGCGACCCTGGAGCGGAAGGAACGGATCCAGCAGGATATTGATAAGATACAGAGCAATCCGGACTTTCTGGCAGTGCTGCAGGAGCAGCAGGATGCAGAACGGGAGTATGGAGCCCTGGGAGGCGCGATAAAGGTGATCGCCGGGGATATTGGGAGCTGTAAAAAGGAACTGGAACAAAGCGAAGCCGCACTTAAGAAGGCTGCAGGCGAGATCAATCAGCTGAATCAGGACTATGAGCGCCAGTGCATGCAGCATCTGGAATTAAAGCGCCCGATGCTGGAGGAGTATGAAAAGCTTTTAAAAGGAAAGACCGGGACCTGGAGGGCGATCACGAAAAAGACAGTCATGAACCTAAGCACCGAGGTGGACGCCTGCGTCAAACAGATGGAAAGCGCGCAGATCGAGTACTGTAAGCTGGCGGAGATCGATATAAACAGGCGGGGGACCGGCTATATTCCGTTTTACCGTGACGAGTACAGAAATATTGCCAACATCAAGATCGAGGAAGCGCATAATAAGCTGGAGGAGCAGGGGAAAAGGCTGGAAAGCGCCTTCATGAATGACTTTGTGGCAGAGATCAATGAGACGATCCAGGCAGCAAAGGATGAAATAGAGGGGATCAACCGGGAATTAAAGAAAATCCCATTTGGAAACGATACGTACCGGTTTGTCATGACAGAAAAGGCAGACCGCAGCGTATTTTTCAGGATCTGTAAGAAACTGGAGCAGTATATGAATTCTCCGGAAGTATATATGAATTCAGCACGGGACGACGAGGAGATGGAGCATGATATCCAGGAATTCATGAGCGTGATCCTGGAAGAGGAGGATGAAACGGAATATACGGATTACCGGAAGTATTTTACATACGATATGAAGATCCTCAGCAGGCAGGGAAGCCAGGAGATCGAGGCGGATCTGTCGAAAAAGCAGGGCTCTGCAAGCAATGGAGAGAAGCAGACGCCGTATTTTATCATTCTGGCGGCAAGCCTGCTCCAGTATTATCCGAAGCAGGTCTGCTGCGCGAGACTGGCCTTTATTGACGAAGCATTTTCTGCCTTGTCACGGGAGCGGATCGAGCAGATGGTAAAATATTTTGAAGAAAACCAGTTCCAGGTGTTTTATGCTGCGCCGCCGGAGAAGATCAGCAGTATTGGAGCTTTTATTGAATCAACGGTGAGCCTGGTGACATCGGGACGTTACACGCACGCGGTGGAAGGTCTGGTGAAGGAAGTCTATGGGGTATAATGCAGTTCAGAAGCAGGTGCTGGAAGCGCTCCTGGATCAGTATGAAAGAAGTAAGACGTATCAGGGAGAGAATAAGGTGATCCAGAGCTTTCAGATCCCGCCGGAAAAGGTATTCCCGGACTATGCGTCCGATTACGCCGACATGGATCAGATCCGTGATTTTGAAGCCTGGATGCGGGAGCTGGAGCAGGATGGCCTGATCACCATAAGGTACGGGAGTGGAGAGATCAGAAAGCTGACGGCAGATCCGGAGAGCTGGGATCTGTATTATGAGGTCCTGCAGAGAAGGGATAAGCTTTCATTACAGCAGGACCAGATCATGCTGTATCAGAGGTATCTGGGGATGAGTCCGCTCCTGGACCGGTTCTGCCGGGAGCAGATCGGACGTTTACAGCAAAATAAAAATCCACTCTATGGAGGGAAGGAAGCAGAGGCCATATTGGAGCTCTGCAAATTCATTTTACAGAACCAGCAGGACATCCTGGAGAGGGAGCTGTCGATGGCGGTTTTGAAGGACAGTAAGCGATGGGAGAAAAAATACCGTTCAAAGGTCTGCGGGCTTTTGAGAAAATACGGGGATTATGAGTCTCTGTTCCTGGGACTCACAGATGACCGGGATAAGGAGGATAAGCGCGAGACGGAACGGATCCTTCTGGCAGAGCATCAGATCTACCCCAATCCGTCCTATGTGTATTTCAAGGGAAATGCGGAATTTTACTTTTCCAACGGATTGTGTGTCCGGACAGACCCGTCCATGCCCATGGCCTTTTCTTCGGCTGCTCTGAAAGGCCTGAAAGCGCTGTATATCGGGGATGAGGCAGTAATTACCGTGGAAAATCTGACTTCATTCAACCGGATGCAGATGGAACGGGCGTTTCTGATCTTCTTAAGCGGATACCATAATTTAGCAAAGCAGGCATTCATAAAGCAGATCGCCGGGGATAACCCGGGGAAGCAGTGGCATCATTTTGGGGATATCGATCCGGACGGCTTCTATATCGTGGAGAATCTGATCCGGGGAACAGGGATCGATTTTCATATGGTCTATATGGATACGGATACTTTGAAAAAATATGATGAGTATACAAAGCCGCTGGAGGAGCGTGACAGGAGAAAGGCAGAGAATCTGCTGGCGGCCGGGCGGTATACGGATGTTATGAGCTATATGCTGGAAAAGGGGAAGAAGCTGGAGCAGGAGATCGTCAGCTGGATGGAATGGAAGGGAGTGTTATGACGGGAAAATGTGGAAAATCCCATCACTTCTTTATCGCATATCTGTAAAGGCTGTGGTATAATGTCTGGAAACAGACATTATACCATCGCGCATCTGGTTTTCGCGTTCACCGCGAAAATCCAGGCGCTCAAATCTCCCGGAGGGGTACCATGTCCGAAGGACATGGTATAATGAAAATACTATGCAAATGGAAAAGGGTGCTGCCATGGACCGATATAGCGGACGGCTTTGGGCTGTTCTGAGAAATGAAAGGAATATTCTAGTTGCTGAAGAGACCACATCTGCCGGCAGATGCGGTTTCACAAGCGCGGCTTTTTCATGCCCTGCGCCAGCCTGTCCCTGAGACAGAGCGGCGCGGGGCTTTTTTTACGCGGGCAACGAGTCAAAGTCCGTGCCTGCATGAGACCCTGGCGGCTGCCGCGATAACCATAAGAAATCCGCGCAGCGTGCTTCTCATGGTTATCATTCAGAAGGAGGGAGTACACATGAGCCTTAAGTATACATGTCCCGTCTGCGGGACGCCTCTGGGCTATAAGGGACTGTGCTGGAAATGCAGGTCTGGACAGGAGAGGGATACGGTCCTTCACTGGAGTCCGGAGCAAGTGAAGGAAAAACAGGACGGGCTGGTCCGGAATATCCGGCGGCTGGCAGATATGGAGGATCCGGAGCTTACGGACTTCTGGAAGCTTCTGGGATACCGGGACGCCATCACGCCCAGGATCCAGCGGGCGGCGCTGGCCGCGGAGGTTTACTATCCCTGTGAGCTTTATTATCACGCCCCGGAGGATGTGCGGGACGGCCTGATCCACGTCCTGCTTTCTGCGGAGAATTCCAGCGAAGCGTCTGAGCTGATGTGCTGCCTTGCCATGCAGGGAGATGACCGGGCGCTGGAAACGCTTTTGGAGCTGGAGAAACATCCGCGCCCATGGAGAAAGAATCTCTATGTGGACCCATCCATCTACGCCCAGTGCGGCGGCTGGACCTTTGATAAGGAAGGGCAGCGGATGCAGCTTAACTTCGATACCTGCTATCCGATGGTGAAGGGAGAGCCAGGCGAAGGATCTCCTATCCGTATGGGCCAGATGCGGGAGGACACCTGTCCCCACTGCGGCGGACGGATGGTGGATATTCTGGTGCTGGATGGACGGGATGAAAGGCTGAGATTCCTGGGGCTGGACGGCATCCTTACTGCCGCCTGCTGTCCCAACTGTGTGGGATTTCTGGATGGGCCTGCATTCAGCCGCTTTACTCTGGACGGCGGTGTGGAGGTGTTTCCCTCCAGGACCTTTGATGGGACAGGGAAGATGGACTGCTATGTCCGGCCAGAAGAATATAAGGCATTAACGGAAAACCGTTTTATACTGGGGAAATCGTCCGTTCCCCTGTTTTATGGCGCGGCTTGCGAGGATGTGAACACCATCGGCGGTTTTGCCAACTGGGTGCAGGACTGGGAATATACGGCCTGTCCCCACTGCGGAAAGCCCATGAAATATCTGGCCCAGATCCAGTGGGATACCCTGATGGACGGTACGGAAGGAACGCTTTATGTGGAGTTCTGCCCGGACTGCCATGTTGTATCCATGCAGCATCAGCAGACCTGAGAGGAGACATGGAGATAAGTTTACCCAAAAGTCCAGATACTGGACGAAGAGCTGGCATGAGAATGGTGACCGGATTTACAGGTCTGCGGGCCCGGGAGGTGGAACTGCAATGTCCATAACTGCCTATAAAGTGGAAGCCAACGGGCATGACCGGACCGGCAGGGATTTTGGCTATGTGAATATCATGCACCGCTATGGAGGAAAGCGGCCCTGTCCCCGGCCGGATCCGTGCGAAAAGATGGAGGTCATGTGGGCGGATGAGAGCGTTTACGGACCTCCTGCCCCCGGCAGCAAGGTGGGAGACTTTATCATGACATGGTTAATGGGCTCCTGGAACTGCGGGGTGTTTACCCACCGGGAGATCGCCCGGCGGCTGTCTGATACCTTCACTGGACTGAAGATCAAAGAACTGGAGTGGTTCGAGAACCCCAGGGAAAAGACACTGAAAAACGGAAAGCCCCGTGTGCGCCGGGCCAGGTGGCTGCCGGAGCGGGAGGTGGATCTGGTGTACCTTTACGCTGACCACACGATTGACGCAAGAGATCCGACTCCCGCTGAAACCGACTTCTTCATCGTCACAAGGATGGATCCCTGGGGCGTGAGCACCTGGTTCATGTGTACCCCGGAGACCGCCGGAAAGCTGGCCGCCATGGATTTTGAGAATCTGGACATCCAGGAAACTACCATTGTGGGATAGGAGTGATACAGCATGATCGGGACAGATGAAAACCGGGCAGTGCTCCATGTGGAGGTCATCTTCTGGAGCGGTAAACGAAAGGTGCCCCCCAGCCTGGTCAGCGGAAAATATTGTCCTCATTTTGTTGTCACAGGAACTGCGGAATATCTGGGTGTATGCTTTCTGGACGGAGCTGTGTGTGCATTTGATAGACCGGCTTTGGGGAATGCCCAGCCTCTCTATCCGGATACTGTGGATTACAGCTCGTTAGAAAACAATGCGGAGTTCTTAATTTATGAGGGAACAAATGTGGTTGGAAAAGGCCGGGTGCTGGGCCGGACGACACCATATAAGGTGAGACAACAACGAAAGCAGGTGTCTTATGTACCAAATTGCATATCTTGGCCGCTGGGAGATACTCCCGGAAACGGCTGCCGCTATTTATGAACACGATATTTCCAGGCTGGAGGCAATGCTTCAAGGCGGGCTGGATCTGAATGTTCCTATCCAGCTCAGTGAGTATATCAAACTGATGCCGCTGGAGATCGCAGTTTTTCAAAACGATGTGCCCATGATCCAATTCTTACTGGAGCATGGAGCCGATCCTGACCTGGCGGTAGAACAGCCCCTTCTGCTCATTGCTGCCCGCTGCTGTGGAGCCCCAGGGATAAGAAACTGTGGTATCTGGACATGGAGCATGAGGAGTTCCATCCCCTGGCCAAATGGGAGGATTTTATTGCAGATCCTGGCCGGTATCTGAATGGGATGATCGAGGGAGAGTTTGAGGAATAAGGAGCAGGGCCACGACAACAATAGACTTTCTGACCCAGGCATATAAAAGCCTGGGTCAGCCGATCGGCCATATCGGTTGCTGCTGTCCGGCAGAGGTCTGGATCTCGGAGCATGGGAAGCTGTATGCGAAATAGGAGTATCAGGACGAGATCGAATGCTTTTCCTATGTGTTTGTCTGGAGCGGGCGGGAACTGCGGCAGTGTAAATTTGATTCCGCCGCCATGATAACCGTGGAGGCACTGGACGGAAAGCTATGAGAGTGCAGCAAGGAGGAACTGCCATGAGTATAAAAGAAAAACTGGAGCTGCTGGGTAAAAACAGCATCAGACTGAAAATAGAAGGAAAAGAAACATACAAACTGGGGGCCACCCGTTTTGGCGGGCAGCCCGATGTGCCGGCTGATTTCGTGTGGCCTGCTTATGAGGGCGAGAGCTATGACAATGTGGTGAAGGACCGTCCCCTTACTTTCCTGGCCCAGTTCAACTGTGCGGAGCTGGCCCGGTTTGACACGGAGCATCTTCTGCCCGACCATGGCCTGCTCTCCTTCTTCTATGAAACAGATACCCAGTGCTGGGGCTATGACCCTAAAGATAAGGGCTGCTCCCGCGTTTATTGGTTTGAGGACATTTCGGCCCTGGCCGCTGCGGACTTTCCTGCGGATATGGAGGATGATTTCAGGTTTCCTATGGTCAGGATCAAAATGGATTCAAAAAACTCCTATCCTTCCTGGCAGGATTTCAGCGAAGCGTTCCCAGACGAGGAGGACTATGATGCCTTTGATTCCGCGTGGGCTGAACGGATGGAAGAGGATCCGGAAGGGCTGGAAAACCGTTCCCAGCTGCTGGGCTGGCCTTTTATCATTCAGAACAGTATGTTTGCCGAATGTGATCTGGTGACCCAAGGCTATTATCTGGGAAACGGCTGGGGTAAGATCCCAAAGGAGATCCGCCAGCGGGCGGAAGGATCTGCCCGTGACCGCTGGCTGCTGCTGTTCCAGCTGGATACAGTGGAGTGCGGCGGCTTCGAGCTGATGTTTGGGGACTGCGGGCATATCTATTTCTACATCACCAAAGAGGACCTGGCTGCCTGCCGTTTTGACCGGATCTGGCTGATCCTCCAGTGCTACTAAAAGCATGAAACAGGACTTTACTAGTTGGTGCGGTCAGATATTGCAGGATCCCCAGAACATTTCTCTGCTGAAATTCGGAATGTCACAGGATGAGGACGGTTTCACGGTATGCACTCCGCTGGACGCTGCCCCGCCTGACGGCCATCGGGGCCGTGACAAAGACCATTTTTACCAGAATGATGAGAGGATGGAAGAACCACTGTACGAGACGACACAAGAACTGGAAAGGAAGGAAAATAGCGATGGACTATTTGAAGATACTGCGTGAAAATCCTGATCTGGCAGATGAATTTGATTCTCTTTTTGACTTCTTCCTGCTGGATGAGTTATCCCCGCGGGATGACGCAGAGGGACGATGTACTTTTTCCCTGCCCGGCAGGGCGTTTGCCAGAGATGGCTCCGGCGGAGAATACCACCTGTTGGAGGATGGCTCCATCGGCTATTACAGCAGCGAAGGAGAGGCGGGCCGTTTGGCCGAGAGCATGGACGATCTTTTTTCCCTGCTTGTGAACTGTATCTGCTGGCACGACTGCTGTGACGCAAAGCAGTATGTGGACCAAAAAACCTTGGAGGAATATGGGCAGAGATGTCGTAACGGCAACTTGGAAGATATGGACGTGGACCGCTGGCGGCGGGTATCCGCTGCGCTCGGTATCCCAACAAGCGGGGAACTGGCTCCCGTTCTGGAGCGGTTCCGTAAAGCAGCACAGCGCCAGCCCCTGTATCAGTGTGTGTTCCATGAGGACGACGGAAGTCTGACCGAATCATACGGTTTGATGTTTGAATGAGAAAGGAGTGCTCCCTATGAAAGCATTTGATCCCAATTATAAACTGCTGGACGAGATGTACCAGGACGAATACTATCCCGATTTCCTGGTGGATAAGGTAAAGGAAGAGCTCCAGAAGGTCATCCGTCTCCTGGAGAGCGGAGAAACTGACGTTGGAGCGGTGCAGAAAATATTGGATGAGGCGGTCTGCGGCATCAATGATCTTCAGGAGGAGTTTGACGAGAACGACAGTGAGATCGAAACGGTGGCACGGGATTGTATCGGAGTTACCGTGGCCTATATTCTGGAGTGGTTTGGCATCCCCATTGATATCGAGGAAGCCATCCGGGAACGGGACTGGTAAAACCAGAATGGCCGGTGTATAAACTGCTGCTGGGATGGCTCAAAGAGTGAATATATCAAAAAACTGAATCAACAGGAGGAAACGGATATGCCTGCAACTGAATGGCTGAACAAATACCAATCCGTCAAGGATAAACTGGCCTGCAAAGCTGACCTGGAAACATATTTTACAGAAAAAATGATCGGGAACATGGCGGTAGATGTGCTGGACATCGGCCCCGTCCATTTCCCCACTGGGACGATCTTCGCCTGCGATCCGATGGTGGAACTGGAGGATGCCCTGCCGTTCCTTCAGACCATCCCTGCCGGAACTTACCCGGTAAAGATCTGCGTGGTGCCCAGTGAGCAATACGGCGACCGCTATGCCTGCGTCAAGGTGGAGGTCAGCCAGGAGAAGCCTGTCCGCTATGAACTGGGCATGACAGGCAATGAGGAGCTGGACGCGGCGCTGGGAGATGACGACTACTTCGGTTTCGGCGTGGACGCCGGGATGGGGTGCATTGCGGACATCCAGACCCAGGCGGCATTTAAGGCGTACTGGGCCAGGCGGCTGGAGGAGGACCCGGACATCGACCCCTACAACGACCTGTTCTGCGATCTTCTGGAAGAAAACGCCAAAGCCCATCCCGAGTATCAGGGCAGCTGCGGCGACTGGCTTAACTGGCCGGTGCCGGACACGGACTGCAGCCTGCCCATCTTCGCCTCCGGCTGGGGGGATGGGTACTATCCCGTTTACTTCGGCTACGACGCCAAGGGTGAAGTCTGCGCCGTATATGTGCGGTTCATCGACATTGAAACCAGTTATAGAGAGCAGGAGTAAAAATGTGACAGAACAAAGCAGCCAGTCAATACCGCAAGCCCCGTGCCCGGCTGATGAAGCTGGCCGCCAACCAACCGGGCGGGGATGCCCAGACCCAGGTGCTGGAGGCAGAACCTGCGGGGCTTTGCGCGGATGGAGGTGCGGGACGAGCTGCGCCGGGTGACACAGAATGAAATGCTTTGCGATTGGAGTACAGTATGGGAAAAATGAAACTGCATGAACTGGTAAACTATTATCATATTGGAACGGATCTGTCCTGCGCCGAGGCGATGTTCATGGCCTGCAATGAGTATTACCATCTGAATTTGTCTGAGGAGACCCGGAAGATGTTTTCAGTCATGGGCCTTGGGATGCAGACCGAACAATCCTGCTGCGGTGCCTTCACCGTGGCGGTGGGGATCATTGGTCTGATGACGGCGAAAGAAGGACAGACCGATGTGGACAACATGGAAGGATGCCAGATGATCACCGAATTGACGGAATTCGTACTGGGCTTTTATGGAACGCTCCACTGTGTTGAGCTGCAGGATCTGGAGATCGTGGGCTATGAAAACCCCTGCCACGCCATTGTGGAGGCACTGGCCAGGAAGCTGGAGGAGCTGCTGTCCAGGATGGGCCGGTAGGCCAGCGGCGATGAAAAGACGGTGCAGATGCGCCTAACATGGCCGGGTATACAGGCTCTGTTGGGAGACCGCAGAAAATTTTTCCAGCCTGCTCCTGGATCTTGAGGAGCAGGTATCGGAACTGGAAAAATCGTGCGGAGCAGACTGAACGGACAGAAAGAGGAGTGATCATGAACGTAAATTTATACCGCCCCCAATTTAATAAAATGGATCCCACTGAGAAGCAGGCGCTGATGGAGAACCTGGCTGTTCGTTATGATATGGCCTTTCTCGGCCTGCATACCTTTGAACGCTGGGGCCAGAGCTGCACCACCGGCATATTCAAAAAGGATGGCCGCGAGTTCGTCTTTGTCCCCGGCGATACGGTCACACTGGGCTGGGAACGGTTTGCTGTGGGGCTGAATGAGGAAAGCCGGGAGGAACTGGAGTACCTGTTCCAGGAATGGGAGGCGGATCAGGAGCCGGAAGAGCTGATCAAAGAGAGCATGGCTCCCGTGCGGCAGGCATCCATCGGCCCCATGCTGGCAGGCCGGGAGCTGGAGGAGCTCTGCTGGGAGCCGGTACAGCTGGATGATCCCAGGCTGACCGCCCATCCTGACTGGCTGAAGGAATTCCGGGACTTCGCCTGGAGTGACAGCAGCAGCCTTACCCTGCACCAGTCGGCCCGTATGGAACGGACAGAGGATGGCTTTCAGACCTGGATCTATCACCGCACAGAGTATGAAGCCCTTCTTGACCAGCTGAAGAAACAGGGCCTTTCCCTGCCCACAGCAGACGAGTGGGCCTATCTGTGCGGCGGCGGGTGCCGGACCCTGTTTCCCTGGGGGGATGGGCTGGACTACTCCATGCGTCTGCACTGGTTTGAAGATATGGAGGAGGACGGGGACAGGCCTTACGATATGGAGGAACCCAACTTCTTTGGCCTGTCCATTGCCTATGATCCCTATATGCGGGAGGTGGTGCAGGCCGATGGATTCACCACCTGCGGCGGCGACGGCGGGTGCAGTATCTGCGGCGGTCTGGGGCCGTTCCTGGGCTTTCTTCCCTGTTCGCCCCACTTGTAAGCCGGAAGTGCAGGAGGACAATGAACTGAATGGAGACTATGACTTTTACAGGCCGGTCATCCGGGTGGAGTCAGCCTGACCAATGATCTGGAGGATACGGAATGAGAGAGACGACGCCTGATCTCACAAGGATCAGTAAATATATAAGTTTGATCCTTCGGCACAAGCCGGAGGTCATCGGAATCCAGCTGGATGCCCACGGCTGGGCGGATGTAAATGCGCTGCTGGCAGGCATCAGTAAGAAGTATTTTATTGACCAGGATATTCTGGAGGAGATCGTGAGGAGCGACAGCAAGCAGCGGTATGTTTTCAATGAAGACCGGACGCGGATCCGGGCCAGCCAGGGCCACTCCGTCCAGGTGGATGTGGAACTTCCTGTGGCCGAGCCGCCGGAGACGCTGTACCATGGAACTGCCCGACGGTTTTCCGCCTCCATCGAGGCCCAGGGACTGCTCCCCCAAAGCCGCCTGTATGTCCATCTTTCACCGGATGTGGAAACAGCGGAGAAGGTGGGCCGCCGGCATGGGGAGCCTGTGATCTACCTGGTGGATGCCGGGCAGATGCATAGGGACGGATCGCTCTTTTACCTGTCCGCCAATGGAGTATGGCTGACAAAAACGGTTCCCGCTCCATACCTGAAGCGCTTAGAGGAGTGAAGCTCCCGGAGCGGATCGAAGCGGCACTGACTATAATTTCCGGTGGGATTGATGGGAGAACGTGCAAATGAACGAATATTTGAAAAAATATATTGAACTAAAAAAACGGTTTTCCGCAGCTGACGGCGGCCCGGACAGCGTCCGCGCTCTCTATGGTTTCAAAAAGGAACTGGAGCAGTCCGGAGACAGGCAGGCAAAAGAGGTTCTGGTGGATGTGTACGACCTTCTGGACTTCAAGAAGGACGCTTACGACCTGCTTTCACGGATCGGGAACCGTTCAGACCGGAAGGTCCTCAAACGTCTGGGCACACTGAAGGAATATGCGGAAAGCTGGGGAAACCACTACGCTGTTCCCATGCCAAAAACGCCAAAGGAAAAGCAGCAGGAGAAGGAGCGATGGGCCCGGATGGGACTGCCCGTCTTCCGCTATCACCCGGATCCTTTGGATACCGGGGCCTTTAAGGAGTCTGAGGAGGGTGTTGTCTGTGACTGCTGCGGAAAAATCACCCGCCTCTTCTATACGGCTCCCTTCTTTTCGGTGGAGGATATTGACTATCTGTGCCCGGAATGTATCGCAGACGGCAAAGCAGCCCAGAAATATGACGGAAGCTTTCACGACGATTACTCTGTGGACGATGGCGTAGATGATCCGGAGCGGCTGGACGAGCTTATCCACCGCACCCCCGGCTACTGCGGCTGGCAGCAGGAATACTGGAGGGCCCACTGCGGCGACTATTGCGCCTTTCTGGGCTATGTGGGAGCCAGGGAACTGCGGGCGCTGGGGGTATTGGATGAGGTGCTGGACGATCCCATGTGGGACGAGGAGCAGAAGGAAATGATCCGGGAATCGGTCAACGGCGGCCATCTGCAATGCTATCTGTTCCAGTGCCTCCACTGTGGAAAGCACATGGTCTGGATGGATTTTGATTAGGGAGTTTATTTATGACCGCGCAGCTGTGATTCCATCAGTTGGGGTATGCAGCGCTGAAAGACTGCGATCCCGCAAAAAGGCAATGGGCCCTTCGCACGCTCACTCTCTGGAACAGGGTATCTTTGCCCTTCTGGACCGCAGGATGGGAAAGCGCCGCTTTCCCGCTCCCCAGACGGAGGACACCTTGGACTGCGCTCTTCTGGAGGGAGAACTGGCGTCTGAACGGCTGGCAGCTTTGCGGGAGCGGGATCTCCCAGAGCTGGCCGCCGAAGTTGCTCCAGACTGGGGGCTGTCTACTGAGGCGGTGCAAAGCGTGCGGAAGAATGAGGATGCTCAGGCTGCGTTCGATCCGCATAGCTCCTGCGGGCGGGTGAAGCACCTGCTGGCGGCTCCTCCAACAGCAGGTGCCGGTTTTACTGGATTATTAAGGAGGATTTTTATGGGATATGATGTGAGTTTCCACCCGATCTCACCGGAGGAAATGCGGGAATGGTATTTTGGGCCTCTTACATGGGTACAGCAGGGCCGGGAGGAAAAGGTGCTGGCCCTTGCGGCACAGTATGGGATGGAGGATTTCTATGCGGAAAAGTATCTGGATACCCTGCGGGTCGGAGCTGGGACAGGACCAGATGAGCTGTTTGATAAGAGCCATGGCTTTTATATTGCAGTGATCCAGGGTTTTTTCCGGGATTACTTTTACACCAGGGGGAGCGCCTTTTCTTTTCTGGTGGAGCAAAAGCCAGAATATGTCCGGTATTTTACTCCGTGGGAGCAGATCGTGCCGGCTGTCTTTCCCAATCCGGCAGAAAACCGGATCATTGAAAATTACTGCTCTGGCGTGTACCTGTCTCCGGATCAGGCGGCACAGCTTCTCCAGGATCTGGAGCAGGACAAAAAGGTTCAGGAAGATCTGGAAGGACTCTGGTGTGACGGGCAGCTTGCGGTGCTGAAAAAGGCTCTCACCGCTGCTGTGGAGCTGGGGACCGGACTGCTGGAAGCCACGGAGGTGGTGGAGCCTGATCCGATCTCTCCCAATGAAAGTACGAGCTATTCCAACCTGTACCACTGCGACCGGGACGGAGTGTATCTTTATATAGATATGGCTATGAAGCAGATCGCCCAGGCCATGGGGAAGGATGCTGACGACAGATAAGATCAGAAAAATGACAAGGAAGGAGAGCGATGGATCGATGAATGGGATCATTCTTCTGGTCATCATTCTGCTGCTCGTGGTGTTCCTGACGCTTCTTATCACCAGGCAATGGGGCGGGCTTTTCCTGTTCCTTCTGGCCCTGTATCTGATGTTCAGATAACCGGGATATCACACCGGCTCTCCGGGCTGTCGTCCCGCAAAAACGGCGCTTTCCCTGGTTTTTGCAAAACAAATTGAATTTCCTGGGGAATAATGGTAAGATGAAGGGAGAACAATTCTGAAAGCAGGTGACGGTTTCCCATGGAAACACAGATCATAGACTTCCATACCCATATTTATCCTGTGGCCCTGGCCAGACGGGCCATGGAGGTGGTCAGACGGGAGGGGGATCCCTATGACAGCCTTCCCATCCGGGAAAACCTCCTCCGGCGTATGGAGGAAGCAGACATCTCCTTATCCGTGGTCCAGCCGGTGGTATCCAGGCCGGAGACCCAGACAGATGTGAACCGGTTTGCCAGAGAGATCGTAAGGACCAATCTGATCTCCTTTGGAGGCCTCCATCCGGACTGTCCCCACGTGCTGGAGGAGATCGAGAAATTAAAGGATCTCCATATGGCCGGGGTGAAGTTCCATCCGCCGTTCCAGAAAGTACATCTGGAGGACGGAAAATACAGGGAAATATGGGAGAGGATCAATCATCTGGGCCTTCCGGTGCTGATCCACTGCGGCTGCGCCAAGGTCCCAAGCCCCTATGATCTGCACCCGGCGTCGGCGGAGGAGATCGTCCGCCACCTTCCGGACGTACCGGTGATCCTTGCCCATATGGGCGGCCTGTCCATGGACCAGACCGGGGAGGACAGGCTGTACCGTATGCCGGAAAACGTATATATTGATACGGCCATGAGCGCAGAATTCCAGGATAAGGACGAGTTTGAGCGGATCGCAGGCTCCTTTGGGCCGGACCGGGTGATATTTGGAAGCGATTTTCCCTATGGGAGCCAGAGAGCGGCGATCCGCCTTATAGAAGAAACCGGATTTTCCCCATGGGAAAAGGCGGCGATCCTGGGAGAAAACGCCAGGAAGATCTTAAAAGACAGTATACGGAAGCGTTAAAATAGAATCAGCTGTGAAAAAAAGGAGAGGATAAAATGTATACATGCGCAAGCTGCACGATTCATGCGTGCAAGGATCCGGAGCATAAGGATATGCCCAAAAACTGTCCCATGCGCCAGGAAGCCCTGGTGGAGGAAGCAAAGGCAGAGTATCAGAAGCCGGAGGTACAGAAGTTTTTCGTGACCTCCTCAGAGATCGAGCATGACGGCTACTGCCAGTGGCCGAGGCTGAAGGAGACCATGGTATTCTGTAAACGGATGGGTTATAAAAAGATCGGACTGGGCTTCTGCATCGGTTTTGTAAAGGAAGCCAGGATCGTGGCGGATCTTTTCAGGAACGAGGGCTTTACTGTGGTGTCGGCCGTCTGTAAGTCCGGGGGAGTGGATAAGACAGAGGCCGGAATCCCCGATGAAAAGAAACTGAAACCGGGCCAGTATGAGGCCATGTGCAACCCCATCCTCCAGGCGAAGCTCTTAAACGAGCAGAAGACGGATTTCAATATCGCCCTGGGCCTCTGCGTGGGCCACGACTCCCTGTTTTACCAGTATTCGGAGGCCAGGGTCACGACTCTGGTGGTCAAGGACCGCGTCCTGGCCCACAATCCGGTGGGAGCCATCTACTGTGCAGACGGATATTTTAAGAACCGTCTGAAGATCGAGGAATAACTGCCGGAACAAAGGAAACAGGACAGACCGCCGCGCATATGCTTTCATAAGCGGAATCGTATGGGCGGAGGGATTTTATGCGGATGAGCGAGTTAAAGCGCAAGGAGGTCATCAACGTCTGCGACTGCAGACGGCTGGGATTTGTCGGGGACATGGAGTTTGATCCATGTACGGGCCAGATAAAGGCCCTGATCGTTCCGGGGCCTGGCTGTGTCTGCGGCTTTCTGGGCCGGGAAAAGGAATTTGTGATCCCCTTTGAGGACGTGTGCCAGATGGGGGACGACATTGTCCTGGTACGGCTTCGGGAAGAACCGCCCAGACCGCAGAAATAAAGGAAGTGAGGAAAAGAGAATGAAATGCCCATTCTGCAATGCGTCGGACACCAAGGTCATCGACTCCAGGCCGGCGGATGATAACAGCTCCATCAGGCGGAGAAGACAGTGCGAGCAGTGCGGCCGCCGGTTCACCACATACGAAAAGCTGGAGACCATGCCTCTTATGATCATAAAAAAGGATGATTCCAGGGAGACATATGACCGTTCCAAGCTGGAGAAGGGGATCCTCCTTTCCTGCCACAAGCGGCCGGTCTCTTCCCAGGAGATCAGCGCTGTGATCGATGAGATCGAAAACCAGATCTTTAATATGGGGGAGCGGGAGATCCCGGCGTCTCTGATCGGAGAGCTGGTGATGAAGAAGCTGAAGGATGTGGACGAGGTGGCGTATGTGCGGTTTGCCTCTGTTTACAGGGAGTTCAAGGATGTGAACGCGTTCATGGAGGAGCTGGCCAAGTTCCTTAATAATAAGTAATAAGCAGAGGCGCGTATGTTAGAACGATTTTTTCCAGACGAATATGTGGACAGCGCCTATGGGATCCCCTTTGAGGAGCTGTACCGGAAGGGCTACCGGGGGATCATCTTTGACGTGGACAATACCCTGGTTCCCCACGGCGCTCCGGCGGACGCCCGTTCCATCGGCCTGTTTGAGCGCTTGAGGGCCATGGGCTTTTCCACCTGCATCCTTTCCAATAATAAGGAGCCGCGGGTGGCTCCCTTTGCCGGCCAGGTAAAGAGCCCCTATATATTTAAAGGGGGAAAGCCGTCGGTGAAGGGCTATGAGCGGGCCATGGAGGTCATGGGGACAGGCCGGGAGAACACCCTCTTTATCGGGGACCAGCTTTTTACCGACGTGTGGGGGGCCAGGCGCACAGGCCTTTACAGCATCCTCACAAAGCCCATGGATCCCCATGAGGAGATCCAGATCGTTTTCAAGCGGTATCTGGAGGCGGTGGTGCTCCGGGCCTATAAGAAACAAAGGCAGAAGCCGGATGTTTGATTTTAAAACAGTTCAGCCCTATGGGGATCCAGACAGAAAATGCTTATGAAATCAGGTTTTCAGCGCTTTTTCCTGCCGGGATCTTTGCGCAGCTGAACTGCTGCCTGATTTTTGTAAAAAATGGTTGAAAACATAGGCATTATAGTATAAAATAGGATAGAATCAGCCATAAGCGTGAAATGAGAGAATCAGATTTTAAGGAGGAATATCATTTATGGTATCAGCAGGCGATTTTAGAAATGGCGTGACACTTGAGATTGACGGTCAGGTAGTACAGATCATGGAATTCCAGCACGTAAAGCCGGGCAAGGGCGCCGCTTTCGTTAGAACTAAATTAAAGAACGTTATCAACGGCGGTGTAGTTGAGAGAACCTTCCGCCCCACTGAGAAATTCCCGGCAGCAAGGATCGACCGCGTGGACATGCAGTATTTATATGCAGACGGCGATCTTTACAACTTCATGGACAACAACACCTACGAGCAGGTTGCCTTAAACAAGGATATCGTTGGCGATGCCTTAAAGTTCGTGAAGGAAAACGAAGTTGTTAAGGTATGCTCCTATAACGGAAGCGTATTCTCCGTAGAGGCTCCCTTATTCGTTGAGCTGGAGATCACAGATACAGAGCCGGGCTTCAAGGGCGATACAGCCACTGGCGCTACAAAGCCGGCAACCGTTGAGACTGGCGCACAGATCAACGTTCCGTTATTCGTAAGCACCGGAGACCGCGTTAAGATCGATACCCGTACAGGCGAGTATCTGTCCAGAGCATAAGATCCGGAACAGAAAAGAGAACATTGAAAACAGGAGTCCCGTGACTGGTTCATGGGACTTCTTTGTTTTTTATGGGGAAAACTATATTTTAAGGAGGTTGTGAAATGAAAAAGCAGATCCTGACCCTCTCAGCAGCCGCTTTTATGGCGGCCCTCACGTGCCAGACGGCCTTTGCCCTGGATCACGATGTGGTGATCCTCCACACCAACGATACCCATTGCGGCATCGAGGAAAACATGGGCTACGCCGGACTTGTCTGGTATGAAAACCAGATGAAGGAGGAGACTCCGTATGTGACCCTGGTGGATGCCGGGGACGCCATCCAGGGCGCGCCGGTGGGGACCCTGTCCGAGGGCGAGTACCTGGTGCAGATCATGAATAAGGCCGGATACGATTTTGCCGTTCCCGGAAATCATGAATTCGACTACGGGATGGAAAAGCTCCTGGGACTTTCCGCCAGACTGGACTGCGGCTATTCTGCCTGCAACTTTGTAAACCTGCCGTCAAAGACCCAGGTGTTTGCGCCTTACAGGATCATGGAGTACGACGATATCCAGGTAGCCTTTGTAGGCGTTGCCACACCGGAGAGCATCACCAAATCCACGCCGGCCTACTTCCAGGACCAGTTTGGAAGATACCGCTTCGGCTTCTGTGAGGATGAGACGGGAGAGGCTTTATACAGCCAGGTACAGAGTGCCGTGGACCAGGCCAGGGGCGAAGGCGCCGACTATGTGATCATGGTGGGCCATCTGGGCGATAACGGGATCACAGAGAAGTGGAGCTCCAGAAGCGTGATCGCCAACACCACCGGCATCGATGCCGCCATTGACGGCCACTCTCATGAGGTCTGTGTGGAAAATGTTCCCAACGAGAACGGGGAGATGGTGGTACTGACCCAGACCGGTACCAAGTTTGCCAACATCGGAAAGCTGACCATCACCACCGACGGACAGATCCAGGCCTCCCATGTGAGCGCCGTGACGGACGCAGAGGGAAATCCGGCAAAGGACGCGGAGATGGAGAGCTTCATCAACGGGATCAAGTCCCAGTATGAGGAGTCTCTGAAGGTGGTCCTGGGCCGCACGGATGTGGACCTGATGGATAAGGATCCGGAGACCGGGCTGCGGGCAGTGCGGAAGGCAGAGACCAACCTGGGCGACCTCTGCGCCGACGCCAGCCGCTATATGATGGGTGCGGATATCGGCTTTATGAACGGCGGCGGCATCCGTGCCGGGATCGAAGCCGGAGATATCACCTATGAGGACGCTTTAAGCGTATTCCCTTATGGGAATATGATCTGTATGGCAGAGGTCTCCGGGCAGAAGATCAAGGACGCCCTGGAGATGGGCGTGAAGAATTATCCCGAGGAAAGCGGCGGCTTTATCCACGTTTCCGGGCTTACGTATACGGTGGACTCCTCTGTGCCCTCCAGCGTGGTGCTGGATGAAAAGAGAAATTTCGTGTCTGTGGGCGGCGAGTACCGGGTGCGGGATATCTATGTGGGAGAAGAGCCCCTGGATGTGAACCGGACCTATACGCTGGCCTCCCACAACTACTGGTTAAAATCCGGTGGAGACGGCATGTCCATGCTCATGGGCTGTCCTATTTTAAAGGATGAGACCATGGTGGATGTGGATACCATCACTTCCTATATCAGTGAATATCTGGGAGGAACCGTGGGAGAAGAATACAAAGATCCCAGGGGACAGGGAAGGATCACGATCAAATAGGATAGAAAAGAAAAAAGATCCCACTCCGGGTCCCGGCCTTATTGGGATTCAGAAGGAATCATACTGTGCGGATTCTGAAGGTCCGGAAACCTCTGGTCACAGCTTCCGGACAGGATCTGGGATACAGAGTGGGATCAGGCCCGTTCTCCGGTGCAGGAGAGCGGGCTTTCTGAATGTAGGACCTGCTGCACTCCCGCAGAAGCATCGGTCTGCGGTACTTTGGCGTGCATCAGGCACCTTCATTATAGTACAGGCTGGTTTTCAAATCAAGGGTGAATTGTAATACATATGAAGAGAGCAAAAAGATACGCTTTTATTCACAAGGTCCGGTACTGGACAGAAATAGTCTCCGGAATATTATAAACGGCCGGGTCTGGATGGGCGGCCGGTCCGGAGGGCGGACAGAATGGATTCAATAATAGGGATCAGGGCAGCAGCTTCATCCTCACTGCACTGCTCGATCAGAAGGTGCAGCTTACTGACAGCCGGGTTATCCAGGCGGATCTCCGGATGGAAGATCTCTCTGGAATCTATTTTGAGCGCACGGATCAGAGGGAATAAGATCTCCATTTTGGGATTCCCTTTATAATTTTCAATATTCATTACTGTACGCACATCGACGTCGATCTGGTCTGCAACCTGGTTTTGTGTGAGCCCCAGTTCACCGCGTGCCTTTTTTACCGCATCGCCCAGGGGCTGGGAAAATTCCTGCATAGCTAGTCACCTCAAATCCATTGTACAATATAGCTCATTTTATTTAAATTCATTATAGTTCCCATTTTCACTGTATTTTAATACATTTTTCGCGAAAAATAAATAGGAAGCAAAAATTTAGCAACACATAGAGGAAAAACTGGTAATTTTTCAAAATTGGAAGTATAATAAAACCAATGGAGGAAGGAATATGATCTTATATTTTACAGGAACGGGAAACAGCGCTTTTATTGCAAAGCGGATCGCAGAAAAAACGGGAGATACGGCTGTGGATGTGTTTCCCATGATAAGGGAGAACGATTATGGGAAGCTCAGCTCCAGCCGGCCGTTTGTGGTGGTCTGCCCTACCTATGGCTGGCAGATCCCCCATGTGCTGGGAAACTGGCTGAAGAAAACGAGGCTTTCAGGAAGCCGGAAGCTGTACTTTGTAATGACCTGCGGCGACGGGATCGGAAATGCCGGAGGGTATGCAAAACGGTTCTGTGAAAAAAAGGGAATGGAATATATGGGCTGTGGAAAAGTAGTGATGCCGGAAAATTATGTGGCCATGTTCCCGGTGCCGGACAGGACGGAGGCAGAACGGATCATCGGGAAGGCTATCCCCCAGGCGGACCAGATCGCAGAACACATCAGAAAAGAGAATCCGCTTCCGAAGGCAGAGATCTCGCTTCTGGACCGGTTCCTCAGCACCGTGGTGAATCCTGTGTTTTACAAGCTGTTCGTCCATGCGGGAAAATTCAGGACCACGGAAAGGTGTACAGGCTGCGGGGCCTGTGTAAGGCTTTGTCCCCTGTCCAATATCCGTCTGGAGGACGGGAGCCCTGTGTGGGGATCAGACTGTACCCACTGTATGGCCTGCATCTGCCGGTGTCCGGAACAGGCCATCGAATACGGAAAGGCCAGTCTGGGAAAACCCAGATACCAATGTCCGGGAGCCGGGGAGGGAAATAGGGGGCCGCAAAAAAATATATAAAAAATTTGCAGGAACCTCTTGCAAGTTTTGAAAAAGTGTTGTATTATATAAAAGATGCATCTGTAGCTCAGTGGATAGAGCAATGGCCTCCGGAGCCGTGTGCGTAGGTTCGATTCCTATCAGATGCATTTTTTTGTTGCAGAAAATGCCTTTGGCGGCTTCCGGGCGGGAGCCAGGCGCGGGCCTAGCCCCGCAGGTCTGCCGCCAGCCGCTTTGGTTTTTCCAGAAGGGCCAGGGCATCCAGAATGGATGTGGTACACAGGTCCGTACAGCTTAAGAGCTTTGAATAAGCGCCTTCTGCTCCGATGACGGAGATGGAAAGGGCGCTTTCTTTGCACATAAGGCAGTCGTTGCGGCCATTGCCGATGGAAACGCAGCGCTCCGGCCCCAGGGAGCGGACGATGGCCAGCTTGGAATCCATGGCAGAGCCGGCTGGAAAGGTCTGGATGGTCAGAGGAAGTCCCTGGCACATGGCCCTGGCGGTCCCGTGGGTATCCGCGGTGAGGACGTGGATCTGGAGATCCTTTGAAAGGCGGACCAGGGCCTCCCTTACCTCAAGAGGGATCTGGCCGTCCACGGCGATGGTTCCGTTATAATCTAAAACGAGAAAGGACAGGTCTAAGGTTTTATAGCCTGGGATCTGGATGTTCATGATTGCTCTCCCTATGTATATTTTTATGAAGCGTTTCTATTATAACACGGAGCTTCCAGGGATACCAGGAGACCCAGGATAGATTTTCTGTAAAAGCCTCAGATGCCATATAGAAAAATTCAATTAGCTTTTTACAGCTTCCGAGACTATACTTGATATGTTTGAGATTTTATCCCAATATTATCTAAGGAGGAAAAGAGAATGAAAAAGAATCTTGCGAAGCTTCTGGCTGTGTCCGTATCCATGGGAATGCTGACGGCATGCGGAGGAAACGGCGGGAAGACAGAGACCACGGCGGCAGAGACAAAGGCAGCTGAGACTACGGCGGCAGAGACAAAAGCGGAGGAGACGAAGGAAACTGAGACCACAGCAGCGGAAAAGGAAGAAGAGAAATTCCAGGCCTCCGTGCTGTTCTGCGGCTCCACCTCCCTTTATCCGATCATGTCCTCACTGGCCTCTTCTTTTACAGAGGAATTCGTGACCTGGGATAAGGTGGATCCGTCCTTCCCGGCTGAGAATATTTCCATTTATGTGGCTCCGGGCGGCTCCGGCGTGGGAGTCAGCGCAGCTGTTGATAAGACTGCGGACTTTGGTATGGTGGCGAGAGCCATGAAGGATAAAGAGGTGGAGGAACTGGGAGCCGATTACCAGTCCTTTATCGTTGCCAGGGATGCCCTGACGGTTTCCGTCAATGCAGAGAATCCCATCTGCGGAGTAACGGACGATCTGACCACCGATCAGATCCGCCAGATCTTCGCAGGAGAGATCACCACCTGGGATCAGGTGGATGCTTCCCTTCCGGCGGAGACGATCAACGTATATATCCGCGATCTGTCCGGCGGAGCCTATGAGGTATTCCAGAAATCTGTCATGGGCGACAGCGAGGTGACCGCATCTGCGACCCAGTCCGCATCCATGACGGAACTGGCTACAAACATTGCCAATGATCCGTGGGGGATCGGCTACGCAGGCTTCGGTGCGTACAATAAGGCCAATGCTGAGAAGCAGGTCCTTCAGGCTATGAAGGTAGACGGCGTTGAGCCCACAGTGGAGAATATCGTTGGGGATACCTATAAGATCCAGCGTCCCGTTATGTTCGTGACCGGTGATGTGGTCAGCCCCTCTGAGCAGGCGTTCATTGATTACATCTTCTCCCAGACTGGCTACGATGTGACAGAGGCCAACGGATATATCCCGGCCTTTACTGTGGGAGAATAAACTCTGACAATCGAAAAAAGTCCAATAGGATCAAAGCTGGGGGAATGGCAGAGGACCGGGGATGCCGGGAATTCTGCCGCCCCCAGTATCTGTATGTAAGAAACAGAAAGAAAGCCCTTTGCAGGGCTGTCCTGTTGATGGAGAGGTGCGATGAGAAAGAAGCTGGATAAGATTTTTGCGTTTTTTATCTGCGGGATGACGGTCTTTTCCATTCTGGTACTGGGATTTGTCATTTATTTTATCGTCCGGGAAGCCCTGCCCCTGTTTTCTGAGGTAAGCGTCCTGGACTTTCTGTTTGGAAGCAGGTGGATGCCTGTGGACTATACCGGGACGGTCTCGTTTGGGATCTTCAACTTCATTGCCGCTACGATAGCAGTCTCCTTTACCGCCTTGGCCCTGGCTCTGGGAGCAGGGCTGGGAGCGGCGGTATTCCTGGCGTTTGTTGCAACGGAACGGCTGCGGAGCTTTTTGTATCCCTTTGTGGACCTTCTGGCTGGTATCCCTTCGGTGATCTATGGGTTTGTTGGCCTGCAGGTGTTAGTGAAGCTGTTTTTAAAGGCCGGAGTGCCCACCGGCTCCTGCGTCCTGGCGGCAGGGATCCTGCTGGCGGTGATGCTCCTTCCCTTCCTGGTGTCCTCCTGCTGCGAGACCATGCTGAAGGAAAAGGAAAAATATGAGCTGGTGGCCTGTGCCCTGGGCGTTTCACGATGGTATGCGGCTGCAACCGTGATCCTTCCTGCATCGGGGAGGAACATCCTTCTTTCCATGATCCTGGCCATCGGCCGGGCCATGGGGGAGACCATGGCGGTGATGATGGTCATGGGAAACGCCAATCTGTTCCCGAGGCTCCTGGGAAAGAGCGAGAGCATTGCCTCGGTGATCGCCCTGGAAATGGGGACGGCCGTTTATGGGAGCACCCACTACCATGCGCTTTATGCGGCGGGGATGGTGCTCATGCTCCTGTTGTTCCTCATCAACGGGCTCATTGGCCTGATCCGCAGCCGGATGGAGGGGGAGACGCTATGAGATGGATCGGAACCTTTACGAAAATATGGGCGTATGCAGGCATCAGCGCTGTCTGTGCAGCGGTCCTGTTTCTTTTTGGATACGTTTTTTTCCAGGGGGCCGGGATCATCAGCGTGGAATTTTTGACGGAGGCCCCCAAAGGACTGGTGCTGGGAGAAGAAGGGGGGATCTGGCCTGCCATTACAGGAAGCCTGTGCTTTACCGGAACGGCCATGGTTCTCGCTTCTGTTCCGGCGGCAGCCTCAGCCCTCTATCTGGTGTTTTATTGCAGGAGCCAGAGGCTCTACCAGGCCATACGCCTGGTGATCCAGTGTATTTCCGGGATCCCGTCCATTGTGCTGGGGCTTTTTGCATACAGCTTTCTGGTACGGGATCTGAATCTGGGCCGATGCATCTTTTCCGCCGGAGTGGCCCTGGCGGTGATGATCCTGCCCTTTATTGAGGTACGGGCTGAAAAGGCGTTCCGGGAGGTACCGGCGGAGCTGGTCAGGTCCTCATACAGCCTGGGCTGCTCGAAGCTCTATACGATCACGCGGATCGTGCTGCCGGCGTGCCGGGGGGAACTGGTATCCGGGATCATCCTGGGCGGCTGCTATGCCATGGGAGCCACGGCGCCCATGATCTTTACGGGAGCCGTAGCCTATGCGGCGGTGCCGGACAGTATCTTTTCTCCGGCCATGGCCCTGCCGCTGCACCTGTATCTTCTGGTGGCCCAGGGATCCACATCCATGGATACAGCCTACGGCACGGCCTTTGTGATGATGGCCATGATACTTTTGAGCAGTCTGCTGGCCACAGCTTACGCAAGGAGGAGTCAGAACCGATGGAAGAGATCCTGATGCTTAAAAATGTCAGTGTTTTTTACGGGGAGCATCCCGTATTAAAGGATGTGAACATGGGGATCCGGCCGGGCCGGATCCTGGCGGTCATGGGACCGTCCGGAAGCGGAAAGACCACGCTCCTGCGGGCGCTGAACGGTCTTTTGTGGGAAGAGCCGGAGGCAGAGATGAAGGGGGAGATCTGTCTTCAGGGACGGGACACCCGCACCATGGACCGGGAGGAGCTGCGCCGGAGGGTGGGGCTGGTATTCCAGACGCCCCAGCCGTTTCCGTTTTCCATTTATAAAAATATGACCTATGCTCCCAGATACTATGGGATCCGGAAGAAGGAGCAGCTGGAGGAGATCGTAAGGGAGAAGCTTATGATGGCGGGCCTGTATGAGGAAGTAAAGGGTGAACTTTCCAAAAGCGCACTGAAGCTTTCCGGCGGGCAGAAGCAGCGGCTTTGTATCGCCAGAGCGCTGACGGCGGAGCCGGAGGTGCTGCTCCTGGACGAGCCCTGCTCTGCCCTGGATGTGAAGGCGTCAGCGGTGATCGAGGAGACCCTTCTCGGCCTTAAGGAACGCTATACCATCGTCATCGTCACCCACAACATCTCCCAGGCCAGGCGGATCGCCGACGACGCGGCTTTTTTCTCCGAGGGGCGTCTTGTGGAATACGGAAAGGCAGAGACTCTGTTCACAGCTCCGGAAAAAGAAGAGACCCGGTCATTTCTGACCGGGGTCTGCGGATGATCTTCTGGTATGGGGCTATTTTGTCACGGCCTTCCATAAAATATCGTGGCCCACGGTCTGGTAGAACATTTCCTTTACCTGCTCCGGCTCCTTTGTCTGGCCCAGGATCCACATGAGCTTGGTGACCGTGGCCTCCAGGGTCATATCGTAGGATTCGATGAGGCCGAAGGCGTTTTTGATCTTCTGGCCCACTTCATAAACGGACATGTTGCTGCCCTCCTGGGTCACCTGGGTGGTCATCACCACGATCTTTCCAGCCTGGGTCATTTTTTCGATGGAGTGGTAGAAATCACCGGACTCATAGGAGGGAAGACCGCCGACTCCAAAGGACTCGATGACCACGGCGTCGTAATGCTCTCCCATATAGTCCAGGATGGAAGACTCCATGGACGGGATCAGCTTTAAGAGAGCCACCCGGTCGTCCAGGTCATGGTAGAATCGGACATTTTCCCGGTCCTGCCATTTGTCGTCGATGTAGAACAGGATGTGCTCGTCCTGGATCACTGCCAGATAGGGGAAGTTGATGCTGGAAAAGGCATTGTAGCTCTTGGTGCGCTCCTTCTTTCCGCGGGTGCCGGCGATGACCTTTCCGTCAAAGACGATATTTACGCCGTGGGCCCGTTCACAGGAGGCGAACCGCAGGCTGTCCAGCAGGTTGGTGCGGGCGTCGGTCACATCCAGGTCGATGGGCTTCTGTGCGCCGGTGATGACGATGGGCTTTTTGGAGTGCTGGACCAGATAGGACATGGCGGCAGCAGTATAGGCCATGGTATCGGTGCCGTGGCAGATCACAAAGCCGTCGTAATTATCGTAGTTTTCCTCCAGCACCTGGCATAAAAGCTGCCAGTGCTTCGGATGGATATTGGTGCTGTCGATATTTAAGACCTGGATGGCCTCCACTTCACAAAAGGAACGGGCCGCCGGAACGTAGGACAGAAGCTCGTCTCCCGTAAGGAGCGGCGTCAGTCCGGAATCTCCGTGCTTGCAGGCGATGGTGCCCCCGGTCCCTAAAAGAAGAATATGTTTCATAGATGTATCCCCTTTCGTAGATATCATAGATACTGGTGATCGCTTTTTACCAATCATACCAAAAATCGACGGGAGGTTCAACTGTATGGAGAAGAAAATGAGAAAAAGGAGGTGACCGCCATGACTGGAATCCCCAGAGATCCTGTGATGCTTTTAAGCTACATCAATACCCAGCTGAGAGACTTTTATCCCAGCCTCGAAGAGCTTTGCAGCGCCCTTTCCCTGGATCGGGAAACCCTGGATGAGACCCTTTCATCCATTGATTATTTTTACGACAGGGATAAGAACCAGTATCTGTAAAGCGCGTCTTTCTGCATATCCGGCGGCATTTTCTGCCACACTGTTCCTATGGAAAACAGAATGAAGGATTTTTTAAAATGCGGCGCCGCCGGGTGGTGCATGGAGATCATATTTACGTCCCTGGTCTCCCTGGCCTCCGGCGACCGGAGGCTTGTGGGGAAGACCTCTCTTTTTATGTTCCCCATTTACGGCATGGGGGCCTTTCTGGGCCCTTTCTGCCGGAGTCTGGACCGGTATCTTCTCCGTCCGGGAAAAACGGATCCGGCGGACCGGCTCCTGCGTCATGGACTGAGGGACATGGCGCTTATTTTTACTGCGGAATATGTGACCGGGAGGCTCCTCCGGTCACTTAGGGCCTGCCCCTGGGATTACACCGGCTGCCGGTTCAGTGTGGACGGCCTCATACGGCTGGATTTTGCCCCGCTCTGGTTCGGGGCCGGACTTTTGTTTGAGAGGATCACCCAGGGAAAAGATCCGGTAAATCCTGCGTAAAGAAGATGTAAAACGGCGGGAAATCCCGGGGATTTTCTTGCAATCGGCAGGATAGTTTTATATAATAGGAAGATGACGCCGGGGCCGCCGGGACAGGACAAAAGCGGCCGCCTGGAAACCGTCAAAAATACGAAAAAGGTGAGGATTATGATTCGACTTATTTTAGTGGCTGTGACGCTGATCGGTTTTCTGACCCTGGGATATCCGCTTCTGGCGGCCCAGAATTCTCTTGGAAAAAAGGATCCCCATGCCAGGGACGTGGAGAGCCTTAAGATCGTCCAGTATATGTTTTCCCTGATCCTGAAGCTGGCGGGGATCACTGTCACCGTCAAGGGGGCGGAGAATATACCCAGAGACAGGGCGGTGCTTTTTGTGGGAAACCACAGGAGCTATTTTGACATCCTGGTGGGCTACACCACAGTACCGGGCTTCGTGGGTTTTGTGGCGAAAAAGGAGATGGAGAGGATCCCCCTTTTAAGGAGCTGGATGAAGAACGTCAACTGCCTGTTCCTGGACAGAAAGGATATCAAGGCCGGTCTAAAAACGATCCTGGAGGGGATCGAAAAGGTAAAAAACGGGATCTCCGTCTGGATCTTTCCCGAGGGTACCAGAAACCGGAATAAGGATCTGAAGGAGCTTCTGGTATTTAAAGAGGGGAGTCTTAAGATCGCGGAAAAATCCGGCTGTCCGGTGGTTCCTGTGGCCATGGTGGGAACGGCAGAGGCCTTTGAAAGCCATTTTCCGTTTATCCGTCCGTCCCATGTGACGGTTTATTATGGAGAGCCGTTTTATATAAAGGAGCTGGAGCCGGACCAGAGAAAGCACGCCGGAGCCTACACAAGAGAGAAAATCGTAAAAATGCTGGGGGAGATACAGAATGAAAACGCCTGATCTGAAGGAATGCAGAGAAAAGCTGGACGGGATCGACCGGGAGATCGTCCGGCTGTTTGAGGAACGCATGGCCGTCTGCGGCCAGGTGGCAGAGTATAAGATCGAGACAGGAAAGGCTGTTTATGACGGAGAGCGGGAAAAGCAGAAGCTTGCCGCAGTCCGGGAGATGGCAGCGGGAGACCAGAATAAGGAGGCGGTGGAGGAGCTGTTCACACAGCTCATGACCATGAGCCGCAGATACCAGTACAGCCTTCTGTGCGCCAGGAAAAAAACACCGCCCCTGGGCTTTACAGAGGTGGAGGAGATCCGGAAAAGGGACGTCCGGGTGGTGTTCCAGGGCGTGGAGGGCGCGTACAGCCACGCGGCCGTCCGCATGTATTTCGGGGAGGATGCAGACGCCTACCATGTGGAAAAATTCGAGGACACGATCAGGGAGCTGGAGAGGGGGCAGGCGGATTATGCAGTGCTTCCCATTGAAAACTCCACCGCCGGCTTCGTTATCACCAACTATGACCTGTTATCCAGATATGACAATTATATCGTGGGAGAGATCTATGTGCCTGTGGACCATGTGCTCTTAGGGGTCCCCGGAGCGTCAGTCTCAGATGTGAAGACGGTGTATTCCCATAACCAGGCGCTGATGCAGTGCTCAGAGTATCTGGACAGCCACGGGGACTGGAACCAGGTAAGCGTGTTAAATACGGCGGCTGCCGCAAAAAAGGTCATGGAGGAAGGGGATAAGACCCAGGCAGCCGTGGCCAGCCGTACCGCCGGAGAGCTTTACGGCCTTGCGGAGCTTAAGACCTCCATCAGCAATGAGAGGGGAAATACCACCCGGTTCCTGGTACTTTCCAGAGAGCCGGTCTATGAGAAAAAGGCGTCTAAGGTGACCGTCACCTTTGAAGTCCCCCATGTCAGCGGTTCCCTGTATAAGATCCTTGGAAATTTTATCTTCAACGGAGTCAACATGCGTATGATCGAGTCCAGGCCCATCCCCGACAAGCCCTTTGAATACCGGTTTTTTGTGGATATCGAAGGGAATCTGAGCCATGCTCCGGTGCATAACGCCCTGGCAGGGATCCAGGCCGAGGCCTCGTCCATGAAGATTCTGGGCAATTATTAGGAGGGGTGCGTAAAATGGCAGTCCGTATGTTTGCAGCCATTGAGGTGGGGTCCTTTGAGCTGGAGATGGGGATCTACGAGATCTCCGGGAAAAACAGGATCCGGCAGGTGGATCACGTCCGTCATGTGATCTCCCTGGGAAGCGATACATATAATGACAGGAAGATCAGCTACGAAATGGTGGAGGAGCTGTGCCGGGTGCTGGAGGACTTTTCCAGGATCATGAAGGGCTACCGGATCACCGAATACCGGGCCTATGCCACCAGCGCCATGCGGGAGGCGAAGAACAGCCGGATCGTTCTGGAGCAGATCCGGGTCCGCACCGGGCTTACGGTCCAGATCATCAGCAACTCAGAACAGAGACTTCTGACCTATAAGGCCCTGGCTGTGGCAGACGATGAGTTTGACCGGAACATCCGCAAGGGAACGGCCATCCTGGACGTGGGGTTTGGAAGCATGCAGATCTCCCTGTTTGACGAAAAGCTCCTGGTATCCACAGAAAACCTTCCCCTGGGTGTCCTAAGGATCGGAGAGCTTTTAAAGAATGTGAGCTCCACCGCAGAGGGGACCCGGCGGATCATCGGGGAAATGGTGGAAAGCGAGCTCTCCAACTACCAGAAGATGTACCTGGAGGAGCGCCGGATCAAGCATGTCATCGGAACTGGAGAGAATATCATGTACCTGTTCCGGTACGAGGATGGGGGAAAACCGCTCCAGTGGGTCACCAGGGAGCAGTTCGACCGCCTTTATGAAAGATTGTCCGGGATGGATCCAGAAGCGGTGGAGGAGCAGTTCGGCGTCAGCGCAGAGTATGCGCCCCTGCTTCTTCCCAGCGCTGTCATTTATAAAAAGTTCCTGGAAATGACCGGGGCCGAGGCCATCTGGATCCCGGGGACCAGGCTCTGCGACGGGATCGCAGCCGAATATGCCCTGGATAAGAAGCTGATCCAGCTGAAGCATAATTTCGACAACGACATCATAAGCGCATCCCGGGACATGGCCAGGCGCTACCGGTGCCAGGGCAGCCATTCAGACCTGGTGGAGTCCTATGTGCTCCAGATCTTCGACGCCATGAAGCGCTATCATAAAATGGGAAGCAGAGAGCGGCTGCTCCTGCAGATCGCCGTGATCATCCACTCCTGCGGAAAATTCATCAGTGTCAGGAATGCCAATGAATGTGCATATAATATCATCATGTCCACGGAGATCATCGGCCTCTCCCACCTGGAACGGGAGATCGTTGCCAATGTGGTCCGCTACAACATCCGGGATTTCGACTATAACATGGTCCGCATGGAGGCTGGTCCGGAGCTGTCCTCCGGCTCTCTTCCCGACCAGAGCGACGCCACGATCCTGACCGCGAAGCTCACGGCCATGCTCCGGCTGGCCAATTCCATGGACAGGAGCCACGGGCAGAAGCTTAAGGACTGCAGGATCACAGTGAAGGATAAGACACTTACGGTGTCTGCGGAATATTCCGGGGATATTACCCTGGAGGCGGTTTCCTTTGAACAGAAGGCGGCTTTCTTTGAAGAGATCTTTGGGATCCGCCCGGTGCTGAAGCAGAAAAGGAGAGTATAAAATGGCAGCAAAAGAGACCTGTTTTACAGATCCGTCCAATTACGTAAATAGAGAACTGAGCTGGCTGGAGTTCGACCACCGTGTCCTGGGAGAGGCCAGGGATAAGACGACGCCCCTGTTTGACCGGCTGAAATTTTTAAGCATCACCGCCTCCAACCTGGATGAGTTTTTCATGGTCCGGGTGGCGTCCTTAAAGGACATGGTCCATGCAGGCTACACAAAGCCGGACATCGCGGGCATGACGCCGGTGGAGCAGCTGGAAAAGATCAGCGCCAGGACCCATGAGCTGGTGGGGCAGCAGTACAGCACCTACAACCGGGCCCTGCTCCCGGCTTTAAAGCAGGCGGGGCTGGAGGTGATCGGACAGCACGAGGATCTGACGAAGGAGCAGGGAGAATTTGTGGACCGGTATTTTAAGGAAGAGGTATATCCGGTCTTAACGCCCATGGCTGTGGATTCCTCCCGTCCCTTTCCCCTGGTCCGCAATAAATCTTTAAATATCGCGGCCCTTTTACGGAAAAAGGAAGGAGACAGGGAGCTGGAATTCGCCATGGTCCAGGTGCCGTCGGTGCTTCCCAGGATCGTCGTCCTTCCGGAAACAGAGAGACCGGATGGAAGCCGCCTCCGCCATGTGATCCTCCTGGAGGAGGTCATCGAGCGGAACATGAAGCAGCTCTTTTTAAATTATGATATCATCACCTCCCATCCCTTCCGGATCATGCGGAACGCCGACTTCTCCCTGGACGAGGAGGAAGCGGTGGATCTTCTGGAGGAGATCGAAAAGCAGTTAAAAAAGAGGCAGTGGGGCGAGGTGATCCGTCTGGAGATCCAGGAAAAGCCGGATAAACGGCTTCTTAAGGTATTAAAAAAGGAGCTGATGGTCAACGAGGAGGACATTTTCCAGATCCCCGGCGCCCTGGATCTGACTTTCCTTATGAAAATGTACGGGATGGAGGGCTTTGACCATTTAAAGACGCCGGGATACACGCCCCAGCCGGTGCCGGCGCTGATGAATGACGACGATATCTTCACCAATATCCGGAAGGGAGATATCCTGCTGATGCATCCCTATGAAAGCTTCGATCCGGTGGTGGATTTCGTCCGGACGGCGGCAAAGGATCCAGATGTGCTGGCCATCAAGCAGACCCTTTACCGGGTCAGCGGAAATTCCCCCATCATCGCGGCTCTGGCTGCGGCGGCGGAAAACGGGAAACAGGTTTCCGTGCTGGTGGAGCTGAAGGCCAGGTTTGACGAGGAAAATAACATCCTCTGGGCCAAGAAGCTGGAAAAGGCCGGCTGCCATGTGATCTATGGCCTTGTGGGCTTAAAGACCCATTCCAAGATCACGCTGGTGGTCCGCCGGGAAGAGGACGGCATCCGCCGGTACGTGCATCTGGGTACAGGAAACTATAACGACTCCACGGCCAGGCTGTATACGGACTGCGGGATCATGACGTGCCACCCGGAGATCGGCGAGGACGCCACGGCCGTGTTCAATATGCTGTCCGGTTACTCAGAGCCCCTGACCTGGAATATGCTGGCGGTGGCTCCCCTGTGGCTCAGAAATAAGTTTCTGCGGCTCATCGGACGGGAGACGAGACATGCCAGAGAGGGCCGTCCGGCTTCTATTACGGCCAAGATGAACTCCCTCTGCGATAAGGATATCATTGCCGCCCTTTACGAGGCGTCCTGCGCCGGAGTAAAGATCCGTCTGGTGGTGCGGGGCATCTGCTGCTTAAAGGCCGGGATCCGGGGACTTTCAGAGAACATTGAGGTGCGGTCCATTGTGGGAGAATTCCTGGAGCACGCCAGGATCTTTATTTTTGAAAACGACGGTGCGGAAGAGATCTATATGGGAAGCGCCGACTGGATGCCCAGAAACCTGGACCGGCGGGTGGAGATCCTGTTCCCTGTGGCCTGCGAAGCCCTAAAGGACCGGATCCGGAATTACATGGAGCTGGAACTGGAGGATAATTTAAAGGCCCATGTGCTGCAGCCCGACGGGACCTTTGAAAAGCCCGACCGCAGGGGAAAAGCGCCGGTGGGCTCCCAGGCGGCTCTCTGCGCCCTGGCTGTGAAGGCAGCGGAGGAGGCCAGGAAGAAAAATGGAAGCGAAACGCCGTCCCGGGTGTTTATCCCGGTGGAAAGACAGGAATAAAAAGGAGTCCGTTTAATGGAAGAAACAGTTTATAAAGCGCCCAGAGCCCAGGAAGGCCGGACCGGACTGGTGCTGGAGGGGGGCGGCATGCGGGGGATCTACACCGCCGGGGTGCTGGACGTGTTCATGGAAAACGGCATCGGCTTTGACGGGGTCATGGGAGTTTCCGCAGGAGCGATCCACGGCTGCTCCCTGGTATCCGGCCAGATGGGCCGCAGTATCCGCTATTATAAAAAATACTGCCGGGACAAGCGGTTCATGAGCTGGCAGAATTTTTTCCGCACCGGGGATGTGGTAGATGAAAAGTTCTGCTACCATGACCTGCCGGAGCAGCTGGATCCCTACGATTATGAGGCCTTCAACGCTTCAGATACGGCTTTTTATGTGACCTGCACCAATGTGGAGACCGGAAAGCCGGAATACCTGCGGATCACGGACATGAAAAAGCAGATCGACCTGATGCGGGCGTCGGCTTCGCTGCCATACGCCTCCAGGATCGTGGAGGCCGGAGGAAAAAAGCTGCTGGACGGCGGCTGCTCTGACAGCATCCCGGTACGGGCCTTCCAGAGGCTGGGTTACGGGAGGAATGTGGTGGTCCTGACCCGGCCGGAGGGCTATGTGAAAAAGCCGGAGCGGCGGGGGCTGGCCCGGATCTTCTACCGGAGATATCCGGCCTTTGTGAAGGCCCTGGAGTCCAGGCCGGAAACGTATAACCGTACTGTACGGGAGATCGGGGAAATGGAACGGGCCGGGGAGGTCTTTGTGATCCGGCCGTCAGAGGCATTAAAGATCGGCCGTATGTCCCATGACCGGGAGGAGATCGTGGAAGCGTATAAGCTGGGCCGGAGGGACGCGAAAAAGGCTCTGGGAGCTTTAAAGCTATGGCTGGGGGAGAAAAGCAATGGATAAGGCATGGATCTTTCTTCTGATCTTTTTAGGGACGCTGGCAGCAGCAGGAGCCATAAGCGTCTGGATCATCCAGAGAAAGCTGAGGCAGGTCTCCAGGTCCATGTTCGGGACCGATTCCCTTCTGGAGGGCCTGGAACAGCAGGAGGAGCGGATCGCGGAAACGCCCAGGTCCGTATCCTCCATGACAAGCATATACCTGCCCCAGATCGCAAAGGATTTTCCGGAATTTTCCCTGGAGGAATTTCGGAAAAAATCAGAAAACAGCCTGAACGCGTTCCTGTCTGCTCTGGAGACACAGGAGCTTTCTTCTCTGGCCGGGATCTCTGAAAGCCTGAGGAACCAGGCGCGTCTGCGGATCGATGACCAGGACCGCCAGGGGATCCGGGAGCAGTTCCGGAACGTGAAGATCCACCAGACAGCCATTTCCCGGTATGAAAAGCGTCCCGGCTGCTGTGCGGTGACCTTCCAGTCCGCTGTGGAGTACGTTTATGGAAGGACCAGGAACGGAGAAAAGGAAGTAATGCCGGACCGGATCCAGACCCGGTATGATATGGAATGGATCTATATTCAGGATCCGGAGCGGTACGGACAGGCTGCGGGAGGAGCTGTGGGAGTAAGCTGCCCCAACTGCGGCGCGCCCATTAAAAATCTGGGAGCGAAATTTTGTGAATACTGTGGATCAGCGGTGGAGGTCATCAACAGCCGCGTCTGGTCCCTGGAGCATATAAAGGAGGACAGGTAAGATGAAGACCTATAAGATCGCTGTGATCCCCGGTGACGGCGTAGGGCCGGAGGTTTTAAAAGAGGGAATGAAGGTGCTGAAGCAGGCAGCGGAGTGTTCCGGAGCCTTTTCCTTTGAGGATACCTGGTTTCCCTGGGGCTGCGGGTACTATCTGGAGCATGGGCAGATGATGCCCGGGGATGGGATCCGGATCCTGGAGGGCTTTGACGCCATTTATCTGGGCGCGGTGGGCGATCCCCGGGTGCCGGACCATATTTCCCTGTGGGATCTTCTTTTGAAGATCCGGAAAAGCTTTGACCAGTATGTGAACCTGCGGCCGGTAAAGCTCCTTAGAGGAGCTCCCTGCCCCTTAAAGGATGCGGCCCGGGAGGATATCCATATGACCTTTATCCGGGAAAACAGCGAGGGAGAGTATGCGGGCAGCGGAAGCTGGCTGTTTAAGGGAAAGCCCAATGAGGTGGTGATCCAGGACGGCGTGTTCTCCCGGACCGGCTGCGAGCGGATCATCCGCTATGCCTTTGAGACGGCCAGGAAGGAAAAACGGAGCCTGACCAGCATCAGCAAGGCCAATGCCTTAAACTATTCCATGGTATTCTGGGACCAGATCTTTCAGGAACTGTCCGCGGAGTATCCGGATGTGGAGACCCACTCCTATCTGGTGGATGCAGCCAGTATGTTTATGGTAAAGGATCCGTCCAGATTCCAGGTGGTGGTCACCAGCAATTTGTTTGGAGACATCCTGACAGACCTGGGGGCAGCCATCGCCGGGGGGATGGGACTGGCAGCGGGAGCCAACCTGAATCCGGAACGGAAGTATCCGTCCATGTTTGAGCCCATCCATGGCTCGGCCCCGGATATTGCGGGCCGTGGGATCGCCAACCCCATGGCCTCTGTGTGGGCCGCCTCCCAGATGCTGGATTTCTTTGGCCATGAGGACTGGGGAACACGGGTCCTGGAGGCGCTGGAGGCAGTTTTAGAGGACGGAAGGATCCTGACGCCGGATCTGGGCGGTACGGCTTCCACGTCCCAGGTGGGCGATGCCATTGCCCGGAAGCTGGCAGAGGGAGGAAAGGGCTGATGGATGGCCGGTATTTCCAGGTGATCGCGCGGATCCATACGGATTTTCCCACCAAGTTCGGGATCCCGCGCCAGAGCGGCCTGATCCCGGATCTGAAGGCGGAGATCGTTTTTGAGCCGGAGTACAGGAATCCGGATGCCCTGAGGGGCATTGAGGAGTTTTCCCACCTGTGGCTCATCTGGGAATTTTCCGGGGCTGTCCGGAAGGAATGGTCCCCGACGGTGCGGCCCCCCAGGCTGGGAGGAAATACGCGGATGGGCGTTTTTGCCACCCGGTCCCCCTTCCGGCCCAATCCGGTGGGGCTTTCCTCCGTGCAGCTGGATTCCGTGCAGCTTCACACGGACCGGGGGCCGGTGCTCCATGTTTCCGGCGCAGACCTTATGGACGGGACGCCCATTTACGATATCAAGCCGTATCTGGCCTTTGCAGACAGCCACCCGGATGCCCTGGGGGGCTTTACGGACCAGACCCGGAAATACGGTCTTTCTGTGGAGATTCCGGAAATGCTGCTTGAAAGGATCCAGGAGAAAAAGAGAGAAAGCCTGAAGGCCGTGCTGGCCCACGATCCCAGGCCGTCCTACCAGGACGACCCGGAGCGGGTATACGGCATGGAATTTGCAGGATATGAAATTAAATTCATGGTGGAAAAAGGGATCCTTCGGGTCACGGATATTGAGCTCCGCTGAGCCTTAGGAGGGATCCCGGGAGATGCCGGTCTTCGTCAGAGGGCCGGTTTTTTTATTTTTTTCTTCTCCTCTTTTCTTTTCCCGGCAGCTCCACGATGATCAGATCATTCATGCGGATGGTCTGGTCTTTGAGACGTTCTCTGGCGGAGGGGATGTAGTGTTCCAGGATCGGCAGGAGGATCAGAGCCGTGGTCCCGGCGGTGAAGCCGCCGTTATAAAGCACCAGACCGCCGTGGAGAGCACTGGTGGCCGTACACATGGAGGCGCACATGAAGCCGGCGGCCAGTCCGGCACGGATCCCATAGCGTCCTACGATGGGGCAGAGGCCGGTGGCAAAGGCCACGCCGTTTATGTAGCCCTGGGTAGAGATGGTCCAGGCGATCTCCCGGCCGTCCATGCGGCAGAGCACCAGGGTCACCAGATACAGGAGCAGATATCCTGCCAGAATGGGCCAGACGTTCCTGGGATGCTGTCCCATGGCAGAAAAGGTCAGGGCTGCCACGGTGACGCCGATGGTGGGGCCAGTGAAGCCGGCCCCCTCGGTAAAGTGGGTGATCAGGTGGATGTAAAGAAGGAACAGGAAGCCATAGCAGCCGATGTTGATGAGACAAAGGGGCATGCCGTATTTTTCAGCAAAGTTGCTGGAGTAGCCCGTGTCCGTCACCAGATGGCGGAAGCCCTTAAAGCTCCTTCCGTTGAGGATATATCCGGCTATGGTGCAGAGAGAAAATGCCGCCAGGAAAAAAAGAGTGGCAAAGCTCCGGTAAGACCGGTTAAAGTAGTCGTAAATGACGTTGTCCGCCGTCAGAGCCTGGGGAGGCTCGATTCCCATGGTCCGGTACATGAAATTAAATACAAAAAAGCCGAAGATCCCAAAGGCAAGGCCGCCGTTGTAAAGGTTATAGCCCTTGTGCCACGCCCTGGCTCCGGGAAGGATGGCCGGGAGCACGAAGGCCAGCAGAATGGAAAACAGGATGGCCAGGACCACTCCGGAGACCGTCAGCCGGACCTGTCCGTATACAAAATCGTCTCCCAGGGTGTAGCGGAACAGGAATTCACTGATAAAGGGGGCAAAGGAGGTGGCGAACATACAGATGTGGAGGTTTTCCTTGAAATCCAGCCCCTTCCGCTTCATATAAAGAAAGGGAGCCAGAAAGCACGGCCACATGTTTAAAAAGTTCAGACCGTAAAAACAGTGGGCCACCACAAGAAAGTAGCCTGCCAGGGTGTTGGCGTGGGAATCGCCCTTTAACAGCACCATAAAGAAAAAACAGGCCAGGCCGCAGGCTCCGGCATTGAGAAAGGCGCTGGACAGCCCTCCGATGGCCAGATAGTCAGTGACCAGGGGGCAGGGAGAGATCATGATCCTGCGCCAGTCCAGGAAGACGTGGCCCCATTCGCCCACGAAGCAGGCGGCGGCCAGGGAAGCCAGAAGAAAGAGGATGGAAAAGCCCAGGGCAGTGCCGTTGATGATGCGGCTGTTGGAGGCGGGGACAGAGGGACGATGGTTCATGGGGATCTTCTCCTTTGTATCTTTATGCAGGGCAGATGCCGGACGGCGAAGACCGGCTGTATTGCTTATAATTATAGCATCGGGGCAGAGGGCGTTCAAGGAAAACGGAAAAAGTATGTTTTTTTATACAAGAGGAATTGCGCAAAAAATTTGTTAAAAAAATAAAATTCAAAATTAAGTGCCGGTTAAGATGCGTCCTTCTCTATGGATTCCGGGAAAAAGCTGTGTTATGATGCTGTCAGCTTAAGGAAAAGAGGTATGAGATATGGCAAGTGCGATCAGTGTGATCATGATGATCTTAATCGGGCTGGTGGGAGGAGTCCCGACCCTGGCGATCACGGCCTGCATTCCGGTGATGATCGTGTGGAAGATCTACCGGAAGGTAAAATTCGGCTATTCCATCTATCGTTAAAATAAATGTGAAAACTCCTTGTGAAAAGAGTCTGGCCTGCCAAAAGGCCGGGCTTTTTTCTTTCTAAAAAATTTAACGGAATCTTAACATAAAAATACGAGGGCATATGGTATACTTGTAAAAATAGAAATGGAGCGTTTCATGAAACAGCATACAGTTATAAAAAACAGCTTGATCACGGCGGGGATCCTGGGGGCGGCCACCGGCTTCTGCTTTCTGATCCAGGAGGCGGCGGAATCCGACACCCATGTGCCCCTTCTGTTCGTCCTGGCGGTGCTTTTTATTTCCAGGTTCACAGACGGATATATTTATGGGATCGTGGCGTCCATGATCGCGGTGGTGGGCGTCAATTATGTGTTCACCTATCCGTATTTTGCCATTGATTTTACCATAACCGGATACCCGGTGACATTCATTGCCATGCTGGCTGTGGCGTGCAGCGTCAGTGCTCTGACGACCCAGATCAAAAAGCAGGAGCAGATCCGCCTGGAGGCAGAAAAGGAAAAGATGCGGGGGAACCTTTTAAGGGCCGTATCCCACGACATACGGACGCCCCTGACCTCCATCATGGGGGCCGCGTCTGTGGTCCTGGAAAATTACGGGGAGCTGTCTGACGAAAAGCGGATGGACTTTTTAAAGGACATCCGGGAGGAGTCCCAGTGGCTCATCCAGATCGTGGAAAACCTCCTTTCCATCACCCGGATCGGCGATAACGGCGGCAGCGCCAGCATCGATAAGCAGGAGGAGATGGTGGAGGAGATCGTGGGCAGCGCGGTGCTGAAATTCCGGAAGCGTTATCCGGATGTGGAGGTGGCCGTCCGGCTCCCGGAGGATCCCCTGCTGGTGCCCATGGACGGCATCCTCATCGAGCAGGTGCTGGTGAACCTGATGGAGAATTCCGTCCTCCATGGAAAACATACCTCAAAAGTGGAGGTCTCCGCAGAAGAAGAGAAGGACCGGGTGGTCTTTTATGTGGATGACGACGGGGCAGGGATCCGTCCATCGGCCCTTCCGAAGCTGTTTGAGGGCACCTTCCGCCAGGGAGATGAGGAGAGCTGCGATTCCAGACGGAATATGGGCATCGGCCTTTCGGTGTGCATGAGCATCATCCGGGCCCACCAGGGAGATATGAAGGCAGAAAACAGGAAAGAGGGAGGAGCCAGGCTGAGCTTCTGGCTTCCCATGGAAAGAGGTACAGATCAGTGGAGATAAAAGACAGGATTTTAGTGGTAGAAGACGACAAGAGGATCAGCAGCTTTTTTAAGACTGTTCTGGAATCCAACCGTTATGACGTGATCATGGCGTCCACCGGCTCGGAGGCGTACAGCCTGATCACATCCCAGTGCCCGGATCTGGTGATCCTGGACCTGGGACTGCCGGATATGGACGGTATGAACATCCTGCGGAGCGTCCGGGAGTGGTCCTCCATGCCGGTGATCGTGGTTTCCGCCAGGACCCATGAGAAGGACAAGGTGGAGGCCCTGGATCTGGGAGCTGACGATTATATCACCAAGCCCTTCGGAACGTCGGAGCTTCTGGCCCGCATCCGCACGGCCATCCGCCATTCCCGGGCGGCCTTTTTAAACCAGGGCGGCGCGCCCACGGGCACCTTCGTATCCGGCGGACTCACCATCGACTATGATAAGCACCGGGTATTTGTGGACGGGACCGATGCGGGACTGACCCAGAACGAGTATAAGATCGTCAGCCTTCTGGGGAAATATGCCGGGAAGGTGATGACCTATGATTCCATCATCAAGGAGATCTGGGGGCCCAACATGAAAAACGACAACCGGATCCTTCGGGTCAACATGGCCAATATCCGCCGGAAGATCGAAAAAAATCCTGCGGAGCCCCAGTATATTTTCACGGAGGTGGGCGTGGGCTACCGGATCGTGGAGCCGGATTAAGGGGCGGCCAGGGCATCGATGGAACGGAAGGTATAGCCCATTTCCTCCCAGCTGGTCAGAAGCTCGTCAAGGATGGCGGCGTTGGTGGAGGAGGTACTGTGGAGAAGGACAATGGCTCCTGGGTGGATACGGCCCAGGAGCTTTTTAAATGCCTCTTCTTTTGAAGGCTGCCTATCCTGGTACCAGTCCACGTAGGCCAGGCTCCAGAAGAAGGTGTGGTAGCCCAGGTCCTTTGCCATCTGAAGGTTTTCCACGCTGTATTTTCCCTGGGGCGGCCGGTAGTATTTTGGCATGGCCTGGCCGGTGATCTCCTGGAATTTTTCCTCCAGGCTGGTGAGCTCCTTCTGAAAGTCTTCCTTTGAAGCAATCTTTGACATGTCCGGGTGGTGATAGGTGTGGTTGGCTACGATGTGGCCTTCGGAGATCATGCGCTTCACCAGGTCCGGGCTGGTCTCCAGGTAGTTTCCCACCACAAAAAAGGCTGCCGGGACCCGGTGCTTTTTCAGGGCGTCCAGGATCGCCGGAGTATTGCCGTTTTCATAACCGGCGTCAAAGGTGAGATAGAGGACCTTTTCATCGGTCATCTGGGCATAGGAGGCGTTGTACTGCATAAGCTCGTCGGCGGTGGCATTGGCTGTCGGCGGCTTGCCTTCAGCCTGGAAGCTCAGGCCCCAGTTCCCGTCGGCATTGGCAGCCGCAGGGGCGGCCGGCCCGCACCTTTGTTCTTTTACAGAAGCGGCCAGGGATCCGGCTCCAAAGGAGAAGCAGAATAAAAGGAGAACAGAGATCATTTTTTTGAAATTCATGAAAGTATCTCCATCCTATACAGATCTTTCTAGGAGCATATGACGGGGAGTGCTGGGAAATGCCGGGAAACCAGTGGAAACGGACGGAAAAATGTGGTAAGATAAGCGGGCAGAAAGGATGAGAATATATGAAGATACGGATTCGGAGACTTCTTGTGCCGGTGTTCTGGCTGCTGGCTGTGGCCTGCCTGATCGAGCTTCCCCTGGGGCAGACCATGATTTTTGGAGAGGATGTGATCCTCTGGGACACACTTTTCAGGGCTGTGGCGGCTTCCCCGGTGCTGATCCATTTTTACAGGGAGGACGCGGTGTTCAGAGGAAAGGAACGCTGGGGATGGAAGGAGGCTGCCCTTTGGGCGGCAGCGGGCTTTGGCCTTTCTCTTCTGGGGACCCTGGCAGTCCAGGTCCTTTCGCGGGCCGGTCTCCAGGCGGATATGTCCATGGTGGAGGAAAACCTGCTGTCGGGTCCGCTGTGGCTGGAGCTTACGGTGCTCCTGGCGGCTTCTCCGTTTCTGGAGGAGATCTTTTTCCGGGGGATCTTATTCCAGCGGCTGAAGGAGCTGATGTCTGTGAAGGCGGCGGCAGTGGTTTCTGCCCTGGTATTCGGCCTGTACCATGGGACTCTCACCCAGGGGATCTATGGATTTTTCATGGGACTGGCGCTGGTCTGGGCCATGGAAAGGACCCAGACGGTGAAAGCGCCGGTGGTGGTCCACATGGCTGCCAATCTGGCGGGACTTCTGGCGGCAGCCGTAAATCTGCCATAAAGTCGTAAGAGAAACGTAAATATATCATAATCATAACGTAATGAGGCAATGGTATAATATCATAGACATTATACCATTGCGCATCTGGTTTCTGCGTTTATCGCAGAGATCCAGGCGCTTCATTCCCCCGGAGGGGATAATCAGCAGCATAAAGACAGGAAGGAAATGCGACATGAAAAAGAAAAATCTGATCAAAGGCGGCGCAGCAGGGCTCCTCACGCTCCTTTTGACGGCGGCTATGGGCTGCTTTGCCAGCTTTGCATATGACAGCGCGTCCTTAAAGACGTGTACAGTGGAGAACCGGAATACGGTGGTGATCACCGGAACGGCTGAAAAAGACGTGCCCCAGGAGACGGTCCCAGAGACCTTAGAGGACGGGACCGTGGTGCCTCCGGAGACGGAGGTTCCCGACGACGGCTATTATTATCTGTTTGAGCTGCAGCCCTATGAAACAGGGATCGGATCCCGGACGGACTATGCGGCCTGGTGCGATAAAACGGAAAAGCTGAAATTCAGCCTTCCTTTTTCCGGCGGAGACTCAGATCCCAGGCTGTATTCCCGGTTTGTGGTGGCCCTTAAGATCGGGGATACCTACCAGGCCATCAGCGCTCCCATTTATGTGACCAATCCCGGCGACGTGGCTTCCTTTACCGAGGAGTATCCGGAGGCCATGAGCAAAAAGGGGCTTCTGATCGAGCTGGATATGCTGGGAGACGCCATGGAGCTGGGCGTAAAGCACACCACCATCAATATCCCCTACCACCACATCATCGGAGGGAACCTGAAATACCGCTATAACGGAAAGGACTATTATTTCAATGAGGAACTGATCGCCAGCTACGATAAGATGATCAGCTCCTTCTCCAATAAAGGGATCATCGTCACGGCCATCCTCTTAAACGGCTGGAACGACGCCCACCCAGAGCTCCACGAGGCCGGCCTGGCAAAGAGCAGCAGCGCCTTTTACTACGGCTTCAACGTGTCCACGCCGGAGGGCTATGAGACCACCAGGGCCTTATTCTCCTTTATGGCAGAGCGGTATTCCGGTGCGGATTATAAGCATGGCCGGGTGTCCAACTGGATCGTGGGAAATGAGGTAAACAACAATAAAAACTGGAACTACGTGGGGCCCATGGATCTGGCGTCCTACACGAAGCTTTATGAAAAGAACTTCCGTGTGGCGTATACGGCCATCAAGAGCCGCAGTAAGAATGCCCGCGTGTTCTTCTCCACGGACTATGAGTGGAAAAAACAGAATACGAACCTCCAGTATGCGGCCAAGGATTTCATCGACCTTTTCAACGCCGGGATCAGCGCTGAGGGAAATATTGAATGGGGCCTGGCCTACCACCCGTATCCGTATCCTATGACGGAGCCGGAATTCTGGGACGACGACCAGACAGGAATGGTAAACGAGACCTTCGAGTCCCCGGTGGTCAATTTTAAGAACCTCCATGTTCTGACGGATTATTTCCAGCAGGCCCATATGCGGACGGCCGGAGGGCAGGTGCGCCATATCATCCTTTCCGAGGAGGGCTTCACCTCTGACAGCATTTCCAGGGGAAAGGTATACGATATCCAGGCGGCGGCCTTTGCCTATGCCTACTATCTGGTGGACAATAACCCCTATATCGACGCCTTTATATTAAACCGTCAGGTGGACGCCATCACGGAGGTGGAGACCTCCTGTGCCTTCGGGCTCTGGACCGTGGATATGTCCAGGCCGGATAAGGTGATCGCCGTAATGCCGAAGAATATCTACCAGGTATTTAAACATATCGATACAAGGAAATCCCTGCGGTATTCGGAGTTTGCAAAGTCCATTGTGGGAATTTCCGACTGGAGCGAGGTGATCCCTGGATTTGATCCGGAAAAGTACCAATAAACAATACCAATAAACGGAAAAATATTTTTGGGAAATTGTAGAAAACGTGGAAATTCGGCCGGTTTATTGACAAATTTCCGGCAGTAGCCTATAATCGGAGCTTGAAATAAGCCGATCGCTGACAGCATTTAACTAGAAAGACGACAGCTTGGTATAAGTCAGATGGCGTATGATTATAGGAGGATGGATCATGGCAAGAAAAACGAATGCTGCTGTGAAAGAGGCAACTGCAAAAACAACGGCCGCAAAGGCTGCGGCTGTGAAAGAAACAACGGTAAAAGAGGTTCCGGCGACGGCTTCCGAAGGCAAGTCCGCAGAGCCGGCTAAGGAAGCTAAGAAGGCTCCCGCCAGAAAGACGGCTGCCAGAAAAGCTCCGGCTGCAAAGCCTGTGGAGGTAAAGAGCAGCGTTTACGTACAGTTTGCAGGAAAGGAATTTTCTGAGAGCAGCCTGACAGAGGCTGTGAAGGAAGCGTATACGGCTCTTGGAAACAGGGCGGAGGATATCCGGACCATTGATATTTATGTAAAGCCGGAGGAGAGTGTCGCTTACTATACAGTAAACGGCCAGGGCTCCGATGAATTTAAGATCGAGCTGTAAAAACGGCGGATGGGAAGGCACTGGTTTTAAAGCCAGTGCCTTTTTAAGATCCGGATCCTCCGGCAGAAAAGCCAGAGCCACAGTCCGGCAAATACAGTAAGAAAAAATTCCAGGGCGCTGGAGATCATGAAGCCGGAAAGGACCAGGAGGGCGGCGGTGGCGGCGATGGCAAAGCCCAGAAGGCCCGTACACAGGGAAAAATGGCCGGGATACTGGAAATACAGCTTCAGATCCAGGCTGGTGATGGCCAGATAAAAAAGCACTGTGGCCAAAAAGGCCAGGGCCACATGGACAGAGGCCAGGAGCTTCATTTTTCCAGGTCTGTAAGGAATGAAAACGGAAACCAGCAGGAGAAGGAGCGCCAGGTCTGTCAGAGCCGCTTCCCGCTTCGAAGCCAGGCCGGCTCCAGCCATGGAAACGGCCCGTTGGATGAGAAAGCGGAAAAAGCCTCCGGTGAGGAGGGCCCACAGGATCAGGAAAAATGAACCGGGGCTCTCGCTTCCTGCGACGGAAAAGTTTGATGTGAGCCAGTTGGAATTGCCTGCGGCCAGAGCGGCTGCGGCAGGAATGAGAAACCAGGAAAATATTGCTGCCATAAACTTCCTCCTCCTGTTAGGATGCGCGGAAGGCGGGAAAGGATACGATGAAAAAAATGGAAAACATAAGCCTCCCGGAGGCATTTGTGGAAAAGATGAGCAGGCTCCTGGGAGACGGGGCCGGAAATTTTTTTGAGAGCTACGAAAGGGAGCGGAGCTTTGGCCTGCGGGTAAATCCTTTAAAGGCCGGAGAGCGGCTGCCAGGGCTCCTTTCGGGTCTGGAGCGGATCCCCTGGAGCCGGGAGGGATTTTATTATCCGGAGGAGCTCCGGCCGGGAAAGCACCCGCTCCATGAGGCGGGAGCCTATTATATCCAGGAGCCCAGCGCCCAGGCGTGCGCCGAGGCCCTGGATCCCAGGCCGGGAGAACGGATCCTGGACCTCTGTGCGGCTCCAGGCGGAAAGAGTACCCATCTGGCAGGAAAGATGGAACAGAAGGGGCTTCTGGTGTGCAATGAGATCCATCCGGCCCGGGCAAAGATCCTGTCCCAGAACATCGAGCGCATGGGGATCGGAAACGCAGTGGTCACCAATATGGAGCCTGCGGGCCTGGTCCCTGGGTTCCGGGAGTTTTTCGACGGCATCGCCGTGGACGCTCCCTGCTCCGGGGAAGGGATGTTCCGTAAGGATGAGAATGCAAGGCTGGAATGGAGCCCGGCCCAGGTAGCCGTGTGCGCGGCCCGTCAGGACCAGATCCTGGACTGTGCGGCTGCCATGGTGCGGCCCGGCGGACGGATCCTTTATTCCACCTGTACCTTTTCCCCGGAGGAAAACGAACAGACAGCGGCCCGGTTTCTGGAGCGTCACCCGGAATTCTGCCTGGAGAGGCCCCGTGCTGCCGGATTTTTTTCTGAGGGCAGGCCGGAGTGGGCGGAGTCTGTGGGCTTGAAAGAGCAGAGGGACGAGCTTAGAAAAACGGTCCGTATCTGGCCCCATGAGACCGGTGGGGAGGGCCATTTTATGGCGCTTTTTGTAAAAAACGGAGACGGGACAGGAAATGCCGGCGGAATGGAGCCGGAACGCAGGCAGAAGGATGGAAGGAAGAAAAGGGGAGGAGAAAAGAAGGACAAAAGAGCCGGAAAGGATCAGGGAGAGCTTATGGAGGCAGCCCGCTTCCTTAAGGAGAACGTGCGGGAGCCGGACCGTCTCCTGGCTGGAAGACGGTTCCTTACCTTTGGGGACAACGTATATCTGGTCCCGGAGGAAACGCCGGAGCTTTCAAAGATCCGGGTGCTCCGTCCGGGACTCCAGGCGGGGACCCTAAAAAAAGGCCGTATGGAACCGGCCCATGCTCTGGCTCTGTTTCTTAAAAAGGAAGATGTATTCCAGTGGGCAGAGCTTGGGACGGGAGAGACTGCGGCAAAGTATCTCCGGGGTGAGGCCATAGGGGCCGGGGAGCTGGAGGCCGTTTCCGGAGGGGATTTAAAGGGCTGGGTCCTGATGACCGTGGACGGCTTTTCCCTGGGCTTTGCCAAGGCGGACCGGGGAGTCCTTAAAAATCATTATCCCAAGGGCTTAAGGAGGCCGTAGGGAGAGCTGGGGCTGTCTCAGGATGGGAAAAAGAAGGAAGCTCCTGTCCTGGAAACAGGCAGGTCATATCCTCCGGCAGCGGAGCAGAAAAGATCAGGACATCTCCCGTGAACGGATGGGGAAAGGAAAGTCTGACCGAATGCAGGGCCTGGCGGCGGATGTACCGGAAGTCGGGATTGTAGAGAAAGTCCCCGGGAAGGGGATGGCCGATATATTTCATATGGACACGGATCTGGTGGGTGCGTCCTGTCTCGAGACGGAGACGCAGGAGCGACAGATCCGTGTTTTTATTATACAGAAGCCGTTCATACCGGGTGGCCGCGGCCTCTCCATGGTCCGGGTCCGGGATCCGCTGGATGGCCGAGCCCTCCTTCCGCCCGATGGGGACAGAGACCATTCCGCAGGCATCTGTTTTCCCGCAGACAGCGGCCAGATACTCCCGGCAGATCTCCCGGCGCTCCACCTGGCCGGAGAGAAGGGAGGAGCTGAGCCCGTTTTTTGCCACCAGGAGAAGGCCGGACGTGTCTTTATCCAGACGGTTGACTGCCCGGAACACGAAGGCTTCCTGTTTCTTTCTGAAATAGCCCGCCAGGCCGTTGGCCAGGGTATTGCCGTGGTTTCCCTGGGAGGGGTGGACGGCCATTCCAGCGGGCTTGTTTACCACCAGGAGGTGTGTATCCTCATACAGGATGTCCAGGTCCATGGGAACGGGCTCCACAGCTGCGGAGCTCCTTTTTTCCGCAACACGTACCTGGAGCTGGTTTCCGTCCTTCAGCACGCAGGTGGAAAAAACGGCGGTCCCGTCCACAAAAAAGCTGCCGGGAGTGTTTCTTAATCGGACCACCAGGCGGGAGGAATAGCCCCTGGACTTCAGGTATTCCGCCACAGTCATGCCGGCTTCATTCCCGGTGATCCCGTAAGTAAATGTATTTTCCATAGGAGGGATTTTACCACAGACCGCTGTTTCTGTAAAGAAAGGCCGGGAGGCGGCATATAGTTGCAGAAAGAGCAGCGGAGAATGCGGCCGGAAAGGGAGGCCGCAGAAGGATATATGAGGATCAGAAAAGCATACATACGGACGTTGACGGCGCTCCTGGCCCTGGTGGCCTGGCTGTGGCCCATCCAGACAGAGGCGGTCCAGGCTCCGGGGGAGGAGGCTCCTGCGCCTTTGGAGCTGAGGGCCCGGGCGGCAGTGCTCATGGATGGGGATACGGGAAGGATCCTGTATGGAAAAAACCAGGACCAGACCCTCCCCATGGCCAGCACCACCAAGATCATGACGTGCATCCTGGCTCTGGAAAACGCTTCCCTGGACGATGTGGTGGAGGTGTCCTCCTATGCAGCATCCATGCCGGATGTGCAGTTAAATATCCGGGAGGGGGAACAGTACCGGCTGGGGGATCTTTTGTATTCCCTGATGCTGGAATCCCACAACGACACAGCGGCGGCCATTGCAGAGCATGTGGCCGGGACCAGGGAGGCCTTTGCGGACATGATGAACCAGAAGGCCAGGGACATCGGCTGCCGGGATACCTTTTTCATCACGCCCAACGGTCTGGATGCAGAGGACCCGGATACCGGCCGCATCCACAGCACCACGGCAGCGGAGCTGGCAGGGATCCTCCGGTACTGTCTGTTCCAGTCTCCGGAGCGGGAGGGGTTTTTACAGGTGACCCGGGCGCCGTCCCACGCCTTTTCAGACGTCTCCGGGACCAGGACCTTTTCCTGCGTCAACCATAATGCCCTGCTGACCACCACGAAGGGGGCCATTTCCGGGAAGACCGGCTTCACAGCCGGGGCCGGCTACTGCTACGTGGGAGCCGTAAAAAAGGGAGAGAAAACGTTCATCGCAGCGCTTCTGGGCTGCGGATGGCCGCCTCACAGAACATACAAATGGGAGGACATGGGAAGGCTTCTGGCCTTTGGGGATGAAAATTATGATTTTTATGAACTATTAAAGGAAACACCGGAGATTCCTCCCATACCTGTAAAAAACGGGATCGGAAGCCAGACCGGGCTTACAGTGGGATATCCGGAGCCGGCCTCCCTGAAAATACTGATGAACCAGAACGAGCCGGTGACCATAAAAAAGAAGGTGGCAAAGGAGCTTACGGCCCCGGTGGCAGCCGGAATGGCGGTGGGCCAGGTGGATTACTACGTGGGGGAAGATCTGGTGGCCAGCTTTCCTGTGACAGCCTCAGAGACGGTGGGAAAATGGGATCTGGAATTTTGTGTGAAAACCCTTTTAAATGGATTTTTATTCTGTTATAATGGATGAAGTTTTATCAGATGAAGGAGGCAGAATACATGAAGACTGCGCTTACAAGAGAAAAAGCCATCGGACTTTTAAGAGAATACAATAAGGAGCCGTTCCATGTGCTTCACGGGCTGACCGTGGGAGGCGTTTTAAAATGGTACGCCAGAGAGCTGGGCTATGGGGATGAGGCGGACTTCTGGGAGATCTGCGGGATCCTCCACGACATCGATTTTGAGCAGTATCCGGAGGAGCACTGCCTGGCAGCTCCCAGGCTTTTAAGGGAAGGCGGAGCAGAGGAGGAAGTGATCCATGCGGTCTGCAGCCACTGCTACGGCCACCATCCGGAGATCACTGCCAGCCCGGATCATGAAATGGAAAAGGTCCTTTATGCGGCCGATGAGCTGACGGGCCTCATCGGAGCGGCTGCAAAGATGCGTCCGTCCAGAAGCTGCCAGGATATGGAGGTCTCCAGCCTGAAGAAGAAATTCAAGGATAAGCGGTTTGCGGCGGGCTGCTCCCGGGACATCATCGCCCAGGGTGCAGAGCAGCTGGGCTGGGATCTGGCAGAGCTGATGGAGCGGACGATCCTGGCCATGCGCTCCTGTGAGGAGTCTGTGCAGGCAGAAATGGAAGCCATGGGCCTGGAAGCGTAAAAGAGAGGAGCAGCCGGGGATAAGATCCTAAGGGGCTCCCATGACCCGGGCGGTCATCCGGTTGGGAAGACATACGATCATCTCTCCCTCCTGGCTGACCTGTCCCTGGTCCATACAGATCTTATCGGGGCAGGAGGCTTCGGTGACCCAGGCTTTTCCGTCCCGGATCACAAAGACATTGACGCCGCCCTGGTCATTTTTTACCGTGTATTCCTGGTCCTTATGAAGCTCCAGGGTCTCCACCACGGTCCCGTCCACAGAAATTTCCAGGAACGCTGCCGGTCCGGAGTGGAAGGCCCGGTTCACGAGAAAGAAAAGGAGCGCTGTAAGGAGTACGGCTCCGGTCAGGAAAAGCTCCCGTTTCCCTGCCTGTCTGTTTTTCTGGTCCATAGGATCTAATCCTTTCGTAAAAATTTTTCCATTCCGTCGGAATAGTGGATCTGATAATCCTCATCAATGAAGCAGGCATACACGCCGTCCATGGATTCCACCAGCTCCATGCCTCTGGAGAGTCCCAGGGAAAAGCAGGTGGTGGAGAGGGCGTCTCCGTCTACGGACCGCTCCGACAGGATCGTCACTGAGATCAGGCCGTTGTCATAGGGATAGCCGGTGGAGGGATCCAGGATATGGTGGTAATTTTTTCCGTCCTCCACGAAATGGCGCTCGTAAACGCCGGAGGCCACTACGGAAAGGTCAGAGACCTCCACCTGGGCAAAGGTCTCGTTCCGGTCCGCAAAGGGCTTCTGGAGCCCCACGGTAAACGGCGTGCCGTCGGGCCGGCTTCCCACGCAGAGGACGTTCCCTCCCAGGTTGATCATGGCGCTTTCCACGCCGGAGTCCAGGAGATACGCTTTCAGCTGATCGGCAATGTAGCCCTTGGCGATGGCGCCCAGATCGATGGAGGTGCCGGGATCCAGGAAGGTCAGGGTGCTCCGGGTCCCGTCCAGCCGGAGCTTTTTATAGTCCACCTTTTTCCGGGCCTCCTCAATGGCCTCCGCCGGAGGGACCGACGGGGACGTCCCGCTGAAATTCCAGAGGGAGCTTAAGGGCTCGGTGGTGATATCAAAGGCCCCGCCGGAACGTTCACAGTAATAGAGGGCTGTGGCCAGGAGATCCGTCATGTCGTCAGACAGGGGATACGTTCCCGTGGCGTCCTCCCGGTGGTTCAGCCGGTACACCTCGCTTCCGGACAGAGTGCGGCTGAAACGGTTTTCGTATTCCCGGCAGAGGGCCATGGCTCCGTCCAGGATGGACTCGTCCCTGGAATCGTAGATGGCGATATCCACAAAGGTATTCAGGAGAAAATCGGAGCGGTGGATGGGAACGTCTGCCGGAGAGCCGCCCGGCGGCTTTATAAAGCAGAGGGCCGCCAGAAGGATGGCAGCCCCCAGCACAGGCACCAGATGGGGGAACCTTTTCATAAAAGATACCATTCTTTCTATTATAGATTTGGAACAGGTCTCATTCTAGCAAATGGGTCATGCAAAGTCAAGACGGGAGGAGCAGGGGAGATTGAAGAAAAATACGTCAGAAAGAACGGAGCGGGCGGCCCTTTACGGGCTTCTCACTGCCCTGGCCATGGTCCTGGGATTCGTGGAGAGCCTGATCCCCATTCCGTTCCCGGTGCCGGGGATCCGCCTGGGACTTGCCAACCTGGTGACGGTGGCCGGGCTTTACCTGGTGGGGATCCGGGGAACGGCGGCGGTGACGGTGCTCCGCATCGTTCTCACGGGCCTTTCCTTTGGAAATCCGTACAGTATGGCCTATGGTCTTTCAGGAAGCCTTCTAAGCCTGCTGGTCATGGCGGCAGCGAAAAAGCGGCAGTGGTTCTCACCAGTGGGCATCAGCATCCTGGGGGGCATTGCCCATAATGTGGGACAGGTCTCCTTTGCGGCTTTTATCGTCCGTACAGCAGGCGTTTTTTATTATCTGCCGGCGCTCCTGGCCGCCGGCTGCGCGGCCGGAGCCGTCATCGGCATAGTGGGCGGGATCCTGGCAGAACGGATCTCACAATTTTTGAAAAACCGGAATTAACGATTGTATTGTCTGCCGGGAACAGCTATAATTAAAGAAATGAATTTTTTACGGGGAGTGGAAGTTATGAAAATGATCAGTGAAGCAGTCCGGGATCTGGTGCAGTACGGCCTGGATACAGGACTTTTAGATGAAGAGGACAGATATTACGCCAGGAACCAGATCTTAAGACTTCTGGGCCTTACAGAATATGAGGAGCCGGAAGAGCCGGAAAAAAAACGCAGCCTGGAGGATATCCTGGAGACGCTTCTGGACTATGCGGCAGAGAACGGCCTTCTGGAGCATGACAGTGTGACCTACCGGGATCTTTTTGATACGAAGCTGATGAACTGCCTGATGCCCAGGCCCAGCGAGGTATCAAAACGGTTCAGAGAGCTTTATGAGGCAGATCCAGAGGCAGCCACCAGGTATTTTTATAAGCTGAGCCAGGATTCCGACTATATCCGGAGATACCGGGTATGTAAGGATATGAAGTGGGTGGCAGATACGGAATATGGAGCCCTGGACGTGACTGTAAACCTTTCCAAGCCGGAAAAGGATCCCAGGGCCATTGCCGCCGCCAAGCTGGCAAAGCAGAGCGGATATCCCAAATGCCTTTTATGCGTGGAGAACGTGGGCTATGCCGGGCGGGCAGACCATCCGGCCCGGGACAACCACCGGATCATTTCCCTGACCATGGGCGGAGAGGAGTTCGGCTTCCAGTATTCCCCCTATGTATATTATAATGAGCACTGCATCGTGTTCAATCAGAAGCATGTGCCCATGAAGATCGACAGGAGCTCCTTTGTGAAGCTGTTTGATTTTGTAAAGCAGTTCCCCCACTATTTCCTGGGCTCCAACGCCGACCTTCCCATCGTGGGAGGCTCCATCCTGACCCATGACCATTTCCAGGGAGGCTGCTATGAGTTTGCCATGGCCAAGGCCCCGGTGGAAAAGGAGCTGGAGTTTAAGGGCTTTGAGGACGTGAAGGCAGGGATCGTCAAGTGGCCCATGTCCGTGATCCGCTTAAACGGGACGGACAGCGGGCGGATCGTGGACCTGGCGGATAAGATCTTAAAGGCATGGCGCGGGTATACGGATGAGGCAGCCTTTATTTTTGCAGAGACAGACGGAGAGCCCCACAATACGATCACTCCCATTGCCCGGATGCGGGACGGCCGGTTTGAGATGGACCTGGTGCTGAGGAACAATATCACTACAAAAGAGCATCCCCTGGGCGTTTACCATCCCCATGAAAAGCTGCATCACATCAAAAAAGAGAACATCGGCCTCATCGAGGTCATGGGACTGGCAGTGCTCCCGGCCCGGTTAAAGGAGGAGCTGGCCCTTCTGGCTGGCTATATGACGGAAGGAAAGGATATCCGCAGCAGCGAGACCATTGCGAAGCACGCCGACTGGGTAGAGGAGTTCCTTCCGAAATATAAAACGGTAACAGAAGAGAATGTGATGGATATTTTAAAGACCGAGGTAGGACGCGTATTTGCAGAGGTCCTGGAGGACGCCGGCGTTTATAAGCGGACCGGAGAGGGAAGAGCCGCGTTCCTGCGCTTTACGGATTCGGTGAACGGCTGATTTTTGTCAAAATCCTTAACATTTCCATAAGAAAATGGGAACTGCTCGCCAACAGGAAGAAATTGTGATATATTATCTGTGAGGCGGCGTAGCCCTGCGCCGTTTCGCAGAAAGGATAAGGAGAACCATATGCTGAACGAAGAAAAGATCCGGATCATGACAGGGATCGCCATGTTTGAAAAAAAGGCCGGGAGGGACATCCTTCCTGCCAGCCGGTATTTTAAGAGCGATTATGTCGGAGGCCGTATGATCCGCTCCTTCATTTTTTACACGTTTTCCAGTATGCTGTGCCTGGCCCTCTGGGTCCTTTATCAGATGGAGGACATTATGAGCACCATGGATGTGACCGCGCTCCTGGCGTCGGCAAAGCATGTGGCCTTATTCTATGCCGCCGGGCTTCTGGTCTATCTGGCTGTCACTTACTGGATCTATTCCCGACGGTACGAGCGTGCCAGCAAAGGCATGAAGATCTATCAGGCCAAGCTGCGCCGTCTGGAGAAAAAATATGAAGCTCCCTCTGTACAGGGAGAAAATGAGGAGGAACGGCGCGTATGATGGGCCTTTTGGTATTTAAAGAAAAATTAAAGCAGCTATATGGAAAATACAACCGGTACATGATCCCGGCAGTGAAGTTCCTGCTGGGGGCTTCGTCCTTCTTTCTGATCAGCTCCAACGTGGGCTTCATGGCCAGGCTTAAGAATCCCCTGGTGCCGGTGGTGATGGGACTGGTGGCGGCAGTGGTGCCCTGCGGAGTCACAGCATTTTTCGCCGGCTGCTTTCTGATCGCCCACGTTTCCCAGGTATCCCTGGAGGCGGCGCTGATCATTGCCGTATTTATGCTGGTGGTCATGATGCTCTATTATGGCTTCCGTCCGGGAGACGGCTACCTCCTGCTTTTGACGCCCATGATGTTTTTCTTAAGGGTCCCCTATGTGATCCCTCTGTTCGTGGGCCTTTCCGGCAGCCTGGTATCCATTGTCCCTGTGAGCTGCGGCGTATGCATTTATTACATTATGATGTATCTGAAGCAGAACGCCGGCGTACTGGCAGGCAGCACCATGTCAGAAATGGCGGAGCGGTTCATCGTCATTGTCCAGAGCCTTTTTGGGAACCAGCTGATGTGGGTCATGGCGGCGGCCTTTGCGGCCGGTGTTCTGGTGGTGTTCCTGATCAGAAATCTGTCGGTGGATTATTCCTGGTCCATTGCCATCATCGCCGGAGTGATCACCCAGCTGGTGGTGATCTTCATCGGGGACTTTTATTTTAACCTGCCGGTCGCCATCGGTCCCATGATCCTGGGGATCCTGGTGTCTGTGGTCCTGGCTCTGGTCTACCAGTTTTTCGTGTTTGCGGTGGATTACACCAGGACGGAATATTTACAGTATCAGGACGACGACTACTATTATTATGTGAAGGCGGTGCCGAAGATCACCGTCTCCCAGCCGGATGTGAAGGTACACCGGATCTCTTCGAGAAAATCTTCCAGACACGAAAAATCCAATTAAACAAATAAAACTGGGATGGAGGTGAAAGTATGACAGAATTTCTTGGACGCATATATTCCTGGCTGGCGTTCATACCAAAGATCACTCTGGGAAACCTGTTTGAAATTCTGATTATCTCTTTCCTTATATACGAGATCCTGATCTGGGTCCAGAATACCAGGGCCTGGGTGCTGTTGAAGGGCGGCCTGATGATCCTGGCCTTTTACCTGGGGGCGTCCCTTCTCAGGTTAAATACCATTACCTGGATGATCAACCATATGGGCCAGTTAGCCCTGATCGCTCTTCTGATCATCTTCCAGCCGGAGCTCCGGAAGGCCCTGGAGCAGCTGGGAAGCAAAAATATCATCACAGAGCTGTTTTCTTCAGAGGATGTGAGAGGACCGGAGGGCTATACGGACAAGACTGTCAACGAGATCGTCCGGGCTGCTTATGAGATGGGAAAGGTAAAGACGGGAGCGCTGATCGTTATTGAGAGGGAAACTCCCCTTTCGGAGATCGAGAGGACCGGGATCGAGGTGGACGGCATCGTCACCAGCCAGCTTCTGATCAATATCTTTGAACATAATACACCGCTGCACGACGGTGCGGTGATCATCCGGGGAAACCGGGTGACGGCGGCCACCTGTTATCTGCCGCTGTCGGATAATCTGAGCATCAGCAAGGACCTGGGAACCCGTCACCGTGCGGCCCTGGGGATCAGCGAGACCTCGGACAGCCTGACGGTGGTGGTGTCTGAGGAGACAGGCCGCGTGTCCCTGGCCCGTGACGGACAGCTCACAAGGATCAGCGATCAGGAAACCCTGCGCCAGGCCATTTCCGTGGAAAAGGGAGAGGATACTGGGGCAGGACGGTTCCGGTTATGGAAGGGAAGACATAAAAATGAAAGAAAAGCAGAATAAGCGCTGGGGACTGAAGCTTTTGTCGGTCTTATGTGCCTTTCTGGTGTGGCTGGGCGTCGTCAATGTGGCCGATCCGGTGATGACCAGCACGGTGGAGGTGCCGGTGGAGATCGTCAACGGAGAAGTACTGGAAGCCAGCGGCTTAACGTATGAGATCATAGGAAAAAAGACGACCACCGTGTCGTATGAGGTAAAAACGACCAATGCCCACCGGATCCGTCCGGCAGACTTCAGAGCCTATGCGGATATGACGGATCTCTGGTCTGTTACAGGCTCCATCCCTGTAAAGGTGGAGGTGCTGAACCACAGCGAATACCTGCTGTCAGCCCCCGTGAGCCGGGTATCCACCATCAAGATCGAGACGGAGCCCTTACAGAAGAAGCGGTTCGATATCAACGTTTCCTACGCGGGAGACCTGGAGGAAGGATACGAAGCGGGAGACGTGGTGCTGTCTCCGGATCATTTATATGTGGAGGGGCCGGAATCCACCATCGGCCAGATCAGCAGCGTGGGGATCGAGATCTCCCTGGATGGCCTGACCATGGACGCAGAGGGGACGGCATCGCCCCAGTTCTACGACGCCAATGGCAATAAGATCGTTCTGGACCAGCGGGTGGAGGTGGACTGTGAATCGGTATCCTACTCCATGCCGGTCCTCAAGGTAAAGAGCCTGCTGCTGGATTTCGAGGTTTCCGGACAGGTGGCCGACGGATACCGGTTCACGGGCGTGGAATGTGATGTGAAGAGCGTTCCTGTCATCGGCCTGAAATCGGTGCTGGCTTCCTTAAATACCATTACGATCCCTGGTGAAAGCCTGAACCTGGACGGAGCCAGGACCAATATGGTGCGGACCATCGATATCAACGAGTATCTGCCGGTGGGAGTTTCCCTGGCCGGTACGGGCCGCCACGAGATCAATGTGACCCTGACTGTGGAGCAGTTAAAGGAACGTGTTTATACGGTGGAGGTCAACGATGCCTCCTTTACAGGGGAAAACGATGATTATATCTACCGGGCGGAGCCGGATACGGTGAATATCCGTATCGAGGCCCTGGCTGAGGAGCTGGACAGCCTTACTCTGGATTCCGCGGACATCCAGGTGGATGTTTCCTCCATGGGCGAGGGGATCCATGAGGCGAAGGTGGTGCTGAAGCTGGATCTGGACCGGGTATACAGGGTCCTGGATATCTCCTCCTGCAGCATCCAGGTGATGAAGGTCCCCGAGGCAACGGAGAGCGCGTCTTCAGCCGGGACGGCGGAAGAGACCACGGCGGAGACCAGTACGGGAGCCAGTGAAACAGACGACGCTTCCGGAGCCCAGGATGGAACGGAGGTATCCGGAACAGCCGCCTCCCATGAGACGGAGGAGAGCCGCCGCGCAGAGGTCCATCCGGCGGAGGAATCCTCTTCTGCGCAGGAAAACCGGTAAAGACACGGCATCTTATGAAAAATGGAGTATAGTTACAATATGGTAAAGCAAAGAGTTACGATCAAAAATCCCACAGGCCTTCACCTCAGGCCGGCGGGGATTCTGTGCAAGGAAGCCCTGCGGTACCAGTCCTCGGTGAAATTTCAGTTTGGTACCAGCACAGCCAATGCCAAGAGCGTTTTAAGTGTTCTTGGGGCCTGCGTGAAAAGCGGGGATGAGATTACGTTTATCTGCGAGGGGCCGGATGAGGAAAAGGCCCTGGCGGACATGGTCGCCCTGGTGGAAAGCGGCCTGGGAGAATAACTGGATATGGTAGTTTATCTGATCCTTTATGGCGCCGGTGTGCTTTTTGCATCCAGCGTCCATTACTATATGTCGGGAATGAGTCTGATCCTGGCAGCCCTGTATCTGTATTTTTATGATTACAGGCGGAGCGGGAACCCGTTCCATCTCAGGGCCCTGTTTTCCCTGTTCTGGGTAGGAGGGGAAGGGATCTCCTGCTTTAAGCTGAGCCGGCTCCAGACCGACTGGGATCCGGTGACCTGGGCCAGCTTTTTCATAGCCCTGGCCGCTTTCTGGAGTGTGTTTGGACTGGCAGAGGCCCGGATCCGGAAAAAACGGGAAGAGGGGAAGGATAAAAGAGAGGAAAAGGCCAGGAGGAAAGGCGTGGAAGCCGTATCTGAAGGAACAGAGGCTGCCGGGAGCTTTGGTAGGCTCACGGCCATCCTTCTTCTGACGGCTGTGTCCTGGGCCGCTTTTCTTCTGGAAGCAGCGGTCCTGGGCTATGTGCCGTTCTTCCTGCGGGGAGTGCCCCATGCCTACTCCCATTTCCACATATCCGGCGTCCACTATTTCACCGTTTCCTGCGTGCTGGTACCGTCCATGGCAGTGATCTGGTTTCTGCGCGGAGGCGTAAAGAAGCGCTGGCAGGCGGTCCTGGTGCTTCTGGCTGCGGCAGCATCCCTTCTGGTCCCTGTGCTCTGCGTGTCCCGGTTCCAGCTGATCTTTGCGGTGATCCTGGCGGTGCTGACTTTTATGCAGGTCTCGGGAAAGAAGCGGCTGCGGTATCTGTTCGGAGCGGCTGCGGCGCTGCTGCCGCTCTATGTGATCCTGACTGTTGCCAGGAGCCACGATGTGGCGTATCTCAACGGTATTTTTGAGATGAAGGACCCGGCGACGCCTATTTTTATCACCCAGCCGTATATGTACATTGCCAATAATTATGATAATTTCAACTGTCTGGTGACAGAGCTCCCGGCCCATTCCATGGGGCTTAAGAGCCTGTTTCCCTTATGGGCCTTAACGGGGCTTAAGTTAATAAAGCCGGAGCTGGTGGATTTTCCCATCTATACCACCAAGGAGGAGCTGACGACGGTGACGCTGTTTTACGACGCCTACTACGATTTTGGCGTTGTGGGCGTGTTCCTTTTCTCAGCGGCCCTGGGGCTTTTTGCCGCATGGCTCATGGACCGGGCAGAGAGGGCAGAGAATCCGTTCTGGCAGCTTTTTTATTCCCAGGCGGCGCTTTATTTCATGCTGTCATTTTTTACCACCTGGTATTCCAATCCGGCCACCTGGTTTTATTTTGCAGCCACGGGAGCGGCGATGGTCTGGGTGGAGCTCATAAAGCGGCTGGCAGGAGCCGGGGAAAGGACATAAAAGGGGAAGGCTGTTTTATCTGGGGGACAATAAGAAAACGATGGAGGAAATGAAAATGGTATCAGAAAAAATGAAGCCGTTCATGGCGAACAATTCCGCGATCCGCGCCATGTTTGAGGAAGGAAAGAAAATGGCCGCCGTCTATGGGGCGGAAAACGTATACGATTTCAGTCTGGGAAATCCCAATGTGCCGGTTCCGGAGGTCAATGAGGCCATCCTGGAGATCGTGAAAGAGGAGGCGTTCAATGCCCTTCACGGCTATATGAGCAACGCCGGCTTTGAGGATGTGCGCCAGACCATCGCCCAGTCCATCAATGAACGGTTCGGCACCAGTTTTTCTGAGAAAAACCTGATCATGACCGTGGGAGCTGCAAGCGGCCTCAATGTGATCTTAAAGAGCATCTTAAACCCTGGAGACCAGGTGATCGTATTCGCCCCGTACTTTGTGGAGTACGACGGCTATGTGAGGAATTATGACGGAGAAGTGGTGCGGATCTCCCCGGATACAGAGACCTTTATGCCAAAGCTGGATGAGTTTGAGGAGAAGATCACAAAAAGGACCAAGGCCGTCATCATCAATAACCCCAATAATCCCACAGGAGTTGTGTATGGCGAGGATACCATAAAGGCCCTGGCGGCTATCCTGGAGAAGAAGGAAAAGGAGTTTGGCATCTCCATCCTTCTGATCTCCGACGAGCCCTACCGGGAGCTGGCCTACGGGGTGGAGGTCCCCTATGTGACAAAGTATTACCATAATACGGTGGTGGGGTATTCTTACAGCAAATCCCTTTCCATCCCCGGCGAGCGCATCGGCTACCTGGTGATCCCCGATGAGGTGGATGAGAGCGGGGAGCTGATCACTGCCGCCTCCATCGCCAACCGGGTCCTGGGCTGCGTCAACGCCCCGTCCCTGATCCAGAAGGTGATCCAGTACTGTATCCGGCACAAGGTGACCGTCAACGTGGAGGCCTACGAGAAGAACCGGGATCTTTTGTACCATGCGTTAAAGGAGGACGGCTTTACCTGCGCAAAGCCCGACGGCGCGTTTTACCTGTTTGTCAAGTCTCCGGTAGCGGATGAAAAGGAATTCTGTGAGACCGCAAAGAAGCATCACGTCTTGATGGTCCCCGGCAGCTCCTTTGCCTGCCCGGGCTATGTGCGGATCGCTTACTGCGTATCCCATGAGCAGATCGAGCGCTCCCTTCCGGCGTTCCGGGAGATCGCCAGGGAATATGGTCTGTTAAAGTAGAGGGCAGACGCAGGTCCTCATGGAGGAGGAAATGGATATCAGAAAATATGCGAGGATCTTTTTAAACATTGCGGTTCCCCTTATGACCATCTACCTGATCTGTGTCTGGGGACCGCGGCTTCTTGGTTTCTTCATACCGTTTGTGATCGGCTGGGTGGTGGCCATGATCGCCAATCCCCTGGTGCGGTTCCTGGAAAAAAAGATACGGATCGTCAGGCGGCACAGCTCCATGGTCCTGATCGTGGGGGTTCTGGCTCTGGTGATCTTTGGCCTGTATTTCCTGGGAAGCCGGGGGCTTAAGGAGATGGTGCTGTTCGTGCGGGCCCTTCCGGGGCTTTATGCGGAGGTCCAGGAGGATGTGGCCGAAGCCTATGCGGAGCTGGAGCAGGTCCTTACGTTCCTGCCTCCGGAGGTGAAGGACTCCTTCGGTCAGGTCATCGAGCAGCTGGGAGCGTACATCGGCGGCTTTCTCCAGGACCTGGCGGCCTCTGCCGGAGGAGCTGTGGCCAGGACCCTGCCGGATGTGCTGGTCCATACCATTGTGGTCCTTCTGTCCTCCTATCTGTTCCTGGCGGAGCATGATGTGATCGTCCAGAGGATAAAGGAAGTGATGCCGGGGGCGGTGAAGCGGTATGCGGGACTTATAAAGAAGGACGTCAGGAAGGTCATCGGCGGCTACTTCATGGCCCAGTTCAAGATCATGTTCGTGGTGGCCCTGGTGCTCATGGGAGGTCTTATGCTCCTGGGCGTCCATTACTGGGCGGTCCTGGCGGTGGCCATTGCCATTCTGGATTTCCTGCCCATGTTCGGCACAGGAACGGTGCTGATCCCCTGGGCTGCGGTGAAGCTGTTTACCGGGGATTTTGCCTATGCGGCCGGCCTGGGACTGCTTTACGTCCTGTCCCAGGCGGTCCGGCAGATCATCCAGCCCAAGATCGTGGGGGACAGCATGGGGCTTCCGCCTCTGACCACCCTGTTTTTCCTGTTCCTGGGATACAGGCTCCGGGGACTGGCCGGTATGATCCTGGCCGTTCCGGTGGGACTGATCTTTATTAAATTTTATGAATACGGGGCCTTCGATTCCCTGATAAACAGCGTAAAGGAGCTGGCCAGGGAGATCGAGGAGATCCGTCATGGAGATGGGAAGGAGCCATAGGCCCCTTCCCGTTTTTTTCCATAAAAAAGTAAGGCAAAAGTGGGCAAAGTATGGTATGATGGTACATATATTACGGACAGAGGAGGATGTTTCATGGATCAGATCAATATTCTCGTTGTGGATGATGAAAAAGAGATCGCGGACCTGGTGGAGATCTACCTGGTCAGCGACGGATATAAAGTATTTAAGGCCAACAATGCCCTGGACGGACTGGAGATCCTGGAAAAGGAGGAGATCCACCTGGTGCTCCTGGATATCATGATGCCGGGGATGGACGGACTGGAGATGTGCCGGAAGATCCGGGAGACCAACAATATCCCGATCATCATGCTGAGCGCCAAGTCCACGGATCTGGATAAGATCCTGGGCCTGGGGACCGGGGCGGACGACTATGTGGTGAAGCCCTTTAACCCGCTGGAACTGACGGCCAGGGTAAAATCCCAGCTGAGACGGTATACCCAGCTAAATCCCAACCGGAATACCGGTCAGGCTGCCAAAAACGAGATCAATATCAAGGGTCTCTCCATCAATAAGGACAACCACAAGGTGGTGGTATACGGAGAGGAGATCAAGCTGACGCCCATCGAGTTCGATATCCTTTATCTCCTGGCCTCCAATCCAGGCCGGGTGTTCAGCACTGACGAGATCTTTGAAAAGGTATGGAATGAGAAGGTATACGAGGCCAATAATACGGTCATGGTACATATCCGCCGTCTCCGCGGAAAAATGAAGGAGGATACCAGACAGAATAAGATCATCACCACAGTCTGGGGGGTGGGTTATAAAATTGAAAAGTGATTTCAGCAGACGGTTTTACGGACAGGTCCTGGTCAATATCCTGTACAGCACCCTGGTGGCATGTCTGGTGGAGATCTTTCTGATCGCCAACGTGGATATGATCGTCAATTATCTGGAAAAGACCCAGGGAAGCCTTTCCCCTGCCCTTAAGATCTTCCGGATGGGGACTGCCACCACGATCCTTTATGTGATCGCCGGCATCGGGATCTTTTCCCTGACCTTCCTGCTTTTGCAGAGAAAGTCCATCCGGTACATAGGAAAGATCGCAGCAGCCATCCAGAACATCTCCGAGGGAGATCTGAATATCCAGGTGGAGGTGGAGGGAGACGATGAGTTTGCCATGATGGCGGCCAGCTTAAACCGGATGGAGGCCGATATCCGGGAGCTGATGGATAAGGAACGGGAATCGGAGCGGACGAAAAATGAGCTGATCACCAACGTGGCCCATGACCTCCGGACGCCGCTGACCTCCATCATCGGCTACCTGGAGCTGCTTTCCAGGGGCATGCCCATGGAGGAGGAGATGCGGCAGAAATACATTGACATCGCCTATACAAAGGCCAAGCGCCTGGAAAAGCTCATCGAGGACTTATTCGGCTTTACGAAGATGAACTGCGGCAAGATTGCCATGCACGTGGGCCGGGTGGACATCGTAAAGCTCCTGGGACAGCTTCTGGAGGAGTTTTATCCCAGCTTTGCCGATAAGGGGCTTACCTATGAGCTGACCAGCAATGTGCCGTCCCTGGAGATCACCGCCGATGGAAATCTCCTGGCCCGGCTGTTTGACAACCTGATCAACAATGCCATCAAATACGGGGCCGAGGGAAAGAAGGTACTGGTAAAGGTTGAGGCGGAGGAAGAAGTGGTATCCGTTTCTGTGGTAAACTTCGGCTATGTGATCCCGGAGGGAGAGCTGCATCTGATCTTCAATAAATTTTATCGGGTGGAGCAGTCCCGGTCCACAGCCACGGGAGGAACGGGCCTGGGGCTGGCCATTGTAAAAAATATCGTGGATATGCATGGAGGGACCATTTCCGTCACCAGCGACTTAAACGGTACGGTGTTCCAGGTAAAGCTGAAGATCGATTTTGATGTGAACAGAGAAAATTTCAGAGCGATAGGATGAATCATATGGGAAAAAGAAGCGTCAGGGTGTTCCTTGCACTGGTTTTTGCGCTCCTGCTTCCAGGAAGCCCGGCATGGGCGGGAGACGGAGCGCCGGTATCCATGGAGGTTTCCACAGTCTATGGGGATATGGGAAAGTTTGGGAGCCATATCCCCCTTGTTATTACTTTTTACGGCCAGTCGGAGACGCCCTTTAACGGTACGGTGAACGTAAAGACCCTGGAGAGCACGCCGGATAACAGCGATGAGGTCTATCAGTACAGCTTCCCGGTTTCTGTGAAGCTGGCGGAGACGGAAAAAAAGGAGATCTATATCCCCCTGGGGCAGAAGAGCAGCGGGATCCATGTGGCCCTCTGCGACCAGGGGGGAAGAGAGGTGGATTCCTGTTCTCTTTCCTTTGATGTGTCCCGGGACATGGGAAGGCTGCTGATCGGAGGCCTGGCAGGAGAGGAAGAGGAGCTCTCATACTTTGACGGCGTCCACCTGGAATACGGCATGGTGGATTCCCGGCTGATCCTCCTGGACCAGAAGGCCCTGCCCTCCGACGCCAGGGGACTGGAGCTTCTGGATATCCTTCTGATCAACGGCTTTTCTACGGAAAGTCTCACCGAGGACCAGAGGACAGCCATCCTTCAGTGGGTGGAACGGGGCGGGACCCTCCTGCTGGGCACAGGCCAGGAAGCAGAGAAGGTCCTGGGGGGATTTTCCGAAGATCTGGGCGGAGTCCGGATCCGGGGATATGAAAAAAAGAAAGTGGGCCTGGGGGTGGAATACGCCCAGGATTCCCCGGAGGATGCCCAGGTGGAGCTGATGTGCGCTGAGCTTTCTGTGCCCGGCGGAAGAGTGGTCATGGAAGGAGACGATATCCCTCTTTTAACGGTGATCCGGCGCGGGAAGGGAAAAATGGGATTTTTTTCCTATGATCTGGGGGAGATCCGCGGGTTTGCAGAAAAGACCCCTGGCTATGTGGCGGAGATCCTGACAAAGACCCTGGGCCAGGAGGCTGTCTCCCAGCTTTACTATTACAGCTCCTATGGAAGGAACGACGACTACTGGAGCGCCCAGAGCCTGGTGAGCACCGGCAGTGTGGACCGGCTGCCCAGGATCCCGCTTTATATGGCAGTGACAGCCGTCTATATCCTGGCGGCAGGGCCGGGGCTTTACCTGTATCTGAAAAAGAAGGACCTGAGCCGGTACTACGGAATTTCTGTGGTCATAGCTTCGGCGGCGGCCTCAGCGGTCATCTATCTGCTGGGAACGGGGACCCGGTTCACGTCGGAATTTTATACTCTGGCTACGGTACTGGATACCTCCGGGGACACGGTGGAGGAGACCACCTTTTTAGATGTGCGGACGCCGGACAGCCGTCCCTTTTCCCTGCGGGTGCCTGCGGAGTATTCCATTACTCCCTTGACCAGATCCAGCCAGTATGAGGAGCAGCCGGTCCAGGCCTTTGACGGAAAACAGGCGGCAGATGTGAGGATCGCCCGGGAGGAGGATGCGGCAGTCCTTTCAGCCAGCCGGTCCAGGGCCTTCGATCCCAGGTATTTTAAGCTGGAATCCAGGGGAGAACGGACGTTTCCCGGAAGGATCGAAGGAGATCTGAGGCTGTTCGAGGGAAAGCTTTCCGGCTATATCAGAAATGGCTATGATTTTCCCCTGACCGACAGCGCCGTCTTCTTTTACGGACAGGTCTGCCCGCTGGGAGATCTGGAGCCCGGGGAGGTACGGGAGCTTAAAGAGGAGCCTGTGTTAAACTGGCCGGTGAACATGACCTATCTGGCTGCCCAGTGGCTGGTGGAGAGGGATTCGGCCGGGAAGGAGCTGGACGATGAAGAGCTTCTGCGGAATACGGACCGGCGGAGCCTTTACGGCTGGTATCTGGATCAGACCTACGGCGGCGCCTACGTTTCCGGCGCGCGGTTTTCTGCCCTGGGCCCGGAGCAGGGGCTCTGGGAGTGGGTCTCACCCGACGGCCAGGCGGCAGACGGCCAGGTCCTTTATACGCAGGAGCTGGAGATGACCACAGAAAAGGGCGGGAGCGTCTGGAGGAGCGGTCTTTATAATCCCCAGCAGGTGGTCTCCGGGAACATGGGATACGGCAGCGACGGCCTCTCCCTTTATGGAACAGAGCCAGTGACGGTGGAATACTTCCTGGGAACAGACCTGGACGTGGAAAAGGTGGCCTTCACCTTTATCTCTCCGGAATTTTTCAGCGGCGAGGATTTTTATTATATCCGGCCGTTTGAGGGCGAGGCTTGTTTTTACAATAATGAAACGAAGAATTACGACCCGGTAGACCTTTCCGGCGGCGGATTTACGGAAAGCGTGCTGGCGCCTTACCTGTCTGCGGAGAACAGCCTGGTGGTAAAATATACGGCGGAGGAAGGGGACACTTCGGGAGTTACCTCGATGCTGCCGGTGCCGGTGGTGACAGGGAGGAAACGCTGATGTTAAAGATCCATGGCTTAAAAAAGAAATTTGGGAATTTTGAAGCCCTGAGGGGATTGGATATGGAAGTGGAGGAGGGGGCCCTTTACGGCTTTGTGGGGCCCAACGGAGCCGGAAAGACCACAGCCATCAAGATCATGGCGGGGCTTTTAAAGCCGGACGAGGGATCGGTGGAGATCTGCGGAAAGGACGCTTTAAGGTTCCGGGAGGAGGCAAAGGATCAGTTTGGCTATGTGCCCGATGAGTTTGGCATGTATGACAATCTGAAGGTGCGGGAATATATGGAGTTTTTTGCCTCCTGCTACGGCCTCTCCGGCCTCATGGGAAGAAAGCGGTGCGAGGAGCTTTTAGACCAGGTGAAGCTTTCTGACCGGGCGGACTTTTTTGTGGACAGCCTTTCCCGGGGAATGAAGCAGAGACTCTGCCTGGCCAGGGCCCTGATCCACGATCCCGGTCTTCTGATCCTGGACGAGCCCACCTCAGGCATGGATCCCAGGACCCGGATGGAATTTAAGGAGATGTTAAAGGAGCTGTGCGCCGAGGGGAAGACCATTCTGGTCAGCTCCCACATCCTTTCGGAGCTGTCCCAGATGTGTACAGACATCGGGATCATCGACGCCGGAAAGATCGTCCTTTCCGGCAACATGGCGGAGATCCTCCAGAAGGTCAATGATTCCAACCCGCTGCTGATCCGGATCTGCGGCGAGAGCCGGACAGCCATCGGGATCTTAAAAAAGGATCCCAGGGTCCAGACCATCGCCATCCGGGACGAGGACATCATCGTCAATTTCCACGGAAACCGGCAGGCAGAGGCAGAGCTTTTATACAGCCTCATGGAGGCGGGGATCCCAGTCAGCGGATTCATCAGAGAGCAGGGAGACCTGGAAAGTATCTTTATGCAGATCACAAGCCATGATAAGGGAAAGGTGGTGCTCAGCAGTGAAGAGTAATCCCGTTTATAAAAGAGAGGTGACGGTCCGGGCACGGAGCTTCCGGATGCCCCTGATCATCCTGGTGTTCAACGGGATCCTGGCGGTGGTGGCGCTGCTAAATATGTATTCGGCAGTGGCCCAGGTGCGGATCTCAGCCTCCGTCCAGTATTCCAGCTTCCTTCAGCTTTACGCCTTTGTGGCGACCCTGGAATTCCTGCTTTTAATGTTTATCATGCCGGCGCTGACCTCCGGCAGCATCAGCGGAGAGCGGGAGCGGCAGACACTGGAGCTTCTGTTTACCACCAGGATGACGCCGAAGGATATTGTGATGGGAAAACTGTTTTCTGCTTTGAGCCAGCTGATGGTGCTGATCGTATCCAGCTTCCCCATCCTTTTGCTGACCTTTGTATACGGCAGTATGGATCTGATGGACCTGGCGTTTTTAATGGTATGTTTTCTGGTGACGGCGGTCTTCTGCGGCGGTATCGGGATTTTTTCTTCATCGCTGATGCGCCGGTCCACCTTTTCCAATGTGTGTACCTACGGGATCCTTCTGCTGGTGGTGGTGGGCACATATATGTTAAATATTTTTCTTCTTAATATGTCCCAGATGCAGATCGCAGAGGAGATCTACCAGCTGGGAGAGACGCGGCCGGCGGCTTCGTCCGGCAGCGCAGTCTACCTTCTTCTGCTGAACCCCCTGGCTACCTTTGGGGAGATCATGGAAAAGCAGGTGACGGGAGGGATCGCGGACCTGTCCATCCGCCGGTTCCTTGGAAACGGACCGGATAATTTTGTGATCCGTCACTGGATCCCGGTCAGCATACTGGTCCAGACCGTGTTTTCTGCCGGGCTGGTACGGGGAGCCGTGTATTTTTTAAATCCTCTGAAAAATGAGAAGAAATAGGAGGGCGCTATGTTTTATATCGGATGCCATTTATCCTGCTCCAAGGGCTTTACAGCCATGGAAAGGGATGCGGAACGGATCGGAGCCACCACGTTCCAGTTTTTCACAAGAAATCCCAGGGGCAGCAGCGTAAAGGCCCTGGACCTGGAGGATATCCGGGAATTTTTAAAGAGAAAGGAAGAAAAGGGGCTGGGGACCCTGGTGGCCCACGCGCCCTATACCTTAAACGCCTGCTCGGCCGATGAAAAGGTCCGGGAGTTTGCCAGGAATACCATGGCCGACGATCTGGCAAGACTGGAGCATACGCCTGGGAACGTTTACAATTTCCATCCGGGAAGCCATGTGAAGCAGGGAACGGAAACCGGGATCCGGCTGATCGCCGAAACGCTGAACGCGATCTTAAAGCCGGAGCAGTCCACCATAGTCCTTCTGGAGACCATGGCCGGAAAGGGCAGCGAGGTGGGAAGCCGGTTTGAGGAGCTCAGGGAGATCCTGGACCGGGTGGAGCTTTCGGAGAAAATGGGAGTCTGTCTGGATACCTGCCATGTCTGGGACGGCGGCTATGATATCGCAGGCGATCTGGACGGGGTCTTAACAGAATTTGACCGGATCGTGGGCTTATCCAGATTAAAGGCTGTCCATTTAAACGACAGCATGAACCCTCTGGGGGCCAGAAAGGACCGCCATGCAAGGATCGGGGAGGGGCACATCGGCCTGGATGCCCTGGTGCGGGTGGTGAACCATCCGGCGCTCCGTGAGCTCCCCTTCTGTCTGGAAACGCCCAATGACCTGGAGGGATATAAAAGAGAGATCGGGCTTCTGCGTTCGCTGAGAACGGAAGGCTGACGGCAGAAAATCCATTGGAAGGAGAAAATAGATCTATGGGAATCATCAAAGCAGCGGCGGATGCCGTAAGAGGCGCTTTTGCAGACCAGTGGCTGGAGGTCATCGAGCCGGGAAACATGGGGGACCAGACTGTTTTTTCTGCTGGAGTTCCCACCCGCAGGGGCCAGAATACAAAGGGGACGCCGGGAGTGGTATCCAACGGCTCCAGGATCCGGGTATACCCCAACCAGTTCATGATGCTGGTGGACGGCGGCCGGGTCGTGGATTACACGGCAGAAGAGGGCTATTACACGGTCAACAATTCCATGGCCCCGTCCCTGTTCAACGGCCAGTTTGGAGAGGCTTTAAAGGAATCCTTTGACCGGATCCGTTTCGGCGGCCAGACCTATGGGGAGCAGAGGGTCTATTATATCAACCTCCAGGAGATCAAGGGCCTGAAGTTCGGTACCAGGACGCCGGTGAACTATTTCGACAGCTTTTATAACGCGGAGCTGTTCCTCAGGGCCCATGGGACGTACTCTGTGAAGATCACAGATCCCTTGAAATTTTACGGGGAAGTGATCCCGAAGAATACGGATCATGTGGAGATGGATGAGATCAACGAGCAGTATCTCAATGAATATATGGAGGCTTTCCAGACGGCCATCAACCAGATGTCTGCCGACGGGATCCGGATCTCCTTTGTGGCCTCTAAAGGCCGGGAGCTGGGCCGGTACATGGCCAATGTCCTGGACGAGGAATGGAACCAGCTGCGCGGCATGGAGATCCAGGCCGTGGGCATCGGAAGCATCTCCTACGACGAGGAATCCCAGAAGCTGATCAACTTAAGGAACCGGGGCGCCATGTTAAGCGATCCGTCCATCCGGGAGGGATACGTCCAGGGACAGATCGCTGAGGGCTTAAATGCGGCCGGCTCCAATCCCAACGGCAGTCTGGCCGGATTCATGGGCATGGGGATCGGAATGCAGAGCGGTGGAAGCTTCATGGGCGCAGCCTCGGCAGCCAACACAAGACAGATGGAGATGATGAACCAGGGAAGAAACGGGATGTACGGCCAGAACGCCGGGAATTTCCAGGGAGGAATGCCAGGCGCCGGCCCCAATGCAGGAGGAGGCCAGAACGGGCCTGCCGGGCAGACCTGGACCTGCGCCTGCGGCAGCGTGAATACGGGAAAATTCTGTCCCGAATGCGGTTCTCCCAGACCTGCGCCCGCAGCCTGGACCTGTGCCTGCGGCGCTGTGAACACGGGGAAATTCTGCTCTGAGTGCGGAAGACCAAGACAGTAGAGACGGAGGATGAGAGCATATGGCGCTGATGTCTTATAAATGTCCCAACTGCGGCGGCGGCCTGGTCTTTGATCCGGATTCCCAGAAATTCCAATGTGAATACTGCCTTTCAGAGTTCACAGAGGAGGAAATGAAGCGGATGGAGGAGGCGTCCGCTTCTCCCGCAGAGGAAGAGAAGGCTGTTTTGGAAGAGGAAGGGACGGCTCCCCAGGAAGGGGACTCGTCCCAGTCTCCGGAAACCGGGGAGGCGGCCGTTTACACCTGTCCCAGCTGCGGGGCCCAGATCGTCACGGACGCCACCACGGCGGCTTCCTTCTGCTATTACTGCCATAACCCGGTGGTCTTTTCCGGCCGCCTTTCGGGAGACCATATGCCGGACTTTGTCATCCCCTTTGCCATAGATAAAAAGGAGGCCACATCCCGCTTTTTAAGCTGGATCGGAAAAAAGAAGTTTGTGCCGGGGGATTTTTTCTCCAGGGACCAGATCGAAAAGCTGTCGGGGATCTACTTCCCTTACCTCATATACAGCTGCCAGGTGGACGGCCAGGCAGAGGCGGAAGCGGAAGAACAGCGCACCTGGGTCTCCGGCAGGACCCGGTACACAGAGCATAAAAGGTACCAGGTGGAACGGGCGGGCACACTGGAAGTTAAAAATTTAACAAGAAATGCTTTAAAAAAGAGCAATAAGGAGCTGGTGGAGGGAGTCCTGCCCTTTGATATGGAAAAGCTCCTGCCCTTCCAGATGGGGTATCTCTCCGGTTTCCAGGCGGAAAGGCGGGACATGGACGGGGAGAGCTTTGCAGGCGAGGCGGAGCAGGAGGTAAAGCAGTATACCCTGGACCGGCTCCGGTCCTCCATGGATACATACAGCAGCGTGCGTATAAAAGATTCCTCCATGGAGATCCGGGATCCCCGGTGGCAGTACGCCCTTCTGCCGGTATGGGTCATGACCTATGGCCATAGGGCCGGAGGAAAAACGTACTATTTTGCCATGAACGGCCAGACCGGAAAGATCTGGGGACGGCTGCCGGTGGATAAAAGGAAGCTGGCGGGGCTGTTCTTCGGCGTATTTTTCCCGGTGTTTGCAGCGCTTATGATCGGAGGGTGGTTTCTGTGAGGATGAAAAAATGGATGGGAGTCCTGGGCATGGCGGCGTTTATGGCCGTTGGGATCCCTGGGAATGCCGGGAGCGGACTGAGTATGACCGCCCAGGCCGCGGGCTCCGGGGAGATGGCAGGAAACGTCAGGGTCTTTGACCAGGCGGATCTTTTTCTGGAGGAAGAGGAAAAAGAGCTCCAGCAGGCCATCGACGCCCTCCGGGAAAAGATGGATATGGATGCGGCGGTGGTGACCGCAGAGGAAAATCCCGGTTCTGCCCAGGCCTATGCGGACGATTTTTATGAGGCCCACGGCTTTGGTACGGGAAGCGGCCGCGACGGGGCGCTTCTCCTGATCGACATGGACAACCGGGAGCTGTGTATCTCCACGGAAGGGAAGATGGTGCGGTATCTGACGGACAGCCGGATCGAAGCGGTGCTGGACGACATGTACGGCTATGCCGCAGCCGGAGACTATTACCAGGCAGCCGGAGCGTTTGTGGAGGATCTGGAGGTCTGCTACGACAACGGGATCGCCGCGGACCAGTATAATTACGACCCGGAGACCGGAAAGATCAGCCGCTACCGGTCGGTGCGCTGGTATGAGGCCCTGTTTGCCCTGGCGGCTGCGGCTGCCTGCGGCGGCTTTGCCGTCCTGGGCGTTGTGAGAGAGTATAATATGCGGGATGAGGAAAGCCGGATGGAGGCCAATTTTAAGCTTTCCTACCGGAAGGACAGCGCCTTCCGTATGGGGAGCCGGGTGACGGATCTTCTGATCGGAAGCTATGTGACCCAGCAGGTCATCGCCTCCCAGGACCACCGCAGCAGCGGAAGGAGCGGCGGAGGCAGGAGCCTTTCCTCCGGCGGCCGCAGCACCACCCACCGGTCCTCCAGCGGAAGAAGCCATGGAGGCGGGAGCAGAAAATTTTAAAAGCAGGAAAGAGAGGAACAGGGATATGACGATCATGGTAATGGACGGCCAGGGCGGCCGCATGGGAAAAAGCGTGGTGGAGCAGATCCGGAAACGGTTTCCGGAGGACGAGATCCTGGCCATCGGAACCAACAGTATCGCTACTGCCGCCATGCTGAAGGCCGGGGCGGACGCCGGAGCCACAGGAGAGAACCCGGCCATTGTGGGGAGCCGGAGGGCGGATATCATCATCGGGCCCATGGGCATCGTCATCGCCGATTCCCTGATGGGGGAGATCACGCCGAACATGGCAGTGGCCCTGGGCCAGAGCCAGGCGAAAAAGGTGCTGATCCCGGTGAACCGGTGCCAGCATTTTGTGGTGGGCTGCCAGGATCTGCCCCTGGGCGATTATGTAAAGCTGGTGGTAGAGCAGGTGGAGGCCATTAAGCGGGGAGACTGCTAAGGGGCTTTATCCCTCCGGCTCCCGCTGGTCATAGACCCGTTCCCATTCCTTTGTCCCCTCCACCTTTGCCACCTGGCTCTGGTTCATCCGCAGGAATTTTACCAGCTCATAGCAATCGATCCAGATCTCGTTGTTCCCTTCCTTCTGGGACTCGTCGAAGATCAGCTGGAGGCCGAAATGGAGATGGGGCGTGTCGATGTTGTTGGTGTTTTCCGTGGAGCTGTATCCGGTGCGGCCCAGATAGCCGATCACATCTCCGGCAGTGACCACGCTGCCTTCTGAGAGACAGCTCTGGTAGGGATAATTTTTTCTCAGATGGGCGTAGTAATAATACCGTTTTTTATCGAAGCTGCGGATGCCGATGCGCCAGCCGCCGTACTGGTTCCAGCCCAGGGCCTCCACGGTGCCGGATTCCACGGCGATGATGGGAGTTCCCACCTGGCCCATCATATCATGGCCCAGATGGCGGCGCTTGTAGCCGTAGGAGCGGGAAACGCCGAAGTCGTCATAGTCGCTGTATGGGAAGTCTCTGGCGATGGGGGAAAAGGCCTTGAGCCCGTATTTTGTGACCCAGGTCCCGGATCCAGTCTCTTCCGTGGAAGCCTGCTCCGGTCCGGCTGTTTCTGACGCGGCCTCTTCCGGTCCTGCCTCCTGATCAAAATATCCCACCATGCCGCCCAGGACTGCGCCGTAGGCTTCTTTATAATAGGGATAATATTTCAGGCCCTCTGCCAGCGTATCCATGGATGTGCCGTTTTTTAAGGCTTCGGCCAGGGAATCCAGATCGGCCTGGCGGAACCTGGAAAAATCGCCGCCGTACCGCGCGCCTAAAAATGCCAGGAGCTGGATCCAGTCCAGGTGGACCGGAGCCTGACAGGTGTTGATATCCAGGCGGAAGGCCTTTTCCATGACCTCTGCCGGGACGGTGAAATCCACCCAGCGGATGAAGTCCTTTTCCTTTTCTTCCCCAGGGGGCGCGCTGTCGTCCTGTTCTGAAAGGAAATACGTCTCCGAGGCTGCTTCCCGGCTTTTTAAGCCCAGGGAAAGGGTGAGAAAGGACAGGACCAGAAGCTGTATCACGATGATGACAGACGCTTTTGTTATATGGAACGGTTTCATGGCATACACTCTCCTCCAGGGATTTGCGGGGCAGAGTTCCCGGCCCTGATGCAGAACGGGAGGGAACGCCCCGCAGACATTATATGGGGACAGGCCGGAGAATATGCCGGTTGTCAGGAAAAATGAATTGTGCTATGATAGGGCGTAGCAGGAGGAACCGGCGGCAGGAACGCGGGACTCCCGGAAAGGACGGAAGGAACAATGAAAAAACTGGAAGATTATGTGATCAGCATCCCGGATTTTCCCAGTCCCGGGATCATTTTCAGGGATGTGACATCCATTTTACAGGATGGAGAGGGCCTTCATCTGGCCATTGACCAGCTCCTGGAAATGGTAAAGGATGTGGATTTTGATGTGATCGTGGGAGCCGAGTCCCGTGGCTTTATTTTCGGGATGCCCGTGGCTTATGAGCTCCACAAGCCCTTTATCCTGGCAAGAAAGCCGGGAAAGCTGCCGCGGGAGACGGTTTCTATGGATTATGAGCTGGAATACGGCACAGGGACCATCGAGATGCACGCAGATTCCATTAAACCCGGCCAGAAGGTGGTCATCATCGACGATCTGATCGCCACCGGAGGCACAGTGGAGGCCATTGCAAAGCTGGTGGAAAAGCTGGGCGGCCAGGTGGTGAAGATCTGCTTCATCATGGAGTTAGCGGGCCTCAAGGGCCGGGAAAAGCTGGCTGGCTATGATGTGGAATCAGCCATTATCTATGAAGGAAAATAACGTGTAAAAGCAGCGGGACGGGCTGGAGGAGCGCAGGAGGAAAGCGCCCCTGGCCCGTATTCTGTACCCATAAGGGACATCGTGGAAAGGAAGGATAAGGATGCGGGAGATCGTTTTTAAAATGGAACGGCCCGGCCTGGTGGAGGAGGGCCAGACCGTGGAGGTGAGCGAATCGGTGTCGCCGGTGAACGTCAACTATATGATCGAGCCGGCGGTGGCCATGTCGGGGCTTTTTAAGTTCAACGAGCGGTTAAAAAGCCGCCAGGGCGTGGTAAAAAAGATCGTGGAAAACGACCGGGGCTTTTATGTGACTGTGGAATTTGACGAGTGATCCGGCCTTTTGTGGAACAGCAGCAAAAATAGAAGATATCCGGTGCAGACCAGCCCGATCTGGAGGACGGTGCCGAAAAAGGGAGGCAGGCTGCCGGGAAGGGGCAGCGGATCCGGGAACAGGGAGAAGATCCCCAGGGCTGACGCCAGGCAGAACGAGGGCTTTACGATCACCGCCCAGGCGTTGGGAGCATACCGGACCAGCCTTCTTAAGGAGTACAGATGAAGGAGGGAGAGGACCAGCTCTCCGGCCAGCATCCCCCAGAGGCAGGCACGGATCCCGGCCCGGGGGATCCCGAAAAACACAAAGGCCAGGCGCACCAGCAGGGAGACCAGGTTGTGGAGAAAGGTAACGGAGGTCTTTCCCAGGCCGTTTAATACGCTCCCCATGGTGGTGGACAGATAAAGGAAGGGACAGAGCCAGGCCAGGATGGAGATGAAGCTTCCGGCCTCGGCGCTCTTAAACACCTGGAGCCCCAGGGAATCTCCAAAGGATGTGAAGATCCCGATGCACAGGATCCCCATATAGGAGCTGTACCGGAAGGACAGGGAGATATTTTTCAGGATCCCGGAGCGGTTTCCCAGGGACTGGTGACGGGCCACCGAAGGCAGGAGGACCACTGCCAGAGAGTTTATGATGGCCGAGGGGAACATGACAAAGGGCAGGGCCATTCCTGTGAGGACACCATAGACGCTTAAGGCCTGGGACCGGGAAAGGCCGGAAAGCTCCAGGCGGACGGGGATCAGAATGGCCTCCAGGCTCTGGAGAAGGTTCATGACCAGCCGGTTTCCCATGAGGGGCAGGGCCATGGCCAGGAGCGGGGCTGCGGCTGTGAGGACAGAAGAGGGGGCGGGACGTCCGGAAACGGATGGCCCGTCTTTTTTCCTGCTTCCAAAGAGCAGAAAGGACAGCAGCGTAAAAAGGGCGGAGCCGGCCTCTCCGGCCACCAGACCGGCCACAGCCGCCAGGACCGTTACCGGCCTCCCCTGCTCCTCCCAGATCCTGGCAATGAGAAAGACGGTGAAGATGCGGATGCACTGCTCCACCATCTGGGAAAGGGCCGGGACCTGTACCTTTTCTTTTCCGTAATACCAGCCGCATAAGCAGGCGTGGACGGACGTGCACGGAATGGCCAGGGCCATGGCCGGGAGCAGGGGCGCGCACCGGGGCTCCATCAGCACCTGGGACGCCAGGAAGCCGGAGAAGCGGATGATGACGGCAGCCAGTCCCAGGGCCAGGGAAAAGGAGATGATAAATCCGGCAAAGAGGGTCCTTCCGGCCCGGTCCCGGTCGGCAGCAGTGAAACGGGAGATGGCCGTCTGGATGGAACCGGCGCAGATGGAAAAACAGATGCCATAGATGGGAAAGACCATCTGGTAAACGCCCAGGCCCTCGGCTCCGATGGTGCGGGACAGGAAGATACGGTAAAAGAATCCCAGGATCCTGGAGGCAATGCCGGTCAGGGTAAGGAGGAGGGCTCCGGCCGCCAGGGTATGGTTTTTGAAATAAGAGTGCATGGGGCGCTCCGCGAGGAGAAGATTTGCCACAGTATATGTGAAAATGATTCTCGATATTATTATTTTTTTCTTAAATCTGCCAATATCAGTTGAAAAAACCAGAGAGTATCATATATAATGTAGGATAGCCTCCGGAAACGGGGGCAGAAATAAAAAATATAGAGTAGATGAGGCTTTTAACCTGTATTTACGGAAAGGCGGATTTATGAAGAAGGTAATTTATCTTGACAACGCAGCCACCACCCGGGTGCGCCCGGAGGTCGTGGAGGCGATGCTCCCGTATTTTACGGAGCACTATGGAAATCCCTCTTCGGTGTACGATTTTTCCACACCGTGCAAAAAGGCAATGGCCCACACAAGAGAAGTGATCGCAGGATCCCTGGGTGCCAGTGAAAATGAGATCTATTTCACCAACGGCGGCACCGAAGCCGATAACTGGGCGTTAAAGGCGGCGGCTGAGGCCTACGCTTCCAAGGGGAAACACATTATCACAACACAGATCGAGCACCATGCTGTCCTCCACACCGGCCAGTATCTGGAAAAGCTGGGATATGAGGTAACGTATCTTCCGGTGGATGAGAACGGAGTTGTCAGCGTGGACGCGTTAAAAAAGGCGGTCCGTCCGGATACGATCCTGATCTCCGTGATGTTCGCCAATAATGAGATCGGTACCATCGAGCCCATCCGGGAGATCGGCGAAGTGGCAAAGGAGCACGGCATCCTGTTCCATACGGACGCGGTCCAGGCCTACTGCCACGAGCCCATCAACGTGGATGAGCTTCATATCGACATGCTCAGCGCCAGCGCCCACAAGTTCAACGGCCCCAAGGGCGTGGGCTTCCTTTATATCCGGAAGGGGCTGAAGCTTCGATCCTTTATCCACGGCGGCGCACAGGAGAGAAAGCGCCGGGCCGGTACGGAAAACGTGCCGGGGATCGTGGGGCTTGGAAAGGCTGTGGAGCTTTCCCTGGCTTCCATGAAAGAAAATAAGAAAAAAGAGACAGAGCTCCGGGATCATCTGATCCATAGGGTCATGACGGAGATCCCTTATGTACGGCTCAACGGCCACCCGTCCCAGAGACTGTCCAACAATGCCAACTTTTCGTTCCAGTTTATTGAAGGAGAATCTCTTCTGATCATGTTAGACATGGCCGGGATCTGCGGCTCCTCCGGTTCGGCATGCACCTCCGGGTCCCTGGATCCGTCCCATGTGCTTTTAGCCATCGGACTGCCCCATGAGATCGCCCACGGCTCCCTCCGTCTGACCTTAGGGGAAGAGACCACCATGGAGGATATCGACTATACGGTGGACCAGCTGAAACGGATCGTGGAGCGGCTCCGCTCCATGTCGCCCCTTTACGAGGACTTTGTAAAGAGCAGAGAAAAGAAGGAAAACCAGTAAAACAGGAGAGAAAAGGAGAAAATATATGTATTCAGATAAAGTAATGGACCATTTTGAGCACCCGAGAAACGTGGGAGAGATCGAAAACGCCAGCGGCGTGGGAACTGTGGGAAATGCCAAATGCGGAGATATCATGCGGATCTACTTAGATATCGACGATGCGACCCATATGATCCGGGACTGCAAATTCAAGACCTTTGGCTGCGGTGCGGCTGTGGCCACCAGCAGCATGGCCACCGAAATGGTAAAGGGAAAGACCATTGAGGAGGCCATGCAGGTGACCAATAAGGCGGTGATGGAGGCTCTGGACGGTCTTCCGCCGGTGAAGGTACACTGCTCCCTGCTGGCGGAGGAGGCGATCCATGCGGCTCTGTGGGATTATGCAGAGAAGCACGGAATCAAGATCCAGGGTCTGGAAAAGCCCAAGTCTGATATCAGCGAGCACGATGGGGACGAGGAATATTAAGGAATGGGAAAAAAGGTAGTAGTAGGCATGTCCGGCGGCGTCGATTCTTCGGTCGCCGCCTGCCTTTTAAAGAAGCAGGGCTACGATGTGATCGGAGTGACCATGCAGATCTGGCAGGATGAGGATCCGGAGGAGACAGCGGAAAACGGGGGCTGCTGCGGCCTGACCGCCGTGGAGGACGCCCGGAAGGTGGCCTGGAGCCTGGGGATCCCGTATTATGTGATGAATTTCCGGAAGGAATTCAAGGCTGCGGTGATGGATTACTTTGTGGATGAGTATCTTCACGGGAGGACGCCCAATCCATGCATTGCCTGCAATCGGTATGTGAAATGGGAGGCCCTTTTGTCCAGGAGCCTGGAGATCGGGGCGGATTATATCGCCACGGGCCATTATGCCCGGATCCTTAAGCTGCCCAACGGCCGGTATACGGTGAGGAATTCCGTGACGGCCCAGAAGGACCAGACGTATGCCCTTTATAACCTGACCCAGGACCAGCTTGCGCGGACTCTGATGCCGGTGGGGGACTTCACAAAAGAGGAGATCCGCCAGATGGCAGAGGACATGGGGCTTCCCGTGGCAAAGAAAAAGGACAGCATGGATATATGCTTTATCCCGGATAACGACTACGCGGCCTTCATCCAGCGGTCAGCCGGAGAGGTGCCGGGAGCCGGAAACTTTGTGGATAAGGAAGGGAAAATCCTGGGACGCCACAAGGGGATCACCCACTATACGGTGGGCCAGAGAAAGGGACTGAACCTTTCCATGGGCCATCCCGTATTCGTCACCGGGATCCGTCCGGAAACCAACGAGGTGGTCATCGGGGAAGGGGACGATGTGTTTTCCGATTTCCTGGTCTGCGGCGGGCTCAACTGGATGGCGGAGGACGGCCTTCACGGCGAGGAGCGCCGAGTCATGGCCAAGATCCGTTACAGCCATAAGGGCGCGCCCTGCCTGATCCGGGAACGGGAGGACGGGACCGTGGAATGCCAGTTTGAAACGCCCCAGCGGGCCATCACCCCGGGACAGGCCGTGGTATTTTATGAAAATGATCATATATTCGGAGGAGGGACCATCCTGTGAAAGAACGTATAAAAGGGCGGAAACTCCTCCGCCTGTTTCTGGTGTGTGTCCTGGGGACGGCTCTTCTTTCCGGCTGCGGCGGCATGAACCGGTACCAGACCATGGAGCTGGAAACAGAAACGGAAGCGGCTTCCGGGACAGAGGATATGGCCGTCATCACCATGGGAGAGACAGCGGCAGAAGAGGACGGGACAGAGGCCGGGGAGAGCAGCCCGGAGGAAGCGGCAGCAGCAGAACCGGAGACGGAAAAGTACCAGCCTGTGGATGAGACCGTGGTGGTAAAGGCGGACCTTTTAAATGTGAGAAAAGAGGACCGGGCCGACGCCAGGATCTACGTCCAGTTAAAGAATGGGGAAAAGCTCCGGCGGATTGGCTATAACGAAGAGTGGAGCCAGGTGGAGTATGACGGCAAGACCGCCTATGTGGCCTCGGATCTGGTAGAGGTATGGGTGGAGGAGACGGATGCCCCGGAAGCAGAACCCCAGACGGCAAAAGACAGTTCTGCGGAACCCCAGGCGGGGCCGGAGGGCGCACCCGGAAGCTCCGGGGAAGATCCCCAGCCGGCGGCGGACGGAGCCGGAGCGGTTCCGGCAGATGCATCCGGCCGGGCGGCTGAGGCCCAGGCAGAGGTGCCCTGGAATGGCCATACGGTGGCCATTGACGCCGGACACCAGGCCAAGCCCAATGCAGAAAAGGAGCCCATCGGCCCAGGCTCTGAAACCATGAAGGCCAAAATGCCCCAGGGCGGCGTGGGGGCCGTATCCGGCGTAAAGGAATATGAGCTGACCCTGACGCTGGCAAAAAAGCTGGAGAAGGAGCTGAAGGCCAGGGGCTACCATACGGTGATGATCCGTACCGGACATGACGTAAACTTAAGCAATTCCCAGCGGTCAGCTATGGCCAACGACAGTGAGGCGGAGATCTTCATCCGGCTCCATGCCAATTCCATGGAAAACTCCAGCGTATACGGCGCTCTGGGGATGTGTATGACGGCCCAGAACCCCTATAACGCGGAGCTCCACGACCAGAGCTACCGGCTGGCCAAGTCCATCATCGACAACATCTGCGCCCAGACGGGAACGAAAAACCGCGGGGTCCAGGAGGTGGACAATTCCGGCGAGATCAACTGGAGCCAGATCCCGGTGGCTGTGGTGGAAGCGGGATTTTTAAGCAATCCCGACGAGGACCGGTGGCTTCAGGACGAAAGCTACCAGGATAAGCTGGTGGCCGGGATCGCGGCGGCTGTGGATTCGTATTTCGGGGGAGCTGCAGAATAAAAAATGAAAAAAATTCGATTTTCCACTACACAAAAGAAGAAATATCGTGTATAATAGGGAACAGCGGTCTGGAGACTCCGGGCCGTCTGTCCCATAAGTATACGGAGACGTAGCGAAGCGGTCGTAACGCGGCGCACTCGAAATGCGTTTGCCGGCTAATACCCGGCACGTGGGTTCGAATCCCACCGTCTCCGCTGAAGCCCTTGAAGATCAAGGGCTTTTTTATTTGCAATATGGAAAAGCCTTCCCTAATTGGGATACATACCGGATGCTGTGTGCAGCTCCATGCCGTCTCCAATGAGGACTGCGGCAGCTGCCTGCCAGCTCCAGGCGATGGGCTGAGGGGCAGACCGGCTGCCAGGGATGAAAGTTCATTCTGCATATACCTATATGGGGTACAAATGGAATTTTTGGGTATAAAACAGTGTTTTTTTATCCAATACCCAAAAAATCGGGAGATTTTGGGCATAGAAGGGAAGGTTTATGCGCTGCTGTCCAAAAATCTGGATCTTTAGGAAAATCCGGCGGTTTTCCCCGGAATTTTGGGTATATCTGGAAAAAACTGCCGTATATGCCCAAAGCTCTGGAAGTGTGGCTAAGGCTTTTGGGTATACAGAAAGGGAAAAAGCTGCCATATATGCCCAAAGCCCTGGGGCCAGGCCGCCGCCAGGGCCGGATGCTGAGAATTTCACGCTCCAGAACCGATCCCGACACAGCCATTATGTATCGGAAAACAGAACCTGCAAAAACAGCTATGACAGCCGCCAATCGGCACCGTCATAGCTGTTTTTATGGGGTATCAGTCCAGGATCCGGAAGAAATCCACGGTCCGCTGGATCTTTTTCATCAGTGTGTCGAACATCTGGGGAGTTAAGGACTGGGCTCCGTCGCAGAGAGCCTTCTCCGGATCATTATGGACCTCGATCATCAGACCGTCGGCTCCGGCGGCAATGGCTGCCAGGGCCAGGGGCTCTACCATGAATCGGATCCCGGATGCATGGCTGGGATCCACGATCACCGGCAGATGGGTCTTCTGCTTTAACATGGGAATGGCGGAGATATCCAGGGTATTTCTGGTGGAGGTCTCAAAGGTGCGGATTCCCCGCTCGCAGAGGATGACGTTTTCGTTTCCTCCGGCCATGATGTACTCGGCGCTCATTAAAAGCTCGTCCAGGGTGTTGGCCAGGCCGCGCTTTAAAAGGATGGGCTTCCGGATCTTTCCCAGCTCCTTTAAAAGCTCGAAGTTCTGCATATTCCTGGCTCCCACCTGGATCACGTCCACATCTTCAAAAAGAGGAAGGTGCTCGGCGCTCATGATCTCTGTGACCACTGGGAGTCCCGTGGCTTTTTTGGCCTCCAGAAGAAGATCCAGGCCCTGCTCATGGAGTCCCTGGAAGGCATAGGGGGAAGTCCTGGGCTTGAAGGCCCCGCCCCGTAAAAGGCGGGCTCCGGAGCGCTTCACATCCTCGGCCACCTGGGTGATCTGCTCTCTGGTCTCGATGGAGCATGGACCGGCGATGACCTGGAAGTGCCCGCCGCCGATCTTCTGGCCGCAGACATCCACAACCGTATTTTCCGGGTGCATGGACCGGCTGGCCTTTTTATAGGGCTCCCGGATCCGGCGTACATCCTCTACCACGTCCATGGCCTTCAGCCAGTCCTCATGGATCGATGTGGTGTCGCCGATGAGGCCGATGAGGGAGGTCTGGGTTCCCTGGGAAAGATGGAGCTTAAAGCCCTTGTGTTCAAGCTCCTGCTTCAGGATTTCTACTTTCTCCGGATTGGCATTTTGTTTTAAGATAATGATCATATTCGTTTTCCTCCTGGTTGAAATTCCTATGACATGAAAAAACCGGCGTCTGCTGGGAATGCAAACACCGGCTCCTGGTTTTCGGAAATCTTTAAGAGAAATCGGGAGAGGTTTGTTTTCCGCAGCAAAAGCAGTCCGCGCTATAATAATAACCCGGAAAAGAATAGAAGAAATAATAAGAAGCGTTCCATGCGGTATTCTTCATGATCTGCTGCGTCCTTTCTGAAATCTCATGTTCTGGAAACCATCATACAGCGGATGGTCCCTTTTGTCAACAGAAAATTTAATTGTTTAAAGCGTAACGGTTTTAAGTGAGAGAGACCATCCTGGAAACAATATCCACACACTTCTGGATCCCCAGCCGTCCGCTGTTTAAGCAAAGATCGTAATTCTTCGGCTTTCCCCATTCATTGCCGCTGTAATACTGGTAGTAATCCCGGCGCTTCTGGTCGATGGTACGGATCCTTGCTTCCATTTTTTTTACATCCACGGTCTCATCCTGTTCCAGGGAGAGCAGCCGTTCCACCCGCTTTTTTAAGCTGGAGCAGATGAACACGGAGAACGAGTCTTCCACGATCACGTCCGAGCAGCGTCCGATGATGACACAGGGGCCCAGACTGGCCATTTTTTTGATGATCCGGGACTGGATCACAAAGAGCTGGTCAGAAACGGGCACCTCATAGGTGGAAGAGAAGGGATCGATCACAGCGTACTGGTAGTCGATCCGTTCTTTATGGCCGATCACTTCATCATTGGCATGGAAGATTTCCTCAGAGATATTGCTGTCTTCGGCGGCCATGGAGATGATCTCTTTATCATAAAAAGGAATCCCCAGCTTTTTTGCAAGGCGGTAGCCGATCTCCCGTCCGCCGCTGCCGAATTCCCGGCTGATGGATATGACTTTGCTCATAATTTTGCCTCCCTTTTTGATATAGTATCCCTATCATACCATACTTTCTGCCAATTTCCAACAATTCTCTTTTTTTTCCAGAGGTATTCGTGTATCATAGGAGGAAAAACAGGAGGTGTACTATGACTCTGACCCAGCTTCGCTATGTGATCGCCGCCGCCGACACAGGCTCCATGAACGAGGCGGCAAAAAAGCTCTTTATTTCCCAGCCCAGTCTGTCCCAGGCCCTCAGAGAGCTGGAAAAGGAGATCGGGATCGAGATATTTTTAAGAAATAACCGGGGCGTGATCCTGACAGAGGAGGGCAAAGAGTTCCTGGGATACGCAAGGCAGGTGACAGAGCAGTATGAGCTGATGGAGTCCCGGTACGTGGAAAAGAAGGACGTGAAGAAGAAATTTGCCGTCAGCATGCAGCATTATACCTTTGCGGTCAGTGCCTTCATCGGGATGGTGAAGCAGTTTGGCATGGAGGAATACGAGTTTGCAGTGCGGGAGACCACTACCTATGAAGTGATCGAGGATGTGAAAAACTTCCGGAGCGAGATCGGGATCCTTTATGTCAATGAATTCAATAAGCGGGTGCTTTATAAGTTGTTTTCCACCATGGATCTGGAATTTGAGCTGCTGATGGACTGCGGCGTATATGTATATATGTGGAAGGGCCATCCCCTGGCGGGGAGAACGAGGATCTCCATGGAGGACCTGGAGCCGTATCCCTGCCTTTCCTTTGAGCAGGGCCAGTATAATTCCTTCTATTTTGCGGAGGAGGTCCTCAGTACCTATGATTACAAACGCTCCATTAAGGTCAGCGACCGGGCCACCATTTTAAACCTGATGGTGGGTCTCTGCGGCTATACCCTTTGCTCCGGCATCATCTGTGAGGAGCTCAACGGCTCCGATTACTGTGCAGTCCTTCTGGAAGGGGAGGAGACCATGACCATCGGATATCTGAAACGGAAAGGGGCAGCCTTAAGTCCCCTGGGGCAGAAATATCTGGAGGAGCTGGAGAAGGTCCTGGTATAGAACAACTTGATATAGGAAAAACCTTTAACAAGACGTATTTTTTCTATATTAGACAGGGACGCATTTTTGTGATAGCATACCTTCATTACAGAAAATGACTAAAGGCAGGCAGAAGATATGAAGATCACAGAAATCTTATCCCAGGAAAAACCAGTTCTTTCCTTTGAAGTGTTCCCTCCCAAAAAAGAGAGCGCATATGAGACCGTGGAGCAGGCGGCGGTGGAGATCGCCAGGCTTTCCCCGTCGTTTATGAGCGTCACCTATGGGGCCGGCGGCGGCACCAGCCAGTATACGGCGGACCTGGCGGCCTGCCTGGCGAAAAAATACGGAGTCACGTCCATGGCCCATCTGACCTGTGTTTCCTCCACCAGGGAGCATGTGATGGGCGTGGTGGAACGGCTCAGGGAAAACGGGATCGAAAACATCCTGGCGCTCCGGGGGGATATCCCTTCGGACGGTCATGTGGAAAAGGATTACAGCCACGCCAGTGACCTGGCGGCAGAGCTGGCGGCCATGGGAGATTTCTGCATCGGCGGCGCCTGCTATCCAGAGGGCCATCCCGAATCGAAGAATAAAGCAGAGGACATCCGGTATCTGAAGGAAAAGGTGGACGCAGGCTGCAGCTTCCTGACGACCCAGATGTTTTTTGACAACGATCTGTTCTACAACTTCCTTTACAGGATCCGGGAGGCTGGGATCGCCGTGCCGGTGGTGGCCGGGATCATGCCGGTAACAAACGCAAAGCAGATGAAACGGATCCTCAGCATGTCCGGAACGGTCCTTCCCACCCGTTTTAAAATGCTGTTAGACAGGTTCGGGGACGATCCGGCGGCCATGAAGCAGGCGGGCGTCGCCTATGCCGTATCCCAGATCATCGATCTGGTGGCCAACGGGATCCATGCCATCCATATCTATTCCATGAACAAGCCGGATGTGGCGGAGCAGATCAAGAGCAGCTTATCGGAGATCCTGGTATGATGGAGGACGGGGTCCGCAGGAGCGAGGTGTTCCGGTATCTGGGATATGGGAACCGGGTCCCGGATGAGGAAACAGGAGAACTGGCAGAGGAATGTATAAAAGAGCTCCTGCGGGTATCAGAAGAGCGGATCTGTGTACGGGAGTTTCCGGTGACGGTGCGGGACGGGAGCCTGGACTGCGGCTGTTTCCAGACCTCCAGCAGAAGTCTTTTAAAGAACCTGGGCGGCTGCGCCCGGGTTCTTGTGATGGCGGCGACCCTGGGGACGGGAGTGGACCGGCTGCTCCTTAAGTACGGGAAGCTTTTTATGGCCAGGGCTGTGGTCATGCAGGCAGCAGCAGCGGCTCTGATCGAGGAGGTTTGTGACAGGAATTTTGAGTCCTGGCGAAAGGAATATGAGGAAAAGGGGCTTTACCTGCGGCCAAGATTTTCTCCGGGCTACGGAGATTTCCCGTTAAGCGTCCAGAAGGACCTTCTGGGAGGGCTGGAGGCCGGGAAGCGCCTGGGGATCACTCTGACAGAGGGAGGCCTTATGATGCCGTCCAAATCCGTGACGGCGGTGATCGGGATCAGTCCGGTAAAGGGCTTCTGCCGGACAGAAGGGTGCGAGGCATGTGAAAAAAAGGACTGTCCGTACAGGAGGAGCCTGGGACAGGGAAGGGAGACGTAAAGACAGATGGATATCAGGGATGAACTGAAGCGGAGGCGGATCTTTTTTGACGGAGGCATGGGGAGCATGCTCCAGGAACGGGGACTTCTGCCGGGAGAGCTGCCGGAGACATGGAACCTTTCTCATCCGGAGGCCGTGAAGGAGATCCACCTGGAATACTTAAGGGCCGGGGCCGATGTGGTGACAGCCAATACCTTTGGGGCCAACGGGTTCAAATATAAGAAAGACGAAGGATACAGCCTGGGATCCATTGTAACGGCGGGCGTTTCCCTGGCAAAGGAGGCTGTAAAGGAGGCCGGGCATGGATATGCGGCCCTGGATCTGGGGCCCACGGGGCGGCTTCTGGCCCCCTGCGGGGATCTGGATTTCGAGGATGCATGTAAGGCGTATAAAGAGGTGGTGGAGGCTGGAGTCCGGGCAGGAGCCGACCTGATCGTCATTGAGACCATGGGAGACAGCTATGAGTTAAAGGCAGCGGTGCTGGCAGCCAAGGAGGTCTCATCTCTTCCGGTGTTCGCCACAGTGACCCTGGACGAAAGGGGGAAAATGCTCACGGGAGGCACGGTGGAGACGGCGGCCGCCCTCCTGGAGGGACTGGGAGCGGATGTCATAGGCCTTAACTGCGGTCTGGGACCGGTCCAGCTGCTGCCGTTCATGAAGCATCTCAGAAGCGTCTCCTCCCTTCCTTTGATGGTAAATCCCAATGCCGGCCTTCCCAGGAGCGAGAACGGGCGGACCGTGTATGACATCGATGCCCGCGGCTTTGCCCAGGCCATGAAGGCCATGGCAGAATGCGGAGTTTCTGTCCTTGGCGGCTGCTGCGGAACCACGCCGGAGCATATCCGGAGACTTAGGGAGACCTGCGGCCCGCTTCCTCTGCTTCCAGTGGAAAAAAAGGACCGGACGGTGGTCTCCTCTTATGGACGGACGGTGATCCTGGGAGAAAGGCCCGTGATCATCGGAGAGCGGATCAATCCCACGGGAAAACCCAGGCTTAAACAGGCCCTAAAGGACCGGGATATGGCGTATATCCTGAACATGGCCGCCTCCCAGGAGGAGAATGGGGCGGATATCCTGGACGTGAACGTGGGGCTTCCCGGCATCGATGAGGCGGCAGTGATGACAGAGACCGTAAGAGAGCTCCAGAGCGTAACAGATCTGCCGCTGCAGATCGATACCTCAGACGTAAAGGCCATGGAGCAGGCCATGCGGATCTATAACGGAAAGCCTATGGTCAACTCTGTCAACGGAAAGAAGGAGGTCATGGAGGCGGTGTTCCCGCTGGTGCGGAAGTACGGAGGCGTGGTGGTGGCCCTGTGCCTGGATGAAAACGGGATCCCGGAAACGGCGGCCAGAAGGCTTGCAGTGGCGAAAAAGATTTACGAGACGGCGGCCTCCTACGGTATTGAGAAGAAGGATATCCTGGTGGATGCCTTGTGCATGGCTGTGAGCTCGGATAAGAACGGGGCCATGACCACCCTGGAGACCGTAAAACGGGTCAGGGAGGAGCTGGGAGGAAAAACCGTGCTGGGCGTATCCAACATTTCCTTTGGCCTTCCCATGAGAGAGCATATCAATTCTGCGTTCTTTCTGCTGGCGCTGGAAAATGGCCTGTCTGCGGCGATCATCAATCCTGGCCTCCCGGCCATGGCGGCCGCTTATAAGAGCTTCCTGGTCCTCCACGGGATGGATGAGAACTGCTCCGGCTATGTGGAAAAATACGGGCAGGAGGAGGCGGCCAGGAAGGCAGAGCAGGAGGCCCGGAAGGAAGCGGCGGCTGGAATGCGGAAAAACGGATCCCAGGGAACTGGGGAAACTGAAGGATCCGGAGTTCCCCATGGTCCGGCAGCGCTGGAGGGAGATCCGGCAGAGACTCCTTTAAAGCGCAGCATAAAGAAGGGGATGATCCAGGCGGCTGAAACGGCAGCACGGAACGCCCTTCTTTCAGCAGACGCCCTAACTGTCATAAACCGGGAGATGATCCCAGCTCTGGACGAGGTGGGAAAGGGCTTTGAGGCCGGAACTGTGTTCCTGCCGCAGCTTTTAATGAGCGCAGAGGCTGCCCGGGCTGCTTTTGGGATCATGAAGGAAAAGATGACAAAAGACGGAGTGGAGCGGGAGAATCGGGGCACGGTGATCCTGGCCACAGTCAAGGGAGATATCCACGATATCGGAAAAAACATCGTAAAGGTCCTGCTGGAAAATTATGGGTTCCAGGTGATGGATCTGGGGAGAGACGTGCCGCCGGAGATCATTGCTGCCGCTGCGGTGGAGGGCCATGTCCCTGTGGTGGGACTGAGCGCCCTTATGACAACCACGGTCCCTGCCATGGAGGAGACCATCCGGCTTTTAAGGGAAAAGGCCCCCTGGGCTAAAATCATGGTGGGCGGCGCGGTACTTACAGAGGAGTACGCCAATTCCATCGGCGCCGATGCGTATTGCAAAGATGCCATGGCATCCGTGAATTTTGCAGTCAAATATGTTAAAAAAATATAAAAAAACTAAAGATGAAGTAAAAATAATAAAGAAAAACCAATAAAAACAGATGGTAATAAATTGACATCATTTGTGCAACATGGTATATTAAATATGTAATCGATAAAATCTATACGGAAATGCAGATACATAGAAAAAAGGTATCCGAGGGGTAGGATACGGAAGGCTGCCTGGTGATCCAGACGCCGGAATATGCATTCCGCAGGGGGAGATTTTAAGATTTTATTGTGTACATATGTCCCCTATGGTCTGGGCTTCCAGACCAGCAGAGCCGTAAGGATTCCGGTCCCTGACCGGGATCACATTATGCAATAATAGGAGGAAATACTATGCAAGCATTAACTGACACCTTACTGCCTATCGTGAATACCATTAATGGATATCTGTCTGACTATATCCTGGTATTCCTTCTTATGGGAGCCGGCCTGTACTTCAGCTTCAAGACGAAATTCGTTCAGGTCCGCTGCTTTGGAGAAGGTATGAAGCGGGTATTCGGAAACCTGACTTTAAGCGGCAAGAAGCATGAGAGCGGAATGAGCTCCTTCCAGGCGCTGGCCACAGCCATCGCTGCCCAGGTTGGTACCGGCAATATCGTCGGCGCCTCTGGTGCGATCCTGACCGGCGGTCCCGGCGCTATTTTCTGGATGTGGATCATCGCGTTCTTCGGTATGGCGACCATTTATGCTGAGGCAGTTTTAGCCCAGAAGACACGTGTGAAAAATGAAGACGGACAGTATCTTGGCGGACCTGTTTACTACATCCGCACTGCTTTCCAGGGCAGCCTTGGAAAATTCCTGGCAGCCTTCTTCGCCATTGCCATCATCCTGGCTCTGGGCTTTACCGGCTGTATGGTACAGTCCAACTCCATCGGCTCTACTTTCAGCACAGCCTTTGGTGTTCCGTCCTGGATCGTTGGTATCATTTTAGTAGCAGTATGTGGATTTATTTTCGTTGGCGGCGTTCAGCGTCTTGCTTCCGTTACTGAAAAGCTGGTTCCCCTCATGGCGGCCGTATTCCTTCTGGGCGGCGTTGTTGTCCTGATCGCAAGGATCCAGTATGTTCCGGCAACTTTTGGGATGATCTTCAAATATGCCTTCCAGCCCCAGGCCATCGTCGGCGGTGCTTTTGGTACTGCATTAAAGGCAGCCATCAGCCAGGGTGCAAAGCGCGGCCTGTTCTCCAATGAGGCTGGTATGGGTTCCACACCCCACGCTCATGCTCTTGCAAATGTAAAAGAGCCCCACGAGCAGGGCTGTGTGGCTATGATCGGTGTTTTCATCGATACCTTCGTAGTTCTGACTTTAAACTCCCTGGTTGTTATCTGTACGCTTTACACTCCTGACGGCCCCTTAGCAGCAGGCTATACCGGAGAGGTTGTAAATGTGCTTAACAACACGAACCTGGCCCAGAGTGCCTTCGGCGTTGTGTTTGGCGCAGATCTGGGAGCGAAATTCGTGGCAGTCGCCCTGTTCTTCTTTGCGTTCTCCACGATCCTCGGATGGAATATGTTCGGTAAGGTAAATACGGAGTACCTGTTTGGCAAGAAGGGCGTGACCGTTTATACGATCATTTCTTTGATTTTCATCTTCCTGGGAACCACCACCTCTTCTGATCTGGTATGGGCTCTGTCCGATATGTTCAACCAGCTCATGGTTCTTCCCAACGTCATCGGTCTCGTTGGCTGTACAGCCCTCGTAGTATCCCTGACAAAATTCAAAAAATAAGACTGGAAATCCCCCCCGATATGAAAAAAGGCCTTTCGCTGTATGGTGCAGCGGGAGGCCTTTTTATGGGCTGGAAGTTACAGAGAAACCCAGGATGGGAGACAGGCTGGAAAGAGCAGATGAAAAAACCCCTTATAGTTATTGGATCTTTCAACAACTATAAGAGGTCTGATACAGCAGATAACGGGAGTCGAACCCGCCTTTCCAGCTTGGGAAGCTAGCGTTCTACCGATGAACCATATCTGCAAAAAGAAAAAATGGAGCATATGGGATTCGAACCCACGACCTTTTGAATGCCATTCAAACGCGCTCCCAACTGCGCTAATGCCCCAGTGCCTATATACTACCACAAAAGGATCATTTACACAAGCCCTTTTTTGAAAAAATTTAATTATGTTGCTTTCTTTCTGGTCAAAGGGGGAAACTCCATCCATTCAGGCACATATGCTATCCTAACATCCTTTATTGTGAGGCAGACATGGCACAAGGTTATCTGCAGGTAGATGTGGTTTCAGATACAAATAATTTTCCGATCACAGATGCCAGCATCTCCATATCAAAGACAGAGACGCCGGAGGAGATTCTGGAGGAAGTGAGGACAGACAGCTCCGGCCAGACAGAAAATGTGGCTCTGGAAGCCCCTCCGGCGGAGCTTAGCCTGGCTCCGTCCGGGGAGAGGCCTTACGCAGAATATACGATCCGCATCACAGCGCCGGGATACGAACCTCTGGTGATCTCCGGAACAGAGATCCTGGCAGACGCCACAGCGATCCAGCCGGCCAGGATGATCCCGGCGGCGGATCTTGGAGGAGAAGAGGATATTACGATCCCCGATCACACTTTATACGGAAATTATCCGCCTAAGATCGCAGAGAGTGAGATCAAGCCTGTGACCGGAAGCGGTGAGATCGTCCTTTCCCGGGTAGTGGTCCCCCAGACGGTGATCGTCCATGACGGTGTCCCCACCAACGCATCGGCCCCCGACTATTACGTTCCATACAGGGATTATATTAAAAATGTAGCGTCCAGTGAGATCTATGCCACCTGGCCAAAATCATCCATAACAGCCAATGTGCTGGCCATCATGTCCTTTACCCTGAATCGTGTATACACGGAATGGTACAGGAACCAGGGATACGATTTTACCATTACCTCGTCCACCGCCTATGACCATAAATGGATCTATGGCCGCAACATCTATGAATCCATTTCTGTTGTGGTGGATGATATTTTTGACAATTATCTGTCCAGGCCGGAGGTGAAGCAGCCGATCCTGACCCAGTACTGCGATGGGAGACAGGTGACGTGTCCGGGGTGGATGACACAGTGGGGATCCTGCGACCTTGGTGAACGCGGGTACAGTCCCATCGAGATCCTGCGGTACTTCTACGGCAGCGATCTGTATATCAATACAGCGGAGGCCATTTCCGGGATCCCGGCCTCCTGGCCGGGGGAGGATCTCGTCATAGGCAGCAGCGGAAACAAGGTCCGCCAGATACAGGAGCAGCTGGATGCGGTCGCCACCGTCTATTCGGCGGTTCCCAGGATTGCCGCAGATGGGATCTACGGCCCGGCCACAGCCAGGGCGGTGGAGGCGTTCCAGTCGGTCTTCGGCCTTCCGGTGACGGGAACGGTGGATTTTTCCACCTGGTATAAGATCTCCCATATTTATGTGGGAGTCACACGGATCGCGGAACTGAAGTGAAGTCGAAAATTGTCGTCATGATTCTATTTTCGTCTTACAGCGTCCATACTACAATAAAGGAACAGAACTAAGATGCTGCAAATCTACAAAAGAAATGGAGACAGGCGTAATGACAAACAGAGAAAATGCTGCCCATAAACTGCTGCGTATTCTTGGCGCCAATGGAGGCTACCTGGGCTTTTATTATACGGCCACTGCCATTGAGATCGTCATGGACAGCGGAAAGACCATTTATCAGTGCAAGTGGCTGTATAATGAAGTGGCCGAACGTTATCATACAACGCCCTTCTGTGTGGAAAGGAACATAAGGACTATGGTAGATATGATATGGAATTATGGAAACCGGCAGTTCTTAAAGGAGCTGGTTCCGTATCCATTCAATGCCAAGCCGAAGAACGCCCAGTTCATTGACGGTCTGGTGGCCTATATGGCGGAGCATGAAGAAGAATAAGGCCGTTTCCAGTGGAAGGCCGGAGTCCCGTACAGGGGACTCCGGTCTTTTCCTTCCCCGCTGAATCTCCGCGGAAACACTTGCCAAATCCGTTCCCCATGGGTTATAATAAATGAATCTGCCATATAGAACAGAAGGAGAAAGCAATGAAAAAGATTCTTGACCGGATCACAGAGGAAATGAAAGGGGCTTTCACCGCCGCAGGCTACGACGCCACCTACGGTAAGGTGACTTTATCCAACCGCCCGGACCTCTGCGAATATCAGTGTAATGGCGCCATGGCTGCGGCCAAAGACTATAAAAAGAAACCCATCGACATCGCAAACGGTGTGGTGGAGCATTTAAAGGACAGCGAGATCTTTGAGGAGGTTTCCGCTGTTATGCCGGGCTTCATTAACCTGAAGATCGGAAGCGGCTTTCTGGCCGATTATATGAATGGGATGCGGACTGGAGAGAAGCTGGGAATGGAGCCGGCGGAGCATCCGGAGACCGTGATCGTGGACTACGGCGGAGCCAATGTGGCAAAGCCCCTGCACGTGGGCCATCTCCGTGCCGCCGTCATCGGTGAAGCCATTAAGCGCATGGGCCGTTTTGTGGGCCATAAGGTGATCGGCGACGTTCATCTGGGAGACTGGGGGCTCCAGATGGGTCTGATCATTGAGGAATTAAAGGAACGTCAGCCGGAGCTCTGCTATTTTGACGAAGGCTATACGGGAGAGTATCCTGAGGAGCCGCCCTTTACGATCTCTGAGCTGGAGGAGATCTATCCGGCAGCCAGTGCAAAATCCAAGGTGGATGAGGCGTTTAAGGAGAGGGCCCAGGAGGCCACCTTTAGGCTCCAGAGCGGTTATGCGCCCTACCGCGCTATCTGGAACCATATCATGAGCGTATCCTTAAAGGATCTAAAGAAAAATTACTCCAATCTGAACGTGGAGTTCGACTTATGGAAGGGCGAAAGCGACGCCCAGCCCTATATCCCCGCCATGATCGATGATCTTGTGGAAAAGGGCCTGGCCTATGAGAGCCAGGGAGCCCTGGTGGTGGATATTGCGGAGGAGACAGATACCAAGGAGCTGCCGCCCTGCATCATCAGGAAATCCGACGGAGCTGCTCTTTATGCCACCTCCGACCTGGCCACCATCGTGGAGAGGGAGCAGGATTTCCATCCGGACCACTATATTTATGTGGTGGACAAGCGTCAGGACCTTCATTTCACCCAGGTATTCCGGGTGGCAAAGAAGGCCGGGATCGTGGCGCCGGAGCGGAAAATGGATTTCGTAGGCTTCGGGACCATGAACGGCAAAGACGGAAAGCCCTTTAAGACCAGAGAGGGCGGAGTTATGCGGCTGGAAAACCTGATCGCCGATATCAGCGAAGCCGCCTACAACCGGATCATGGAAAACAGGACCATCTCTCCGGAGGAAGCCAGGGAGACTGCAAAGATCGTGGGACTGGCCGCATTAAAATACGGCGACCTTTCCAACCAGGCCACCAAGGATTATGTGTTCGATATCGAGCGGTTCACGTCCTTTGAAGGAAATACGGGGCCATATATCCTCTATACCATTGCCCGTATCAATTCGATCCTGAAAAAATATGAGGCAGTCTGCGGGACTCCGAAAGATCCGGTAATCCTGCCGCCGGAGGCAGAGCCGGAGAAGACTCTGATGCTGGCCTTATCCAGATTCAGCGAGGTAATGGAGGCAGGCTTTGAAGAGCTGGCTCCCCATAAGATCTGTGCGTATATTTATGAGCTTTCCAACGCTTTAAACCACTTCTACCATGAAACGAAGATCATTGCAGAAGAGGATAAAGAGAAGCAGGCGGGATATATCGGCCTGGTAACGCTCACCAGGAGCGTGCTCACCACCTGCATCGGTCTTCTGGGCTTTGAAGCACCGGAGCGGATGTAGGATCCTGCAGGACCAGAGGACTGGAAACAGGACAGGGAGGCATCATGGAGGTAACCGGACTTTCCGCAGATACCTTCTGGAAAGGTGAAACGGAGATCAGAGGAGAAGTGACCGACGGTACGGAACGGTACAGAGTCCGTATTCTGCGCAAGGGTAGTCAGATTTTTGACTACTCTTGTTCTCGTGTGGAAAAAAATGGGAAGCGGACCGGGTACTGCTCGCTGGGCTGCCATGGAGAAGGAGGAAACACAGTCCTCTGCCCCCATGGAGAGGCTGTATATGGAGCGTATATAAGAAAGGAAGGGACGGAGGGCTTGAAACCGGTATCCACGTCCCAGAAGGTCCGCTTCATGGTACGGGAGTACACCAACCGGGAGGTGGGACGGATCATGGGAGACGGAGAAGAGGGGCGGATGAAGCTGATCCCCCTGGTTTCTTTTTCCAGGGACCAGATCCGGGTCCGCTTCCAGATCTTCCGGGAAAAGGTCTTTCCGGTAAAGGATCTGGTGACCTTTTCCCAGGCCGTGGAGTTTGAACGGTTCCTGGAGTACGGGAAAGGAAGATCCTTTCACCACAGTCTGACAGCCTTTGAGGAGGAGTGCCGCCCCCTGGTGCTTCTGGTCCTGGAGCTGGTGGGCGCATACAGGGAGTCCTATGCCCAGTTTAAGCGGGGGGCTCTGGAGACAGAGCCGGTCCTTAAGGAGCTGGTCCTGGGAAAGTCTGCCCGGGAGCGTTTTTTCTGGATCCTGGAAGGCAGGAGCCTGGAATGTGAGGATCCCCGCCGCCAGAAGCGGAGCCTGACGGTAAAAAAGGAAAATCCGAAGATCTGCTTCCGGGTGGAGAAAACTGGAAAGGACGGGGTAAAGCTCACAGTTCCGGAAGAGATCATGGCGTTTTCTGGCGAAAAGCATCTACTTGTGGCGGACTGGGGATCGGTCTGCATCTGCGACCAGGAATACACGGACGCATTGACGGTCCTGATGGAATATACGGTCATGGGCCAGGACGCGGAGAGGGAGATCTTCATCAATGACCGGGATATGCCTCTGTTTTATGAACGCGTCTTAAAGAAGCTGGATATGCTGAAGCTTCTGGAGGTCCGGGACCTGGATCTGGAAAGCTTCCGGCCAAAGGAGCTTAAGTGCTCCTTTTATTTCGACAGTCCGGGCCCCCGGGAAGTGACTCTGAGACCGGAGCTGTCCTACGGGGATTTTTCCTTTCACCCTCTGGAGGACGAAAATGTGCCTAGGGAGATCTGCCGGGATGTTCCGGGAGAATTCCGGGTGAGCCAGGTCATTACCCGGTATTTTAAATATACGGAGGATGGAACCAGGAATCTGGTGATCCGGAATGACGATGAAGCAGTCTACCGCCTTATTTCCGGGGGAATGGGCCAGTTCATGGAGCTGGGAGAGATCTTCCTTTCGGAGTCCTTTAAGAAATTCCGGGTCCTGCCGCCGGCAGACGTATCCGTAAGGGTAAAGGCAGAGGACCGGTGGCTGGATCTGGAGGTGGAGACCGATGGGATCTCCAGGGAGGAATTAAGTGCCATCCTGGCAGAGTATGACGCCGGGAAGAAGTTTTACCGGATGAAAAACGGAGATTTCCTGGCTCTGGGAGACGACGGCCTTCTGACGGTATCCAGGCTGGCCAGAAGCCTGGGAGTGGAAAAGGAGCTGGCAGGACCGGCGCCGATCCGCCTTCCCATGTACCGCGCCATGTTCCTGGATGGAATGCTTAAGGAGGACCGGAGCGTGAGCTTTTACCGGGACCAGCTTTTTAAGGCAGTGGTCCGGGGCATGAAGGACGTGGAGGACAGTGAATTTGAGATACCGGAGCCGTTTGCCGCTGTGCTGAGGGGCTACCAGAAAACGGGGTACCGGTGGCTGAAGAGCCTGGACGCTTACGGCTTCGGCGGGATCCTGGCTGACGAAATGGGGCTGGGAAAGACGATCCAGATCATTGCCCTGCTCCTGGATGAAAAAAGACAGGGCGGCGGAAGGACCCTGATCGTATGTCCTGCCTCCCTGGTCTATAACTGGGAAAATGAGATCGCCCGGTTTGCGCCGGAGCTTTCTGTGGCCGCCGCAGCCGGAAGCCAGGGAGAGAGGGAGCAGCTTTTTGAACGGCTTTCGGCGGAAAAGGATGGGGGAACGGACGTTGTCATTACCTCCTACGATCTGCTGAAGCGGGACCTGGCCTTTTACCGGTCCATGGATTTCCGTTACCAGATCATCGACGAGGCCCAGTACATCAAAAATGCGGCGACCCAGGCGTCCAGGGCCGTAAAATCCGTCAGCGCCAGGACCAGGTTTGCCCTGACGGGAACTCCCATGGAAAACCATCTGGGAGAGCTGTGGAGCATCTTTGATTTTCTCATGCCCGGCTTTCTGTTCACATATCAGAAGTTTAAAAAGACCTTTGAGACCCCCATTGTGCGGGACGGGAGCCGTGAGGCCCTGGAACGGCTTCACCGGATGATCGGCCCGTTCCTGCTCAGAAGGCTGAAAAGGGATGTGCTGAAGGAGCTTCCATCCAAAATGGAAACAGTGCTCTATTCCCGGATGGAGGGAGAGCAGAAGCGGATCTATACGGCCAGTGCAGCCGCATTAAAGGAGCGGCTGCTGGCCGGGGAACTGGAGACAGGGGAGGACAGGATGCAGATCCTGGCGGAGCTTCTGCGCCTAAGACAGATTTGCTGCGATCCGTCCCTGTGCTTTCCGCGGTATAAGGGCGGATCGGCCAAGCTGGAAACGTGCATGGAGCTTCTGGAAAACGGGACCAGGGCTGGTCATAAGATCCTTTTATTTTCCCAGTTCACGTCCATGCTGGATGTGATCGCCGGGAGGCTTTCAAAGGAAAAGATCCGCTTCTACATGCTGACCGGGGCCACGCCAAAGGGCCGGCGGATGCAGATGGTATCGGACTTCCACAAGGATGATGTGATGGTGTTCCTGATCTCCTTAAAAGCCGGAGGAACGGGCCTTAACCTGACGGCGGCGGATGTGGTGATCCACTATGATCCATGGTGGAACGCGGCGGCCCAGGACCAGGCCACGGACCGGGCCCACCGCATGGGACAGGAAAACCAGGTGACCGTATTCCGGCTGGTCACCAGCCACACAGTGGAGGAAAATATCCTGAAGCTGCAGGAAAGAAAAAGGGATCTGGCGGACTCGGTGGTCACTGAGGGGACCGGAAGCTTCGCCGGACTCACCAGAGAGGACCTGCTGGCCATGCTTGACACATGATTGCGTGAAAATCGTCAGAAAATATTAAGATTCTGACGGCGGGAGCATGGTATACTTGAGAGTACGAAAATCTACAATGCAGGGAGACAGACAATGTTTAAGAGAACACGGATCTTGAGCCTGGGACTGGCCATGGCCCTTTGTATGGCCCAGACGGCCCAGGCAGAAATACTGATCACACCACTGGATGTCAGCAATCCGGCAGGCCAGGGAGTCCAGATCGTGCCGGAGAGCCAGGGCGGGGCGGGGACCCAGGCCCAGAACCAGCCCGGGCCCCAGGAGAAGCCGGGAGCCGGGCAGTCCCCCCAGGCGGGGAACCAGAGCATCCAGTCCGGCTCCACAGGTCCCCAGGCGGGAGATCTGAGCACCCAGTCCGGCCCTACGGGCTCCCAGACAGGGACTGTGACCGCTCCGGCCTCCGGGATCCTGGAATACAGAACAAATGCACCGGTAAACGGAACGGCCGGAGCCGTCCAGGACATGGAGCTTTCCATGCCGGCAGTGTCGGCTGAGGCGGCCATTCTTTTTGATGCCACCCATAATACAGTGCTGTTCGAAAAAAATGCAGATGAAAAGCTGTACCCGGCCAGCATCACAAAGCTGATGACGGCTCTTCTGGTGCTGGAAAAGGCAGATCTGAACGATACGGTGGTATTTTCTAAAACCGCAGTGACGAACCTGGAATCCGGGGCAGTGACCTTAAAGCTCCAGGAAGGGGACCGGGTATCAGTCCGGGACTGTTTATACGGTCTTCTGCTGAAATCGGCCAATGAGGTAGCCAATGGGCTGGCAGAGCATGTGGGAGGAAGTATCCAGGGATTTGCAGACCTGATGAACCAGAGGGCAGCAGAGCTGGGGTGTACGGGGACCCATTTCACCAATCCCAGCGGCCTCAATGACCCGGACCACTATACTACGGCCAGGGACATGGCGAAGATCGCCGGGGCCGCCTTTAAAAATGAGACGCTCCAAAAGATCAGCTCCTCCTTAAGCTATGAGTTCCCGGCTACAAAGGCGGCAGCCGCCAGGACCATTACGCCGGGCCACAAAATGCTCTATCCCAGTGATTCCAGATATTACGAGGGGATGGTGGGCGGAAAGACCGGGTATACTTCCCTCGCGGGGAATACCCTGGTAACGTGTACAGAAAAGGATGGAGTCCGGCTGATCGCTGTGGTATTAAAGGCCAGAAGCACCCATTACGGGGATACGAAGGCCATGCTGGATTATGGCTATAAAAAGCTCCAGGCATTCGGCAGCGGCCCGTACCATCAGTGGGTGCAGAACGGAGACGGCTGGTATTTCCGCACGGCTGACGGACAGCTCCTTAAGGGGTGCCGGGCGGTTATCGACGGAGTGGAATATGGCTTTGACGATGCTGGAAAAATGCAGAAGGGCTGGCAGAAGTACGGAGAGGACTGGTATTATTTCCGTTCAGACGGCTCTATGGTAAAGAATGACTGGAGACAGGACGGAGACAAATGGTTCTACCTGGGAAGCGGGGGAGCCATGGTCCGGAACGCCTGGGTCGATCAGACGTATTATGTCGGGGCAGACGGTGTCTGGGTCCGGCAGTAGGTTAAATTTTGGAAAGGAACAGAAAAATATGAAAAATCCGATCAGAGTCACAGAGGCAGAATATGAGAACAGAAAAACAGGGGAAAAAGCCACCGGTTGTACCGTTCTGATCCACGGAGAGATCAAGGCAGTGCTGGATCAGCTGATGAAGGAAAATCCGGAGATCAAATCCTATGGACAGGCCCTGGCAGGAATCGTTGATCTGGGCGTCAGCGTACTGGAGAGCCAGGCCCAGGCAGTCCAGGCCCGGGCGGCAGAGGCCCAGGAGAACGCCTCTGACCATAAGGAATAAGAGACATGGGGATCATTCCCGGCCTTCTGGCTGGCGGAGCGGCCGCGGCGCTGTTCCTGGGACGTTCGGAGTATGAAAAGGACTGCCTGGTGACGGACACCTATGAGATCTGCTCTCCGAAGCTTACGGAAGGCGGCCGGACCCTTGTTTTTTTAACAGACCTTCATGATAAAGAGTTTGGTCCCGGCAACCGGCGGCTGCAGGAGACCATAAGAGCCGCAGGGCCGGACGCTGTCCTCATCGGCGGCGACATGATGGTGGCAAAGGGGAAGGGCGAACTGGAAACGTCTCTGAGGCTTATAAAGGCCCTGGCCGGGGAATTTCCTGTATACTGCGGCAACGGCAACCACGAACTCCGTATGAAAAACAAGACGGAGATCTACGGAAACAAGTACTGGGAATACAGGGAGGCCCTGGAAAAAATGGGGGTCGTCCATGTTTCAGACGGCCATGTATGCCTGGACAGGGATCTGGTCCTTTACGGGGTGGACCTGCCGGAACGGTATTACCGGCCGGGAACGCCGTCCATGGAGCCGGGATTTATGGAAAAGGCCTTGGGAAAGTCAGATGAAAAACGGTTTTCCATTCTCCTGGCCCATTCTCCTGTGTTTTTTGAGGAATATGCGGCCTGGGGGGCGGATCTGACCCTTTCGGGCCATTTTCACGGCGGAACCATCCGTCTGCCCGTTCTGGGAGGGGTCATGACGCCCCAGTATCAGTTTTTTTACCCCCGCTGTGCCGGTGAATTTACGGATGAGAAAGGGCGCAGGATGCTGGTGGGCCGGGGACTGGGGACCCATTCCATCAATATCAGGTTCTGTGATAAACCACAAGTTCTAGTGGTGAAATTAAAACCGTAAACAATATTTTGTTGCATAATCTTTTGGCAAACCTATTTACAGCAGATGAAAAGTCTGATATACTGTGTTAGCAATGCCCAGGAAGAGAGTTCCGGAACGCGGGACTCTCTTTTTATAGCCGGCGGCTGCCGGAGGGCTTCCGGAGGCGGATCCCGACAACAGCCCCGGGCGGAGGAGAGGACATGGAACTGTCGTACAAGCTGGAGAAATTTGAGGGTCCCCTGGACCTGCTGCTCCACTTGATCGAGAAAAATAAGATCAATATTTACGATATCCCCATTGCAGAGATCACGGACCAGTACCTGGAATACGTAAGCTGCATGGAAGAGGAATCCCTGGATGTGGTCAGCGAATTCCTGGTGATGGCAGCGACGCTTTTGGATATCAAGGCCAGGATGCTGCTGCCCCGGGAGGTCAGTGAGGAAGGGGAGGAAGAGGATCCCCGGGCCGAGCTGGTGGAACGGCTCCTGGAGTATAAGACGTATAAATACATGTCCCTGGAGCTGAAGGACATGGAAGTGGATGCAGACAAGGTCTTTTATAAGGCCCCGACGATCCCCAGAGAGGTGGAAAGGTATGAGGAGCCGGTGGATCTGGACCAGCTTCTGGACGGCCTGACCTTGTCGAAGCTCCAGAAGATCTTTGAATCCGTGATGAAGCGCCGGGAAGACAAGATCGATCCGGTGCGCAGTACCTTCGGGACCATAAAAAAGGAACCGGTGAGCCTGGAGGAAAAGATCGGGGCTGTGCTGGAATACGCTGAGAGGCACCGGAGGTTCAGCTTCCGGGGCATGCTAAGCCGCCAGAGGGACAAGACGGAGATCGTGGTCACGTTCCTGGCCCTTCTGGAGCTGATGAAAATGGGCCGGATCCATCTGACCCAGGAGCATTTGTTTGACGATATGATGATCGAGGCCCTGGAGCCGGAGGAGACCAGGGACCAGACCGGGACCCGGGCGGAGGAAATCGGATGAGAGTAGAGGATTTAAGGGAGCAGGAGGCCGTTGTGGAGGCCGTGCTCTTTACCATGGGCCGGTCAGTGGAGATCCGGCAGCTGGCTGCGGCCCTGGAAACGGGAGAACCGGAGGCAGAGGCTGCCGCAGAAAGGCTGAAGGCCCGTTATGAGGAGAGTGTCTGCGGAATGCAGGTGCTGCGGCTGGAAAACAGCTATCAGATGTGTACCAGGACCGGATATTATGAAAACCTGATCCGGGTGGCTGCGGCGCCGAAAAAGCAGGTGCTGTCGGACGTAGTCCTGGAGACCCTGGCCATTATTGCTTATAAGCAGCCGGTGACCAAGGCGGATATTGAGAAAATAAGAGGCGTCAAATCGGATCATGCGGTGAACCGCCTCATTGAATATAATCTGGTTTATGAGGCAGGAAGGCTGGACGCGCCGGGAAAACCGGCACTGTTTGCGACCACAGAGGAATTCCTGCGGAGATTTGGAGTGAGCTCCACGGAGAACCTGCCGGAGATGGATCTGGAACAGAAAGAGGAGATCCGGTCAGAGGTGGAGGAGGAGCTGAATCTGAAGGCAGGCCCCGGCGGGCTGCTGGATGGAACGACAGAAAACGAGGAGGAACAGGACCATGAGATGCAGTGATATCAAAGTCATAAAAAAAGACGGCACCCGGGAGGATTTTAATGTACAGAAGGTGGTGGTGGCCGTCAATAAGTCCGCCAACCGGGCCATGATCACGTTTTCCCGGGCGGAGATCAATTTTATCTGCCAGTTCGTAGAGGAGAAGGCAGAGCAGATGGAGGTGGGCGAGATCCCCATTGCCCAGATGCACAACATTGTGGAGGGAGCCCTGGAGCGGGTCAACCCCCTGGTGGCCAAGAGCTACCGGGATTACAGAAATTATAAGCAGGATTTCGTACAGATGCTGGACGAGGTGTACAAAAAGAGCCAGTCCATCATGTACATCGGCGACAAGGAAAACAGCAATACGGACAGCGCCCTGGTTTCCACCAAGAGGAGCTTGATCTTCAATGAGCTGAATAAGTCCCTGTACCAGAAATTTTTCATGACTGTGGAGGAGCTCCAGGCCTGCCGGGACGGATATCTGTATATCCATGATATGTCCGCCCGCCGCGATACCATGAACTGCTGTCTTTTTGACGTGCAGACCGTGCTCACCGGCGGCTTTGAAATGGGGAACCTGTGGTATAACGAGCCCAAGACCCTGGACGTGGCCTTTGACGTGATCGGAGATATCGTTTTAAGCGCTGCCAGCCAGCAGTACGGCGGCTTTACAGTCCCCAGTGTGGAAAATATCCTGGCCCCCTATGCGGAAAAGTCCTATGAAAAATATATTAAAAAATATACGGATCTGGGAATTTCTGAGGAGAAAGCAAAGGAAGTGGCCTGGAACGACGTCCAGAGGGACATGGAGCAGGGCTTCCAGGGCTGGGAGTACAAGTTTAATTCCGTTTCCTCTAGCCGCGGTGATTACCCCTTTATCACTATGACCGCAGGGACCGGGACCAGCCGGTTCGCCAAAATGGCCACTATTACCATGCTGAACGTCAGAAGAAAGGGACAGGGAAAGAAAGACCATAAAAAGCCGGTCCTTTTCCCGAAGCTGGTATTCCTTTATGATGAAAACCTCCACGGCCCCGGAAAGGAGCTGGAGGATGTGTTTGAGGCGGGGATCGAGTGCTCCTCCCGGACCATGTATCCAGACTGGCTGTCCCTGACAGGAGAGGGCTATATTGCCAGCATGTATAAGAAATATGGAAAGATCATCAGCCCCATGGGCTGCCGCGCCTTCCTGTCCCCCTGGTACGAAAGAGGTGGAATGGAGCCGGCGGACGAACAGGATTCTCCTGTATTCGTGGGCCGCTTCAACATCGGCGTCGTAAGCCTGCACCTGCCCATGATCCTGGCAAAGGCCCGCCAGGAGAGCCGCGATTTCTACCAGGTCCTGGACTACTATCTGGAGCTGATCCGGAAGATCCATATCCGCACCTACGCATATCTGGGCGAGATGCGGGCCTCCACCAATCCGCTGGCTTACTGCGAGGGAGGCTTTTACGGCGGCCACCTGGGCCTCCACGATAAGATCAAGCCTCTCCTTAAAACAGCCACCGCATCCTTCGGGATCACAGCCTTTAATGAGCTCCAGCAGCTTTACAACGGCAAGTCCCTGGTGGAGGATGGCCAGTTTGCCCTGGAGGTGCTCCAGCACATCAACGACAAGGTCAACGAATTCAAGGAGGCCGACGGAAACCTGTACGCCATCTATGCCACACCGGCGGAGAACCTGTGCGGCCTCCAGGTAAAGCAGTTCAGGGAAAAATACGGGATCGTGGAGAACGTGTCTGACCGGGAGTACGTAAGCAACGGCTTCCACTGCCATGTGACCGAGGATATCACCCCCATTGAGAAGCAGAATCTGGAATACCGGTTCTGGGAGCTCTCTAACGGAGGAAAGATCCAGTATGTGAAGTATCCCATCGACTATAACAAAGAAGCCATCAAATCCCTGGTGCGCCGGGCTATGAAGATGGGCTTCTACGAGGGCGTGAACCTGTCCCTTTCCTACTGCGACGACTGTGGCCACGAAGAGCTGAACATGGACGTATGCCCGGTCTGCGGCAGCAAAAACCTGACAAAGATCGACCGGATGAACGGCTACCTAAGCTACTCCCGTGTCAAAGGCGACACCCGCCTAAACGACGCCAAAATGGCCGAGATCGCCGAAAGGAAAAGTATGTAATCCAGCAAAGCCGTGCGGCAGAGCCTTCCAGGACCCGCCGTGCGAGCTTGCTCGCAAAGGAGGGGCCGGGAAGGCTCTGCCATAGGGCGCAGCCCCCACATGAATCATTGGGCGTCCATAAAGGCCACTTTTGGAGTTCCCATCCCCTCGCCCAATGATGAATGTCACGGCTTTGCGTCCCGCGGGAGGAGTTCCCCGCCGTGCGATCCTGTTTACCAAGGCGTGTCCGGGAAGGCTCTGCCATAGGGCGCAGCCCCCACATGAATCATTGGGCGTCCATAAAGGCCACTTTTGGAGTTCCCATCCCCTCGCCCAATGATGAATGTCACGGCTTTGCGTCCCGCGGGAGGAGTTCCCCGCCGTGCGATCCTGTTTACCAAGGCGTGTCCGGGAAGGCTCTGCCATAGGGCGCAGCCCCTACATGAATCATTGGGCGTCCATAAAGGCCACTTTTGGAATTCCCATCCCCCCACCCAATGATGAATGTCACGGCTTTGCGTCCCGCGGGAGGAGTTCCCCGCCGTGCGATCCTGTTTACCAAGGCGTGTCCGGGAAGGCTCTGCCATAAGGTGCAGCCCCCACACTCCGGACGGAAAGAAAGGAAAATACCCATGCGATACCATAATATTACCAAAGACGACATGTTAAACGGCGACGGCCTGCGCACCGTCCTGTGGGTGGCAGGCTGCAGCCATGGCTGCAAGAACTGCCACAATCCCATCACCTGGGATATCTGCGGCGGGATCCCCTTCGACGATGCGGCCAGAGAGGAGCTGTTTGCCGAACTCAGTCAGCCCTACATCTCCGGCGTTACCATGAGCGGCGGCGATCCCCTCCACATGGCCAACCGGGACGAGATCGGAGCTCTCATAAAAGAGATCCATGAGACCTTCCCGGACAAGAACATCTGGATCTATACCGGCTATCTTTGGGAGGAAGTAAAAGACCTTCCGTTTATGCCCCTGGCAGACGTACTGGTGGACGGTCCTTTTATAGAAGAACAAAAAGACACCGCCCTTCACTGGAAGGGCAGTGCCAATCAGAGAGTCATTGATGTGAAGCGATCCCTGGCCGAAGGCCGTGTGGTCCTCCACGCCTGATCCCGCCGGAGCGGAGCGTCCGGCGCTCCATCCCGCAGAGGGAGACCTTGCCGCAGGCAGGCTCCTTCCTTATCTTCCAGAATCCCGCGAAAGCCTCACCGCCTTCCCCGAAACCAGGGATTCCTTTACCGCATCCAATAGTTCCAGAACAGAGATCACGTCCGTCCCCGGGATGAGCGCGGTCTCTTTTTTACTGCGGACACAGTCCGCAAAATACTCCGTTTCCTCCCGGTACGGATCGTATCTGGGAATTTCCAGCTCCTCTCCAGGCTTATCCGCCTTATAAAGCGTCATGGCCCCATCCCGGCTCTCATAGACCACAGAGGCCCTTTCGCCATTTACCCGGAAGGACGCGGAAAACGGGAAATCCCCGGTCATATCCATAAAGCCCTCGGCCACTGCCGGAACACCCGAGGAAAAGCGCAGGCAGGTGGAAACGTTGTTAAAGCATCCGTTCTCCTCCCTATCCCCAATGGCGTAAACCGTTTCCGCCGGACCGAAAACACTGTATAAAAAATCAAGCTCATGGATATGGAGATCATAAAGCCCTCCGCCGGATTTTTCTGGATCCCGGTGCCAGACAGTCCAGTCCGGGTGAGAGGAGAGACGGCTCATGTAGACATTTTTTATCCTCCCCAGCTGTCCGCTCCGGATCAGCCGGGCCAGGGCCCTGTACTCCGGCCAGAAACGGACCACCTGCATGACCATAAAGGGAACGTCTGCGTCCGCTGCCTCCGCCACCAGCCTCCGGGCCGTCTCTGCATCCAGGGCCAGGGGCTTTTCACACATCACAGGGACCCGGCGGGCCAGAGCCCGCCGGACCATCTCCTCATGGGTATAGGTGGGGGTGCAGATGAGGACCCCGTCCAGGGCCTCGTTCCGGTACATCTGCTCCTGGTCCGTATAGTAGGGGACCTGGAACCTCTCCGCTGTCTTCCTTCCCTTTTCCGTATCCCGGCCGCAGATGCAGGCCAGGGATACGGTGTCAGAAGCCTTCAGGGCGTTTCCATAGGTGACACAGATGGAGCCGGGACCGATGATCCCGATCCGGAACCTAGTGGAGATTTTTTCTGGGATCATATTCAAAGCCATTGTCCAACGGGAACAGGGGACGCGGTACGGTCTCGTAGCGGAGGGTCTTTAAATCCTCGTTGGTGCTTCCCTTCGTCAGCACCAGGATCGCTCTCTTGGCAAAGGCCTCATGTTCTTCACCCAGATATCCGAGCTTGCAGACCACAATGGGAGCTTTGGAAAGATCCAGGCCCATATCCAGGAAGACCCTGGGGCCGGCATAGCCGATGTGCTGTTCGGCCAGGATGATGTCGATATTGTGGGTACGGAACACGGCCACGTCGCCGTTGGACCGGCCAAAACCGTCCCAATCCTTTACGTAGTTCATGACGGTTCCGGTTGCAGTCACCGGGCTGGAGGTCTTTGTATCAAATTTTGCGCCGAAAGTCAGGGTGATCTCCTGACCCACCTTGCCTTCGCAGGCCTTTGTGGCCTCGGGATCATAAAAGCCGCCGTAAGCCACCGGGTGCGGGAGAGAGAGGACTCTTTCATCAGCGATGAGCATTTTTACAAACTCTGTCACATCCGAAGAGGAGCCGGCTGTGGGGTTGTCTCCGGAGTCGGAAAGGAATACGGGATACTGTCCCCTTCCAATGGACTCGAAGGCTGCGTCGATGGCCTCTTTTTCATGGAGAGCCTCGGTCTGGAAGCAGAATTCATCCTTTTTTGACCAGATAAACTCAGCCAGCCGCAGGGCCTCTGCATCTGCCAGCTCCTGGTTTTCCGCAACCACATAAACGGCTACGGAGCTGTCCGGGTTGTCGGCCCAGGGGAAGCCCATCAGATAGGAGGCGGCCATGATGCCCTCCTTTTTCTCGGTTTCACGGAGTTCATTGATCAGCGTGATCATGGGCTCCACAGTGGTGGAGGACTGTTCTCCTGCAATGAGGATGGGGACCCGTACCCAGGCAGATTTTGCCTGAACGCCGTCGTTTAAGGCATGGATGGTCATTTTTGCTGCATGGATGCCGGTCTCAGTGCAGTCTGTATGGGGCGCGCACTTATAGCCCACGAAGCCATTGCAGTTTTTGTGCATCCGTTCGGTCATGGTAGTGTGCATGTCCAGGGATGCGAAGATCGGGATATCCGGGAACAGCTTTCTTAAATCCTCTAATAAATAGCCCTCAGCGTCTCCGATCTTTTTGATCCGCATGGAGCCGTGGAGGGAAAGGGTGATGGCATCCAACGGTTTTTTCTCGTTTTCCTTTCTGGCCACCTCAAGAATTTCATTTTTTATGCCCTGGTAGAAGTCGTAGTCCACCTCTCCATTGGGGACAGCACGGCAGGAAACGGCCGGGACCACTTCATAGCCTGCGTCCATTAAGGTCTTTACAACGCCGGTCAGGGAATCGTTATCGCGGAAGTTCTCAAAAAATTCCTGTCCGCGGAGTACACGGAATTCGTTCTCTCCCGCAACGATGGGGTTGAAGGAGTTGGATTCATGATGCATGGCTGCAACTAAGACTCGTTTCATTCTGATACCTCTCCTGTAAAAAAAGTTTTTTGATAATAGGGGTCTGAAGGTTTTATATTCAAACCACCGCGTTTATTTTACCACTGTATTATGTCTTTGTAAATAAAACCGGCCTGGGATTCTAAAAAAAAGAAAAGGCAGAATAGACAAAAATGATAAAAAATTTTTGGTAAAAACATTTAAAAATAAGGAATGGAACGGATTAATTTTAAAAATACTTGTATAAAATAACAAAATACGTTATAATAAAATCTGTAATTCCGACGGGTGTAATGGCACGCCCGGCAGTATTAGGATTATACAATGAGAAGGGAGAGCTCAGAAAAGATGAGAAAGAAAATCGTATCCATCGCTCTTGCGGGCGCTATGGTTCTCAGCCTTGCCGCATGTGGAGGCGGCGATAAGGCAGCAGAGTCTACCACAGCCCAGGCCGCAGGAGAAACAACAACTGCAGATGCAGCCGCAGTAAAAGAATCCAAAGCAGCCAAACAGGAAGCGTCCACAGCCAAGTCTCCGGACAATGACATTGTGATCGCACTCCAGGCGGACGCGACCCACCTGGATCCGCACGTTTCCAGTAATGGTGTTTCCAACCAGATCACCAACGAAATGTACGAGACACTGCTTACCTTCGACGAGGATACCAACGTAGTTCCGCTGCTTGCAAAGGAGTGGTCCGTATCCGAGGACGGTAAGTCCTATACCTTCGTATTAAACGAGGGCATCAAGTTCCACGATGGCGAGCCGTTCAACGCAGAATCTGTAAGAGCCGTATATGACCGTGGTCTGAAGGATTCCAGCTTAACGCTCCAGAGAACCATCAATGCCTGGGAGGATGTCGTGGTTGACAGCGAATACCAGGTGACTATCAAATTAAAAGAACCCAACAATACATTCATCAACAAGATCACCCAGTTCCGTATCGTTTCTCCCAAGGCTATGGCTATGGAGAACGCCAGCGACTATCTTGCAAAGAACTCTGCTGGTACAGGCCCGTTCGTACTTTCTGAGAGAGTAGACGGCGGCTACACCAAGATGGTGCGCAACGAAAACTACTGGCAGGAAGGCCCGTCCGTAGACAGCCTGACCTTCCAGGTGGTTCCGGAGGATGCAGCCCGTATCGCTATGCTGCAGACTGGCGAGGCTGACGTGATTTTCCCGGTACCCACCACAGATGTCAGCCAGATCGAAAACGATCCGTCCATCATCATCGACGTGGCACCGGCAACTACATACAGATACGTAACTCTGAACACCGAGTGGGCCCTTCCGGACGGAAGAAAGCCGTTTGCGGACAAGAGAGTCCGTCAGGCATTCAACTATGCATTTGACAGTGAGGCATACGCAAAGGTCGTATTCAACGGCTATGCAAAAGAGCCCACCTCCATTTTCTCCGATTCTATCCGCTTCTATGCTGAGCAGACTCCGTACAAGCCGGATCTGGAAAAGGCAAAGGCCCTTATGAAAGAAGCTGGATTTGAAGATGGCTTTGACGTAGAGCTGATCGTTGATAACACCACCATCGAGCAGAAGGGCGCTGTGTTTGTACAGCAGCAGCTGTCCCAGATCAATGTCAATGTAAAGGTACTTCCCAACGAGTCCACTGCCAACGCAGAAAAGACAAGCGCGCCGCTTGAGGATACAACCGTTCAGATGTGGTATGTAAACTGGGCTTCCGGTTCTTACGAGGCTGACGGTTCCATGAGAAATATCCTTCACGGCGAGAAGTTCCCGCCGGAAGGCTACAACACTGCATTCTGGAATAACGAAGAATTCAACCAGCTCCTGGATGACGCGTTAAAGATGACCGATGATGCCCAGATTGCAGAGGCTTATGCCAAGGCCCAGGCAATCGCATGGGAAGAGTGCCCGTGGATCTTCTTAGGCAACGATAACACCATCAATGCTTATAAGACCTACGTGACCGGACTTCAGTATAAACCCGGCGGAACAATGGTATTCAGAACAGTTGGTCTGGATCACGAATAATATTTAATCGGAAACGGAGCAGCTAAAGCTGCTCCGTTTTCATCAGGAGGTATTCAATGGGGCGCTATATAGCTAGACGTTTATTGGAAACGATTCCCTTAATGTTAATTATTTCCATTTTTGTGTTTATGTTTATCCATCTGATCCCCGGCGATCCGGCCAGGACTCTGGCAGGCGTCGAGGCGACACCGGAAGAGATCGAAGCCATCCGTGAAGAATTCGGGCTGAACGATCCGCTCTTAAAGCAGTATGCAGACTATATGATCGGCTTATTCAAAGGCGATATGGGCCGTTCCTTAAAGTCCAATATCCCGGTAACTGAGCTGATCTGGTCCAGATTCCAGTTCACCATCCAGTTAGTATGTGCAGGCCTTGTATGGGCTCCGTTTTTAGGTATCTTTATTGGCGTTATGTGTGCCATTAAGCGTGGGACCTGGGTGGACCTGGGCGGTATGTTCTTAGCCATCTGCGGACTTTCTGCCCCTGGTTTCTGGCTGGGACTTATGGGAATCCAGTTCTTCTCTGTAAAGATGGGCATGCTCCCGTCCGCAGGCCTGGAGTCCTGGAAGAGCCTGGTGCTGCCGTCTTTAGTAATGGGTACAGGTATCATGGCTACCCTTGCCAGATATTCCCGTTCCTCCATGCTTGAGACCTTAAGAGAGGATTATGTCCGTACTGCCCGCGCCAAAGGACAGAAGGAGTCCATCGTTATGTTCCGCCATGCGTTCAAGAACTCTCTGATCCAGGTCGTTACGATCCTTGGCCTTCAGATCGGCGGACTGTTATCCGGTTCCGTTATCACGGAGAACATCTTCTCCATCCCCGGAATGGGCCGTCTTCTGGTAGACTCCATCTCATTCCGTGACTATCCGGTGATCCAGGGACTTTTAATGATCTTTGCCCTCCAGTACGTTCTCATCAACCTGGTGGTTGACGTATTATACGGCGTGATCAACCCGAAGATCCGCCTCGATTAACAGCAAGCAGGAGGATATTATGCCAAACACACAGAATGAACAGGTGAAAACCGATACCTCTTTTGAGGAAAATTATATTGACGAGAACGTCAGCGTCAAAACTAATAAAACAAAAGAATTTATCAAAAAATTCATGAAGAGGAAGACCGCAGTGGCCGCCTTCTTCGTAATGTGCTTCCTTCTGCTCATGGCTCTCTTCGGACCGAGCCTTGCCCCCTATGCGCCGGAAGCATACGACTATGACAATATCCTGGCAGGCCCCAGCGCCAGCCACTTATTTGGTACGGACCAGTACGGCCGCGATATCTTCAGCCGTATTTTAGCAGGTACGCCCCTTACACTTGGCGTATCCCTGTCCTCCGTTATCGTGGGCGCTGCCCTGGGTACGGTCCTGGGACTTCTGGCCGGCTACTACGGCGGCTGGATCGAGATGCTGGTAATGCGCGGAGCTGACGTATTATTCAGCTTCCCGGATATCCTGCTTGCCATCGCCATCGTAGCTCTTCTGGGCCCTGGCATCGTCAACGTATTCATCGCTGTGGCCGTATTTACGGTCCCCAGCTTTGCCCGTATCATGCGAAGTGCGACCCTGGCCGTGAAAGGCTCCCTCTATGTAGAGGTGGCCCGGAGCCTTGGATGTAAGGACGGACGTATCCTGTTTGTCCATATCTTCCCGGGTACGCTCCAGTCCCTGATCGTAAACTTCACCATGAGAATCGGTTCTGCCATCATGGCAGCATCTTCCTTAAGTTTCCTCGGTTTCGGCGCAAACATTGCTGACCCGGAGTGGGGCGCAATGCTTTCCCTGGGCCGAAGCTACCTGAGCACCGCACCGCACATGGTTTACCTGCCGGGTCTTGTGATCTTCATCACAGTTCTTGCATTCAACCTGTTCGGCGATGGATTAAGAGATACTCTTGACCCGAAGATCAAGTAAGAGAGGGAAATAGGAAAGGAGCCAATATGTCACAAGAAGTATTACTCAGCGTAAAAGACTTACGCACAGAATTTTTCTCCAGTAAGACCAGCAGTGTGACTGCGATCAAGGACGTTTCCTTCGATATGTACCGCGGAGAGGTCCTGGGGCTGGTGGGAGAGTCCGGATGCGGAAAGAGCGTTACGTCTTTATCGATCATGCAGTTATTAAAGGATACTCCCGGTAAGGTCACCAACGGTTCAGCTACGCTGGACGGCGTCAACCTGGTGGAAGCCAGCGACACCCAGATCCGCGACATCCGCGGCGGCAAGATGAGCATGATCTTCCAGGAGCCCATGTCTGCATTAAACCCGTCCATGCGGATCGATAAGCAGATGATCGAGACCATCCGCCTGCACCAGGATATGACCAAGGAGCAGGCTCTGGCCCATGCGGCAGATATGTTAAAGAAGGTCGGTATCCCTGATCCGGCCCGGGTATTAAAGAACTACCCGCACCAGTTATCCGGCGGTATGAGCCAGCGTGTCATGATCGCCATGGCCCTCAGCAACAACCCGGAGCTCCTGATCGCCGATGAGCCCACCACCGCCCTGGACGTGACCATCCAGGCCCAGATCCTGGACCTGATGAAAAAGCTCCAGAAGGAGGACGGCTCCAGTATCCTGCTGATCACCCATGACCTGGGCGTTGTGGCAGAGATGTGTACCCGCGTGATCGTTATGTATGCCGGAAAGATCGTGGAGATGGCGCCGGTGGAGAAGCTGTTTGCCACTCCGTCCCATCCCTATACCCAGGGACTGATCGCTTCCGTGCCGAAGTTAGGTTCGGGCGTAAAAGTGCTTCCCAGCATCCCGGGCAGCGTACCGGATCTGGCTTCCATGCCGACTGGCTGCCGTTTTGCACCGCGCTGCAAGTATGCAACCGACAAGTGCAGAGAGCAGGAACCAGAGCTTTTGGATATCAGTGAAGACCAGAAGTGCAGATGCTGGCGGACACAGGAAGGGTAAGGAAACAGATTATGGAAAAGAACGTAATTCTTTCATTAAAAAATGTATCTAAGACTTTCCCAGTGGGAAAATCTCTGTTAGGCAGGCCGACAAAGTTCGTTCATGCCGTAAATGACGTAAGTTTTGACGTTTACGAAGGTGAGACCTTCTCCATCGTAGGCGAGTCCGGCTGTGGTAAGTCCACCACCGGACGTCTGATCAACCATCTTCTGATCCCGGATTCCGGCGAGATCTGGTTCCAGGGAAAAGAGATCTCCCATATCTCCCAGGATGAGATGCGTCCCATCCGTAAGGATATGCAGATGATTTTCCAGGACCCGGCGGGAAGCTTGAATCCCCGTATGAGAGTTTCTGAGCTGATCGAGGAGCCGCTCCTGATCCATACGGATATGAGTGCAGAGGAGAGGGCAAAGATCGTAAACAATCTGTTAAAGATCGTTGGTCTGAGCGATAAGCATGCCAGCCGTTATCCTCATGAGTTCTCCGGCGGACAGAAGCAGAGGATCGGAATTGCCCGTGCCCTTACGGTAAACCCCCATCTGGTGATCGCCGACGAGCCGATCTCCGCTCTGGACGTTTCCATCCAGGCACAGGTATTAAACCTTCTCCATAAGCTCCAGGAAGAGTACAAGCTGACATATGTATTTATCTCCCATGACCTTTCCGTTGTGGAGATGATCTCTGACCGTATCGCCGTTATGTACCTGGGCTTCGTTGTGGAGACCGCTCCCAAGGAAATGCTGTACAAGACTCCGCTGCATCCTTATACAGAGGCTCTTCTTTCCGCAGTTCCGATCCCGGATCCGACGCTGCATAAGGAGAGGATCATCCTGGAGGGAGATATCCCGTCCACCATCAACCTTCCCAAGGGCTGTCCCTTTGCCGCCCGGTGTAAGAAATGCAGACCGGAGTGCTTAGAGCAGAGACCGGAGAGAGTTGAGGTCGAGCCGGGCCACTTTGTTGCATGTCATCTCTATAAGAAATAGGATGGTAAATTCAGAGAAACAAGGAGACTGATAAAATGAATAAACCGTTAATTGAAGCATGTGTGGATTCCTACCAGTCCTGCGTCAACGCATGGAAGGGCGGCGCTGACAGACTTGAGCTTTGTGCTCACTTAGCCATCGGCGGCTGCACACCGTCCCCGTTCGTATTCCGCCAGGTAATGGAGGACTGCGACCATATCAAAGCAAATATCCTGATCCGTCCCCGTTTTGGCGACTTCCTCTATACAGAGAAGGAAATGGAATTAATGTGCGACGAGATCCGCATGTTCCGTCTCCTGGGAGCCAACGGCGTTGTGATCGGCGCTTTAACTCCCGACGGAGACCTGGATATGGAGAAGATGAAACGGATGATGGACTGCGCAGGCGGTATGGATGTTACGCTTCATCGTGCCTTCGATATGACCAGAGATCCCATGGAGACACTGGAAAAGGCCATTGAGCTGGGCTGTAAGACGATCCTTACATCCGGACAGCAGAGTGACGTGGTTGCCGGTAAGGATCTGTTAAAGGACGTGTATGCGGCTGCCGCAGGCCGGATCGACATCATGGCTGGCTGTGGTGTTAAAAAATGGAACATCCAGGAAGTCCATGACCATACTGGAATCGTAGTTTTCCATACCACAGGAAGAAAGGGAGCCTTAGACAGCGGCATGAAGTACAGAAAGAGTACGGTTGCCATGGGACTTCCCACCCTTTCCGAGTATGAGATCTGGGAGACAGACGAACAGGAATTCAGAGAGTGCGCCCAGATCGTGCATTCCTTTGGTAAATAAGATCCCCGGAGGGCAGAAGGGAAAGGCAGGTTCTTTTGGAAATGGACTTGCCTTTTCCCTTGTATAAAACCAAAAGACAGGAGAGAACTCTATGATGTTTACAGAAAAAGCAATGAAAGCGGCGGAAGAAAAGTTCAGCCGCCTGTTAGAAAAAGCAGGAGAGAAGAAAAGAGAAGAAATCCTCTCCAGACTGGCACAGGCAGAAAAGATGGAAAGCGCTGATGTGATCGCCGCCATCAAATGGATCTATGCCAACAGCCCTTTAAGCGACCTGGCCAACTACGATTTTGAGATCTTCCAGTCCTGCGCAGAGCATGGAGTGTTCTTAAGGGAAAATTCCCCCTTTGCAAAGGATCTTCCGGAGGACATTTTCTTAAACTATGTGCTTCATGTGCGTGTCAACGAGGAAGAGCTCTGTGACTGCCGTAAATTCTTCTATGGACTGCTGGCAGACCGTGTCAACAGCCTTTCCATGCACGACGCCATCATCGAGGCCAACTACTGGAACGCAGAAAATGTAATGTACCAGGCCACCGACAGCCGTACCATCTCCGCACTGGGAGCATATTATTCTGCATACGGTCGCTGCGGCGAGGAATCCGCCTTCGGCGTAAACGTATACCGTGCCATCGGTATTCCTGCCAGACAGATCTACACACCGCGCTGGGCCCACTGTGACGACAACCATGCCTGGGTGGAGGTCTACTGCGATGGCGCATGGCACTTCCTTGGAGCCTGTGAGCCGGAGGAGGTATTAAATAAGGGCTGGTTCACCAACGCTGCCAGCCGCGCCATGCTGATCCACAGCCGCTGCTTCGGCGAGATCAGCGGGGAGGAGATCATCTCCAAGGTGGGAATGGCTTCTTTCCTGAATAACCTGAAATTATATGCAGTTACAAAATATCTGAAGGTCTGCGTAAAGGACGAGGCCGGGAAGCCGGTACAGGGCGCCCAGGTGGGCTTTGGAATCTTAAACTATTCCAGCTTCTTTGATGCTGCCATCATGGATACCGACGAAAACGGCTGCTGCGGCCTGACCTGCGGCCTGGGAACCATGCATATCCATGTAAAGAAGGACGATGTATTCTGCGAGCGTCTGGTCTATACTCCGGATGTGGATACAGTGGAGATCGTTTTAAAGAATGAGCCGGTGAATTATGATACATGGGAGCACTTTGTTTCCATTGCACCCAAGGACCAGATTGTCAACGGCGCAAAGCCCACAGAGGAACAGAAAGAGCTGGGCATGAAGAAGACTGACGCTGCCAATAAAAAGCGTGAGGCCAGAGTGGCCGCCATGTTTGATGCAGATAAGGCGAAGGCCATTGTGGACAAATACGGTTACAGCCAGGAGATCTACGAGCTTCTGTTTGAGAGCCGCAGCAATGTGACCCGTCTGGAGGAGTTTTTAGAGGATGAGACCTTCTCTGCCCACGCAAAAGAGAAGCTGCTTCTGACTCTTTCCAAAAAGGACAGAAGAGACGTGGATACAGATGTATTAAAAGAGGCCTTGGCCCTTACAAAGGATTATACCTTTGAGGATGAGGAGCTGTTCTACCAGTATGTGGTATGCCCGCGTGTGTTCAACGAGCCCTTAAGAAAGAACCGCCAGTTCATCCTGGACTTCTTTACAGAGGAAGAAAAGGCTGCCTTCCGTAAGGATCCCAGATCCGTATGGGAGTATATCAATAAAGAGATCGCCTTCAACCCGGATATCGAGTACGGTCAGATCGTGACCCGTCCCGTGGGAGCCTTAACCGTAAAGAACGGAAACCAGCGCTCCAAAAAGATCCTGTTTGTGGCCATCTGCCGCGCCCTGGGCATCATATCCAGAGTGAACCCCATCAACGAGCTGGCAGAGGTTTATGAGGACGGCCGCTTCGTTCCGGTGGAGATCCTGGACAAGGGGGGCAGCACCATTGTCTTCCAGAAGGGAGAGGGCGAGAACTGGGCATACTTCCCGGACTTTTCTGTGAGCCAGCTTGTGGACGGCGGATACCAGACCCTGGATCTGGAAAATGAAAAATGGGACGGCAATGAGCTGAAGATCTCCGTTCCTGCCGGCCAGTACAAGGTCATCACCGACAACCGTCTTCCCAACGGAAATATCTTCGCCAGCCGGTACATCTTCGTGGTGGGCGAGGGCGAGACAAAGACTGTGAAGCTGGAGAAATACCATGCAGATCTGGCCGACATGCTGGATAACTTTACTCTGGACGAGTTCAAGGTATCCGATGAAAACGGCAATACGGTCAAGGGTAGCGAGCTCACAAAGAACCCGGCTGTGCTCATGTGGTTAGAGCAGGGTAAGGAGCCCACGGAGCATATCTTAAACGAGATGCTGGAGCAGGAGGCCGACTTCCAGAATCTGCCCGCCGATATTATCTTTATGGTAAAAGACAAGGCAGCCCTGGAAAACGCCAAGCTGACCAAGGTCCTCAGCACCTTCCCAAGGATCCGTGTTCTCTACGACACCTTCGTTCCCAATGTGGAGACACTGGCCCGCAGAATGTATGTGGACCCGGAGAAGCTTCCTCTGATCATCGTTACCACAAAGGAGCTTAACGCCGTTTACGCATGCAGCGGCTACAACGTAGGCAGCGGCGATATGTTAGTGAAGATCTGCAGGAACTTTGCAGGAAAATAGACTGGAACCATAAGAAACGGTAGTTATACAAGCACCCGCGTACAGAGGCATGAGATCTGTGCGCGGGTACTTTTAATTTCCGCCAGCCGCCAGCGCCGCCCCGCGTCCCATGCGGACATGAGAAAAAATATTCCCCATTGAAATCCCCCCTCAAACTTGATATAGTAGAATCCAGCACGGATTTCCCCCGATCCATCCATGGGCCGGAGGAGGCCCCTGCCGCAGGCGGGGGCTGCTTGAATGGTCATAAAATATCAGACAGGAGAAAATTTCAGAATAATGAAAAGAATCGCAAAATTTGAAAAAATATCCTTTAAACAGTTTCTCACCGACTGGCAGTCAGAGCATCCCGATGACAGCGAGGACCGGATCCGGGAGATCTATGATTCCGTCCGCCTTCCCCGCCGCGCCACCGCCGGTTCCGCCGGATACGACTTTTTTGCCCCCGCAGGCTTTTCCCTGGATCCGGGCCAGTGCACCAGGATCCTCACCGGGATCCGGGCCAGGATCGATGACGGCTGGGTCCTTAAGATCTATCCCAGGAGCGGTCTGGGATTTAAATACCGTTTACAGCTGAATAATACGGTGGGGATCATCGACAGTGATTATTATGGCTCTGACAATGAGGGGCATATCCAGATCAAGCTGACCAACGACAGCCGGGAGGGAAAGCGTCTGGAGGTAAAGGAAGGAACGGGCTTTGCCCAGGGGATCTTCCTGGAATATGGGATCACCGTAGATGACGAGACGACGGAGGAAAGAAACGGCGGCTTTGGCAGCACCACCAGATAGGGACGGAGAGCGCATATGAAACAGAATTTCCGGAAACACTTAAGACCGCTGGCGGTCCTGGCAGCAGCGGCGCTCCTTCTTACGGGCTGCAAAGGAGTTACAGAGGAGGAGAAGACCGCCCGGGAAAACGGGATCGCCCTTTTAGAAAGCGGCGACTACGAGGGGGCCCTGGACCAGTTTGAGGCGCTGATCCAGGACGCAGACCGGGTCACAGACTTTGAGGTGGATATCCTGAAATACCGGGCAGAAGCCGAATATGGTCTTAAGGACTATGAAGCTGCCGCCCATACGTATGATATCTTGAGCCAGATCGACAAAGAGCGGGCGGAATACGGCTATTTTGCCGCTCTGTCCCTGGCAAAGGCTGGGGATTCCGCCGGAGCCTGGGAAAAGCTGGAGCAGGGAAGGGCCTTGGACGAGGACGGAACGGCCCCGGGCTTCGCAGAGGCCATGACGGCTGTGGGAGAGGCATACCTGGATTCCGGCGATCAGGAACGGGCAGACGCCGTTTATACGGAGCTGATCCAGTCGGGGAAGGCCGGTACCTCTGTATATAACCGCCTGGCCATGGCGGAGATCAAGGCAGGGGACTATGAAACAGCCCTCAGCTATTGTGAGACAGGCCTGGCTCTTTCGGACCGGACGGCAGTCCGGGAGCTTAAATTCAACCAGGCGGTCTGTTTTGAGCATCTGGGCCAGTACCAGAAGGCTCTGGAGCTGTTCCAGGCATATACGGAAGAGTTTGGAAGCGATGAAGCGGCGGAGCATGAGATCGCCTTTTTGAAGACGAGATAGGAGTTTTTCATGGCAGAAATGATTGAATTAAAGGAGCAGGAGGAACGGGTGATCCTGGTGGCCGTGAGCACCGGAGAGGACGATGATACGGCCGCCTCGGTGGACGAGCTGGAGGAGCTGGCGTCTACGGCGGGGGCCGTTACGGTGGGAAAGGTGATCCAGAACCGGGAGAACGTCCATCCAGGGACGTATCTGGGGAAGGGAAAGATCGAAGAAGTGAAGGAGCTTTTATGGGAGCTGGACGCCACAGGCATTATCTGTGACGACGAGCTTTCCCCGGCCCAGCTTAAAAACCTGGAGGACGCCCTGGATACGAAGGTCATGGACCGCACCATGGTGATCCTGGATATTTTCGCATCCCGGGCCAGGACCAGGGAGGGAAAGATCCAGGTGGAGCTGGCCCAGCTCCGGTACCGGGCCGTGCGCCTGGTGGGGCTCAGAAATTCCCTGTCCCGTCTGGGAGGAGGGATCGGCACCAGGGGACCGGGAGAGAAGAAGCTGGAGGTGGACCGGCGTCTGATCCATGAGCGCATCAGCCAGCTGAAGTCTGAGCTGGAGGATGTGAAGCGCCACCGGGAGGTGGTGCGGAAAAAAAGAGAAAATGGAGGGGCCTTGACGGCGGCCATCGTGGGCTATACCAACGCGGGAAAATCCACGCTGTTAAACCGTCTGACCCAGGCTGGGATCCTGGCCGAGGACAAGCTGTTCGCCACTCTGGACCCCACCACCCGGGCCCTTACCCTGCCCGGAGGCGAGCGGGTCCTTTTAACGGATACGGTAGGCTTTATCCGGAAGCTCCCCCACCATCTGATCGAAGCCTTTAAGAGCACTCTGGAGGAGGCAAAGTACAGCGATGTGATCCTCCATGTGGTGGACTGCTCCAATCCCCAGATGGATATGCAGATGCATGTGGTCTATGAGACTTTGCGCCAGCTGGAGATCACAGATAAGGAGATCGTCACTGTGTTCAACAAGATCGACCGGGAGGGAGCCGATACCGCAGGCCGGGATATGGCAGCCGATTACCGGGTGAAGATCTCTGCAAAGACGGGAGAGGGGCTCCCGGACCTTCTGGGCGTCCTGGAGACCATCCTCCGGAGCCGGAGGATCTATTTTGAAAAGGTGTTCTCCTATGCAGAGGCCGGGCGGATCCAGCGGATCCGGAAAAACGGCCGCCTCCTGTCAGAGGAATATAAGGAGGACGGGATCCATGTGACGGCCTACGTGCCGGTGGAGCTGTTTGAGGAGCTGTACCGGTAAAGAGAGATACAGAAAGGGATATGCACATACCTGGTGGATAACCTGTGGATAACTACACAATATCTGGTTTATGATAAAAATAAGAAAACCAGATATTGTGTTTTTATTTCGGCTCTGCTATAATAGGGAATACGACATTGGCGATATCCGAAGAAAGGGGAATATAGATGATACAGGTCATCAAGCGCGATGGTGAGATCGCGGATTTTAATTTAGGGAAGATCACAGAAGCAATCAAGAAAGCCTTTAAAGCCACAAAAAAGGACTACAACAATGAGATCCTGGAGCTTTTATCCCTCCGGGTAACGGCAGATTTCCAGAATAAGATGAAGGACGGAAGGATCTCTGTGGAGCAGATCCAGGACAGCGCGGAGCACGTGCTGGAGGAGACCGGATATACGGATGTGGCAAAGGCTTATATTTTATATAGAAAACAGCGGGAGAGGATCCGCAATATGAAAAACACCATCCTGGATTATAAGGATGTGGTGAACAGCTATGTGAAGGTAGAGGACTGGCGTGTGAAGGAAAATTCCACAGTTACATATTCTGTGGGCGGACTGATCTTAAGCAACTCAGGGGCGATCACGGCCAACTACTGGCTGTCGGAGATCTATGACACAGAGGTCGCCGAGGCCCACAGGAGCGGAGACCTGCATCTCCATGACCTGTCCATGCTTACCGGATACTGCGCCGGCTGGTCCTTAAAGCAGCTGATCATGGAGGGACTGGGCGGGATCCCTGGAAAGATCACCTCCTCCCCGGCAAGGCACCTTTCCGTGCTGTGCAACCAGATGGTGAATTTCCTGGGGATCATGCAGAACGAATGGGCCGGAGCCCAGGCGTTTTCTTCCTTTGATACATACCTGGCGCCCTTTGTACGGACGGACCACCTGGACTATCCGGCAGTGAAGAAATGCATCGAATCCTTTATTTATGGCGTCAATACCCCCAGCCGCTGGGGCACCCAGGCTCCATTCTCCAACATCACCCTGGACTGGACGGTGCCGGACGATATGGCCAATATGCCGGCTATCGTAGGTGGAAAGGAAATGGACTTCACCTACGGAGACTGCAAGGCGGAGATGGATATGATCAACCGGGCCTTCATTGAGACCATGATCGAGGGAGATGCCAATGGCCGCGGCTTCCAGTATCCGATCCCTACTTACTCCATCACAAAGGATTTCGACTGGTCCGACAATCTGAACAACCGGCTGCTGTTTGAAATGACCGCCAAATACGGCACTCCGTATTTCTCCAACTATATCAACAGCGATATGCAGCCCAGCGACGTGCGCAGCATGTGCTGCCGCCTGCGCCTGGATCTGCGGGAGCTGCGGAAAAAGACCGGCGGCTTCTTTGGTTCCGGAGAGAGTACAGGCTCTGTGGGCGTTGTGACCATCAACATCCCCAGGATTGCATATCTGGCAAAGGATGAAGACGATTTTTACGAGCGTCTGGACCATATGATGGACATCGCGGCCCGCTCCTTAAAGATCAAGCGGGAAGTGATCACAAAGCTTCTGGACGGCGGCCTGTACCCCTACACCAAGCGGTATCTGGGCACCTTTAAGAACCATTTCTCCACCATTGGTCTTATCGGTATGAACGAGGCATGCTTAAATGCCCGGTGGATCCGGAAGGATCTGGTGAGCCCGGAGGCCCAGAGGTTTACAAAGAACGTGCTGAACCATATGCGGGACCGTCTTGTGATCTACCAGGAGGAGTACGGCGATCTGTACAACCTGGAGGCAACTCCGGCGGAGTCCACCACCTATCGTCTGGCCAGACATGACAAGGAAAAATATCCGGATATCATCACCGCCGGGTGTGAGAAGGATGGAACGCCCTATTATACAAACAGCTCCCACCTTCCGGTATCCTATACAGCGGATGTGTTTGACGCCCTGGATATCCAGGACGAGCTGCAGACCCTGTATACCTCCGGTACGGTGTTCCATGCGTTCCTGGGCGAAAAGCTGCCCGACTGGAAGGCAGCGGCCAAGCTGGTACGGACCATTGCAGAAAATTATAAGCTTCCTTACTATACGCTGTCTCCCACCTACTCCATCTGCCGGGAACACGGCTACTTGAACGGTGAACACTTCACCTGCCCCGTATGCGGGGAAAAGGCAGAGGTTTACAGCCGGATCACCGGCTACTACCGTCCGGTCCAGAACTGGAACGATGGAAAGACCCAGGAGTATAAGGAAAGAAAGATGTACGACATCGGCCATTCCGTCTTAAAGAGATCCCCGGAGGCTTCCAGGGAGATCGCCCAGGCCATCCATCAGGCCAGGGAAGAGATCCAGGAGGCCAGAAATGAGGGAAAGGCCGGAAATGAAGGGAAGGCCAAGGAGCCGTCCATGGTCCCCCAGGGAAACGGCGCTTTCCTCTTTACCACCAAGACCTGCCCAAACTGTAAGATCGCCAAAGAATTTTTAAAGGATGAGCAGTACCAGGTGGTGGATGCAGAAGAAAATCCAGAGCTTTCCGATGCCTATGGGATCATGCAGGCGCCTACACTGGTGCTTGTAAAGGATGGAGAGATCAGAAAATTTGTTAATGCGTCAAATATCAAAAAATACGTGGATTCCAGAAAAAAATAAATTTTAGATGGAATGGATCGGTTAAATGGGAACCGGGAAACGGCCAGGTCACAGGCTGTCTCCCGGTTTCTGCTTTATAAGGGAAAAATCTTACGATTTGAGGAAAAATTCTATAATAATTCGGATAATATCTTGTTGATTCCAGGAAAATATGGTAAATTAAGAGTGAAAGTTGGAAATCAACGGAAGTTTTTGTAACTGGCAGATCATGGTTTCGTGTTTCGGCACAGATAGGAGTTGGGGGATGAAGAGAAATAAATTGTATTATATTTTGTTCGTGCTGTATATTCTGGCTACGGCGTTTGTTCTTTATGTCAATGGGATCTTTACGGGAAATGTGGCATCGTTCCTGAACCTGGCCATCAACGGCGTATTCCTTCTGGTGATAGGGATCCTGTTCGTGATCTGCGGTTTCAGCTTTGCCAGGCTTAACCGGTGCACCGACGAGCTGGTCCGGGTCACAGAGGAGATCCAGAAAGAATACAAAGAGGCAGGGGAAAAGAACCTGTGGGCCAGCTACTGTGAACGCAAGGAGCTGTTCCAGGATGTGGCTTTAAAGGATGCCTTTGGAAAGTACCTGATGCGGATGAAGACATTAAAGACCCGGTACGGGTATACCTCTGTCTGTGATGTGGAGGAGTACATAAACGAGGATCTGCTGGACCAGGCGGGCATGACCCACTTTAATTCGGCCATGGGCGGGACTCTCACCGGCCTTGGCATCCTGGGAACCTTCCTGGGGCTTTCCATGGGACTGGGATCCTTCAACGGAAACGATATCTACACCATTTCCGACAATGTGGGCCCGCTGCTTTCGGGTATGAAGGTGGCCTTCCACACATCGGTATACGGTATTTTCTTCTCTCTGGTATTTAATTTTGTATACCGGAGCCTGATGGCAGACGCTTATGGAAAGATGGACGGCTTTCTGGCAGCCTTCCGTCAGTGCGTTCTTCCCCAGCCGGTGTCAGAGCGGGAAAATTCCGCTTCCATGCTGGTGTACCAGGCGGGAATGGCCGATTCCATGAAAAAGATCATGGAGCTTTTAAAGGGAAATGCCGAGGAGCAGACCCGTGGCGTGGAGCGGATCGTGGCCCAGGTGATGGAAACACTGGAATACTCTATGGGAGCCAGCTTTGCCAGTCTGGGGGATACCATGAGATCTGCCGGCGAGGCCCAGATGGCCTATGCAGAATCCGGCAGACAGCTGACGGAGGCAGCAGAGAAGCTTCTGGATTCCAGCCGTGCCCTCCAGGCCTCGGTGGCTCAGGAGATGGAGCGCCAGGTGGCCTTTGCCAGAGAGTTGCGGGAGCAGAAGGAGGACCTGGCAGCAGCCTGCCGGGAGATGACTGAAGACGTGGGAAACCAGATCCACACCTTTCATCAAATGAGGAATCTGTATGAAAAATAGAAGAAAAAACAGGGAGGCCTTTGGGGAACACAGCTACTGGCAGTCCTACTCGGATATGATGGCAGCGCTGCTTCTGGTGTTTGTGCTGATCATCGCCATCACCCTTGCCATCTACCGCCAGAAGACCGTGGACCTGGACCAGGCCAGGCTGGACCTCAATGCAGCCCAGACCAAGCTGGACCAGGCGGCTCTGGAGCTGGAGGATTTCCGGGCAAAGATCGAGCTTTCCAACGAGGAACTGAATAAGTCCCTGGCAGAGCTCCAGGAGGCCTACGCCCAGGCAGCTCTGACAGAAGAGGAGTTAAATAAGGCGTATCTGGAGATCGAGGATGCCCAGAATGAGCTGGAGGTAACGAAGAGTGAGCTCCAGGATATTGTGGGGATCCGTACAGATATCATCGGAGCCCTTCAGTCGGCCTTCAATAACTCTGCCATGTCCGTGGATGCCCAGACCGGCTCCATTACCTTCTCCTCGGATGTGCTTTTTAACTATAACAGCGCCGTTCTGACGGATGCCAGCAAACAGACCCTCAGGGAAACGATCCCCATGTACCTGGGCGTTCTTTTAAGGGACGAATACCAGGATTACATTGCGGAGATCATCATCGAGGGCCATACGGATACGGTGGGAAGCTATCTGAGCAACCAGCAGCTTTCCTATAACCGGGCCAATTCTGTGGCCAGGTTCTGTCTGGATTCCGGCAACGGCTTAAACGAGACGGAGATCGCCAGGCTCCAGCAGGTGCTGACGGTCAACGGCCGTTCCTTCAGCAACCCGGTGTATACCGCAGAGGCTCCGGGAGCGGAGCTTCAGGTGGACATGGATGCTTCCAGGCGGGTGGAGATCAAGTTCCGGCTGAAGGAGGACGAGATGATCGAAAAGATCTCGGAGATCTTGAGAGACTAGAGGAAAATCAGGGAAAAATAGGAATAGAAGCGGAACGAGGGGACGGGAACTGTCCCCTCGTTGACGTGTGTCCGGCATTTTGCTATACTGAAAGAGAGTGTTTTCACTATTATCTGGAAAGGAATGAAAGGGGTATGACAAAAATAAGAGGAAAAGTGAAGGAACTATGGCTGGATTTTCTGTATGATATTGCCGGTGGATTTTTACAGGCAGTGGCTCTCCACTGCTTCATCGACAGCATCGACATCGCCCCTGGAGGCGCCACCGGTCTGGCCATCCTTCTGAACCGGTTCACCTCCCTGCCCATCGGTATCCTGACGTTTGCAGTGAATGTCCCGCTTCTGATCGCTGCATGGATCTATCTGGGGAAGGGGCGGACCATAAAGACCCTGAAGACAGTGGCGGTGCTGACGGTGATCCTGGACTTCATCATCACGCCTTATGTGCCGGTCTATACGGGAGACAAGATGGTGTCCTGTATTTTTGGCGGCGTGCTCATGGGGGCCAGTCTGGCCGTGGTGTTCATGCGCGGCTCCACCACCGGAGGCGGTGACATCGCAGCCAAGCTGCTTCAGAAGTACCGGCCCCATATGCAGACGGGGACGGCAGTGATGCTGACGGATATGGTGATCATCGGCGCATCCATGGTGGTGTTCGGAAATATTGAATCCGGTCTTTACGGCCTTATTAATATGGTGGTGTCCACCTATGTGATCGATATCATGCTTTATGGTATGAATAAGAGCACCATGGTGACGGTGATGTCCCCCAAGGTCCAGGAGATCGGCGACCAGCTGATGGAGCATCTGGGCCGGGGCTGTACCTTCTTTAAGAGCCGCGGCGGCTACGCCAAGGTGGAGGGAGAGACCCTGATCTGTGTGGTGGACCGGAAGCAGTTTTATAAGGCGAAAAAGATCATCTACGGCATCGACGAGGATGCGTTTGTGATCGTTTCCGAGGCCAAAGAGGTGTATGGAGAAGGCTTTCTGGATTCTGACTGGGAAGTATAAAAGTCTGGAAAAAAAGAAAAAACGGCAGACGGGCAGGATCGTTTATCCGCCCGGACTGCCGTTTTTATATCAGATATTTTTATCTAAAACCTACTGGATATAGGGGGCTGCGACTGCGTCGATGGCAGCCGGATCCTTGGCGGCCCACTGCTCATAGGTCATGCCGGAGGCAGCCACGGTCTTTCCTAACTCCACTAAGAAGGCGGGGATCTGGTCCTCCAGGATCGTTCCGGCCTCCCGGCCCATGGTCTCTCCGCCCTGGAGCTCGTTTCCGTTTACATAGAGGACAAAGGCCGGAAGAGGCTTCTTGTCCACCATTTTCACGCCGCCGCGGAAGCCGATGGCACCAGTCTGGTGGGTTCCGCAGGAGGAGGGACATCCGGAGATATGGATCTGGGGAAGGGCTCCGTCGGGGATCCCGGCTTCCCGTACTGCATGGACGCAGGCGGAAAGGAGAGCCTGGGAGTCGCGGACGCCCACCTGGCAGATGCTGGCTCCGATGCAGCTTACGGATGTTTCAAATAAGGTTTCTGCACCATCACCAGTGGCAGCCAGGACCAGTTTTGCCTCGTCTCCGGTGAGGTTTACGATATAAGCGGTCTCATCGGGAGCCAGGCGCATCTCAGCGTCTTCCATATCAGCCAGAAGATCACTGAGGGAACAGAAGGCAACGGGATCAGGCTGGCCTCCCAGAGGATGCCATACTACGGTATAGAGGCCGTCCTGCTTCTGGGGGATCACACGGGCGCCGCAGGCAGTGGAGCCGTTGCCCTTTTTGGAGATATCCCAGGGAGCCACGGCCAGATCCAGGTTTTCACCGGATGCCAGTACCTGGTTTAACTTTTCCAGGAAGGCCTCGGCATATTTTTCCGGTCCGCCTAAGATCTCCTGCATATAACGGGTGCGGGCCTTTCCGCGGTTTTCATAGTTTCCGTAGGCGCGGAAGGTGAGCCACATGGCCTTTACATAGTAAAGGATCTTTTCCGGATCCACGGCTTCAGCGACCTTGACGCCGAAGCGGGGATTGTTTCCCAGGCCTCCGGCGCTGTAAACGTCAAATTTTCCATCGGGTCTGGCTGCAAAGCCCAGATCCCGGAAGGTGGCATGGGTCAGGTTCTTCGGGGAGCTTGAGAAGGCTACTTTTAATTTTCTGGGCATTTTTTCAGCCTTGATGAAGTTCATCAGATAGTCGGCGGCCGCCTCCGCATAGGGCATAACGTTGAAATACTCGTCCTTTTCCACACCGGAGAGAGGGGAGCACATGACGTTTCTCGGGAAATCTCCGCCGCCGCCCATGGTCACGATCCCGCAGTCCAGGGCCCGTTCCATAATATCAAAAACGGCTTCCTGCTGGAGGTCATGAAGCTGGATGGTCTGGCAGGTGGTAAAGTGGATCCGGGATACCTTGTGGGTACGGACCGCTTCTGCAACAAAGGCCAATTTTTCTCTGGTAACGCGGCCGGCAGTCATACGGAGACGCAGCATGCTGGCTTTTCCGCCCTTCTGGGCGTAGCTTCCATACAGGCCGGAAAAGCCCTTATAGGCCATTTTGTCCAGATCGCCTGCATAAAAGGCAGTTGTTTTTTCCCTGAATTCCGGCAGATCGGCTTTCCAGGACTGGGGATCGATTCGATTCATATTCATTTTCCTTCCTTATAATTAGGATATACAGATTTAACGTACAGGTCCGGATGCCGGACCGCGTCATGAAAAAACAGTCCGGTATCCATGGATGGGGCAGAGAACGCCTGCCCGGTCTCATGATTCCATTGTAGCATAAGAGAAATTTGGTGGCAAGAATATTTCATAGGAGAGAAAAAGGAAAAAAGAACCGCCCAGAACGGCTTCCGCAGGGGAGGCACTTTCCGGACGGATCCAGAGGGGGACGGGAAAGATCACAGATCGAGTCCAAGGGACTTGGCGTATTCACGGGATTCCTCATACCACTGGTTGTAAAGATCCTGCTCCAGCACCATGTCGATGATCTCATTGATCCGATCCGTCAGCTCGTCTTCGCCTTTGGGGATCCCGATCCGGATCCCCTGGGTGCTTTCATCTACAGTAAAGTAAAAATCCGGAAGGATCATCAGTCCGCTTTCCGGGGTGGAATCCAGATAGAGCTGTGCCATTTTCAGCGAGGCGGCCGCAGCGTCGGCACGGCCTGTCTGCACCATCAGAAAGGCGTCATTGGCAGAGGAGACCAGATTCAGCTTTCCGCAGTCCGGGAGCTGTTCTTTTACGAACAGTTCCTGGAGAGAGCCGTTCTGTACGGTGATGGTCCTGTTTTTTAGATCTCCTGCACCGGTGATCGTTCCGGCATCCTCCTGGCGGATCAGGAGGCCGTAGGCCTTCTGGGGATCCTCACTGCCGAAATAATATCCTTTGGAGAGGTTCATGGCTTCGGCCCGCTCCGGCGTATAGGCCAGGGCGGAAATGGCCAGGTCATATTTCCCGGACGTGATGCTTCCCAGCACGGTGGTAAAATCCATGGGCTTCAGGCGCAGCTCCACTCCCAGCTCGTTGGCGATATAGTTGGCCAGCTGGATGTCAGAGCCCGCATACCGGTCCTGGCCGGTTTTTGTGGTGTCGATAAATTCGTTGGGGGCAAAGGAAGGCTCGGTGGCCACCTCGATATATCCCCTCTCTAAGATTGCGTCAAGACGGGAGGAATGGACGCTCTCACCGCCAGTCTGGGAGACCGTATGATGGGTGGATGCCTCAGCGGTGGTACATGCGGTGAGCGCAGCCACGGAAAGGGTCATCAGGGCAGTGAGAGATGCGAAAAATTTTACTTTCCTCATGGGAAAATCCTCCTTCTTGTGGTATTTTGATATTTTTATAAATTAGCAATTTATCATGGTAAAATGCTAACATAGTGAAGAGTATAACCTTAGGATCCGGAATTGTCAAGTCCTTTTATGGGGCTTCCTTTGGAAGGGCCGCCTTTGCAACCGCGGTTTTTATGGCGTTCATCAGAGCCATGGAGGTATACTGGGAGCCTGCGGGATATTCAAGGCCCTCCAGGGACTGGCTTTCCAGGATCTGGGCGGACAGGGCATCCATGGACGGCTGTATCAGAGGATACATGGCGGCCACAGAGTCGCTTAAGGGAACCAGGGTCACGGCGCTTATGCGGTCCGGGCTCACGGCCACCTCCACGTTTACGTTCTGGCGGCCCAGGGATAAGGAGGCCGAGTAGACTCCCGGCGCATAAACGGCCGGAGAAACGCTTTCGGCAGTGGGAGCCGGAGCTTCTTTTTCAGAACGGAACATGAAGAAAAACAGCAGGATCAGAAAGATGGCCAGGCCGATGAAGATGGCAGTGTAGATGATCTCCTTCATCCGGAGGACAACGATTTTTGTTTTGGAGCTCATGGGTCAGTTCCTTTGGGATTCTTTGTTTGTTACAGCTTATGAAAACCCAGGGGTCAATATGACGGGAGGTCTTGTAAAAAGCGGGTTCTCCCATTATAATGGAAACTGACATACTGCGGAGGAAAAGGCCGCAGGATGGGGTGACTTTATAATCAGGAGGTAAGGACAATGGACTTAAGAGAACGGAAAGAGTTTGAAGCCCGGGTACCGGAGATCGCAGCGGCTGTGGAAAAGAAGCCGGTTGGCTGGATCAATCCGCGCCTGGTATCCATGAAGGAGCTGCCAAAGGATCTGGCGGTGACGGTGGAGGATATTGACGATGCAGAGGCAAGGCTTGAGCGGTTCGCACCGTATATTATGAAGCAGTTCCCGGAAACTGAAAAGGACGGCGGACTGATCGAGTCTCCGTTTGTGGAGATCCCGAAGATGAAGGAGCTTTTAAAGGAGCGCCATGGCTGTGAGCTTGCCGGAAGGCTTTACTTAAAAGAGGACAGTCAGCTGGTCATTGCCGGCTCCATCAAGGCCCGGGGCGGGATCTATGAGATCTTAAAGTATGCGGAGACCCTGGCCATTGAAAACGGGCTTTTAAAGACCACGGACGATTATTCCATCCTGGCTTCCCAGGAATTTGTAGATTTCTTTGGACGTTATACGATCCAGGTAGGCTCCACAGGAAACCTGGGCTTAAGCATTGGTATCATCAGCGCGAAGCTGGGCTTTAAGGTCATTGTCCATATGTCCCATGACGCCAGACAGTGGAAGAAGGATCTTTTAAGGAGCAAGGGTGTCACGGTGAAGGAATATGAGTCCGATTATGGGGAAGCCGTAAAGCAGGGGCGGAAGGAATCCGACAGCGACCCCACCAGCTATTTTGTGGATGACGAAAATTCCAGGGATCTGTTCATGGGATACAGCGTGGCTCCCAGAAGGTTAAAGAAGCAGCTGGAGGCGGCCGGAGTTTTCGTGGACCAGGATCACCCGCTGTTCGTATATCTGCCCTGCGGCATCGGAGGAGCGCCAGGCGGCATTGCCTATGGCTTAAAGACCGTGTTCGGTGACAATGTCCACTGCTTCTTTACAGAGCCGGTGGATTCCTGCTGTATGCTGTTGGGCATGGCCACGGGACTCCACGACCAGGTCTGCGTCCAGGATTTCGGCATCTCCGGAAAGACCCACGCCGACGGACTGGCAGTGGGACGGCCGTCCGCCTTTGTCGGCAAGTTCATGGAGCCCATGTTAAGCGGGATCTTTACCACCGGAGACGCAGTGCTCTATGATTATATGCGGGATCTGATGGAAGCAGAAGGTGTGTTCATCGAGCCCTCCTCCTGTGCCGCCTTTGCCTTTGCAGAGGTTCCGGAGCGTCTTGGGGATTACATTAAGAGCCAGGGACTGGAGGAAAAGCAGGAAAACATCACCCACATCGCCTGGGCCACCGGAGGAAGACTGGTGCCGGAGGATGTGAAAGAGGAATACGTCCACACCCATCTGGCCTGATCCCCGGCGGTCCGGCGTCCCGGACCGGGGAAGGACGAAACCCCTTGAAAAAGGGACGGCCGGATGGTAGAATATCAGTCGGAAAGCATGTAAATCATATAGGAGGAAATCATGTATAACAATTTAAACGAAGAGTTATTTGCATTTATTAAAAAAAGCCCCACCAGCTTCCATGCCATTGCCGCTATGGAAGAATATATGGAAAATGCCGGAGCTGAAAAGCTTTCCGAGGGCAGCGTATGGAACTTAAAGGAAGGCGGCACCTATTATGTGACAAGAAATAAATCCGCCATCATCGCGTTCCATGTTCCCTGTAAGGAATTTACCGGCTTCAATATCGCCGCCAGCCACAGTGATTCCCCGTCCTTAAAGATCAAGGAAGATCCGGAAATGAACGTGGAGAACCAGTATGTAAAATTAAACGTGGAAAAATACGGCGGAATGCTCTGCGGACCGTGGTTTGACAGACCCCTTTCCGTGGCCGGCCGTGTGATCGTTCAGGATGGAAATAAGCTGGAGACAAAGCTTGTGGACGTAGACCGGGATATTTTAATGCTCCCCAGCCTGGCTGTCCATATGAACCGGGACGTCAACGACGGATATAAGTACAATTTCCAGAAGGACATGCTCCCCTTATTCCGGATGAATGGCTCCAAGACGGATTTCCTGTCCATGATCGCCGCTGAGGCAGGAGTGGAAAAGGAGAACATCAAGGGCAGCGACCTGTTCCTTTACGACAGGATGGAAGGAAGAGTATGGGGCGCAGAGGATGAGTTCATCTCCGCACCGCGTCTGGATGACCTTCAGTGTGCCTTCACATCCATGAAGGGCTTTTTAAAGAGCCAGAGCGAGAAGAGCGTTTCTGTTCTCTGCGTGATGGACAACGAGGAAGTGGGCAGCGGCACGAAGCAGGGCGCAGGCTCCACCTTCCTTTACGACGTTCTCCGCCGGATCAACTTCTCCATGGGAAGAAGCGAGGAAGAATACTGGACAGCCGTGGCAGCCAGCTTCATGATCTCCGGCGACAACGGCCATGCGGTCCATCCCAACTATGCGGATAAGACAGATCCCACCAGCCGTCCGTACTTAAACGGCGGTATCGTGATCAAGCACAGCGCCAACCAGAAATATACCACCGACGCTGTTTCCGCAGCCGTAATGCGCTGTCTCTGCGACCGTGCAGGCGTGCCCTACCAGAACTTCTTAAACCGCTCCGATATGTTAGGCGGCTCCACTCTGGGCAATATCTCCAACTCCAAGGTATCCTTAAATACCGTGGACATCGGACTGCCCCAGTTGGCAATGCATTCCTCTTATGAGACTGCAGGCGCTAAGGATATGGAGTATATGGTAAAAGCCTTCGAGGAATTCTATAAGTCCTCCATTTCCGTATCGGAAGACGGATCCTTTGAGATCCAGTAAACACACTGGACAGATCCGGCAGCTTATTTTATACTGTATGCAAGGACAGAGGCCAGGACATCAAGTTTGTCCCCGGCCTCTGTATTTGATTTACGGGAGGAAAATATGATGCTGGAAAACCTTGTGATGCTGGCCTTCGTGGCCGTTCTGATGTTCTGCGTGGCCTTTGGGGTCCCAACGGCCGCCGCCCTCATAGCGGGATATGTGATCTTTATCCTTTATGGGATGAAAAAGGGATATTCGGTCCCTTCACTTCTTAAAATGTCCTGGTCCGGTCTTGGTACTGTGATCCGGATCCTGTTTATCTTTCTTCTGATCGGAATCCTGACGGCCCTGTGGAGAGGCGCCGGGACCATTCCGGAGATCATCGCCGTTTCGGCGGGACTGATCCATCCTTCGGGCTTTTTACTGCTGAGCTTCTTATTAAACTGTGCTGTTTCGGTGCTGACGGGCACATCCTTTGGCACGGCGGCCACCATGGGCGTGGTCTGTATGACCATGGGATCGGCCATGGGCGTGAATCCTCTGTTTACAGGCGGGGCGGTGGTATCGGGGATCTTTTTCGGGGACCGGTGCTCCCCGGTGTCCACCAGCGCTCTTCTGGTCAGTGAGCTGACCGGGACCGATCTGTACGGAAATATCCGCAGGATGCTCCGGTCCTGCCTGGTTCCTTTCGTTCTGACCTGTGCAGCCTATCTGGCCCTGGGGGCCTTTTCCAGAGGAGGAAGCGGAGCCATGGATGTGAAGACCATGTTCTCTGGACATTTTACCCTGCACTGGATCCTTCTGGTTCCGGCCCTTCTGATCCTGGTGATGGCGGCCTTCCGCGCAAAGGTGAAATATACCCTGCTGGCCAGTGCGGCAGCGGCGGCGGTGTGCTGTCTGGTATTCCAGAAAATGACTGTTCATGAGCTCATAAGGCTCATGATCTTCGGATACAGGTCAGAGGACCCGCAGTTAGCGGCCATGATGAACGGAGGCGGCTTCCTTTCCATGGTCCAGGTGTCGGTGATCGTGGGGATCTCCTCGGCCTATGCGGGGATCTTTGAGGGTACCGGCCTTCTTCTGGGGATCAAAAGGTACGTGGAGGCCGTCAGCAGGAGGATCACGCCCTTCGGCGGGATCCTGGCAGTCTCTGTGGTCACCTCCATGATCTCCTTTAACCAGACCCTGGCGATCATTCTGACCGACCAGCTCACAAAGGATGCGGAGCCGGACAAGGAAAAACGGGCCCTGGCCCTGGAGGACACGGTGGTCCTCATGGCGGCCCTGGTGCCCTGGTCCATTGCAGGAAACGTGCCCATTTCCACCATAGGCGCACCCATGGCCAGTCTGTGTCTGGCATTTTATCTGATCATTGTGCCATTGTGGAATTTTGCCCGGGCTTTGACGCAAAATCGTAAGAATTTTGAAAGAAACTGAAAGGAAAACGCATAAGAATAGAAAAGTTCTCGTGTTATACTGAAGCTGACACTGAAAGAGAGAAAGAGAGAACAGCGCGGTGGGAGGACATACAGACATGAGACACGACGACAGAATGAATGAAACGGAAGGAAAAACACTGGCCCAGGGACAGGGAATGAATGTACCCGGGGAGACGGAGACCAGAGAGGAAGCGGAAATGTCCAGGGAAAAAGGACAGGACGCGGAGGAGAAGGAGGCGGCCCCGGAAGCACCGCAGGAGGACGCGGCCTTTGACCGGCAGCTGGAGGAGATGATGAACGGAACAGGAGGAAAGAAGGCCGGGAAGAAAAAGCGCGGAAAAAAGAAGTTTCTCCTGGCGGCGGCGGTCCTGGCAGTCCTGGGCATCGGAGCCGTAAAGGTCCTGGGCGGCAGCGAGCCCAGTCTTCCCACAGCAGCTACGGTGACGCCGGTGAGAAAGGAGATCCAGAACCGGCTCTCGGTCAGCGGTCCGGTTTCCGGCACTGACAGCGTGGACGTGGTATCCAATCTCCATGCAGAGGTGCTGGAGATCCCTGTAAAGGAAGGCGATAAGGTCACAAAGGGACAGGTCCTGGCAGTCCTGGACGATACAGACCTGAAAAAGGAAGTGGCCATGGCAAAAAACGATTACGATCTGGCAGTGAGCACCTGCGCGGAGCAGGACCGGGACGCCAGGAACGGCTATGCCAAGGCGGTCCAGGATCTGAAAACGGCCCAGGACAATTATAACCGGACCAAGGTCCTCTATGACAGCGGGGACGTGCCCCTGGTGGATCTGGAAACGGCGGAAAACGGCTTAAACGATGCAAAGCGCCAGGCTGCCTCCTATGAGGTGAAGAATGGCCAGGCAGTGGCTGGGGATTCCTACCGGCTCCAGGTGGAAAAGGCCCGGTTTGAGTATGAGAAGAAGCAGGAGCAGCTGGCGGATACCCAGATCACCAGCCCCATCGACGGCACGGTGGTACGGGTCAACACCAAGGTGGGCCGGTTCGCCGATTCAGTGGAGGACTCGGAGCCTTTATTCATCATAGAAAATCTGGATGTTCTGGAAATGGAGATCAAGGTCAGCGAGTATTCCATCGGAAAGGTGGCTGTGGGCCAGGAGGCAGAGATCTCCGCAGATATCCTGGACGGAGAAACGGTCCGCGGCCAGGTGGTGTCCATTTCCCCCACCGGTGAGGAAAAGGGCGGCGGCTCCACCGAGCGGGTCATCCCCACAAAGGTGCGGATCATGGATGAGAACACAAAGCTCATTGCCGGGATCACAGCCAAGGCCCAGATCGTCCTGGAGGAAAAGGAGGATGCCCTGACGGTGCCGGTGGCCGCCGTGACGGAACGGAACGGAGTTTCCATGGTGCTGGCAGTGAAGGACGGCATGATCCATGAGGTCCCTGTGCAGACCGGCATTGAGGGAGATGTGGAGCTGGAGATCCTTCCCGGCGAGGGCGAGGAGCTGGACGAGACGACCCAGATCGTGGCCGCTCCCTCTGAGGGCTTGACGGAGGGCATGGCCGTGACCGCCATGGCGCAGTAAGGGGGGAATGGATGTGTTTGGAATCAGAGACAAAAAGCTTTCTCCCTATATGACAGAAAACGTCCATGAGGAGCTGATCCGCCTGGAAAACCTGGTGAAGATCTACGATACCGGAGCCATTAAGGTCCTGGGGCTGAAAAAGATCAGCCTGACCATCCGGCGGGGGGAGTTTGTGGCCATCATGGGCCATTCCGGCTCGGGAAAATCCACCCTCATGAATATCCTGGGCTGTCTGGACCGCCCCACCATGGGCCATTATTATCTGGACGGCATCGATACGGCGGAGCTGGATCCCAACGAGCTCTCGGCAGTGCGGAATTTAAAGATCGGATTCGTGTTCCAGTCCTTTAACCTGATCTCCAGGACCTCGGCCTTAAAGAATGTGGAGCTTCCCATGACCTATGCCCGGATCCCCAAGAGGAAACGGGCGGAGCGGGCCATGGAGCTTCTGGAATGTGTGGGCCTGGGAGCCAGGGCAGACCACATGCCCAATGAAATGTCCGGAGGCCAGAGGCAGAGGGTGGCCATCGCCAGGGCTCTGGCCAACGAGCCGCCGCTGATCTTAGCCGACGAGCCCACGGGAAACCTGGATACGGCGGCTTCCATTGAGATCATGGAGATTTTTTCAGAGCTCCATAAGGCCGGAGCCACGGTGGTGGTGGTGACCCATGAGGAAAATATCGCCGCCTTCACGGACCGGATCATCCGGTTTTCCGACGGCCAGATCATCAGCGATGAGAAAAACTTAAATCCCACGCCTGGCAGCGGAGTGATCCACACCCGGGGACTTTACGGGAGAAAGGGGGAGGCCGTATGCTGATCGAAAATATGGCCATGGCCTTCCACGCCATAAAGGCCAATAAGATGCGTTCCTTCCTCACCATGCTGGGCATCATCATCGGCATTGGCTCTGTGATCTCCATTGTGTCCATCGGCGATACCATGCGGGGACTGTTCCAGGATCTTTATAAGGACGTGGGGATCACCCAGGCCTATGTCCAGATCGGCTACTGGATCGATGATGTGCGTATGACCGATTATTTCACCCTGGATGATCTGGATAAGATCAAAGAGGTATTCGGGGACGAGATCGCCTATATCGACAGCAGCGCGTACCTGAGTACGGACGTACAGGCTGGCCGGACCAAAATGAAGTTTGAATTTACCGGCATCGACTATAATTACCAGGATGTACAGCCAGTGGATGTGATCTACGGCCGCTATCTCAACGAGGGAGATGTGCTGGGCCGGAGGAAAAACCTGGTGATGGAGGCAAAAAGCGCCGAGAAGCTGTTCGGAACGGAAAATGCCGTGGGGAAAAGCCTGCGGATGACCGTTTACGGGGAGACGGACGAGTATACGGTGGTGGGCGTTTACAAAAAAGAGATGAACGCCTTCCAGGCGCTGATGATGGGGACTGGGAGCGATACGGGGGCGGCCTTTATCCCCTATACGATCCTCACCTGGCCCAATGATAACTTTTACTCCTGCCGTCTGTTCGCGGCGGACGATGTGGATATGACGGATTTTATGAACCGGCTCATGGCGTATATTGCCAAACAGAAGGACAGGAAGCCCGAGGACTTTTACAGCCAGACGGCGGTGGATGAGATGGGCAGTGTGGACAGTATGATGGGAGCCCTGTCGGCGGCTGTGGGCGGGATCGCAGCCATTTCTCTCCTGGTGGGAGGCATCGGCATTATGAACATCATGCTGGTCTCCGTTACAGAGCGGACCCGGGAGATCGGGATCCGGAAGGCTCTGGGAGCCAGGACCCGGGACGTGCTGATCCAGTTCCTGACAGAATCGGCGATCCTCTCGGCCTGCGGCGGCATCATCGGCGTGGTGCTGGCGGTGAGCGTGGTATCCCTGGGCGGCATGGCCCTGGGACTTCCAGTGGTCATAAAGCCTGGGATCATTTTCCTGGCTGTGGGATTCTCCGCGGTGGTGGGAATTTTCTTCGGGATCTATCCGGCCTCCCGGGCGGCCAAGGCAGATCCCATTGACGCTCTGCGGTACGAATAAAAATAAAAGAAGCTGTTTTGCTGGGACCGGCCGGAAGGCCGGTCCTTTTGCAGACAGGGGATGCGTACCCGCCTTATGGGGCGCACCTTAGCTTCACAGTGCACTAGTCAACGAAAAGTAGATTGTGGCGTATTACTGCGCAGAAGAACGAGAAATGTGATATTCCTTTTCTGCGTCATGAACGGTTATTTCACCTTCTACAATTCTTCTCCCAATGAGTATGCGTTCTTCTTTGGTAAGCATATGTGATACCTCCTGTATAATATAAGAATCTATAGAATAAAAGACTATTTCTATTGTCTACTATTTTTTGGAGGTGTCTACTTTTATCTTACCACTTCACGCAGGCCCTGTTGTTGGGCATAGAATAGACTTTTTTTCTGCTATGCCCAAAATTCCTGCAGTTTTTGGGCATATACAGGGAAAAAAGAGAGATATGTCCAATCCCGCAGGAAGATCCGATGAAAATCCAGGATTTCTGTACGATTTTTGGGCATCATGGAAAAAAGGGGGGATTTTTGCCCAAAATTTTTGACGATACGAGAGGGGGGAATATGAAACTAGGAGAGCATATGGTTGGCAGGCCGGAGAATGGGAGAGCCGGAGAATGGGAGAGTCGGGGAATGGGGAGAGGAAAATTAGAGAGGGCAGAAAGATGTGGAGGGGCAGATCTGCGGCATAATTCCCTTTCGCCGCATGGCGATCCCCACAGAGCGTTTTTTATGTCATAGGGCGCACTTCTCGATGACATAAAAAACGCCCGGGACAAAGCCCGGGCGGATGAAACAAGATCTGTTTTTTACTGGATCCACGCACCGCTTCCGTCTACGGTGTAGCCGTCGGGAGTGGTGGTATTGGATAACATGGTGCCGCAAAAGCCGTCGCTCTTCTCATTGAAGTAATACCAGCGTCCGTCGATCTGCTGCCATCCGGTGACCATGGCGCCCTCTGTTCCGGCTCCGGCAGGAGTCAGATAGTACCAGTTGTTTAAGTTGTCCTTAAACCATCCGGTGGCCATATCGCCGTTGCTGCCGAAGTAGTACCAGTTGTTGGTGATATAGAGCCAGCAGCTCTGGGCCAGGATCCCGTTCTTAAAGGTAAAGCGCCAGATATTTCCATCCTTGGACCACTTTCCGCCCTCTGGGGACTGGTTCATCAGATCCACGCGGACGCTTCTGCTGGAGCCGCCGCCGGAGCTGCCGGAGCTGCCGGAGGAACCGGAGCCGCTGTTTTCCCTGCGGAGCTTTACGGTGAACCTTCCAGGATCATTGGTGTAGACCACGATGCAGCCGGTCTCCTCGTCATACCAGAGGGTATCGCTTTCGTTCGCCACATCCTCGAAGCCGTCGGGCATGGAGATGTAGAATTTCAGCGGAGTCCGCAGGGAAGTGACCTTTGTTTCAGTTCCCTCTGCGGATCGGGAGCTTCCCTCTGTGGTCTTATAAAGTTCCAGGTCGAAGGAATACGTCCGGCTGGCGTTGCTGGGCGTGGAGATATTGGAAAGCTCTGCCCGGAGGCCCGTGATGGAGCCATGGTCCGGGGCGAAGGCCAGGGGATAGTAGTCCATTCCCTCCAGCGGCTCTGCACACTGGACATCCATGGCTGCACCCACGCCCAGGGAGTCAAACAGGAAGGAGAGCTTTTTCACAGTGGGCTCTGCGGACTTTCCGGCCATGGCCTTCTGGACGTCGTTCTTATCCAGGGCCTCTGCCAGCTTCCAGAGGGCGCCTTCTGCGGCGTCCCGCTCCTCCTGGGGAAGACCGGACAGGTCATTGGGAAGGGAGTCGGCCAGGGCCTGAAACTCCTTTGCGTTGGACGGGGTGGCGATGGAATCTGGAAGCTCCGGATCAGTACCTGGCTTATCCTCTTCGGTTCTTTCCTCAGCCAGCACAAAGGTACTGAAGTGGGTCACTGTGAAGGAAGCCGTGCGGGCCTCCCGGTCGATCTCCAGCGGCCAGATATCTTCATACGTTCCGTCATTGGAATAGTGGAGCACATGGAAGAATTCTGGATTGACATTTTCCGGGATCGGAACGGTGATGCGTACCGGAACCTTAAGCTCCGGAACGGCTCCGCTGAGGCTGAAATCCACCTGGATGGTGTTTTTATACCTCATGGCATCCACAACTGCGTCCTTATGAGGCTTTCCGATATTGAAGGAAACGGTGGAACCGGCTGCCGCAGCGTTTAAGGCAGCGCCGATCACCTTTACCTGGCTGTGGTCGATGCCCACCTCATTGGAGGTGATATTCTGTTCCAGGGTCACATTCTGATCCTTTATGTACTGCTGTTCCAGGGCCTCGACCTTGGCCAGAACGTCTGGATCCGACTGCATGGCCACCTGGACGTCCTTGATATTTTCTTTTAAAGCATCCGGTGCCTGTTCCATGGAAATTTCGCCGGAAGTGATCTTATCAAGAGTACCCGATACCTTGTCGGAAGCGTCGCCTGGCTTGTAGGGATCATCTGCGTAAACGGTTTCACTATGGAAGATCTTGGACGGCGTATTGCTGACGGCGCGGACGGAGAAGGAGTATTCCTTTGCGCCTTCCTTTGTCATGTTGTCAGCCAGATCCTGGCTGGTGTTCTGTACATTGGAGTATCCACTCCAGGATTGACCATCAGCTAGAAGATATACTTCATAGCCTTTGAAATAGGATGCATATTCCGCCGGAATTTCCGGAGCATCCCAACAGGCTGTGGTGCCATCCCAACGAAGATTGACTGGACTCCCTAATGATACGGAAGACTTTTCAAATGTCCAGGGAGCGGAAAGCTCGGACCAGTCGCTGTTTAGGGTATCGTTACCATCTCCAAGCGCCATAACTCTAAAGGTATAAGTTCCAGAGTCCTTCAATTTGTTGACAAATCCGCTGGATTTCAGCCATTCACGGGTATCTGTGGAGGAAAATGTGTGGCGGGAATTGTATGTGCGCTCCCCGTCCCGGAACGCCTCCACCTGGTATTTATTGCTGGCATTCTCCACCCGCTTCCACTCGGGAAGAGCCTCTCGTTTGGAACTCCACCGTACGACCGGTGTGTCCAGTTTCACTGCCGCCAGCGATGAAAACGCCATACTCATCGCCAGCACTGCCGCCAGTGGGGCGGTAAATCGCTTTTTCATACGTTTGTACCTCCTTATAAATATTCCTGGGGGGGGGTATCCTCCCATGGAAAAATTATATAGTTTTTCATGGGGAAACTCAATAAAACAGGGATAGAAATGGGGGATCCTGTATGGTATAATGTCTGCAAAGCAGACATTATACCATCGCGCATCTGGTTTTCGCGTTTACCGCGAAAATCCAGGCGCTCAATTCTCCCGGAGGGGTACCATGTCCGGAGGACATGGTATAATCAGGATACAGACCATATCCACGAGAGGAGGAATACAATGAAGGTGATCGGTGCTTTATTCCGTCTTTCAAAATTTTTCTGGGCTCCGCTACTATGGGCGGCGGTGATCAGTGTCTTCCTGTTCTGTGCGGGACGGCAGAGGCTGATCTTCTGGGCGCTGTATCTGGGGCTTATTCTGACGGCAGTTCTTGGGATCGTGTATTTAGTAGGGGAGTTTACCCGGAATCAGGATCAATGATGGAAAATGATAAAAAGGCCGCCCGGGCATGATGCCTGGCCGGCCGAAGTATTTTATGGAGGCTGTTTACAGATCCAGCTTCAGATCTCCCTCACGGATCCATCCGGCCTTCCTGGAGAGCTCTCCGAAGATCCAGGTGAGGACGGCGGGAAGGATGAAACAGATCATGAGGATCCCGGCCCACATCCTGGGGCCTTCGCCGGACATGGCGGTATAGATGCCGATGGGGCCCACAAGACCGCAGGTCCCCATGCCCGCGCCTGCCGGGATGTTTTCCAGCTGAAAGACCATGGTGGCCAGGGGGCCGGTGACCATGGACGCCAGGGTGGGAGCGATCCAGATCCTGGGGTTTTTCACGATGTTTCCCATCTGGAGCATGGAGGTCCCCAGGCCCTGGGCCAAAAGACCGCCCCAGCCGTTTTCCTTAAAGCTCATGACGGCAAAGCCCACCATCTGGGCGCAGCAGCCGGCTGTGGCCGCTCCTCCGGCCAGGCCGTCCAGGGACAGCATGATACAGATGGCCGCGCTGCTGATGGGAAGGGTCAGGGCAATGCCGATGAGAGCCGATACCAGGATCCCCATGAAAAAGGGCTGCATTTCCGTGGCAGTCTTGACCATTTCTCCGAACAGGGTCATGAACCGGGATACGCCGGGGCCCACGAACTGGGCCATAAAGACGCCGGAAATGATGGTAACGCCGGGAGTGACCAGGATGTCCACACGGGTCTCTTTGGACACCAGCTTTCCCAGCTCCGCAGCCACAATGGTGGCCACCAGAGCGCCCACGGGTCCTCCCAGCTCATTGCCTGCGATCCCCACGGTGGCGGCGGAAAAAAGAACCAGCTGCGGCGCTTTTAAGGCATAGGCAATGGATACGCCCAGGGCGGCTCCGGTGGCCCCTTTGGCGTAGGAGGCGATGGTATTGAAAACCTCCACGCCCGTTTTTTCCCCGATGGTGGAAAAGATGGTCCCGATCAGGAGGGAGGCGAAAAGGCCGAAGGCCATGGCCCCCAGGGCGTCGATGAAGTACGTCTGTACGGTGAAATTGATCTGCTTTCTCTTTAGGAATTCCTTCCAGGATCCCCGGTGCTTTGGTGCTGTTTCCATGATTCAGTGACTCCTTTTATCGTTTTCGCGGCCGTTCAGCCATGGGAAGATCCGGACAGGAAGACACATAGCGGAACGATTGCGGATCTCCAGAGATACGTTAAGAAATTAACGATCCCATTGGTCAACGTATTCTGCCATAGAAACCAGAAAAAAGCAAGGAAATCGCAGAAGATTGATATGAATTTAACGAAATATTCCGGACAGAGGGATCCTCCGGGAGCCAGGGACTGAGGCAAGATTTTCTTGCCTGGCTTTCCTTCTTATGATATACTAAGGCCCTGTAAGGAGATGAGAACATGAAAAAACGTATGGATTACGGCGCTATGATCTTTGATCTGGACGGAACCCTGGTGAATTCCATCCATGCGCTGACCTATTGTACCAACAAGTCCCTGGAGCGGTTCGGGCTGGGGCCTCTGTCTGAGGAGCAGATGATGACCATTGTGGGAGACGGCTATAAAATGCAGATGAGGCGGTCGCTGGCGGCCTGTAAGGATACGGATCCGGCCCATTATGAAGCCATCCTCCCGGTTTATATGGAGATCTTCGGGGAAAACTGTAACTACCAGATGCATGCCTACGAGGGCATCGGGGAGCTCCTGGCCTTTGCCAGGGAAAAGGGGATGAAGCTGGCCGTGGTCTCCAACAAGCCCCACGCCCAGGCCGTGAAGACCGTGGAGTATGTGTTCGGAACGGACGCTTTTGACACGGTGGTCGGAGAGCGGGAAGGGATCCCGAAGAAGCCGGATCCAAGAGGTGCTCTGGAGGCGGCAAAGGAGATGGGCGTTGCTCCGGAAAACTGTCTGTATTTCGGAGATACCAACACGGATATGGAAACAGGAAGAAATGCCGGGATGGACACGGTGGGAGTCCTGTGGGGATTCCGGGGCCGGGAGGAGCTGGCGGCCTTTGCCCCGGCGTATCTGATCGAAAGCCCCTGGGACATGATCCGGATCCTTTCCGGGAAAGCTGAGGAGAATCATTGAGGAAATCTGTAAAAACGAGGAAAATAAGAGGGGGAACATGGCTGGCGCTGGCAGTGATGTTCCTTTTCTGTCTCCTTTCCGGCTGCGGGAGAGCAGAGAGCGGAGAGGAGCCGGGAGACGGGGAAGGCGGGAGGAAATTAAAGGTAGCCGCCACTCTGTTCCCCTATTATGATTTTGTGCGCCAGGTGGCCGGAGACCAGGTGGAGCTGTCCCTGGTGATCCCGGCGGGCATGGACAGCCATTCCTTTGAGCCTACGCCAAGGGATATCCGCACCATGCAGGAGGCGGATGTGATCATCGCCAACGGCGGGGCCATGGAGCACTGGGTGGACCAGGTGGTGGATTCCTTTGACCGGGAGGACCAGACGGTGGTCATCATGATGGACCATGTGGATGCGGTGGAGGAAGAAATCGTGGAAGGGATGGAGCATTCCGACGAGGGCCATGGCCACGTTCATGTCCATGAGGACGGTGAGGAAGATGGTCATCTGGAGGAGGATGAGAGTCAGTATGAGATCGAGTACGACGAGCATATCTGGACCTCCCCGGTCAATGCCATGAGGATGGTGGACGTGATCGCTGAGACTCTTACGGAAAGGGATCCGGACCATGGGGCCATGTACCAGGCAGGAGCTGCCGCGTATCTGGAGGAGCTGGAAAGACTGGACAAAGAATTCCGGGAGGTAAGGGATAGCGCGGTCCACGACATGATCGTCATGGGCGATAAGTTCCCGCTGCGGTATTTTGCCGACACCTACGGACTCCGTTACCGGGCGGCCTTTTCCGGCTGTTCCTCGGATACGGAGCCCAGCGCCAGGACCATTGCCTATCTGATCGACAAGGTAAAAGAGGAGGGGCTTCCTGTGATTTACTATCTGGAGCTTTCCAGCCACCGGGTGGCGGAGATCATCGGAGAAGAGACAGGGGCCGTACCTCTTTTGTTCCATTCCTGCCATAACGTGACCCGGCGGCAGTTTGAGGAAGGGGTCACATACCTGGAGCTGATGGAACAGAATGTGAAGAATCTGCGGGAGGGACTGTGCAAATGAGCCAGCCGTTATTAAAATGTGAGCATGTGGATTTTGGATATGAAAATTATGATGTGGTAAAGGATGTGTCCCTGGAGATCTGCCAGGGGGATTACCTCTGCATCGTGGGAGAAAACGGATCGGGAAAGAGCACGCTGATGAAGGGGCTTCTGGGGCTTTTAAAGCCCACTGGCGGAAGCCTTATGGTATCCGACGATCTGAAGCGGTCCGGCATCGGATATCTTCCCCAGCAGACGCCGGCCCAGAAGGATTTTCCGGCCACAGTCCAGGAGGTGGTGATCTCCGGCTGTCTCGGAAAGCGGGGGAACCGTCCGTTTTACTCAAAAAAAGAAAGGGAAACGGCGGCAGTGAACATGGAGCGTCTGGGGATCACAGATCTGAGAAAGAGCTGCTACCGGGATCTTTCCGGCGGCCAGAAGCAGAGGACGCTGATCGCCAGGGCCCTCTGTGCCACAGACCGCCTTCTGATCCTGGACGAGCCCATCACCGGGCTGGATCCCTCCACCACCCAGGACTTTTACCGGGTGATCCGCCATTTGAACCGGGAGGAGCAGGTGGCCGTCTTAATGGTGTCCCACGATATCCAGAACATCGTGGTCCAGGCCAATAAGATCCTCCACTTAAAGCAGAGTGTGTTATTTTACGGCTCTGTGGAAGACTATAAACAGACGGAATGCGGGAGAGAATTCCTGGGAGGTGGAAAATGATGGAGCTTTTAAGAGAAATGCTTTCGTATCCGTTCATCGTCCGGGCGCTGACCGGCGGCCTTCTGATCTCTCTGTGCGCCTCCCTTCTGGGGGTGAGCCTGGTGCTGAAGCGGTATTCTATGATCGGGGACGGCTTATCCCATGTATCCTTTGGAGCCCTGTCTGTGGCCGTGGCTTTTGGGTGGGCTCCCCTGGCGGTATCCATCCCCGTGGTGGCCGCCGCCGCGGTGCTGCTCCTTCGGATCACCGGCAATGGGAAGATCAAGAGCGATGCGGCCATTGCCATGATCTCCGCCGGCTCTCTGGCTGTGGGGATCATCGTCACATCCCTGACCACGGGAATGACCACAGACGTCAGCAGCTATATGTTCGGCAGCATCCTGGCCATGAGCCGGGAGGACGTGGTATTGAGCGCCGTCCTGTCCCTGATCGTCCTGGGAATGTTTATTCTCTGCTACAATAAGGTGTTCGCCGTGACCTTTGATGAGAGCTTTGCCAGGGCCACCGGAGTCCGGGTCTCCGGCTACAATACGATCCTGGCGGTGCTGACGGCGGTCACCATTGTCCTGGGCATGCGGATGATGGGAGCCATGCTGATCTCCAGCCTGATCATCTTTCCGGCCCTCACCTCCATGCGGGTATTTAAAAGCTTTTCCGGCGTGATCCTTTCGGCGGGGACCGTATCCGTGGTCTGCTTTTTCATCGGCCTGGTGCTTTCCTATGTGTACTCCATCCCGGCGGGAGCCAGCGTGGTGGTGGTCAACATGGGAGCCTTTGGGATTTTTTCCGTGATCCAGGCTGTCCGGAGGCGGTAGGACGGGAAATTTTAAGGGCGGCGGTTGACTTTGGGAAAAAATGTGTTAAAGTTAGTAACAGACAACCGTTATTTCATGGATTGAATAGAAAGAAGGAATTAAAAATGACAAAGATCGATATTATTTCCGGCTTCCTGGGGGCTGGAAAGACCACATTTATAAAAAAGCTTCTGGAGGAGGCCATTGCCGGGGAAAAGGTGGTGCTGATCGAAAATGAGTTTGGAGAGATCGGCATTGACGGCGGCTTTTTACAGGATTCTGGCATTGAGATCCGGGAAATGAACTCCGGCTGTATCTGCTGCTCTTTAGTGGGCGATTTCGGCCGCTCCCTGTCCGAGGTGCTGACCAAGTATGAGCCGGACCGGGTGATCATCGAGCCGTCCGGCGTTGGAAAGCTGTCTGACGTGATGAAGGCTGTCTGCGATGTGGCCGGAGAGATCGACGTGGTCTTAAACGGCTCTGTGACGGTGGTAGATGCCCAGAAGTGCAAAATGTATATGAAAAACTTCGGAGAGTTCTTCAATAACCAGATCGAAAGCGCCGGGACTATCGTTTTAAGCCGTACCGACGTGGCAGACGCCGATAAGGTGGCAAAGGCAGTGGAGCTGATCCGGGAGAAGAATCCTAAGGCAGCCGTTGTTACGACTCCCATCGGCCGTCTCACCGGAGCCCAGCTTCTGGAGATCATTGAAAAGCCCACCGACGACATGGCGGCTGAGCTTCTGGAGGAGGTAAGGCAGGGACACCATCATCATGAGGACGAAGAGTGCTGCTGCGGCCACGACCATGAGCACCATCACCACCACCACGATCATGAGGATGAGGAGTGCTGCTGCGGCCACGACCATGAGCATCACCATCATCACGATCATGAGGAGGGAGAGTGCTGCTGCGGCCATGACCATGAGCACCATCACCACCACGATCATGAGGACGGGGAGTGCTGCTGCGGCCACGATCATGACCATGAGCACCATCACCACCACGGCCATGACGCCGACGAGGTTTTCACAAGCTGGGGACTGGAAACAAGCCGCAGCGTGAGCCTGGAACGGTTAAATGAGATCCTCCATGACCTGGCCCACACAGAGAAGTACGGCACGGTGCTTCGTGCCAAGGGCATGCTGCCGGATGAAAACGGCGTATGGCACTATTTTGATATGGTTCCCGAGGAGACGGAGGTGCGGGAAGGCGCGCCCATCTATACAGGAAAGGTGTGCGTCATCGGCTCCGGCTTAAAAGAGGACGATCTGAAGGAACTGTTCCATTAATTTTAATCACTGGGAGAAATCATGAGCGGAAATAATCAAGAAAAAATGCCGGTGTTTCTGATCAACGGCTTTCTGGAGGCTGGAAAGACCCAGTTTATCTCCTTTACACTGCAGCAGGAGTATTTCCAGGCTGACGGAGTTACGGTCCTGATCCTCTGCGAGGAGGGGGACACAGAATATGATCAGGAGCTGTTAAAGAAAACGCGGACAAAGGTGATCACCGTGGACAGCGCAGACGAGCTGGATGAGGACTTTTTCGGCCGTCTGGAAGCACTCTACGATCCGGACCGGGTGCTCATCGAATGGAACGGGATCTGGCCCCAGGATCAGCTGAAACTTCCGGCAGACTGGGAGCTGTTCCAGCAGATCACCATCATCGACGGCTCCACCTTTGAGCTTTATTTAAATAACATGAAGCCGCTGCTGGGACTTATGGTGAGGAATTCCGAGCTGATCATCATGAACCGCTGCGACGATCTGACCGATGACAGCCTGACCCGCTACCGCAGGGGGTTAAAGGCCTTAAATCCACAGGCCGACCTGATCCTGGAGGATGCGGAAGGGGAGATCGAGCAGGAGCTTCTGGAGGAGGATCTGCCCTATGATATGAAGGCAGATGTGATCCAGATCGACCCGGGGGCCTACGGCATCTGGTATATCGACGCCCTGGACAAGGAGGACCGGTACAAGGGGAAGGTAGTGGAATTTACGGCTATGGTCTTAAAGTCTCCGGAATTCCCGAAGAATTACTTTGTTCCGGGCCGTATGGCCATGACCTGCTGCGAGGCGGATATGACCTTCCTGGGCTTTGTATGCAAGGCAAGAGAGGCCAGGACCCTGGAGACCGGAATGTGGGTAAAGGTCCGGGCCAGGATCGAATATGAGTTCTGGCAGGACTACGACGGAACCGGTCCGGTGCTTTACGCGGAAAGCGTGGAGCCGGCAGAGGAGATCAAGGAGATCGTCCAGTTTTAGGGCAATAAAGTAAAAATAAGCTGCTGCGAAAGGAAAGCATCCATTTCCTTTTTGCAGCAGCTTATTTTTATGCTCTGGGAAAGAATTATGCCGCCGGCAGGAAGCCCGCAGGCAATATTTCCTACCCTACATGGGCGGCACCGGCACCGGGCGCTCCCGGTCAAAAACGGTGGTAACGTCGAACAGGTCGCTTAAATGATCCTTGGAAGGATTTGTTTCCGGAAGGTCGTAGTACATGCGGTAGCCGTCCAGGTTCCGCCGCCCCTGGCGCAAATAATCAGACCCCAGCTGTACCCAGGCGGGGCTGGAATCCACATTGCAGAAATAGCGGAAGCCCTTGTCGTACAGATAGGCAAATTTTTCGTTTTCCCGGGTATAGGCCCGCCAGTCGCCCACGTCTGCGCCGAAGGGGTAGAGGATGATATCGGTGGGGCCGATGAGAGATTCCACCCGCTCCTCCCATTTATCGGTGTCTGTTTTTACAGAAGCCAGATCCCGGGAGCCCAGGTTGATATGGCCCCAGCTGTGGGAGGCCAGCTCCCAGCCGCCGTCCCGGAGGCACTGGGCCACCTGTCGGACAGATTCCAGGTCCTCCTCATAATTAGGGTTGGAGTCCTTATATTCCGGATCGGTGCGATAGCCTAAAACACCCTGGTAGCCGGTGAAGGCCAGGACTGCCCTGGCTCCTTTATAGGAAAAGTCCGGGTGCTCTGCAATGAAATCCTCCAGCAGAGGTACCAGGTCGAAGGAGCCGGTGACCACGGTCCCGTCGTCCAGTTCCATTTCACAGGTGGGCTTTCCATCGTCCCCGATGACGATCCGGGTGGCAAAGCCGTCGCCCTTCATATAGTCATAATAGCAGACATCGTCCTGGGACATGACGAAGGGCTTCTTTCCCGGCGGCAGCATGATATCGCCGGCCACAAATTTTGGGTTTCCGTTTTCATCTGTGGTCTCATAGGCGATATCCCGCATCCGTACCAGCACATAGCCCCGTTCATACATCTGATCCAGGATCTTTAAAAATTCGCTTTTGGTGGTCATCACCTGGTTATAGCCCTTTTCATCTGAATCGCCGTCAAAGGCTTTTTTATTATCCATGATCAGGGAGTGGAAGAACACATGGGTGATGGAGGCCGTATCAGCCCGGACCAGTGTTGTTTTTATCTCTTCATAGGACGCGATGGCATCCAGGACCGCCTGCTCACCGGAAAATTCTGCACTGTCCTTTAACAGGGCGATGGCTCCGTCATAGTCGTAGGAGGCGGCCAGGCCCGAGGCTCTGGAAAGGAGTTCGTCCAGGCCGGAGGGTTCTGTTTCCGCAGGACTGGTCCCTGTTTCTCCGTCCTCACCGTTTCCCGGGTCTGCGCCGGGCTCTGCGGGGCTGGATGCAGACGGGTCGTCGGGAGCAGGATGGGAGCCGGCTCCGGGGAAGCCTTTTGTCTTAAAAAGCCAGATTCCTGCTCCGGCGGCAGCCAGGATCCCAAGGATCATGAAAAAGATGAGGATACGGACCATGCGCTGGCGTTTTCTCTGCTTCTGGCGTCTGGATATGTATGCACGGCGGCGGGTATAGTCGTCTTCAAACTGCATTGGATCACCTCGAATCGTATTTTTAAGCCCTTTTCTGCCGGGCGGGCTTTTTATCCCTTCGTGGGTCTGCTTCACAGTCATTATACCATGTCCTCCGGACATGGCCCCCCTCCGGGGAATTTAAGCGCCTGGATTTCTGCGGTGAACGCAGAAACCAGATGCGCGATGTTATAATGTCTGCTTCACAGACATTATAACATAATTTCCCGGAAGGTGTTATGGGAATCCGTGAAAAAAAGCAACAATCCAGCCTTGTAAAGATCCGGATAGGACTGCTGCGAAAAATACATAAAGATCCATGTCCCGGCCATATTTTGTAAGGAGATCATGACGGTTTGAGAGGACATGGTGGAAACGTGAAAAAAACAGGAAAACGGGCGGCCGCCCTTCTCCTATCCTGGGTGATGGCCCTGGGCGGCGGCTCTATGCCGGTGATGGCAGAAATGGTCCCGGGACGGGAAACGGTCCGGGAAGAAACGGAGGCAGGGCAGGCAGAGAGCCCGGAAAGCGGCCAGACAGGGCCCCAGGGCCAGGAGACGGTACAGCCGGGAGCTGCCCCGGAGGAGAGCACCGGAGGGCCGCAGATCGCTGCGCCGTCAGCCCTTCTTATGGAGGCGTCCACGGGAACGGTGATCTTTGAAAAAAATGCCGACGAGCCCAGAAATCCAGCCAGCGTCACCAAGATCATGACACTGATCCTTATATTCGATGCCCTCCAGTCAGGAAAGATCCGTCTGGACGACCAGGTGGTGACCAGCGCCTACGCCAAATCCATGGGAGGCTCCCAGGTATTCCTGGAGGAGGGGGAGATGCAGACCGTGGAAACACTGATCAAGTGCATCGTCATCGCCTCCGGCAACGATGCCTCCGTGGCCATGGCGGAGTACATAGGCGGAGACGAGGGGACCTTTGTGCGGATGATGAACGAGCGGGCCGCAGGCCTTGGCATGGAGCACACGAGGTTTGTGGACTGCTGCGGCCTTACAGATTCTCCGGATCATGTGACCACGGCCCGGGATATTGCCTTAATGTCCCGGGAACTGATCACAAAATATCCACAGATCATCAATTATTCTACCATATGGATGGAAAACATCACCCATGTGACGAAGCAGGGAACAAAGGAGTTCGGCCTGTCCAACACCAACCGGCTTTTGAAGATGCCTGTGAATTTCCAGGTGACGGGCCTTAAGACCGGTTCCACCAGCATTGCCAAATACTGTCTGTCGGCCACAGCGAAAAAAGACGGGGTGGAGCTGATCGCCGCCATCATGGCTGCGCCGGATTATAAGGTGCGGTTCCAGGATGCGGTGGCTCTTTTGAATTATGGATATGGAAACTGCCGTCTGTACCGGGATGAGGCGCCGCCGGAGCTGCCAAAGATCCAGGTGCTTGGAGGCGTCCGGGACTTTGTAAAGGCCGGGTACAGGGAAGGCTTTTCCTTCCTGGGACTCCACGGGGAGGATTTTTCCGCCATAGAGAAGGAGCTGCAGCTGGAAGGCCCGGTGGAAGCGCCGGTGGGAGAGGGAGATGTTTTCGGTTATCTGGTCTATACGCTGGATGGCGAGGAGCTGGGCCGGGTGGCCGTGACAGCAGAGGAGTCTGTGGAAAGGGCCGGATTTCCAGACTGTCTGAAAAAGGTGTGGGGGCTGTTTTTTACCCCCACACCAGCTTGCTGATATTCCGGTCCTTTAAGAATCCAGGGATCTGGTACAGGACGAGGACATCGGTGATCTCCTGCTCCTGGATCAGGTCCCCGAGCCTTCCATTATAATACCGGAGATCGATCATAAGGGTCTCCGGGAAATGGAGAGCTGCAAAGGGGGCGAAGCAGTGGGCGTAGGAGTCCTTGATAATAAGAAGCTTCCCGCCGCTGTCCGCCTGGGGATTTACGATCCTTGTGAGACCATGGTTCCCGTCCAGGAACACCCGGTATTTATCCCGGGTCTTTAAAGCCTCCATAGAGTAAAGACTGTGGACAGGCTCCTGGCTTCCATCATAAAATACGCTCCATTCCGGCTCCTGGATGGGCCTGTAAAGCTCGATGGAGTCAGGCTTTACAGGAACGTTGAGCCTGGAGTGGATGGTGCCCAGAAAGTCCTCCGAAACGGTTTCCACAGAAAAACCGGAAGGCTCCAGGGACGTGAGGCCGGAAGCAGAAGCCCAGGCCTGGTAGGCCGTATAGGCCCCGGAGGCAGTCCAGTGATGGTCTGTCCTGTAATAAAGGGGGCGGTCCGGTCCGTCGGCTTCTTCCTGTAAAAGGGCGTCCCTTACGGGCACAAGCATGGAAGACAGCCCGGCTTTTTCCAGGAAATCCGTGGCCGCCGCCTGGGAAAAGGGGGAGGCAGAGGCCGGGAGCTTTTCTGTGAGGATCTCAGAGGCCGTGGGGGCCAGAAGCACCTTCACATGACCGTCTCCCAGAAGCGCCTCCTGGCGGAGGGCAAAGGCCGCCAGGGCGTCCAGGTTTTTCTTTGAGAGCTCCGGATCCATGTCCTCGGCATAAAAGGCCTCGATGAGATAGCCGTCCTTTCCAAGAAAGACGCCGTTGATCTCCTTTTTTAACTGGATTTTTTCGGCAGCCGTCTTAAAGCCGATCCAGGAATCCCGGAAAGGGAACTGGTCGCTTAAATAAATTTCATAATCAGAACCGAATTTTCCGCTCTTTACGGCCTCCCAGGTAAGGGCCGGCCGTTTTGCCAGGTAGCGGTTTTCCGTTTCAGAAAACGTCCGTCGGGGCATGAAAACGGAAAGGGCCGCGCCCAGTCCCAGAAAGGCGCAGAAAAGCCCGGTCATCACAGCCGGATAGGAAATATTTTTTTTCATGGCTTCTCCCTTTCTGTGCTAAAAGCGGAAATATAAAAACGGGTTATAGGTTGCGTTTACCAGGTAGGCCACGGAGAGGAGCAGTACCAGGCCCAGGAACAGGGGTTCCGGGACACGGTCCTTCCATCTCCCGGCAGCCCTGGCCGGCAGGGGGGTGGAGCCCAGGGCGCAGGCGGCCAGAAGGACCAGATTTCCGGAAAGAAGGAATATGGTCCGTTCATTACAGAGGGAGAGCCCGGCGGCTCCGGTCATCTGAAGGAGGTACTGGAACCCTTGTCCCATGTCCTCAAAGGCGAACAGCACCCAGCCAAGGAGCACCAGAAGAAAAGCATAGGCGCACTGGAGCAGGGAGGGGAGCTTTTTTAAATATTTCATCAGTACAAACTTTTCTAATAAAAGAAGCAGTCCGAAATAAATACCCCATAACAGGAAGTTTACGCTGGCGCCATGCCAGATCCCTGTTAAAAGCCATACGACCAGGATGTTCCGTACCTGGAGAAGGCCGCCCTTCCGGTTGCCGCCCAGGGGGATGTACACGTATTCCTTAAACCAGGTGCCCAGGGAAATATGCCATCGCCGCCAGAATTCCGTAATACTTTTTGAAATATACGGATAATTAAAGTTTTCCGGAAAATGAAAGCCCAGCATGTGGCCCATGCCCACGGCCATATCGGAATAACCGGAAAAGTCGAAATAGATCTGGAAGGCAAAGGCCAGGATCCCCATCCATACCATAAGGACGCTGCGGTCCGCAGGAAGGATGGCCGTGATCTCCGTCCACAGGGCGCCGGCCTGATTGGCCAGCAGGACCTTTTTTCCCAGGCCCACCACGAAACGGCGGATCCCCAGGGAAAAACGCTCAAGGCTTTCGGTCCGGGTGTTCAGCTCCGCGGCAATGTCCTGGTAGCGGACAATGGGGCCGGCAATGAGCTGGGGGAACATGGACACATAGGCTCCGAAGCTTATGATATTGTTCTGGACCGGAGCCTCGCCCCGGTATACGTCGATGGTGTAGGACATGGTCTGGAACGTATAAAAGGAGATCCCAATGGGAAGGGCCAGGCCCAGGAGAGGGATCCCGCTTCCGGTGAGGCTGTTGATGGAACGGATGAAAAAGTCCGTATATTTAAAGATCACCAGAAGGGCCAGATTGATGAACGCAGAGGAGGCTACCGTCATCCTGGCGGCTTTCCGGTTTCCGCGCTCTAAAAAACTGCCCACCAGCTTTCCATGGAAAAAGTCCACCAGCGTGGAAAAAAGGAGGAGCGAGATATACACAGGCTCCCCCCATCCATAGAAGATCAGGCTCCCTATAAATAATACTCCGTTTCGCAGCTTCCTGGGAACCAGAAAATAGAGGGCCAGGAACAGCGGCAGAAAACGGAATAAAAATAAGAGACTGGAAAAGACCATGGCTTATTTAAAGAAGCCGTCGATCACGTCAATGGCGATCTTGTTATTTTCCTCTGCGGATTTTAAGGCTGCCTCATCGCCCTGTTCCATGGCCGCGTCATCGGGTCCTCCTAACATCACGAAGAATACGTAATCGCCGTGGCGCACCACCTGGGAGGCCTGGATCTTGGAAACGTTCATGGGATACTGCATGGTATCGCCCACCAGACGCTCTCTGTATTCGGTCAGGGCCTTCTCCACATCGTCACCCTTTCCCTCCTTTGCCTTCACTCCGATGAAGGTCTCCACGAAGGTGCTGATCATGGGCATCTCGGCTACATAGGATTCGCACAGCTCCGGAGAAAGGCCGATGACGTCGTTTAACATCTGGTCGTCCATGGGAGTGTTGGGGATGTAGCCCTCTCCATAGGCTTCTTTGATCTTATTTAAAACGTCGTCCAGGGATACGTTTACCGCGGCCTCGGTCTCCTGGCCGGCAGGCTCCTTGCCGGCAGAAGAGCTGGAGCAGCCTGTAAGGGAAGCAAAGGCCAGGGAAGCGGCCATGATAACTGCGGTCAACTGTTTTTTCTGTGTAAATTTTTTCATAAATTCAAAATCCTCCTTCAAATGCCACAATGAGTGGTGATATGGCCATTATAAGGGAGGACAGAAGAAAAAGCAATTTACAAATATATGAATAAGGTCTTACGAAATGGGTACAGATTGCATTTTCCAGAGCTATACGGTATGATTGACGAAAATGGCAAAGAACGCCAAAGGAGGAGAAGGCCATGGAGCAGATACGGGTATTCCTGGGAAACATTCAGAAGAAACATGGTTCTGTGAACAGCGGGCTGCTGTTTCTGTTGGTGTTAAGGGGGACGGTACGGGTACGAAGCTCGGAAAGACAGCAGACCTTATCGCAAAGGGATCTGATGGTGATCAATCATGGAGAGTTCTACTCTCTGGAAAGCGGGGAGCCCAATGTGACCGTATGGCTCTCCATGGGAGAGGAGTATCTGGAGCGGGTGTGCCGGGAGGCGCTTTATACCCGGTTTTCCTGCGTATCTACCAGTGAAAATGCGGCCACAGGCCCTCTTTATGATTCCATGCGATCCCAGATCCTTCAGATCGCCATGCACAGCTACGGCCGCGAAAGGGACTATGAGCTGCTGATCCAGTCGGCAGCCCCTCTTCTTCTCCATACCCTGCGGACCCAGTTCGTCAGCGGCAGCAGCCGGAGGAAATACAGAACAGAAAACGTCCATCTGCTCCAGGTACTGGAGGCCATGGAGGAGAACTTTGGTGAGCCAGTGACTCTGGAGAAAATGGCCGGGAGGTTTTATCTGTCGCCCTCTTATCTTTCCAGACTCTTTAAGCGGGAGATGGGAACCACCTACCTGGAATATTTAAACTCCCTGCGGCTTCGGGGAGCCAGAAGGGAGCTGGCCGCCACGGGCGCTTCTCTGACCCGCGTTGCCTTAAACAACGGATTTTCCAGTGCCGAGGCCCTAAACCGGGCCTTCCGCCGGGAGTTTTCCTGTACGGCGGCAGAGTACCGCAGGCGAGTGAAAAAGGAAGAGGAACTGCCGGACCAGATGGAATTCCTGGAAAACGGGCCGGAGAGCTCCCTGGATACGCTGGTACGGTTCGTCCATTCATATGAAAAGCGCGGGAGCGCCCGGGTCAGGGAGTATACGGTCCAGGGAAAATGGACCGGGGAGCGTCTGGACCTTCCGGCCAGGGTGCTGTATGTGGGAGATTTTTCGCGCCTCAGCCAGAAAGCGGTACAGGACCAGATCAAAGAGGCCCAGGAGGCCATCGGTTTCTCCTATGTGTGCCTGGAAGGGGTGTTTTCAGCGGAGCTCTTTAAAAATGTCATCGGAGAACTGGATGTCTTAAGGGTATTCCGGTATCTGGATTCCCTGGGCCTCACACCTTTCATCCGGGTGGAGGAGGACATGGCTTTTGATGCCGTGGAGTCGGCACTTTCCAGGCTGTCCCACCAGGAGATGGCCGGGAGGAAAGTCCCAGGGGAAACAGGGATACACTGGCGGTTCGAGCTTAAGGAGACCGGCACGGAACGGTCAGAGCTTCTGGCGGCGGCCATCCGGAGGGCCTTTCCGGGTGCGCTTCTGGGAATCTTTCTGGATCCCGGGGCTGGAACAGAAAGGCCAGGCTTTCCGGTGGACTTTATCACCGTCCGCCAGGATCCCAACGAGGCCCAGGCCCCGTCAGACGCGTTTTCTTATGAACAGTTCCAGCGCCATTACCATGAGACATGCCTGCGGAGGGCCGGGGCCTGGATGAAGGAAAACGGCGTGGACGCACCGGTGTGGCTTCTGGACTGGAATACACTGACAGGAAGGTCCATGGTGGAGGCCGGGGAATTCCACCGGACTGCCCTGATCCCGGATCTTCTCATAAAGCTCAGAAAAAGGATCGCGGGAGCCGGGTTCCGGCTGAACCTGGAGCCATCCGGGGAGGACTTTTTTACATATCCCTTAAGCCTTTATTTGTACCGGGGCGTGAAGCGGCCGCTGTTTTTTGCCTTGCGGTTCCTATCCATGCTGGAAACCAGGCTTCTTCTGGAGGAGGACGGCGTGCTGGCAACGGAGGATGGACGCGGCGGCTATTTTGTGCTTCTGTGGGCCCCGTATTATATGGATCCATTCCTATCCCTGGACCAGATAAAAAAGGACAGCCTCCTTCAGACGGTTTCCGTGACACTTACGGGGATGGAAAAGGGAAGGTACCGGCTAAAGAGCATGTATCTGGATAAGGACAACGGGAGTATCTATCAGAGCTGGGTCCGGGTGGATCTCTATACAGTTCCCGATGGGGATGTGATCGAATATATGGAAAACTTCTGCAATCCGGCCCTTGCCCTGGAGGACAGGAATGTGGAGGATACACTGGAGATCCGCCAGAGCCTGGCCTTCAACGCTGTGGCCTTCTGGCATATCAGGAAAATCGGATAGAACAGAAATGGTTCATGAAATAACATATGTTTCATGAACTATTTTTTTGCAGTAAATGAAAAAAGAAAGAAAACATGGAAAAAAGGGCAAGGGTCCAGTGGAACAGGCGGGCAGATCTGTGTAAAATTACCATAAAGAAATGGGAAAGGAGCCGATATGAAGTACAAAACCTCCAAAGCTGTCATCGCAGCCGCAAAGCTGGCCAGCGTGGTCATGTGGAACGAGTTCCGCTATCCGCAGCCAGTGAAGGGGCGTTACGATGTGGCTGTCAATAAAAAAGAAAAGCTGAAATGGGCGTACCGCTGCTGGGTCCATCAGCTGGAGACTGCGGAAAAGGGATCGGGGATCGAGGAATACTTTGCCTCCCAGGAACTAGATTTCTCCCTGCCCAGGGGCTTTGTGACGGAACGGGAAATGACCATGACCGCAGCCGGGGATCTGATGGCTGTGGATTGCCTGACAGAAGAGTCTACAAAACGGCTGTTCGACGGGATCCGCAACTTTTACATGGATGCCGATCTCACCTGCGCTAATCTGGAATCCTGCATCTGGGAGAAGGCACCTGTGGGAAGGAACCAGGTGCTGGGACAGCCGCCGAAAATGAACACCACCAGGGGCATGTTTGACCGGTTCTGGGAAAATGGCCATGGGATCGGATATTTTTCTACGGCCAACAACCACTGTTATGATTACGGGGAGGAGGGCCTTCGGGCCACCCTGGACGTTCTGGATGAAAAGGGGGCGCTTCATTCCGGCACCAACCGGACGCCGGGGGAGCAGGAGGACGTGCTGATCACAGAGATCAACGGTATCAGAACGGCTCTTCTGTCCTACACCTTTGATATGAACGGCAATGAGTATGAAAAAAAATATCTGATCAATGAGGTGCGTTTCAATGATGAAAACCCAGATCTTTCTATGGTGGAGCGCCATGTGAAGCTGGCCCGGGAACGGGGAGCGGATCTGGTGGCTGCCTTTATCCACTGGGGCTGGGAATTTGAGATGTATCCCCACAAAAATGTTATGGAGGCGGCCCGGAAGGTCATGGATATGGGCGTGGATGTGATCCTGGGCTCCCATCCTCATGTGAGTCAGCCCATGGAGCGGTACACAGCCAGAGACGGAAGGCAGTGCCTGACCGTTTACTCTCTGGGGGATTTCGTAAGCTACCATCCATTGACAAAAAATTCCAAGCTTACTTATGTGGTTCGTTTCAAGGCCGCCAGGGGAAGGGATAAGGACGGAGCGGAACGCACCTTGCTCCACGGATTAAAGGTCCTTCCGGTCTACATTCTCTGCGAGGAAAAGGAGGGAGAGGAGTACGACTGCCGCCTTCTGCCATTTTATGAGGTATTAAAGGATCCCCGGGGGCTCACTGAGGAGGAAAAAAGGGATCTGAAGCGGCTGGAGGAACATGTGTGGAAAAAAATATTGCTGCCCAGGGATCCCGGCGGGATCATCCAGGCGGAGGCATAAAAGGAGGAGAACGTATGGATTTTGAATTGCTGGACTCTCTGATCCAGAGTAAAAAGGAACAGTTCTGGGAAATGAGCGACCAGATCTGGGGATTTGCGGAGATGCGCTTCAAGGAGGACCAGTCCTCCAGGCTCCAGATGGAGTTTCTAAGAAACGAGGGCTTTACGGTAGAGGAAGGGATCGGAGACATCCCTACGGCGTTTTCAGCCAGAGCTGGAAGCGGCCGCCCGGTCATCGGTCTTCTGGGCGAATACGATGCCCTTCCGAAGCTTTCCCAAGAGGCGGACGTGACGGTGAAAAAGCCATTGGCCGAGGGAGCGCCCGGTCACGGCTGCGGCCACCATTTGCTGGGAACCGGATGTCTGGAGGCCGCTGTGGCGGTGAAGGATTATCTTCTGGAGCATCCAGGCCAGGGCACTATTGTGTATTTCGGCTGTCCCGCAGAGGAGGGCGGGGCAGGAAAGGCCTTTATGGTGCGGGAGGGCTGCTTTAAGGACTGCGATATCTGCCTGGCCTGGCATCCCTATTCCGCGACCTTTGCGTCCGTATCAAGCCTTGCCAACGCCCGTATCATCTACCGGTTCACAGGAAAGAGCGCCCATGCGGCCACATCCCCCTATCTGGGACGGAGCGCCCTGGATGCGGTGGAGCTGATGAACGTGGGCTGCAATTATATGAGAGAGCACATGATCCCTGATGCCAGAGTGCACTATGCGGTGACGGATACAGGCGGGGACGCGCCCAACGTGGTGCAGGCCCATGCAGAGGTGATCTATTCTGTCCGGGCTCCCAGGGTAGACCAGGTCTGTGAGCTGGCGGAGCGGGTCCATAACATCGCCCGGGGCGCAGCACTGATGACAGAGACGAAGGTGGAGATCCAGGTGGTCAGCGCCTATGCGGACGTGCTCCAGAATAAGGTTCTGGATAATCTGGTATACGGCCATATGAAGGAGATATTCCCACTGGATTATTCCCATGAGGAACTGGATTACGCGGAGAAATTCCACGCAGTGGGAGATCCGGGAGACTGGACCCTTTATCAGACCATGGCGGCAAAGATCATGGGAGAAAATGGGAAGGCATTTTTCCGGGGGGCCATGGCGGATGTCTGCGTGCCGCCGCTGCCCTTAAAGCAGGGCTCCACAGATGTGGGGGACGTGAGCTGGAATGTTCCATCGGCCTGGTTCGGCAGCGCCTGCTTTGCCTTGGGGACTCCGGCCCATTCCTGGCTGGCTGTGGCCCAGGGGAAATCGTCCATCGCCCACAGAGGAATGACCGGAGCGGCTTCCGTGCTTGCCAGGACGGCCCTGGAGCTGATGGAAAGGCCGGAACTGGTGGAGGCCGCCTGGGAAGAGATGAAAGAAGCAAAGAAGAACTGCGAATACAGGTGCCTGATCCCGGAGGACGTGAGGGCCGGTTCCTTTTAAGGCAGAAGAGGAGGATCACAAATGGAAAAAATGTATTTTTCAGTGGCGAACAGCCCGGTGATGGCCGCGTTCTGCGGCCTGGCCATCCTGGTGGTGCTGGTGCAGGCGGCGATCTTTTTCAGGACCGCCTGGAAGAGGGCCCTGGAGCTGGGGTTTGAGAAAAGGGATCTGATGAAGGTAGTCAAGAGCAGCGCCCTGTTTTCCGTGGTGCCATCATTACCTATTATCATCAGCTACATGATCCTGATGCCGGTCCTGGGAAAATTTTTCGCGTGGCTCAGGCTTTCGGTCATTGGCTCCGCCTCCTATGAGACACTGGCGGCCAACATGGCTGTAACTTCCCTGGGCTTTGAAAGCCTGGGAAGTGCCGACTTCTCTCCGGACGTGTTCGGATCCTTAATGTGGGTGGTGACTCTGGGGGTGTTTTTATCGTCCATGTCGGCCATGCTGTTAAAGAAATACGATAAAAAAATGCAGTCCCTGGAAAAAAGTGCCGGAGGCTTCGGCAATGTGATACCAAATATCATGTTTCTGGGAATGATGGCCACCCTTTCGGCCCCCTATCTGATCGACGTTGGGAATATCCCATCCATGGCTGCCATTGTGGTATCCGCAGCCAGCATGATCGCTATGAACGCAGTGGGGAAGAAGCACAAGGCTCTCAACGAGTTTTCTTTTTCCCTCAGCATGATTGCCGGTATGGCGGCTGCCTGCGTGGCCACGGCGCTGATGCGGTAGAAGCAGTGAAAGGAGAATAAAGGTATGAAGCAGGAAAATAATAAAAATGAAAACGGGCGTCAGCAGTTTGACGCCCGGATCCACCGGCTGGGGATTACCTCCACACTAGTGGTATGGTGCTTTTTCCTTCTGGTCCCGGCAGCCATATGCGTGATTTTCGGGCTGAAGATCGACCTGGCGGCCACAGCAAAGGCGGCGGCTCCCATTATGCTGATCTTTGCCATCACCGGACTGTGCGAGAAGCTGTCCATGGCTCCCATCATCGGTCCTGGAGCTGTATATCTGGCCTCCTCCACAGGAAACATCCAGAATATGAAGCTTCCGGCCGCCTTAAACGCCATGAAGATCATGGAATGCGAGGAAGGAAGTGAAAAGGGCCGGGTCGTGGCCATACTGGCTGTGGCTGCCTCGTCCTTTGTTACCACAGCCATCGTATTCTGCGGCATGCTGTTCCTGGCCCCCATCATGGCTCCGCTCCTTACGAACCCGGTGATCGCCCCGGCCTTTGACAACCTGTTCCCGGCCCTGGTGGGCCCCATGGTGATCCCGGTGGTGTTAAAGAATTTAAAAGTAGCTTCCCTTCCGGTGGGCTTAGCTATTGTCATTGCCCTGGTTCTGGGAAGCACCTACTCCAGCGTCCAGAGTATCGTCATGGTAGTGGTAATCTTAATATCCCTGGGCGTTTATAAAGCAGCTTATAAGAAAAAATAAATATCGTTTACTCTTTCACCGCCGCCCTGGCAAAGTCTGTGACCACCAGGTCTTCATAAGGCACTCTGGCCGGAAGCTCTCCGGCTTCTTCCAGGATATTCTGGAGAAGATCAAAGCTTTCCTTTTCAAAGACCGTATCGGTCTTCCAGGTATCCTGGGCCTTATACCGCTCCACAATGGCTGTCAGGGCGGCCTCGTCTGTTTCTTTAAACTGGGGTTTTATGGTTTTTGCGATTTCTGCGGATGTGTGGGAATTGACGTACTCCAGTCCCTTCTGGATGGCATTTGTGAATTTCTGTATGATTTCCGGATTTTTTTCAATATAGCTTTTCTTTGCACAATATGCCGTGTAGGGCACATAGCCGGAGCTTTCTCCCAGGGAAGCTGCCACATGGCCGTTTCCTTCCTGCTCCAGGGCAGTGGCAAATGGCTCGAACTCCACGGTGTAGTCTGCGTCGTTACTGGTAAAGGCGGCGGCAGTGAGACCAAAGTTTATGCTCTGGTCGATGGAAAGATCTGTCTTCGGGTCGATGCCGTTCTTTTTTAAGATGTATTCAAAGACCATCTGGGGCATGCCGCCTGCCCTTCCTCCCAGGACCTTTTTCCCTTTTAAGTTTTCCCACTGGAAATCCGGCTCCGGTTCCCGGCCCACCAGGAAGTTTCCGGCCCTCTGGGTCAGCTGGGCAAAGTTTACGGCGTAGTCGGCTTCTCCGTTGGCATAGGTATAGACGGAGGCTTCGGAGCCCATGAAGCCGATGTCGGCTTCTCCGGATACCAGAGCCGTCATGACCTTATCGGCTCCGCCTCCGTTGACCAGGGTCACGTCCAGTCCCTCTTCATCAAAATATCCCAGCTCAATGGCGGCGTACTGGGGCGCATAGAAGATGGAATGGGCCACTTCGTTTAAGGTGATGGGCGTTTTGCCGGATGCGTTTTTCTGGCAGCCGGTGGCTGTGGCAAGGACCAGACATCCTGCCAGGATCCCGCAGACGATTTTTTTCATGATTTCCCTCCCGGAAAAATGCTATGGTTTATTGTATGGGATCTTCCTGTCCAGGGTTCCGGCGGGGAGAGGGGATGCTGTGGAACGCCGGCTTTTGGGAGTGGAGGCTCCATTTCCGGCAGATGGAACAGACATGAGAAAAACTGGGCATTTTCAAGGAAGCTTCCCGGAAAATGCCCAGATGAAATGAAGTTTAAATTTTTTGCGTTAGTTTTTCTTATATAATACCCGGATGGAATTTAACACGCAGAGCATGGCCACGCCGGAATCGGCAAATACGGCCATCCACATGGAGGCAAAGCCCGCCAGCCCAAGGATCATGACCAGGACCTTCACGGCCAGGGCAAAGACCACGTTCTGGGCGGCGATGGCCCCGGTCTTTTTTGCAATGCGGATGGATTCGGGAATGGCTTCCATGCTGGAGGTCATGTAGACCACGTCGGCAGCCTCGATGGCTGCGTCGGCTCCGCTGCCCATGGCGGCGCCCACGTCGGCTCCGGCCAGCACCGGCGCGTCGTTGATGCCGTCGCCTACGAACATGGCGTTTCCGGCTTCCTTCCGGAGATTCTGTAAAAGATCCAGCTTATCGCCGGGAAGGAGCTTTGCATATACCCGGTCGATGCCGGTGGAGGAGGCCACGGCGTTTGCAGCGGCTTCGCTGTCTCCGGTGAGCATGGCCGTCTGGATCCCCATTTTCTTAAGGGATGCGATGGCAGCGGACGCCTCCGGTTTTATGGTATCGGAAATGGAAATGGAGCCGGCATATACGCCGTCCTTTGCCAGCAGGACCATGGTGGAGCCGGAGTCTTCCTTAAATCCGGCAAGATCCACCTGGTTTTCCTCCAGAAGTTTCCGGTTTCCGCAGAGGAGCACGCCTGCAGAGGTGACGGCACGGATCCCCTTTCCCGGGATCTCAGCCAGGTCCCTGGGCGTTTCCACGGAAAGGGACTGGTCTCTGGCAGCCGCCAGAATGCTGATGCCGATGGGATGGGTGGAGGCGGTCTCACAGGCAGCGGCCAGGGCCAGGAGCTCTTCTTTTTTCATGGAGCCGGAGGGAGATACGGTCTGTACCACGAAGTTTCCTTTGGTGATGGTCCCGGTCTTATCCATGACCACGACCTTTACATTCTTTAAGGCCTCCAGAGCGATCCCGCCTTTAAAAAGGATCCCCTTTCTGGATCCGGCTCCGATGCCGGAGAAGAAGGACAGGGGAACGCTTAAGACCAGGGCACAGGGACAGCTGATGACAAGGAAGGTCAGGGCTGTGTAGACCCAGTGGTTCCAGTCTCCTGTAAAGAGAGACGGGAGGATGGCGGTGGCGGCAGCCAGGGCTACTACCACAGGGGTGTAGATCCGGGCGAATTTGGTGATGAACCGTTCCACCTGGGGCTTCTGGGCGGCGGCATTTTCCACAGAATCCAGGATCCTGGTGACCATGGATTCAGAAAGCTCTTTTTCCACCCGGAGCTTTAAGAGGCCGGAGGTGTTGACACAGCCGGATAAAACGGAGCTTCCCTCTCTGACGGCCACCGGAACCGGCTCGCCGGTGATGGGGGAGGTATCCAGACGGCTTTCTCCCTCGACGATCACACCGTCCAGGGGGATCCGGTCGCCGGGACGTACCTGGATCACCTGGCCGATGCGGGCTGACTCTGCCGGGATCTCCCGGATGGAGCCGCCTTCGTCCAGGAGCACGGTTTCCGGACGGAGATCCACAGCGTCCATGATCTGGCTGCGGCTCTTTTCCACAGCCCGGTGCTCAAAGGCCTCGCCGATGCGGTAAAACAGCATTACGCCCACGGCCTCTCCGTATTCCCGGATCACAAAGGCTCCCAGGGTCGCCAGGCTCATAAGGAAGTTTTCATCCATGACGTGGCCGGTCTTCATGTTTTTAAGGGCGGTAAAAAGCACGTCCTTCCCCAGGATCAGGTAAGCGATCACAAAGCAGAGAATGGAGACGCCGGGCATGGGGCCGGCGAGAAGAGAACCGGCGATGAAAAGTCCGGCTCCGGCCAGGATCTCTGGAAGATCGCTGGAATGCTTCTCATTATGAACGTCTTTCTGGCGCTTTCCCTCCTCCCGGACCGTGATCCGGGTACCAGGCTCGATCTTATCGGCGATCTCCTGCATTTTGGGAAGGAGGGCCGTACCGGCAGAGGAATAGACCCGGAGCTGCCTGGTGGCAAAGGTGAGGACGGCGTCGTCCACCTCCGGAAGCTCCTTTATTTTCGCCTCGATCTTGGCGGAGCAGTTGGCGCAGTCGATATTTTCCAGGTTGTAGACCACATACGGGGCCTTGGGATTTCTGGATCTGACCTCGATCACTGTGCCGGGCTCGATCTTATCGGCGATCTCCTGCATTTTAGGAAGGAGGGCCGTACCGGCAGAGGAATAGACCCGGAGCTGCCTGGTGGCAAAGGTGAGGACGGCATCGTCCACCTCCGGAAGCTCCTTTATTTTCGCTTCGATCTTGGCAGAGCAGTTGGCGCAGTCAATGTTTTTCATCACATAGACCGTACAGGGGGAGCCTGGGGCATTGTGGTGTCCATGGCTGTGGGAGTGCTCGTGGGAATGGCCGTGCTCGTGGCTGTGCTCATGTCCGCAGCCGCAGGAGCACTGTCCGTCGTGGGAGTGCTCGTGAGAATGTTCATGGGAATGGCCATGTTCGTGGCTGTGTTCATGTCCGCAGCCGCAGGAGCACTGTCCGTCGTGGGAGTGCTCGTGAGAATGTTCGTGGGAATGTCCGTGTTCGTGGTTGTGTTCATGTCCGCAGGAGCATTGCCCGTCATGGGAGTGCTCGTGAGAATGTTCATGGGAATGGCCATGTTCTTGGCTGTGCTCGTGGCCGCAGCCGCACCCCTCATGGCCGCAGCTGTTTTCTGCAGGATATTCCGGTCCGTGCAGATGTTTGTTCTCTTCCATAATTATGCCCTCCGGATGTCTTTTTTTAGATTAGTCAGGATCAACATATGAATAAGTGTTCATATATTGATGATAATATAGACGAGTAAAAAAATCAAGAGGAAAATAAAAAAATCCCGGGGAAATTTCCAGAAAAAACCGGAAACTCCCGGGAGGGCACGGGGCGGCCAGAAAGAGGGAATGCACAGGACACGGAGCGGCCCGGAAGGATCATGCCGCAAAAAAGGACCGGGCCAGGGAAAGGACGGCGTCGCTGGACATACGGGCGATCTCCTCCTCGGTCTGGGGCATTCCGTTGTCCAGCCATTTTTTAATGATCCCGATAAGGCCATAGGTGATAAATTCAAAAAAGTATTCGGAATCGGCCGTCTGACAGGCGGGATACAGCCGCTCGATGAGCGCGCCGCCGTTTTTACGGATCAGTTCCTTAAATTTAGTCACAAATTCATTGGAAACGTTGTTTTCAAACAGATTTTTACAGATCTGTTCATTTTCCACGATGTAGTGGACGATGGGGAGCAGCACCGGCATCAGGCCGTTTCCCGGTCTGGAGGGCATATAGGCGGTGATCATCTCCTGGAAGTCCTCCAGCACTCCGTTTTCCATGGCAGTCAGAAGATCGTATGTATCGGAGTAGTGGAGATAGAAGGTACCCCGGTTTAAGTCAGCCCGTTCTGTGATGTCCTTGATGGTGATGTCCTTAAACGCTTTTTCAGACATAAGCTGTACCAGGCTCTCTTTTAAAAGTTTCTGGGTCCGGCGGACGCGCCGGTCTTCTTTGGGATTTCTCATGGATTTTCCTCCATTTTTGACATATTAAAATTTCCGTGTTCATTAAACAGCAAAACATTAAAATACTAATGATTGCATCCGGTCCTGCGGTATATTATAATACATCCCAGAAGGAAAATCAACAGTATGTATGATAAACATATTTAAAACTAATAACAAAAAAATAATGAGGAATGAAAGCTATGTTGAAAAAAATGGCCCATTTTATTGTTCAAAGAGGAAGGATCATTGAAAAATTCTTTATTGCCATGACCATTCTCTGCGCCGTCTGTTACCCGTTTGTGGGCGTCAACTATGATCTGAGCAAGTATCTTCCAGATTTTGCCCCCACCAAGCAGGCGCTGGATGTGATGGAGCAGGAATTCGGTTATCCCGGCATGGCCCGGATCATGGTAAAGGACGTGACCCTGCCGGAGGCCCGGACCATCCGCCAGAGGATCTCACGGGTGGATGGCGTGGACCTGGTGGTAGGTCCGGACCTGGCCGCCAATGTTTATTCCACAGATGCCTTTATAAAGAACAGCCTGACAGACCGGTTCTATAAAGATGGGAACGCGGTATACCAGATCATTTTTGAGGACGGGGATTCAGACGCCTCCACCCATAAGGCCATAAACGAGATCTATGGCATTGTGGGAAAAGACAGGGGATGCTTTGCCGGGAGCGCCGTTTCCAGTAAGGAGCGTCAGGAATCCATTACCCGGGAGATCGCCATGGCCATTGGAATGGCAGTGGTGATCATCTGGCTGATCCTGACCCTGACCACCACCTCATGGTTTGAGCCGTTCCTGTTTATCCTGGTCATGGCAGTGGCCATCGTGCTGAACATGGGCTCCAACATCATGTTCGGCAGGATCTCCTTCTTTACATTCTCCACAGCGGCGATCCTGCAGCTGGCGGTGTCCATGGACTATTCTATTTTCCTTTTACATACGTATACGGCCATCAAACAGTCGGGAGTGGATTCACGTCCGGCCATGGAGGCCGCCATCGAGAAATCCTGCAGCTCGATCCTGGCCAGCGGCGCGACCACCATCGTGGGCTTCCTGGTCATTGCGCTGATGAAATTTACCATTGGCAGGGATGTGGGCTTCGTCCTTACCAAGGGGATCGTATGCAGCCTGGTGACGGTCCTGTTTCTGATGCCCACACTGATCCTGCGGTTCGATAAGAAGATCGAGAAAACAGCCCACAGATCCTTCCTTCCGCCGCTGGACGGCCTGGGAAAGCTGATGTACAGGATCCGGATCCCGGTGCTGGCAGCAGCGGCCTTCTGTGCGGTCCCCTGTTACTTTGGACAGTCCATGAACTACTTTTATTACGGGGACGACGCCCTGGGCTCCGGTCCAGGCACCCGGGTCTATGAGGACTCCCGGGCCATCGAGGACGTGTTTGGAAAGTCCAATGTGATCATCGCCATGGTGCCCAACGGAAACGTCATAAAAGAGCGCAGGCTGACAGAGGAGCTGGAGGACCAGGAATTTATCGACTACGCCCTGTCCATGGCCGGGACTCTTCCCCAGGGGATCCCGGAAAGCTTTCTGCCGGAAACTGTTACAAAGCAGCTCCGGACCGGCTCTTACGCCAGGATCCTGATCTCCATGGAGAACAGGGAGGAGAGCAGCTACTCCTTCCAGTGCAGTGAAAAACTGACGGAGATCGTGAAAAAATATTATCCCGAGGACTCCTATGTGATCGGCATGACGCCCACTACCATGGATATCCGGGATATCCTGACCGACGATTACAACCGGGTATCCATCATTTCTCTGGCTGGAGTGGCCCTGGTGGTCATGCTGACCTTCCATTCGGTGATGGTGCCGGTCCTGGTCATCATCCCCATTGAGGTGGCCATTTACTTAAATATGACGATCCCCTATATCATTGGCGACAGCATGGTCTATATCGGCTACATCATCGTAAGCTGCTTACAGCTGGGAGCCACCATTGATTACTCGATCCTTATGACAAACAACTATATGGAGTTCAGAGAGACCATGGGAAGCCGGGAGGCGGCTGTCACAGCCATTGCCAAAAGTGCCATCTCCATCCTTACGTCCGGCGGGATCCTGACGGTGGTGGGGTATCTCCTTTATTTTACTTCCTCCATCCAGGCCATTTCCCAGGTAGGAAGGCTGGTGGGAAGGGGCGCGCTGCTTTCTATGATCCTGGTGCTTTCGCTGCTTCCGGCGCTTCTGGCTGCCTTTGATAAGCCCATCCGGCGCCAGCAGCAGAGGGCAGTGGAACGAAGGGCGCGGAGAATGGCGCGGCCGGGAAAACAAACATGCAGGGAGGGACAGGAATGAAAGGTATGGATAAAAAGATAAAGAGAGCCGTCAGCGGGACCCTGGCGGCAGTGATGGCGGCGTCTGCCGGGATCGCCAGCTTCGGCGCGGCCGGAGTTCCGGTCTGCGACGAGGCCATGTACGTGACCATGGACCCCTACGGAGGCATATCGGAAGCCAGTGTGGTGAAAAGCTATGAGCTTCATGGGGCCAGAGAGATCACAGACCGGGGCACCTACCAGTCGGTCCATAACATGACCGGGATGGAGGAGCCGGAGGTGGACGGGGATACGGTGATCTTCCGTCTTCTGGAGGAGCCGGAGAACGATAGGTTCTATTTTGAAGGCCGCATGGAGCCGGAGGAGATTTCGGAGACCCTGCCCTGGGATATCGCCGTGTCCTACCGTTTAAACGGCGTGGAGCGGAGGCTGGAGGAGCTGGCCCATGAAAAGGGCGTCTTAAAGATCTCCATTGACGCGGTGCCCAACACCGGTACCAGCGAATATTTCAGAAATAATATGACCATGGAGATCGCCGCCGTGGTGGACATGGACCAGAACCTCAGCGTGGAGGCTCCGGGAGCCCAGATCCAGTCCATCGGCAGCATGAAGACCGTGCTGTTTATGGTGATGCCCGGGGAGGAGCAGCATTTTGAGCTGGAGATCGGCAGCAATGACCTGGAGTTTTCCGGCCTGCTGTTTCTCATGGCTCCGGTGACCATCAGCCAGCTGGAGCGGCTGGAGGATCTTAGGAAGGCCAGGGACACGGTGAAGGATTCTGCAGACGCCATCGGGGACAGCCTGGACGTGGTCCTGGACAGCCTGGACGGACTCCAGGGAGGCCTGGGGAGCACGGTGGAGGGCCTGGGACAGCTGGACCGGTCCCGACAGATCCTTTCAGACGCCAAGGGAGGGATCTATGTGGACGCCGACCAGGCCCTGGCTCTTTTAAAGGAGCTGTCTGACCGGGGGATCCCATTCCCGGCCTATGTGGAGGAGGCCAGGAAGGCCCTGGAGGATATGAATGGGGAATTAAATGCCATGAACACCTCGGTCCAGGCCCTGGACGACCAGCTGGAGAGTCTGGGCTATGGGCTTAAACATGTGACCATGGATTTAAACGATACCGCAGATCTTCTCTATGATACCCGCCATGATGTGGGAGATCTGGAGGATGGGCTGGCAAGGCTCAGAAAGGATCTGGAGGAGCTGAAGGAGAAAAAAGAGGCTGTCAGGAAGCGGGTGGCGGAGCTTAAGAAGGTGATCGCCAGATTAAAGGAGCTCCAGGAGCAGATCCAGGGCCATGGAGACGTTCTGGGGATCTCCGACCAGGAACGGGAGGAGCTGATGGAGCAGCTTTCCGGATTCTGCGGCGGCTTTGCGGATGAGGAATGGGAGAAATACGAAGCGGTTACAGCCAGCGGCTCCGACGCGGTCGGGGATGCTCTCGGAGACCTGGCCGGCGTGGGGACCGAGATCGCCGGAAAAGGGCTTTCCAGGCTGATCGGGGCCCTGGAGGCCCTGGTGGGAGCGGCTGAAAAGCCATCCAGGCTGGAATCCATGATCGGATCTGTGACCCAGTCCATTTCCACCCTGGAGCATATCATTTACCGGGTACACCGGGACGGGGAATCCCTGGAAAATGTCCTGAGCGATACGGGCGATGTGGCCGATACCCTGAGGCATACAGCGGCCACGGGCCAGAGTCTGGTGGAGCATGTGGACCGGCTCACCGGGATCTTAAATATGTATCACGGCACAGCCTCTTCGTCCCTTAAGGATACGGGGCTTCTGATCGACAGCGCCGTGCGGGGGACGGACGCCATGCACACCCTGCTTTCCAACGTGGAGGAAAGCCTTAAAAAAGCCGGAGAGCCCCTGGATGCAGGAACGAAAAAGACCATTGAGGGCTTAAGCTCCGCCCTTTCCGCAGCTCTTTCCGGGCTTTCTGAGACCGGAGTGATCCGGGATGCGAAAAATACCGTGGAGGATCTGGCTGATGAAAAATGGGAGGAATATACGGGAGAGGATATGACCATTCTCAATGCCGATATCCATGCAGAAAAGGTTTCCTTTACCTCCGGGGAGAATCCGGAGCCCCAGAGCCTCCAGATCATCCTGCGGACGGAGGGCACAAAGGAAACAGAGGAAGACAGTGTACCGGCCATGAGTGAGGATTTCCAGGCTGAGGGAAACATCTTCCAGCGTCTCTGGAGCATCCTGGTGCGGATCGCAGAGGCTGTGGCCGGAGTTTTCTGGGGATAGTGGAGAAATGTAAGGAGTCCGTAAGCAAACATTAAAATATGGAAGGGGGAATTCTGGTATAATAAAAGAAACAAATGAAAGCTGCTGAGAAAGGAGGGAGGAACAGGTGACATGGAAGAAGAAATGGATCCTGCCCTGCCTCCTGGCAGTTTTTCTGACTGGCTGCCAGGATGGGAAACAAGAAATCCCATATATCAGCGATGGAAGTATTTCCTGGGATACAGTGGAAACGGCTGAGATCTACGGAGGCGGCTGCGCCGTCCCGCCCACGGGAACCATAAGTGGAGAAAACGGACTTGAGGAGCTGGTGGAGGCAGCGCTGGAGACAGAGGGTTACCGGCTGCTGTCAGAAAAGGAATGGCTGGAGGGGACCGTGGACCTCTGGGTGAGATTCGATAACGGGGTGGTAATGGGGCTGTACCAGGATGCGAATTATGGATATATCGGCACGGAGCTGGATGCCATCGGGGAGGGACCCTTCTATTCGTTTCCAGAAAAATTTTATGACCTGGCATTCCAGGCAAAGGAACAGCAGCCTGCGGCCCAGTGAGAGGAGAGACTATGGAATTTATGGAAAACAATGAGAACCAAAGACAGAAAGCGGCCGCCTCCCGCTTCTCCATCGTCCAGGGAGATATCACAACGTTTGCTGTGGACGCCATTGTCAATGCGGCGAATACCAGCCTTCTGGGCGGAGGCGGAGTGGACGGCGCCATCCACCGGGCGGCGGGGCCGGAGCTTTTGGAAGAATGCCGGACCCTGGGCGGCTGTGCCACCGGCCAGGCAAAGCTCACCGGCGGTTACCGGCTTCCTGCCCGTTTCGTGCTCCATACGCCGGGGCCCGTCTGGAACGGCGGAGGAGACGGAGAGGAATCTCTGTTAAAAAGCTGTTACGAAAGCTGCCTTAAGCTGGCGGCGGATCATGGCTGCAAAACTGTGGCCTTTCCGTCCATCAGTACGGGGATCTATGGATTTCCCCTGGAGAAGGCCGCTCCCATCGCCGTGGGGACCATTCTCCGGTTTTTGGAGGACCACCAGGATATGGAGGTGCAGATGGTCTGCTTTGACGGCCGGACCAGGAACGCTTATGAGGAGGCGTTTAAGGACTGGGGATAAACGGAGGGAGGAGGAAGGAAAATGGGAATTCTTGGAAATGTTTTATGGTTTATTTTTGGAGGAGCCATCGGGGGCCTAAGCTGGTGCCTGACGGGCTGCCTCTGGTGCATCACTGTCATTGGGATCCCGGTGGGGCTCCAATGCTTTAAGCTGGCGTCCTTAAGCTTTTTCCCTTTTGGGAAGGAGGTCCGGTACGGCGGAGGCGCAGGCTCCTTTCTTCTGAACGTGATCTGGCTTCTGGTATCGGGGCTTCCCCTGGCCCTGGAGCATGTGGCCATGGGCCTGCTCCTCTGTGTGACCATTCTGGGGATCCCCTTCGGTCTCCAGCAGTTTAAGCTGGCAAAGCTGGCTCTCCTGCCCTTTGGGGCAGAGGTGGTCATCCTGTGATCAGACTGGAATGGAAAAAGCCGTCCGGCTTCCGGCCGGAGTACGTTTTCACACGTATTCCGGAGAGGGAAGCCGGACGGCTTTTTATATTTGGCAGGATCCCGCCATGCAGAAGCTACATGGCTGTGGGCATGAATACGTTGATGCCGGGGCCGATGGGAAGGTCTAAAAGCATCCAGGCAACCAGTAAGAGGATCCAGAAGACCTCCAGGATCACGGCTACCATCAGGTTGCAGGAGATGATCTGGCCGATCTTTAAGTTCTTATCGTACTTGGCCTGGGCCACGCTTAAAAGCATCCAGAGATAAGCGGAGGTGGGGCCGAAGAGGTTTCCGGCGGAGTCGCCCAGACGGTAAATGATCTGGGTAAAGCCGGGATGGTAGTCCAGCAGCAGGAACATGGGAACGAAGATCGGAGCGAAGATCGCCCATTTTGCAGAGCCGGAGCTGAAGAATACGTCCACCAGGGTTACGAGGATAATGAAGCCGATGCACATGGGGATCCCCGTAAAGCCGATGCTTTCCAGGAAATCTGCGCCTGCAATGGCGGACATGGCTCCCAGGTTGGTCCAGGAGAACAGGCCCTGGAACTGTCCGCAGAAGAAACAGAAGCCCACGTAGGTACCCATGGCAGCCATCTGCTTCACAATGGCCTTATGGATATCCACCAGTCCCTTAAAGTTTCCGGAGGCATAGCCGTAGGAAACGCCTGCGATGACGAACAGAAGGAAGATAATGGGGATCAGGCCCTTTAAGAACGGAGAACCGATGAGGCCGCCGTCCTCGGCTGCAATGACTCCTGTGAAGAACAGGACCAGCAGACAGGCCACATAGACCAGGGTCGAGATCCCGGAGGCCCGGAGCCCCTTTTTCTCAGACGGAGTCAGGTCTTCCATTTTTTCCAGTTCGCCGTGGTAAACGCCGAATCTGGGCTCCACGATCTTCTGTACAAGGATTCCGATCACGACTACACAGAGAACAGTGGAAGCGATCTTAAAGATCCAGTTGCAGGTCACGTCCACGGTGAAAGCGGAATCGCCCATAAAGGAGGCCAGGGTATCGTTGGTGATCCCCATAAGGAGCGTATCTGTACCGGAGATGACCGGATTGGCGGCGTAGCCCACCTGGGCTCCGATATAGCCGCAGATCATACCGGCCACCGGATGCTTTCCAACACCCATGAAGGCCATGGCAGCCAGGGGCGGTACCATAACGCTGGCGGCGTCGGAGGCCAGGTTTCCGATGATGCCGATGAGCACGCATACATAGGGGACCAGGGCAGCGGGAACATTTTTCATGGAGCTTCTTAAAAGAGAATTGAGCATCCCGGCTTCCTCACAGATACCGGTGCCGATGGTCATGGTAAGCACAAGACCAAGGGGGGCGAAGCCGGTGAAATTTTTCACCATATTGTCCAGGAACCAGAGAAGGCCTTCTTTTGAAAAGAAGTTCTTTGACATGACGATCTCTCCGGTGGCCGGATTGGTGAGACTGGTTCCCAGGAAAGTGAAGATCGTTCCCAGGATGGCCACAATAAAGAACAGGAACACGAACAGCATGGTCGGCGGCGGCAGCTTATTGCAGACAGTCTCAACTCCGTCCATGAAACGGGCCAGCAACGGTTTCTTCTCTACGGTCTTTTCTTTCATGGCATTTCCCCCTTTAGTAAATATTTGGAAAAAGTGTGTTGAATACTATACCATGATATCATATATTGTACAAAAAAACCAGGGAAATTTCCGATATTTAGCAGATAATTAGCATATTATATTGAAAACATGGAGGTGTTACACAAAAACCACAAACGATTCGGAATGTTTTGTATCAGGCTGGAAACATGATCCCGCCAGTCTTGAAAATCCGGCGGGATTGTAGTAAAATTAACATTGTATGCAGCGGCGCGGAACGCGCAGGGACAGACAATGGATTCAATAAGAAAAGGAGAATGAGATCTGTGTATATTACCGACGATATCATTTATGCAGGCGTCAACGACCATCAGGTGGATCTGTTTGAGGGACAGTATCAGGTCCCAAATGGAATGGCCTACAATTCCTATGTGATAAAAGATGAAAAAATTGCCGTTATGGATACGGTGGATGGAAAGTTCACCCATGAATGGCTGGACAATGTGGAGAAGGCCCTGGCAGGAAGAAAGCCGGATTATCTGGTGGTCCAGCATATGGAGCCGGACCACTCGGCCAATATCCAGAATTTTATGAAGGCCTATCCAGAGGCAGTGATCGTGGCCAATGCAAAGACCTTCTGTATGGTTGGGAATTTCTTCCGCTCCATGGATTTAGAGAGCCGGACCCTGGAGGTGAAAAACGGGGACAGCCTTTCCCTGGGAAAACATGTGTTAAATTTTGTATTTGCTCCCATGGTCCACTGGCCGGAGGTCATGGTGACCTATGACAGCACGGATAAGGTCCTGTTTTCTGCCGACGGCTTCGGAAAATTCGGGGCTCTGGATGTGGAAGAGGACTGGGATGACGAGGCGAGACGGTATTATATCGGGATCGTGGGCAAGTATGGGGCACAGGTGCAGAACCTGTTAAAGGCGGCCTCTGCGCTGGATATCCAGACCATCTGCCCCCTGCACGGACCGGTGTTAAAGGAAAATCTGGGCCACTATCTGGAAAAATATCATACCTGGTCTTCCTACGGGGTGGAGGACGACGGCGTGGTCATCGCTTATACATCCGTATATGGAAATACGAAAAAGGCGGCTGAGACGCTGGCAGCGAAGCTGACGGAAAAGGGCTGCCCCAGAGTGGTCTTATGCGATCTGGCCCGGATGGATATGTCAAAGGCTGTGGAAAACGCCTTCCGTTACGGCAAGCTGGTACTGGCCACCACCACCTATAATGCCGATATTTTCCCCTTCATGCGGGAATTCATCGACCATCTGACGGAGCGGGGCTTTAAAAAGCGCACGGTGGGACTGATGGAAAACGGCTCCTGGGCTCCCATGGCAGCAAAGATCATGAAGGGAATGCTGGAGGGCTCCAAGGACATCACCTGGCTCAATACGACTGTAAAGATCACCTCCTCCTTAAGCGAGGATAATTTAAAGGAGATCGACACCATGGCCGAGGAGCTGTGCCGGGAGTACATCGCCAGATCCGATGAAAAGGCCAATAAGCACGACATGACCGCTTTATTTAAGATCGGCTACGGTCTTTATGTGGTCACCTCCAACGACGGGACCAGGGATAATGGCCTGATCGTCAATACGGTGAGCCAGCTGACGGATAATCCGTTCCGGGTGGCGGTGAACATCAATAAGGCCAATTATTCCCATCATGTGATCAAAAAGACAGGGATCTTAAACGTCAACTGCCTGTCTGTGGAAGCGCCCTTTGAGGTATTCCAGAATTTCGGCTTCCAGAGCGGACGGAACGTGGATAAATTTGAAAGCTGGGAGACATGCCGGTCCGATAACGGCCTGGTGTTCCTTCCCAAGTACATCAACGCCTTCATGTCCTTAAAGGTGGAGCAGTACGTGGATCTGGATACCCACGGTATGTTCATCTGTACCGTTACAGAGGCCCGTGTCATGAGCGATAAGGAGACCATGACCTATACGTATTACCAGAAGAATGTGAAGCCGAAGCCGGAAACAGACGGCAAAAAGGGCTTTGTCTGCAAGATCTGCGGATACATTTATGAGGGAGATACCCTTCCCGACGACTATATTTGTCCCTTATGCAAGCATGGAGCGGCGGATTTTGAGCCCATCGGGTAAATATCAGGTTTTTCTTGCAATCTGGAAAAATCGTGGTATGATAATATCATGCACATCAGATGTGCCGGGGCCGCACAGAAGGGCGGAACCGTAAACTGAATATGGAAAAAGAGGGAGCTTGCCGCGGCAGGCTGAGAGGGAATGAAGGAACGATTCCGACCTGTTGAACCTGATACGGATAATGCCGGCGTAGGAATGAAGCGAGTCATTGGAGGAACTTATCCGTTTGGGATAGGTTCCTTTTTTTCATGTTTCTTTCCTCTTTTTCAAAAATCATGGAAGGAGAGCGGATATGGATTACACAACACAGATGGACGCGGCCAGAAAGGGGATCATTACCCGGGAAATGGAGCTGGTGGCCAGAAAAGAGAAGAGGACGGCGGAGGAGATCCGTCAGTGGGTGGCAGAGGGCCGGGCGGCCATTCCCTGCAACCGGGTCCATAAGGCCCTGGATCCCAACGGCATCGGCTCCATGCTGAAGACGAAGATCAATGTGAACCTTGGGACCTCCAGAGACTGCATGGATCTGGACACGGAGGTGGAGAAGGTGAACCGGGCCGTGGCCATGGGCGCAGAGTCGATCATGGATCTCAGCTCCTTTGGGGATACCCGTGTGTTCCGGAGACGGCTCACAGCAGAATGTCCGGCCATCATTGGTACTGTGCCCATTTACGATGCAGTGGTATATTATCACAAGGCCTTAAAGGAGATCACCACCGAGGAGTGGCTGGATATCGTCCGGATGCACGCGGAGGACGGAGTGGACTTTATGACCATCCACTGCGGCATCAACCGGTCAACGGCAAAGCGCTTTAAAGAAAACCGGCGTCTCACCAATATCGTTTCCCGGGGCGGCTCCATTATCTTTGCGTGGATGGAGATGACGGGGAAGGAAAACCCGTTTTATGAGCATTTTGACGACATCCTGGAGATCTGCCGGGAGTACGACGTGACCTTAAGCCTGGGAGACGCCTGCCGTCCGGGCTGTCTTAAGGATGCCAGCGATATTTCCCAGATCGAGGAATTAGTGACCCTGGGAGAGCTCACAAGACGGGCCTGGGAAAAGGATGTCCAGGTGATCATTGAGGGGCCGGGCCATATGCCCTTAAACCAGATCGAGGCCAATATGCGGATCCAGAAGGAGATCTGCAAGGGAGCCCCGTTTTATGTTCTGGGACCGCTGGTGACCGACGTGGCCCCAGGATATGACCATATTACGGCGGCCATTGGAGGAGCCCTGGCAGCAGCGGCTGGAGCGTCCTTCCTCTGCTATGTGACTCCGGCGGAGCATTTAAGGCTTCCCAATGTGGAGGATGTGAAGGAGGGGATCATCGCGTCCCGGATCGCTGCTCATGCGGCGGATATCGCCAAGGGGATCCCGTCGGCCATGGACTGGGACAATGAAATGAGCCTGGCAAGAAAAAATCTGGACTGGGAGAAGATGTTTTCCCTGGCCATTGATCCGGAAAAGGCCAGACGGTACCGGGCAGAGGCAAAGCCGGAGAAGGAAGATACATGCTCCATGTGCGGGAATTTCTGTGCGGTAAAGAATATGAACCGGATCCTGGACGGAGAGATCGTAAATATTTTTGAAGAGTAGGGGGAGAAGATCATGAAGATTTCTTTGAAAAAAACAGTAACAGCGGCCATGCTGGCGGCGCTGACCGTGGCGTTATCGGGCTTTTATATCCCCATCGGGGTATCCAAATGCTATCCCATCCAGCATATGGTGAACGTTTTATGCGCTGTATTTTTAGGCCCCGGCTACGGAGTCATGGCGGCCTTCTGTACCTCCCTGATCCGGAACCTCATGGGAACCGGAAGTCTCCTGGCCTTTCCGGGGAGCATGGTGGGGGCGCTGCTCTGCGGTATCCTGTATGAGAAAACGGGAAAGCTGCTACCCACATACCTGGGAGAGGTAATTGGAACAGGAATCCTGGGCGGGATGCTCTGTTACCCGGTGGCAGTGGTCCTCATGGGAAAAGAGGCGGCGCTTTTTACGTATGTGATGCCCTTCCTTATGAGCACTGCCTGCGGGACCATCATGGCTGCGGCCTTTGTGGGAGTGCTGGAAAAGAGCCATGTGATCTCTTATATCCGGGGAGTTATGGGGGACGCATAAAGCAGGGGAAAACGATCTGGAAAATGTGCGGAAATCCTGGAAAACTTTACGGCATCCATTGACACCCGGGGGGGGTATGATAAGATGAGAACGTATACATCAGAACCTGGGAACTGCATGTAATGTGTACATTCTGCGGAGAACGGACCGGGTGTATGCAGGGAATGATCTCTGAGACTGGCAGATCCGGTAATACAGGAAAATGCCGGAATATGCTGGGAAGGGAGTGAAAAAAGTAAAGAAAGGCAGGAATGTAAAATGCACATGAAAACAAAATGGCTGAAGCGCCTGACCGCCGCAGCCCTCAGCATCGGCATGGCATTCGCACCGGCAGTTGCCGGGTCCGGACTGACCTATGCAGATGTGAAGGCTCCGGAGCGGGACGGCAGGATTATGGCAGCCTCCGGTTCGGAAGCGACTCCGGGTGATGCGACACCCAGTAATGTAAGCGTTAACTTTACCGAAGAATCAAAGACCGTAACATTTGGAGACGAATTTACCGTGCGGGTCGTAACAAGCCCTGCGAATGCTGAGGTAAAGTGGGGGTATGAAAATGAGGACGTTATTGCCTTTGCAGACCCGGCAGAAAATTATGATCCGCAGGTAAGCCATGGGGAGATGACGTATAAGGCGGTTGGAGCAGGATCCAGTGAGATCTATGTTAAGATCTATGACCCCGCCTATGAGGACCTTGAATCCGCAGAGGACGTTCTGAAGGTAACTGTAAATAAACTCAAGCTTGAATTAGAAACCAGCAGCTTATCATTAGAAGTATCTAAGCAGCAGAAACTTCCATTAACAACAAAGGTTCCGGCAGGAACGATTCTCAACTGGTCTTCTGATAAAGAGTCTGTGGCAAAGGTTGACCAGTCTGGTAATGTGACTGCTGTGGCAGAGGGAACTGCAACGATCACTGTTTCAGCAGATCACTGTGAGCCGGCTTCCTGTACAGTAACCGTAGGAAAAACTCCGGAACCGGCCATAACAGAGCTTAAGCTTGAACCCTCTGAGCTTCTTCTTACAAAGGGCAGCAAGGGGACGCTGAAGGTGACCAACGCACCGGAGAATACAGAGCTCAAATGGGCTTCCGCAGACCCGGAGGTCGCTGCTGTGGAGAATGGCGTTGTAACAGCCCTGGCAGCAGGCGAGACCAGGATCACTGTAAGCGGAGAGAACTGCAAAGAGGCATCAGCTGTTGTTACTGTAACGGAAGAAACAGGAGCTGTCCTGGAAGGCGACAGTGAGGTAACTGTTTCTGTAAACAAGGCAGCAGTTGAAGTTTTCAGGGAGAATCTTCCGGATTCTGTGACTGCCCAGCAGCTGGCAGACGCTAAGAATGCGGCAGTAGAGTCAGCTCTGAACAGCGTGAAGAATAATACAGCAGTTCTGGAGCCTGCCGAAGGCTTAAAGGAGGCTGTGAATGTTAAGCTTCCGGAAGGCTATAAGGGCGTAAGCCGTGTGGATTCTGAGCTGAAGGATATGGAAATGATCGCGGAAATGGCAGACGGCAAGCTTGTGGTACGTCCCAGCAGGCTGGTTTACGATGCATCCGTGGCCATGGACGTGTTTGACGAGAATGGAAACTTGAAGACTCCCAACCGAAAGGTTGTCAACAGCGAGCTGGATGGATATATCACCTTCCGTCTTGCTGTTCCGAAGACCGTGACAGAAAAATATGCCCAGATCGTTCATAAGAGCGCGGGCTATTCCGATTCCAGTATCAGCAATCTCGAGATCCAGAACAAAGGTAAAGACAACGCCTATATTTCCGTTAAAGTCCGCCACTTCAGCGAATTTGACGTAACATTTACAAACTCCAGAGTAAGCACTGGCTCCTCCGGAAGCTCCGGCGGCAGCGGCGGAAGCAGATCCTATAAGGCTCCCACAGAAGGAACATGGGTGAAGGATGCCGCAGGCTGGTGGTATAAATTCCCGAACCACACCTGGCCGGCAAACTGCTGGACCCAGCTTACCTGGAACGGCGTGAGCCAGTGGTACCGCTTCAATGAGGCTGGTTACATGGTAGCTGGCTGGTATCTGGATACAGATGGAAACTGGTATTTCTTACATAACGTATCCGATGGTACCCAGGGTCATATGTACACTGGATGGCATCAGATCGAAGGCAAGTGGTACTATTTCCGCGAGAACGCAGGCGGCCCCGTAGGCTCCCTGGTCGTGAATGGGACCACACCGGACGGCTACACTGTAGATGCCAGCGGCGCATGGATCCAGTAGCCAGAACTGAATAAGATGGAAAGAAAGTGCTCCGGTCATATGGCCGGAGCATTTTTTCCTTAGAATAGGATTTTAGCGGTAGTATACGGTATCCCTCATGGTAAAGGAGCCCTCATTGGAGAATTTGATGGTCCTGGAGTGGAGAGAATCTGCATATTCCATTGAATTTACTTTCTTGAAGCTGTAGATCCCATCAAAGGAGCCGTCTTCATCATAGTACATACCCACCAGGCTGTCGTCAATGCCCAGATTTAACTCCATATAATCGCCGTCTTCAGAAGTATAAGTTCCGATCAGATCGTAGGCGTCATATTCATAGGAAGCTTCACCGGAGTTCTCCCCATCTTCCTCATCATTTCCAGCATTTTCTTCCAGGTTGAACTGGAGCTGTACACCTCCGTCCACGATCCAGGCCCCGTCCTTATTGACCTGGTAGTTGTCCGGTGTGGTCGTATCTGAGAGCATATAGCCGTCGTTTCCAAAGTAATAGCATTCAAAGGTGCCGTCCTTATTTCCGTCCAGCCATTTCCATTCGGCTGCGGGATTGGAGCCGTCGTCGTTGAGCCACCACCAGCCGGTGTCATTGGATTTCCATTCTCCTGCAAAGGCGGTGAGGCCTGCGGCTGCGGTCATTGCTGTGGTTAAGACCAGGGTCATGATTTTTTTCTTCATATTAAAATCCTCCTAAAGCTATGTAAGTTTGTGTCTCATTTTCTTATAGCATCATAGTAACAAAGGTATGTGTAGAAATTGTGAAATCTTTTAGGAAAAAATGGGAGATTTATGTGGCAAATTTATGGCAGATTTGCTATGCTGTATGTGGAATAAATTTTTATAGGAGGATACAGATGGAATATAAGGTTTCAGAACAGGTACGCCAGAAATTTGACGCCCTTGTAAAAGACGAAAAGGTTCAGAAGGCACTGAAGTTTATGGAAGAAGACCAGGATGCGGTCATCGACCGTCAGATCGAGCTGACCCTGATCCCCGCCCCCACCTACCATGAGCAGAAGAAGGCAGAACGTATGCTGGAAATGTTTAAGGAAGAGGGACTTTCCGACTGTCACATTGACGAATACGGAAACTGTGTGGGGATCCGTAAGGGCACCGGCGGCGGAAAAACGACCCTGGTGGAAGGCCATATGGATACTGTATTCGCCCTGGATACGGAGCTTAAGATCGTCCGGGAGGACGGCTTTATCAAATGCCCCGGAATCGTAGACGATACAAGAGGCTGTGCGGCCGTTCTTTCCACGATCCGGGCTTTAAACGCCGCCGGGATCCAGACAAAGGGTGATATCCACTTTGTGGGAACGGTACAGGAGGAAGGAACCGGCGCTTTAAAGGGAATGAAGTATTATGTGGACCATCATCCGGAGCTGGAGGCCAGCATTTCCGTGGACGGACCCGGCTACCAGGAGATCACTTATGAGGCCACAGGCATCCAGACGTATGAGGTGAACTTCAACGGAATCGGCGGCCATGCATGCGGCATGTTTGGAAAGGTGGCGAACCCGCTCCATGCGGCGGCCAGAGCCATTGCCAAGATTTCGGAATTCCGTGTTCCCGCAGACCCCATGACGACATTTGCAGTGACCAACTTCCATGCGGGAAGCTTTGAGGCGGTCCATGCCATCGTTCCCACAGCCCAGATCCGCTTTAACTTCCGTTCCAATTCCCAGGAGGAACTGGAGAAGCTCCGTGACCGGATCTTTGCCGCCATCGACGAGGCATGTAAGGAGGAGACAGACCGCTGGGGCATGGATACCATCACATATGAAGTGAAGCATATCTGTGACGTCAACGCCGGTCATCAGGATTCCCACGCGTCCATCGTGGAAGGAGCCATGGCGGCGGCAGAATTCCTTGGCTGTGCAGAGCCGAAGCTTGGAAACGGCGGCTCCACCAACTGCAACCGGGCCCTGGAAGCCGGACTTCCGGCTGTCTGTCTTGGAGGCGGCTGTGATTATGACTGCCAGTGCCATACCCTGGACGAGCAGTTTAAGGTGGAGGATGCCTTCAAGGGCTGCCAGCAGACGCTCCTCATGACTCTGCTCTGCGCCGGAACAGAAATGACGGAAAGCATCATTTAGCTTGCGCCGCCAGGCAGAAGGAAGTATTCTGATAAGGCTGGTATATTATAGGAAAAGAGGGAGATACAGATGGAAAAGAACAGCACTGAGTTTATGCAGCAGGTATATGATCTGGCAACCGGAGCCTATAATCCTGGAAGCAGCATCGTGGCAGAGAATGCCTTTGTGGAAAATGTGTTCAGCGAGGGCTCTGTCTGTGCAGAGGCTTACAGGGAGGTATATGCCGCCGGAGAGCGCCTGTGCAGACGTCTGGGCGTGCAGTTCGGCGACGATGTGGACGTGGAGGCCATTGTGGACAACATGATGGAGATCCAGAGGGAGATCGGCCTTAAGATGTACGAATACGGCTGGTATTTTGCTAAAGGCGGAGACGGGATCCATAAGGTATAGGAGTGTGTCATGGCTTTTTTGGAGGATCTGAAGGGATTTTACGGAACTGGTGAGAAAAACCGGGCGGGTCAGAGCCTGGAGGAGTTTCTGGACAGGTATGATCCCAGAAAATATGACTGTCCCAGCTGTACCACGGATATTGTGGCGGTACAGTGTGATGAGCCGCTCCGGTCCTGGGGGCAGCCCTTAAAGCTTCTTCTTGTTAAACGGGGCAATCATCCAAGCATTGGCTGGTATGCCACGCCGGGCGGCTTTGTGGAGCTTAAGGAGGATCTTTATGAGGGGGCGGCCAGAGAGCTTCAGGAGGAGACTGGGGTGACGGGACTTCCGCTCCAGCAGCTTCGTACCTGGGGCGCTTATGACAGGGATCCCCGGTGGCGGGTGATCACGACCTCGTTCCTGGCTCTGACGGAAGGCGATCTACCGGTGAGGGCCGGCGACGACGCGGCGGATGCGCTGTGGATGGATGTGTCGCTCCGTCTGGTCTCGGAGGAGGACGGGCAGCAGCGGAAGGAGATATGGGAGCTTTGCCTGGACCATGAAGAACGGAAGGTCCATGTGGCGGCCCGGGTAGAGCGTACATATTTCCCGGATGCCGTGCTTCCCAGGGAAAGGTACAGGCTTCTGTGGGCGGACGGCCTGGCTGTGGACCACGGCTGCATCATCACCCAGGCGCTTCTTTATCTGAAGGAGCGCCTGGAGGAGAGGACAGGCGGAAAGACAGTCCGTTAAATAGGAAGGCCGGCATGTGATCCCGAAAGGAACGGCATGCCGGTTTTTCTGATGTTTTAAGGCTTTATGCGGGCGGCCGCGTCTGGCTGCCGGTAAAGATATCTGGGAAGCCCGTTTTCCATGATCCGTTCCGGTTCACCCTGGATCAGCGGCAGGATATAGGGAAGGAAGCTGTCTGTTACGTCAGAACCGCCCTGAGAGATCCATTCTGCCGGAAATTTCTTTTCCTGGTTGCAGATCCGTCCCACCGGCTCCAGGCAGCAGGAAAGCTTGTAGGGGGCATCGGAGGTCCGCTGGAAGGCTGCCATTTTTCCTGTTTCCCCGGAAAGGGCGGCGCGGACTCCGAAGGCGCCTGCCATGGCAGACTCCTCGATATCCGTCCTGGAGGCCAGCATCCCGCTGCATCTCTGGCTTACATTGAGCTCAATGGAGCGGACCTTGACGTGGAACCGGTCACGGACGAAGGATTCCAGGACTTCTCCGCAGCCGGTGAGCATTTTGTGTCCAAAGGAATCCAGCTTTGCGGCGTCGGAATATTCGCAGATAAAGGTTCCTCCGGCGTCGGCAATGCCCTCGGAAACGCAGACGACCACATTGGCTGTTTTTTCAAAGGCACGCTCCAGATCCTGGTAAAAGGCCTCCAGCTCAAAGGGAGCCTCGGGGAGGTAGATGAGGATAGGGTTGTCTCCCTCATATTTTCTTGCCAGCTTTGAGGCAGCTGTGAGCCAGCCGGCGTGGCGTCCCATGATCTCTATGATCGTCACAGATCTCTGCTGGTATACAGAGGCGTCCAGGACGATCTCCCGGACCGTGGAGGCCACATATTTTGCGGCGCTGCCGAAACCGGGCGTATGGTCCGTGAGCACCAGATCGTTGTCAATGGTCTTGGGAATGCCGATGAACCGTACATCGCTGCCGGTCCGGGCAGCAAAGCGGGAAAGCTTATCCACCGTATCCATGGAGTCGTTTCCTCCCACATAGAGGAAATATCCGATGTTCATTTCGCGGAGATTATCAAAAACAGCGGAATAGACAGCGTCCGTCAGATCCTCCGGGAGCTTAAAGCGGCAGGACCCCAGATAAGCGGCTGGCGTCAGCCGGAGGAGCTTCAGCTCTTCCTCGGTGAGGGCAGTCAGATCTGTGACCCGGTCCGCAAGGAAGCCCTCAATGCCGTTGAGCATCCCATAGACACGGCCCTCCTGCCCTGCCTCCTTCCATGCCTGTACTGCGCCGCAGAGGCTGGCGTTTATGACGGCGGTGGGGCCGCCGGACTGTCCGATCACTAAATTCTTCATAATAAATCCATTCTCTCCATTCTAGTGCGATTTAGAGTCAGTACTTCTTACTGCCGGCGGTGGGATCATTTATCTCCGGGCCGGCGTGCTGTACGGAAATATTATAATACAGGAAGAAAGAAAATCAATCAATTTTTTCAGACTGGTATAGATCTGGGAAAAGCGGCAATAATAGGAGTATCACCAAAGAGAAAGATTAATACTTATCCTCCCCTTTTTAACCGGCTCCGGTACGAAGTTCGTACGGGGGCTGGTTTTTTTTCACTATTGAACCAATGGTTCAAGACAACGCGGCTGATTTCGTGTATGATAGAAGCAGATGAAAAGAATCTGGAAGGACAGGCAGGTGATGGGATGGTAAAGATATCGAAAGAGGAGACAGGAAAAAGGATACGCAGACTCCTGGCAGAGAGCGGGATCACAGTCCGGGATGTGCAGGAGGAGCTGGAGCTGGACAGTCCCCAGTCTGTTTACAAATGGCTGAAAGGGAAGGCTCTCCCTTCTCTGGATAATCTCCTGGTCCTGGGATGTATGCTGGATCTGCCTGTGGAGCAGCTTCTGGTCCTGGAGGGGAAGGAGGATGAGGAGATCGTACAGAGGAGGAAAAGGTGGGTCAAAAAACGCCCGCATATTCTGTGCGCCTATGTCCTCAGGACCCACAGGAACCTGGAACGGATCCAGATGATACTGAGTGATACCAGGACCGACTGGAAGCCGGAGAAGCGCAGTGGGATCTGGAAGGAGGCTCAGGAACCAGAAAACGGAAGGAATTCCTTTAATCCAGAAGCTCCGCGTAGGTGACGTTGAGGACCTTGGCCAGGGCCTTCAGCTCAATGTCTGTTATAAAGCGTTTGCCGCTTTCCATCCGCTGGATCGCATTTTTATCAATATCAAGGCCTTGTACCTGGAGCATATCGGCCAGCTTCCTCTGGGAGACATTTTTCATCTCCAGGCGCAGCTTCCGTATTTTTTGTCCGCATATATTGTTTAGTCCATGTTCTGATTTGTTTTTGTACATCGCTTTCTCCCCTCAAGACATTCACTGATTGTCAGTAAGATAAATATATGTTAAGATGGACCGGGAGATGACATTTACTAGATGTCGAAAATGGATTTTATTAAAAGAAAGAGGGGTTCATTCATGAATTATAAGGAACTGGCAGAAAAAGCCCGTGAAATAAAAGCCGACGGAGAGAGATTCCTTGCACAGTATGAAAATGAGATCGTGGATTTTCTGAGAGAGGATGCAGAAGACGCGGAGAGCCGCCTGCAGAAGGAGATCTTTTTTGAATTTCTGGATAATCTCCATGGAATGTGCCATCTGGCAGAATATATGGGACTGGAGGTCGTAAAGGAGGGGGTTCTGGGTCTGGACAGCCAGGGAGAGCTGACGCTGGACGGCGATATCCTGCCGCTGATGACAGAAGTAGAGGTGAAGCTGTACGACAAGGAGGAGGAGCAGGAGATCTGGACCAGGACCTATGTGGCCGGGGCAAAGAAGCGGTATCTGGTGGGAATCGACCGGTCCTGCCCGCTAATTGGAATGCGGGCACGTATGCGTGGATAAAAAAGGGGAATAATAGGGCCAGAGGTGATGAAATGAGATCGATCTGGTCCATAAACGACATACAGAAGAAAGATAAACGGGAACCTCTTCCAGAGCACATTTCTGCGGCCGTGATCGGAGGGGGGATGGCAGGGATCCTTTGTGCATGGTTCCTTATGGAAAGCGGTGTGGATACAGTAGTCCTGGAGGCAGGGACCGTTGGGAGCGGGCAGACGGAAGGGACCACGGCTAAGATCACATCCCAGCATGGACTGATCTACAGCAGACTGACAGAGACCATGGGGGCAGAAGCTGCGGCCCGGTATGCCCAGGCCAGCCAGGCAGCCATCGATCAGTATGAGCGGATCGTGGATTCTGCGGGGATCCAGTGCGGTTTTAAAAGGATGCCCTCCTATCTGTATACAGAATGCGGGGATGGGATGAAAAAGCTGGAGCAGGAGCGTTCCGCCGCTGTGAGGGCCGGGATACCGGCCTCTATCGTATATGATACCGGCCTTCCCTTTCCGGTGAAAATGGCCCTGCGGTACGAAAATCAGGCCCAGTTTGATCCCATTGGTTTTTTATATGGTCTGTCGGATTCCTTAAAGATCTGCCGGCATACCAGAGTCCTGCAGGTAAAGGGCCATGAGATACGGACTGACCGGGGAACTGTGAAGGCAGACCATATTGTTTTTGCATCGCATTTTCCGTTTCCCCGCTGGCCGGGCTTTTATTCAGCCAGGATGCACCAGGAAAGAAGCTATGTACTGGCTCTGGAAACAGAGGACTGGGACCTGGGGGGAATGTATTATGGGATCGATCCGGATGGACTTTCCTTCCGGAATGCCGGTGAACTGGTGCTTGTGGGCGGTATGGGACACCGGACAGGAGAGGGCAGGATCAAGGATCCCTATGGGGAGCTTGAGAAAAGAGCGGGGAATATCTGGAAAAAAGCCGAGATAAAGGCATCCTGGTCGGCCCAGGACTGCATGACTCTGGATTCAGTCCCCTATATTGGCGTTTTCTCAAGGCTTCGTCCGTACTGGCTTGTGGCCACAGGATTCGGAAAATGGGGAATGACCAATTCTATGGTTTCCGCCATGGCGGTCTGTGATGCGGTTACTGGACAGAGTATGAAGGAATGGGAGCTGTTTTCTCCCCAGAGAAAAACTTTTTCAGTCTCATATAAAACTTTTGTGAAAGAAATGGGACATTCCATTAAGAATCTGGCTGTATTGGGAGGACCAAGATGTCCCCATCTGGGCTGCCGGCTCCAGTGGAATCCAGCAGAGAGGACCTGGGACTGTCCCTGCCATGGGTCCAGATTCCGGGCAGACGGAGAACTTCTGGATGAACCTTCAAAAAAGAATATAAAAAATCCCGGCCGTTAAGATACAGCCGGGAAATCCGGAACCCAGATCATTTTAAGGAGCTTCCAACGGTCCGACACTCTGGATCGCTCTGGATTGACGATGCAGGAGCCATTAGCGCTCCTGTTTTTTAAATACAGACTTTGGCTGTTTACAGATCGGGCACTTCCAATCGTCGGGAAGCTCCTCAAAGGGAGTTTCCCCTTCATATACATATCCGCATACGGAGCAGACATAGGCTGTCTTTGGAATGGTTTCTTCCTCCTTCAGATAAGTAGGAGCATTTTTGGGGCTCTTTCCCTTTACCACAGTATGATAATAGGAATAGGTCATTGCCGGAGCATTTTCCAGGTTATCGGCATCCAGAACCTTTCCAAGGAAAACTGTGTGGCTGTCGGTCTCCATTTTGTTGACGACCTGGCACACGATATACGCGCAGGCATCCTCGATCACTGGGAGGCCTTCGACAGTCTTATAGGAAACAGAATCAAATTTATTGACGTTTTTTCCTGACTGGAATCCAAAGGTCCCGATGATCCCAGGATCCGTGTTTTCAGAAAGGATGGAAATAGCAAATTTTCCGGTTCTTTCAATGCAGGAATTGGTAAAGTTGTCATGGTTGATGCTGATGGCAATGGACGCCGGATCGGATGTGATCTGCATGGCGCTGTTGGCGATACAGCCCGTAGGCCGGTCCCCATCCAGGGAAGAGATCAGATAGACGCCATAAGAAAGTTTTCGGAATGCGGATTTGTTCATACTAAGCCCTCCTGTGATCACTTGTGTTATGCAGTTATTTCTTTTTCGCTGGCGGATATTCGTCCCGGATCTCGTCTGCGAGGCGCTCGATCATCTGCTTTTTCAGATACACATCGAAGGCAAGCTCACAAATGAAGGAAAAGAGCTGGAGCGCATCCTTCTCACCGGGATCTTCCACGTCGGAAAATGTTTTTTCTGCTGTTTCAAATTTTGCTTTTACGTCATCCTTTAATTTATCCATCTGGCTGTGTTCCATGGTAAATACCTCTGTATATACCTGGGACAGAGGAAGCGGAGCTTCACCGAAGTGGTGCTCTGTGATATAGGACAGAATGGTCTCAATATCGTTAAAATTCAGCAGATTCTTAAAGTAATAAATAAATACCAGAAGCAGGATATGATCCTGGGTGTATTTTTTACGTACCGGAGAGGGAAGGAGGTTGTTTTTGGCATAGTTATTGATCATAGTCTTTGTGAGTACCTTGTCCTCCGGATATCGCTTCAGCTCCCCCAGGTGTTTCTCCATAAAGGTAGTTACCTGGTCCATATAAAGGTCGATCTGTGGGATATCTTCAACTTTTATGTGATCCAGGCTGTCCAGGTGCTGGAACAGCCCTTCTAAGCGTTCTTCATTGGTTTTCATGGTGAAACTCCTTTCAGTATTTATTATATAGTATTAAAAACTAGATGACAAGAGACAAATACGATTTTCTCGTTTTATTGGACAGCATCCAGGGAATCTGGTATAATACGAATCTGATAAGAAAGGGGAATATCATGAAGAGTTTTGAGACACTGAACCCAATGCAGCAGCAGGCTGTTTTACATACAGAGGGTCCCCTCCTGGTACTGGCAGGAGCCGGATCCGGAAAAACGAGGGCATTGACCCACCGGGTCGCCTATCTGATCGAGGAAAAAAATGTGTCGCCCTGGAATATCCTGGCGATCACCTTTACGAATAAAGCGGCAGGAGAAATGCGGGAACGGGTCAACGGGCTGATCCCCCAGGGAGCGGACAGCGTATGGGTCAGCACCTTCCACTCGCTTTGCGTCCGGATCCTCAGACGTTTCATTGAAAATCTGGGGTACGAGTCCAGCTTCTCTATTTATGACACCGATGACCAGAAAACACTGATGAAGCAGATCTTTAAGGAACGGGAGATCAATGGAAAGCTGTATAAGGAGCGCGGAGTGCTGGGGATCATTTCTTCGGCCAAGAATGAGCTGGTCACGCCGGAGGAGTTTGCCCTGGAGAGTAAAAAGGACGGCTCTGCCCGCAGCCAGCAGATCGCGGAGCTATATAAGGAATACCAGGTGCGGCTGAAGAAGAATAATGCCCTGGATTTTGATGACCTTCTGGTGAAAACTGTGGAGCTTTTTGAATCCTGTCCGGAGGTTCTGGACTATTACCAGGAAAGATTCCGCTACATCATGGTAGACGAGTATCAGGATACCAATACGGCCCAGTTCAGGCTTGTGAGCCTGCTGGCCTCCAAATACAGGAATATCTGTGTAGTGGGAGATGATGACCAGTCCATTTACCGGTTCCGCGGAGCCAATATAAAGAATATACTGAGTTTTGAGGAGGCGTTTCCTGGCGCAAAGGTCATTAAGCTGGAACAGAATTACCGCTCCACAAAGACCATCCTGAGCGCGGCCAACGAGGTGATCCGTAATAATGAGGGGAGAAAGGATAAGACCCTCTGGACAGAAAATGAGATGGGAGAGAAAATCCGTGTAAAGCTGTTTGATACGGCATACGATGAAGCGGAGGGAATCGTTTCCGACATTATGAAAAGGGGAGGTTCCTGGAAGGATTCCGCCGTTCTTTACCGGACCAACGCCCAGTCCCGTATCCTGGAGGAGAAATTTGTCACCCATAATATCCCTTACCGGATGGTGGGCGGCGTGAATTTCTACCAGAGAAAGGAGATCAAGGACATCCTGGCGTATTTAAAGACCATTGCCAACGGGCGGGACGACCTGGCGGTTCAGAGGATCATCAATGTACCGAAGCGGGGGATCGGAGCCGTATCCATCGGAAAGGTAAACATGTATGCAGCTGAGCATGGGATGAATTTTTATGATGCGCTTTTAAGGATCGGGGCGGTGCCGGGCCTGGGAAAGGCTGCGCCCAAAATAGACCAGTTTACGGATGAGATCGGCCGTTTCCGGAAAAACTTAAAGGATGGAATGGCGATCCAGAATGTGATCACAGATATCCTGGAGTCCACAGGATATAAGGCGGAACTGATGGAGGAAGGCGAGGTGGAGGCAGAAACCCGTCTGGAAAACATCAGTGAGCTGTCCAATAAGGCTGTGGCGTACTGGGAGGACGCAGAGGAGCCGACCCTGGATGGATTTCTGGAAGAGGTGGCCCTGGTGGCGGACATCGACAGTATGGATGAATCTGAGGACCGGGTGGTACTGATGACGCTCCATTCGGCCAAGGGACTGGAATTCCCTTATGTATATATGAGCGGATTAGAAGACGGTCTGTTCCCCAGCAGCATGGCCATGTCAGAGGATCCCGAAGCTCTGGAGGAGGAGAGACGTCTGTGCTATGTGGGGATCACAAGGGCCGAGAAAACGCTTATGATGACAGGAGCAAGGCAGCGGATGGTCAAGGGAGAGACACGGTTTTCCAGACCCAGCCGTTTCCTGGCAGAGATTCCGGAGGAATATAAAGAAGAGGAGAGGCAGGAGGATTCTGTATATCAGAGATCCAGGAGGCTTTCTTCGGATGATCTGGAGGATCCGGGCCTTCCGTGGGCCAGATCGTCTGGGATCAGTATGTTTGGTCAGAATCCTTACGTTTCAAAAAAGAGTGGGATGCCATCGGCCCAGCCAGCCTTTGGAAAGGCATTTACAGTACAAAAGGCTGCTTCTCTGGATTATGCGGAGGGGGACCGGGTCCACCATGTGAAATTTGGCGATGGAACCGTAAAGCAGATCGCAGACGGTGGAAAGGATTATGAGGTAACAGTGGAATTTGATTCCATGGGTGTCAGAAAAATGTTTGCATCATTTGCCAGACTTCAGAAATTGTAAAAAAAGTTAAAAAACGGGATAGTAAAATAAAAACAATCATGTTATACTGTAAACATGAATGTGGATTTCTGATCTTAAGAAACCAGAAAGGATGTGCCATGATGAACAAGTTTGACTTTATGGGAAAAGATGCCGTCAGTAAGATGGAGGACCTGATGAATGTATCCAGATTAAATGAACTGCTTCATAAAAAGGAAGAAGAAGAGAAAAAGAAAAACTGTATCCTCTGGGTGCTGGCGATCTTTGGCGCAGTAGCGGCAGTGGCAGCCATTGCGTACGGTGTGTACCGTTTCTTTACACCGGATTATCTGGAGGACTTTGAGGACGACTTTGACGATGATTTTGACGACGATTTCTTTGAGGATGAGGACGAGGAGATGCCTGTCAGAAAAACAGAGGCAAAGGAAGAAAAGTCTGCGGAATAAGCAGGAGAGTACTGAAAAAAGGAGAGGCTGCGGCGATTGCCTGCAAGCCTCTTTTTAAGTATATAAGGAGGCACGGATGAAAAAGGGAGAGATTTATACAGGGATCGTGGAAAAGGTGGATTTTCCCAATAAAGGAATCCTTCATATAGAGGATGAAAAGGTGGTCGTAAAGAATGTACTGCCGGGACAGACCGTGGAGGTGGTCGTTACCAAGCAGAAAACGGGAAAGTGTGAGGCGCGGCTTTTAAACGTGGTCTCCAGGGCGGCCTGCGAGACTCCGGAAAGGGCCTGCGTACATGCAGCCGACTGCGGAGGCTGCTCTTACCAGACGCTTCCCTATGAGGAACAGTTAAAGCTGAAGGAGGAACAGGTAAAAGGACTTCTGGATGAGGTGATCCGTGGAGAGTACCAGTATGATGGGATCAAGGCAAGCCCTCTGACCAGCGGCTACCGGAACAAAATGGAGTTTTCCTTTGGGGACGAGGTAAAGGACGGCCCGCTGGCATTGGGAATGCATAAGCGCGGGAGCTTTTATGATATCGTGACCGTGGATCAGTGCCTTCTGGTCCACGAGGACTGCTGCAGGATCTTAAGAGCGACGCTGGACTACTTTAAGGAAAAAAATGTAAGCTTTTTAAAGAAAACGAGCCACCAGGGATATTTAAGACACCTTCTGGTCCGCCGGGGAATGAGGACCGGGGAGATCCTGGCGGATCTTGTGACCACGACGCAGACTGCGGATTCCTGGGCGGAAAAGGAGACCGAGGAGGAGCTTCTGGAGGGATGGAAGCAGATCCTTCTGGCACTGCCCCTTTCTGGCTCCTTTGCAGGGATCCTCCATACAAAAAATGACAGTCTGGCAGACGCCGTTCTCAATGATGGTACGGACGTGCTGTATGGACAGGACTATTTTTATGAGGAGCTTCTGGGACTGAAATTTAAGATCACTCCGTTTTCCTTCTTCCAGACCAATTCCCTGGGGGCGGAGGTGCTTTACGATACAGTGCGCCAGTACATAGGGGATACCAGCGGGCAAAAGGTGTTCGATCTTTACAGCGGCACTGGGACCATCGCCCAGATCCTGGCGCCGGTGGCGGAGCATGTGACCGGAGTGGAGATCGTAGAAGAAGCCGTGGAGGCGGCCAGAGAGAACGCTGCCCTCAACGGGCTTTCCAACTGTGATTTCATTGCAGGGGACGTTCTGAAGGTATTGGATACGCTGGAGGAGCAGCCGGATCTGATCGTCCTGGATCCGCCCAGGGATGGGATCCATCCCAAGGCGCTGCCGAAGATCATCCGCTATGGAGTAGACCGGATGGTGTACGTATCCTGTAAGCCTACCAGTCTGGCACGGGACCTGATCGTGCTGCAGGCCGGAGGATACCGGGTGGAGCGGATGGCGCTGGTGGATATGTTTCCGTTTACGGGGCATGTGGAGACGGTGGTGCTGCTGGAGAAGAAGTTTCAGTAAATCAAAGAGAACCTTAGGCCCTAACGTTATTTAATGTAGAAATATTTGTTAGTGTATGGTAGAATTCTTAAGTGGAGTCTTGATTTCAGAGTGAAAAAGACAATTGATATAAACGTAAAAAGGAAGAGACATATACTATGGGAAAGAAAACTTGCAAAGTATTTACACCGCCGGATATGGTCGTATATATGCTGGATAAGATTGGTTATACAGATGATCTGCTCGGTAAGAAAGTACTTGAAAATTCATGTGGTACAGGTCATTTCCTTCAGGAAATTGTTAGACGTTATATCCGGGATGGGCGGACACGCCAAGTGACAGATGAAGATATAAAATCAGGCCTGGAAGCAGATATCCATGGCTACGAGAAAGATTCGGAAGTTTATGAGCAATGTCTGGCAAATTTGGATAAAACTGCCGCCGAATTGGGGATACACGATGTTGCGTGGCACATAACAAAAGGGGATGCCCTGCGTGCAGAACTGAGTCCTGGATATCAATATGTGATAGGGAATCCGCCCTACATTACCTATTATAACCTGGATTCGGAGGACAGAGCGTTGATTCGCAGGCAGTATGAGGTTTGCAGAGTGGGGAAAGCGGATTATTACTATGCTTTTACTGAGGCGGCTCTGAAATCGTTGGCAGCGGATGGGAAAATGGCATATCTGATCCCGAACAATTTTATGAAAAACCGTTATTCCCAGGCGTTGCGGGAATACTTGATTCCCTATCTGACAGAGATAGAAGATTATAAATTTTTGAGAATATTTGGTAATTATCAGATTTCTTCTGCTATTATTTTCTGCGAAAATCAGTGCCAGCAGGATGATTTTAAATATACGGACCAGGAAATCGGGGACATCATACGTGTAAAGAAGCGTGAACTGACAGGGAAATGGACATTCTGTTCCTCGGAGGAGAGTAAAAAGAAGACGAGGTTGGGAGACTGTTTTAAGGTCTCTGCGCCGGTTGCCACGTTGTTAAATGATGCCTTTGTTATACAGGATTTCTCTGAGAATGAAGCGTGGATTGAAACCAATGGTTACCGACTGGAGCGATTGGGCCTGAGGCCGGCAGCCAGCCCTAAAAGCAGACAGTATGATAAGAATAATTATATTATTTTTCCCTACTATTATATGAGCGGAAGGCTATGTCGTTATACGGAGGAAGAGTTTCACGATAAGTTTCCGGAGATTGAACGCTATCTGCAGACTTACCGGGATAAGCTGGATCTGAGGCAGAAGGATAAGGCATGTAAGTGGTTTGAGTATGGGCGTTCGCAGGCCTTGGCACATATTAATCAGGAAAAGCTGATGCTTTCTACCTTGATTACGGATACGGTCAAGTATTATCAATTGGATGAGGAGACAGTGCCTTATTCTGGGATGTATTTGGTTCCTAAAACAGGCTACACGATCGAACAGGCTAAAGATATCCTTGAGAGCGATGCGTTTTATCAATACATTCAGTCTATTGGGATCCATGCCAATGGGAAGACCTACAGAATCAGCCCGAGTGATGTGGAAAACTATACCTTTGAAGAAAAGTGGTGACAGATATGCAGAAAATCGAATTTTCAGTTGGAGCGAAAGCGGCGCGGCTGATTGGCCGTGAGAATATTGCGGATGTGGATGGGGCCTTGATTGAACTGATCAAGAATGCGTATGATGCAGATGCCTCCTGCGTTTGGATTTATTTTTACATGCCGTTTCCGGATGTTCCAACTATGGTGGATTCTCTGGATCGTTTTGTGAAAAATCTTTCGGAGGACGAACTGAAATTTGTGCTTGACTGTTACGAGACAGAGGATGACAAGCTGAAGAAAAAGGCTAGCTTGTCAGAGGCAGAGGAAGCGCAGTTAAGAGGGATTTTGTTTGCTCATAACAAGATTATTGTGGCAGATAATGGCTGTGGTATGACTGCCGATACGGTAAAATCAGCGTGGATGCATATTGGAACCAGCAATAAAGAGTATGACATAAGATCGGATAAAGGGCGAGTTAAAACTGGGGCAAAGGGAATCGGAAGGTTTGCGCTTGATAAGCTGTCGGTTAAGTCGGTGGTGTATACGAAAGCGAAAGCCAGCGAAACGGTTGTTAAGTGGAGCATGGATTGGGACCAGTTTGCCAGCGCTAAGCTTATCAATGAGGTGAAGGCAGAGTTGGAGGAACAGCCAGATGACTATGAACAGATTGTGGCACGGGTGACAGCAATGAAAGAGAGAACGATGCTGGAGGAGCATGACTGGGCGACGGGAACCATGATCATCCTGAGTCCCGTGCGGGAAGCCTGGAGCGGTCGTCTGTTTCAAAAGGTCAATACAAACTTAAAGAGTATTAATCCAATCGGGAGTGTTGATCGTTTTGAAGTGATTGTGAATAATGCATTTTATCCTGAATATTGTTATAAGACAGAAAAAGTTGCAATTGATCCCAAAGATTATGATTATCGGATTCTTGCACAGTTCGATGGTCAGGAGATACTTAAAATCAAACTTCTGCGCAACGAAGTGAACCTGTCCAAGCGCAAAATAACAGTGGAGATGTATGGCGCGTCTTCAACGAGGCAGATAGAAGAATTTTGGTCCAGGGAGGCGTTTCAAAGGGATGGATATCAAAAGGCTGCTTATGATAAGGAGCGCATCATTGAAAAGAAGATAGAGAACATCATTCCTCCCGATGAGCTGGAAAAGGCGCGCAAGATCGGGCCATTCACTGCAGAAATGTACTTTTTGAGAAATACAAATAATGAGTATGATATAATGAAGCGGGTTACTGCGGGAGATCGAAAGCGGCTGCTGAATCAGTTTTCTGGCGTGAAACTGTATAGGGATGATTTTAAAGTGCGTCCTTATGGAGATGAGGGTGCGCTGTATGACTGGCTTGGGATGGGGGGCCGTGCACAGAAAAGTCCGGCATCGATTTCGCATCCCAGTGGTGCATGGCGCGTACAGCCGTACCAGATGATTGGTCTGGTGAAGATTGGGCGGGAAGCCAACCCCTATCTGGAGGACATGGCCAACCGGGAGGGAATCGCGCTCACAGATACCTATTACATCTTTGTGGAACTCCTTCAGGAGTGCCTAAAGGAGTTTGAATTCGACAGACAGTATATTTACCGTGAATACGCCAGATGGATCAAGTCGATTGAAGAGGAATTGTCTGATTATACGGAAAAGGTTAAGCAGGAGGCAGCTAGAAGAGAGGAAGAACGCCGAAAGAAGCAGAAAGAGGAGCGTGATTCTGGCAATAAGGAAAAAGAGCCTGCAGATAACCAGTCACCCGATGCGGATGAGAATCAGGAAAATGATTTTTCAGAAGATGAGATGTTTGATACGGTTTATAAGATGATGCAGGATTCGGAACGGGAGCTGAACAGCAAGCAGATCCTTCAGATTCTCAGTTCATCGGGGATTGTACTGAACACATTTTTTCATGAATTTAATGCCATTAACACACAATTCCATGTTCGGGCATCCCAGATCAGAAGCCGCGTAAGACATATTTTAAAGGGGCAGGAATATACGGGGATAGCAGCTTACAATCCTTATCCGTGGATTGATGCGCTGGAAAAAACTGACAGGGTGACAGCCGCATTTCTGGATGTGGTCATGGAAGGATTGAAGAAAGAGAGCCTGAAGCGCCAGGAGATCTCAATGCAGAAGGTAATAAGGGATATCCTTGAGAAATGGAGCCTTCTTTTGGAGGAGAAACATATAGTTATTAGGCCAGATATCTTTGCAGAAAAGGAGTTGGATGACCGGATACAGATGGCAGTAGTTGATATGTATATCATATTGAACAATTTTCTGCTGAACGCGGCATGGTTTCTAGAGCGGGAACACAATCCAAAGAGAGAGATCGCCTTTACGCTGGAAGAGAGTGCGGATATGCTGTATCTGTATATGGAAAACAATGGCCCTTGTCTGGATGAAAAGTTTAAGGACAATCCGGATAAGATCTTTGAGATGGGAGAAACTTCTAAGAAAGATGCTAAGACATCGACAGCTGGGACAGGGCTGGGGCTATGGGTGGTAAAGGAAACCGTCGAACGGTATAACGGGGTGATTTCTGTTATGGATAAGAAAGATGGCTTTGGTCTGCGGATTGCATGGAAAAAGCCGGAAAGGAGAACGTGATGTATCAGATTGGTATTATTGATGATGTGGCGGGGCAGCGTGCAGATATTCAGGTAGCTGTTTTGGATAATATTACGGAGGGCACGCCTGTTGCTTTTAAAGAGTATGAATTGAATTCACGTTCCAAAGAGGACCTTTTTAAGGAGATACAAGAGGATATATCGGCAGATCGGATTCATGCTTTGATCGTGGATTTTCGGCTTGATACCACGAAAGATGTGATAAAAGGCTGGGAGATTATCGAGTTCATGCATGAGGAGATACCGGAATTTCCGGTGGTGATCCTGACAAATGTACCGGACGAGGGATTGGAGTCTCCGCATACAGATGCGGATAAGGTATATGCCAAAAAGGAATTTTTGAAGGTGGATTCGCCGGAATGTGCTGTCATGGTAGGGAAAATCCTGTTGAATATGAAGAAATACGTATCCAGGAGAGCGAATCTGGAGGCGGAACTGACGGCAAACCTTATGCGGTTGGAGCAGAATGGATCGGATATGGACGCAATGGAAAAGGTCATGGAGATTGAGAATGACCTGGGAAGGTACAAGGCGATCTATCAGACGGTAGTAGATAAATCTATGGACATGGATGATCTGAAAGAGGCTTTTGAGCAGCTGAAAAAATACGAAGATTTGTTAGGATGATACGATGAGGTACGCGGCATTTAAAAATCACAAGATACAAAAGACATGTAAGGAAAAGTTTGACGATGAAAAGAAATACAGAGACATCCTGAAGAAAGATTTCTCTGACCGATGCTGTTATTGCAATATGCCGGGAGGGCTGGTTACGACTCCTTATCACATAGAACATTTTATTCCTAAAAAGGCGTTTGAGGGGAAGAGAGATTCACTGAAGACGGATTATCAAAATCTTATGTGGTCCTGTCCAAAATGTAATCTGTCAAAGGGCGATAAATATAAGGGCGATTTGGAACATGATGACCGGATTGTCAACGAATTATTTTATAATCCCGTGATGACAGACTACAATGATATATTTTACCGAAATGAACTGGGCGGGATTGATTCGGAGGATCCCAAAGGCCGTGAGATGATTCGTCTGTTAAAACTTTATCGCCCAATACATAATCTGGCATGGCTGGTTGAACGGCTGGAATTGCTTTATGACAGGATTGAGGATATGGAAAAACGGGAAACAGATAGGGAGAGACGTCAGCTGTTGGCGAAAATCAAAGGGAAAGTTTCCGATGAATATATGAAAAAGGAGCGAGTGTTTCGTGCGGCATATAATGGGATGAAAGTATTCAAAGAGGATATGGAGTAGGGATAATAAGTGATAATAAAATTTGAACAGCACGAAAATAAGGAGCTTCCTGTATAATAAAAAGCGTAGACATTGAAAATTGAAAATACCTCAGAGTACAATAAGACTACTGACTGGCAGGTTAGTAAAAATCTTATTATACAGAGAGGTATCTACAATGAAGTCTAACACACAGAATGCAAAAATTGAAGCTATTACAGAAAAAACTTTGGTACTCGGAATTGATGTCGGAAGTGAAACGCACTATGCTAGAGCTTTTGATTACAGAGGAATCGAGTATTCGAAGAAACCATTTAAGTTTAGCAACACAGAGGCTGGATTTGTGACATTTAAGGAATGGATCCTGGACCTCAAAGATAGACATGAGAAGGAAAAGGTGGTTCCAGGTATGGAACCGACCGGGCACTACTGGTTTAATCTTGGAAAGTTTCTACAGGATAATGAAATGAAACCGGTTCTCGTGAATCCTCACCATGTGAAAAAATCAAAAGAACTCGACGACAATAATCCAACTAAAAATGACCGTAAGGATCCGAAAGTTATAGCAGGATTAGTGAGAGAGGGACGTTACATGATCCCATACCTGCCGGATGGTGTTTACGCTGATCTCAGAACAGCATCAAACATAAGATTCCAGTTACAGGCGGAACTTACAAGAATTCAAAACAGGATCAGTCGTTGGTTCAATATATATTTTCCCGAATATAAGACGGTATACGGAAAGCCGGATGCCAAGAGCGGAATGCTGATCCTTAAAGCAGCACCACTTCCTGAAGATATCCTGACGTTAGGTATCGATGGGGTGAACCAGATCTGGCGGGATGCGAAGTTAAGGGCAGTTGGAAAAGCGAGGGCGAAGACCCTGATAGAAGCTGCTGGGCACAGCGTTGGAAGCAAAGAAGGTGCGGTGTCTGCAAGAATGGAAATCCGAATGCTTCTGGAGGACTATGAATCCAGAAATATGCGTCTACAGGAAGTTATGGTTCTAATTGAAGAACTGGTAAAAGGGATTCCGATGGCTGAAAAGCTGTTAGAGATCAAAGGAGTGGGAATCAGGACAGTGTCAGGATTTCTTGCAGAAGTAGGTGATATCAGCCGCTTCAACAATCCGAAGGAACTGCAGAAGCTTGCAGGATTGGCATTGGTTGAGAATAGTTCCGGAAAGCACAAGGGCGGGACAACAATAAGCAGACGAGGTCGAAAGAGACTCAGATACCTGCTCTTTGAGGCTGCAATGTCGCTTGTGGCGAAGAACCCGGAGTTCAGAGAACTCCATAATTATTACACAACCAGAAGACGGAATCCATTAAAGAAGATGCAGTCACTTATGGCGGTTGCAACCAAGCTGATACGTGTCTTTTATGCGATGCTGACAAAAGGTGTGGATTATGATCCCAAAAAGATGGTCAGTGATATCAGGAGACCGGAAGCTTATCTGCAAGCAGCATAAGAAAAAAGTAACTATAGTGGAGGCTGTCATGTGGGCAGCCACTGAATCAGGCAGAATGTAGCAGATAACGTCCACTAATCACAGTGCTGATACAGGAAGCAAGTCAGTAATCAACAATACAAAGAATGAGCCAGTAGTCGGCAGAAATAGTCACCATGGGGCATATGACCCCGTTAAGGAGCATAGCTGACACCCTGGTTATGGGCAGGCAGGACGAAGGAAGTTAGGACCTCTGGAGACAGAGATGATCCTGGTGGATATAGGAGGTTAGCTGCCATAGAGGGATGGGTATACACAAGGCCAGTAAAGCGGAAATCAATGACGTTTTATTTCGTATACCTTTTAACCACTATTTCGGTACTTGATACATCGAAATGCTCATAGCTTTGGCTTATTCACTGAGATATAAAGGTTGAAAAACCTTGAATTTTCAATAAAAAACACTTGATTATATGAGGAGACAAAGTCCCAGCAAAAGCCGGGCTTTTCTACATTTATAACCGTTTTTCTGGTATAATGGAATTATCAGAAAGGCGGTGTTTTTTATGATGACTAAAAATGCAGATAAGAAACGAGA
>JACRTJ010000005.1 GCA_014385265.1 Enterocloster hominis (ex Liu et al. 2021)
ATCCTGTATCCTGCTTTCCGTCCGCATATGCCGCAGTTCCCGCCCATCATGGCAGATGTAGTAATACTCATCCTCAAAAACGGCACAGCTCATGTTATAATACTTTCCGATATCCGCTTTGTATGCACGGGTCCTCCGTTTTTCGTGATCCTGAAGCTTGATATAGCTTTTGATCCCGTTCTCCTTCAGATAGGAAAGATTCTTTTCGCTGCAGTAACCGCTGTCCGCAGTGACTGCTTCCAGATCTTCCCCAAATGCTTTCCGGTGCTTTTCCAAAACCGGGATCAGCGTGTTGTAATCAGTCCGGTCGCTGCTGACATAACTGTGGACAATGAAATAGTTCTCTACTGCGATCTGGACATTGTATGCCGGTTTCAGCTGGCCGTTGAGCATGTGGTCTTCTTTCATTCTCATGAAGGTTGCTTCCAGATCTGTCTTGGAATAGCTGTTCCGTCCTTTTCCCATGATCTCAAAGTGTTCCTTGTATTCCATCAGGCGGCTGCCGCAGGTCTCCAGTTCTTCATACAGCTTCTGGATCTCCGGCTTACGCTGTCCCTTTCCGTAAACAAAACCGATCCCTTCCCCTTCAGCGATCGTTTTCAGGTTTTTCTGCAGCTTCAGGATCTCAGGCGGGGAACAGCCGTCGATTTCGATCACGGTATTATTGGAAATCTTCTTGTGCTTTGTCAGCTTCCGTTTCCGGTTCTCCTCGATCACACGCCGGACTTTGTCCATGCCTTCCACCACAAACATCCTGGCATCCCCAAGATCATATTTCGGTCCATACCCGTTTTCATGCAGAAGTGCATTGTAAGCTGCATAAAGGGCATCAATGGTGTCCAGAAGCCCCGCAAGATGGTAGTTTAAGCTTCCCCGCCAGACAAAGGTATAACGGTTGGCGTTTGCTTCTATTTTAGTGCCATCGATAAAAAGCTCTCTGAGTGTGAGCAGGCCTTCCTTTTTCAAACGGCGCAGGAACTGGTAATTCAGTTCATCCAGGATCTCACCGGTCAGTTTTTTTCCCTTAAAATCATAAAAAGCATCCCGCCTGGGTCTCTGGCCTTTGGTCAGCCAGATGAATGCCAGGTCCCGTTCACACAGTTCCACGATCCGGTCAACGGCCCGGATGCCACGCATGTTTGCGTAGGTAACAACAGCATACAGCATGATTGGATTGTACCCGGTTCTTCCCTGGTCTGAACAACAGGCCAGCAGGCCTGAAAAATCCAATTCCTCCATTACTTTTTTCAGGGTATAGACAGGATCGTCGTCGGGTAAATGCAATTCGAAGAAGCTGAAGTTAATTTTCTGTTGCCCAAAATCAAAAAAGTCGTTATAATAATCTTGTTTAAGCATAGTTCCATTATAACATGGAACGGGGAAAAGATGGTTGTCGTTAGCCATCTTTTTCTCTTTTTTATGAAAAAATTTCAGGGTCGGTTGTGACTCACATAAGTCACAGCCGGCCCTGTTTTAGACTATCTATTTCCCGACAGCCCCTTTTTATTTTCGCGGGCAGCGGGCCAGGGTCTGGCCCTTACGCCCGGCCCTTTTCCTGCAGGATATCCACGATGGTCTTCTCTGTTCCCGTCATGCCCGGCGAGGCGATCTCACCCATATGGCGCATGGTCTCCTCCGGCGTACTGCCGTTGATGCCATGGATATCGTCGATGAAGATCCCGTTCATTCCCAGCTCTGCGGACTGGAATGCCGCGTCCACAGCCACAACGCCCTTCATGGTACAGCCCTTATTCCCGCCGTGGCAGATCATTCCGGTGATGCTGCTGGCCATGTTGTTGATGGTCTTTGCCATCATCTGATCGTCGCCGCCCCACAGATATACCAGAGCGCAGGCCATTCCCGTTCCGGCCGCGATCCCGCAGCCGCAGAAGGCCGATAATTTGCCGGAATATTCCTTAATATACATACAGATCAGATAACTAAGCGCCGTTGCCCGGTACAATGCCTCATCCTCCAGCCCCCGGATCTTACATACGCCGTAAAGGGGCATGGTGGCGATGATCCCGTGGGCCCCGGAGCCGGTGATGCTCATGGCCGGCCGGTCCAGTCCGATGACACGGGCCTCGATGGCGGCATTGCAGAGAAGGGATGCCGTTTTCTGCTCATCGGAGGAAAGGATCTGTCCGCCGTTCTTTTTCAGGAGATGGCGGGCATAGGTGGTCCTTTCGTTCTTTAAGCCCTCTTCAAACAGGGCGTAGTTCATGTCATAGGCGGCCTTTATGAAGGAGATCTCTTCTGCCGGGACCGTTTTCGCATATTCATAGATCTGCCTCAGGGTATAATTATGGATCAGAGGCGTTTCCTCTGCAGCCTCTGCAGCCTGGGGCTCCTCCCGGTCCAGGATGGTTTTTCCGTTTGCTTCGATCCGTACCACATTGGTATGGGAGTCCCGGATCCGCACCATGGCTTCGCCGTCTGCGGTCTTTACCTGGGCCTCAATGAAGATCCGGCTGGTGATCCCGCTCATTTCCACATGGATCCTTCCGGCCTTCACCAGGGCCTCTGCCGCCGCATTGTCCGCTTCTGTCACATCGGCCAGGCTCTCCAGCTCCTTTTCCGGTCTCCCGGCCACGGCTCCCAGGGCAGCCGCATATTCGTTTCCGAAAAACAGGCTGTTGGGGATCCCGCAGGTATAGGCATTTTTATACATGCCGCTGTTTAATAAGAGCCGCACCTCCTTAAGCTCTCCCGTAAGATAGGATCTGGCTCTGGAGACTGCGTATGCAATGGCCCCCGGCTCTGTAACTCCCAGGGCCGGACGCATATCGTCTTTGATCAGTTTTGTAAGTTCATGCATGATGTTTCCTCCCTTAATGAGCCAGCTCATTGACGGCCCGTTCCAGCTGCCCCAGGGCCTTTTCCAGAGTGGCCCTTGGACACGCTGCGTTTAACCGCATAAATCCGCTCAGAGCCCTTGTGAAATCAGAACCCGGATTCAGTCCCAGACCGGCCTTTCTGATCATAAACGCCTTAAGCTCCTGGTCTGTCATATTGAGCTTCCGGCAGTCCAGCCACACCAGGTAGGTGGCGTCGGGGATATTGGCCCGGATCAGCGGGATCCTTGTGTCAAAATATTCCTTAATATAATCCAGGTTTCCGGATATGTATTCCAGAAGCTGCTCCAGCCACTCCTCGCCCTCATTTAAGGCCGCTTCCATGGCCACGGAGCTGAAGGCGTTGTTCCGGTGGATGTCCATGCCGCCCCAGTAGGAATCGAACTTCTTCTTCATTTCCAGACACGGGAACACCGTGGTGGATGCCTGGAGGCCGGCCAGGTTAAAGGTCTTTGTGACAGAGATACAGGTGATCACCTTTTTATCTGCTCCCGGTGCCGCAAGGACCGCCGGCGTATGCTTTTTCCCATGGAAGATCAGGTCGGAATGGATCTCGTCGGAAACCACCAGCACGTCGTTTTCAAAGCAGATCGTAAGCATCCTTTCCAGTTCTTCCTTCGTCCATACCCGTCCCAGGGGATTGTGGGGATTGCAGAGGATGAAAAGCTTCACCTCCGGGTCCTTTGCCTGTCTTTCAAAGTCTTCAAAGTCCACTTCCCATACGCCGTCCCGCTCCAGGAAGTTATTCTGCACCAGGGTCCTTCCGGTATTTTCTGTGATATCGAAAAATTCCGGGTACACCGGCGGCTGGATCAGGACCTTTTCTCCCTTTTGGGTAAACAGCTTGATGATCCCCGCCAGGGCCGGGACCACTCCCAGGCTCCAGCTGCAGAGAGACGGATCAAACTTCCAGCCGTTTCTTCTCTCCTGCCAGTCTGCATACGCCTTAAAATAGCTGTCCGGCCGGGAGGTATAACCCCAGATCCCTTCCTCCGCTTTCTTTTTGCAGGCGTCGATGATGGGCTGGGCCGTCTTAAAATCCATATCTGCGATCCATAAGGGGATCACGTCGTCTGTACCAAAATTTTTCACGCGCTCATCGTATTTGGCGGAGCGGTTCTGGCTTCTGTCCACGGGCTCATCAAAATTATATTTCATTTTCTTACCTCTGCTTTCCCTGGATATTTTAAGGGCTGTTCCGGAGTCGCCTCCATTTTTTAACTTACAGTATAATATTACTCATAGTATAATTATTTTTGTTAATTCTGTCAATATATTGACTTTATTTTATTATAGTTTTATAATGTTTCAACATAGAGTAATCTCACTACAAAATATATCTACGCATTCTTAAGGAGGATTATCATGAAAATCTTTATTTCTGTCGACATGGAAGGTATGGCAGGCATCACGTCTCCGTCCCAGGAACGGGAAGAGACAGTTTCTTTCCGCCGGGCGCTCCATAACCAGGTCCGCTGGATCATTGAAGGGATCCAGGCCTCTGAAAAAAATGGAGAGGTTGAGGAGATCACCATTGCCGATTCCCATGGAAGCGGAAGAAACCTTTCCTATGATGAACTGAGCCAGATGGATGACCGGATCAGCCTGGTCAGCGGCTCCCCGCGCCCGCAGTATATGGTGGCCTGTCTGGATGAGACATATGATGTGGCGTTCTTTGCCGGATACCACGCCGGCCCCGGAGAGATCTGCGCCAATATGGATCACAGCTTCTATGGAAAGGTCGTTTCATGCCTGAAGATCAATGGAGCCTATATGAACGAGACCGTTACCAACGCCGCCATTGCCGCCTCCTATAAAGTACCGGTGGGACTGGTCATCGGCGATTCCGGTCTGCGCAGGCAGCTGATCGATAAGGAAATGATGCCCTGGGTAAAATTTGTGACCACAAAAGAATCCCTTACCCGCTATGCGGCAAAGTTCCAGCCCCAGAGAAAGCTCCGCGAGGACACCATCTGTGCAGTGAAGGAGGTCCTGGCATCCGACTTAAAGAAGCTCCCCCTTTACGAGACAGCCGTTCCGGCCGTTCTGGGCATTGATTTTAAATCAACAGCCATGGCCGATGCCGTTGCCCTGACTCCGGGCGTAAGACGCTTAAGCGGCACTGAGGTGGAGATCACCTGCGCCGATATGAAGGAACTGGCCTGCGGGATCTCCGCACTCACAAGCCTCTCCGGAACCGCCAGCTAAGGGTCCCGGAATCTTTATCCGGCTGCCCGGTCCCGCGGGAGGACGCCGCCGGAAGCAGCCCATGACCGGCATATGAAAGGGGGAAATCTGAACCATGTATGGAAATCGGATCCGGGAAGCCCGGAAGAAAAAAGGAATGACTTTGAAACAGGTCGCAGACGCGACCGGATATACCATCGGGCATATCTCCCAGATCGAACGGAATCTGAAATCTCCGTCGCTTTCTGCCCTGAGAAAGATCGCCGCCTGCCTGGAATGCTCTGAGGTCTGGCTCATCATGGGCGGATCCGACGACGCTCCCCTGGCACAGGCAGATGGAGAAGGCGGCTCCCGGGAATCCTTTCTGATCCGCAAAGAGAACCGGATCCCCATGAAGATCCCCGAGATCGATGTCTCCTACTCCATCTTCACCCCCTCCCGCCTCCCGGACGGAAGGGAAGCGAAGATCACCGGTCTTATGGTCCGTGTACAGCCGGGCCACTGGGTCACAGAGCGCATGATCTCCCACAGCACATACGATGAAAGCCTTCTGCTTTTAAAGGGAGAGATGGAGCTCCACATGGACAACAGCGTATACACGATCCATGAGGGCGACAGCTTCTATATTCCCAGCGGCAGCCTGCACAACTATATGAACCGATCAAAGGAAGAGGCGGTCATCGTCGTCTACTTCTCACAATTAGTATACTAAGGAAGCTGTAACTATGAAATACATCATTGACGGACATTATGATATTCTCATGGACGTGGCCGCCCGCCGGAAAAAAGGCGAGCGCCAGGTCATCCGGAGGCGTTACTATCCCGCCTTCCAGAAGGGCGGCGTGACCGGTATCGTCGCCTCCATTTTTGTGGACAGCCAGTACCTGCCCTATGGGGCCCTTTCTGTGGCCATGGAGCAGATCTCGGCCCTCCACTGCGAGATCGAGGAAACCCCGGATCTTCTCATGCTCTGCACCAGCGCAGACGACTTCCTCCGGGCCGCCGAAACCGGAAAGATCGGCTTTCTTCTCTCCTTTGAGGGAGCAGAGCCCGTTTCCTCCTGCCTCCTGCTCCACGGCTTTTATGCCGCAGGCGTCCGTGGACTGGGCCTGGCCTGGAGCCGCAGAAACGCTGCGGCTGACGGCTGCGACTTTTCCGGCAGCCTGAAAAAAGGCGGCCTTACGGAGTTTGGCCGGGAGCTGGTGAAGGAAGCCGAAGACCTTCATATGATCCTGGACCTCAGCCATTTAAGCGATGAAGGGGTGGAGGACGTGCTCTCCATCACCTCCTGCCCGGTGATCGCCTCCCACTCCAACTCCAGGGCCGTTGCCGGCAGCAACCGGAACCTGACCGACTGCCAGATGCGGGAGATCGCCAGCCGCGGCGGAACGGTGGGACTCAACGGGTGCAGTCTCCTGACCGCCGGTCCCGGTGTTTCCCCCGATCAGAACGGACTGACCGCCCATCTGGATCATATGACAGAGATCATGGGAGAGGACCATGTGGCCTTTGGCTTCGATTTCTGCGACTCATTTTTTGCGGACGACCTGTCCTCGTCCACGGACCAGATGCCGGAGCGCCCCTTTGATATCCTCTCCGGAGCCCACGAGAACCTTCCGGCCTTCCTGGACCATTTAAGGCAGCACGGGTATACAGAAAGCCATCTGGCAAAGCTGGCCGGGGAAAACTGGCTCCATACCTTCCGTCACATTTTAAAACACTGATATTTCTGAAAGGATACGACCAATGAACACAAATGTAAGCAAACAGCTCGATGATCTTTTCCGCGTATGGGACAACGGCCTCTGCCCGGGAGCCCAGGTGCTGATCCGCCAGCACGGCGAAACTGTTTATGAAAAATGCTTTGGCTACGGAAACCTGGAGAACCAGCTGAAGATCAAAAACGACAGCATCCTGCACGTGGCCTCCATCTCCAAGGAGTTCACCGTCCTCTCCATCCTCCTTCTCTGGAAGGAAGGGAAGCTGGGCCTGGACGACGATATCCGTAAATATGTGGGAGAATATATCAACATCGAAGAGCCCATTACCGTGCGCCAGATGATGAACAATGTCAGCGGCCTCAGGGACCAGTGGGAGCTTTTATTCATGCGCAGCATCACCATCAACGACCAGATCACCATGGATGACATCAACACCACCATCCGGCTCCAGAAGCACTTAAACTTCAAGCCCCAGTCCAGATATCTTTACAGCAACACGGGCTTCCATCTTCTGGCGCTGATCGTTGAAAAGCTGTCCGGCATGAGCTTCCCGCAGTTTGCCAAAGAACGGATCTTCAAGCCTCTCGGCATGGAGCACACCTTCGTCCGGGAAAGCTACACCCAGATCGTTCCCAACCTGGTCTACTCCTACCAGGATGACGGCGACGGAAATTACTATTATAATCCCTTAAACTATTGCGTTTACGGCCCCACCTCCGTCAATACATGTGCCTCCGATCTCAGTAAGATCCTGGACGAGTACATCCATCCCCAGGTCATCGACCCGGAGATCATTGCCCTGATGAAGACCCCGGCCATCTTAAGCGACGGAACGGCTGCGGAATACTGCGGCGGCCTCATGACCCATAAGCTCCACGGACTGGATGTGTTCGGCCACGGCGGCGCCGATGCCGCTTACCGCGGACAGGTATCCTGTATCCCCGAAAAGGAGCTGGAGGTGATCCTGTTAAGCAATACCACCACCCGCGTCATGGCAAAAATGGCCGATAAGGCTGCCTGCATCGTTCTTGGTCTTCCGGACTGCACCGAGCCCGCTGTACCGGAGCACAAAGAGGCTCCCGCCCATGCCGGTCTGTTTGCTGCCTCCCTTCCCGATGATCCGCTGTTTGTAAACATCCTGGACCATGACGGAACGCTCTTTATGAAGAGAGAATGGTGCGAAACTGAACTGGTCAGGACCGAAGACGGCGGCTACCGGGTCGGCACTCTGGACGAGGTGATCTACTTCACAGAGGAAGGGATCCTTTACCGTCTTCCGGCCCGCGTGGTAAAAATGACGCCGGTCTCCCCGGCTGATCCCTCTCTTTTTGAGGAAGGCCATTACTACGATGAGGAAACCGACGCCCACGTTACTCTTGAGAAAACAGAAAACGGCTGCGCCCTCTGTATGCTCCGTTATGGAAAATCAGAGCTTTACAGGAACGCAGCCGGAGAAAACATTTTCAGCTTCGGCCCGGATCTTACGATGTATGTGAGGCCGGAAAACGGCTCCCTCATCCTGGACGGAGGCCGGATCAAAAATATCGTACTGAAGAAGATGGACTAGATCAGTCCCACGCTCTTCATAAAGAAGATCCACCCAAACAGGGTCCCAACGGCGACGACGGTGCTGATGACCACGAACTGGCCAGCCAGCTCGCCGTCGCCGCCCATGTTCTGGGCCATGGGATAAGAGGCGGCAGCCACCGGTGTTCCGTAGATCGCCACCAGAAGGAACAGCTCCAGATCCCGGAGGCCAAAGGCGTAGCCCAGGGCCAGCATCACCGCAGGAAGCACCAAAAGCTTTAAGGACAGGGCCGGTACCAGGTATTTCAGGTTGCCGCGGATGGCGTTGAAGTGAAGTGTCCCGCCCAGGACGAACAGGGCCACTGGCGAGGTGGCGTCCGCAAAGGCCGCAATGGGTGTTAAAAGGCTCTTGGGCACATGGATGCCCAGAAAGAAAAACACCAGACCCACCATAGCCCCCTGGAGCAGCGGATTTTTCACCACATTGACCAGGATCGTCTTCACGTCTGTTTTCCCTTCTGAATTGAACATTTCCAGGATCACCACAGAAGTCGTATTATAAATGGTAATTACCACAGTCACCACCATGGCCGCCACAGAGGAGGCCACATCCCCGAACACAGAAACAGTCAGAGGAAGACCGAACAGGACGAAATTGCTCCGGTAAATGGCCTGGATGATCACGCCCCTTCTGGGATTCTCCTTTACCAGCCTGGGGACCGTGAGCACCAGGATCACCTCCAGCACCAGGATACTGATGCCGCAGAAAATCAGCATCACTGGTCTGGGAAGGGAACTGGCGTCAGCCTTATAAATATTATAAAAGGTCATAAACGGATAAAAGACCTTAAAAACCATCTTATTCAGCTGCTGGAGAAAGTCCTCCTTTACCACTCCCTTGATCTTCATCACATATCCGAAGGTAATGTAACAGAGAAATGGGACAACCGCGTTGACCGCTACCAAAAAGCTTTCCATATTCTGTCTTCCTCTCTTTCTTCTCCGTCCTTAATCCAGGCTCCAGGGACCATTTCCCTTATCCCTGGCGTAAATTTCAAGGCCGCAGCCGGAAATGTATTCGCCGTTCATTTCCAGGGCATAGGAAATGACGATCCCCATGGATGTCTCATCCTCCTCCACCTCCAGGGCTGAGGTGGTGATCCCCAGGATGATCAGTCCCACCGGCGTCATATAGTTGCACATGTGCTTTTTCCCGCACTCAAAGGTCATATGGGTGTCCACCAGTCCCCGCTTGGTCACCTCCACCTTATCCGGCCAGATCTTCACGATATTGTGGGTCTGGTCTCCGCCCTCCACAATGGTCTCATCATAGATCAGATATTTTTTTCCATTCTTTTCATTAAAGGTCCCCGCAGTGATCATCTCGATCACGTCATTCTCGTCGTCCATGAACTGGGTCCCCTTGACTCTTACCAGAACATCTTTTGTCATCTGTTGCTCCTAATATTTCTCAATGTCGATCAGCATGGTATCCTTCACCTTCCCGGGAAGGATAAACCCGGCAAAGGAGCTGAATTTTTCTGCCATATCGCTCACATAAAACTGGTACTTTTCCTCCACCCGGACCTCCTGGTCCCCGTCACAGTCCATCTCCATGGACCGGAGAAGGGTCCTGAGCTGCACCGCCGTCTCATAGGCCGGATTCACCAGAGTCACCTCGTCTCCCATGGTGCGGGCGATGGTGGAGCGGATCAGAGGATAATGGGTACAGCCCATGACCAGGGTATCGATGTATTTTTCCTTCAGCACCGACAGATACCGGGAGGCGATCTCGTCCGTCACAGTATCGTGGAGAAGCCCCTCCTCCACCAGAGGAACGAACAGGGGGCAGGCCTTTCCGAATACCTCCACCGCCGGATTCATGCTTTTTAAAACAGAGGAATACGCTTTGCTGTTGATGGTCCCGTCGGTCCCGATCACTCCGATCCTCCCGTTTTTTGTGGCGGAGACCGCCGCCCTGGCCCCGGCGTTGATCACGCCGATGATGGGGATATCCTCAGACCGTCTCAGGGCGTCCAGGGCATAGGAGGACGCCGTATTGCAGGCGATGACGATGGCCTTCACTCCCTTGGACCGCAAAAAGCGCATGATCTGCTCCGAAAAACGGATCACCGTATCCTGGGATTTTGTCCCGTAGGGAAGGCGGGCCGTATCCCCGAAATAAACGATCCTCTCGTCCGGAAGCTGGCGCATCACCTCTCTGGCCACCGTGAGCCCTCCCACGCCGGAATCAAAGATCCCGATGGGTGCGTTCTTATCCATAATAAGCGCCTACCTTTCGTAGCGCCTGAGCGCATGTTCCAGAAGATCGTCCACCAGTTTCTCTTTTCCCACGCCTCTGGCCTCCCAGAGCATGGGGTACATACTGATGGCCGTGAAGCCGGGCATGGTATTGATCTCATTGAAGACCACCTCCCCGTCCTCCTTTACGAAGAAGTCCACCCGGGAAAGGCCATAGCCGTCCACAGCCTTAAAAATACGCACTGCCGACTCCCGGATCTCCTCCGCCGCGTTTCCCGGAAGCTCCGGATCCACCACGGTCCTGGAATCGGAATTATAATATTTGGCGTCAAAATCATAGAAATCGGCCGCCGCCAGGATCTCTCCCACGCCGGAGGCCCGTACCTCCTCTTTTCCTCCGCCAAAGACCGCGCATTCCACCTCGTGGCCCACGATCATCTCCTCCACCAGGATCCGCCGGTCATGGAGCGCCGCCTCCTTAAGGCCGTTTTCCAGGGACTTCCGGTCGTCGGCCCGGGACACGCCCCTGGAGGAGCCTGCGTTGGACGGCTTTATGAACACCGGATACGGAAACGCGTCCTCTACCCGCTTTACCACCTGGTCCATCTGCTCCAGCTCTTCCTTCATCACCGGCACGTATTCTGCCTGGCGGATCCCCAGGTTCTTTACGATCAGCTTCGTGGACAGCTTATCCATGGACACGGCGGAGGCTAAGACGCCGCAGCCCACATAGGGGATCTGCGCCAGCTCCAGGATCCCCTGGACCGTGCCGTCCTCCCCGTAAAGGCCGTGGAGCACCGGGAACACCACGTCCACCGGGATTTTTTCTGCCTTTCCGTGGCGGATCACCCATAAGACCTTTTCTGTGGCGTCCGGGGAAAGAACGGCTCTGGAGCCGCTGGTCCTCCAGGTGTCATTTTTCACTTCATCCAGAGAGTCCACCTTAAGCCAGCGGCCCTCCTCTGTGATCCCCACCAGGATCACATTGTATTTTTCCTTATTGATATTGGCTGCCACATTCTGGACAGACATACAGGAGACCACATGCTCCGAAGACTGCCCGCCAAACAGGGCTACCACATTTAATTTTTCCATATTGATCTGCTGCTTCCTTTCATGGTTGATGGGCCGGAAGAGCCTTCCATGGGCCGGACGGAGGATCTCCTCCCGCGCCTGTTCTCTCCGCGGCGTCAATTCGTTTAAATTATAGCACAACAGGCAATAATTACAAATAGCAAAATCGTATAAAAAACTGGAGGAGCTCATGAAAAAGAAATGGTATATCTGCCTGTCCATGACACTGGCACTGATGGTCTTTTTAACGGCCATGAACGGTCTGAGGAGAAAGGAGGAGGCCCTGGCCTCGCGGATCGCGCCAAAGGTCCTGCGGTTCCACGTGCTGGCCAACAGCGATTCCCCTAAAGACCAGGCTTTGAAGCTGGAGGTAAAGGACCTCCTTCTGGATACCATCCGCCAGGGCCTGGGATCAGAAACGGCGCAGGGGCCGGAGCAGGACGCAGGAAATCCTCAGCCGGAAGAATCCGGGACAGAGGCGGGAGACAGCCTTACAAAAGACCAGACGGCCTCCTACATCCTGGAGCATAAAGCATTTCTGGAGGAGACGGCGGAAGCATACATGAAAAGCCGCGGCTTCTCCTATGGCGCGGATATCCGCCTGGAGCAGTGTCTGTTCCCGGAAAAAACCTACGGGGACATGACCTTCCCGGCGGGGACCTACGACGCGGTCCGGGTGCTTTTAGGGGAAGGAAAGGGGAAAAATTTCTGGTGCGTCCTCTATCCCTCCCTCTGCTATGTGGACAGCACCCACGCCGTGGTGCCGGAGGACTCCAGGGACCAGCTGAAGGCCCTGCTTCCCGAGGACGATTTTTCCGCCCTCATGCGGGCCAGGCACCCGTCCGCGCTCCGCCTTCCCGGGCATGAAAAAACGGGACAGAAGGCGTCAGAGGACGCTCTGCCCCGCGTTACGGTACGGTTTAAGCTGGCGGAAATACTTGGCAGAAGGAACTAATCTGAACTGCCGCTGATATAATCGTCAATATCCTGTACGATACAATGGTCTCCCATTGTATGGAGTGATTCAAAATACTTTATAATATATCTGTAAACACCATGTTCATCAAAGAGCCTTGCCACATCCGCACCGGAGAGTCCCTTAAAATGACGGTACCGCTCCATGCAGTAGACCAGGAACGCTAATTCTCTGCTCATCGCTTATGCCTCCTCCGGGTAATCATAGGAGCCTGTTAAAAGCTCGTCCTGATACATGGTATACAGGGTCATGGGGCCATAATGCCACAGCTTGGACGTTTCATCCGAAAGTTCTTGATAGAGCCTGGACTGATAAAAACGGGAGATTGCCTTCTCACCGTCCACATTACTGTTTTTCGTGATCTGCTCAATAACAGGCGGCACAATAATCGCCAGCATTGCACTGAACTGATCTTCACTCATACCAGCTCCCTCCCTTCCGGTCATTTTCTTCCTAGGACACGCTCAGATTCCCCTCCACCGCCTGGTCATACGTCTCCATGGCCTGGAACAGGGCCAGATCCGCCGTTTTCACAGCCGTCTCCTTTGCCGCATAGGAATTTTTCTGCTGGAGGTATTCCAGACGTCCGATGGTGCCCACGGACATTTTCCGGTCCGCCGCCTCCATCTTTGTCTTTTCCAGCTCCAGGGCTGCCACGGCAGTCTGGTATTCATTTCTCTTCTGGAGCACCTGGTTATACAGGTTTTCCAGGGATGAGGAAATGGCCGCTGTCTGGTCCTCAATGGTACGGGCCATATTCTGCTGCTCCACAGAGCCGTCTGTAAGCTGCTCATAGCTCAGACGGTTGTATTTTAAGGTGTAGTTATTGTCGATGGCCGCCTGTTTATCGGCTGCCGGATCCATGGCGCCGATCCGGGAAGGATCTGCTTCCGGCACCTTCCGGATCTCCGGGTTCCCGTTGTACTCCCATCCCAGGAGCGTACACAGGCTCTGGCGCAGCTTCACCTCGCTGGCGTCCATGGCGAGCCTTCCGGCCTGGGCTGACTCCAGGTTCTGTCTGGCCGTCAGCACCGCGTTTTCCGTTGCCAGTCCCAGGGACGCCTGGGTCTGGGTGGACTTATAGACCTCCTCCAGGAGGGTGATGGAATCCTCCAGGCTCTCCTTCTGGAGCAGAAGCTGCTCATAGCCGATCATGGCGCTCTGGGCCCCGGATACCAGTGCCGCCCGGGTACTGTCCACCATCTTTACCTTTAGCATCTCCGGCGTCACTGCGGACAGAGAATCGGCCGACAGCGTCATCTGCTCTGCCTGCTGGGACAAAACCTCCGAGGAGTACACCAGCTCCGCATACGTTCCCGGCGTTACCATATTCTGGTATCCCAGAAGATCCTCAAAGGTGCCTGCCATGCCGGAAAGCTGCCCTGCCTGGTCTGCCAGGCTGCCGGAGCCTTCCATGATCTGGTTCTTTAATTTATCCACATCTTTATAATCGTCCTTGGTATCCGAATACGTATCCTTTACGTTTTTTAACGTCGGGTTATAAGTATCCACCAGAAGTCCGATCTCCTCATATTCCAGGACGTTGTCCTGGATCCGCGCCATGGTGGCGTCGTCGTAGGGCTGTCCCGGCCCCGGCACAAACTCCTCCGCGTACGCCGGTACGGTCCAGGCCAGTGAAACAGCCAGCGCCGCCGGGATCACCCGTCTTCCCATCGTCATTTTTCTCATCATTCTATCATTCCTTTCCGGGTCCCGCCCGCTACATGGCTCCCTGGCCCTGGTCCTGGCTCTGGGCTCCCGAGGCCAGCTCCATCATGCCTTTTACGGCCCATTCGTATTCCTCCATGGCTCCCGTTAAAGCCAGGCTGGCTTCCGTAAATTCCGCCTCCGCCGCCAGATAGGCGCTTTCCGCCGTCAGATATTCCTGGCGGCTCATCATACCCAGGGCGTTTTTCCGGTCTGCCGCAGCCTTGTCGGCCCCATCGGCCGCAAATTTGGTCTTTGCCGCCTCATAGGCCGCCTGCTTCTGGAGCACATCCTTATATAAGAGGTCCAGGCTGGTCCGCACCTCATTTTCCTGGTCCTTAATGGTCCGGGCCTTGGCCACAGCCCCTCCCTGGGACGAGGACGACGCCATCCTGGTGTCGTAAAGGGTCACATTATTCTCAATGGCCTTGCTGATATCTGCCGCCGGATCATAGGATGCGATCCTTGCCAGATCCGGCTCCGGCACCTTCTGGATCACCGGGTCTGCGTCGTAACGCCAGCCCAGCATCCGGATCAGCGTCTGCTTCTGATCCTTCTCTTCATTTTCTGCCGAAGAAGCCGCCGCCCGGGCAAAATTTAAGGCCTCCTCCGCTGCCAGCACGTTTTCTGCCGAATAGAGCCCCAGCTCCATCTGGCGCTTTGATGCCTCATACGTAAGCTCCGCCATTTCCAGGGACTTTTCTGCCGCCTTCGTCTTAAGCTCCAGGATCTCATGGTCCCGCATCATGGCGTTCACAGTCTTCACTGTATTGTTTTTTGAGATCCGCAGGGCCCTTAGAGCCGAAGCCCCCGAGGCAGACCGGCCTTTGGCCGCGTCCTCCAGGTCCTTTGCCCTGGCCCGGAGGATCCGCACGTTGTTCCTGTACTCCTCATACTCCTGCTTCGTGATGCTGTCCTTCTCATCCTCTGCCGTATCTGCCAGGGTCTCCGCCTCCTGGCGCAGGGTCTCTGCCACGCTTAAAAGCTGGTCCTTTGTGAGTCCTGTGGAGCTTCCCGGATTATAATAGAACTGGTCCAGCTGTTTCTGGTAGGCGCTGTTATACCGTTCCACCAGTCCTGGGATCTCCCAATATTCCAGGGTATCGTCTGCAAAGCTGGCCAGTGCGGCCTCGTCATATTCTGTCACAGGCGATGCCTGGACAGCCACCGTGGCCCGTGCCGTCAGAAGACCGGTCCCGGGAACGCTTATGATCCCGCCCAGGGCCGCTGCAAAGACCAGGAGCCCTGTTTTTTTCCATGGTCGTATATCCTTCATGGGATCTTCCTCCCTTCTTTCCCTTTTTAAGCATATACAGAAAGGACCGGAAACGCAATAAAATTTCTCTTACGATTTCTTTCGTTTCTGGTCCTTTTCTTATGATCTTACGCCCTTATCAGTCGTAATCCGGCTCCTCCTTGGGCTTCCGGTTCATGAGTCTGTAATAGACCGGCAGCATCAGGAGCGCCAGGACTGTGGAGGCGATGAGGCCGCCCACATCCACCAGAGCCAGGCCCTGCATCATCTCTCCCGCATCGCCGTAGGCCAGGGCCATGGGGATCATGGCCACGATGGTGGTGAGGGTCGTCATCAGCATGGGACGGATACGGGTGGCTCCGGCCTCGATCACCGCCTCGTCCAGATCCATTTCATTCCGATACTGATTGGCGGTGTCCACATAGAGGATACCGTTGTTCACCACCGTTCCCACTAACATCAGGAAGCCCAGGAGGCTCACCATGCTGATGGGGCTGTCTGCCAGCCAGAGGAGGCCGAAGGCTCCGATCAGGGAGAACGGGATCGTGGTCATTACCATGATGGAGAACTTGGGTGACTCGAACTGGGCCGCCATGACCACAAATACCAGGAACACGGCAATGGCAATGGCCTGGCCCAGGGAAGAGAATTCCTCATTCATCATCTCGTCCATGGTATTCTGCTGCATGGAGACTGATGCATTTAAGTATTTCCCGATGACCTCCTCCCGGAGCTTCCCGTCTGTGGAGAGATCCGCCTCGTCGGTCAGCTGGCCGGAAATAGTCACCTGGTACTGCTTGTCGCTCTTCATGATGCTCTGAGGGCTGTCCTTGAAGCCGATCTCTGCAATATCGGTCAGTGCCACCATGCTTCCTGTGGCCGTGGGAAGGACGATGCCCTGGAGCTTGTCGATGGTATCGTACTGGTCATCCCCGTATTCCACCTTTACGCTTAAGTCGTTTCCGTTAACGTTCAGAGTGGTGGCCTCTGTCCCGCTCAGCATAGCATAGACCTGGCCGGCCACCTGGGCCGGAGCCAGTCCCTCTGCCGATGCCTTCACCGGATCCACAGAGATCTTCACCAGAGGCGCGTCATTTTCCAGGGATGAATGGACATGGGTCACCTCCGGTCTGGCCTGAAGCTCTTCCACAATGGCGTCAGATACCTCCTTCAGCTCATCGTACTGGGTGCTGACTAAAATGTAGCTCACCTGGTCCGCCTGGTTCATGGTCATGGTGGAGCCCAGGGAGCTCTGCTTTTCCAGGGAAATGGAGCAGTCCGGCCACTTCTGCAGCTCCCGCTTCCATTCTTTTAATACCTGGTCTGTCTCTCTGGATTTATCATCCTTTAAATAGGCTGTAATGGATGCGCCGCTTCCTCCCATGGAAAGCCCCGAGCTTCCGTAGGACAGCATATAAGAATCCAGGTCTGCATCCTTCGTAATATAATCCTCCACCTTCACCAGCACATCATTGACCCGGTCAATGGTCAGGCCCGGCTGAGTCTCCACGGTGATCCCGATGATGCCCGGATCGTCAGCCACCATCAGCTCCATCTTCAGCTGGCCGGCCATCATAAAGGACAGGACCAGAAGGACCACCGAAGTGATCATTACCAGGGCCTTATGGCACATGAGCTTCCTCACCAGGCTCCGGTAGCCGTCCTGCGTGGCCCGCAGCATCCGGGAAGCCGGATTTTCTGTCTTTTCCTTTGGACGGTAAAAGGTATAGCATAAGGGCACGATGGTCATGGCGGAGATCAAGGATGCCACCATACAGAATACGATGGTAAAGCCCAGAGGCTTGAACATCTGTCCGCTAATACCCTTGATCAATGCCAGGGGAATGAACACCACGCAGGTGGTGACCGTACCGCCGATAATAGATTCCAGAACAGCCTTTGTTCCGTCTAAGGCCGCATTCCTGGCCTCCACAAAGCCTCCCTGCTTGGTATTTCTGAAGCAGCTCTCCAGCACCACGATGGAATTATCCACCATCATTCCCACGCCCAGGACCAGACTGGACAGGGTAATGACGTTCAGAGAGAAGCCCATGGCCTTCATAAGGATCAGGGCCGCCAGGATGGACACGGGAATGGAGGTTCCCACGATCAGGGATGCCTTCATGTCGCCAAAGAACAGCCAGATGATGACCATGGAGACCACAACGGCCATGATCATGGTCTGGAACACGCTTTCCAGGGAGCTGGAGATAGATTCGCTGCTGTCGTTAATGACCACCACCTCCAGGGCCGGGTCATCAGCCTTCAGATCATCTACGATCTTCAGCACATCCCTGGACACCTCCATGTTGCTGCTCTCCTGGTTTTTCTTGATGCCCAGGGCGATGGTGTCCTTGCCGTTATAACGGCCGATGCTGCTTTTTTCCTCCAGAGTGCTGTAAACCTCCGCCACGTCCTCCAGGTAGATGATGTTTCCGTTTCCCAGGGTAATGGGGATCTTCTTTAAAAGCTCAATGGTATCGAAATCAGTGCCCGAGGTCACAGAAAGCTTTTTGTTTCCCACAGTGGTGCTGCCGATGGGCATGGAAAAATCGGCGGAGCCCACGCACTGGGCGATGGTGTTCATGTTCAGATGGTACTGGGCCAGCTTTTCCGGGATCAGCTCCACCTTAATATATTCCTCCTGGCCGCCGCTGACGTCTACGCTGGCCACAGAGGACAGCTTCTCAAACTCCGGAACGATCCGGCTGTCCACATAGTTGTAAAGGTTATCCGCCTGCTCGTTGTTGACCGCCAGGGTAATCGCTGCGGTGTCGTTGATGTCCATCTCGATGATGGTGGGCGTCTGCACGTCCTCCGGGAATTCGTTCACCAGTCCGTCCAGCTTTTTCTTCAGATCATCGTAGGCCTTATCCATATCCTTGCCATACTCGTACTGTAAAAGCACCATCCCCATATTTTCGGAAGACATGCTGGTGATGGTATCTATACCTGTGAGCGTGCTGATCTCATCCTCGATGGGCTTCGTTACCAGCTCCTCCACGTCCTCCGGGCTGGCTCCCGGATAAACGGCGTTGACGATCAGCATGGGCATCTCCATTTCCGGCGTAAGCTCCAGCTTCGAGGAAAATACAGAGGAAAGGCCAAATACGATGAGGCACAGCACAACCAGGACCGTTGTGACCGGCCGTCTTAATACCTGTTTTGTCAAACCCATATCTGTGCCTCCTTACTGAGCGTTTGCTGATGTCTCTTCTGTGGATGTCTCTTCTGCCGCCGGTTCCGGTGCCTCTGCATCTCCGGCTGCTGCATCTGCTGCCGGTTCCCCTGGAGCGTCTGTCATGGGCGCTTCTCCGTTCCCGGCCTCCGGACTCTCCCCGGCTCCAGCGCTCTCTCCGCCGTCCAGGGATGTTTCAGCGTCTGTACCGGAGCCCTCCGCCAGCTGCACCGGAGCTCCCTCATAAAGCTCCTTCGTCCAGGTGGTGATCACCTGGTCGCTGTAATCCAGGCCCGAAAGCACCTGGATCCGTTCTGAGCCGATGAGCCCGTCCTCGATGGCCGCCTTGCGGGCAGCTCCCGCCTCCTGGTCGTAGATGTATACATAAGCCTGACCACCGCTGTAAGAAACGCAGTCCACCGGGACCGTCATGACGTTTTCTGCCTTTTCTGAGATAACGGAAAGCTTCACCACCGTGCCAGTGGCCAGGGCATCGGCCCCCTCCAGGCTGGCCTTGATCTTAAAAAGACCGGTCTGCTGGTCCACCATGGTGGCGATCTCCGTGATCACGCCGTTATACTCCGTTCCATTCTTTTCCACGGTCATGGCGTCTCCGGGATGAAGTCCCTCCCGCACCCGCTCGCTGACGGAAAATGCCACGGACTTATTGCCCGCTCCGGAGATCACCGCTGCCACAGAGCCTGCGGCCATCATGTCATGGACCTTCACATCAAAGCTCTCCAGAAGACCGCTGATGGGCGCTGTCACCGTACTGTTCTCCAGCTGTATGTCATAGCTCAGCTTGGCTCCGTCATACTGGAGCTTCGCCATGGACACGCTGTTGACCACCTGCTCGTAGGCCTGGGCAGAAATATCGCCGCTGTCATAAAGGACCTTCATCCGGTTTAAATTGGTCTGGGCATCGTCTAAGGATACCTTTGCCGTATTTAACTGGATCCTGGCAGACTCCAGCTGTTTATTGTCGATCTTAAAAAGCGTCTGGTCCTTTTCCACCATCTCTCCCTGGTTTACATAAACCTCCAGGACCTCTCCGCTTCCCATGGCCGCCACATACACCACATCCGCCGGCTCTACGGTGCCTGTCAGATCCGTGGAGATGGAAATGGTATCTGCCGCAGGGTTTTCCACCTGGACCGATGGATCCGGGACTGCCTCCATGGGCTCCTCCTTCTTTGTCATACGCATGAACACCAGGGTCCCCAGCGCTCCCACGGCCAGAACTGCTGTCACTGCTTTTGCCAGTTTTTTCATAATTTTTATTCTCCTCTTTTTTATTCTGTTTTTTCCTTTTCTGCTCTCTGAGGACAGACGCCGTATCTCAGCAGGTTGATGCGCCTGTTATAAAAGTCCATGGCTTCCTGGGTCCCGCATTCCCCGTTCAGCTTTTTCTTCAGAGCCATCACCAGAGTAATGGCGTGAAGATCCATCAGATCCGTAAAGGTACGAAAGTCCATGGGAAACCGCGTCTGGTCCAGAAGTCCATAGATCCGGTCCAGATAGGACCGCTTGCATTCCATATGGTCTTCACCCTTTTCTCCTTCAACGCTTTCCTTAAACAGGTCGAAAAAGGTCTTGCTCCCAATGAGCCTGGTGACCATTCCCATAAAGCCGCCGTCATTGGCATGGAGGATGGTGTGCTCCAGGGACCTGGAAAGAGTCAGCCAGATGTCCCCGCCGTTTTCTTCCATGTCCCGGACGTAAAAATCGTTGTGCTCCCGGACCCGGTCGCTGATGAGCCACCGCAGAAGATCGTACTTGCTCTCAAAATATGTATAGAAGCTTCCGCGGGAAATATCCGCCTCCTGGATGATCCGGTTGATGGACGCGGATTCCGGGGATGTCCGCGTAAATTCCTGGATCCCCGCCCGCCGTATGGCCTCAATCTTCTCCTCCGGCAGCCTCTTAAACCGCTCTGTCGGCATATGATCCCTCTTTTCATAAGTTCATATTTATCAAAGTGACAACTCGTCATCATTATAGTGACACCCTGTCATATTGTCAATGGGGACGGAGCATATTTTATAGAATTTATAGAGTTTTTAGAAAAGTAAAATGAGCCGCAGGTCTGTATGCCAGACGTCCGCAGCTCATTTTTTTCACAGGCTCCCGCCAGTCCGGGCCATACGGCCCCGGGCTCCTACCACTGGTTATAGGTCACGATCTCATCCAGTTCCTTTCTCGCTTTCTTTCTGGGCGCGCCCTCATTGGCCGGGTATCCCACAGTGATGATAAGGCGCACCGGACGCTCCTCGGGGATCCCGAAGGCCCTGTGGAGCTTTTCCTGGTTCATGGTGCCGATGATGCACGTTCCCAGCCCCATGGAAGCGGCCTCATAGCAGATCCCCATGGCCGCCATCCCGATATCCATCTGGGCAAAGTGCTGGGGGCCGTAATGCTCCTCCACTCCCGGCTTATACTGGGCCTTTTCCTCACAGATCAGGATAAAGGCCGGGACGCTGGCTCCCCAGGGACAGCCCGTGAGACCATTATCGTCAAAGGCATCCACCACCTTTTCACGGCTCTCCGGCTCATCCACAAGGATAAAATGCCACGGCTGGGAATTGCAGGCGCTGGGGGCAAAGCGGGCCACATCCACCAGATGGACCAGCTGTTCCCTCGTCACGGGACGGTCTGCGTACACCCGGCAGCTCTCCCGCTTCATCTGTAATTCTTCAAAATTCATAAAAAAAATCTCCTTTATTATTTTAAGCTCCTGGCCGCCTCTCTGGCTGCCTCAAAATCATTGGTGACCGTACCGTCAGGGAGGATGAATACAGGGATCCCCACCCGGCCCTCCTTCCGAATCTCATCGTAAAGCTCCGGGTGATTTTCCCGGATCCTCAGATACAGGCGCATATCGTTTAAATTCTCCACGATATCATGGAACTCCACCGGAAGCCCTTCCTCCTTAAGCTCCGCCAGGCGGTTCCGGCAGGCCTTGCAGAGGTGGCTCCCCACCATCACCACTGCCGGCTTCTTCGCCCTTCTGGCCGCCTCAAAGGCCGCGTCACAATCCATGGTGACTGTACCGTCTTCTAAAACGAATACAGGGATCCCGATCTGGTTGTTTTCCCGTGCCTCCTTATAAAGCTCCGGATTTCCCTCGCGGATCTCTAAGAATTCCTTCACATAGTCCAGGGCCTTTTCCATATCGTGGAATTCAATGGGAAGGCGCTCCCTTTGGATCACCTCCATGGCTGATACACAGTCCTTGCAGATATGGTTTCCTATCATTCTGATCATCTTGTGGTTCCTCCTTTTTATCTGCTGCCCCGCAGAGCTTTTTCGCCCGGGGCGGTTTCTTAGGCATCGTTTCCTTCCCTAGACCGTTTCGCCCTCTTCCGGCGCGTAAAGGCTCAGCATACAGAATTCCCCGCTGCCGCTGTCATCATAGGCTGCCCAGGCCTCCAGGCCCTGGTACATCACCTCTCCGGTGATCCCGTCCTCCAGTCCGCCTTCCATAACTACGGTCTCAAAGACCATCTGGCCGCCGGGATTTTCAGAAACAGCTCCCGATTCCTTCAGAAGCTCCATGACCATATCCAGAAGCTGGTACATGGCCTCCAGGTTATCTGCGGAGACCTGTATGCCGTGGAGGCTGCCATCACCGGTGTCCAGGCTCAGGGTCACGCCCCGGTACCAGCCGTCCTCCCCCGTAAGGATATAGTCATACCGGACCTCATAATTGGTGAACTCCCCAAAGGCAAAGTTAGCGCTGGTCCGGCCCAGCTCCTCCACCGCCAGGCCATGGTCTGCGGCCAGGCCCTCCAGGTCCGCCTGAAGCTCATCACCGTTTACGTCCAGGTGGCCGTAGCCATTGCACCGGATCCCTGCAGCCCGGACCTCCTCCTCTGAAAGCTCCTGCTCTCCGGCCGCCGTTTCCTCCGGCCACACCTCCTCTATAGAGATCCCCTCATCCCAGGATCCCTCCTCCGGATATACTGGCTCCGGCTCCAGGTCCGGGACCATATGGCTTATACTGTTCATGACCATCCCGCCGGAGGCCATGATCACAGCTGCCGCGGCTGCGGCCAGGATCCACACCGGGGCCCATCCCCGGCCTGGCCGGGACGCACTTCGGCCAGAGCCGGCGCTCTGGTTCCGGGATACCTGCGCCTCGGAAGCCTTCCCTCCAGACTTTCCGTTCTTTCCGGTCTTGGCCTTAGGCGCAGCAGCGGCCTTCCTTCCCGGCCATCCGTCCTTTTCCACATCCTCATACGAAGCTCTGTGGTCCGGCCTGGCTTCCATTTCCCCGGTATGCAGATCCCCGTGGTACTGGCAGTTCTCCTCTGAGGCCGGATGTCTTTCATTTAAATAATAATTCACGTCCACGATCAGAGGCGTTTTCACAAAACGACGGCATCCCCGGCAGTAGCGGCCTTCCAGCTCCTGATCGCAGTACGGGCAGATTCGTTTTCTCATCTGATCCCCTCCTGCTGTCAGTATACACTACTTCCAGGGATGCGTAAACAAAAAATATCCTATCGGTTTAAAATTTCCATGAACTCTTCGCCGGTAATGGTCTCCTTTTCCAGAAGATAAGCCGAAAGCTCATTGAGTTTTCCTGCATGTTCCTTAAGGATCTCCATGGCCTTCCCATACTGCTCCTTCACGGTCTTAATGACCTCCTCGTCGATGGCCCTGGCCGTTTCCGGCGAGCAGGCTAAGGACGTGTCTCCGCCCAGATACTGGTTGGTCACGGTCTCTAAGGCCACCATTCCGAACTGCTCGCTCATACCGTACCGGGTCACCATGGCCCTGGCCAGCTTTGTGGCCTGCTCGATGTCGTTGGAAGCGCCGGTGGTGATGGAATGGAACATGAATTCCTCTGCCGCGCGGCCTCCGGTGAGGGTGGCGATCTTATTTAAGGCTTCTTCCTTACTCATTAAGAACCGTTCCCCGGCCTCCACCTGCATGGTGTAGCCCAGAGCGCCGCTGGTCCTGGGGATAATGGTGATCTTGTGGACCGGAGCCGAGTTGGACTGGCAGGCAGCCACCAGGGCGTGGCCGATCTCATGGTAGGCCACGATCCTCTTCTCGTTCTCAGACACCGCCGCATCCTTTCTCTGGTATCCGGCGATGACCGTCTCCACGCTCTCCTCCAGATCCGCCTGGCAGACGACTCTGCGGCCCAGACGCACGGCCCTTAGGGCCGCCTCGTTGATGATGTTGGCAAGCTCTGCACCGCTGGCGCCGGAGGTTGCCCTGGCAATGGCGTTGAAGTCCACGGTATCGTCCATTTTCACACTGCGGCCATGGACTTTAAGGATCGCCTCACGGCCCTTAAGATCCGGCAGCTCCACCGGGATCCGGCGGTCAAAACGGCCCGGTCTTAACAGCGCCTGGTCCAGGGATTCGGGCCTGTTGGTGGCCGCCAGGATCACAACGCCCTTCTTTCCGTCAAAGCCGTCCATCTCTGTTAAGAGCTGGTTTAAGGTCTGCTCTCTCTCGTCGTTTCCGCCCATGCCGCTGCCATCACGCTTTTTGCCGATGGTATCGATCTCGTCGATGAATACGATACAGGGGGCCTTTTCGTTGGCCTGCTTAAACAGGTCGCGGACCTTGGCCGCTCCCATGCCCACGAACATCTCCACAAACTCCGAGCCGGAGATGGAGAAAAACGGCACATGGGCCTCTCCTGCCACAGCCTTTGCCAGAAGTGTCTTACCGGTTCCCGGAGGGCCCACCAGAAGGGCTCCCTTGGGGAGAGTGGCTCCGATGTCTGCATATTTCTTCGGGTCGTGCAGAAAGTCCACGATCTCCTTTAAGGCCTCCTTGGCCTCTTCCTCTCCGGCCACATCGGCAAAGGTCTTTCCCGTTTCATTTTCCGCATAGATCTTGGCGTTGGACTTTCCAAAGGTCATGGCGTTCCCGCCCATGCGCTTGGCCATCATCCGGCTTAAGAGATGGCCCATTAAGAACATGAGTCCAAAGGGCAGGATCCAGGTGGTCAGGAAGTTCATTAGGGCCGATTCCTTATGAGGGATCACCTTTCCGAAGGTGACTCCCGCCTTATAGAGCCGGTTGGTCAGCGCCTCGTCCTCCCAGAGGCCGGTCTTATAGATCTGCTCCTTTCCCTGGGCATCCGTGGCCAGGAACATGATCTGGTCCGTGTCCTTTTCCACCTGGACCACCTTTCCCGCGTCCACCATGGCCAGGAATTCATTGTAATTGACCTCCATCACCTTTTCTTCCATCACATTGGGGAAGACCAGGGCATTTAACAGCATGGTCACTAAAAATATGGTGAGGAAATAGTAGATCAGGCCCTTGGGGCTTTGCTGTGAGGGCTGCTTTCCAGGCGTTTTTCCGCCGTCTGTTGTTCCCATAAATATTCTCCTTTACTTTTTCACTTTCGTATCTGCATGCTGGTACAGCATCCTGTTGAAATTCCGTGCAAACAGGATCACGGTGGTGGCAATGGCAATGAGATCCGCAATGGGCTCTGCGTAAAACAGTCCATCGGTGCCCATGCCAAGCTTCGGAAGAAGGATGGCCAGAGGGATCAGAAGGATCACCTTCCGTAAAAGCGCCAGGAATACGGAGATCTTCGCCTGTCCCAGGGCCAGAAAGGTCTGCTGGCAGGCCATCTGGGCTCCCATGATCAGAAAACCAAAGAGATAGATCCTGGCCGCGTAAATGCCGATCTCGATCACCTGGGCATTGTCCGAAAACAGACGGATGAACACCTGGGGGAATAAAAGCACAGCTCCTGTCCCCACCAGGGAAAAACCGACTCCCGCTGCAAACAGCAGCTTAAAGGCCTTCTTCACCCGCTCATGGTTCCCGGCTCCGAAGTTATAGCTGATGATGGGCTGGGCACCCTGGGTCAGTCCGGACAAAGGCAGGAACAGCATCTGCATGATGGAAAACAGGATGGTCATGGCCCCCACATAGTAGTCATTCCCGTAATGCTGCATTCCAGAGTTATACGTCAGCTGCACCAGGCATTCCGTGGCCTGCATGATGAACGGGGACGCTCCCAGGGCCAGCACCGGGACCAGGACCGCCTTTTTTATCTTCAGATTTTCTTTTCTGACCCTTAAGATGCTCTTCTTTCCGCAAAGGAAGGACAGCACCCAGACAGCCGAAACGGTCTGGCTTAAGATGGTGGCCAGAGCCGCTCCCTGGACGCCCATGTGAAGGCCGAAAATGAAGACCGGGTCCAGGATGATATTTAACACAGCACCGATGAGCACGGTCTTCATTCCCGTCTTTGCAAAGCCCTGGCAGTTGATGAACGTATTTAATCCCAGGGCGATCTGTACGGAAATAGTGCCCAGAAGATAGATCCCCAGATAGCTGTTGGCATAGCCGATGGTCTGTTCACTGGCTCCGAACAGCATCAGCAGCGGTTCCTTCACCGCATAAAAGAACACACTTAAGACCACTGCCAGAATGCACAGGGCCGTGATGCAGTTCCCCAGGATCCGCTCCGCCCCCTTCATATCCTTCTTTCCCATACAGATGGCTGCCTGGGGCGCTCCCCCGGCTCCCACCAGAGCCGCAAAGGCGGAGATCAGGATGATCACCGGGAAGGTGACTCCCAGCCCGGCCAGGGCCAGATGGCCCACCTCCGGGATCCGGCCCACGTAGATCCGGTCCACCATATTATAAAGAAGATTCACAAGCTGGGCAAATACCGTGGGAACTGCCAGCTCTGTCATCAGCTTCCCCAATGGGGCTGTTGCCATTTTATTGTTGTCCTGTACCTTGCTGTCCATTGTTTTCTTACACCGTCTCTTTCCTTGATGATCCGTTTCTTTTCCTCTATTCTTCCTGTATCCGAGGAAAATTATCCGCTCTCTTATAGTGACAACTTGTCACCTTTTTGTACAGTGCTTATCCTATCACGCAAACCGCGGACCGTCAAGGAAGTTCACAAAACTTTCGCAATTCTTATGTTTTTTTTAGATTTCGATCTTCATCCACCGGCCGCTCTTAAATCTCCAGGTGGTAAGAAGGAGCCTGGAGGTCTGGTCTCCCAGGATCCCCAGCCAGATCCCTACTAACCCCAGTCCGCAGGCATAGCAGAACACATAGGACAGGATGGGACGGACGAAGGTGATGCTGATGGTGGAGGCAATGGTGGTAAATACCACATCACCGGCTCCCCTTAAACAGCCCATGTAGATCACCTGGGCGATCTGGAGAAGGACGATGAAGGTCAGGACACGGGTGATCTCCACCCCCATGGCCACCAGGTGGGGCTCATCGAAAAACAGATGAAAATACCAGGTACCCAGGGTGGTGTAAAGGACCGCCAGCACAATGGAGATCATATTGCCGATCCTCTGGCAGATGGTGCCGTACATCTGGGCCAGATCCGGCCGCTTTTCTCCCAGGCTCCTGCCGCAGAGGGCCACCGCCGCCACCTGCATCCCGTCTCCAAAGGAAAAGGAAAGGCTCATGACGTTCATTCCCACCTGGTGGGCCGCAAAGGCGTCGGTCCCCAGCTTTGCCACCATGATGGAGACCGTAAGGAAGCCGATCCGCATGAAGATCTGCTCCACAAATACACTGGAGGCCACCTTGAACATGTTTTTTGCTGGCTCCAGGGTGACCCGCACCTTTTCCTTAATGATAAAGGGGATGCTGACAAAATTATCCCGTTTCATCACCGAAAGAATGCTCATGAGGCAGGCGATGACCGTTCCAAATACCGTGGCCAGGGCCGCTCCGGTGATCCCAAGCCTGGGAAAGCCCAGATTTCCCTGGATCAGCAGGTAGTTTCCGATCATATTGACCACATTGGAGGTCACATTGGTGCGCATGGCGATCTTTGTGTTTCCTGCTCCTCTCTGGGCCGCGTTAATGGCCATGGAGATAATGTTGAACATCATCCCGCCCATGATGATCTGGAAATACCGGACGGCTCCCGCCTGGGTATCCTCGTTGGCCCCGCAGAGCCGGATAATGGGATCTGCAAAGAAAACGCAGGCCATGCTGATCAATGTCCCCACCGCCAGGGTAAAGGCCGCTGCCATTAAGAGCACCTGGTTGGCTCCGTACTGGTCCTTCTCTCCCCGTCGTCTGGCCACCAGGGCCGACACGGAAACGTTGGTGGCGATGAAGATGCACAGCCCGATGAACTTGGGCTGGGTCGTAAGTCCCACGGCGGCCACAGCCTCTGGCCCCATGGAACTGACCATCAGAGAATCCACCATTCCGGCCAGGGCAATAAAAAAGGACTCCATGACTGCAGGCCACGCCATATGGAATGCAGTCTGGTATCCCTTTTTATTTCCGCCCATGAATTTCTGGATCCTGGTTTTTTGATTTCCTTCCATATTTTATCCTCCCCTGTTTTTCACATACCTTCATTATAAACTTCAGTACGTTAAAAAGCAAGTGTATCAAGCAAGAAGCTCGCCTGCGGCGGGCCGCTTCTGCGGCATAATTCCCTTCCGCCTGGGCTTACTTCTACTTTCCAGCCAGCCCCAGGCTCCGGGACAGCTCCTGCCGGAAGGCCAGCACATACTCCTTAAGCTCCAGGATCCGCTGGTCGGTCATACGGTTGGCCGGGGCCGAAATACTCAGTGCGTATACGGGATCCTTGTGGTAATCCCTGAGACTGGCGGCGATGCAGCGGACGCCCTCCTCGTTTTCTTCATCGTCCACCGCATATCCGTCTTTCCGTACCTGCTCCACCCGTTCCATGAGAACGGGAAGCTCTGTGATGGTCCTGGGCGTCAGCTTCCGGATCCGGGAATTTTTCCAGATCTCTCCGATCTCCCGGTCCGTCAGCTCCGCCAGCAGGGCCTTTCCCACGCCGGAACAGTAAAGAGGGATCCGGCTACCCACCCGGGATACCATACGGATGGAGCTTGCGAAGGATTCCACCTTGTCGATATAGACCGCCTCCGTCCCTTCCCGCTTCACCAGGTGGACCGTCTCACCCGTCTGCTCCGACAGACGCTTTAACGACGGATGGATCAGGGCCGCCATACTGGTCTGCTCCAGGATCCGGCTGCCGATCTCTAAGAATTTCAGGGACAAGTAATATTTTAGGGATTCCTCGTCCTGGCGGATATAGCCCATATACTGTAAGGACGCCACCAGCCTGTGTACCGTGCTCTTATGAAATCCCAGGGAAGCGCTCAGCTCCATGATCCCCATAGGGCCATTTTCTGCCAGAAGCTCGATGACCCGGAACAGCTTCTCCGCCACCTGTATGGGATTCTTTGATTCTTCTTCCATGATACGATCTTCCTCCGGGCAATTAAAAAAGTCTGATTTTCTTTATGACGTCCACGAACTCCCGGTTGGACTTGGTCCGGGCGAACTGATCCAGGATCTTCTCCACCGCCTCATCGGCCTTCATGGAGCTGGTGGCCTTGCGGATGGAATCCACAGCCTCCGCCTCCTCTGGCGTCAGCAGAAGGTCGTCCCGGCGGGTGCCGGATTTTAAGATATCGATGGCCGGGAAGATCCGCTTTTCGGAAAGCTTCCGATCCAGGACCAGCTCCATATTTCCGGTTCCCTTGAATTCCTCGTAGATCACATCGTCCATACGGCTTCCTGTATCCACCAGGGCTGTGGCAAGGATCGTCAGGCTTCCGCCCTCTCTCATATTCCTGGCCGCTCCGAAGAACCGCTTGGGCATATGGAGAGCCGCCGGATCCAGACCGCCGGAAAGCGTCCTTCCGCTGGGCGGGACCACCAGGTTATAGGCCCTGGCAAGGCGGGTCATGCTGTCTAACAGGATCATCACATCCCGGCCATGCTCCACCAGGCGCTTGGCCCGCTCAATGACCATTTCGGAAACCCTTTTATGACGCTCCGGCAGCTCGTCAAAGGTGGAATAGATCACCTCCACATTGGGGCCGATGACCGATTCCTTAATATCCGTAACTTCCTCGGGACGCTCGTCGATCAGAAGGATGATCAGATGCATATCCGGGTGGTTGGTGGTCACGGCCTTTGCCACCTGCTTTAAAAGAGTGGTCTTACCGGCTTTTGGCGGGGATACGATCATGCCTCTCTGCCCCTTTCCGATGGGGGCCAGAAGGTCCATGACCCGCATGGCCGTAGTATTTCTTCCGTTCTTCACCTCCAGGCTCAGCCGCCGGTTGGGGAAGATGGGTGTCAGATCCTCAAAGTTTGGACGGCGCTCCACCACATAGGTGGGATATCCGTTGATGGAGGTCACATAAAGAAGGGCCGCAAATTTTTCCGTAGCCGTCTTTACCCGCCTGCTTCCCCGTACCATATCTCCGGTCTTCATATTAAAACGCCGGATCTGGGAGGGTGCCACGTAAACGTCGTTTTCCCCGGGAAGGAAATTCTCACAGCGGATAAAACCGAATCCATCGGGCATCACCTCCAGGATCCCGTATGCCTCAATGCCGCTGTCCAGGTCCTGGAGCTCGCTTCTTGGATCCCCCTTGGATTCCTGGCGTTCTCCATAAACGCGGGCTGGACGGTCATTTCCCTCCGGGCGGTCTCCTGCTGTCCGTTCCTGGACGCCGGAAGCCGCGCTCTCTGTTTTATCGTCTTTTTCCTTTTCTGCCACCTCGCACAGCCTGTCCACCAGCTCAGACTTTCTCAGTCCGCTCACGTATTTAATTCCCTGACTCTTTGCCAGCTCGCGAAGCTGTGACAAAGGCAGTGTTGCTAATTTTTCACGCATAAATTCTCTCCTTAATTTCTGTTTCTGCTGTTTATCATTGGGGATTCACAAGATATTTCAGATATTCGACAGATAAGTATAACAGCCGTCCGGCGATGCCCTCCGGCTCTGGATATGCTTTTATTATAACTCAAACTTCCTATCTTGAAAAGAAAAATTTACGTTTTCTTCCGGATCCAGGCCCCGGGGGAAGGACCGTCAGTCCTTCCCCTCCCCCTTCAGCCATTCCATATGCTCCCGGATCTGCTTTTCAAACCCGTTTTCTGTGGGCTCATAAAACACACAGTCTTCCATGCCGTCGGGAAGATACTGCTGCTTCACATAATGTCTGGGATAATCGTGGGCGTACTTATATCCCAGGCCATGGCCCAGCTTCTCTGCGCCCTTATAATGCTTATCCTGAAGATGGGCGGGCACCGGAGGCGTTTTTTCCGACCGCACCGCCTCCATGGCCTTAAAGATCCCCAGGCAGGCCGCGTTGCTCTTGGGAGCCGTCGCCACATAGGCCACCGCCTGGGCCAGGGGGATCTGGCCCTCGGGCAGACCGATCCGCTCCACCGCCTGGGCGGCGCTCACCGCCACCGTAAGGGCGTTGGGATCGGCATTCCCCACATCCTCGGCGGCACAGATGATGATCCGTCTGGCGATGAATTTTACATCCTCACCGGCATACAGCATCCGGGCCAGGTAATAAAGGGCCGCGTCCGGATCCGAGCCCCGCATGCTCTTTATGAAGGCGGAGACCGTATCGTAATGATTGTCCCCGTCCTTGTCATACCGGACGGCCCGCTTCTGGATACACTCGGCTGCCACAGGAAGCGTGATATGGACCTTTCCGTCCTCCGACTGCTTCGTGGTAAGAATCCCCAACTCCACAGCGTTTAAGGCCGCCCGGGCATCCCCGTTGGCCACATCCGCCAGGAAATCTGCCGCATCCTCGGTGATATCCGCCCCATATGCGCCCATGCCCTTTTTCTCATCATAAACGGCCCGGAGCACCAGTTCTCTGATATCCTGCTTTTCCAGGGGCTTCAGTTCAAAGATCCGGGATCTGGAAAGAAGGGCGTTATTGACCTCAAAATAGGGATTTTCCGTGGTGGCTCCGATGAGAGTCACCGTACCATCCTCCACAAAGGGAAGGAGGTAATCCTGCTGGCTCTTATTGAACCGGTGGATCTCATCCACAAACAGGATGGTCTTTTTCCCATACATGCCCAGGGCATCCTTGGCCTCCTTTACAATGTCCTCCATATCCTTTTTTCCGGCCACTGTGGCGTTGATCTGGCAGAACCGGGAGCTGGTGGTATTGGCGATCACCTTTGCCAGGGTGGTCTTTCCCGTTCCCGGAGGACCGTAAAAGATCACGGACCCCAGTTTGTCAGCCTTGATGGCCCGGTACAGCAGCTTATCCTTTCCTATTATATGCTGCTGTCCCACCACCTCATCCAGGGTCGCCGGCCGCATCCGTGAAGCCAGGGGCGCCTCCTTTTCCATTGTATTTGTCCGCATGTAATCAAATAAATCCATGGTCTTCCTCTTAATCTATGGTTAATTCGTCTACCGTAACAAAAGTATAGCCCTTTGCCAGAAGGTTGTCAATGATCTCCATGGCCGCCTCCACAGACGTCTGGAATTCATCGTGCATCAGGATGATATCCCCGTCCTCCGTATCCTTTAAGACCCTTTGCACGATCCGGTCTGTATCCTGGAGCTTCCAGTCCAGCGAATCCACACTCCAGAGCACCGTCTCCATGGGAACCGCCTCCTGGAGTCCGCTGCTCCATTTACCAAAGGGCGGCCGTATATACTCCGGCATCCTCCCTGTGACGGCTCCGATCATGGCGGCGGTGTCCATGAGCTGCCGTACTGCCTCTTCCTCCGATTCCCGGGTCAGATCCCTGTGCTCCATACAGTGGACGCCGATGAGATGGCCCTCCTCTGCCATCCGTCTTACAGTATCCTCGTTCCCTTCGATGCACTGGCCCACCAGGAAAAACGATGCCCGGACCTCCCGCTCCTTAAGGCCGTCCAGAAGAGCCTCCGTATATCGGGCATTGGGACCGTCGTCAAAGGTCAGGGCCACGGCTCCGGCCTCCTCCGTTCCCAGCCCGTCCCAGCCGCCGTCCTCCACCACCCGTCCCGTGCCCGGGGCTGCGGCCCCTTCCGCCCTCTGCCGGGCCAGGGAAGCCAGGAGTACAGCCGCCAGGAAAAGATCAGCCGCAGCCGCCAGGAAAAATATGGCCGTCATTTTTTTCAGTCTCTTGTCCATGAAAAAGCCCCCAGGGCCTTCGTCGTATCAGTATATGAAACAGCAGAGGCCCCATATGCACCGGGATCTAGCCGTCGAGCCGGATGGTCTTCGTTGCGATCCTCCGGCAGAAGCCTGCGTCATGCTCCACAAACAGCATGGTGGGCTGGTATTCCAGCAGAAGCGTTTCGATCTGCATCCTGGAAAACACATCGATATAATTGAGAGGCTCGTCCCATATATAAAGATGGGCCGGCGTTGCCAGGCTGGCTGCCAGAAGGACCTTCTTTTTCTGCCCCTCGGAATAATCCTCTATGTTTTTAAGGAACTGGGTGCGTTCAAAGTCCAGCTGGCGCAGGACCGCCAGAAACAGGCTTTCGTCCAGGCCCCGTTCCCGACAAAGGTCCCGGACGGACCCCTTAAGGCCTGAGGCCTCCTGTCCCATATAGGAGATCACAAGTCCCGCCGCCGTCCGGCAGACGCCGGCCTCCTCCACATCCAGAAGCCCGCTTCCCTGGCCATTTTTCCCCAGGATCGCCCGGATCAGAGTCGATTTTCCACAGCCGTTTCTTCCGCTGAGAGCCGCCCGGTCTCCTTTTTCTATGGAAAAGCCCAGCCCCTCAAAAACCGGCCTCCCGGCGTCTCTGTACCGTATGCTGTAATCCCTGGCCTCCACAAGCACCGACTTGTGGTGGGACAGCTTTGTGAGCTTCAGATCTGCGGGGACCTCCAGATCCTTCAGCAGTCCCTCCTTCTCCCGGATCTCCCGGCCGATCCGTTTTTCCATCTGCTTTACACGGCTCTGCATCTTCTTCGTTTTAGCTCCGATGTAGCTGCGCGATCCATTCCCCCGGTCATGCTCCTTGATGGGATCGTAGCCGATCTTGGTGCGCTCGTTCTTATCTGCCCATCCGGCGGCCCGGGCCGAGGCCTCTTTAAGCTTCCGGATCTCCTTCAGGTGCTTTTCGTTTTCCGATGCGGCAAACTGGTCCTTTCGGGTCTTATTTTCCCACCAGACAGAAAAGCTCCCGGTCATCACCTCAATGGTCCTCCGGTTCAGCACCAGGCAGTGATCCGTACAGGCGTCCAGAAGCTCCCGGTCGTGGGACACCAGGATAAAGCCCTTTTTTGACGCCAGGTACGTCTGTACCGCTTCCCTGGCCTCCAGGTCCAGATGGCTGGTGGGCTCGTCAATGAGAAAAAAACCTCCGTTCCCGGCAAACAGGACAGCCAGAAGGATCTTCGTCCGTTCTCCCGGACTTAAGCTGCCGAAGGGCCGGTAAAGGATCTCGTCCGTTTCCCCCAGGTCTGCCAGCTCACGGGCTGCCTGCCAGAGCTCACAGCCCTCCTCCAGCTCATCTATAAACTCCCAGGCCTCCATCCCCATCTGGCGTTCTGTGACCAGATAGGGAAAATAGCGGAACCCGGAGGGCGCGTCAATGGTGCCCTGGTATCGGTATTTTCCCAGCAGCAGATTTAAAAACGTGGTCTTTCCCTTTCCGTTCCTTCCGATGAATCCCAGTCTCCAGTCCGTATCAATGGAAAAGGAAACATCCTCAAAAATATTGTCAATGCCTCCGTCGTAGCAGAATGTAAGGTCTTTTACCCGGATCTGTGCCATATAAATCCCTCCTTTTTGCGGTCCTCCTTACGGCCCGGATCCCATTTCCAGGCATAAAAAAGGAACCGCCCGCTGCCAGACAGTTCCATTATGCACCACAACCCGCCATTGATCTGTAAATTTACGCACGAAAAAAAGGGGTTATGAGAACATAATCCACTTCTGGCGGCATGAAAAAAACGTATGGAGCCTGCGGCCCATACCATTTAAAGGTTTCATGTCATCAAAAGCAGATTATTTTCTCATCCTTTCACCCCTTCCTGTCAGTTACCGCCCATTCTAGCACGCTTTCTCCCGGATGTCAACCGGGACCCCGTTCTGGCCCCCCGGTCTCTTCACAGCCTCCCCATGGCGCGCAGGAAAACACGCGGTCCGGCGGGAACGGCGGGAGCATCCTCCTTATTCCTGGCAGAAGAACGTAAAATCCCCCTCTGCAAACAGCTTCCCGGAATCCCTTCCATAAACGCCGGAATGGCAGAAGGACACGGTCCGTCCCCTTTTTATGACCCTGGCCTCCGCATACAAAGGCTCTGACAGACCGGCAGAGCGCAGGAACCGGAAGGAGGAATCGATGGTCACACACGTTCTTCCGTCGTTTCTCACCAGAAGCCCCGCAGCCGCCTCCGCCATCAGAAACATCAGTCCCGCATGGATGCCGCCCATGGAATTCAGGGATGTCTTTTCCGGATCCATCTCCACCCGCGCCGCCGTCTCTGAAAGCTCCACGGCCCGGACGCCGTTATGGATCATAAACGCATTGTTTTCATTGGCCTGTTTCATTTGTTCCTTATAGTCCATGACCTGCCTCCTTAAAAAGCTCATTCACCGCCTCCGTATATTCAGAAAGGTGTGTGGATTTCTTGATCCTCTTTTCCAGCTTCGGGCTGTCGGGAAACTGGACGATCATATGGGCCCACAGCTCCTTCATGCGGAACAGCACGTTCCTGTCCCCGCTCATCAGCTCCCCGTAGGCCTCAAAAAGAGCGTCATGGAACTGCCTTAAGCGGACCAGATCCGGGCCGTCCTCCGTCTCTTTACAGACTCTGTCCATACCGGTTTCCTCCGCTTCTATTTTTAAAAGCTTCTCTCCCAGCTCCGGATCCATAATGAGCCCCCGGCCCAGCATGATCCGTTCCACCGCCGGAAACTGCTCCCGGAACCGTCTGTAATCTGCCGCGGTAAAAATATCCCCGTTATATACCACTGGATTTTTACTGGCCTCCAGAGCGCTGGAAAACACCTCCAGATCCGGGTGGTTCTTATAAAAGTCCTTCTGGATCCTGGGGTGGATGGTCAGCTCATAAATGGGATACTGGTTATAGATCTCCATGAGCTGCGACCATTCCTCCGGGGAATTTTTTCCGATCCTGGTCTTTACAGACACCAGGATCTCCCCGCCCGTCACCATGGGATCCGAAAAGATCCTGTCTAAAAGCGCGTCCAGCTCCTCCGGATACATCAAAAGCCCCGAGCCCTTCTTCTTGGCCGTCACAGTTCCCGACGGACAGCCCAGATTCAGATTGATCTCCCGGTACCCCAGGTCCCGCAAAAGCCTGGCTCCCTTCAGGAAGCCCTCCGGATGATTGACCAGAAGCTGGGGCACCGGACGGATCTCCCCGTTATTTTCCGGCAGCACGTCCTTTAACTCCCTTGTGCTCAGGCCGTTTTCCGCACTGGGCGACAAAAACGGGGTGTAATACTTTTCCACCCCGCCGAAGAACCTATGATGCAGATTTCTGTATGTATAACTGGTGATCCCCTCCATGGGGGCAAAATAAAACTCCATATTCCTCCTGTTTTCAGCCGTCATTTTCCGGCGGGCCTTCCGCCTTAAACGATCTTGCTTCCGTTGGCCGTCATCTTAAACTTGGCTCCCAGCATCTCCGAAGCTCTGCGGCACATGAGCATCCTCTCTAAGAAGATCTCGAAATACTCCAGCATGGAGCAGATATTTTCGTCGATCTGCAGGTCCAGTGTCACCAGATTTTTCTCCGGGCACACCGTAAGGCTTGCCTCAGTGACCGCATAATTGACCCGGTCATGGATATCAAAGCTGGCCTTGTCCTTATTCCTTACACGGTTTCTTCTTACGTCGGTCTTATCCGCAATGATCAGAGCCGCCGAAATGGCGTCCACGGCCCCTCCGGTGGATTCGTCATGATTTCCAATGGCGGACACCACCGTAACCCGGTCCTCCAGGGGCAGGTCTGTTCTGGATAAGATCTGCTCAGCCAGAAGCGCGCCGTATTCTGCATGGCGGTGCCGGTTGATGGCGTTTCCCATATCGTGCATGAAGCCGGCAATCTTCGCCACCTCCCGGTCATGCTCGCTGAATCCAAATTTTTCAAGGATCATGGCCGCCCGCTCCGCCACCATGGCGCAGTGGGCTCCGGAATGGTCCGTAAAGCCCATGGTCCCAAGATTATCGTTTCCTTTTTTCAAATATGCGAGAACCTCTCTGTTCTCCCGGATGTCCTTATACGTCAATTCTTTTCTCCTCTTATCTCTTCTTTTCTTCTTTCTTCTCGTCACCTCTCCAACATACAGGATTTTGGGCCCTCCGTCAACCGTATTCTGGTAATAGATTTGTAAATTCCAGGTAAAATCGCGGCAGACGATTTTATCTGCATAGACAGCCGTTTTCTACATATTATCTATTTCATCCTTATAAAAGGATTCGATCCCCTCTTTCATTTTTTGAAACTCCGGGATATACCGCTGCAAAACTGCGTCAACTAAACGTCTGGCCGCCAATGCGTCATAAATATGCGTCATGTCATTTCTCGCTCTCAGCATTTCCAGCCAGACATTTTCGTCGATAAAATCATATATAGTAAATGCTGTTTTTAATATCATTTTAGGTGAGCCGCTGGCGGAAATGCCCTGTCCCTCATAGCTCAGCAGCTCTTTCAGAACCTTCCAGCCAAGCTCGAACTGAATAAAAAATTTATCTATGATCCCGCCAATAATAAACTCATTTGTCAGATCCTCCTGATCCGCCAACGCCAGCACATTCAAATTTGATTTAAAATGATCAAATTTTTTCATACAGCACCCTTCCCTCTCTCTGAATCGATTCCATCAGTTCCTCCTGGATCTTTTCATCCAGATCCACTATATCAAACTTCAAAAGCGTTGATGTATCTTCATTCACATCAATGGAAAACCGGATAAAATCGCCGCCCTCGACTGCCAGATCTATATCACTTTTTTCTCTGAAATCTCCCCGGGCCCTTGAACCGAATAAAATCACTTTTCTCACTTCATATTTTTGGGCCAGGCTCCGTATTTCATCAACCACCTGCTGCCTGATTCCAGTTCCTTCCATATGATCATGCATCCTTTCCTCTATTTTCTCTGCTGGAATACATCTTATTGCATCGCCAATATTACGGCATCACTTCTTATATCTATTAGTATAACTGAAATTATATCAAGAAACAAATAAATTTAAAAAAGGATGCCGCCCGATCCCATACCAGTGACCAGGCGGCGCCCTTCTTTTTCTATCTATGCATTATATTTCGTTTCGTCCAGCATCCCTTCCGATTTCGCAACATAGATGCTGGCGGCAGAATCTCCCACCACGTTTAAAGCTGTTAAGAGCATTTCGATGGGCCGGTTGATGGCTAAGATCAGGCTGTACGCCAGAAGCGCGCTGTCATTTACATAGCCCAGGCCGGACAGGATCGTGAACAGGATGATGGCTCCCGCTCCCGGTGCAGCCGGGGTCCCCACCGATGCGATCAGCACCAGCAGAGCCACCACCACAAGCTGGCCAAAGGTCACGTCATATCCGGCGCAGCCGGCGATAAACAGAGTCGCAACCACCTGCATGATGGCCGTACCGTTCATGTTGATGGTCATTCCCAGCGGGAGAACGAAAGAGGCGATCTTTTCGTCCACGCCCAGCTCCTCCACCGTAGTCTTCACATTGAGAGGCAGGGTAGCCGCACTGGATGAAGTGGAAAAGCCGAAAACTGCCACCTTTAAGATCTTGCTGGCAAACTTAAACGGATTTAACCTGGTGCTGGCTGCCACAAACAGCGGATAGCCCACAAACAGGAAGGCCAGCAAAAGGATGGTCGTTGCCACCACATACGTCATGGCCGGCTTCAGATGGTGGATGCCATAGATGGCGAAGGTCCTGGACAGCAGGACAAAAATGGCAATGGGACCGAACTTCGTAACCACATAGTTTAAAAATACCACGACAATGTCGTTGATCTCTGTGATCAGCTTCTTTAATACAGAGGTCCTTTCCTCTCCCAGGGCATTCATGCACAGTCCCAGGGTTACGGCCAGAAATACAATGGCCAGTACAGAGGTATTGCTGGAAAAGGTCGCCGCAACGTTGGACGGCACCACGCTTAAGATCACATTTAACGGATTGGCACCGGTGGATCCGGCCTGTCCCTCCAGACCATCCACCTGGATGTTAAAAAGGCCGGCGCTGTAAATCATATATCCGGCTCCGCATGCCAGGACCAGGGCCATTGCCGAGCATACCAGGAATCCGCCGATGGTCTTAAAGGAAATCCTTCCAAGGGCTCTCGTATCAGAGATCTGGCCAATGGCAAGGGTAATGGATGTAAATACCATAGGTACGATCACAAGCTGCAGCGAGCGGATGAACAGCTGGCCCAGGATATAAAAAAGTCCCAGGTCTTTTTCCGCGCCTGCGGCTGTGATATCCTGGAACAGGATACTGTTGATGGTCTTCCAGACGGCCTCCTGGCCGGAGCTGTTCAGGTTCTCTCTTAACATCATCAGCAGAAGACCGGCCGCAAGACCGCAGATGAGAGAAATTCCCATTCTTCTGGCAAGTGAATTGGTGGTTTTCTTTTGATTCTCCATGTCGCTTCTCCTCAATCTTATTTTTGCCTAAATCTTCCACATTATACCCGTATTCATTTCATTTAGCAAGGAGAATTTTATATTCTTTTAATGAATTTTTAAGATTTCCCCCGTTTTTTCACCGTGATCCCATCATTTTTCTTCCATGTGACCTCATATTCTTCCGTGGAATACGTAAAACCAGCAATAAAATACCGCCCTTCCCCATTCCGCTTTATCTTCAGGGAATAGCCGGTACAGTCCTCTGTCATTGCTCCCACATAGGGATACAGGACGCTGTCCCGATGATTGGGCGGCGCCAAAAATGCCTCGCTCCAGAACACCGACGCGTCCGAGCCTCCGGCTTCTCCATACTGGGCCTCACATATGGCCAGGGCATTTTTGATCTGCTCCGCCGTTTCATACAGCTCTGCCTCCCTGGCCCGTTCCACATAGCCGGAGTAAATTCCGGCGGAGACCGCCGCCAGCGCCGCCATAATGGCGATGACGGCCATCAGCTCCACCAGAGTGTACCCTTTACAGGATCTTTTCTTTCGTATCTGCGTGCTTTCCATTATTTTTCTTTTAAAAATGCATAAAAGGCCTGCTCCGCAGCCTCGTTTTCCTCCGACACGGTCCCAACGGGCGCACAGTAGAAAATATATTCTTCCTTTCCGTCCAGGCCGAACATCTCTGAGGCCGCCGGAGAATCCATGGCCGCAATGGCACAGGTCCCCAGATCTAAGGCGCTGCAGGCCAGATACAGGTTTTCTGTCACATGGCCGGCGTCGATCATCATGACCCTGGGCGCATTAAAGGCGTATCTCCATTCGCCGCGGTAGGGCACGATGCTGTAATAAAAGATCACACTGGACTTTAAGACCCATTTCTGGCGGCTCACCGACTGGACCACCCGGTCTGCAAAGGCCTCGTCCTTTATGTCCGCAGACTTTAAAAACTCCAGCCTGTGCTCCATGGGAAGGTAATGATAAAGCCCTGGCTCCAAGCCCTCCACATTGAGGATCAGCGGATAGCACTCAAAGGGATGCCTGGAACCGGCGCTGGGCACGGTCCGCAGAGTGGCATAATTGTTCCCGCGGATGCCCCGGATCCCCTGCTGGGCCCACAAAAGAAAGGACAGGGTCAGAAGATCCATGGAGCCGCCGGTAAATACCCGGTTGCTCCTCCGGTCGTGGAGGATCCGTAAAAAGCTCTTGTCCATGGGCAGATCCCCGAAGTTTTTCGGAAGCTCCATGGTATTTTCCGTCATGGGCGCCTTCACCAGAGGCGGCTGGGGCTTTTTTAAGGTCTGATCCGACTGGTATTCCTCCCTGGACCAGTCGATCAGTTCCCTGCTTCTTTTCATACGCGCTTTCATTTCCTGTTCTGTCATAGGCAATTCCTCCCTTTTATCTATTCCATGATAAAAGTATACCACAGCCCCGTCCGCTCCGCCACCTAAACCTGTAAGCAGGAACCGGCGCGAAAGGCCGCAGCCCCCGCGCCGGTTTCCTGTATTTTTATCTGTTTAGATCCATGCCCCATCGCTTCCGACCGTATAGCCGTCGGGCGTTACCGTATTGGACAGCATGGCTCCCACCGGCAGGGCCGCCCCGTCGGTATCCTTATGGAAATAATACCATTTACCGCCGATCTCCTGCCAGCCTGTGTGCATGAAGCCGCGGTTTCCGTCGCCCTCTGCATGGAGGTAGTACCAGTTTCCATCATCCTGGATCCAGCCTGTGCTCATATACCCATTGGCGTCAAAGTGGTACCAGAGCTTCTGTCCGTTCCACTCCAGCTGTGCCCAGCCCGCCTTTGGATAGCTGCCGTCGGTCCCGGCAAACCACCAGCCGTTGGCGTCCTGCCTCCACTGACCGCCATTCCAGCGGGAATCCCCCACCGGCTGGCCCGGACCGGCCTCATTCCTTACTGCATAGTAGCCGTATCCCTTTCCCGGACCGTATCCGCCGCCGCTTCCGGAGGAAGAAGAATGGGCGTTGGAATCTGTGGCCTTATGACCGTTGGAATCTGTGACCACATTGTCATCCTCGCCAGTTCCCGGCTTCTCCGGATCAGTTCCGCCCTCTCCGGTTCCCGGCTTTTCCGGATCGGTTCCGCCCTCTCCGGTTCCCGGCTTTTCCTGGCTGCCGCCTTCCTCTCCGTCTCCCGGGTCTTCCGGCTCCGGAACCTGGAAATCGTCCTCGCCATTGTAAACATAGGAGCCGTTGCCCCGGATATGGGCAGAGGTAAGCTTATTTCCATTTTCATCCACCAAGGCGCAGCTGGGGGAGCTGCCCTCATCCTGGATATGCGTCGGTCTTCCATCCACAGTAGTCACATAAAAATGCTCATAGAACTCAGGAAGCGGTTCATTTCCTCTGCCGCAGAGCAGCGGCGCTTCCCCGGAAAAGCCGGTCTTAACGGTCAAAAGCCCGTCCTCGGTGATCCTGCATATGTTGCCGAACTCCTTATTCTGATCCAGCCCATAAGCCAGACCGATCTGCTGCTTATTATACAGGTTCACAATCCCGCCGTTGATGGTAAGCGTCAAAGAGGGCAGGGAGCTTCCCGATGTATTTTCATTGATGTTCACAGTCGCATTGCTCTGTACCACCAGAGTCGTCTGACCTTTTAACTCTCCATGATTCAGGGTAACGACGCCGTCCTGTCCAAAAATATATTTTCCCGGACTTCCCAGGGATGAGGTCGTGTTTGTGATCTCCAGATCCCCGCTTCCCGTAAAAATAATCCTGTTTTCATCATAAAAGCTGTTATAGTCAGAGTGTACCCCCGACAGACTGTCTGTGCCTGTGATCGTATTGTCTCCCACCAGCTCAATGAACAGATCCTTTCCATCGGGAGAGCCTCCGTTTAAGCGGATCTGCTCTCCGGTAAAGCCGTCCAGGGTCAGCACCATGTTTCCTCCATAGCTCCAGCCGCTGCCTTCTCCCTTTTCATCCAGCCCCAGGACGGTCCTTTTTCCGCCGTCCTCCACCACTGTGACCGAACGGCCGATCTCCGTTCCGCCTGCAAATACCGGGAAGGCCGTAAGTCCCATACATAAGGCCACTGCCATAAGCCCCGCTGCCGCGCGTTTTAATTCCTTTCTTTTCATACTCTCTCCTTTCCTCCATACCTATATTTTTCTATATAAAAAGACACGCTTATTGCATAAATATACGCAATAAACGTGCCTGTTTATATTCTGTATACAATTTTTCCGTCAGACCGAGACCATGACAAAGCGCCGGGATCAGATCTCCGATCCCAGTGTCATCTGCTTGCTTGCTTGCTTGCTTGCTTGCTTGCTTGCTTGCTTGCTTAATGCTGCGCTTTTCCATACTCCCTGTCAACCCCTTTTCTGCATTTTTATATAATATTTCCTCACCGTTCACCCAAGCGGGGATCCGGCCAGGAACGCGCGCTGAACGCCTGCTTTCATAAGAGCTTTTCTGTCGGATCTCCATCGGGCAGACGCCCGGCGCTTCCTGCCCGCCTGCTGCGGACAAGAAGATGCATATCTGGATCTTTACAATATTTTATCTTATATTCCTGGAGATTGCAAGGGTTTTGTGGACTCCAATGCAGACCCACATGTGGATCCCAATGCATTCCGGCAGGATCAGTCCTCCGCCTGCAAAAGGATTTGGTCGTTATTTTGAAAATACCGCATCATTTCTGGAAAGAAGATATACGCAATACTGGTTCATACTGACACCTTCTCTCTGCGAATGTTCTGCCAGTGACCGATGCAGGCTTCTTGGGATCCTCAATTTAAACTGTCCGGAATAATCTTCCAGACTGTCCGGCTCATGGATCTCCACCCCTTCTTCCAATGCTGCCTCCAGCCACGCTTTTTTCGCATCCAATGCATTTGCTACCGCACGTTCCACAGTCTCTCCACAAGTAATACAGCCAGGCAGATCCGGATAAGAAACCACAAATCCGCCTTCATCCTTATCTTCCACAATTTCCATACGATAGGACATTGCCATATAATCATTCAGCGTCTTCATCATTCTCCGCCTCACTTTCCACAATCTGTCTTACCATTTCCACATATACTTTCTTGATCGGTTCATGCTTTGGTATTGTGATCGGTGTACAGCCCTGTTTCCTAAAGGTATAATGGCTGCTTCCGCTTCTTGGTGCATTCATTTCATATCCATAGCTTTCCAATACCTTCCGCAGCTCATCAAACCGGAGGTCTTTCGATAAATTGCATATACGTGTTATCAATTTATCCCATTTTGACATTCCTTATACCTCCTGCTTATATTATATGTGGTGTCATATATGGTGTCAACCTTTTTTCTGACCTTTGTGGATCCCAATGCATTCCGGCAGGATCAGTCCTCCGCCGCCAAAAGGATACGGTCGTTATCAAGCTCCTTCCCGGCTCCGATGCGGAACTTCTCCAGAAGATCCGGCACGGTCATGCGTGACCGCTCCTCTCCCTTCACATCGAACACGATCCGGCCATCGTCCATCATCAGCGTCCGGTTTCCCATGGTCAGGGCCTGCTGCATATTGTGGGTGACCATCAGACAGGTGGTGTGATTTTTTGCCACGATCTTTTTTGTCAGCTCCAGCACCTTTTCCGCCGTGGCCGGATCCAGGGCCGCCGTGTGCTCATCCAACAGCAGTAAGAGCGGGGGCACCATGGTGGCCATAAGAAGGGTCAGGGCCTGGCGCTGGCCGCCGGATAAAAGGCCCACCGGCTGCTTCATCCGGTCCTCCAGCCCCATGTCCAGCATGGAAAGCTGCTCTCTGAAAAATTCTTTATCCTTTTTTGAGATCCGGCTGAAGGGGATGCTTCCTCTGGACGCCCGCAGATACGCCAGGGACAGGTTTTCCTCAATGGTCATATGGGGAGCCGTCCCCTTTAAGGGGTCCTGGAAAAGACGGCCGATGACGCGGCTCCTCTGGTACTCGGGCGCAAAGGTAATGTCCTTCCCGTTTAAGGTGATGGAACCGGAATCCGTAATAAAGCTCCCGGCAATGGCTGCGAACATGGTGGACTTGCCTGCGCCGTTGGAGCCGATGACCGTGGCAAAATCCCCCGGCTCCAGGTGGAGGGACAGATCCCGGATGGCCGCCTTTTCGTTGACCGTCCCCGGATTAAAGGTCTTTTTGATATGGTCCAGCTTTAGCATGACTGCCCCCTCCTTTTCTTCGCTTCCGCTTTCTTTTTCTGAAGTCCTGCCCACTCTCTTAAGGACGGGGAGGCAATGGCCAGGGCGACCACCACCGCTGTCACCAGCTTCAGACACTCGATGGGAACGATGGAGGTCTTAAGGATCATGGCATAAAGGAAGCGGTACAGAATGCTCCCGGTCACAGCTGCCGCCACGTTTCTTCCCATGGAGCGGCGGCCCAGTACAGTCTCTCCGATGATGAGGCAGGCCAGGCCGATGACCACGATCCCGGCTCCGCTGTTGATATCCGCCGACTTCTGGTACTGTCCCACCACAGCTCCCGAAAGGGCCGTTAAGGCGTTGGAGATACAAAGTCCTACAGTAATGGTAAACACTGGATTCACCGACGACGCCCGTACCATGTCCCGGTTGTCTCCGGTGGCGCGGATGCTTAAGCCCAGCCGGGTGCCCAGAAACCATACCAGGGCGGCTCCTGCAAACATGGTGATGCCGCCCGCCAGAATCATCTTATAAAATCCGCCTCCGATCCCCAGATCCCGGAACAGGGTGAACATGGTATCCTGCTTTAAGAGGCTCACATTGGAGCTCCAGCCCATGACCATAAGATTCACGGTGTAGAGCCCCGTATTGGTGATGATCCCGGCCAGGATCGACGGTACGCCCATCCTGGTCTGCAAAAACGCCGTCACATAACCGGCGCAGGCTCCCGCCGCCATGGCTGCAAAAACCGCCAGCACCGGATGGCCGGCCGCCGCACAGGTCACCGATACGGCTGCTCCCAAAACGAATCCACTGTCTGTGGTCATATCTGCGATATCCAGGATCCGGTAGCTTAAAAACAGGGCCATGGCCACCAGGGCATACATAAATCCCAGCTCCAGGGCTGTCTGAACCACATAAAGCATATCTTTCCCATCCTTCCATACTCTTTATTTTCTGCCTGGGAGCCTGCGCCCATTCTGTACAGGCCCCCGGCAGCCGCTTTCTTTAATCCTCTGTGGTGCCTACCTCCACCAGAGTTCCCATGTCCTTAAATACGGAATAATCGACTCCCAGGGTCTGGGCTGTTTCGGTGTTCACAGTGATGATCCCGCCCTCGGCCAGATAAAAGTCCTCAAGAGAATCCATACCCTCCGTCATGGCCGTATAAGCCAGATCCGCCGTCTCATGGCCCAGGTCTGTATAGTTGACGCCGCAGGTGGCGAAGGCGCCGTTCCTTACGAAGGAGTCGGCCCCGGTGTAGTGGGGGATCCCTGCCTCGGCCAGGCTCTCATAGATCGCCAGTTCCGCGGACATGATCACGTTGTCGGTGGGTGTAAAGATGGCGTCCACGTCCTCTGCGATCAGGGCGCTGGCCGCTGTGATCACCTCGTCATTGGTGTTGGCCGTTTTCTCTGTGTATCCGATCCCCTTTTCCTCCAGATACGCCTTTGCCTCAGCGATGGGTGTTTTGGAGTTATCCTCCGATAAGGAATAAAGGAGTCCGACCTTTTTCACCTCCGGATCCTGGGCAAGCATCATATCCAGGATAAACTTTGTGTTCAGGGCGTCTGAGGTTCCGGTCACATAATCGATGCCCGTCATTTCCGCTGCCTCCGGATCGGAGATGGCCGCATAGACCACCGGGGTCTTCGTATCCTCGGCACAGGTGGCCATGACCTGGGCCGCCAGGGTGGCAATGGGGATCACCGCATCCACCTGCTCGGAGATCACCTGGGTCCCGATCTGGGTCAGCACCGACTGGTCGCCCTGGCCGGAATATACCTCATACTGGATGGAAACTCCGTTCTTTTCTGCCAGGGCATCCAGCTCCTCACAGACGGCGGCGGCGATCTCGTCCAGGGATGCGTGGTCCATCTGCTTTACAACGGCCACGGTATATTCCCCGCCGTCTGCGTTTCCAGCTTCTGTATTTTCTCCGGCCCCGCCGGTCTTCTCCTCTTTTGTCTCCTTTGAGCCCTGGGCCGTTGTTTCTTCTGCCTTCGCCCCACTGGCCTCTGGGCTGCCTGACGTTTCCTTTCCTCCACAGCCTCCTAAAAATGCCGCTGTCACTGCTGCTGCCATCACTGCGCTCATCATTTTTTTCTTCATAGTCTTTCTCCTCCATGCTCTTAAATTTTTTTCGCATTTCAGAAACGGGAAACCAGCGGCGGTACGCGTCTGCGGCAGAATCCTCTTCCGCCCATGACGATCCTCGCGGAACGCTTTTATGTCATGGAACCCATGTTCCTATAACACAAAAACCGCCTCAAGCCCTTTCGCTTGAGACGGTTATAATCGTTTATAATCGCGGTACCACTCAAATTGACATAAATGTCCACTTTCAATGCACTACCATGCATCCCTCATTGATAACGGGTTTGGTTCCCGGCAGCTCCTACTCTTTTCATTTCAGGCCGCCCTCGAAAGTCCATTCAGCGATCCCTTCCATACTGCAATCCCACCGCCTGCAGCTCTCTGTGATATCAGAAGAAGGCTTACTCCTCTTTCTCATCGGTTTCTCTTATTTCTGTGTCTGTATTCTATGCCACTTTAAAGCAAATGTCAACCCTTTTTTGATTTTTTCCAAATTATCTGGCAGACTGCCCCACGGCGCAGACGTTTTCTATTGCCATGGGCCTCCGGCTGGATTATACTAGGGGCAAAAGGAAGAATTTTTACAGGGAGGGCGGAGCATGCAGCTGACTTATCTTCACATCCACAATTTCAAGTCCATCCGGGACATGGAGATCCGGGACATTGACCGGGCCCTGATCCTGGTAGGAAAAAATAATACAGGGAAGACCTCGATCCTGGATGCCGTCTGTGCCGTCTGCGGCTGCTACCAGGTCCAGGAGGCCGATTTTAACGAAAGGGAGCAGGCCATCCGCATCGACGCCTCCTTTTCCATCAGCAGCGAGGATCTGGCCCTGTTCCACCGTATGGGCATCGTCAGCCAGTACCGGCGGTATGAGGTGTGGAGTCGGGTCTTCGGCGAGCGGCTTCCCTCCTTCTCCCAGGGAGAGCTTTGCTTTACCTTCCATGTAAATAAAGACGGAAAGGTCCGTTACGAGGATATTTCCCGGAAAAATAACCCCTATATCCCCATGATCCTCCCCAGGATCTACCGGATCACTGCCGACCGGGACTTAAGACAGCTCCAGAACGACCTCCTCATGTTCCAGGAAGACCGGCAGCTCAGAAAGCTCCGCTCCGGCTCCTGTATCTTCGATCCTGCCAAGGCCTGCGGCCACTGCTTCCGCTGTATTGGCCTCATCGATCAGAAAAAGCCGGCGGAGCTCTCTGCCGTGGAGACTGCCAGGCTCCTGGAATATAAGATCTATCAGCTGAATTTCAGCAGCTTTTCCAAAAAGCTCAGTGAAAACTTCCTGAAAAACGGCGGCTATGAAGAGATCCGCTGTTCCATAAACTGTGACACGGACCAGATGTTTTCCGTTACGGTCACGGCCTGCAATGAAAAAAGGGGGACAGAGACTCCGGTGGAATACCTGGGCAAAGGCATGCGGAGCATCTACATGCTGTCTCTCCTGGAAACGTATGTGGCCGAGCCGGACCGGATCCCCAGCATCATCCTGGTGGAGGACCCGGAGATCTTTCTCCATCCCCAGCTCCAGAAAATGTGCTGTGAGATCCTGTACCGCCTTTCCTTAAAAAACCAGGTGATCTTCCAGACCCATTCGCCGGATCTTCTGTTCAATTTCACGGCCCGCCAGATCCGCCAGGTGGTCTTAGACGACGACATGTATTCCGTGATCCGGGAAAAGACCGATCTGGGCCGGATCCTGGACGATCTGGGCTACGGGGCCAGCGATCTGATGAACGTGAGCTTCGTTTTTATTGTGGAAGGAAAGCAGGATAAGTCCCGGCTTCCCCTGCTGCTGGAAAACTACTACTCTGAGATCCGGGACCAGGAGGGACGGCTCTCCCGCATTTCCATCATCACCACCAACAGCTGTACCAACATCAAGACCTACGCCAATTTAAAATATATGAACCAGGTCTATATCCGGGACCAGTTCCTGATGATCCGGGACGGGGACGGAAAGGATCCGGAGGAGCTGGCGGGGCAGCTCTGCCGGTATTATGACGCGCGGAATGCCGAGGACGTGGACCGGCTCCCCAGAGTCACCAGAAGGAACGTGCTGATCCTGAAATATTATTCCTTTGAAAACTACTTCTTTAACCCGGAGATCATGGCACAGTTGGGCATTGTGGAGAGCCAGGAAGCCTTTTACGAGACCCTGTACAAAAAATGGCGGGAATATCTCCACCGGCTCACCAGCGGCCAGAAGCTCATAAAGGCCCTGGGCCGGGACTTCACCTCCCCGGAGGATATGAAGGACCATATGGAGGAGATCCGCATCCATCTGCGGGGCCACAACCTGTACGATATCTTTTACGGCCCCTTCCGTTCCCGGGAGCAGGAGATCTTAAAGGCCTACATCCGCCTGGCTCCCAGAGATGATTTTAAGGATATCTTAGACGCCATCGACAGCTTTCCATACTTTGACAGCAGAAAGAGCGGGAAACAGCACTGACTGTTCCCCGCCCTTCTTTTATAAAAGCTTCACTTCCAGATCCTCCACCCGCTGCTCATAAAACCGCATCCGCCATTCCACCGGCTTTCCCGGCTCAAAATACAGGGAGGAAAAGGTGCAACGCGGCTCTCCCTTCCCCGCCATGAAAATGGCCGTGGGCCCGTCGGCTCCGCCGATGATCCCGATGGCGCTGGCTCCTGCCATGACACACACATCATTCTTCGCCTCCGGAAGGAACCGGTCCTCCGGCTCCCTGGGCAGGATCCTCCGGGGACGGTCGCCGCCGCAGTCCCGGATCTGCAGCTCTCTCCTGGAAATCTCTGGGCTTACGGCGTAGGTCATGGCCGTCAGGTGGGTGGGATACTCCCACTCCCCCATACGCCGGAGAAGCCTCCGTCTCTCTTCCTGTTCCATATCCTCCGGCGCTTCAAAGGCCTTCCGGTCCATCTCCTCTTCCTGGTATTCCAGGACCGTCAGCACATGACGCTCTCCTGTGGAGGGATGGATAAAGGGGATCTGGTCTCCCGGCCCCCGGACTGTAAAGCGGATGCCTGGAATACAGACCCGGTCCCGCTTCATGGTAAGGCTCAGGGACCGGAGCTTTGGCGGCCGCTTTGTAGCCCAGGAAAAGCTCCAGCGGTTCATGGACCAGGCCTTCGCCGGATCCAGTCCGTAATGCTCCAGGAGCCTCCGCTCCTCTTCATACGGGTCTGCCGCCGGGTACTCCTCCGCTGCCGGATCCTCCACTGGATCCCCGTCATTATCCAGTTCCGGATATTCTTCTGCTGGCCCATCGTTCAGAGCCCCGGCATCCATTTCCCGGCAGGATTCCGGGAGCCAGCAGAGCCCGTTTCCCTCCACTCCCCGAAGCTTCCTTCCGTTCAGTATGATCTCCGGCTGGAAGCCCGTTTCCAGAGGACTTTCCTGCTGGATCCGCTCCTGCTCCTCCTCCGTCAGCCTGTCCTCCTCCAGATCCCGGTACCGTTCTAAAAAGGCCTTCACCCGTTCCGGGTCGATCTCCGCAAAAATATCTGCCACCAGCCCCTTTCCGCACTGGTACACCGCCGGAACATGCCAGATCTCCTTCCCCCAGGAAAACGTCTTTCCCACCGGGATCTCGATCCCCCGGCGGCCCCTCTGGCCGTAAAAGCCCCCTTCAAAGGTCACCTTCCAGTCTCTGTCCCCGGTCTGCTCTTTTCCACACGCCTTCCGGTCATCCTTCTGTATATCCACAGGCTCCCCTCCTTTTTCTGACTGCCGCAGTTGTTTCCATGGATCCTATTTTATCATATCTATCCCCAAAAATATATAGGAAAAACCGGCAGCCAGTCCAGGATGGGCCAGCTGCCGGATACGCACAATACAAGTTATTTTATTTCCAGTTAAGCGTTTGTTTTTTCTCTCTTCTTGATCTCCGGAAGGATCAGTCCCAGAGCAGTAAGAACGAAGGGAGTGATTACGTTTAAGGCTGTGGAGGCCATATCGCCTTCCACATACATACCAAGGAGACAGCATGCAGCCGTTACGAAGAAGCACCATACGCCTGCGGTCAGAGCGATGCCCTGGTTCTTCACGAAGCGGTACTCCGGATGGAACTTGCCGGCAGCCTTTCTTAAGGCAATGTAAGCGGCAAATACCCACAGGTAACGGAGCGGCATGGTTACGGAGTTCAGCTTATTTAACTGTGTTAATACAGCAGCTGCGCCCGGTACGAAGGACTGGATCAGGATGATACTTCCGGAAAGAGCCACAACCATCCAGATACCGTTGATGTATGCGCCCTTGTCGTTCTTCTTTAACAGCTTGGTGGGAACGAACTGTCTTGCATCCTCGTTGTCAAGAAGCATACGAAGCGGAGCGTCGATACTTAAAACAAGAGTGGAGAACTGTCCGATGGCGTTGCAGGCTGCGTAGATGATCAGCAGAGCGTTGCCTACGCCGTAGTACTCACCTAACTTCTGGAATGCCCAGTAGGAGCCGTTGGAAACGTAGGAGTTGAAGCTTTCCTTGCTCTCGTTGATGATGGTCGGATCGAACATCTTGCCCATGGCGATGGTTCCCAGGATCGCACATACCATGACCATAACAGCCAGAGCGATCATACCCTTCGGGAATCCCTTGGACGGATCCTTTACCTTATTTACATACGGGGAGATCTTCTCACATCCGCCCACTGCGAATACCAGGATGGACAGGGAAGTGAAGTAACCCACGTTGAACTTCGGGATCAGTGCCTCTTTGGTGAATTCCATTGTCACATACTCTGCGTTGGGATTGATCACCGGAGCGGCAAACATCATAAGGATGTACAGGATGGACATTACGAACATACTGGTTCCGGCAATGGTAGCCAGCTTCTTAAGCGGGTTTAAGCCGCGGCTTGCTACCCAGCTGAAGAACAGGAGAACTGCCAGAGTCGCTAACTGTACAGCAATGGTCGGGAATGTATCGTAGGTAGTTCCGTTCTGGAATACCATCCAGCTTAAAGCCTTTAATCCGCCGCTGCCCTTACTTGCGATATAAGTAACGTGGCATGCCCAGTAGGTCCAGCCGGCATAATATGCAAATTTCGGGCTGATGGTTTCGTGGATCCAGGAGCTTACGCCGCCGCCGGAGTTCTTGAAAGCGGAGCCCAGCTCACCAACCATGAGCGCGTAGGGAACAAAGTAAAGGGCAAACATCATTACCCAGCTGAAGATAACCTGGATACCGTTAAAGTATACGAAGCCATTCAGAACGTTTCCGAATCCCCAAACTGTGGAAAACGCCATAAAGGCTAAGGTATACCAGGTCATTTTCTTAGAATTTTCCATTGTGTAACCTTCCTTTTCTTTTTTGTATTTGTGCAACGAAATGCATTATAGCACAGTTCTTGTTAAATTCCAAACGAATTTGTTAAAATTTTATATACTTGAATATTATGCACAAAAAACCAAAAATTATTCTATGATTTATATGGATTCTGCGGACTGGTTTTTTCTTTTGTTATTACTATTCCCTTTGGTTATGTCTAGTATATTTATACATTATATCTTTTTTATAAACATTATTAAATTTATATAAATTTCCAACTGTTTTTCATCATTTTACCATAAAAACGACGATTTTCTCATGTTTTTCACCAGATTTATTGACTTTATCTCTTTACAGGATTATAGTATGTACTTATAAATACTAACAAGGAGAGAATAATTATGAACACACTTGTAATCGTCCTCATCTCCGCGATCTGCCTGGCCTCCGCCTATGTGCTGTATGGCCGCTTTCTTGCAAAGAAATGGGGCATCGACCCGAAAGCCAAAACACCGGCAGTCGTTCACGCGGACGGACAGGACTACGTCCCCACAGACGGCTGGACCGTTTTCAGCCATCAGTTTTCCTCCATCGCCGGAGCCGGCCCTGTGACCGGAGCCATCCAGGCGGCCGTTTTCGGATGGGTCCCCGTTCTTTTATGGATCCTCATCGGCGGCGTCTTCTTTGGAGCCGTCACAGACTTCGGTGCTCTTTATGTGAGCGTAAAAAATGATGGTAAGTCCATGGGACTTCTGATTGAAAAATATATCGGAAAACTGGGCCGTAAGCTGTTTCTGGTATTCTGCTGGCTCTTCACCTGGCTGGTGATCGCAGCCTTTGCCGACATGGTGGCCGGGACCTTCAACGCCTACCAGACCGTGGACGGCGTGACCAGCCTGTCCGCAGCGGCAGAGACCAACGGCGCGGCCGGGACCATTTCCTTATTATTTATCGCCTTCGCCATGCTGTTCGGCGTATTGCAGACACGCCTCCATTTTACCGGCTGGAAGGAGACGGTCCTGGGCCTTGCCTGCACCGTGGCTGCCCTGGCTCTTGGAATGATGGCCCCCATCACCGCCGGAAAAGAGGCCTGGACCTACATTACCTTTATTTATATCTTTTTTGCAGCAGTCCTTCCCATGTGGCTTTTAAAACAGCCCCGTGACATCATGACCACCTATATGTTCATCGGCATGATCGCCGGAGCTGTGCTGGGACTTTTTGTGGCCCACCCGACCATGAACCTGCCCATGTACACCGGCTTCCATAATGAAAAGCTGGGAGACATGTTCCCGATCCTGTTCGTCACCGTTGCCTGCGGAGCTGTTTCCGGCTTCCACAGCCTGGTGTCCTCCGGTACGTCCTCAAAGACCGTGGCCAACGAAAAGGATATGTTAAAGGTGGGCTACGGAGCCATGGTCCTGGAAAGCCTTTTAGCCGTACTGGCCCTCTGCGTGGCAGGCGCTGCCGCCGGAGCCGACGGAACTCCCGCTGCCGGAACTCCGTTCCAGATCTTCTCAAGCGGCGTGGCAGGCTTCTTCCAGATGTTCGGCGTTCCCATGTACATTGCCCAGTGCTTCATGACCATGTGTGTTTCCGCCCTGGCCCTCACAAGCCTGGACGCCGTTGCCAGGATCGGCCGTATGAGCTTACAGGAGCTGTTCTCTGTGGATGACATGGAGCACGCCGAAGGCTGGAGAAAGTTCATCTGCAACAAATACGTTTCCACCCTGCTGACCCTGTTCTTCGGCTTTGTCCTGACCCGGATCGGATATTCCAACATCTGGCCGCTGTTCGGATCTGCCAACCAGTTATTATCTGCCCTGGTCCTGGTGACCCTGTGCGTATTCATGAAGGTCACCGGCCGCAGCAACAAGATGCTGTTCCCGCCGCTGGCGATCATGCTCTGCGTCACCACCACCGCCCTGGTACAGAGGACCAAAGCGCTGGTAACTGCCTTTGCCTCCGGCTCCGCCACCTTCATGGTGGAGGGACTCCAGCTGATCATCGCCATCCTTTTAATGCTCTTAGGCCTGATCATCGTCGTAAACTCCCTGCAGGCCTACTTCGCCTCCAGGCATAATTCCGAAAAGACGGCTCCGGCCGCCGCTTCATAAACATACATAAAAGAAGCCGGTTCCGGCTCTGGAAACCACAGATCAGGGTTTCCGGACCGGGACCGGCCTTTTTTATTTTGCTTATGATCTTGCCATCCCATCCACGCTTAAGACCACGCCTGTGATGTAGGACGCTTCCTCTGAGGCCAGGAACACGAAGGCGTTGGCAATGTCCTCGGGCTTGCCCAGACGGCGCAGGGGGATCTGCCGCACCAGCGGATCCAGCACCTCTTTTGGCACCGCCTTCATCATATCCGTCTCCGTGATCCCCGGGGCCACCGCGTTGACGCGGATCCCCCTGGGGCCCAGCTCCCGGGCCAGGGATACTGTAAGTCCGTTGACGGCAAACTTAGAGGTGGGGTATGCCAGACCGCTGGCCTGGCCGGAAATACTGACCATGGACGAGGTGGAAAGGATCACTCCGCTTCCCTTGGCGATCATACATTCGCTGGCCGCCCGGGTGGCTGTGAAGATCCCCTTCACGTTCAGATCCATGACACGGTCGTATGTCTCTTCCGTGTATTCCGTAAAGGGCGTGCTTTCGGAGACTCCTGCATTGTTCACCAGGATATCCACGCAGCCGTATTTTTCTGTTACCTTCTTAAATTCCTTCCGTACCGATTCCAGGCTGGAAAGGTTGGGACTGATCCCGTCCACCACGGAATCCGGATACAGCTCCTTTAAGCGGGCTGCGCTTTTCTTCGCATTCTCCTCGGAGCTGGCTGTGATAATGACCTTGGCGCCCTCCTGTAAAAATCTTTCTGCTGTGGCAAAGCCGATCCCGCGGCTTCCGCCGGTTATGATAGCAACCTTATCCTTTAATCTCATATATCCGCCCTCCCTGGGTTGATGTTTTTCTTTATGTTCTTATCATAACCGTTTTTCTGGAAATTTTCCGTGATCTTGTCACAAAGCTGAAATTTTTCCAGGCGTTCCCTCTTAATCGTTCATTCCAGAATCGCCAGCTTTCCATTCCTCAGGCTCTGGGCCTTCTTGCATAATTTGGAGTAGATCCGTTCCACAAACCATTTTTCCGTGGATCTTCTTTCGATTTCTTCCACACCGATCCACCCGATCTCACTGTTTTCGTCCTCCTTGATCCGCAGCGGAAGCTCTGGGTCCGCCTCCAGCAGATAGGTCACGTTCAGATGCAGATGCGACGGCACATAGCTTCCCCGTTTTTCGTGGCCGTCAACCGTAAGGATCTCCAGGGAGAAAATATCCTCTGTCACGAACCGGACGGATTCCAGCCCGCTTTCCTCCCGGATCTCCTTCAGCGCCACCGCCTTCAGATCGGCGTCCCCGTCTGCATGGCCCCCAAGCCATGCCCACGACTGGTAAAGATTGTGGTATGCCATCAGGACCTTTTTCCGGTCCCTGTCCATGATCCATGCAGAGACCGTGATATGGGCGTTCCGGTTGTCCCTGGTCAGGATATGGTCTGCCTGTTCCATCTGCCGCAGGATCTCCTTCTTATCCTCCCGTTCCTGTTCATTGAAGGGCTCATAACGACGGATCTCCTCTCTCAGCTCCATTTCGGTCATCGCCCCACCTCCTTATCTTTTCCCAAGCTCCCAGAAGGCCACGGCTGACGCCGCCGCCACATTGAGAGAATCCACCCCGTGGGCCATGGGGATCATCACCGTATAGTCGCAGTCTGCAATGGTCTCCGCCGCCAGACCGTCTCCCTCGGTCCCCAGCACCACCGCCAGCCGCTCCTCTGCCAGGAGGGCCGGATCGCCGATGCTCACCGAATCTTTTTTTAAGGCCATGGCGGCCGTCTTAAACCCCAGCTCCCTTAAGGCCTCCATCCCCCTCTCCGGCCACGGACACTGCTGCCGGTCAAAAAAAGTCCAGGGCACCTGGAACACTGTGCCCATGCTGACCCGTGCGGCCCGCCGGTACAGGGGATCGCTGCATCCCGGCGTCAGGAGCACCGCGTCCATGCCCAGGGCGGCCGCAGACCGGAAAATGGCCCCCACATTGGTGGGATTCATGACGTTTTCCAGGACCGCCACCCGTCTGGCCCCAGCGCAGAGGGAAGCCGCATCCGGCAGCCTCCGCCGCCGCATGGCGCAGAGGACACCCCTGGTCAGCTGAAAGCCCGTAAGCTCCGTAAGGATCCTGGCCTCTGCCGTATAGACGGGGATACCGCCGCACCGGGAGACCACCTCTCTGGCTTCTCCCTCCACATGCTCCGGCTCCATTAAAAGGGACACCGGCTCATATCCGGCATCCAGGGCCCGGCTGATGACCTTGGGGCTTTCAGCAATAAAAAGGCCCGTATCCGGTTCGTAATAGTGAAGCAGCTGGCCCTCAGAGAGCCTGGCATAAACGTCCAGCTCCGGAGCCGACAGATCTGTGATCTCTCTTATATCTGGCATAATCGGTCCTCCTCTTTTCTTATGGAAATATTATACGGTCCCGGAAGCGGGATGTCAAATGCCGGAAGGATCACTCGCCGCCTCCGGGCCGTCATGGTAAGCTGACTTCATACTTTTTTCACAAAATAATTAGCACTCACCTCTTGACAGTGCTAATAATGCGTGCTATATTACAGGTAGAACAAAGGAGACGAAATAGAGAACAGAAAAAGGACTTCAAACGTCCGGCCTGGTTCCTGCCGCCTCCGGTTCCAGAAACTTATTTGTGACCAGCAGTAAATTGACATATAGAATGGAGGAATGATTTATGCTGATGCCCAGTATCTTTGGTGAAAACTTATTTGATGAAATGATGGATTCCTTTAACGATGAATTCTTTGGAAAATGCAGTCCGCTGTACGGAAAGAACGCCTCCAGAGTCATGAAGACCGATATTAAAGAAGCGGATGGCCGGTATGTGATCGACATTGATCTTCCGGGCTTTAAGAAGGATGAGATCCATGCTGAGTTAAAGGACGGCTGTCTGACCATAAGCGCCTCCAAGGGCCTGGATAAGGACGAAAAGGATAAGGAAGGCCGCTATATCCGCCGTGAACGGTACGCCGGAGCCATGAGCCGGAGCTTCTACGTGGGTGAGAACGTAAAGCAGGAGGATATCACAGCCAGATTTGAAAACGGGATCCTTTCCCTGTCTGTTCCCAAAGAGGAGGAGCAGAAGAAGGTGGAAACACCCAATTACATCGCCATTGAAGGATGATGAAGGGCGGAAAGCCCAGAGGGCCGCTGCAGACTGGCAGCGGCCCTCTTTCTATATGACCAGGAGCCGGAAAAGGTTGTTCCCAGCGGTTTTCCCGGCCCTCTGCCTGTTTAGAAGTTGGTGGGAGTCATGACCTTACCGGCCAGGACCTCCTCATAGTCCTTCAGGTTCCTCTGTAAAAGCTCCGGCGTGTTGAGGCCGTAAGGACATTTGCTCATGCACTGGTTACAGTGGAGGCAGTCCTTGATCTTCATCATCTTTGCCTGGCCCTCGGGGGACAGATGGCCTTCGGACGGAGAACGGCGCAGCAGCAGGGACATCCGGGCGCAGTTATTGATCTCGATCCCCACCGGACACGGCATACAGTAGCCGCAGCCCCGGCAGAAGCTTCCGTACAGTTGTTTTCTGTCCGCCTCGATGAGAGCCCGGATCTCGTCGTTCATCACCGGCGGATGTTCCATATAGCTTAAAAATTCATCCAGCTCATTCTCCCTCTGGACGCCCCAGATGGGAAGCACGTTGTCGTACTGGCCCTCAAAGGCATAGGCGGCGGCAGAGTTGGTGATCAGTCCGCCGGACAGGGCCTTCATGGCGATGAAGCCGATGTTGTTCTTCTTACAGTCCTCCACCAGCTCCACATCCTTTTCGCTGCACAGATAGCAGAACGGGAACTGGAGGGTATCATAAAGGCCGCTGTCAATGGCCTCATGAGCCACAGCCAGCCGGTGGTTAGTGATGCCGATGAAGCGGATCTTTCCCTGCTCCCTGGCCTTTAAGGCCGCCTCATAAAGGCCGCTTTCATCCCCCGGCTTCGGGCAGAAGGACGGGTTATGGAACTGGTACACGTCCACATGATCCGTTTTAAGGAGCGTCAGGCTGGTCTCCAGGTCCTTCCAGAATTCCTCTGCGTTCTGGGCTGCGGTCTTGGTGGTGATGTAGATGTGGTTCCGGATATCGCTCATGGCATAGCCGATCTTCTCCTCACTGTCAGAGTAAGCCCTGGCTGTATCAAACAGCGTGATGCCGCCGTCATATGCCTTTCTTAAGAGCTTTGCGGCCTCATCCCTTGTGATCCTCTGGATCGGCAGCGCACCGAACCCGTTCTTGCTGACTGTGATCCCTGTTCTTCCCAGTGTTACTGTCTTCATTTTCCCATACCCCTTTCTTTTCCTTTGCCTGCGGACTAAGACTGGCAGCGCTCCTGGTCCAGCATGGCCTTTAAGGCCTCGTCGCTGTCATCGATCCAGACGTCTTCCTCGTCTGCGCTAAGCCCCAGAAACTGTGCCAGCGTCCGCTCGTCGTCGCTGTTGTTCCATATCTCAATGTAATCGTCGATCTCCTCAAACCGGATTTCTCCGGCCAGATACTTTTCTTTGAACGTCATTTTCCTGCTCCTTCAGGTTCTTCAGGATGGTGATCTCCTGATTATCAATATGCTCCCGGATCGCGATCTTCGCCTCGTGGACATGGCGCAGGCTCAGGGCCTTTAGGATCTGGTCATGCTCCACCAGGAGAATATGCCGCTTGTCCTCATCCTTGATATATTCCAGGCGGTAGCGGTACATCTGCTCCCGCAGGTTGTTTAGGATCTGCACCAGCTTTTCATTTTTTGTACTGCCGTAAATGATCTCATGATACCTTTCATCGGTCTGGGCGATCCGCATGGCGTCTCCCTCCCGGATGGCCTGGGCAAACAATTCCTGTGTTTTTTTCAGCTCCTCCAGCTCGTCCTCCGTCATCCTCTGGCAGGCCAGATCCACCGCCAGCTCCTCCAGGGTCCGGCGCACCTCCAGCACGTCCCGCAGATTGTTTTCAGAGATCCTGGCCACCTCGGCTCCCTTCCGGGGGATCATAAGGACCAGGCCCTCCAGCTCCAGCTTCCGGATCGCCTCCCGGATCGGAGTCCTGCTGACGCCTAAGCGCTCCGCCAGCTGGATCTCCATGAGCCGCTCTCCCGGCTCCAGCTCTCCCTTTAGGATCGCCTGGCGCAGCGTCTTGAACACCACATCCCGCAGGGGCAGATATTCATCCATCTTCACATCAAAGTTGCTTGTCATTGGCCTTCTCCTTCTATCTGGCTGGTTTTTTGTTAAAAAATCTGGTCAAATAGACCTGTCGGGTCAACCGTCCGTTGTCTGTCTCTCTGAGGATCCCGCAGACCGCGTCTGCCTCTTCCCTGTCCTTAAAGATCCCAAATACCGTGGGGCCGCTGCCGCTCATGAGCGCCCCCTCCGCCCCGTGCTCCAGCATGATCCGCTTAATGGCGCCGATCTCCGGATGATCCGGGATCGTGACCGTTTCCAGCACATTCCCCAGACGGGCTGTAACGCCGTCCAGGCTGCCTGCCCGGATGGCCGCCGCCATGCCGTCGATATCCGGGTGGGCCTCCGGTCCCAGGGCATCCACCCGCAGCTTTTCATATACCGCCTTTGTGGACACTGAGATCTGGGGCTTTGCCAGCACCACATGGCACTGGGGAGCCGGGGGAAGCTCCGTAAGGATCTCCCCGATCCCCTCCGACAGGGCGGTCCCTCTGAGGATACAGTAGGGGATGTCCGCTCCCAGCTTCACTCCCCGCCGCATCAGCTCTTTTTTTCCAAGGCCCAGGCCGAACAGCCGGTTCATGCCCACCAGGACCGCCGCCGCGTCGGTGCTCCCTCCCGCCATACCGGCGGCTACGGGAATGCATTTCCGGATCTTTATATCCACGCCCTCTGACAGGCCGAATTCATCCATTAAAAGCTTTGCGGCCCTCCAGGCCAGGTTTCCCTCTCCGTCCGGCACATAGGGAAGGTTCGTTTCCGTGCGGATCCCCGGTTCCTTTGTCTTCTCCATCACGATCCGGTCATGGAGGTGTACGGTCTGCATGATCATCCGCACCTCATGATAACCGTCCTCCCGTTTTCTCACCACATCCAGACCCAGATTGATCTTTCCATAGGCCTTTAATTCCAAACGATCCAGCATTTCCATCACCCGCTTGTATTTTTTCTGTTTCTTGTATACAATAACCAGTATACCGGATAAAGCCCTTATTTGACAAGAGCTTTCCATATAAAATTTATATCTGGCCCAACGGCTTATTTTTCCCGGAAGCCCAGCTTTTCTGCCAGGACCAGGGAGGGGACGTTTTCCTTCCGGATCCGCACCAGGAACCGGTCCGCCTCCAGCTCCCGGCGGCCATATTCCAGGATCCCGGCACAGCTTTCCAGTCCATAGCCCCGGCGGCGGTATGCGGGAAAAATATGGTAGCCCAGCTCCAGGACCACCTCTCCGTCCCCGGCGTTCTCCCGGCCGTTAAAAAGCTCCAGCTTCACCAGTTCCTGTTCTTCCTTCCCGTCCTCCTCCGGCACCTTAAGCCCCGCCACACCGATCAGATCCCCGGTCTCCTTTTCCACCAGGGCCCAGAAGCCGAACTCATAAAATGTATACTGGTGCTTCGTATACGCCTCCAGCTCCTCCACAGAGCCGAAGCCGCGGCCCACCTGGTTGGCCCACACCTCGTCAAAATCATCGCCGGTCATCTCCCGCACCAGGAGCCGCCTGGTCTCGCAGATCCTCCAGGGAAGTCCCAGATGGCGTCTTGCAGCCCGCTCCAGAAATTCCTCCGTCACGTCCGAAAGCGCTTCCACCGCATAGGGAGCCGCCGTTCCCCGTCCCTCGCCGCTCCATAATCCAACAATGGCTCCTCCAGCCGCCCTGGCGGCCAGAAGAGCCTCGTTTTCATCGGAGATCAGAACCGGGATCTCTTTCCCGTTCACTGCTGCATATCGGATCTCCCTCATAAATATTACTCCCGGATCAGCATTTTTCCGGTTCCGGATACGTTTCCCCAAAGGTCTCAGCCGTAATGGATTTGATCTTCTGCTCCTTCATGGGACGGTCGCTGTAATCGGTGCGGACCTCGGCGATCGTATTGACCACGTCCATTCCCTCGATCACCTGGCCGAAAGCCGCATACTCTCCGTTTAAGTACGGAGCCGCTTCATGCATGATGAAGAACTGGGAACCGGCAGAGTTGGGGTTCATAGCCCTGGCCATGGATAAAACGCCCGGCGTATGGGCCAGATCGTTCTGGAAGCCGTTGTGGGAAAACTCGCCCTTGATGCAGTAGCCCGGGCCGCCCATGCCGTTGCCGTCGGGGCAGCCGCTCTGGATCATAAAGCCCTTGATGACCCGGTGGAAGATCAGGCCGTTATAAAAGCCCTTGTTCACCAGGTTTAAAAAGTTGTTGACTGTATTGGGAGCCACCTCCGGGTAAAGCTCTGCCTTTATGATGTCTCCGTTCATCATTTCGATGGTAACTACTGGATTTTTCATTGACAATCTCCTTTTCCTGTAATAAAACCGGGGATGCCATGAAGACATCCCCCATTTCTATCTGATATTATACAGGACACGCTGCCGGATGTCCATACCTTTATTGCTTCCGGAGCAGGGCAAACTCGATGCGGATGCTGGCCGTCACCTCCATCTCGCCCGGCATGACGCCCATATCCATGACCGCCTCTTCTGCGGCTCCGGCCCCCGGCGCGCTCTTCATGGACATATTGGAGGTCACATACCGGCCCTCCTGGCGGTCTCCGTATTCCTCAATGTTTATAACGTATCCCAGTTCCTGGCCACTGGCCTCTGCCAGGACAGATGCCCGGGTCTTTGCCAGCTCCACTGCCCGTGCCAGAGCGTCGGCGTAGGCCTCGTCATAGGTGCTGGAATAGTAGGAAATGGACTGGATCTCATTGGCTCCGGCCGCCACTCCCTGGCTCAGCAGGCTCCCAACCTGGTCCAGAGCCACATCCGATACCTCCACCTGGGTCCGCATCTCATAGCCCACCAGCTTTCTCGCATTCCCGCTCCAGTCATACATGGGGTTCAGGGAAAAATCCGAGGTGGCAATGGACGTTTCTGCCACTCCCTGGCCCTTTAAATATTCCAGAAGCCCGTTGAGCTTTTCCGCATTGGCCTGCTGGCATTTTTCTGCGTCCGCATCCTCTGTGGCGATCCCATAGACGATCCGGGCCATGTCCGGCGCCACCTTTACCGTTTCCGACGTGCTTAAGGAGATCTTCCTATCTTCCTCCAGGTTCTGCACCTGGATCACATCCGGAACCGTGGTCTTCACCTCCGTGGCGCAGCCCGAAAGCAGAACGCTTCCCGCCGCAATACAGCCCGCCGCGATCAGAGCAACTCTTTTTTTCATAACAGCTTCCTCCTTTTCTGATAAAACAGAAATGCAGTCTCTCCTCTTTACAGCCCTATTTTACCAGAAAAACCTTTCATCCCCGGGACTTTTCTCTTACGTTTTTTTGAATGAAGTTTTAATTATCCACTACCGTTCATAAAATGTTCAAATTCTTTTCAAAATTCTTTTACACAATACACATGATTTCTTCATCTTTACAGGATATCATATAACCATAAACAGATAAACATCCGATGCGATGCTGCTTATAAGATTTTTTTCATAATACTCGGGCTGATAGAAAATATCAGCTCTCCTCCCTTTTTCAAATAATCATTTTGTTGAAAAAAGCACCTGGCGGGGTGCTTTTTTCATGTCTTTTTCTTTCTGCTCCGGCCCGCCGGAGCCCTCTTCTCCTGCCGGATCCCTTCCATACCGCCAGACGGCAGTCAGAGCTCCTTCCCGGCCCGCCCCGGAGAGCCCACCTTCCCGGATAACAGCACCAGCGCCGCCAGGTTCGGCACCGCCATACATCCGTTGAGCACATCCGAAACCTCCCAGACCAGCTCCATGGGGCCAAGGCTTCCAAAGAATACGGCGGCCAGATATCCGGCCGTATAGATCCGGACCAGATCTTTTCCGACCGCCTCCCCCAGGTACGAGGCCGCCTGCCGCCCCATATAATACCAGGCGATGATGGTGGCAAAGGCAAACAGGGCCACGCACATGGACACTGTATATCCGCCCAGGTTCCCCAGGCCCCTGGAAAAGCAGATCCCGGTCAGCTCTGCCCCGTTTCCGGAAAAGGCCGGAAGCTCTCCGCCCATGGCGCAGAGGATCACCACCGCCGTCAAGGTGCAGCTCACGACCGTGTCAAAGAACACCTCAAAGATCGCCCACTGGCCCTGGACGCCTGGATCGCCTTCTGCTGCCCCGTTGAGGACCGCCAGGCTTCCCAGCCCCGCCTCATTGGAAAAAACGCCCCGGGCGATCCCGTACTGGACGCTTTTGCTGGCCAGGAGCCCCACCGCGCCTCCGGCGGCACTCCGGAACGAAAACGCATCCTGGAAGATCATCCCAAAGGCAGAGGGAATATTTTCCCGGAACAAAAACAGCACCGCCGCCGAAGCCGCCATATAGATCCCTGCCGACACTGGGACCATCTTTTCCGCGGCTCCCGCTATGGCCCCGGCTCCCCCGGCCATGATCCTTCCACTTAAAAGCACCAGAAGGCCCCCGATGAGGACCGGCGGCATGGAAAAAGAGAACTCAAGGGTCTCGGAAATGGCATTGGCCTGGACCATGCTGCCCATACCAAAGGAGGCCGCCGCGCAGAGCCCGGCGTAAAGGAGCCCGGCCCACCGGCAGCCAAGGCCCCGTTCCATATAGAGCATGGGGCCGGCCACCCAGCCTCCGCTCCGGTCCCTCTTCCGGTAACGGATCCCCAGCACCGTTTCACCATAGGCCGTGGCCATGCCCAGAAAGGCAGATACCCACATCCAGAATATGGCCCCCGGCCCTCCCGATAAAAGGGCCGTGGCCACCCCGGCTATGTTCCCTGTACCGATGGTAGCTGCCAGGGCCGTACACGCCGACTGGAATGGCGACATTCCCCCGACCGCATCCCCGCCCTGCATGTTTTCCTCATTGGTCCCTGTCTTTTCCGGAGTTTTCCACAGGCTCCCGGCCGTATTTTTCCACCACCGGGGGAAACCCCAGAACACAAAACCTCTTAACCGGATCGTATAAAGGATCCCCACAGCCAGGAATAAAACCAGCATCCCCGGCCCCCAGACCATCGTATGGATCCAATGGATCATTCCAACCTCCTGCTGCGACTTTTCTCATTATGTTTTATTCCAATTTACCGTAAGATATGATATACTGAGGGTATGATGCCGGAGGCAGGATTTCCGATGCCCTCCGGAAACCAGTACAGAAACCAATATAAAGGAGCTGGTCGATTTGCCAGGATTTACGACCCATTACCTGTTCGGCGTAAAGGCCTATAACGATCTGCCGAACAATTATTTAAAGCATGTGATCTCCAAATACCGCTGGCTCTACCAGATCGGGCTCCAGGGCCCGGATATCTTCTTTTATAATATCCCGATCCTGCGCCACCGGGACTACCGGAACGTCGGTTCCCATATGCACGAATACCATGTGAACCGTTTCTTCCGGAACTGTCTCAACGAGATCGCCGCCATCAGTTCCAAGCAGCAGCGGGAACAGGCCATTTCCTATATGGCCGGCTTCCTCTGCCACTATGCCGCCGACTCCATCTGCCATCCCTATGTTTACGGACGCATCCAGTATGAGACCGACGGAAAAGGCTCCCGGTTCCATGGTCTTCACGCGGAGCTGGAAAATGATATCGATACGCTGCTTTTACGGAAGTTCAAGCACAAAAAGCCATCTGAATTCAACCAGGCGGCTACCATCTGCTTAAACGGCCAGGAGATCCAGTTCCTGTCCCGGTTCCTCAGCCGCTGTATCAATGAAACCTACTATCCCATCACAGAACGCAATATCTTTCAGGTCACGGAGGGAATGGTCACCCGCTCCGTTTATGCCATCCGCTTCGGCGGCCGCCTTCTTTCTGATCCGGCAGGCCACAAGCGGAATACGATCCAGTTTTTTGAGTCCATGTTTTTAAAGCATCCCATCGCCTCCAAAAAGCTGGTGACCGACGATACGCCCAAAGGCGTCCGGAAGACCCTGAACCTGGACCATGAAGTATGGACCAATCCCTGGAACAAGACCCTGGCCTCTTCCGCCTCCTTCCTGGACCTGTATCGTCAGACCCTTCAGAAATGTAACCTTATGTACTATCAGTTCAACTCCATGCTGACAAGCGAGATCCCGCTCAAGGACCAGAGCTTTGAAATGTTCCTTTCTGAGCTGGGGAACTATTCCTACCACAGCGGGCTCGATGTTGGATAAATCACAAAAAAGGAGGATCTTATGAATCCAGTGATCTTACTTTCCGGCGGCACCAGCGCCGCCGCCAATGGAACGCCGGCCTGGTCCCTGAACCAGAATTATGCAGATAATATCCGCCGTGCAGGCGGCATCCCTCTCTTAGCCGTAAACAATGACTGCGCGGAGGAATATGCCGATCTGGCAGACGGTCTTCTGCTTTCCGGCGGAAAAGACGTGGCCCCCGCCCTTTACGGCGAAGAGCTGAAATACGATTTTGTTATTACGGATCCCTTAAGGGATGATCTGGAATGGAAGCTCATCAAAGCCTTTGTGGACCGGAAAAAGCCCATCTTTGGCATCTGCCGCGGCGTCCAGGTGCTGAACGCCTATTTTGGAGGCACCCTGTACCAGGATATCCCTGATGAGCTGGGCGGCGAGCACGCCAAGGGCGTATGCCATCCGGTGACCTTAAAAAAGGACTCCATCCTGGGCCGTCTCTTCGGGGAATCCCTGGAGATCAACAGCTACCACCACCAGGCCTTAAAGGACCTGGGAAAGGATCTGACGGCTGTGGCCTGGTCCGATGCCAACGGCCATTCCATCGTGGAAGCTGTGGAGCACGTAAGCCTTCCCATCTGGGCTGTCCAGTGGCATCCGGAGCGTATGACCGGTCCGGTCACCAACCCGGAAAACTGTGTGGATTCCCTGCCCATCTTCCAGTACTTTATGGATCAGTGCAGAAAATAAGGGACAAAAAAACGGGAGCAGATCTATCTCTGCTCCCATTCTTCTATTCTTTTTTCTTATTTCGCCTCTTTTGTGGCCTTGGGCTCCTTTACTTCCTTCTTCGGTACGTCCTCTGCCACATCCTCGGGACCATCCTGGCTCTCTGCCTCTGGCATTGCCAGGTCGATCTTTCCGCCTGCCTTGTAGCTCTTATCCACAAGCCACTTTCCGTCCTCTGTGCCCACCTTCACATTCAGTGCGAACTGGTTCCAGAGAGTACCGAAGGAGGAATCAGAGGAATTCTCCAGCTCTGTGCTCTGAACGGCAACGATATCATTGAACTGCTTCACCATCATGGCCGCATACTCTTCTGCCTCTTCCTCAGACGTTCCATTCTTTAATACCCAGCTTAAGTCGATGGTCATGGAAGCCTCATCCGCTGCAAACTCCATCTTCACGGTCTGGGGATACAGATCTGCATCAGCGAACAGGGTGTCTGTCTCATCCTTTACCTGCTCCCACTCATATAAGGATTTGGGCTCTGTCTCATCCTCTACCAAAATATTATCCTCACGGGCCAGCGTCTCGTCCACCTCATCCATGGCGGACTGCTTTGCCGGATCCACCTCGTTTCCTGTCACAGTCTCAGATTCCTCGCTGCTCTTTGTACATGCACTGAGGGCCAGGACTGCCAGGCCCAGTACAGCCATTCTCTTTAATAATTTCATTATGATCTCCTCCTGTCATTTCAGTTCCACCGATCCGCCAAAATCATTGGAAAGCAGGCTTTGGCAGACCTTTTTACATACTCACGTATTATATACGATTCCTCTGGGTTTTTGTAGCCCTTTTTTCAAAATATCATAAATTATTTAGGATTTCGTAACTTTCTCTTCTGATTCCATGTTTTCTGTGCTCTTTACGATGTAGATCGGGCGGTCCTTCAGCTCGGAAAACAGGATCGCAATATACTCCCCAATGATCCCCACGATCACAAACAGCATGGCGAACATAAAGGACATCAGCACCACGATCGTAGCATAGCCGCTGGGTGTTCCATATTTGGCCCAGGTCCAGATGGTATAGGCCATCATCAGAAGGCCGAAGACCGCCACCGCGCAGCCGGAATAGATCCCCAGCTTTAAGGGCATGTCGGAAAAGCACAGGATCGTGTTGATGGAAAACCGGAACAGGCTCCTTAAGCTGTACTTGCTCTCTCCTGCGAACCGTGGTCTGGCCTCGTACTGGATCGTGGTCCTGTTAAATCCCACGCTCTGGACGTAGCCCCTTAAGAAACGCACCTTCTCCCGGTAATTGTTCCGCAGAACGTCGGCCGCGGCTTTGCTGACAGCAAAAAAATCCGAGGCGTTGGGTTCAAACTTCACGTCGGATAAATGGTTGATCAGCTTATAAAAGGCGGCGGAGGTAATATTTTTCACCAGGCCGGCGGTTTTATTCTTCATGCGGACCATGCTGATGACTTCATAGCCCTGGTCAAATTTTTCCACGATCTCCAAAAGGCACTCCGGCGGATGCTGGAGGTCTGCGTCCATGCAGACGATGCCGTCTCCCCGGGCATAGTCGATGCCTGCGATCATGGCAGCCTCATGGCCAAAATTCCTGGAAAACTCCACCACCCTCACCCGGTCATCCCGGCGGGCCAGCTCCCGGAGGATCTCCAGGGACCGGTCGGCGCTGCCATCGTTTACGAACAGAAGCTCGTAATCCCAGGAGGACGGCAGGGCCTTTAATACGGCCCCCGTCTCCTGGTAAAACTCCCGAAGGGCCAGTTCCTCATTATACACGGACACCACAACGGAAAGCAGTTTAACCATAAATCTTTATCTCCATGTCTGAATGCTCCGGCACCTGCTTTTCCTTTGGAGGCAGCTTCATATAATCCCCATATACCTGGGTAAGCTGATGCTCCCAGCCTGTGGGGATAAAGAGCTTCGTATCCTCAAAGGAGATCTCTTCCACCGTATCGTCCCACTCCTTTTTCATCTCCACATAGAAATAATCCGGAGCGTAGTTGGTGTAAAAGTAGAGGCCGGTATTTTTATTCTTATCCTTGGCGCATAGGGCCTTCCAGAGCTTGTAGATCACCGGGAACGGGATCAGCCTTCCCACGGTGGACAGCACGGCCACAAACAGCTTCATGATCCCCTTATAATCGGAAAGCTCGATCTTCCACCGGTGTCCCAGGGCCAGCCCATAGACCACACAGTGCAGAAGCTTGGTGATCTTTTTGGGAATGGCCTTATCCGGAAGCGGATCCAGGATAAAAAGATCCACATTGAGGCGGGTGATCTTGTCGTCATAAAACGCCATCTTCCCGGAATCCTCAAATTTCTGGCTTTTATCATAGGTCACCCGGGAAACAAAATCATAAAAGGCCTTTCCGCCGTGATATTCGTCAGGCTCCACAAAGGACATGCCCTCCGGCAGCTCCCGCCGCGCCACCTTTTTGAACATTTCATAATTGGCCCTGGTAAAGACCACGTCCACATCGTCGTCCCAGGGAATAAAGCCGCCGTGGCGGATGGCCCCCAGGAGCGTCCCCGAGTCCAGGGCATATTTGATCTTATATTTCCGGCAGATCCGGTCAATCTCCTTTAAAAGCTTTAAATTGACCGCATGGACCCCCGAAAGGTCATATTTCATCTCTTCGCTCACTGCTCAAGTCCCTCTTTGATCACTTTTGCCATATAGTCGATCTTTTCGTCGGTCATGCCCGGATATACGCCCACCCAGAAGGTATCTGTCATGATCCGGTCCGTGTTCTTTAATTCTCCCACGATCCGGTAGCCCTTTTTCTCTGCCCGCATCTCATCGAAGCACGGGTGCTTTGTGAGATTTCCGGCAAACAGCATCCGGGTCTGGACGCCATGGTCCTCCACATACTGGACTACCCGGTTCCGGTCCACGCCCTCTTTACATGTGATCAGGAAGCCGAACCAGCTTGGACGGGAATGGTCTGCTGCCTCCGGAAGGATCAGCTTCTCCTCCGTTCCGGCCAGGGCTGCCTTTAACCGGTCGAAATTATGGCGTCTCCGCTCCACAAAGGACGGGAACTTATCCAGCTGGGCGCAGCCGATGGCAGCCTGCATGTCCGTTGCCTTTAAGTTATAGCCGAAGTGGGAATACACATATTTATGGTCGTAGCCCAGAGGCAGCTCGCCGTACTGGCGGTCAAACCGGTGGCCGCAGAGATTGTCCCGGCCGGAGGGGCATACGCAGTCCCTTCCCCAGTCGCGGAAGGAACGGATGATCTTATTGAGCAGGGCATTGTCTGTATAGACAGCGCCTCCCTCTCCCATGGTCATATGATGGGGCGGGTAAAAGCTGGAGGTTCCGATATCTCCCACCGTACCGGTAAATTTCTCCTCACCATCAATGGTATACCTGGTTCCCAGGGCGTCGCAGTTATCCTCCACCAGCCAGAGATCATGTTTTTTACAGAACTCCTTCACTGCCTGGAGATCAAAGGGATTTCCCAGGGTATGGGCTAACATCACAGCCTTTGTCTTTTCAGAAAGAGCCGCCTCCAGCATGGAAACGTCGATGTTGTACTGGGGGATGGTCACGTCCACGAACACCGGCACCGCGCCGTACTGGATCGCCGGGGTCACAGTGGTGGGGAATCCGGCGGCCACGGTGATGATCTCATCGCCGCGCTTTACCCGTCTCTCGCCCAGAAGGGGGGAGGTCAGGGCCATGAAAGCCACCAGGTTTGCAGAGGAGCCGGAGTTTACCAGGGAGCAGTACCGCACATGAAGGTATTCTGCCAGCTTCTTCTCAAACTCATCGGTGTATCTGCCGGAGGTGAGCCAGAACTCCAGGGAGCTGTCCACCAGGTTCACCATCTCCTGCTTATCGTAAACTCTGGACGCATAGGGGATCCGGTCTCCCGGGGAAAACTCCTTTGTCTGGTTATGGAACCGGTCTGCATATTCAGCCACCATGGCCAGGATCTCTTCCCGGGCCTGGGCTTCTGTCTTATTTTCAAACATCTGTTTTTTCCTCCATTTTTTCTGTACAGGCTGTGCGTCCGCCAGTCCGGCGGCTTTTTGGCCCGCTCCGGGATCAAAGCCCCCGGCTCTGGAACATCTCTCCGATCTGGCGGTCCATGATCTCCGTTACCTGGGGATCTGCCGGATCCTTTTCATATTCCCGGCACCACTCCACGGTCAGGCGGATGGCGTCCTTTACTCCCCAGCGCGGTGTCCATCCAAAGACGCGCTTTACCCTGGAGCAGTCCAGCTTTAAGAAATTCGCCTCGTGGGGACCTCCGTCACTCTGGCTGGTCCAGGAAAGGCCGTCTCCCCAGGCCTCGCAGAACAGGTCCACCAGCTGGCCGGTGGTCACACAGTCCTTATCGTCGGGACCCACGTTATAATAGCCCGCATACTTCCCGTCCTCATACTGGGCCTTTGCCACGGCCATATAAACGGCCAGGGGCTCCAGCACATGCTGGAAGGGCCTGGTGGAATGGGGATTGCGGACGATGATATCCGTCTTTTTCATGGCCGCCCGGACACAGTCCGGTATGATCCTGTCATTGGCAAAATCTCCGCCGCCGATGACATTTCCCGCCCGGCAGGTGGAGATGGCACAGCGTCCGTCCTCAAAAAAGGACTTTTTATAGCTGTGGGTCACCAGTTCTGAACAGGACTTACTGTTGGAATAGGGATCGTAGCCGTCCAGCCGGTCGTTCTCCCGGTAGCCGTATTCCCACTCCATATTTTCATAGACCTTATCTGTGGTCACGTTTAAAAACGACCGTACACACGGAAACAGCCGCACGCACTCCAGGATATTTACAGTGCCCATGACATTGGTCTCATAGGTGTAGACCGGATCCTTATAGGAATCCCGGACAATGGGCTGGGCTGCCAGATGCAGGACCAGCTCCGGCTGCGCCTTTTCAAAGGTCCTTTTTAAATGGTCCAGATCCCGGATATCTCCAATGACTGAATCCATCCTTCCCTCCAGGCCAGCCATGGAAAACAGGTCCGGAACTGTGGGCGGCTCCAGGGAATAGCCGGTGACCTCTGCCCCGGCTTTTATGAGGATCCGGCAGAGCCACGCGCCCTTAAAGCCCGTATGGCCTGTGACCAGAACCTTTTTTCCTTTATAAAACTCAAATACTTCTCTTAAATCCATATGATCTCCTATTCCCAGATCTTCCAGGGAGCCTTTCCGGACTGCCACATCTCTTCCAGCTGCTGCTTCTCTCTCTGGGTATCCATGCACTTCCAGAAGCCCTCATGGCGGTACGCCATCAGCTCTCCGTCGGAGGCCAGATTTCTCAGGGGCGCCTGCTCAAATACCGTGTCGTCTCCCTCGATGTAATCGAACACGCTGGGATTCATTACCATGTAGCCTCCATTGATAAGGCTGCCGTCGTCGTCGTTTTTCTCGCGGAAGGCATGGATAGCGCCGGCCTCGTCCATATCCAGGACGCCGAATCTCTGTCCGATGTTCACAGCGGTGATGGTGGCCGTCTTTCCGTGGGACCGGTGGAACTCCTCCAGAGCCTTTAAGTCGATATTGGAAAGACCGTCGCCGTAGGTCAGCATAAACGGCTCGTCTCCCACATAGGGACGGATCCGTTTCACGCGGCCGCCGGTCATGGTGTTGAGACCCGTATCGATCAGCGTCACCTTCCAGGGCTCTGAATAGTTATTATGGACCTTCATGCTGTTGTTGGCCAGGTCAAAGGTCACGTCGGAGGTGTGAAGGAAGTAATCCGCAAAGAACTCCTTGACCACATACTGCTTATAGCCCAGACAGATGATAAACTCATTATATCCGAACTGGGAGTAATATTTCATGATGTGCCAGAGGATCGGTTTTTCCCCGATCTCGATCATTGGCTTTGGTTTTAAGTGGCTCTCCTCACTGATCCTTGTTCCAAATCCGCCTGCCAGAATTACTACTTTCATTTTTTCCCTCCAGATTCCATGGTATTTCCGCCTGCTTCTCCAAAGACGTTCCATCCGTTTTCTTTTAAGATGGAAAGCGCCTCCCGGATCCCCGGCTTATGGTATTCGAGGGCCGTCTCCAGCGCCTCGTCCGTTTCATTTTCAAAGTTTAAGACCACAGGCTTTACATCGTTTATATTGTGCTGCTTCCTGTGCTTTGCAAAGGAAAGCTCCTCTGCTGTGGTCATGAGGTTTCCCCCAAGGAACAGGGCCGCCGCCATGAGAGCTGCCGCCCGCACCCACGGGGCCATGGGCCTCTCCGGCCGGTTCTGGGTCCTCCGGCCCTTCCCATGTTCATAGGGCGTCTGCCCGTCCTCCTCCCGGTCTCCAGAAGTCCTTCCGGCCCTCTGCTGCTGGAATACCAGGGCGAAGGTCAGAAAGATCCCCAGGATGCCGATCTGATACTGGAGCGCATACCGGGAGCTCATGCCGTAGGCGTCCCGGGGCATAAAGATCCAGCGGCTCACCAGCACCATTAGATGGTTCATTCCGCCTCCCGCCAGTAGCATCAGCGGAAACAGCGTCCTTTTTTCGATCCCATAGTAAAAATTCATCCACAGCGCCAGAAAATAAGCGGCCGCCACCAAAGCTCCTGCCAGGCACCATACGATCCCGGGAACCTCCGCCATATGCCGGTTGATCAGCTCCACGCCGAAGATCATGGAGGCAAAGGACTTTAAGAGGAATTTCAGGAAGAATCCGGGATCCTCCCGGAGCGCCTCCACCATGGAGCCCTCCACCGCCCCGGAATATTCATACACCGCCATGGAATTGCTCCACAGATATAAAACAAGCGGCAGCACCGCTGTGGCCAGAAGAAGGGCGGTCCGCTTCCAGCCCGTCTGCCTTCTGACGAATACAAACAGATACGCCAGCACCAGGGTCATGATGTAGATGGCGCAGTACGGCCCAGCAACGCCGATGGTCACCAGAGCCGGGAGGACCAGGAGCCTGGCCATATCTCCCTTTTTTTCTCCTCCGCTTCCATAGACCCGTTCCAGGACGTAATAATTATAGAAGAAACATCCAAAGGCCAGGAAATGGGCCCAGCCTGTCCCATTATAAAGCATTTCCCATTTATTCAGGCTGAACATGAAGACCATCATGGCCGTAAACCATCCGGCTCTGATCCTCATTTTTCTGCTGTAAGCCCCCAGGATAAGGGCAGACAGGCCAAAGCCCAGGACGCCCAGGACCCGGTCGAAGGTCACACTGTATCCAAAGAGCTCCACATTGACCGCCCGCTCCAGGAAATTCACCGGGATCCTGGTGAGAAGATCCGGAACGAAAAACTTTTCCGGGTCCCACACGTCCGGCAGATAGGAGAGGGTGAGGCGGATATAATCGGAATAGACCAGATCGATGGCCGCCTGGTGCAGATAAAAAAGGTAAAACAGGACGCCCAGAACCGGCAGCCCCACGTACATATATTTTCTGTATGCTTTCATTTGGTCCTCCGGGGGAAGCGGCTCTTCCCGCCATTTTTAGCCAGTATAGCAGATTTTCTCCGGTTTTTCTACCCCTTTGCCGCCACAGCGGCCACAGTTCCCTGGGTACCTCCGGCTGACGGAGACGCTCCCGCCGGTTTCCGCCTGCGGCGGCGGCGGTGATTTCCAGACTTTTTTGCCGGTTCCTTCTGTCCCTCGGGGGCGGGAAGCTCCTTCTTCTCTTCCGGAGCCGCCGCTTCTGGCTTTTTTGCCTCTGGAAGTCCCAAAGTCTTGGACGTCTCCGGAGTCTTTGGTTTTTTTCTTCTCCGTCTGGACGGCTTTTTCGCCGTCTTGTCTGGTTCCTGGAACTCCTGGGGGGATTTTGCTGCCGCCTGCCTGTCTTTTTTCCCGTTCCCGGACTTTTTATCATTTTCTAGTCTTTTTTCATTTCCAGGCTTTTTTCCATTTTCTGGTTTTTTCTCATTTCCAGGTTTTTTCCCGTTTTCTGGTCTTTTCTCATTTCCAGGCTTTTTTTCATTTCCGGACTTTTTCTCGTTCCCAGGCTTTTTTTCATTTCCAGACTTTTTCTCGTTCCCAGGCTTTTCCCCTGTCCCGGCCTTTTTTCCGTTCCGGTCCCGGCCCTCTTTTCCATTTTTTTTCTGGGCCTTTCTCCCGCCTTCCGCCTCCGGCACCCTGGGGCCCCGCTCCGTTCCGCGGCTCCTGGCTCCGCCTTTCCGCTTTCCGCCCACCGGATGCTTTTCCGACACCAGCTTTAAAATATCTTCCAGGTAATTATACTGGTTCCAGGCGTCCTCCTTGGAAATAAAGTTTTCATGGACCGCCTTGTTTCCGATGAGGCGTACCTGGTTCATTTCCCATTTGGCCACCCGGTCCAGGTATCCGTTCTCCTCCATCCACCAGCCAAACTGCTGATGGGTCATGACCCGGTTCCTTCCCGCCCGGCCTCTGCACCCGTGGTTCCGTTCCTGGACGCTTCTGGCGTTGGCCTGGGCCGCCGCCGTATTATCCAGCCGGATCCCGTTGTTGGCGGCCACCACCTTAAAAAGCAGCTCCAGGTTCTGACGGCCCTTGACCATGGCCGCATTGTATTCGCCCCGGCGCAGCCACTGCTTCTCCTTTTTCAGCTCCCGCTTTACCGGAGACAGATAGGCCGTCCTTTTTATAAAGATCCATGCCATGATCAGCAGCACGGAAAACATCATCCCGGCTGCAAACATGATCCATAGGACCATACTTTGTTGTCCTTCCATCTAGTTTCTCCTTGTCATTTCACTTTCGCTCCAGGACCGCGCCGTATCCGTCCAGTCCTGGAGCCCTCTGTCAATATTTCTGTTCTTCTGTATCCCCTATTTTTCTTCCATGGAAACGATCATGGAAAGGCGGTCCTCTCCTCTTCTCTCCTTGGCGTCCTTCACGTAAAAATTACAGGAAAACTCCAGGGAAATGGTCTGATGGGGAGCCGCCGGGATCTCATATTCCATATTATTATCCGTGAACACCAGATCCGGCATCTGCTTTCCATTGAGGCGGATCCTGCATACCTGGTCTCCCGTAATTTTACCGGGATAATAGCAGCGGAGCACCAGACCGTCATGGTCTCCGTTTTCAAACACGATCCGGGCCTTCTCATCGATCCAGCCGTCGTCATAGCTTCCATAGGCCAGGTTGAACCGCCTGGTCTTTACGAACTCCGTCACATCCTGGAACCCGTTGGCCTCCGGATCCTCGCCCAGGATGACCATATCGTCCGTGATCTCCGGAAGATCAAAGTCACTGTCTATGAACCGGAGCTCTGTGTTCTTTCCCTTTCCATCCCTGTCATATACCTTTAAAAAGGTCTCTGCCGTGAACTCACTGATCTCATAGGTATCCCGGATGATATAGACCTGCTTATCAAAAATATCGTCTCCATATTTTTCCACCGTTTCCTCGGCCAGGGAATTGTACTTCATCTGATCCGGCCACAGATACAGGTTGGACCAGTGCTCCCGGTAATACGTCTCCGCCGGGAATATGAGAGCCGCATAAAGGATGGCCAGAAATCCGGCCGGGCCCATAAGGGAGGTCATATAAGCCAGCACCAGCAGGGCCGCCGCATAGACCACGTATACCCAGCGCATTTCCACCCGGATGGTCACGCTGGAGGAACCGATGCAGAGGGCGATGAAGGCCAGAAACAGCACCAGGTTCCTTCCGTGGGCCAGGACCCTTCCCCGGTCCCGGATCATACCGATAAGGAAAATAAGGACCGCCAGTCCCAGGACCGCGTTGGAGGCCAGGATCAGAAAGCGGATATCCGACGGCGCCTTGGCAAAGGGCTCGATACAGAGATAGTCCGGCCCGGAGTTTCTTCCGAACACAAAGGCCACCTGCTCCCAGGCATGGACAATGGCATCTGAGATCTTAAAGGTATCGGCCACATCGGTACCCCCGGTCCCTGCCGGAGACAGGGTCCCGATGGTAAAAAGGCGGATCACCTGGATGAGGACCGCCGTGGCCGCCGTCACAGCCAGCAGAAGCCAGCCGGACACGCCGGAAGAGGACGCGCCTGGCTTCCGGCCCGTCCCGGGACCTCCGGAACGGCCTGTCCTGGGGGCTCCGGAGCGGCTGGCCCTGGAGCGGCTCCGTCCGGCATCTCTGCGGACCTCTTCCTCCTCCGGGGATCCGGCGCTCCATTCCCGGCTTCTTTTTTCCCTGATCCCTGCCCATCTTCCAAACACCAGACCCAAAAGCAGCACCGGCAGGAGCACCATATACCGCTCATGGATGAAGCTGGCCAGGAAATACAGGCCGTTGGCCCAGAAATAGGCGCTGGCCCTCTTTTCGTTGACGTACACATACACGCCGTACAGAAGCCCCACAGCCGCCCACAGGCCCAGGCTCTCCATCAGGCCGTAAAACTGGCCGATCTGGTAATAGCTCATCCTGGAAAGCAGATAAGCCGCCGCCAGGGCCAGGCTTACGAGCTTCCTCCCGCCGCTGACCTTCACAAAGATCCTGTACAGGGACCAGGCGATGATACTGTTTAAAACGATGTTGAAGGGCACCATCCATGTCACATGGTTCCCCAGGAAAAACAGCTCCAGCCACGCCGCCAGGTAAAAGACGAACCGGAACCGGGTGCCTCCCATGGGAAATACAAACTCCCGGAAGGATTGTTCCCCATAACAGGACCACAGATACAGGTCGTCCATGTAAAGCCCCTTCAGCTCCACCCCCCTGTTTATAAAGAAGCCAAAGCCCAGGAGCAGGGCAAAGACCAGCAGGTCATCCTTTCTTTTTTCAAACTCGTCCGCGATCCTATGAAGTACTTCCATGTCATTCCCCTTACTGCTGTTCTCCCGGCCAGTATTTTGTCACAAAATCCGCCAGTTCTTCTTCTGCCTTTTCCACGGCCGGGTCCGCCGTAAAGCGTCCCAGTCCGTTGCCGTTCTCATAAAACACATCGGTCACGTAGCCGCTCTGGATCATGGCCGTGACATTCCTCCAGCCCTCGGTCCCAGGCCGCAAGAACCCGCTTCCCAGGTACACATAATCGGTGCCCGCATGGTCCATGAAGCTCACCATGGCCTCGGGGCTGGCAGAAATATAAAAGTTTCCGCCGCTTCCCTCCACATCCGTATAGCTCTGGGTATTACATGGGAACATCAGCATTTCCGGCTGCTGCCCGAATACCAGCACCCTGGTTTCCGGATCCGCCTCCAGGATCTCCCAGATCTTTTCATTGCCCTTTAAGGCCATGTTCTCCTTTTCCTGCTGCCAGTGGTCAAAATAGCCCTTGTGGACCAGCTTCACCGGGGACAGACCCAGAGCCCCCTTCCAGTTGGAGACCCCTGTCACCGTCACATTAAAGAGCACCGCCGGGATCAGAAGCTTTACCACAGAGCGGGCCAGGAAGCGGCTCTCCAGCTTCCCGATGGCAACCGCCGCCAGGATCCCGAAAAGGGCATATAAAAGGATAAAGTAGTTGCCGTCCACCTGCCATAAAAGGTACAGGGCCGCCAGGCTGGCCGCTCCGCATGCCAGAAACATCCAGACCAGGCAGCAAAAGGGCTTTTCCTCCGTTTTCCGGAACCGGCGCGTCCTGGCCAGAAGCACGACAAGGAACAGGACCAGAAAGATCAGAAGGATCGGAGTCCCCCAGGCGATCCAGACATGGGCCATATCCTCTCCCACAGGAGCCAGCAGAACGCCGTAGAGACGCTTTAAAAAATGCTTCACTCCGCTTATGGAGAACAGGGAGCCGCCATTGGACGGCAGATCGTCAAACCGGAACGGATAGCGGACCACGAAGCCCAGCTTATTCCAGATGGAGTAGAACACCGACGTCACAGGAAGCCCCGTGAGAAGCCAGGTCCTCAGCCACACCAGCGCCCACATGGAGAGCATAGGGATCCATCCCAGGAAAAACGGCTCCCTCCACTGGATCCGCAGACGCTTCATGAAGACCATGCAGAGGAACGCCGTTCCCCCCACGATGGTAGAGAATACCAGGGCCGTGGGCTTTAAGACCATGGTCATGAAAAATGCGTTTCCCGCCAGTACCAGCCAATACGTCTTCTGCCGCTTGATATAAAGGAGCAGGAAATAGATCATGATCAGCTGGAACAGGGCCGTGGCCGAATCGGTTTTCGCCGTGACCGACATATTCATGATCCCGGGCACCGACGCCAGCAGCGCCAGACACAAAAGGCCATGACGGCGGTTTACAAAAAGACCTGCGATCTTTCCGGCCGTCAGGAGAAGGCCCACGGTCATCCAGAGCTGCGCGCTGAGGAAAAAGCTGTACGAGGGAAGGCCCGAAATGGGAAGCAGCAGGATCTCCAGGCCCTTGGAGTACGTATAGACCACGTTGACGCTTCCCAGATCCTCGTAGATCCCGCCGCCGTCGTTTAAAATATACTCGGACCGGAGTCCATAGTGGAGGGAATCATAATCGGCGCAGATGTTCATGCGCCCCGCCTGCAGGAGCACCATGGCAAAGAAAAAAGCCAGGCACAGGGAAACTCCCACGGTCATGGGCTTCCGTTCCATCCAGAAGCCGCCGTAACCGGCCCTGGCTCTGGCCCTGGCCTCCGATCCGGAAACTGCCGGAAAAAACGACAGGGCCAGCAGGACCAGGACCGCCAGCCTGGTGTTTCCAATGCTTCCGATCCCCGTCAGGGACATGAGGCAGAACACTGTGATCAGAAGGCCGCAGCCCAGGGTAAGATCTGCCATGCACGTGACCCCATGGTATTCCGGAAGGCGTCTGTGCCGGTCCAGGAGACGCCTCAGCGCGCTGCCGCACCGGATCACAGCCGCCAGGTAGGCCCCGGATACCAGCACCGGGAGAAATACCTGGTGGATCCATAAAAATCCCATGGTCATAAACGACAGCAAAAGGAAGCGCAGCCACTTGGTCTGTGCCAGACGTATGATAAAAAAGGATATGCCAAACAGGGCTGCCGTCTCAAAAAACAGCCAGAGTGTCTGATCTGCCTTTAAGCGGACGCCTTCCATTCCTGTTATATATACCTGTCCAACTCCGACCAGTACCGAGGCCATTACGGTTATGGCCAGGACGATCAGTAAAATCCATTCCTGTCTCTTCATGCCGCCCCCGGTCCCCTACTGCTCATAAAACCGGTGTTCCAGCATCAGGCACAGCGCATGGTACACCGGGAGATGAAGCTCCTGGATCTTATACGTTTCCATTTCCGGGACAATGACGGCTGCGTCGGCGATCCCTGCCAGCTTCCCGCCGTCCTTTCCTGTAAGTCCCACGACCTTCATTCCCTTTGCTTTTGCCGTCACTGCTGCATACATCACGTTCTCCGCATTTCCCGAGGTACTGATCCCTAAAAATACGTCCCCGGGCTTTCCGTAACCGTTGACCTGCTGGGCGTAGGAAAGCATCCCGTCCACATCGTTGGCAAAGGCCGTGGAAAGAGCGGCATGGTCCACAAGGGCAATGGCCGGAAGGCCGCCCTGGAGCTTTTCAGAGAGCTCCTTCCCACGCACAGGGTCCGCTTTCTCAAGCGCCTCTTTCATCTCTTCCGTCACTGGGCGGCGCTTCACAAAGCCCTTCATCAGCTCGCCCACGATGTGCTCCGCGTCAGCCGCGCTTCCGCCGTTTCCTGCGATCAGAAGCTTCCCGCCGTTTTCATAGCAGCGCTCCAGGATCCCGTAAACGACATCAATGTCCTCCCGGACACGTTCCAGTATGGGATATCTCTTTATCAATTCATCCAGCATGTGGTCAATCTCCTTTGTTTTCCGGCCTGCGGCCGTTGTTGTACTCTGTCTTTGCCGCGGCTTTTCTTTCTGTACGGCTGCGCGCGGAAAATCCTTAAGAATCCAGTTCCATTCTATCACAGATGCATCCGTCTTTCCACATGGTTTTATGGTTTCTTCCAGTTTTGCAGTGTGGTTTCCGGAAGGATCCGCGGACCAAGCAGCCCCTTCCATGAAAAAAGCCGCAGATGGTCACCCACCTGCGGCTTCTTTTATCATCATTTCTTAAATTACTTAAGAGTGATCTTTGCACCCTCAGCCTCAAGTTTTGTCTTGATGTCCTCAGCCTCTTCCTTGGAAGCGCCCTGCTTAAGAACCTTCGGAGCGCCGTCTACAACGTCCTTAGCTTCCTTTAAGCCCAGACCAGTTACTTCACGAACAACCTTGATAACTTTAACCTTGTTCGGGCCTACCTCTGTAAGCTCAACGTCGAACTCAGTCTTCTCTTCCTCAGCTGCTGCGCCAGCGCCTGCTGCTGCTACAACAACGCCTGCTGCTGCGGATACACCGAACTCTTCCTCACATGCTTTTACTAACTCGTTTAACTCTAATACGGATAATTCCTTGATAGCTTCGATAAATTCAGCTGTTGTTAACTTTGCCATTATGATTTACCTCCATTAATTATTTATTTTCACGTTTTGTTTCCAAAAACCTTGCAGCGTTATGCTGCGTCGGGAACGGATCTTACAGTGTCCGCGCCCACGGGATGTTCCCTCCTCTTGTCGGGAACGGCTTTCGCTGCACCCGCGCCTATGGGAAGGTTCCCTCCACTAAATTTGCGCTCGCTGCGCTCCCGCTCATTAAGGGTCGGGAACGGCCTCGCGCTAAGCTCGCGCTTCGCGTTCCGCTCGCGCTCACTAAGCTGCTTTCGGCCTATGCCTCTGCAGAACCGCCGTTCTTCTCTGCGATCTGGTTGATAACGCGTGCGAAGTTTGCGATCGGGGACTGCATGCTGCCAAGAAGTCTTCCAAGAAGAACCTCTCTGGACGGGATGGAAGCGATCACATTGATCGCCTTTGCATCGTAGTAAGTTCCCTCTACGACACCGCCTTTTAATTCAAGCTTGTCAGCTGTCTTAGCGAAGTTTGCTAAGATTCTGGCCGGAGCTGTTGCGTCTGTCTTGGATACAGCCAGGGCTGTCGGTCCTTCAAGATTCGGCTCAAGAGCTTCAAAAGCGGTTCCCTTTGCTGCGAAGCGGATCATGGTGTTCTTATATACCTTATAAGTAACGCCTGCTTCTCTTAACTGTTTACGAAGAGCGGTATCCTGCTCAACAGTTAATCCACGGTAGTCAACAACTACTGCGGAAGCTGCTCCGTCAAAAAGCTCAGCGATCTCAGTTACAACCGGCTGCTTTAATTCAACTTTTGCCATGAATGGTTTACCTCCTGTTTTATTTTTCGCAGCTGCTCTCCCGGCGGGTCACGCCTGGATGCGGCTGCCAGCATTGTAAAGCCGTCACAGCATCAGATTCCTGTATATACAAGGAAACCTCCCTGCCGCTGAGACAGAGAGGTTTACAAAATTCTGCATGTGAGTTTTGTACATTCCTCGGCAGGTGTTTTCATCTTACGCCTTATGGCACCTGCTGTCTTCGGCATTCAATACTCGAATACTCTAACATATTATATCTGGATTGTCAATCACTTTTTCAGGCAGTTATTAGTTCACCAGCTTGGCAACGTTTAACTTTACGCCCGGGCCCATTGTGGAAGTAAGAGTAACGCTCTTTAAGTAAGCGCCCTTTACTGTGCTCGGTTTTGCCTTCATGATCGCATCCATAAGCGTCTGGAAGTTGTCCGCTAACTGTTCTTCTGTGAAAGAAGCCTTACCTACTGGCACGTGGATAATGTTTGTCTTATCGAGTCTGTACTCAATCTTACCAGCTTTGATCTCGTTGATGGCCTTTGTAACGTCCATGGTTACAGTTCCGGCCTTGGGGTTCGGCATTAAGCCCTTGGGTCCAAGTACACGGCCAAGACGTCCAACAACGCCCATCATATCCGGTGTAGCGACAACAACGTCGAAATCTAACCAGCCCTCGTTCTGGATCTTCGGGATCAGCTCCTCAGCACCAACGAAGTCAGCGCCTGCTGCTAATGCCTCGTCAGCCTTGGGTCCCTTTGCGAATACAAGGATACGTACAGTCTTACCAGTTCCGTGCGGCAGAACAACAGCGCCGCGGATCTGCTGGTCAGCATGACGGCCGTCACAGCCAGTTCTTAAGTGAGCCTCGATAGTTTCATCGAATTTTGCAACAGCAGCCTTCTTTACAAGTGCGATAGCGTCTGCTGTATCATAAAGAGTAGCGCGGTCGATAGCTTTTGCCGCTTCTACGTATCTTTTTCCTCTTTTCATTCTAAATAACCTCCTGTGGTATTGTCGGGAGTTCTCCCTCCCACGTATTTGTCACTGTATGGGGATATGCCCCTCAGCGAAAACAGCCTGCTGCTTCCGGATTAATCCTCTACAACGATACCCATGGAACGGGCAGTACCGGCGATCATGCTGGTAGCAGCCTCAATGCTTGCAGCGTTGAGATCCGGCATCTTTAATTCAGCGATCTTCTGAACCTCAGCTCTGGACAGGGTAGCAACCTTTGTCTTGTTGGGAGCTGCAGAACCGGATTTGATCTTTGCGGCCTTCTTTAATAATACAGCAGCCGGCGGAGTCTTTGTGATGAAGCTGAAGCTTCTGTCCGCGTAAACGGTGATAACAACCGGGATGACCATGTCGCCCTGGTCAGCAGTTCTGGCGTTGAACTCCTTTGTGAACTGTACGATATTAACGCCGTGCTGTCCGAGTGCCGGACCAACTGGCGGAGCCGGTGTAGCCTTTCCTGCCGGGATCTGTAATTTGATATATCCTGTTACTTTCTTTGCCATAATTAGGCACCTCCTAAATCATGTGGTAATGTCGGGATTTCCCTCCCACTCGTACATCTGCGCAAACGGGCGCAGCCTACATTTTCTTCACTTCAGAAAAATTCAGTTCTACCGGTGTTTCACGGCCGAACATTTCGACGTTGATCGTTAAGGACTGTCTGGATTCGTTGACGGTCTTAACGACGCCCACGGTATCCTTCCATGCGCCGGACATCACCACGATGGTGTCTCCGACCTCAAAATCAACGACGACTCCGGTTGTCTTAAATCCGAGGTTTCTCATTTCATCCTCGCTGAGCGGCACCGGCTTGGATCCCGGTCCTACGAAACCGGTCACGCCTCTGGTGTTTCTGACCACGTACCATGTATCATCATTCATGATCATATGGATCAGCACGTAGCCCGGGAACATCTTGCGTTCCACCTGCTTCTGAGCGCCGTTCTTCAGTTCGATAACCTCTTCCAACGGGACGGAAACCTCTAAGATCTGGTCCTGAAGTCCTCTGTTTTCAATTGTCTTTTCAATGTCAACTTTTACCTTATTCTCATATCCGGAATAAGTGTGTACAACATACCATTGTGCTTCTGACATATCTTCACCTCATCCTTAACCAATAACGATATTGAGACCAAACTTAATGATCAGATCAAGGAGTGCGATCGCAATTCCCAAAACAAGTGTTGTTGCTACTACCACAACAGACTGTTTTGTCAGAGTTTCTTTATCCGGCCAGATGATCTTGCTGAATTCAGCTTTTAAGCCTTTGATAAAGTCCTTTTTGGGGGCTTTCTCATTACTTGCTGTTTCTCCCATAATTCACGTCCTTCTGAAAACCGGATTACTTAGTTTCTTTGTGCATTGTGTGTCTCTTGCAGAATCTGCAGTACTTCTTGGTCTCCATGCGGTCCGGATGAGTTTTCTTATCCTTCGTCATGTTGTAATTGCGCTGCTTGCATTCTGTACATGCCAGTGTAATCTTTGTGCGCACGACTTCCACCTCCGTTTAATTCTTTGTAAGGCGGCCTTTTTCCCTGCCTGCTATCGAAAATTGAGCATAAAAAAAAAGACCTATGTTCTTCCATTCGCCCGCTCATTGTAACATAGAAAGCCTGTACAGTCAAGTTTTTTTGTAAAAAAACGACCGCCCCGGCTCCAGGAAACTTTTTATAAAAATTTAAGGGCCGCAATGCTGGAAATATAATAAAATCAAAGGGTCAGACCAGCGCACACGCTGGAAACAGAAAGGAAAACCAGTACAATGATGAAAAATATGGAAACCATGAAAAACAGGAAACTCCGCCTCCGGGCTGCCTGCGGGCTCCTGGCGGTCCTTGCCGCCGCCGTGCTCACCGCCTGCGGCTCTTCCGGCACCGGCGGCCAGAACGGGACAGAGGCTGCTTCTGAGGCCCTGGAGACCAGCGCGCCGGAAAGCGCAGCCGAAGCAGAAAGCAGTGCTCCCGGCCCCAGGGAGACCCCCAGCCCCGAAGAGATCGCTTCCATGAAGGCCGAGGAGGCCGGGGACTTCTTTACGATCATGCAGAAATTTTCTGCCGGAGAGATCGAGGCCGTCCCCTTTGAAAAGCTCTCCGGAAATGACGGCCAGTATGGCGTAGTCTCCCTGGCTGAGGATCCGGAAAGCGGACTGAAGCTCTTTGGCTATATGGCTCCCGGGAACCGGTATGAAGGGATCTATCTCATGGATAAGGACAGCCGGGTCAATGCCTTCCCCACCGCCGTCTATGCCACAGAGGCTTTGATCTGCCCCACCATAAGCTGGGATAAGGAGACCTCCACCCTGACCGTCACCGTCTGGTCCTCCGAAGCTGAGTCCCAGGACTTTTCCTTCCAGCAGAAGGAAAGCGGGCTTTTCGTCTCCCTGGACGAGTAGGGTACAGCCCCTATCTTCCCCCGGTCATGCAGATCACCACAAAATACACACGGCTTACCCCCGCGTTCCGAAGCGCCCGGGCGCAGGCCTCCACAGTGCTCCCGGTGGTATAGATATCATCCACCAGGAGCACCGTTTTTATTCCCTCGGGGATCGTTCCGGCCCGGAACGCCCCAGACAGATTTTTCAGACGATCCGCCGCAGAAAGCTCCTTCTGCGGCTTTGTTTTTTTATCCCGGATGAGCATTCCGGATCCCACCGGGATCCCCAGGCGCTTTTCCAGACAGACGGCCAGCACCTCTGCCTGGTTAAAGCCCCTGGCCCGCTTTCTGGACGGATGGACCGGCACCGGAACAAGGACGTCCGCATGCATGCGCCGGATCTGCTTTTCATACCTGGCCGCCAGGGCCGCTCCATAAAAGTCCAGATATTCCCTCTTATTTTTATATTTGATCCAGGCCATGGATCTCCTGGCCGTCTCATCATAATTCATAAGGGCCAGGCCGGACTCGAAGGCATGGCGGCGCTTTGTGCAGTCCCCGCAGAATTCCTCCGCCGCATCCTGGATCTCTTTTCCACATTTTTTACATACAGGCTGTTTTACAAAAGAAAGCTTATGAAAGCAGGCCGGGCAGATCAGACCGCCCGGCGGCTTTACGATCTCCCCGCACACCGGACAGTGCCGGGGAAAAAGAACATTCAGAATTGTTTCTTTATTCATGGATTTTTATATTTTTCTATTTGTCCAGGCCCGGATCCATCGGGCCTGGGCTTAAACTCTGGTTCAGATCCCGCGGACTGGTCCGCCCGGATCCGATCTGCATTTAAATTCACGGCTCGATCTCCAGGATCCGGTCCTTCAGTCCGGAATACCGCTTCTGCTCCATTTCATTCTCCACCATAAACTGGAACATTTCCGGCAGTCCCACCAGGCACACACATTTTTTCGCCCTGGTCACGGCTGTATAGATCAGATTCCTGGTCATCAGCATCCGCGGCCCCGAATAAATGGGGATCACCACCGCCGGGTATTCGCTTCCCTGGGATTTATGTATGGTGATGGCATATGCCAGCTCCAGCTCCTCCAGCTGCTTAAAGCTGTACTCCACCATCCGCCCCTCGTCAAATTCCACCTCCAGGGTCTCGGAAAAGGCGTTTACCTGGCGTATGACGCCCATGTCGCCGTTGAAGACGCCCTCGCCCTTGTCCACCGGGATCCCATAGCGGTTCCGCACCTCCCAGGCCAGCTGGTAATTATTTTTGATCTGCATTACCTTATCCCCGGTCCGGAATATGGTACCTCCCGCCTCCTTTTCCGGCTTGTCTGCCGCCGGAGGATTGAAATTTTCCTGGAGGATCCGGTTCAGCTGCTCCACGCCCAGAGCGCCCTTGCGCATGGGCGTCATGATCTGGATCTCCTGGATCTCCGCGCCCACATAGCCCGGCAGCTTATCCCTTAAAAGGACCATCATATCTTTAATAATAGCCGCAGGATTGTCCCGGCGGATAAAAAGGAAATCCCGGCTGCGCTTTTCCAGGGGCACCCGCTCTCCGGCGTTGATCTTATGGGCGTTTACGATAATGTCGCTCTGGGCCGCCTGGCGGAAGATCTTTGTGAGCATCACCACCGGAAATTTTCCCGACTGGATCATATCCCGCAGGACATTTCCCGGCCCCACGCTGGGAAGCTGGTTCACATCCCCCACCAGGATCAGCCTGGTCCCCACGTTGACAGCCTTTAAAAGGGAATGCATCAGGCTGATATCCACCATGGAGACCTCGTCGATGATGACCACGTCCGCATCCAGCGGATTGGCCTCGTTGCGCTCAAAATGCATCCCCTCCAGCCGGGTCTCCCCTCCGGTGCTGCCGTTCCCATTGCGTCCGCTGTCCATGGACGGGGCTCCCGTAAGCTCCAGGAGCCGGTGGATGGTCCGGGCCTCATAGCCTGTGGCCTCGGCCATCCGCTTGGCCGCCCGGCCTGTGGGGGCTGCCAGAAGGATCTCCATATCCTCCTGTTCAAAATACCGGATGATCGTGTTGATGGTGGTGGTCTTTCCGGTTCCCGGCCCTCCGGTGATAATAAGGAGCCCGTTGTTCACCGCTTCGATGACCGCCTCCTCCTGATGGACGTCCAGCTCGATCTGCTCTCCGGCCACGATGGACTCCAGCCGCTTCCTTATTTTCTCCGGCGGCACCGTATCCCGTATGTTCAGATCGTGGAGCATTCTGGCGGTATTGAGCTCCATATAGTAAAACTGGGCCGGATAGACGATCATCCCGCCGTCCTTTTCCTTCACCACCAGCTTTTTTTCCATCTGTAGGTCCATGAGATGCTTTTCCATATAGTCTGCATCCACCTTAAGGAGCTCCGCCGCGCTGGCAAACAGCTCCTCCCTGGGAAGGTAGGTGTGGCCGTTCCCAACAGCCTGTAAAAGAGCATAAAACATCCCGCTCCGGATCCTGTAATCGGAGTCCGTAAAGATCCCCACCTTTGCCGCGATCTCATCGGCGATCTTAAAGCCGACGCCATGGATGTCGTCCGCCAGCTGGTAGGGATTCTCCTGGATCACCGAATACATCCGCTGGCCATACTGCTGGTAGATCTTCACCGCCAGGTTCATATGGATCCCATACTGCTGGAGAAACAGCATGGCCTGGCGCAGCTCCCGTTTTTCCTCCACCTGGCTGCTGATCTCCATGGCCATCCGCTCGCTGATCCCCTTGACCTCAGAGAGCCGTTCCGGCTCCTCCTCGATGATACGGAAGGTATCGGCCTTGAATTTTTTCACGATCCTTTTAGCCAAAGCAGCTCCGATGCCTTTGATCGCACCGGAGCCGAGATACCGTTCTATTGCCAGCGTGTCCTCGGGAGGCTTGATCTCATAGCTCTCCACCGACAGCTGCTCGCCATAAATCGAATGCTCTACCATGCGCCCCGTTGCCTCGATGCGCTCCCCCTCTGCGATATACGCAAAGGTGCCCACCAGGACATACTTCTCCTTGCCATCGGCAACGCTCAGCACCGAATAGCCATTCTCATCATTGCGGTATTTTATCTTTTCTACATAACCTGTTACAGTCGCCATTTATCTGTCTGAATGCTTTCCTCCATGGAAAAACTCAATGAATTTACCAGTTCCGATGGCCACCGCCGTCAGCGGCTCCTCCGCGATCATCGTCGTGATGCCCGTCTTTTCCTCGATCAGGGCGTCCAGACCGGAAAGCAGGGCTCCGCCTCCCGTAAGTACGATGCCCCGGTCAAAAATATCTGCGGCCAGCTCCGGAGGCGTCCGCTCTAAGACGTTGTGTACTGCGTCCACGATCTGCATCGCCGGCTCCTTAAGGGCCTCCAGGGTCTCGTCAGAGGTAACTACGATGGTCTTCGGGAGTCCCGTTACCAGGTTCCTTCCGCGCACCTCCATGGTCACCAGCTCCGGCCGGCGGTACGCCGCACCGATATTGATCTTGATCTCCTCGGCGGTCCTCTCACCGATCAGAAGATTGTGCTTCTTTCTCATATAACGCACCAGAGACTCATCGAAATCGTCTCCGGCAGTCTTGATGGAGGTGCTTACTACGGTGCCTCCCAGGGAGATCACCGCGATATCCGCAGTACCGCCTCCGATATCGACGATCATGTTTCCGCAGGCCTTGGAAATATCGATGCCCGCTCCAATGGCCGCCGCCACCGGCTCCTCGATGATGCAGACCTCTCTGGCGCCGGCCTGGTAGGTGGCGTCCTCAACGGCCTTTCTCTCAACCTCTGTGGCTCCGCTGGGGATGCAGACCGCGATCCTGGGCTTTCTTAAGGTCCTTTTTCCCACTGCCTTGTCGATGAAGTATTTTAACATCTTCTCGGTCACGGTATAGTCGGAGATCACGCCCTTTCTGAGGGGGCGGACCGCCACGATATTGCCGGGAGTACGCCCGATCATCAGACGGGCCTCCTCACCAAAGGTGATCACCTTATTGGTCTCCCTGTCCAGGGCAACCACCGACGGTTCCTTTAATACAACGCCTTTTCCTTTAATATATACAAGGATACTGGCCGTACCTAAATCAATTCCAATGTCGTTGGACATCATCATTGCCATTTTCCTCCTGTCTTTTCTGTCTTTTCACCCGGATACTCTCTATTTCTCGGAATACAGGCGCAGCCCAGTACCGGCCGCCGCTGTATTCCGTCTGATCTCTGTTTTTCAGAGCGCGAAATATCAATCTTATTATATACAAAAGAATCCGGTTTTTAAAGAGGTTTTTTCATTTTTCCCAAAAAACAGGAGCCAGCCGCCGCCGTGTGCTACTGCACCCACTCTCCATTGATATTGACGTAATACTGGCCGTTGATCATCTGGCTTGTGACCATGGCCCCGCTTTCGCCGCAGTAATACCATTTTCCTCCGGTGGTTACCCAGTCGTTCATCACGCAGTAGCCCTGTTCATTGAAGTAATACCACTTTCCATCGATCATCGCCCATACGGAGTAGGGATAGCTGCGGTTGGGATTGCACCACCACCAGCCGGCTTCCGGCTGCCAGAGCCAGGTCCCCGCCGGATCCACGGCGGCATATCCATGGGAGGTGCTGGCCGCCTGGCTGCGGATCCTGGCCGCCTCCTCGTCAGATACTGTCCGCTCATCTGATTCCGCCCAGCTTCCCTCATCGTACTCGCCGCGGACCGCCCGCACCCGGAACTGGTACGTTCCCGCCCCGGAGAAGTGGCCGGAGAAATTGTAGGTCAGCTTTTCCGTTGTAACTGTCTGGCCCACCTCGTCGCCGTCCTTATAAAGACGGACCTCATATTTCCTTGCGTAGTCGTTTCCTGCCCAGCCGGCCAGACCGCCCACAGCCGAATCCCACAGAGCCTCCTCCACGTCCAGGGTATAGTCCTCGTCATATTCGTAATAATCGTCCTCATCCAGCTCCGCCAGGGTCACAAGGATCGTAAGGCGGGAGGAGCTCCGGGATACGGAGGTCACGATCCCTGTCTCTTCGTCCAGAGCCACCTCGTCCTCTCCCAGGCCGGAGGCAAAAATATAGCCCTCGTCCGTCCGTAAAACGATCTTTAACCGGGGCTCATCCCCAGTCTCCCAGATATCCCCCGGCACGTTGGTCACCGTTACCGTATCCAGATAGCAGCCCTCATGATCCACGATCACATCCACATAATCGCCGTCTCCGTATTCTCCCGCATGGATCCCGGATTCGATCTCCAGGGTAATATCCTCGATCCGCTCCGAAGCCAGAGCCGGGAATCCCAGGGCAGCCGTCATAAGCGCCGTAGTCAGGGTCAGCCGTAATTTATTCTTCCGTATCATGGTATTCCTCCTTATGCCGCTGCCGCGGACCTTAATTTCTGTATAAAAAGAGTATACCACATTCTTCCTTTTTAATCTTAAGATTTCTCCCGCAAAACTCGGGCAAAATTGTGGCAAAATGCAACCATTCTGAAGACTGGAGCCGCGCAGGCTTCCGATCCGGCCTTCCCCGGCCCCGGTCAGTCCTCCCCCCGCAGGTGGCTCCGCACCTGGCTTAAGAGCATCTGCATGGCCACCCGGTTGCAGCCGCCCTCGGGAACGATGATGCTGGCGTTCCTCTTACTGGGCTCCACAAACTGCTCATGCATGGGCTTCACCGTGTTTATATACTGGCCGATCACGGATTCCAGGCTCCTGCCGCGCTCCACCACATCCCTCTGGATCCTGCGGATGATGCGGATATCTGCATCTGTATCCACGAATACCCGGATATCCATGAGATCGCAGAGGCTGCGGTTTTCAAAGATCAGGATCCCCTCCACGATCACCACCTGCCGCGGCTGTATGGTCCGGGTCCTTCCGCTTCTATTATATACCGCATAATCATAAACGGGACATTCCACCGGCCGTCCCTGCTTCAGCTCCATCAGATGGCGGATCAGAAGCTCCGTATCAAAGGCATTGGGATGGTCGTAGTTTAAAAGCTTTCTTTCTTCCAGGGTCAGATCCTCGTAGTGCTTATAGTAATCGTCATGCCGGATCACCGTCACCTCTTCCGGGAACTGCTCCGCAAGCCGGGTGGTCAGCGTCGTCTTTCCGCTGCCGGAGCCGCCTGCGATCCCGATCACCAGTATGTTTTCCATGGTATCTCTCCCTTCCTATATGCCATACATTGCAGCTCATTCCAGACACACATCCGGACGAACCTCCAGGCAATTCTTACGGATATTTTACCATATCTACCATATTCTGTTATATATATTTATAATTTTTTTATGTTCCAATCACACTTTGTACACATTTACCCCATATAATACAATTACGTTATCCGAAAGGATAACCTGCCTTTGTTTCAAGTGCTACACTTGAACACACAAAGCTTTTTCATACTCATACCTGCCAGAGTTGCGTCTGGCAGGTCCCCCTTAAAACGTTTCCCGCCCTGTGTGCCAGACAGGGCGGGATTTTTTCTGTTGACCAGTCTTTTGAAGAATGATCTGTTATTTATTCACTGAAATACCGGTACAAAACCTTGATAAACTCTGGAATGTTTTTCTGAACGCTCCCGGCCAGCCGCTCTCTCTGGTAGGCGGTCTCCTGTTCAATACAATCCCCGGCATAAGAGAGTAATTCCTGGGCTGTGACCCTGGCCCCGAACTTGTCAGAAGCCATCTGTGCCAGAAGCTCCAGGACCTCTCTGTTGTTCAGAAGCGCAAAGGAAGAGAAGATACAGAAGCCCAGGTTTTCCAGAACGAAGACCTGGCGGTACAGAAGCTCCATATCGTCCATATCCTGAAGCTCCGGATAAAGCTTGTCCAGATGCACCTTAAACTGCTCTTCCTGGACCACCGACGGTTTTGTAACAAGAGCTGCCACATCCGGCCTGTCTTTAAAAAGCTCTGCCACTCCGGCAGTCCCTCCGCCGATCAGGCGTCCCAGTACGCTTCCCTTCTCCACCTCTTCCATCATGGAGAGGACCTTTTCCCTGGTGGCCGTTTCGCCTGTCGCCTTCCAGTACATGGATACCGTATATACAAATTCTGTGGTATTTAAGCCGATCGAAAAGCCATGCCGGTTCAGCTCCTTTGCAAAGGCCGCTTCTTCAAATCCAAAGCACTGGGTCAGCGCTGCCCGTACTTCGGATTCCTCCGGCGCTGAAAATACCTCTCCTGTCCCTGCACTGTGCCGGTTTAAGCAGCCGATGACGCACATTGGCGCACAGCAGTAATTGGTCCTGCAGCCGCCTTGCTTCTCCGCTGTCTCTGCTCCTTCTCTGCTCCTTTTTTCCACCTCCGGCACCGCCTGGCGGCTTTTTAAAAGGTGGATCAAGGTAATGGAGCCCAGTCCCGGCAGAGCGCCGCCGCAGATCTCGTTGTCCATGATGATCTTTGCCAGACGCTTTCCGGTATCACGAAACGCCTCTTTGTTCACACAGGGGCTTCCAAAATATGTCTGTGCCTTTAAAACAACGGCACGCAGGCCCTTGCTTCCCGGGATATCGCCGACTCCGCTCCGGGGACAATAAAATCTTGGCTGTCCCTCTGGATAAGTCACGAAAATACTGGCCAGCGGCATCATACGGTCCGCAGCCTGGCCGGTTCCGATGATGGCGCAGTCCTCGCCAAACTGCTTTCTGAGCATATCCACCATCTCTGCTGTCGTATGGTCCTCAAGCTCCGGCATACACATAAGCTCTGCCCCGTTCGGATCCACGAAGATGACTGCATTCCGTTTTTCATATTTTCCCGTTACTACAATGGATGCTATATCCAGAGACGCCAGCTTCTGGGGAAAATCTCCGGTGATACTGGAAACACAGAGCCCCTTTTTCCCCTCTCCCTTTGACATGATAAGGCCCCTGGTGGCGCTGGGCGCCATGTTTCCTGTAAAAAGGCCCGGTGTGTAAATGACCGCATTTTCCGCATCCAGCCGTCCGCAGGAATCCGGCACGTGCTCCTTCAAAAGGCGCATGGCCAGCCCCCGGCCGTAATCCCTCCCTGGTCCAAAGGTATACTCGCTCTCCCCGATCTGCCCCTCGGACAGATCCACCGTGATGATCTTTGACATTTTTCTTTCCCCTCCCATTTATTTTTCACTGAAAAAAAGACTGCTCTCGATCAGGCGGCGGCTGTAAGGATGTGCCGCCTCTTCTAAGAACCGGCCAAACGGCAGGTCCTCAACGATCCTTCCCCCAAAAAGCACTGCGATCCGGTCCCAGCGGGCCACTGAAAAGTCAATATCGTGGACGACAGACAGGATGCTCACCTTTCTTTCCCTTTTCAGCCGGTGAAGGACGTCTAGGACCTCGTCTTCTCCATCCTTATCCAGCATGGAGGTAGACTCATCTGTGATCAGAAGCTTCGGCCTGGGGATCAGGGCTCTGGCAATGCAGATCCGCTGAAGCTGACCGCCGGAAAACTGCTCCATTTTTTTATCCATATCTCCCAGAAGCTCCGGCGCCGTCTGGAAAAGCGCCTCCTCCATAGGAATACAGCCGCGCCCATGCCGTTTCATGACCCGCTCCGTTTCACCCAGGGTCTGGCGAAGCGTATTGGTGAGCTCAACGGCGCTGTACGGATCCTGAAAGATATACTGGATATCTGCCAGCTCCTCTGGGCTCCTTTTCCGATACGTGCCCAAAAGACGTTTTCCATCCAGAAGCACCTCCCCCGAATCCGGGCATTGGCTCCCACAGATGATCCGGGCCAGAGTTGTTTTTCCGCCTCCCGTTTCTCCTGCCAGCAAAAGGCTTTCCCCATCCAAAAGCGTGAAGCAGACTGAAGACAGGACCGCTTTTTCATCGTAGCTTTTTGTCACATTTCTGATTTCCAGCATTTTTCTCCCTCCGAAAGCTCCACGATCCGGTCCACAGCCTTTTCCAGAAATGGCCGCTGATGGGCCGTCATCAGGATCGTTGTCGTTCCTTTAATGGACCATATGTACTCCAGGATCCGCCGCAGAGTGATAAAGTCGATGGCAGAGGACGGCTCATCCATAAAAAGGAGCTCCGGTTCTTTTAGCATCGCAAGGGCGATCACGATCCTCTGCTTCTGCCCCCCGGACAGCGTACTGGGATATCTGGAAAAAAGCTCCTCTGAAAGAGCCAGTTTCTGGAACAGCTCCTCTGCCTCCCCGCTTCCCCGGCGTCCGCAGGCCGAAAGGACCGCGTCTATATGCTCCCAGACCTTCATCCTGGGGTTTAAGGCACTCTGGGCAAACTGCGGGATATAGCTGATCTTTTCAAACCGTTCCATCCCCCATAAAGACAGATCCCGTCCAAGAAGCTCTGCCCTCTCATAGGAAAAGGCACTGTCCGGAAGCTCTCCCAAAAGAAACGAAAACAGCGATGTTTTTCCGCATCCGCTTTTTCCCGCTATGCCCACTGCCTCCCCCTTTTTTACGGAAATATCCGGATAGGCCAGCTTTCTTTTTCCATAAAAAATGGAAAGTCCCTGTATTTCTATCATACCTTCCCCTCATCAAATACCAGTACGGAGAGTACCGCCACATAAACGACCACACAGATCATTGCCGGGAGCAGATACCAGCACCAGGTATTGTCGTAAAAGAAATTTTCATAATTTAACGCACTGCGGATCAGCCTTCCCCAGGTCTTTAAAAGCGGATCCCCCAAGCCAAAAAATGCCAGCGTAGTCTCATAGGTGACCGCCCGGCTGGCCTGCATCATAAAAAGCGTTCCGATCACCGGATATCCGTCATGCCACAGCTTCCGGATCACATCCCACATATTTCCTCCTATCAGCATGGTATATGCTACCTTATTGGAGGAAAAACAGGCGGAAAGCCTGGACCTTGCGATCCGGAAGACCCGGGGCCAGGAAAAAAATATCATGCTGAGGATGGTATTTGTACAGGTTGGCGCTGCAAAGGCCGCCACAAAAAGGATCAAGAGAATATCCGGGATGATCAGAAACACCGTTGCCAGATGATTGATCCCCCGCCCTATCCTCGGAAAATAAAGAGAGGCAAACGCCAGCACCGTTCCAAGGGAGACGCTTCCCAGGGCCGCTGTCAGCGAAAACAGCATGGTATACCGGAACCCGCTCAGCACCATGGAAAAAATATCATGCCCCATTTCATCGGTTCCCAGAAGATGGACCCGTCCCGGCGGCAGAAGGGCCGGGGACGAAAAATCATCCGGAGGAAACGGAGAAAATATGGGGCCGAAAGCTGCTGCAAGAAAATAAAAAATGCAGATCCCTGCACAGATCCGCTGGACAGCAGAAAGCCTGGACCATATTTTTTTCATATTCACCTACCTCCTGGAGATCTGCTGGATCAGGAATTCAAAAATGGCGTTGATCACCAGCGCCAGCGTACAGACAGTCAGCAGGATCCCCTGCATCAGCGGGTAATCCCGGTTGGCCGTCGCAGTCCGGAGAAGCATTCCGATCCCCGGATATGCAAAAACCGCCTCCACAAACATCGTTCCCGCCACACAGGAAATACTCTGGATGCTGAGCTTTCCGAGGATCTCCGGAAGAATATTCCGGAAAAAATATTTTTTTTCAATTATATTCTGCGTAAGATTTAAGTAAACGGCCATCCGTACAAACTGCTGCTTTTTGATCCGCACCGTACTGTTATATGTAAAGACAGCAATACCGGGGATCTCTGAAAGGATCATGACCGTCAGCGGAAGCACCATATGGTAAAGCACATCCAGAAGAAAGCCCTCGGAAGACGGGTGCATCCCAACGCTGTACGCTCCCCTTGACGGAAACCAGGAAAGCCGGTAGGAGAACAAAAGCCGCAGGCTCTCTGCAAGAAGAAAGACAGGTACTGCCTGCAGCAGGATCAGAGGAAAAAGCCGTACCGGACTGCTCCCTTCCTTAAGCCCTGCCCGCATCCCATACCAGACGCCGATGCACGTACTGACTGTCATCGCAAGTCCCGCCAAAAGGAGGCTGTATCCAAGACTTTCCCCGATCATGTCTGCGACCTTCCGTTTTCCGGTCAGGGAGTAGCCCAGATCCCCGGAAAGAAGATGTTTTAAATAAAGAAGGAACTGCACCGCTTCCGGTTTTTCCGGGGCGTAATACTCCCGGAATGTATCCGGAAAGGCCTCCATATTCTGGGAAGCCGTCGCCTCATCCAGCACAGACAGGGGGCTTCCCGGCAAAAAACGCGGAAGGAAAAAACTGATGCACAGGATCAGCACCAGATAAAGTCCGTATGTCCGAACCATTTTCCCCCCACGTTTCATAAAAGTCCTCTTTCGTCTGTACTGCTCCGCTACTGTGCCTTCCACTGGCCGGAAACGAAGACAAGCTTATTCATAATAAACGGAACTGCAATGGAGATCCCATCCGGCGTATAATAAAAGCCGTCAAAAATCGTATTGTTATAAGCGGCGACTGCCTTCTTATAGTATAAGGTCAGACAGGGAAGCTCTTCTGCGATGATCTCCTGAAGTTCGTTCACCTGTTGGTGACGTTTTGCATCGTCCTGCTCCACTGCGGATTCATTATAGATCCTGTTATATTCCTCGCTTTCCCAGGTCGTTCCGCCCTGTCCGGTTACGGAAGGAGCTCCGTCTGCGCCGACTGTTGCAAAACGGGACAGGAACACCGGATCGCCGCCGAAGGAGCCGTTGGTATTAAAGGCAAGCTCAAAGTTTCCTTCGCTGATGGCTGCCTTTACCGTTGCATCATCGGCGCTCTGCGGAACCAGCTCGATCCCCACGGCTTTCATATAAGATACTAAAAGCTCCGCCAGCTTTTCATCATTCTCCGTGAAGGTCAGCGTATAGGACATCTCTTCTCCGTTGTATTCCAGGATCCCGTCCCCGTTGCTGTCTGCTGCCCCTGCCTCGGAAAGCATTTTCTTCGCTGTCTCCACATCATACGCATACTGACGGACGTCCGGGTTGTACCAGGGCGTTCCGGGCTGTACATGGCCGGCAGATCCCGGATAGCCGGCTCCGCCGTAAGCCTTCTCTACGATCTCATCCAGATTGACTGCATGATACATGGCCTGACGGATCTCCTTTACAGCCATTGCCTCTTCGTCAAAATTAAAATAAAGTCTTGTTACGGAAAGGCCCGGGCCCTCTAATACTGTGTATTCCGGAGAATCCTTTAAGGACATTGCCGCCTTATAGCTGATATTGGGAGCCGCAGCAATCTCCCCGCTTAACAGCGCTTCCTTGGAATCGCCTCCGGAAACATTGGCGATCACCAGCTTGTCGATCTGGACATCCCCATAGAAGTAATCTTCATTTGCCTTAAGCGTATACGTTCCTGCTGCCGAATCATAATTTTCCAGGATGAACGGGCCTGTGGAAATTGCCGCCTCCGGCTCTGTGAACGTCTCCGGCTCCGTCACATTCTCCCATATATGCTTGGGAAGGATCGGAAGGCTTCCTGCCACATCGCTCAAAAACGGATTATACGTCTTATTCAGCTTAATTTCCACCGTATGCTCATCCACAACGGACGCTTCCTCCACCATGGACACGGATACCCATTTATAGGGATGTTCCTTCATATAATCAAAGGTAAACTTTACATCCTCTGCCGTAAAAGGAGTGCCGTCTGTAAAGGATACGCCCTTTCTCAGCTGGAATGTATAGGTCAGTCCATCCTCAGACACAGAATAGTCCTCTGCCAGATAGGGGATCAGACCGGACTCATCCTTCCACATCAGCGTGTCAAAAATATAGCTGAGCGTCATATAACCCTGGCCCTTGGGGGAGATCGTATAAACGGATGGGAAACCAAAATCCCCGTTTCCGCTGACCGTAAGGATCCGCTCTTTCCTCTTTTCCGTATCCTGTGCCGTCTCTGCCGCCGTCGTTTCCTTCTCTTCGGCCGCCGTTGTCTCTGCCTCTGTGCTTACCGCTGTCTCTGTTTTCGCACCAGACCCACAGCCAGTTATCATACTGGCTGCGATCGCAGCCGCAGTAAATCCTGCCAGTACCTTCTTCGTTTTCACTTTTTCTTCCTCCCAAATATTCTCAATGTTTTTCATTATATCAGACAGCTAATAGAAATCAAGTGTTTGCATATGGTATAGCTTTTTCCTTTACATCTCATACATCGTATAGAAATTTTCATTCCTGTCTTCCAGAGCTGCATCGGACAGGTCCCCAAAAAAACATTTCCCGCCCTGTGTGCCAGACAGGGCGGGATCTTTGTTTTATTTCTTATTATTTTCTTTGCTCCAGGAACCGACGGATCACGCCGATCTGCCGCTCCACCTCACTGGGAGCCGGGCCTCCGGTGACGCATCTCCCGGCCACACACGTCCCCAGGTCGATGGCCCTATAAATATCCGCATCAAAATGCTCCGAATACTCTTTATACTCTTCCAGGGTCAGATCTGCCAGGGACTTGTCTTCCTTTACGCACTGGGCCACCAGCTGGCCAACGGTCCTGTATGCGTCCCGGAAGGGCATCCCCTTTTTCGTGAGATAATCTGCACAGTCGGTGGCATTGATAAAGCCCTTTAATGCCGCTTTTTTCATATTATCCTTCAGGATCTCCATGGTGGAAAACATGGGCGTCAGTACCTTCAGACACTGCTTTGCCGTATCAATGGCATCGAAAACAGCTTCCTTATCCTCCTGCAGATCCTTATTATAGGCAAGAGGGATCCCCTTTAGCATGGTCAAAAGCGTCATCAGATCTCCGTATACCCGCCCAGTCTTGCCACGGATCAGCTCACAGACATCGGGATTTTTCTTCTGGGGCATGATGGAGGAGCCGGTGGAAAAGGCATCGTCCAGCTCCACAAACTTAAATTCCCAGGAGCACCAGGCAATGATCTCCTCCGACAGCCGGGAAATATGCATCATTAAGATCGACAGCGCACTGGTCAGCTCAATGCAGTAATCCCGGTCCGAGACTCCGTCCAGGGAATTGTCCGTCACCCGGGAAAAGCCCAGCTGCTGCCTCACAAAATCCCGGTCAATGGGATAGGTCGTGGATGCCAGTGCGCCGGATCCCAGGGGCATATCGTCCATCCCCTCCAGGCAGTTTTCCAGACGGACCACATCCCGCTTCATCATATTGGCATAGGCCATCATATAATGGCCGAAGGTCACCGGCTGGGCTCTCTGTAAATGGGTGTAGCCAGGCATGACCGTCTCCAGGTTTTCTTCCGCACTTGCACACAGAGCCTCCATAAACTCCAGGACCAGAGCCTTGATGGCCAGGATCTCTTTTTTCACATAAAGCCGCAGATCCAGAGCCACCTGATCATTCCTTGACCTGGCCGTATGAAGCCGTTTTCCCGCATCCCCGATCCGCTCCGTGAGGATCTGCTCGATATTCATATGGACATCCTCGTATTCCTCCGAAAACTGGAGCTTCCCGCTCTCAAGATCCGAAAGGATCCCCTTCAGACCTTCTATGATCTTTTCAGTCTCTCCGTTTTCAATGATCCCCTGTTTCCCCAGCATGGCCGCATGGGCCATGGACCCGGTGATATCTTCCTTATATAAACGGCTGTCAAATGAAATAGACGAATTGAAATCATTGACAGTGCTGTCTGTTTCTTTTCCAAACCGTGCTGCCCATAACTTTGCCATAGGTTCTCCTTTATTCTACCGATGGGAAATGCGTTCCCGTTTTCTCTGCCAACGCCTCATCATTCATGGCGCGTACCTTGATGGGGAGTCCGAAAAGACTGATAAATCCGGCGGAATCGCCCTGCTCATAGCAGTCGTCCTCGTCAAAGGTTGCCATTTCCGAAGAATAGAGGCTGTACGGGGATGTCACAGACGCCGGGATGATATTTCCTTTATAGAGTTTCAGCTTCACATCTCCGGTGACCGTCTCCTGGGTGGAATCCACAAAAGCGCTCATGGCCTTCCGCAGGGGCGTATACCACTGTCCATTGTATACAAGCTCCGCGAACTTCAGCGCCAGCTGCTGTTTATAGTGCTGGGTCTCCTTATCCAAAGTGATCTCCTCCAGCTTTTCATGGGCCTTATAAAGGATGGTCCCCCCTGGAGTCTCATAAACTCCGCGGCTCTTCATTCCCACAAGGCGGTTTTCCACCACGTCCAGCAGTCCGCAGCCGTTTTCCCCACCGAGCTTGTTGAGGGTCTGGATCACCGTCTCACAGTCCATCGCCTCACCATTTACGCTGGTGGGAACTCCCTTTTCAAAATGGATGGTCACATATGCGGGCTGATCCGGCGCCTGCTCCGGAGATACGCCCAGCTCCAGAAAACCAGGCTTATTCACAGGCGCTTCGTTGGCCGGATCCTCCAGATCCAGGCCCTCGTGGGACAGATGCCACAAATTCTTATCCTTAGAATAATTGGTCTCTTTCGTGATCTTCAGGGGGATATTGTGGGCCTCTGCATAGGCGATCTCCTTCTCTCTGGAGTTCAGCTCCCAGAAACGCCAGGGAGCGATCACATCCATCTGAGGGGCAAATGCCTTGATGGCCAGCTCAAAGCGTACCTGATCGTTTCCCTTTCCCGTACAGCCATGACAGATGGCGTCGGCTCCCTCCTTCTTCGCGATCTCAACAATACGCTTTGCGATCAGCGGACGGGCAAAGGAGGTCCCCAGCAGGTAATTCTCATAGGCGGCTCCGGCCTTTACTGTGGGAATGATATACTCCTCCACAAATTCCTTCTTCAGATCCTCGATATACAGCTTGGAAGCGCCTGTTTTTAAGGCCTTTTCCTCCAGGCCGTCCAGCTCCGTTCCCTGTCCCACATCCCCGGAAACAGCAATGACCTCACATCCATACGTTTCCTTCAGCCACGGGATCAGCACGGAAGTATCCAGTCCGCCGGAATATGCAAGCACGATCTTCTTATATTTTTTCTCTGCCATCTTCTTTCCCTCCATAATTATTCATAGCATGTTTCATTGGATGCCGGCGGCATACGTCTTCCTCCGCCGCCAGTGACCTTGGTTTTCTCTACATGTAAATTAACATGATTATATCCTACATGGAATCGGATTGCAAGAATTTTTTGTATATTTATTAGTTATAAGTGCATAATATTCCGTTATATGCATCAGCCTGCGGAACTGCGGGGGTATTTTTCCATGCAAAAAGGAACTGCCGCAAAAGAGTCGCTTCTAAGCTTCTCTTTTGCAGCAGTCCCTCTTATGTACCTAAATTTTTCCGTTTTCAGCCAGCGCCGTCCTTACAGATCGATATAGCCGACGCCGTTCTCGATGCGGATCTTCGTCCCGTAGGGCTCACTGAGCTGCTGGAGATATCTTAAGGTCTCCTCGCTTCCGGACATTCTGGGAAGTCCTTTGTGGGGACGCTTATCGTGGAGCCCCAGGGTGATGGGATACAGCTGTACCTGGGTGATCTTTCCGTCCTCCATATCCCAGGCAGCCATGACAGCTCTCCAGATGTTCTCCAGAACGCCGTAGCCCACGGTCCCGTTTTTGCTGCGGTTATCCATGTAGCTTCCCACCTTTGTATCCAGGGGCATCTTCCGGTTGATGTAGGCGTCATAGGGCTGAAGGCTCACGGTCTCCGTCTCAAACAGGAAGTTTCCCAGGCTGTACAGGATCAGACCGCCCTTGTAGATCTCAATGCCGCGCAGCTCGTGAGGGCCGTGGCCGATCACAGCATGAGCCCCGGCGTCGATGCAGGCCCTGGAAAAGGTCTCCAGGAACATGGCCGGAACGGTGGTGTCCTCGCCGTCGGTCTCATGGCCGTGGAAGCTGACAAATACCACGTCCGCCTGTTTTCTGGCTTCTGCGATCTCATCGGTGATCCGCTTCATGTCCTCCTGGTTGGGAATGCTCTCGATCCAGTTCTTCTCGTCCAGAATGAACATTCCGGCGTTTCCAAAGGGAAGGACCCCCGGCTCCAGCGGGTTAAAATATCCGTTGCGGATCTCAAATTCCATTTCTGCATTGACCTTCGTTACCTTCACCAGCTCCTGGGCCATCTCATAATGGGCCGGATCCACATGGTATCTGGTGGAGGAACGTAAGGGATTCAGTCCCGGACGTCCGATCATCTGATGGGACTGGCCGCCGGCCCTGGAAGCCGCGCTGAAGGTGGAGGATACGCTGATCAGCGCCACTCTTCCCTTTCTGGTCTCCAGATAGCAGGCCTTGGAGGCATCTCCCAGATTTTTTCCCGTGCCTGAAAACACCATATCCCTCTCGTTCAGATGGCGGATGGTGGCCATGACGCCCTCCTGGCCGTAATCACCGGAATGGTTGTTGGCCGTGTTGTAGAGGTTGAAGCCGAATCTCTGGATATCGTCCAGAGCGCCCGGCTCCATCATGGCCCAGGTGCCTCCGCTTTCTGCCGCCGGATATCCCTCCTGGTCATGGAAGGTCATTTCCAGGTTGGAAAACTTCACATCATGCTCCATGATGCAGTCCCGGACCTCCTCGAACCCCTCGTAACCGTCTTTTGCGATCCGGCGGGTGATGAACATGTCGCCGGTGGCAATGGTCTTCAATACATTTTTTCCCATTTTCTTTCTGCTCCTGTCTCTTATAATTCCTTCCTGTACTGTTCCATCTCGGAATCAGAAGCATACACAAAGTGACCCGGCCGGATCTCCTGGAAACTGGGCTGTTCCTTTGAGTAATCATGCATGGAAGGATCATAGTAAAGCCTCTGCTTGTCCTTCTCCCGGTCAGGATCCGGCTGGGGAATGGCTGACAGCAGGGACTTGGTGTAGGGATGCACCGGATGGGCATACAGCTCATCCGCGTCCGCCAGCTCCACCATGGTCCCAAAATGCATCACCCCGATCCGGTCAGAGAAATACTTTACTACTGCAAGATTATGGGCAATGAACAGAATTGTCAAGTCCATTTCTTTTTTTATGTCCATTAACAGGTTAATGACCTGGGCCTGGATGGACACGTCCAGAGCCGAAACCGGCTCATCGGCGATGATCACCGACGGCTTTACCACCAGGGAACGGGCAATGCCGATCCTCTGCCTCTGGCCGCCGGAGAACTCATGGGGGTAACGGGAGCCGTGCTCAGGAAGCAGTCCCACCTTATTTAATATAGAAGAAACACTTTTCCGGATCAGCTCCTTATCCTTTTCTCCTCTGGTCTTTAGGCCCTCGGCAATGATCTCCTCCACCGTCATACGGGGATTCAGGGAGGAGACCGGATCCTGGAAGATCATGGACAGGTTTCTTGTGACATAGTCCCGGTCCGCCTTTGAAAGCTTTCCGGAAATATTTTTCCCATTGAACAGGATCTCACCGGAGGTGGGATTGTAAAGGCGGATCAGAGTACGGCCCAGGGTCGTTTTTCCGCAGCCGCTCTCGCCCACCAGGCCGAAGTTTTCGCCCTTATAAATATCGAAGGTCACATTGTTTAAGGCCTTTACGGTCTTTTTCTTTCCGGCGGGGAATTCCATACAGAGATTTTTGATCTCCAGGATCTTCTCCCGTTCCTTCTGTGCGTTCTGTTCCATCCTATACGCCCTCCTTCCTGTTCATACGTGCGATCCGGTGCTGAAGCGCTTCCGGCATTTCCACCTTGGGTGCATTGGGATGCAGAAGCCAGGTGGCGGCGTAATGGGTGTCGCTCAGCTTGAAGAACGGCGGCTCCTCCTCAAAATCCACCTGCATAGCATACTGGTTCCGCTCGGCAAAGGCATCGCCCTTGGGCGGGAAGATCATGTTGGGCGGCGTTCCCGGAATGGAGAACAGCCGCTCCTTTGTCTCCAGATCCGGCATGGAAGAAAGCAGGGCCCAGGTGTAGGGGTGGGCCGGGCTGTAAAAGATCTCCCTGGCTGTTCCCACCTCTACGATCTTTCCGGCATACATCACGCAGATCCGGTCCGCCATATTGGCTACAACGCCCAGATCATGGGTAATGAAGATCACGGAGAGCTTCTGTTTTCTTTTGATCTCCTTGATCTCGTCCAGGATCTTCGCCTGGATGGTCACGTCCAGAGCCGTGGTGGGCTCGTCACAGATCATGATCCTGGCATTGCTGGCCAGGGCAATGGCGATGACGATACGCTGGCGCATACCGCCGGAGAACTGGAAAGGATACTGCTCGAACCGCTCCTCCGGCCTGGGGATCCCCACCATTTCCATCAGCTCGATGGCGCGCTTTTTAGCCTGCTCCTTTGTCATGTGCTCTCTTAAGACCAGGGCCTCGGTGATCTGCTTTCCGATCTTCATGATAGGATTCAGCGCAGAAAGCGGATCCTGGAAGATCAGGGAGATCTCCTTTCCGCGGATCTTATAAAAGTCTTTTTCCTTATATTTTGTCAGATCGTCTCCCTTATAAAGGATCTCCCCCTCCTCAATGATGGAGTTTTTGGGAAGGATCCCTAAGATCGCCTTGGTGGTCACGGATTTTCCGGAACCCGACTCGCCTACGATGGCCAGAGTCTCGCCCTCAAACAGCTTAAAGTCAATGCCGCGGACGGCCTGGACCTTTCCGTTATAGGTACGGAAGGAGACTCTCAAATTATTTACCTCTAAGATTGGATCTTTCATCTTCTTCCTCCTATTCTGCTCCTCTTAATGTGGGGTCAAAGGCATCCCGCAGGCCGTTTCCGAACAGGTTGAAGGAGATCATCAGAAGAGAGATGATGATCGCCGGGAAAACCACCTGGCTGGGATACTGTAAAAGCACCTTCTGCCCTCTGGATAACATAACGCCGATGGATGGCTCCGGAGCCTGGAGGCCCAGTCCGATGTACGCCAGGAAGGACTCGGAGAAGATGGCAGTTGGGATGGCGATCATGGAGCTGGTGATGATGGGGCCGATGGAGTTGGGAAGAATATGACGGAAGATCAGCGCCATATCCTTAACGCCCAGGGTCCTGGCCGCCAGTACGTACTCACGCCCCTTGAACCGGTAGAACTGGGAGCGGACCATACGGGCCGTGCTCACCCAGTCCTTGATGACTAAGGACATGATGATGGAGAACATTCCCGTACCAAACACCATGATGAACAGGGTCACCACAACGATCCTGGGGAAGGCGTTGATGATCTCTGTGATACGCATCATCACCATGTCCACCTTTCCGCCGTAATAACCGGAAATGGAGCCGTAAACCACGCCGATGAACACGTTGCAGCATACCGACACCACTGCGATGATCAGGGATACCCGGGCGCCTCTCCACATACGGGTCCAGATATCGCGGCCCAGGTAGTCGCTTCCGAACCAGAAGCACTGCTCGTCGCTGAGCCCTTTATACTTATAATAGTCCACGACCACGTCCACGATCCGCTCCCCGTTGACCAGTCTGGGGTTGATGACCTCCAGGATACAGCCCTCCGGATACTTTTCCGGATCGTTTAAGTTGTCGTATTTCCGGTTTTCCATGGTATAGCCGCCGTCAAAGAAGCCCAGGTTCATTTTTGCGATAAAGGGCACCTTGGGAGGCATGTTGGTCAGCTCTGTGTGCTGCTCATCGTAGGTGTACTCATTCATGCCCGGACCGAACACGGCAAAAAACGAAATGATCAGAATGATGACCGCCGCGATCACAGACGCCTTATTTTTTACAAACCGCAGCCATACGTCCATGAAGAATCCAATGGGCTTTGTCTTAAATTCCACATCATGGATCTTCTCATCTCTCTGTACCAGACGGAACAAGTCTTTGGATACTGCGTCATACTTTGCTTTGTTATCTTCATACAATACCATTACTTCTTCCCTCCCATTCTGACTCTCGGGTCAATGATGCCGTAGGAAATATCTACGATAAGGACTGTGATCAGCGAGATCATGGAGTAGAACACCAGGATCGCCACGGTCAGCATGTGGTCGCTGGCGTTGATGGAGTCTACCATCATACCTCCCATTCCAGGAACAGAGAAAATATTTTCTACGACCAGTGAACCGCCTAAAACATTGGCAAACATCGGAATGATAATATTGGCCAGCGGCACCATGGAGTTTCTGAGGCCATGGCGGATTGTGCTCTGTGCATACGTTAAGCCCTTTGTTTTGGCAAGAAGCATAAACTCAGAGTTCATGGTTTCTGCCAGCTCCGCTCTTAAATAACGGGCAACACGGGCGATGGGGCTGAACATCAGCGCTAAAATAGGAAGGAACATGGAATGGAGTGCTGCCATTCCAGTGGCTGACGCATCGTATATGATCGGAAAAGCTCCTGCCTTATATCCCACAAAATACTGGAGGCATGTGGCAAATACGAATGAAGGCACTGAAATGAAGATAACCACCATAAATGATACAAAGTGGTCGATGATCGTATTTTTCTTTATTGCCGCCACGATTCCGGCTGCAAGTCCGATCGGTATGGCTGCAAACAGCGATATCAGATTGATCTGCAAGGTTACCGGGATCCGGTCCTTCATGACCTCAAATACTGGTACATTGGGACGCATTTTCATGGATGTGCCCCAGTCTCCATGGAGGAATACATTCTTCAGGAAATAGCCGTACTGCTTGATTATGGGCTCATCAAAATGATATTTTTCATTCAAAGTATCAATAACGGTCTGTGACAGATCTCCATCCTGATCGTACACGCTTCCCGGCATCAGGCGGACAACACAAAAGGCAATGGATACAATAATAAACAATGTGATAAATAACGCGATCACTCGGTCAATAATATATCGAAACACTGCCGATCCTCACTCCTTTCATCTATTTAATTCCTTCTTTTTCAGATGCTATATTTTTTCAATATCCGGCTTCTCGCACAGCTTAATCGCAAAAATTCTCAGAAGAATGACAAGCTGCTCCTTTTATGAAGCAGCCTGTCTGTGGTCTCGTCACTCTACTTCTGTCTTTTTCTATCATTGATCCATCCTGGATTACTCAATGATCTTGGAATAGTCCCAGGCAAAGCCGATCCGGTTTACATAACCGTTTGTGGAAAGCTGTAAGCGATCAGCCTTTAAATACTTATAAATGTCCTGTGTTACCGGAATAACATTGGCCGGCTCGATCAGTAAGCGTTCCATTTCCGCAACCTCTTTCAGACGAACACCTTCGTCAAAACGATCATCTGCGAAGTTCGCTGCGTTGAATACTTTATCAAACTCTTCATTGATAAACGGCTCGTTTTTGTTGGAGTAGAAGGACGTCCAGTACTTAAACGCGTTCCACGGTGCCAGATCATTGCCTACCCAGCCGCCCCAGCTTAACTCGTAAGAGGCCGGGTTGGTCTGCCATCCCCTCTTCACCTGGCTCAGCTGATTGGCCGGCATCGCCTGGAGCTTCAGTTCAAACCGGTCTGCGCCAAACAGCTTCGGCCAGCTCTGCTGGAGGAATTCTGACATCTGGGCCATTAACTCTGTGTCAGAGTAATGCATGGTCAGCGTCAGCTTGTCCAGGCCTTCCTCGGACATTGCCTCGTCAAACAGCTGTTTTGCCTTTTCAGGATCATATCCGTAGTTTTCTTTTCTGTTTGCTTTTCCTTCTTCGGTATCACGGAAGGTGATATTTTTGTTCAGATCCATCATATGGGTGGTGGGAACAATATACTCTGCCGGATCCTGTTTGGTCAGGCTCGCGAGATTTTCTCTGTCTACTCCGTAATAAAGGGCCTGTCTGAACTTTTCATTGGCTAAGATCGGTTTCTCCGGGTTGATGGTATTGACCACCACATGGCGCACAGAGTTATACGGAGCCAGAAGAACCCGCGGATCCTCTTCATACTTTAAGTAATTAGATGTGGAAAGCTGAACATAATCGATCTCGCCGTTTTCGAACAGCTGCATCTGTGTACTGCTGTCCTCAACAACCTTAATATTGATCCCTGCCAGCCAGATACGGTCCGCAAATGGATAATTGGGGTTTTTCTTAAAGGTGATCTCTGCGTCGTTGACCCAGTTCTCTACCAGGAACGGTCCGCAGGAAATATAATGTTCCTGGGATGTCCCGTACATGGTCTCCGTTCTATCTGCGTTCATCCCTTTTTCATAGTATTCTTCATTGATCATACAGTTGGCCGGATGTGCCAGATGGATCATGACCTCGGTTGGATTGTGCATGCTGACGGTATGTATTTCCAGCGTATGATCGTCGATCAGCTTCAGACCCACCTCATCCCAGGAGGCATTGCCCTGGAAATAGTCCATCGCCTTCACGATCTCAATGGCATCGTTGGCAAAGTTACTTGCCCTCAGATTCGCAAGCTTCGGATCCAGGATCATCTTCCAGGTATAATACACATCATTGGCATCCAGGGTATCTCCGTTTTCCCACACGCAGCCTTCCCGGACCTTGATCTGCCATACCTTTCCTTCCTCATCCATCTGGATTGGCTCCTCCGCTGCCAGCTCTCCCGCAATTTCACATGCAGTGTAATCCGCGCTGGGGAAATATCCGTATAAGGTCATAGAGGAACGCTTGATCTGGGTAGACGCATAGGACTGGGTATACGTCAGTGGGTTCAAAGAACCGATCTTCGCAGTGGACGCCTCCCGCAGGATCCCATAGCCTTCTGGTGAAGGCTTTTCACCATTGGGATCTGTCTTCGCCTCGCTGGATTCAGACGCCCCTGCCTCTGTCGTCCCATTATTGCGATCTGCCGATGCCGCTTCCGTAAACTCCAGGCTTCCGTCGGTCTTGTTCCCACCGGAACAGCCCGAGAGCGCCGCCGCCAGAGTGCTCACTGCCAGCATGGCTGCCAGCATTTTTTTCGTCTTTTTCATCGCTTTCTTCCTCCTTGATTATATGCCCAATATTGCGAGCGAGCAGATAAACATGCTGGCCGCCGCAATAAAAGATTCTGTATAGTTTCTTTCATACCGTCTTTTTTCTACAAATTCGCCATAGCTTCCGAATGTCTTATCTGAAACTCCCGGATTGGTCCTTAAGCTTTTAAACCGCATGGCTCCATAAATGCAAAGATCGTAAAACCTCATATATCTTGCCCGGCGGAACAAACCCACGATCAGGAACACGATTCCAGAGAGAGCGCAGGCATCGGAGATCCCGATGAGATTCCACTGCCTGCGTATAACAAAAACAACTGCTGCCGCGACTGCAGCATAGACTAGATTTCTAATACAGCACTGGATCTGGTATTGCTTTCCCATTCCGTTATTCTCCTTCTTCCCGTTTCTCCTGCCGGCTTTTGGGGATCAGCCTGCTGCCATAAGCAATGGCGTAGATGCCCCGGCTCTCGTTCTGGATCAGGCGGATAAAAAGGTCCGAATATTGATTCCGGACGATGGCGGTTTTGGGACCTACCGGGATAATGGGGATCTCTTTTCCATTCTCTCTTGCCCCCAAACTCCCGTCCTTCTTCCTGTAAAGCTCCGCCTTTGTCCCTTCTCCGGAAATATACATTCCCTGGGCTTCCAGGATCGTCTCCTCATCCCAGGATGTTTCCTGCCATACGTCCCGGCGGTCCACCGGATTCCTCCCATTGTACATCCGCATCAGGGCGTCGGAGATCAGCCGTACCGGTACTCCTGAGGTATTGCAGAGAACGATGACTGCCGCCTCCACCTCATTGGACCAGGCGATATTGGAGGATACTCCCGGAAGGCTCCCTCCATGTTCCACCACCTTCAGATCGTCCAGACGTTTCATGGAAAGACCGTAGCCGTAATATCCAAACGCTCCATAATCCTGGCGGGGCCTGCACATCTCACGGATCCCTGTACTGCCCAGGATCCGGATCCCCTCCGGCGTTTTCCCTTCGTTCAGATACATTGCCAGATATTTTTTCAGATCGTTCAGAGTGGATTTCATGGCTCCGCCTCCGTTTAGTACAAAGGCATGATCATGGTAATCCCTGGAGGCTGTCATAACGCCGTTTACCTTTTTATATAGAGTGGCGGCATTGACATCCAGACTGGGCCGGACAAAATCACAGAAACTCCGCTTCATACCCAGAGGCTCAATGATATTCTTTAAAAGATATTCCGCATAAGAGGGTTCACCACCGTGCCTGCGGATGATATCCGAAAGCAGGCCATAACCGTCATTGCAGTAGCTTAAGTATTCGCCCGGCTCTCCGTTCAGGCCGCTTTCTTCTGTCTGGGCATCCAGCCGTTCTGCCACCCGGCGGACCCCTTCATCCGCCAGAGCGTCATTGTAGGCCAGATCTCCCACCGCCTTCTCATCCAGCCCCATCTCCGCAGCCACCTGATCCACCAGGATCCTGGGAAGAGGGAAAAAGCCGCCGCTGTGGGTTAAAAGATGTCGGATCGTCACGGTTTTCTGGTTTTTATTGGTAAATTCCGGAACATACCGGCTTACCGGGTCGTCCAGCTTAAGGATCCCCCGCTCCTCCATCTGCATAATGGCTAAAGCAGTGAAGGATTTGGTCACTGAAGCCAGTCCAAAGATCGTTTCCCCATCCAGCTCTTTCCGGGATTCCAGATCTCTCACTCCCCAGAATTTCTCGTACTGGGTCACACCATTTTTGTCGATTATGGCTGCTGCGATCCCGCAGGCCTCATAATCCTTCATAATGGATCTCACTAGATTTTCCGCCAGCAGGCGGTTGGTCTCCTTGATCCGTTTCAATTCCTCTCACCTCCATTATTGTGTTAATTTTCACAATTTTTATCGTTTTACCATCAATTATTTAAGCATATTATACATATTCCACTTATTATTGTCCAATATACAATTCGCATGCTCTATATGTGTAAAATGAATAAGGAAAAAGAAATAAAATAAAAACAGCCCTGTTTCCAGGGCCGCTTCCTAATGTGCATTATTTTTCATGCTCCAGTGTTCTCATATAGTCCTCTACAAACTGGGCAAACCGCTCTGCCACCGGCGGTATTTCTCCACTTTTCTGCCGCAGAAGAAATACGGAACGGTTAAAGCCTGGTTCGGTAATCCTCACCATATGTACATCCGGCCGTTTTCCCCAGGAATATTCCGGCCACAGGGTGATTCCCACCTGATCACTGACCAGACTCCTCACCAGATGGGTATTATTGCACTCCATGGAAAACTGTGGAATAAAATGATGCTCCCGAAACCGTGTGTCCGCCAGGTTCCTTAAAACTCTCCCCCGGGGCAACAGGATAAAATTCTCATTATTCACATCCCTCAAAGAAATCTCATCCTTTTCACCCAGCCAGGTTCCAGACGATGCTCCAAGAAAGACCTCCTCTGACAAAAGTTCATGGCCATCCTGGTAGGACATGCCGGGACCAGCGCTTAAAATACACAGATGCCAGTCTGTGCTCTCCTTCTGGTCTATCACCACAAAGGCCGCATCCGGCTCCTCCTCCCGGAACTTTTTTATGATACCGGAAAGGAGCGGCACCACCGACATAGCATTAAGACGTATCGTATCCCCGCCCTTCTGCACCTTTTTCATCTCGTCTCCCAGCCCCTCCAGCTTCCACAAAATGGGGGAGATCTGCTCCCGGAAGGTCAGTCCTGCCCGGGTCAGGAGGATCCGCTTCCCCTGGCGCTCGAACAGCTCCACCTGCAGCTCCTTTTCCAGGGACGCCACCGCCCGGCTGATGGAGGGCTGGGAGACCCGGAGTGCCTGGGCCGCCTTGGAGATATTTTCATATTTTGCCGCATACAGAAAGTATTTTAACTGGTAGAGTTCCATTTTCCCGCCTCCCTTACACACTCCAGGAACCGCTCTCCGTACTTCTGGTACTTAAACTCACCTACGCCAGTGACTGTCAGCATTTCCGCCTTATCCGATGGACGGACAATACACATGTGGACCAGAGTCTTGTCAGAAAAGACAATGTACGGAGGTACCTTTTCTTCTCTGGCAATGGCCGCCCGCAGGGAACGGAGCTTTTCAAACATGGGCTCGTCCCCCTCCCGCAGGCCGGAGGCCAGGACTGGCTTTTTCTTTTTCGCCTCCCGGGCCTTCCCAGGCCGCCGCTCCGGCTCTTTTGCCATCTTCATGGTCACGGTCTCTGCGCCGCAGAGCACGTCCTCTGATCTTTCTGTGAGCTTTACCACAGAATAGCTGCCGTCTGTGGTCTCCAGATATCCGTTCAGCAGAAGATGGTTCATGATCTGGCGCAGCCGGTATGCCGGCACTCTGGAAAGACTTCCAAAACAGGGATTTTCCGTCATCCGGTACTGGCGCAGTTTTTCTGTCTCCGCTCCCCGGACCGTATCCAGGATCACGTTGATCCCGTATCTCTGCCCGCAGGCCTTTACACAGCCGATCATGATCCTGGCTGCCTCCGTCACCTCCGCCGTTTCAAACTCCTTCCGGCAGTTGGCGCAGTTTCCGCAGTAATTGGACCCGTATTCCCCGAAATACCGCAGGATATAATCCCGGAGACATTCGTTGGTACAGCAGTAGAAGGTCATTTTCTTTAACCGGTCCAGGTCCCTTCCCCGGACAAGCTCCGCCGTTTCCGGGTCCAGCTCCAGATTGTCCCGGTTGTTCTCAATGAACAGCCGGTTGGTGATCACATCCTGGCCGCTGTAATACAGGATGCATTCCGCCGGTTCCCCGTCCCGGCCGGCCCGGCCTGCCTCCTGGTAATAGCTTTCTATGTTCTTTGGCATTCCGTAATGGAGCACAAACCGGACATTAGATTTATCGATGCCCATTCCAAAGGCGTTGGTGGCCACCATGAGAGGTGCGCGGTCGTAAATAAAATCCTCCTGGTTTTTCCTCCGCTCCTCGTCAGACAGGCCCGCGTGGTAGCGGGTGGCAGGAAAGCCGTCCCGGATCAGATGGCCGCACACTTCGTCCACCTGTTTTCTGGTCAGGCAATAGACGATGCCGCTTTCACCAGAATGCTCTTCTATATAGCCTTTCACCGCTCCGTACCGGTCTCTGGGCGTCTCCACTGCAAAATACAGATTTCCCCGGTCAAATCCAGTGGACGTGACCGCAGGATCCCGAAGGTCCAGAAGCTCCAGGATATCGTCCCGCACCTCCCTGGTGGCCGTGGCCGTAAAGGCGCTGACCACAGGCCGCGCCGGAAGCTCCCGGATAAAGTCCGCGATCCGTAAATAGCCGGGTCGGAAGTCCTGTCCCCACTGGGAAACGCAGTGGGCCTCATCCACCGCCACCATGGAGATCCGCGCATTTCTGGCAAAATCCAGGAACTCCGGCGTTAAAAGCCGTTCCGGGGCCACATAGATGATGGGATATCTTCCCTGTCTGGCATAGGACAGGGCCTTCCGGTACTGGCCCGGAGTAAGAGAACTGTTCAGGTACGCTGCATGGATCCCGGCCTGGTTCAGGCTCCCCACCTGGTCCTTCATTAAGGAGATCAGGGGCGATATCACCAGGGTGATCCCATCCAGCATCAGAGCCGGGATCTGATAGCAGAGAGACTTGCCCGCTCCCGTGGGCATGATCCCCAGCACGTCCCTTCCGGACAGGATCTGGTCGATCAGGATCTCCTGCGCTCCCCGGAAGGAATCGTAGCCAAAATATGTTTTCAAAATTTCGTATTTATTCATGAATGTTCCTTATATATATGTTTTCTGTCCTTCTTTTTCTTGATCTTAATTTCCATTATACCCGCTGCCAGCCGCAAAAACAAGCCGCTGCGGCCGGGAAACGATTTTCCTTGCAAAAGTCCCTGTTCTGCCGTATCATTATCTTACTTTTCACACATCTCAAGGAGGGACATCATGCACGTTTATACCTGGTATCAATGGCTTACCTTTTTTTATCTATACTGCTTTTTTGGCTGGATCTTTGAATCCTCTTACGTCTCCATTTTAAAACGCCGGTTTGTGAACCGGGGCTTTCTACGGATCCCCATGCTTCCCCTGTACGGCAGCGGGGCGGTGATGATGCTGGTGGTGTCGGAGCCGTTCCAGGACAGCCTGCTCCTCACCTGGGTTTCCGGCGTTATCGGAGCGACTATCCTGGAATATGTCACTGGCTGGGCCATGGAGCAGCTCTTTAAGGTCCGTTACTGGGATTACAGCAATCAGAAATTCAATCTCCATGGCTATATCTGCCTGAGCTCGTCCATTGCCTGGGGCTTTCTGACTATTTTTATGACCCATGTGATCCACAAGCCCATTGAACGGGCCGTCCTTTCCCTGCCCGTCATGTGGGATATTCTTTTTGTAGCCGTAGTGACCGTTGTCTTCACCGCTGATGCCATTGTCTGCACCAGAGAGGCTCTGGCCTTCGGCAGATCCCTGGAGGCCGCCCGGAAGCTGCGCCAGGATCTGGATATCCTCCGGGTCCAGACGGCACTTTTACGGATGGATGCAGAGGACCGTCTCCATGAGACCCGGACAGACCTGGAGACGCGGCTGGCTGGAAGACGGGCGGACCTGGAGGCGCGGCTGGAGGAGCTTCGTTCCAGGACCGGAAACCGGCTGGAAGGGCTCCGGGGAAAATCCGAATCCCAGCTTCTGGAGCTTTTAAAGGAAAAGGAGGCCTCCCTGGCAGCCATCCGGGAACACCGGAGGAAATTCCTGCGCTCCGTCCTCCGCTCCAATCCCACCGCCTCCTCCCGCAGGTACAAGGACGAATTCCAGGACATGATCCATTACCTGGAGGACAGCGGGAAGGGCCAGTCCCCGTTTTAAGGATGGGGGACTGGCCGGCTGGATCTGTCATTCGTGGCCGCTTGTTTTTCGTGCTTTTTATATTCCCATCTCTCTCATTTCTTTTCTCATAAATTCTTCTAACGTTTTCTTGTCCGGTAAGTGCAGCATATAGGTAGATACAAATAGCTGGTTATCCATTCCCGATAAGGCATACTCAACCATCTGCGCTCCCTTATCTGTACAAAGCAAAATCCCCACTGGCGGATTATCGCCTTCTGACATTTCATTCTTTTTATAATAACCAACATAGGCATTTAGCTGCCCTAAATCCTCATGCTTAAATTCATCATTTTTAAGTTCAATGATCACATTACAATGCAGTAGCCGGTTATAAAAAACAAGATCCACAAAGTAATATTTATCATCAATAATAATACGTTTTTGTCTCGCCTCGAAACAAAATCCCTGCCCAAGTTCCAGCATGAATTCCTGTAAATGATCCATAAGCGCCTGTTCCAGATCCGATTCGCTTACAGCGTCTCTGGCATTTAGACCAAGAAATTCAAAGGTAAATGGATCTTTAATCGTAAGCATGGTACTATCCGGGTGTCCCATCGTTTCCTGTAATAACAATTCAGGCTTTTTACTGATTCCAGCTCTTATATACAGATTAGTCTTTATCTGCCTGCGAAGTTCTCTCACAGTCCAGTTACACTTTATACACTCTGTTTCATAAAAGAATCTCTCAAAATCATCTGCAATTACCAGCAGCTCTCTTATATGCGAAAAGGACAGGTTATTAAGCAGTAATTCAGGCTTTGTCTCGAATTGGTGCGACGCTGTCGCACTTTTTTCAAAATATGGCAGTCCAAATTGATGTGACACTGCTGCACCAATTTGGGGATACAAAAGATAAAACTGGCGGCACCACTTAAACAATGTAGAATTCATCCCTTTTTCAGAAATCTGTTCTTCTAAATTTTTAAGTAGCCGTGTGCCATACGATGCCCTGTCACTTCCCCCTTGTTCATATTCAACAATATAATATCCAATCGCCCAGTTTCTAAGCGTCATCAACTGATTCACCGCACATTTCGCAATATTACCGGCTTTTACATTTATTTCTTTTATACTGTCTGCTAACATTTCAAATTTCATAAATTCACCCACACTCTACCCCTTCTTTTTATAATTCCCTGCCGCCAACTCTTCAAAGATCCAAAGCCATCTTGCGCTAAAGGCAGCTTTCCTGGATCTATTAAACTTCTCTTATGGGAAAATACAGATAGCTCTTTCCCGTTGCAGGGTCAGTGTAATCATGAACAGCTCCAGCCAGAGAAATCCCATCCTCGCTCATCTGTCTGATGATTTTTTCAAACGCTCCCTTATGATTTTCCGCGACCATATATTCATAACCAGGTACTATCCATTTCGTCCAGCCATCAGGTGCTTCCGCATGATCGTCACACTCCACTCCCGCCAGATACAGGCCTTTACGGAAGCCGTCCTCCCACGGTTTAAATGAACGGGAACTATCCGACATGGCACCCCATATCCCCACAATACTTCCTTTTGCGTCTCTCTTTGCCAGATGCGCGATTTCACTAAAATGGCTGTCTGCGTCATACCACAGTTTCTGGATAAAGCCGTCGCCGTCTGATGTTGATCCCTCTTTTCCAATGACAACAAATTTTTCCTTTATCACCTTAACCATTCCTTATCTCCCCCCCCCGGGGCATCCTTCATTCCGAAACCAGCGCTTCAGAGTCTGGCTGTTATGATACTGGGGCTCCAGATTTCCATCTATCTGCTTCCCTTAATAAACACTCAATCAGTCCCTGCTTGCCCTCAGTATAACTTTTCCGGTCATCTGGGAACTGTGCCGCTAATTTTTTCTTACATTCGTCATATATCATTGCTTTTTCCGGATAAGTGTTCAGATAGTCCCTAAAGCTGATGTAATGATTCCATTCCATTTCACGCCACTTAACTACATGGATATGGTGGGTTCGCGTATCATTTTGAAAATCCCCCATCACAAACAGCATCTGCCCTTTAACATCCTCTCCCCGGTAAATAATACCGTGCTGTTTTAATAATTCAATATACGGCAAAATATCATTCAATTCTCCAACGCCGACTGCGATATCAATAATGGGTTTTGCATGTATGCTCTGAATGGCGGTACTTCCAACATGCTGGATATCAATGGCCGCATCGTTTAAAAGTTCAAATAAGATCCCGATCATTTCTTTTGCATTCTGATCCCATTCTTCCTGATGAGGTATTAATTTCACCGTCCCCCGCTTCAACCCTGTCATCATACCTTAACCTCCATGAATTCCAGTCTGGCTTTCTTCTATTTCCCGATCTGCTGTGATTTCGGTTTTATTATAGCACAACTCCAGAAGCGGCAAAATGTTTTTCCTGGCACAGATATCTATAAACTAATGAAAAAATGAGAGCTGGAGCTTTCCATACAGCGGCTTCCTCATCCCCAGTTGACACAAATGGGGATCCGGGGTATATTGTAAGTATAAATAAGAAAGGGGATTCCATATGAGACTTATGAAAAAACTAACCGCCTTTATGACGGCGGCCGTTCTCTGCCTGGGCTCTGTGATGCCGGCCTACGCGGATTTTTACCGTCAGCCGTCTAATATAAAGGGCGTGCTCATCAACAGCGAAAGCGAGGTAGCTGATGTAGTGGAGGTGGGAGCCTCCCAGGTGGTCTGCAACTTTCCCATGTCCTGGGCCTTCCAGCCTAATATGATGAACGCTTACGGAAGCTTCCTGCGGGCCATGGACAATGCCGGGATCACCGTTACCATGATCGTTTTAAACGACTGGAACGCAGCGGCCTATAAGCCGGAGCTGCTGCCTGTATCCGCCCCTGTGGCCGGAGTCAGCTATTATGGCTTCAATACCTTAAATGAGCAGGGCGTCCAGGCCATCCGGGACACCGCCGGGATCCTGACCAGCAATTTCGGGAACCTGGTATCCAACTGGGTCATCGGCAACGAGGTCAACGACGGTCAGGTATGGAACTACTTAGGCTCCATGGACATTGACACCTACTGCTCCAACTATGCCACCTCCTTCCGTACCTGGTATGACACCATCAAGGCCTCCAATTCCCTGGCCCGGGTGTATATGCCCTTTGATTTCCGCTGGAACTGCGGCCAGTTGGAGGGCTTTAAGTACGGCGTCATGGACATGCTCCCCAGGCTCAACGCCCTGTTAAAGGATACGGACTACGGAATCGCATGGCACGCATATCCGGAGACCTTCACCGATCCTGTATTTTCCGATGATATCCACGTACTTGATACCCCAGATACGTATATTATCAATCTGAAAAACCTTCATGTGCTCACGGATTATATGCAGCAGCCGGATATGCTCTCTCCCGAGGGGAAGGTCCGCCATCTGATCCTCTCCGAACAGGGCTTCACCTCCGACTCTCCGGAGCGGGGCGGCCAGGTCCTGGAGCTCCAGGCCCAGTCCATCGCCGAGGCCTACCAGGCGGCCAAGGCCAACCCTTATGTGGAAGGCTTTTTCTTAAACCGCATGCACGACGAGCCTTCTCTTCTGGGCGCCCACTACGCCTTCGGTCTCATCGGCACTGACGGGACAAAGAAGCCAGCCTGGCAGATGTATAAAGATCTCCAGTAAAACGAAAAAAAGGGATCCGGCCTACCGGCACAGCCTGGGGTCCACCTCCAGGTACTGCTCCAGGATCCGGATCCCCTCCTGAAACTGATTTTTATGGGTTCCAAAGGTCTCGCTCCTGCACAGGAAAAAACCAGCCTTTAAATACAGGCCAACAGCCTCGTAGCTCCAGGGCTGGGTGTGCAGAAAGACCGGGACCTCTCCCCGGCCTGCGAATACCCGCAGGGCCTCTCGGACCAGGGCAGTTCCAATGCCCTGGCCTTTTTTTGCATCCCGCACTGCCAGCCAGTGAAGGGAGGGAATAAGGCTCCCATCCGTTCCCGCCTCTGTCCATGCCATGCAGACGCCGTCTGCTTCTTTGTCCATGCTTTCTGCAAACAGGCACCGGAAGGAAAGCTCCTCTTTCCGGTCCCCATATTCCTGTAAAAACCATGCCTCTGTCTGCTCCAGTGTCATGTCCCCAAACTCCCCGGCCTCCTTCTGGATCCTGGCCCAGTTTTTCTGGTCTCCTTCCCGCCAGGTACGCAGACGGTATCCTGGAGGCACACAGACCGGCAGCAGACACTGCCGGTTCCCGTCCCACTTCATGATCAGGTCCTTATACGGAATACTCTTGTCTAACATTCAGCTTTCCTCCCTGGATTTTTTATAATAGAGACAAAGGAGCGTCAGCGCCAGAAGCCAGGCCAGGGGCGTGGAAAAGCAGATTCCCGCGTAGCCGAAGGGCAGCAGGAGCGCACAGCCGCCCCACCGGGCCGCCAGCTCCAGGACTCCTCCTGCCATGGGCACCAGAGCCTCTCCCATGCCCTGGAGGGAGCTGCGGACGATCTGGAGAGCGCACAGAGCCATAGAAAACACGCCGATGATCACCAGATATGTATACCCGTACTCCACGATCACCGGATCATAGGGCTCCAGAAACAGCCGGATCATCTGGCGTCCGAAACACACATTGAGGACCAGCATTCCCAAAGCCGCAGCCCCTCCCATTTTCAGACTGGAGACGATGCCCTGGCGGATCCGGTCCGGCCGTCCGGCTCCATAATTCTGACCGCAGTACACCTCCATGGCCGCAGCCAGGGTCGTAAAGGGCTGGGTCACCAGGTTTTCCACCTTCCCGGCTGCCGTGTATCCGGCGATCACCGCCGAGCCGAAGCCGTTTAAGTAGGCCTGGAGGATCATGATCCCCACTGCTGTCACGGAAAACTGGAGTGCCATGGGAAGGCCGATCCTTAAGTGCTTCCAGCCCTGGGAAAGACTTTGAGACCAGTGCCTCCGTTCCGGCCAGATGTCCGGATATTTCCTCCATGCGTACCAATGGCAGAGGACCGCGGAAGCCAGCTGGGCCAGAACCGTGGCTGCGGCCGCCCCCTCCACGCCTCCGTGAAATACCAGGACTGCCGCCAGATCCAGGACCACGTTGAGGACAGAAGAAAAAATAAGGAAATACAGAGGTGTGCGGCTGTCCCCCACGGCCCTCAGGATCCCTGCGATCATATTGTAGTAGATGGCGGCTCCCAGACCGCCGAAAATAATGCCGATATAGCCGGAGGCGTACTGGAAAATATCCTCCGGCGTATTCATGAGCCGAAGAAGGGGATCTGCCCCGACCGTACTTAAAAGGGTCATGACTGCCGTCACCGCCGCACACAGCCAGCCACAGGCCGCAGCCGAGGTACGGATCTGCTCTTTGTCCCCGGCTCCGGCCCGTTGGGCGATGACCACGGAAAAGCCGCTGGTGATCCCGGTGGCAAAGCCGATGACCAGAAAGCTCATGGCCCCCGTGGCTCCCACTCCCGCCAGCTCCTTTACTCCCACCAGACGGCCCACGATCACTGCGTCAGCCATGCTGTATATCTGCTGGAACAGGCTTCCTATAAAAAGAGGGATAGAAAACCGTAAAATGGCTTTCCAGGGCACCTGGACCGTCATGGTTTCTATCCCCCGCATTTCTTTCTTTTCTACTTCCGCTCCCATTTCTGCCTCCATTTCCTGTACTGCCCGAGACAGTTGGTCTTAAAGCCGTCCACCTCCAGATGGTCCAGGGCTTCCCACCAGTCCGGCGTGTCTCCCAGGTTGGAAAAGACCTGGATCCCTTTCTGGTGCAGATACTCCACCTCTTCGCTGCCAAAGCTCCCTGCATTCAGTCCCACCTCATAAAAATCCCCCCTGTCCAGCATCTCCTTCTGCTCATCCTTCAAGAAGCGGATGTTGGCTCCCAGCCGGAGACCCTCTGGCTTTTTATGGCTCCGGCACCAGTCCTGGATCTCCCAGACCACCTCCTCCATTCCGGAGAAGATAATGCACCGGTCTGCTGCATGGCACTTTTCCGCCATCTGGATCACTGCCCCTGCGATCCCTCTTTCCTTCAGCTCCACCTCAGCAAAAAAGCCCTCCGGCTGCGTCCGGAGCCATTGGAAGAACTCCCGGAGACTTAAGATCCGCTCCAGCCTTCCGTCCTCCAGGCACCGCCGTTCATACTCCTCCTTATACCGCCGGTACACGGCTGACAGGACCTGTTCCTCGTTCTCCGCCCGGCTTTCAAACCGTTCCATCTGGTAAAGGACCTCCTGCTCCGGCGCCACAGCCCAGGGATAATAATACTGCTTCTCGTTGGAGTATCCGCCCTCCGGGAACCGCTTCAGCAGATGGCCGCCAAAGGGAAGGCGCACCTGGCTCAGCTTTTCCCAGGTCATATCCTTTACCTTGCCGCTGCTATACGGCCCCTGCCAGCCCATGGTAAGCCGCCTGACATCTGCATCGTGGAATACCACCAGCTTTCCGTCCCTGGTCCTGCGGACGTCCATTTCCACGCCTCCGGCCCCCAGGGCCGCCGCCTCCTCAAAGGCTGTGAGAGAATTTTCCGGCCCGGCCTCCATACAGCCTCTGTGGGCGATGGGGCAGGGCCGTCCTTCCTTCCTAAAATCAGCCATTTCCTTTCTCCCATTCATTTTCTTTCATATTGGTGTACACATAGACCGCCGCCGACAGCACGGAGAACAGGAACATGATCACCGACAGGGCCGCTGCCTTTTCATAGTGGCCGTTGTTGAACTGGGTGTACAGGGAAATTCCCATCATCTGGGGATTATTCCCGTCCATGAGATACGGTGTTGTGAAGGAGCTGATATTGCTCATGAACACGAAGGTGGCCGCCACGAAAAGATCCCGGTAGGTCAAAGGCAGAATCATCTGCCTCAGGATCCGGAACCGCTCCGCTCCTGCGTCCCTGGCCGCCTCAATGGTGGAATCCGGGATTTTGGAGAGGGCAGCCGCCATCAGCATGGTGGCAAAGGGAATGTTAAACCACAGATTCATCAGCACGATCCCCTTTCCATTGTACATAAGTCCCAGCTGCAGGTTCATTCCCAGAAGCCGGGAGATCCGGTTGATCAGCCCGGAATCACGGATCACGGTGATCATGCCGTTGACTGCCACCAGACCCGGAATAAACCGTGGCAGCAGATACAGCCGCCCGATCATCCGGCTGGCCCAGCTGTTGGAAAACCGCAGATAAATAGCCAGGAAATACGAGATCCCGATGGCCAGGACCACAGTTACGATCACGATCTGGAGCGTATACAGGATATTCCTCCTCTGGATCGGGTCGGTAAAGAAGTAAATGTAATTATCCAGGCCCCAGCCGCCCTCCTCCAGCTGGAAGCTGCGGAGGAGGCTGGCCGCAATGGGATAGAATACGACTCCCGCCAGGATGATCAGGGAAGGAAGGATCAGCAGATAGGGAAACAGCTTTCCCAGGGTCTTTTGTCTCATGTTCTGTCTCTCCTTACGCTTATTCAAGAGTTCCGATCTGGCTGTCCCATTCCTCGTAAAGCTCGGTTCCCAGATTTCCCAGGCTTCCGATGCGGAATTCCTCGATCTTCAGATCCTCGATGGTCTTTGTCAGCTCCTGATCCAGAAGGCCAAAGTCGATGACCGGGATCGCTGCCATGGAATCCAGGGCAATGTTCTGGGCCTCGGGAGTCAGCATGTAGTTGAGGAAGGCATAGGCTCCGTCCTGATCGGATCCGATGGACGGGATCCCCAGCACCACCGGGCTTCCGGTGAAGGACGGATCGATCTGGGTGATCTTAATGGATTCCGGGAGCGTTCCCTGCTTCATCTGGGTGATGGCCATATCGGCCCAGGCCGGGATCATGTCCACCTCCTTATTGGCCAGAAGATCCAGGGTCCCCTGGTTCTTATTGGGGTATACCACCTTGCCGGAGGATTTATACATATAGGGATGGAGCTCCTTTAAAAGCTCAAAGCCCTGGCCCCACTGCTCCTTGTTGGCCGGATCGGAGGAGGTGAGCGCCGACTCGTCCATGAAATTATAAATGCTGGTGGTCACAAAGGAGCCGCCTGCACCGCCGGAGGACGGGGTATTGTAGGCGAAACGGCCCGGATGTTCCTTGATCCACTGGTAAAGCTCCTCCGCTGTCTCAGGCGGATTTTCCACCGTTTCCGAATTATAGGCCAGGACCACTGTGGTCCCTCTGTACGGCATCACCAGGTCGTTCCGGAAAGTGGATTCCACCTGGAGAGTGTCTATATTGGGGATCTTGCTCTTATCCAGGGGAACAAAGAAATCCTCTCCGCCTTCGTCCACGTATTTCGTCACCTCGTCGCCGCCCAGCTCGATCACATCGTAATCCGTATCCGTCTGGCCCGCCTTTTTCGCGGCTACCACACGCTCAAACAGCCCCTGGGCTCCGGTTCCCGAGGTGATAAACTGAAGCTCTGCCGTATACTGATCCTGGGATGCGTTAAACTGCTGGATCTGCTTTTCAAACTGTACCCGCACATTATCAGAGCCTCCAGCCCAAACGGTCACCACCGGCTTTCCGGCAGACGCAGTGCTCCCCGATGCACTGGCGCTGGTGGAGCAGCCGGTCATCAGCATGGCTCCCACAGACACAGCCAGGGCCATCACAGCAGTTTTCTTTCCGCAGCTTACGATCTTACAATTTTTCATCATCTTTCTCCTCTTTTTTGATTTCTCATTCATGGTTCATGATTTTATATAAAACTCCCGTCTGCTTCCCATCAGGCGCAGTACTGGAAGGTTTTCGCGAAGGAAAGGGATACCCGGTCCTTCATATGGAGCTGGTCGGCCACATTTCTGGCCACATAGGTCTTGATCACCTGGCGGTTTTCCACCTCCACATTGACCTCCACAAAATGGCCCAGGACCATGATGGTCCTCACGTCTCCGGAGAGCTGCCCCTGGACCTCTCCTCTGGTGATGGTCACGTCCTCCGGACGCACAGCCACAGAGCTTCCGTCCTGCTTTGTCAGGAAATTCATTTCTCCAATGAAGGAAGCCACAAACCGGGTGGCCGGATGATCGTAGATCTCCGTGGGGGTTCCGATCTGCTCGATAAAGCCCTTGTTCATGACAACGATCCGGTGGGACAAAGCCATGGCCTCCTCCTGGTCATGGGTCACAAACACCACCGTGATATTCAATTCCTCCTGGATCCGCTTCAGCTCCTCCCGCATCTGGGCCCGGATCTTGGCGTCCAGGGCAGAAAAGGGCTCGTCCAGGAGAAGGACTGACGGCTTTAACAGCAGGGCTCTGGCAATGGCGATCCTCTGCTGCTGTCCGCCGGAAAGCTGGCCCGGATACTTCTTCTCATAGCCGGTCATGTTCACCAGCTTAAGCCCCCGCTCTACCTCGCTCTTGATCTCGTTTTTTGGGACCTTCTTGATCTCCAGACCGAAGGCAAGATTTTCATATACAGTCATATGAGGCCAGAGGTTGTAGCTCTGGAACACCATGGCGGTGGGACGCTTTTCCGGCGGAAGGTCCTTTACGGATTCCCCGTCGATGAGAATGTCTCCCTTATCGATGTCCAGAAATCCTCCCAGTGTCCGCAGGATCGTGGATTTTCCGCAGCCGGAGGGCCCTAACATGGTCACAAACTCTCCCTCGTACACATCGATGTTGATATTTTCCACGCCGTCCCCGTTTTTATATTTCTTCTCCATACCAGTGATCTGGAGCTTTACTTTTCTTTCCATTTCAATTCCTCCTATTTCATCCCATAGCCCTGGGAAAGATTATCTGCATTGATGTATTTCCGCATAAGGAACAGGATCAGCACGGTGGGTATGATCAGGATCAGTGACAGCACCGGTCCCGCCGTCAGCGGATATTCCATGATGACTCCGTAGAGCTCCACCGGCATGGTCTTCACCTGGGGGAAGCCCACCAGCAGCGTTCCCTGGGCCTCCTCCAGGGATCCCAGGAAGGTGAACACACTGGCAACGGCAATGCCCGGCATGGCCAGCGGAAGCGTGATCCGGAAAAATGTCCGGAAGGGGCCGGCCCCGGCGTCCCTGGCAGATTCCTCCTGCTGCCTGTACACGCCCCGGAAGGCTCCCGACGGGATCCATGTCATAAACATCATGGAGTTCAGCACATGGATGATGATCACGCCCACAAAGGTCCCCATGAGGTTCAGCCGGTAGAACAGGATACCGATGGAGATGTACAGCCCCATCCTGGGATACGCGTTGCTTAAGAGAAACGATAGCAGGAACACCCGCTTTCCTTTGAAATTATACCGGGCCAGGGCGTAAGCCGCAGGAATGCAGATCAGCAGGGACACTGCTGTCACAATGGCCGCCAGCACAAAGGAGGTGGCAATGGAACTCAGAAGACTTCCCTGTCCCAGAACGAACTCCCACCAGCGGAAGCCGAATTTCTGGGGAATGATGGCCGGGACCTCGTACTTATCCGCAAAGGCCAGCATGCACAGGTTCATTAACGGCAGATAGAAGAACAGGACAAAGATCCCAAACAGGATGTACTGGAAAAAATTCTTTTTTCCTACGGTATAGTAAAAGGCCTTGGGAGACATGAGCTTCATCCTTCCATCTCCTTCCGCACTGCCACTGCCGTCTTAAGGCTCCGTGTGGTGATATTGGCGATCCCCTTTTCCATCAGGCTCCGGATGATCTCCGGATCGTTGACCGTCCAGGCAGAGCCTCCCAGGCCCATGGTTTTTAAAAGCTCCATCACCCTGTCTGTGAACAGACGGTATTCCATATTGATGCACTGGGCTGAATAACGCACTGCCGTACGGAACACCTGTTCCATCTGCTTCATGCAGATATTCCTTCCCAGATCCGGCTCCGGGATCAGATTTTCAATGTTCCAGTATACGCGGACCTCCGGATATTTTTCCGGTCTGGCCTTCATGAAAAAGGAACTCACCGTACCGGAATAGATCAGCTGTCCCTCCACGCCATACTCCTTTGCCAGCTGGTATACGGGGATCTCCAGCCCCGGCGTTTTCAGATCGCAGTTGATCCTTTTTTCCGGCTTTTCCTTTAAAAGCTCAAACACCTGGCCCAGCCTGACCGCCTCCTCCGCGGTCTCGTCATGGGACAGGATCAGCTCCCCGTCCCGGTTTCTCCTGATATCTGCCTCCAGGCAGTTTCCCTCGGAGGCCAGGGCATATCTTACAAATTCCATGGAATTATCCGGCGTTCCATCGCAGCCGGAATGTGCTGTGATCTCACACATCTCTCATTCTCCTTCCTTTTCTCTCTCTGGCACGGCTTTAATATACCAGGAGTCCTGTAAACAAAAAAGACAGGTTGGCTAAATTTTATGTAAATTGTATCTGTTGTTCGTATATTCATACAATCATCTTAAATATTACCTGTTTTTTACATTTCTGTTCTTTCTCTTTTTACATTCTTTCCGTTATCCTCATATGGTTAGAACCAATGAAAGGAGCGATCCATGGAAACACTTCAGACCTTTCACGGAGTTCTCGACCGTGGGTTCACTGGAAATATGAGCTTCCAGTTCCATATTCCCCACGGGATCCATGAGCTTTCCGTGATCCTTACCTATGAAAAAGAACGCATACAGGACCCGGCTTCCTATATCGAACGCTTCCGGCATCCACTGATCCGGCAGGCTGTTCCCTACCTGGGCCGGATCCCCACTGACCGGCAGCTTCAAGAGATGGTGCAGGCTATGAAGACCGAGATCCAGCTCTGTGCCATGATCGGAGGCGTCTTTGCCGGAAATGTCCATATGCCGGGGACGAGAAAGGAGATCCTGTTAAAGGAAGGCGTCCGCTCCAGAGGCTGCCTTCCCTATGACGGAAGAAACGGCATGGTGAAGATCATTGTCAACGTATACCAGGTGGTGGAGGAGAATACCCCCTGGAACCTGGAGATCAAAGGAGGTCCCGTTCATGTGGAAACGGATCGAACTGCATAATCATACCATGGAGTCTGACGGCTCCATGACCGTAAAGGAGCTGGCTGCATTTATGGAAGCCCAGGGGATCCCCTGGTTTTCCCTCACGGACCACAACACAGTCTCCGGCTTCCCAGATCTGCCCGCGGCCTGCAAAAACCGGCTCCAGTACGTCTACGGCTACGAGCTCACGTCCTACTACGGGCATCTGCTCTGCCAGAACGTAACCTCTTATATTCCCTGGGATGACATCGACCGGGATAACGCCGACCCTCTGTTTCAGCGGGTCCACGAGGCCGGCGGACTGGCAGGGCCTGCCCATCCCTTTTCCCTGCCCTCTCCCTTTGCCAATGGTATGCGCTGGGATATGACCATTCACGATCCCGGGCTCATGGATTTCATTGAGATCGTAAACAACGCCCATCCCATGGTCCCCGATAACTGCCAGGCCATCCAGTGGTGGATCCGGCTGGCCTGCTCCGGCTTTCCCATCGCCCCGGTCAGCGGCCTGGATCTCCACCGCCCCATGGACCTGGACGGAGTTTTTTCCACATTTATTGAGACAGACGGGGACAACGCTCCAGAATCCCCTCCGGAGGCCTCCCAGGCCCTGGCACAGGCCGTCCGCCGCTGCCGGACCTGTGTGACCCGCGGGCCGGTCCTCCACTGGGTCCTGAATGGAGACAGCCTTAAGCTTTCCCTGTGTCCCGGGCTCACTCCCATTCCAGAACATGAACCGGATGCTCCCCCGCTCTTTTTCTGTCTTATAAAAACAGAAAAAGACAGCCTCCGCATCCCTCTGGGAAATGAAGACTGTCTTGTACCCCTGCCCGATACCATCCGCTCCTCCAGGGGAGCCGTGCTGCTGCTCTTTCCGGCAGAGTCCTGCCCTTCCGGTGAGCCGGAGCTCTCTTCCTTAACGGCAGCCGCCGGGCCTGTTTTTTTCTCAATGTGAACGCAAAAGAGCGCTGCAAAGACTTCAATACCGTCTTTTTGCAGCGCCCTTATTCAGGCTTCTTTTTTAAGCATATCACAGATATAAGCCCGCAGACCATCCTCTGAATCTACGCCATATTTCCGGTTCACGGCAGTAAAATACTCCATGATCCTCTCCTTCGGCAGAAGCTCGCTGGAAGGAATGCCGTCACCATAGCCTTTTCTCGCATCCATCCACGGTGCTTCATTATGCGTGATCCTCTCCAGCACTTTTCCTCCATACATGCCAAATGTATTTACAACAATATCGATCACCCGCTTCTCGTCATCCGTCAGTGCTTCTTCTGTCCCTTTCAGCAATGCAAAACGCGCATCATCAATGGGATTGTATTTAAAATCCCTGAACATATCGTATACTTCCGGATAAACTGGTCCATGTACCCATGCCCTGCAGTCCTCCGTAAAAATCGGCCTTCCATACAAGGCAGAATAAATACCCTGAATGAAGTACAGCAGCTTCTGAAGCATAAGCGGGGTTACTTCTTCCAGCCTCTCAAATACATATGCGATCACTCTGAGCATCTTATCTGACACATTAAAAAGCCTCTCTATGCTGTCTGCGGCGGCCATAGATTTTTTATACGCCGCATCCGTCAGCTTACTCCGGTTTTCCATAAGCCTCTGCTTCATATAAGCCGGTGAAGCCAGCGCTGCTTTTATAATATCTGAATACTCTCTGGAAGGTACCTGTCCTTCCAGATATCGCGGGATCGTCACCTCACCAAATCCGAGAGCCAGAGACAGCGGCGCTTTGCCAATTTTATAGATCTTCATGAGCTTTTCAATGTCTTCCATCGAAACAAGGCCTTCCATCGCCCTATATTGCTCGTCGATCTCCTGGACATTCTTATCAATAAGTCCAGGAATACTCATTTCCCTGCCGCACTCCATACATACAGCCACGGTGATTTCAAATTTATAGCTCTTATCTTTTATGGTCTTAACCATGTCCCTCTTCTGCAAAAGGTACTCCGTCTCTTTTCTGCACTCAATGCAGAAATCCCTTCTCATCTTTTCTGTCATAACGGCTCCCTCCCATCGTCTCCTGGTCATCTGAAATAATATGTAAGCGGATACTTCTGTTCGTGGAACGAAATAACGATCACAAAGCAGCCATCCAGTTTATTAAATTTAATATACAGGGAAACTGTTTTTTCCTCTGTTCCATTTCTCTCCAAAAGAATGACATCCTTGCCAAATACATAAAGTCGCTCATGTTCAAAGCCCTTATGCTCATTCCTCAGTATCCCTGAAAAGTCCATCTCAGTAAGGCTCAGTATAATTTCCCTTACCTTTGCTTCATTAATAACATAATCTAAAAAAAGGTTAATATTGTCCTGCCGTCTGGCGTTCCGGTCAAGCCGGTATCTGCCGTTCTCCACTGCCTCTTTCACCTCGGAAAGATACAGTTCTATATCCTTTTTATCTATATCCAATCCTTTATCCTTCGAAGATCAAATGATATTATTTTTATTTTTTTCTATCATTATTATAACTATATGATCGCTTTTTGTCAATATCCTATCTTTTTATGAGGCAATGGTTTTCGCCAGCATACTTTTTATACCATGCAGGCACGGACCCTGGCTCGGTGTCCGCACCAAACTAAAAAGAGCCGGACCACCTTCTCGGTGTCCGGCTCCCTTTCGGCCTTACGCCTCCGGCTTCTCAACCTGGACGATGGCCTGCTTCTGCATGGGAATGCGGCAGTTCTTATTGCTTCCAAACTCAACGATTACCGTGTCGTCTGTCATATCAATGATCACTCCGTAAAAGCCGCTGGATGTCAGAACACTGTCACCAACTGCGATACTTGCCATCAATTCCTGCATTTTTTTCTTTTCCTTCTGCTGCGGTCTGATCGCGATAAAATACATAAACGCAAAGATCAGGATCACGTAGCCGATCCAGAATGCGGGACTGTTCATGCTGTCTTGCACCTCCGTTTCTAATTCTGCTTATCTTTGTAATTACCAGTTACGCCTTCCAGCTTTCTTGCTTTGTATTCGGCATAGCTGTGGTTCTCAATGGCTTCCCGGATCTCCGTCATCATAGTATTGTAGAAATAAAGGTTGTGGAGCACGCACAGGCGCATGCCTAACATCTCCTTGGCCTTTAACAGATGACGGATATAGGCTCTGCTGTAAGAGCGGCAGGCCGGACACTGGCAGCCCTCTTCAATGGGGCGCATATCCTTTGCGAACTGCTCGTTGAACAGGTTGAGCTTTCCGTGATTGGTGTATACATGGCCATGACGGCCATTTCTGGTGGGGTAGACGCAGTCAAAAAAGTCCACGCCCCGGTCCACACTCTCTAAAATATTGGCCGGCGTTCCAACCCCCATTAAATAGGTGGGCTTGTTTTCCGGAAGATGGGGAACGGTCACATCCAGGATGCGGTACATCTCCTCATGGCTCTCCCCCACTGCCAGGCCGCCGATGGCATAGCCGTCGCAGTCCATGGCCGATATGGTATCGGCATGGGCGATGCGGATGTCCTCAAAGGTTCCTCCCTGGTTGATTCCAAACAGGAGCTGATGGGGATTCACCGTATCGGGAAGGGAGTTGAGCCTGGCCATTTCCGCCTTGCACCGCTCCAGCCACCGCACCGTCCGGGCCACGGAATTTTCCATATATTCCCGGGTACAGGGATGGGGAGCACACTCGTCGAAGGCCATGGCGATGGTGGAGCCCAGATTGGACTGGATCTGCATACTCTCCTCCGGCCCCATGAAGATCTTGTGGCCGTCGATGTGGGAGTTGAAGTAAACGCCCTCCTCCTTGATCTTGCGGAGGCCTGCCAGGGAAAAAACCTGGAAGCCGCCAGAATCCGTAAGGATCGGGCGGTCCCAGTTCATGAACTTATGGAGTCCGCCCAGCTCTTTGATCAGTTTATCTCCGGTCCGCACATGAAGGTGGTACGTGTTGGAAAGCTCCACCTGGGTGCCGATCCCCCGGAGATCGTCGGTGGATACGGCTCCCTTGATGGCTCCCACAGTGCCCACGTTCATAAAGACCGGCGTCTGGATCGTGCCATGGACCGTCTCCACAACGGCCCTTTTGGCACGTCCGTCCTTTGCCAGAATTTGATATTTCATATTTTTTCCTGTTTTTACTTACCGGACTTCTCCGCCGCCTTTTTGCCCTTTCTTGTGGTCAGAACGTACCATAAGGCTCCCGTTAAGCATACGGAAGAGTAGGTGCCGCAGATGATGCCCGCCATCAGCGGCAGGGCAAATTCACGGATGGAGGAAACACCCATGACAAACAGCACCAGGACCATAACAAAGGTGGTCAGGGAAGTGTTGATGCTTCTCGTAAAGGTCTGTGTGATACTCTCGTTTACGACCTCCTTAAGATCCGCTCTCGGTCCCTGGAGCTTTAAGTTCTCGCGGATACGGTCGAAGATAACGATGGTGGCGTTGATGGAATATCCGACAATGGTAAGGAGGCAGGCAATGGCTGTGGAGCCCACGGACCATTTTGCCAGGGCGTAGCAGGCAACCACCACCAGTACGTCATGTACCAGGGCGATGACTGCGCTGGCCGCAAAACGGATATTCTTGAAGCGCACCCAGATATAAAGCAGCATAAAGATCGTTGCGATCACAGTCGCCACAATGGCGTCGCTCTTCATCTCTGCACTGATGGCTCCGGAAATGCTCTCTGCGACAATCTTGGATTCATCCACGCCGAAGTTCTCCACCAGGGCTGCATCCAGAGCCTGGCGTTCCTCCACGCTTAAGGTTCTGGTCTTGATGATGACCTCTGTGGTACCGGCCACCTTCTGAGTCTGGGTATCGGCGCTCTTTGTAACGCCTTCCACCACCGGGACCACCTCGCTGGAGATCCTCTCTAAGGACATATCCTCATTGAAGGTCACGCTGGTGGATGTACCGCCCTTGAAGTCCAGGCCATAGTTGAAGGCTCCGCCGATGGAGGACTTGTTCATCACCATTCCGGCCACACCTGCGCCGATCATCACTAAGGAGATGATAAAGCACACGTTCCTCTTTCCAAGGAAGTTGATGGCCTTTTTCTCCTTTTTAGTTCCGTAGAACTTCTTATCAGTAAAGCCCAGATCATAAAGGGCATTCAGCACAAACTTTGTCACGAACAGGGCTGTGAACATGGACAGCACGATACCGATGGCCAGGGTCGTCGCAAAGCCCTTGACCGTACCGGAGCCTCTCCAGTAAAGGACAGCCGCTGCGATCAGCGTCGTAACGTTTCCGTCGATGATGGCGGATAATGCCTTTGCAAAACCGGTCTTAATAGCCGATTTTACAGTCTTGCCCAGGCCGATCTCCTCCTTGATACGGGTGAAGATGATGACGTTGGCGTCCACGGCCATACCGATGGACAGGATGATACCGGCGATTCCCGGCAGGGTCAGTGTCACCTCGAAGGCCGCCAAGAGGATGATGATCAGTGCCACATACAGGCACAGGGCCAGGGATGCGGCCAGGCCAGGGATCAGGTATACGATGATCATGAATACGCACACGATCCCAAAGCCGATGACTCCGGCCTTTAAGCTGGTGGAAATGGCTTCCTGTCCCAGCTTCGCGCCCACCACATTGGAGCGCAGCTCCTCTAACTCCAGGGAAAGGGAGCCGATCCGGATGGTGGAGGCCAGCTTGTCTGCCTCCTCATAGGAGCTCATGCCGGAAATAGAGGCCTTGCCGCCGGTGATGGCAGCCTGGACCACAGGGTTGGAATAGATCATCCCATCATACACGATGGCAATGTGCTTTCCTACATTTGCAGCCGTCACATCTGCAAACTTCTTTGTGCCTTCCTCTGTAAAGGTAAGGGATACCTCGTATTTGTTGGCACCGGTCTCGTCCTTATAGATCACAGGACTGGCTGTGGCCACATCCGTTCCCTCTAAGACCACCTGCATGTTCTCATCCAGGAACTGTAAGGAGCCTGGCTTTCCCAGCTCCTCCAGGATCTTATTGGCGTCGGTAACGCCCGGGATATCCACGTTGATACGGTTGCTGCCTTCCTGGTATACCTCCGCCTCAGAGCTGTACGTCTGTACTCTCTGCTGGAGCTTATACTGGGTATCGGCCATGTCCTCTGGACTGGGATCTGCTTCCTTTGCCTGATAGGTGATGCTGACACCGCCGGCCAGATCCAGGCCCAGCTTAATGCCGCCCTCCTGGGACGTTACTCCGTTCTCATCGGTCACCAGCTTGCTGCGCATAAGCGTATCATACCCAAAATAGCCGAAAACCCCGAGAACGAGCACCAATGCCAGGAGGCTCAGAAGCCCCTTTCCTTTGCTGCTCTTCATGATACATTGTCTCCTTAATCTAAAAAATTTCCCGGCCGGTCCCTGCCGGCCCCCGCGCCTATTCCTCTGCCAGCGCGGCCCTTATCATAATCGCGCACTCGATGCGTTTTTTCTGCATCTCGCAGCCAATATCATAAGCGTCTGTGATCTTTCCATGGAAATTGTAGGAGTTGGCCGCACAGCCGCCGCTGCAGTAGAATCTGGCAAAGCATTCCTTACATTTGTCTTTGGCGTATACATTGCACAGCTTGAACTCGTCGCGGACCTTTGTATTGGTGATCCCCTCGTCCACATTTCCTAACAGGAAATCCTCCATACCAACGAACTGATGGCAGGGATAAAAATCGCCCCAGGGCGTCACAGCCAGATACTCCGTTCCGGAGCCGCAGCCCGAAAGCCTCTTGGCCACGCACGGTCCCTGGCTCAGATCCAGCATAAAGTGGAAGAATTTAAAGCCGCGGCCTTCCTTTTCCCGCTTTACAAATTCCTTTGCCAGACGGTCGTACTCCTCCACGATCTGGGGAAGGTCCTCTTCACGGATGGAATAAGGAGCCTCCGGCGGCGCTACAACTGGCTCCACCGACAGCTTTTTAAAGCCCAGGTCTGCAAAGTGCAGTACGTCATTGGAAAAGTCCAGGTTGTTTCTCGTAAAGGTCCCTCTTACGAAATAATCCTTATCTCCTCTGGATTCCGCGAATTTCTGGAATTTCGGAACGATCAGGTCATAGCTTCCCGTTCCGTTGCGGAAGGGGCGCATCTTATCGTTGACTTCCTTCCGTCCGTCCAGGCTTAAGACCACGTTGCTCATTTCCTTATTGCAGAACTCCATGATCTCATCATTTAAAAGAACGCCGTTGGTGGTCAGAGTGAAGCGGAACTTCTTATTGTGGGCCTTCTCCTGGGAGCGGCCGTACTCCACCAGCTGCTTTACCACATTCCAGTTCATTAAGGGCTCTCCGCCAAAAAAGTCCACTTCCAGGTTTACCCGGTTTCCGGAATTGGCGATCAGGAAATCCAGGGCCTTTTTCCCCACCTCAAAACTCATTAAGGCTCTGCGGCCATGGTACTCGCCTTCCTCTGCAAAACAATACTGACAGGCCAGATTGCAGTCGTGGGCAATATGAAGGCACAAGGCCTTTACCACGGTCTGGCGTTTCTTAAAGTCTACCACATAATCCTTATAGATATCCGCAGTAAACAGCTCCTCGGCATCGATCAGCTCCTGGGCGTCGGAAAGGGCGTCCTCCAGATCCTCCTTCGGGTATTTTCCCTCCAGGGCAGAAACAACTGCGTTCCTCTGATCCTCTGTGAGCTTCTCCGGCTTTTCCATATCGGCCACAACGTCCGACAGGGCCTTTACCACATCATAAAAAAGGGCGTCCACCGAATGGACCGAGCCGCTGTTGACATCCAGGACGATATGATATCCGTTGTTGATATACTGATGAATCAAAATAATTCTCCTATCTGTGTCGTAAACTAAACGTCTTCCTTTGAGACAATAAATACCCCTACAATCATAGGACCGTAGGGGTCATCTTTAAGCGTTCCTGATTGTACAGGCCCCCGCCATTAGCGGTTGCTGTTTTCGCAGCTCTGGTTTCCTACTGTGCAGGATGTCTTGCATGCGGACTGGCAGGATGTCTGGCACTCGCCGCAGCCGCCCTTCTTCATGCTGTTCTTTAAAGTATTGGAGCTTAATGTCTTAACGTGCTTCATAGGTAGATCCTCCTGTTATTCTTTTATTCATGCGGGCATAAACGCCCACAGCATCTCACTTTGTTATGAGATTATACCATACGATTTTCCATTATGCAATAGGGATAATTCCCTGGAAACGGGAATATCCATGTAGAAACAGGGGCGGCTGTCCCTTACGGCCCCAGGCCCCCGTATTTTATGAAAAAGGAGGTCGTTTTATGCTGGCACAGAAAGCCTGGCGTATGATCCGTACCCTTATCTTCACCTACCTGGTCTCCGGAGTCCTTTTAACGGCCCTGGCCTTTGCCCTTTATAAGTTTCGTCTGCCGGAAAGCCAGATCACCCTGGGCATCAGCGGCGTGTACATCCTCTCCTGCTTTATGGGTGGCTTCATGGCAGGAAAGGCCATGAGATCCAGAAAATTCCTCTGGGGGCTCCTCACAGGGATCCTTTACTTTGCCTTCCTCCTTATCATGTCCTTTCTCCAGGACCGGACCATCACCGCCGACGCCGTCCGGCTGGGCACGGTCTTTGCCATGTGCTCTTTAAGCGCCATGGCCGGGGGGATGATCAGCTGACGGACAGAAAAAAGAAGCGCCCCGCTCCGTTTCCGGAGCCAGGGCGCTGTTCTTATTTTCTGTATTTATTTATTTCCAACTTTTGCCATGGCATAGACCACCAGAGCCAGAAGACCGATCACAACGAAAATACCGGCCATGCCCTGCCACATGATATTGAAAGCTTCCAGAACATTTGCATTCATGGTTTCTACCTCCTACATAAAGAATCCAAGGACAATGCCGCCTGCCACTGCGGAGGCCACCTGTCCGGATACGTTGGCGCCGATGGCGTGCATCAGAAGATGGTTGGTGCTGTCCTCAGCGACACCCATTTTCTCAATGACACGGGCGGACATGGGGAATGCGGAGATTCCGGCAGCGCCGATCATGGGGTTGATCTTGTTCTTGGAGAACAGGTTTAAGAACTTTGCAAATAATACGCCGCCTACGGTATCGAAAACGAAGGCGAACAGACCGAGCACCATGATCATCAGGGTCTGGACCGTTACGAACTGCTCTGCACGCATGGAGAAGGAGATCGTAATACCCAGAAGAAGGGTGATCAGGTTAGCCAGGGTATGCTGGGCAGTCTCAGAAAGGCTGTTTAAGCAGCCGCATTCACGGATCAGATTGCCGAACATTAAGAAGCCCACCAGGGATACGGAGGCCGGAGCCACCAGGCCTGCGATGAAGGTAACGATGATCGGGAAGGCGATCCTTGTGAGACGGCTTACCTTACCGGGCTGGTAGGGCATCTTGATCATACGTTCTTTCTTTGTGGTAACTGCCTTTACGGCCATGGGCTGGATAATGGGAACCAGGGCCATATAGGAATACGCGGCCACAGCGATGGGGCCGATGTAGTTGGACTTTAACACCTGGGATACCAGGATGGAGGTGGGGCCGTCGGCCGCACCGATGATGCCGATGGATGCTGCATCGCGGATATCAAATCCCAGGAACGCTGCCACTACGATGGTAAAGAAAATACCGAACTGGGCTGCCGCGCCGAACAGGAACATCTTGGGGTTGGATAATAAGGGACCGAAGTCGATCATGGCTCCGATACCGATGAATAATAACAGCGGGAAGGCCTCAGAGGCTTCGATGCCGGTCTCAAACAGCCACTGTACGATACCGTGAGTCTCTCCCACGCCCTCCATCATCTGGTTTAAAGCGCCGCTGAACGGGATGTTCACCAGGATCGCGCCAAAGCCCATGGGTAAAAGAAGGGCCGGCTCGTAATCCTTCTCGATCGCCAGGTAGATCAGCAATAAGCCTACCGCATACATTACGGCCTGCTGCCATGTGATGGACAGTAAGCCGTTCCATAAAAATTCCATACTGCTTCCTCCTTAGATACTGAAAGTATTGACTTATTTTCCAGGAGTTAAAACCGGATGCCTGCGTAAAAAAAAGACCTTTTGCAGACGTCGCCCGCCTGCAAAAAGTCTCGTTACCAGAACCGGTATGCACAGCCAGACGTTTCCGCCGCGTTTGTTGACCATGCATTTCAACTACTCCCTTTTGAAGAGAATATAACTGGTAAAAAAGAAAAAGTCAATAGCACTTTCCCACATTTTTAATTTTCTTTACAATTATTTAACGGATTCTGATTCCGTTTCTTCCTCCTGAATGTAAAGATGGATCTTATCGATCCGGTTCCGGTCCACCTTATCCACCACAAAGCGGAGAGTTTTATGGGTGACTTCCTCCCCCTCCTCCGGCAGATGATCCAGAAGGCCGATGATAAAGCCTCCGATGGAATCGTAGTCCTCGGATTCCAGGTCCAGGCCCAGCTGGTCGTTTAAGTCATCCAGCTTCATGGCCGCCTCCACCACGTATTCCCTGGGTCCGATCCGGCGGATCAGATCCTCCTCGTCCTCATCGTACTCATCGCGGATCTCGCCCACGATCTCCTCCAGCATATCCTCCAGGGTAATGAGGCCTGCCGTGGCCCCGTACTCGTCCAGGACGATGGCGATGTTGTTCTGGGTCTTCCTAAGCTCCACCATCAGCTCCGCAGTCTTTTTGAATTCATAGGTATATAACGGCTCCCGGAGATAATCCCGGATGCAGAATTTTTTCTGATTTTCTGTCAGCAGAAGGTCCTTGATGTTGATGATCCCGATCACATTGTCCGTAGTCTCCTCATAGACCGGATACCGGGTATATTTCACCTCCCGGAAGACCTCGATCACCTCGCTGAAGGTGGCGTCCACGTCGATAAAGGTCATATCGATCCGGGGCACCATAATATCCTTGGCCACTGAATCCCCAAAGTCGAACACGTTGTAGATCATCTTCTTTTCGTCCGACTCGATGACCCCCTCCTCGTGGCTCACCTCCACAATGGTACGCAGCTCATCCTCTGTGATGGCGTCCTGCTTTTTATTGGGGTCCACATGGAGCAGGCGGAGAACGCCCTGGGACAGCTTATCTACGATGAAGATCACCGGCGTCAGTACCTGCATGATCATGTAAATGGGTTTTGCAAACCTGAGGGCCATGGTCTCCGAATAAAGGGTGGCGCTGGTCTTTGGGGTGATCTCGCCGAAGATCAGGACCAACAGCGTCAGGATCCCCGTTCCAACACCCACATACATGTCTCCGAAGGCGCGTGTCACGAGGATCGTCGCCAGAGACGAGGCGGAGATATTTACAATATTGTTGCCGATCAGGATCGCGCTTAACATCTTCGGCTGGTTATCCAGTACCTTCATCAAGGTCTGGGCGCTGCTTAAGCCTGCGTCCGCCAGATTCCTTACGCGGATCTTGTTGACTGCCATCATCGCCGTTTCCGATGATGAAAAAAATGCTGATAATGCCAATAGCCCGATTACAATGAGTATCTGCAGGGCTTGCCCTGAATCCAAGAAAATCAACTCCTATTTCTATATGTTTTTGGTCTGGCCGGCGAAAAAACTCCGGCTGGTTTTTATGTATACAGCCCCAATTTTACTATATTCTTCCATAGGTGTCAATGGGATTCACCGCCATTTCGTCCACCTTTCCGTTGACATATCAACTGTTCTGGATTATAATTGACTTATCAACGATTTCCGTATCAGAAAAGGGAGGGATCTTATGGAACAGTCTGTCAGCACCTATAAAAAGATACGCCGCCTCTACCGCCAGAGTCAGAAATACGCCGCCAGCCGCATGGAGCAGCCGGAGCTGACCCAGTCGGAGCTCCAGCTCCTGCGCCATGTGGGCTTCCATGGAGAGGTCAGCCAGCGTCACCTGGCCGACGAGATGGGCGTCGATAAAGCCATGATCTCCCGGATCCTCCAGAAGCTGGAGGCCAAGGGCTATCTGGTCCGCACTGAGGACGAGAACGACGCCCGTTCCAAAAATGTGCGCGCCCTGCCCCCTGCGCTGGAGATCCACTCCCAGGGAAAGGGCCTTTCAGAGCAGTTCTTCGACCAGGTCACTGGAGACTTTTCCACTGAAGAACGGGAGCTTCTGGACCAGCTCCTGGGCCGTATGCTGGAAAAAGGGAAGGCGCTGGCAGCCGCCCCTGCTCCGGAAAAGGAGGTCCGTCCATGAAATATGTGATCCGCTATGTGAAGCCCCACATCCCTACGATGATCTTTGGCTTCACCATCAAGTTCACCGGCACCATCCTGGATCTGATGATCCCCTATATCCTTTCTTATATTATTGATGAGGTAACTCCCAGAAACGACATCGGCCTGGTGATCCGCTGGGGACTTATGATGGCGGTCTGCGCCGCTCTGGTCCTCGTCTGCAACGTCTGGGCCAACCGGGTGGCCTCCGCCGTTTCCAGGGATTCCATCGAGGCCCTCCGCCACGACCTTTTCTATAAGATCTCCTATCTTTCCAGCAGCCAGGTGGATGCCTTTACGATCCCATCCCTGGTGACCCGTATGACCACAGATACCTACAACCTGCACCGGACCCTGAACATGATCCAGCGCATGGGCGTCCGTGCGCCGATCCTGATGCTGGGCGGCGTGGTGGTGACCATGTTCATCGATCCCTGGCTCTCTGCCATTCTCTGCTTCCTGATCCCCTTTATGATCCTGGCGGTGGCAAGGATCAGCCGGAAAAGCATCCCCTTGTTCGGGAAGGCCCAGATCGCCGCTGACGCCATGATCCGCGTGGTGCGGGAAAACGCCACCGGGATCCGGGTCATTAAGGCCTTAAGCCGCACAGAATATGAAAAGGACCGGTATGAAACGGTCAACAGCCGCTTAAACGCCGCTGAGGCTAAGGCCAGCATCACCATGGCCGCCTCCGGTCCCCTGATCAATCTGATGTTAAACACAGGACTGGCTGCGGTGATCGTGGTGGGGGCATGGCGTGTCTCCACAGGAGCTATGAAGCCCGGGGCCATCGTGGCCTTCCTTACCTATTTCACCATTATCTTAAATTCCGTCATGGCCATCTCCCGTCTGATCACCATGTCCTCCAAGGCCATTGCCAGCGCAGGCCGTGTGGAGGAGGTCATGATGACGCCCCAGGACATGGAGATCCGCCCCTGGACTGGCCGGCCTGAGACTGCCCCCGGCGCCAGTCCAGACGCTCCGGACATGGCCTCCGGGAAACGTCCGCCCCACATGGAATTTGATCATGTGTCCTTTTCCTATAATAAACGTGCCTATAATCTGTCGGATCTGAGCTTTTCCCTGGAGCATGGCCAGTCCTTAGGCATCATCGGCCCCACAGGAGCCGGAAAGAGCACCCTGGCCCAGCTTCTTTTACGCCTTTACGACATCGACAGCGGCCAGATCCGCATCGACGGCCGGGATATCTCCACCTTCCCCTTAAAGGAGCTGCGTCAGAAATTCGGCGTGGTGTTCCAGAATGACGTTCTGTTTAAGGACAGTCTCCTGAATAACATCGACATGGGCCGTAAGCTGGATATGGATGCCATCGACCGGGCTGTGGAGGTGGCCCAGGCGGCCTCCTTCATTGCAGGATCCGGCGGCTATGAAAAGCCCATCGCAGTCAAGGGCGTCAACTTAAGCGGCGGCCAGAAGCAGCGGGTCCTCATTGCCAGGGCCCTGGCCGGCAGACCGGAATTTCTGATCCTGGACGACTCCTCCAGCGCCCTGGATTATAAGACCGACGCCGCCTTCCGCCGGAGCCTGTCCCAGTCCTTCTCCGGCACCACCACCATCATCATTGCCCAGCGCATCAGCTCCATCATGCACTGTGATAAGATCCTGGTGCTGGAGGACGGCATTCCCCAGGGGCTGGGGACCCATGAGGAGCTTTTAAAGACGTGTGACGCATACCGTGAGATCAGTACGATCCAGATGGGAGGTGAGGACCTGTGAAACGAAAAGCCACTCTGATCCGCATATTCGGTTATCTGCTCCAGCACAAGCGCCAGCTGGCCTTTATCCTCTCCCTGTCCTTCCTGGGGAATCTTCTGGCCCTGGCCGGTCCCAGGCTGTCCGGCACTGCCATCAACCTCATCGCCGAGGGCATGGACGGGAGCATGGATCTGCCTGGAGTTTATAAGTATGCGGCCTTTATGCTGCTGTTTTATGTGTCCAGCTCTCTTATGAGCTATGCGGTCAACGTATCCATGATCACCCTATCCAGACGGATCACCTATACATTAAGAAAGGATACCTTCAACCATCTGGTGACTCTTCCCGTGAGCTTTTTCGACGGCACCACCACCGGAGACATCTTAAGCCGCATTTCCTATGATATCGACACCATCAACGCCTCCCTATCCAACGACGTGGTCCAGGTGGTGTCCAGCTCCGTCACCATCGTCGGCTCCCTGGTGATGATGCTGCGCTTAAGCCCCAGGCTGGTCCTGGTCTTTGCCGTCACCATCCCCCTGGCCCTTCTTCTGGCCTCCTATCTGACCCACATGGTACAGCCCATGTTCCGGGCCAGATCCAGGGCCGCTGGAGAGTTAAACGGCTATGTGGAGGAAATGATCTCCGGCCAGAAGACCCTCCGGGCCTATACCCAGGAGGAACGTGTCATTCAGGACATGGACGTGCAGAATAAGAAGCTGGTGGACGCCTATTATAAGACCGACTACTATGCCAGCATCATGGGCCCGGCCACCAACGCCATCAACAACCTGGCCCTGGCCCTGATCTCCGTGTTCGGAGCCATCCTGTACCTCCAGGGAGCCATCAGCATCGGCAGCATTTCTGCCTTTGTGCTCTATTCAAGAAAATTCACCGGCCCCATCCGGGAGATCGCCGAGATCTATGGTGAGCTCCAGTCCTCCCTGGCGGCGGCAGAGCGGGTCTTTAAGGTCATCGACGAGCCCCCGGAGCCGGCAGATCTGGAAAACGCCGCTCCGCTGGAAAACGCCCAGGGCGACGTGGAGCTTTCCCATGTGAGCTTTGGATACCAGAAGGACCAGGTGATCTTAAAGGATTTCAGCATGAAGGCCCCAAAGGGCAGCCTCATCGCCATCGTTGGCCCCACAGGAGCCGGAAAGACCACCTTCATCAATCTGCTGATGCGGTTTTATGACATCGACAGCGGCTCCATCCTGGTGGACGGCCGGAATATTTCCGATATCACCAGGAAAAGCCTGCGGCTTTCCTACTCCATGGTCCTCCAGGACACCTGGCTCTTTTACGGCACCATCTACGAAAACATCGCCTACGGGCGGCCCGATGCCACCAGGGAAGAGGTGATCGCCGCGGCAAAGGCGGCCAGGATCCACACCTACATCGAAAGCCTTCCCCAGGGCTATGATACGCTCCTCATCGACGACGGAACCAATATATCCAAAGGCCAGAAGCAGCTTCTGACCATTGCCAGGGCCCTGCTGATGCAGACGCCCATGCTGATCCTGGACGAAGCCACCTCCAACGTGGACACACGGACCGAGCACCAGATCCAGGCCGCCATGCGGGCCTTGATGGCAGACAAGACCTGCTTCGTGGTGGCCCACCGGCTCTCCACCATCCGGAATGCCGACTGCATCCTGGTGGTGCGGGACGGAAACGTGGTGGAGCGGGGCACCCATGAGGAGCTGATGCGCCAGAAAGGGTTTTACTATGAGATGCACCAGGCACAATATAGATAGGCAGGCCTTGCAGTTCCTTCCGGCTTAAATAGAAAAAGCACTGGAATATCCCGTGATCCGGAGGCTGGATCCGGCGGCGGGTATTCCAGTGCTTTTATCATTCTCAGTCGGATTTTTTACTGACCGCATTTAAAATACAAAGCCCCATAGCCAATATGGGAAACAGTACCCGGAGATTTAAAAAGCCTGCGGGCTTAAAATCAATATTTGCATCCAGAACCAGTCCGATAAACCATGCAGATAAAGTCGCAGTAATGGCAGTCAGATACATGGCCGGTTTCCCTTTCAGGCTAAAAATTAAAAATACCATGAGTATAAGAAACACAAAAACAGCAGAATCGTAAAAATAAACCCATCCATTTATATCCCTCCAGAATCCGGTTTTTACCCCCACATCGGGAATGCAGCAAAAGAAATCCTTCTTTCCTCCTCCATTTTGCCATGATCCAGGAGACCTGGACATATCCCTATATATCGAAGTTAAACGTCACATAGTCATCGTCAAAATTCCCGCTGTAAAAGGAAATGGTTAAAACATTCAAATGATGGGATTCCATATATTTTTCCGTTTTTTCCGACGACAAAAGATATTCCCGGATATCCTCACCAACGGCCTCCAGTCCGGCAATACTGCCGTCCAGATCGTCAAAGTTAAAATAGCCGTCATCCACCGCATACTCCACATATAATTCCCCAGTTCCACTCAAGGGACCAAACTTTTTCAGTTGGAATTTTCGTCCATTTCCAGAATATTTAAATGCCCGGGTCTGGACCTCATATTCGTCCTCTGGTATTTCCACAAACATAGTTTCGTTTGAAATGGAAACACTGCTCTGCATATCCGACAGCACCTCTCCATTCTGGTTGTATACCTTTATCCATACATCCTTTGATTTTAATCCCACATAGCTGTACTGCTTCAAAAAGTCCGTAATTTCCTCCGCAAGGCGGTCTGCCTGTTTCATCCCCTCCTCATCCCTTATTCCGTCTGTCACAAGACGGACCCGGAAACTCAGATTGTACAGCGACTTTTTATTTTTTCCCGGTATCAGAGACAGCGTGTCCTGGACCACTTCCAGGCTCTCCAGCTCTGTATTTTCATATCCTTTTAAAAATTCCGTTACCTCTCCAGTAAAAAATTCCTCGCTGGAAGCAACCGGAATCTGTTCCAGCTGGCGTTTCAGTGTATAGATCTCCTTCCGGTCCAGCTTCCGGGTCTCTTCGGACTTCGGTACATCCTCAATGGAAAGCGGTTTCACCACAGCCGCCTCTTCCTTAGGGGCGCATGAAACCAGTAATAAAACCAGAACAGCAGCATATATCTTCTTCATGACATTTCCCTCCTTCCCCATATTTTATATAATCATAGTACAATACCAATTAAAGTTTGTAAATGGATTTGTCGATTTGTAAGAAAAAGTTTATTTTTCCTGTTTTTATATTTTTTGTGATAATTTAAAAATATATCCAACGCTCCCACTCCGCAAAAAAAACAGCCGCCCGTTCCCGCCCGGATCTTCACAGGGCAGGGACAGGCGGCTGTTTTCTTACTCCAGGGATGCCGGTTCCCCGGATCCAGCGCCGGACTTCGGTGCAAACGCCATGGCGGCGGCCGCTGCGCAGATTCCGCCCACCAGCTTGGCGGCAATAAAGGCAGATACCACCGACGGCGGCTCCACACTGGCGATGAAGGCCAGCTGGCCGCCCAGCACAAAGGAACCGCTGACTGCAAAGGCCGCGTTCATCACCTTTCCCCGGTCGTCCATTTTTTCCATCATCGGGATCATGGAAATACAGGTGGCCAGGCTGATGATCAGTCCCACCACAGAATAGGAATTGACCCCCAGCCATCCGGCGATCCGGCTGATCCCCTTCTGGAAAAACCGGAGGATCAGAGAGGCCGCCACCATGGATCCGGCCACCACCACCGCGATCTTTACCACAATGGTAAGGGACTCAAAAATAAGGGTGTCCGATGCGATCTGGCACGCGGGAAGGAAGAGCCCCAGCATCACCAGGGCAAACAGGACCAGGCTGGCGATCCGCACCAGGTTCCCCACCACCGACAGCACCCGGATGGTGGCCTCAGCGGCCTTTATGAGGGCCAGGCAGATACCCGCGCACAGAAGGAGGATCGGCAGAAGATTGCGGACCAGCTCCTTCACAGGCAGGCCGGTGAGCAGAGCGCCCACCGCCACTCCCGCGGGGATCGTTACGATCCCCCAGACGCTGCCCTGCATAAACAGGGAGGTATCCTCCCTACGGATGACTGTCAGGGCGATGGGCAGGGTAAAGGAGATCAAGGCTCCCAGACAGGAGGAAACCATGACTCCCGAATAGATCCCCAGGGCCGGAGTGGCTGCCAGCTCCTTTGCAATGGCGTGGCCGCCCAGATCGGGAGCCAGCAGGCTTCCGATGAGAACGGAGGCGTCAAAGGGCAGCCGGGACGCAAAGGAGGCAATGGCCTCCGGATTGCTCCTGACCGCCGTGACCCCGATGCAGTAGATCCCTACGATGGAAAGGGCCAGAGAGGCCATGGAGGCCAAGCCGCCGTCAAATTCAGCAGCCAGGCCCATTTTCCCTCCGGAAATTTTATCCCAGAGCCCCAGAAGGGCACAGAGCAGAAGAATTCCGATAAATATATTCATTCCGGTTTATTTCTCCAATGGTTTTGTTTTTTCTTTGAGCCAGATACGTTCCCGCTCTGTCATACGGGGGCTTAAGGTATCATAGACCATCTGATGATAGTCGTTGAGCCAGGAGATCTCCTCCTCGTTCATCAGCTCCAGCACCACCGGCGTGGTATCGATGGGCAGATAGGTGATGGGCTGGAAGGCGTAAAACTTTCCGTATTTCGTTTCCATGTGCTCCACCACCAGAAGCTCGTTCTCAATGCGGACGCCCACAAGGCCCTCTTCATAAATTCCAGGCTCATCGGTGATGGTCATGCCCGGCTGGAAGGGCACATGGTTGGTCATCCTGAGGCTCTGGGGGCCTTCGTGGATGGGGCCCACAAAGCCCACGCCGTGGCCGGTGCCGCAGCGGTAGTCCAGACCGTACTTCCAGATCTGGGTGCGGGACATGATATCCAGGTTGGCGCCGGAGCAGCCCTCCATAAAGACAGTCCGGGCGATGCCGATGTTGGCCTTTAACACATAGGTGTAATACCGCCGTTCCTCGTCGGTCAGTTCGCCCAGGGCATAGGTACGGGTGGTATCCGTGGTGCCGTCCACGTACTGGCCGCCGGTATCCAGAAGAAGGAAGCCCTTCCGCTGAAGAACCGCATGGTTTTCCGGGGTCGGATGGTAATGCATCATGGCGGCATTGGCTCCGTAAGCTGCGATCACGGCGAAGCTGTCCTCCATATATCCCTCCTGTTCCTTACGGAAATCCACCAGAAGCTCTCCCACGTCTGTTTCAGAAACGGTCTCACCGGCAGCCAGCTTCTCCTCCAGGCACATCTGGAGCCGGGCCATGGCCACGCCTTCCTTGATATGGGCGTTTTTTGTGTTTGCGATCTCCACCGGGTTCTTCACGGCCTTCAGACAGAAGGCCGGCTCCTCTCCCTTTACAATGGTCACCCTGGGATTCTCCTCCATAGCCAGGTACAGACGGTAGTTGACGTTCTCCACGCTCACCAGCATGACCGTGGGCACATCGATGGCGGCGATCCCGTCCAGGATCTCCCCATATGGCCGCACAGCCACTCCGTTTTTCTTAAGATAATCCAGAGCCTCCTCCGATACACGGCTGCTGTCCACATAAAGGACTGCCGTTTCCTGGGTCAGAAGGACATAGGACACAAAGGAGGTATTGTACACCACATCAGAGGCCCGCAGGTTCAGAAGCCAGGCAATGCTGTCCAGGCGGGTAACGGCCATGGCGTCCGCCCCGTTCTCCTTAAGCCGGGAGCGGACCTGGGCGATCTTTTCTGCCGCAGAAAGGCCTGTATATTGTTCCGGAAGCAGATCGACCGGGCTCTGGGGGATGGACGGACGGTCTGTCCAGATGGGCGTGATCAGATCCTCCGACCGGATCCCGATCCCCTGGGCAGAAAACGCTGTCTCCATATCCAGCACAGTCTCCGCCGCAGTGACCATGCCGTCGATCCCCAGGACCTGTCCCTTCTTCAGCCTGGAGAGAAGAAATTCCTGGATGGTGGGCACGCCTTTTTCCTTCATACGGTAGAGGACGATCTCGCTGCCGGCCATCTGCCGCTCCGCCTGGATAAAATAACGGCCATCGGTCCACAGACCGCTCTCCGTTTCAGTGACCACTAAGGTTCCGGCAGAGCCGTCAAAGCCCGAAAGCCAGGCCCTGGCTCTCCAGTGATCGGGAAGATATTCGCTGATATGGGGATCCGAGGACGGGACCAGGTATGCCTGCACCCCGGCTTCCGCCATTTTTTCACGAAGCAGAGAAAGCTTCTCATTGGTTGTCATGACAATCTCCTTTCAATTTTCCTGGAATTCCGCTTATTCCAGCATATAAAATAGGACCGCATAGAAAACGGACTTCCGGGTTGCAGGCATCTGACGCTCATGGTCAGACGCCCGCAAAACGAAGCCCGCACAGGTTTGGGGCAAACATATTTATTTAATATTTCTTGCAGCCAGCTCCCGGATATTTCCCTTATAGGGAGTAAACGGGATCTCGCCCTCGTAGTTTAAGAAGTCCACCACATATCCGATGGCTGCGGCTGCGCCGTAGATCATGCCCTTTTCGTCCAGGTCGAACTCCGGCGTATGGTGGTTGGCTCCGGTTCCCATCTCCGGATTCTGGATCCCGGTGAAGGTGATCACGCCCGGCCAGTACTTTAAGTACGCCTGCATGCTCTCGCAGGCCATCCACGGCTGGGCCTTTGCCAGAGCCTCTTCTCCCATGTATTTCTTAACGGCGTTCCTTGCGATCTCGCTGCAGGTCTCGTTGTTGTAATTCTCAAACAGCGGATCCTTCATGGAAATGATCTCATAGGTACACTGGTTTAATTTACATTCTGCCTCCAGGACCTCTTTAAACTGCTTCATAAAGCTGGCTCCGGCCCCCGCCACATTGAAGGTGCGGATGGTGCCATCGAATACCAGCTCGTCGGGAACGATGTTCATGGCCGTTCCGCAGTGGACGCTGCCCACAGAGAAGGTCAGGATATCTGTGGGAGACACGTATTTCATGCGGATCATGTTCATATGATTGTAGATGGAGTTGAAGCAGTCCAGCACGCTGTGGGCCAGATCCGGACGGGAGCCGTGACCGGCCAGACCCTTTAAGCGGATGGCAAAGCCGTAGCCGCCGGAGAACACTGCGCCCGGCTCTGCGGAAACCTGGCCCGCCGGAACGTCCCACTTCACATGGGTGGCGATGCAGGTATCGATGGGCAGCTTCATGGTCTCCACGATGTAGGGGAGCAGGTTGGCGATCTGGCCGCCGCCCTCCTCGCCCCGCTCGAAGCAGAGGACGATGTTTCCGTTCAATTCGTCCTTGTGCTCGTTTAAGATCTTAGCCTCGCCCAGCAGCATGGCTGTATGGGAATCATGGCCGCAGGCGTGGGAAATGCCGTCATTCTTTGACACGCACAGCTTATCACAGCATAAATTCTTTGTATTCTCCTGGATGGGAAGAGCGTCCATGTCGGCGCGCATCAGAACGGTCTTTCCCGGCTTTCCGCCGTGGATCTGGCCCACGATGCCGCCGTCGGGAACCTCCACATACTCGATCCCCAGGGCATCCAGCTCCTTTTTAATAAACTCCAGGGTCTCAAATTCCTGTCCCGTCATTTCCGGATACTCATGCATATGTCTCCGGATCCGTACCATGTAATCAAAATTTCTCTGTGCTTCTTTGAAGATCTCCATTTTTTTCTCCTCTCACAGCAGACGGTGCGGGGCATACGCCCCGCAGTCCATGCATTTCCTTATTTTACTGTCACACGGCGGAAATTCTTCTTTCCTCTCTTTACAACGATGCCGTCGCCGGAAAGCTGTTCCTTTGTGTAAACCGTTTTAATATCCTTTACAGCTTCGCCGTCCACAGATACGCCGCCCTGCTCCACATTTCTTCTGGCCTCGGAGCGGGATCCGCAGAGACCGGATTTCTGTACGATGGACAGGATATCGATGGCGCCGTCGGTAAAGTCGTCATCAGAGAGCTCGGCTGTGGGCATTTCTGCTGCATTACCGCCTGCAAACAGGGCCCTTGCGCTCTCCTGGGCCTTTTTGGCCTCCTCATCGCCGTGTACCAGGGCAGTCAGCTCGTAGGCTAAGATCTCCTTGGCTTCGTTTAACTGGCTTCCTTCCCATTTATCCATTTCATCGATCTGCTCTAAGGGCAGGAAGGTCAGCATCCGCAGGCACTTTAACACGTCGGCGTCGGCGATGTTTCTCCAGTACTGGTAGAACTCAAAGGGACTTGTCTTATTGGGATCCAGCCATACGGCTCCGGACTGGGTCTTGCCCATCTTCTTGCCCTCGGAGTTCAGAAGCAGGGTGATGGTCATGGCATGGGCGTCTTTTCCAAGCTTTCTCCGGATCAGCTCCGTGCCGCCTAACATGTTGCTCCACTGGTCGTCGCCGCCGAACTGCATGTTGCAGCCGTATCTCTGGAACAGCTCGTAGAAATCGTAGCTCTGCATCAGCATGTAGTTGAACTCCAGGAAGCTTAAGCCCTTTTCCATTCTCTGCTTGTAGCACTCGGCGGTCAGCATACGGTTCACAGAGAAATGCGGTCCGATCTCTCTTAAGAAATCAACGTAGTTCAGATCCAGGAGCCATTCCGCATTGTTTACCATCATAGCCTTTCCGTCGGAAAAGTCGATGAAACGGCTCATCTGCTTTTTAAAGCAGTCGCAGTTGTGCTGGATGGTCTCCACGGTCATCATCTGGCGCATATCGCTTCTGCCGGAGGGATCTCCCACCATTCCGGTGCCGCCGCCGATCAGGGCGATGGGCTTATTGCCTGCCATCTGTAAACGCTTCATTAAGCAGAGAGCCATGAAATGGCCCACATGCAGGCTGTCGGCAGTGGGGTCGAAGCCAATGTAGAATACGGCCTTTCCCTCATTTACCATTTTCCGGATCTCTTCCTCATTTGTCACCTGGGCGATCAGGCCTCTTGCCTGTAATTCCTCGTAAACTCCCATCTTCTCATTCTCCTTTTTCTGTGATCTCTGTATTCTGTTTCGTTGGCCGATTTCCGCACAGAAGGGGCAGAAATGAAGCGCCCCTGGATCCCAATCCCAGAAACGCCGTGAAAACAAAAAAGCCCCGCCCTTCTGTTTCAAAAGGACGAGGCCAACGGCTCGTGTTACCACCTAATGTTCCCGCATAACTCACATTATACGGCTTATGAAGTCTCCTTACAGGACTCCGGCCCTTTAACGTGGGCCCCTCCGTCGCAGCCTACTGAACGGACTGCCGCTCTTCCTCCCAGACATGCTCCGGGATTCCAGGCAGGCTTTCGCGGTTCGGTGCGAAGCTCCGAGATGTATTCACGGCTCCGATCCCGCGCGCCTCTCACCCTCCGGCAGCTCTCTGTGCGGATCCTGTGGACCGTTACTGGTTCTCTTCATTGCTGATACCTGTTTGGTTTTCAGCCGTCACCGGCTATAAGCCACATTATAGGGAGGGCGGGAGGGTTTGTCAAGATATATTATCTTAAATATTCTGCGGCGAGCCTTCCAAAGGTCACAGCCCCGGCCAGGACTGCCCGCTCGTCAAACCGGATCCCTCCGTTATGGAGAGGCAGACGGGTCGCCGGATCCTCACTGGCTGTCCCGATGCGGAACATGGCTCCGGGAACAAGTTCCAGATAGCGGGCAAAATCCTCCGATCCCATGGACGGCGTTTCCAGGGTCACGACGTTTTCGCTTCCCAGCTCTTCCGCTGCCGCCTTCCGGATCCGCTCCACAACTGCCGGATCACAGATCACCGCCGGAACTCCCCTTTTATATTCCACCTCACAGGAAGCCCCCAGGGCCTCTGCTCCATGACAGGCGATCTGCCGGATCTTCTCCTCCATCAATGCCCTGGTCTCACGGCTTACGGTCCGTACTGTTCCTTCCATGGTGACCGTATCCGGGATCACATTGGCTGCTGTTCCTCCTTCGATACTTCCCATGGTCAGCACCGCTGCTTCCAGGGGAGCCACAGATCTGGAAACCACCGTCTGCAGCTCTGCCAGGATATAAGCGGCCGCTGTAATAGGATCGACACTTTTATGTGGATGGGCTCCATGTCCTCCCCTTCCCTTTACCGTCAGGGACACGCTGTCTGAAGAGGCCATAAAAGAACCGCTCCTTACTCCAACGGTTCCGGCCGGGAGATCCGGCCAGCAATGAAGTCCCACGGCGAAGTCAGGTTGGTATTTTTCAAACAGCCCGCTGTCGATCACCGACTGGGAACCGTTCAACTTCTCTTCTGCCGGCTGGAACAGAAATAATACTGTGCCTGCTAAATCCTTCTTTATCCCTCCCAGGATCCGGGCAGCCAGGAGAAGGGCAGCTGTATGGATATCATGGCCGCAGCTATGGCAGACTCCCTTCTTCTCCGATGCAAAGGGAAGGCCAGACCGCTCCTCCACCGGAAGAGCGTCCATATCTGCCCGCAGCAAGATCGTTCTGCCAGGCCGTTCCCCCGCTAAAACACCTATAACTCCAGTCTCCAGAGGCAGCTCTGCAATGGATATCCCGTATTCCCGAAGCTTTTCTCTTACCAGTGCCGAGGTCTCCTTTTCCTCCATCGAAAGCTCCGGCTGCTGATGGATCCTTCTGCGGAGCTCTACGGCATCCTCAAAATACTGCTCCGCCATTTTCCGTATATTGCTCATGCTTTCCATCCTTTTCTACGACTTTTTTACCGTTCTTCCAAACAGCAGGGTGCCGGCTGCTAGGAAAGCTGCCAGAAAACCAGCCGTTCCCAGAGTGACCAGTACAGGGCTTGCCAGGATCATCATGGGTCCAATGGTATTATAGGGCTGCTGCCAGAAGGAACCGAGGGTGCTGGATCCGGAAACGCTCTCTGCTGCCAGAGTATCGCCATTGGGGTCCAGGACCTTGATCAGAAGAAGTCCTGTCGCCAGGCTTCCGGTACACTGACCATATGCGCCCATGGCCATTTCAAACCAGTCTTTTCCATACCACTTTTTGGCCAGTACGATACAGATCACAGCCGTTACTGCCGTAATTGCAGCCGATGTCAGAAGGATCGGAACAAGATAGGAAGCCAGCACGCTCAATTTTATAGTTGCCACATTCATGGCAATGGCGTATTCCAGAGCCACGCCAGAGATCCGCTTCATACTTCCCCGGTCAATATACTGGTTATACTTCGTCTTGCTGATCGCCACTCCAATGATGGCTCCCATGATGAGGCACATGGTATAAAGCGGGATCCGCTCCCAGAATGGGAACACTTTAATGATCGCTTCCCGAAGAAAATGGGAGACCGCGATGATCGTACCGACGATCATCATCTGGAACGCCATGGGATCGATCACGGACGGATTTGAGATTCCCATCGCTGCCGGCTTTCTCTGCTCCGCAGGAAGAATACCGGTTATATCCTTTTTCTCCACATAGCTGCTGTCCATTTTCTGTCTGGTATAGCCTTTTTTCGCTCCCCAGTTGATGATCCACATACCGCCGATCACGGCCACGAACATACCGATGGTGGCATAGGTCAAGGCAATACCCATGGCTTCCTCCCAGCCCTCAGTGGCAAAGCAGCCGCCCATGATCCCGGCGGAACCATGACCGCCGTAGAATCCGGATACGGGAAGGAGTCCCATGGCGTAAGGCACATTATCCATGAACGTGGACAGTAAGAAAGCGATCCCCAGTCCCACTAACACCTGGGCCATGAATACCACTCCAGTCACACAGGTGGTAGACAGCACATCTCTCCCGAACTTTCCTGTGGACGTACCCAAAAATGAAGTGGCAAAAATAAATGCAAACAGAAAGTTGGTCCACTGGGAGATCCACTCGCTGAACTGAAGATGGACCGGTGAAAACTGGCCCAGCACCTGCGGACCCAGAAGCAGTCCAAGGATCCCTGCGATCAGAGATGTGGGAATATAATACTTATAAAAAAACGGGATCTTCTGCCGGATCAGGAACGCCAGGAACAAAAGCACGCTGACGGCAGAAATGTCGATCAATACAGTAGTCAGTGTCATATCATCCATCCCCCTCTCTTTTTTAACGGAAGTTCTGCTCCATATACGCCGCGATCCGGTCCACACACCGGGTCACGATCTTTTCCCCTTTTTCCCTGGTAGCCACCGTTGCGTCGCCGATGGTCCCGTTGGGCGTCCTGTCCGTAAACCGGCCAAAGCCAATGAAATCCGGAAAATCCCCTGCCGGGATCGGCTCCACTCTGGAGAGCTCGTCCATATCCACCAGCTCCGGGTAAAGATACAGCATTACAGAGGTTCCGCATTCGCTGGCATGGCCGTGGGCCATCTGCCCGCTGTACTGGAAAATATCGCTGCCGTTGGCGTTGGTAAACCTCCACCAGTCGATCTGCACCAGCCGGATATCGTGTTCATTCAGATATTTTTTTCCAATGTAATTTACCGTATCCACGTTTCCCGCATGACCGGTGATAAACACAAAATTCTTCGCCCCATCCTTAATGAGCTTTCCTACCAGGAAATCCAGCCAGTCCTCTAAGATCTTTCTCGGCATGGCAAAGGTACAGGGGAAGGAGGCCAGGGCTGAGGATTCTCCGGCTTCAATGGTAGGCGCGATCAATGCACCGGTCTTTTCTGCCACCAGCTCTGCGATCCGCTTTGCCGCGATCAGATCGCTGCCCATGGGAAGCTGCGGGCCGTAGATCTCACAGGCCCCGGTGGGAATGATCACCGTTGGATTTTCGGCCAGTCTCTTTAAATATTGTTTTCCGCTCATTTCTCTGATATAATTTGTCATAATCTTAAGTCTCCTTTCCGTTTCCGGTTTTGTTGAGACAATTTTAGCATCGGGGATCCATAATGTGAAATGAAGAAAAAGTGTCACGTTATGCAGAAAACAAATGTCCGCAAAGGAGAGATGAAATGAACTTAGAAAATATGAAATGCTTTATCAGCCTGGCGGAATGTCTGAACTTCACCAAGGCTGCCGATAAAGAGCATATTACCCAGACCTCCATGAGCCGGAAGATCAGCAGTCTGGAAGAGGAGCTGAATGTCCGCCTGTTTTACCGTGATAATCATTCGGTCGTCCTTACAGATGCCGGGCGGGAGTTTTATATCCAGGCCCAGAGGCTTCTGGAGGCATATAATGCCTCCATTGAAACGGTCCAGAATATCCACAAGGGCTTTACCCGATCGCTGAAGATCGGCGTGGGGATTTATGAAAGCGAGCTCTTGAGCCCCTTTCTGGGAACTTACGTCTCTGATCATCCGGACCTGCGGATCACCTGTCTCCAGTACAGCTACCGGGAGCTTTTAAAGCGCTTTGAACAGAACCTTCTGGATGTCATCATCACCAGTGACCAGTTCCTGGCCGGGATCCAGAAAGAATATTTTAACGCTGCTATGATCTATGAGCATGATTGGAGACTGGCTATCTGCCGGGAATCCCCGCTGGCCTCCCTGGAAAGGATCTCATCATCTGACCTGGAAAACGAAGTCCTTATCACCATGTACGATGGCAGCATTTCCCAGATTTCTGATCACTATAAGCCCTTTTTCCGTTTCCGCGATATTATCCATGTCAACTCATATGACACGAAAATGATGATGGTCAACGCGGGCCTGGGATTCGGAATGATCCCCGATTTTATCCGTCTCGGGAAGTATGACCATGTAATAAAAAAGAGCTTTGCATTTCCTTATCTGCCAAGGAAATTTTATGCTCTCTGCCGGAAAAACGATCCTAATTTTTATGTAAATGAATTTTTCGGGGAATATGTGGAATTTACAGCGGAAGGAAACGGGGCAGCTTCATAGCTGCCCCACGTTAAGATCTCTTTCTTTTCCCTTCAGATACATCCTTACCAGCGTACTGGCCACCAGTTCCAAGTGCATGATCACCATTACGACAAACATTTGATCACCGGCATCTGCGATAAAAATCCCAGAATTTTTATACACCAATAGGAGCAGTGCAATGCTTACCCAGGGTATCCCCCAAAACCAGCCCCCTTTTAAGAAAAGCCGCAGACCCGGAGAATTTACCAGGTAATAGATCACCAGCGCTATGGTAAACCATGCAAGAGCATCATAGCGGCGAAACTCCGGCCCATGGGCGGCCAGTCTCGGAACCGCGTTTCCCAGGATCATAAATTCGGCAAGGACCAACACATCAAAAAGTTCCCCTCGAAGCTCCTTCAGTTCCAGATCTCCCACTGGCGTGTGCCGGCCCGCCAGCCATCGGACCGCCCGGTCTCCGTTCTTCCAGACCAGCAGAAACAATGCAATCCGCAAAAGCATGATCCCCAGTAAAAGATACCGGGCTGCCTGGCCTGGCTGTGTCCATGAAAAAAGACAGATCAGTCCCCATGCGATCTGGAACAGGAACCAGTACATATCATTTTTTCTCATACCGGGTTCACCCCCTCTGGCCTGCCAGTCCCCCCAGCCGTTCCAATATCTCCCTGGCCTTCTCCATCATGGGGCCGCAGTCCTTATTCTTATTCCGCTTATCCTGGTAGAACATCATGGGCTTTTCTCCCTGGACGAACCGCAGGGCGTTCTTGTATTCCCCGATGAGTCCCGGAATACCGGAAACGTCTAACTTCGCCTTGGGATACAGCTCCATACGGATCTCCTGGCGGTTGACGGCCACCTCGGTCACATAGGCCCGGTGGGCTGCGGCCTTTAACTCCGCCACCTTCAGAAGATTTTCCACCGGTCCGGGGATATCTCCAAACCGGTCGATGAGCTCATCCTGCATGTCCATGTATTCCTCTTCGTTCTCAATAGCCGAGATCCGTTTGTATACATCCAGCTTCAGATACTCGTTCTTAATATATCCGTCGGGGATAAAGGCGTCGATGTCGCAGTCCACCACAGTCTCGAATCTCTCCTCCTCTGTGGTCTCTCCCTTAAGGGCCAGGACGGCCTCATTTAACATCTTGCAGTACAGATCATACCCCACGGCCTCCATGTGGCCGTGTTGCTCCGCTCCCAGGATGTTCCCCGCCCCGCGGATCTCCAGATCCCGCATGGCGATCTTAATGCCGGAGCCCAGCTCCGTGAATTCCCGAATGGCCTGGAGGCGCTTTTCCGCCTCCTCCCGCAGCATTTTGTCCCGCTTGTACATGAGGAACGCAAAGGAGGTGCGGTTGGAACGGCCGATGCGCCCGCGGATCTGGTAAAGCTGGGAAAGGCCCAGCCGGTCCGCGTCATGGATGATCATGGTATTGGCATTGGGGATATCCAGCCCCGTTTCGATGATGGTGGTGGATACTAAAACGTCGATGTCGCCGTTGACAAAATCCAGCATGATCCGCTCCAGCTGACGCTCGTTCATCTGCCCATGGGCAAAGGCCACCTGGGCATCGGGCACCAGAGAGGCCACATGGCCTGCGATCTCATCGATATTGCTGACTCTGTTGTATACATAATATACCTGACCGCCCCGGGCCAGCTCCCGGTGGATGGCCTCCCTGACCATCTCGTCATTGTACTCCATCACATACGTCTGGATGGGTACACGCTCCATGGGCGGCTCCTCTAAAACGCTCATATCCCGGATCCCGATGAGGCTCATGTGGAGAGTCCTGGGAATGGGGGTGGCAGTCAGGGTCAGCACATCCACGTTCTGCTTCAGCTGCTTGATCTTTTCCTTGTGGGCCACGCCGAACCGCTGCTCCTCGTCGATGATGAGCAGGCCCAGGTCCTTGAACTGCACGTCCTTGGAGAGCACCCGGTGAGTGCCGATGACGATGTCCACAAACCCCTTTTTCAGCCCCTCCAGAGTCTTTTTGATATCCGCCGGGGTCTTAAACCGGGACATCAGATCCACCCGCACCGGAAAGTCCTTCATCCTCTGGATAAAAGTATTGTAGTGCTGCTGGGCCAGGATGGTGGTGGGAACCAGGTAGACCACCTGCTTTCCCTCCTGGACCGCCTTGAAGGCCGCCCGGAGAGCGATCTCGGTCTTTCCGTAGCCCACATCGCCGCAGATCAGCCGGTCCATGATCTTCCGGCTCTCCATGTCCTTTTTTGTGTCCTCGATGGCGGAAAGCTGGTCGTCGGTCTCCTCATAGGGGAACATCTCTTCAAATTCCTTCTGCCAGACCGTGTCCTCCCCGTAAACGAAGCCCTCGGCGTCCTGGCGGGCGGCGTAAAGCTCCACCAGCTCCTTTGCGATCTCCCGCACAGCCGTGCGTACCCGGGTCTTTGTCTTTCCCCATTCGGCCCCGCCTAATTTATTGAGCTTCGGCGTCTTCGCATCGGCTCCGGCGTACTTCTGGATCCCGTCCAGGCGGGTAGCCAGAAGATAGAGATTTCCGCCGTCGGCATACTCCACCTTGATATAATCCTTGATCACATGGTCCTGCTCGATCTTTTCGATCCCCCGGTAGATACCCAGGCCATGGCTCTCATGGACCACATAATCTCCCACGGACAGCTCGGAAAAGTTGCTGATCTTCTTGCCCTCGTAATTGTACTTTTTCCTTTTCTTCTGGCGGCGCTCGTTTCCGAACATGTCGCCTTCCGTAATGACCACAAATTTGATCAGCGGATATTCAAAGCCCTTATGGAGCTTTCCATAGGTCACCAGGATCTCCCCCGGGCTCACCGGACGGCTGGGATCCTCGGGGCAGAAGGCCCGCAGATCGTACTCTCTCAGATCCCCTGCCAGACGGCTGGCCCTGGTCCGGGACGCAGAAAGGAGCACCACCCGGTAGCCTTCCTTTTTCCAGCGGGTCAGGTCCTTGATCAGAAGCTCAAAGCCGTTCTGGTAGGAACTGACATTTTTTCCCGTGATGCTGTATTTCTTCTTAACGGCCATGCCCGGAAGCCGCTGGTCCAGACCCGTCATAAAAATGGCCTCCGGCGTCTGGGCCGCCGCCAGCACAGCCTTTGCGGAAAATAAAAGATCCGTCTGGCCCGGAAGCAGATACCCCTTTTCCAGACGGTGGCTCATGCTCTCCCGGAACTCAGTTTCCACCACTCCGGCCTTTTCCAAAAGCCTCTGGGGCTCATCTAAAAATATGGCAAGGCCTGCGCGCTCCCCAGAGCCGCCGTTTCCGGCGAGAGCTCCGTCCGTCCGGTCCGTTCCCGCCGCTTCCTTCATGTACTCCAGAAACGACACCGTCTCCTTACAGAAATACCGGATATATCCGTCCAGGGCGTGGGTGTCAAAGCCCTCCCTTAAGGCCTCGCACAGCTCCCCCACGGCAGTCTTGATCCGGTGGGCCTCCTCGGGCTTTCCTGCCTCCCGGAAGGCCTTTTCCTGCTTTTTCCCTTCCTTTTCGATCCGGTCTGTGCCGTTTTCCATCTGCTCCTTTGTTAATGTCAGCTCCGCCGCCGGATAGATCAGCACCGAATCCATCTGGGTAATGGATCTCTGGCTCTCCGGATCAAAGGACCGGATGGAGTCCACCTCGTCTCCCCACAGCTCGATCCGCACCGGAAGCTCCTCGGTCAGAGGGAAAATATCAATGATTCCGCCTCGGATGGAAAACTGGCCCATTCCGTCCACCTGGCCCGTCCGCTCGTAGCCCAGATCCCGGAGCCGTTCCTTCATATCCCCGATATCCAGGACCTCTCCGGACTCCACCAGGATCCGCCGCTCCTTCATCATGGAAAGAGGGAGAAGATGGTCCATGAGGCCGTCCACCGTGGTCACCACGGTCCCGCCAACATCCTCCATCAGGTGCTTAAACACCTGCATCCGCTGTCTGGTCAGAAGGTTTCCATGGATATCGGAGCTGTAAAACAGAAGATCCCTGGCGGGATACAGCCATGTATTCTTTTCAAAATAGCTGAAGTCATCGTAAAGCTCCCTGGCCCTGGTATCGTCGTGAGTCACAACTAACCTCCAGGCCTTCTCCTCCGAAACCTGGTACATCACATGGACCTTCTGGGAATCGGTGACGCCGCAGATCTGGACGGGTCCTTTCCCTTTCATAAGATCCTGCTTCATGTCTCCATATTCTGCCAGCTCCGTCAGCGGATTTGCAAATATCTCTCCCATTCTTCTCCTCTCCCGATCCTTTTACGCCTGGCCGTCCTTCTTCCGGTTATGGCTGTTCATGGCATGGTCGATCCCTTCCTCCACTGCCTCCATGACCGCGTCGGCCGCTTCCTTTACTGCGTCCTCCATGATCTTTCTCTCGCCCTGGGAAAAATGGCCCAGCACATAGTCGGCCAGATCCATCCTGGGCGGCTTTTCTCCCACGCCCACCCGGACTCTGGGGAACTCCTGGGTACCCAGATGGGCGATGATGCTCTTGATCCCGTTGTGGCCTCCGGCGCTTCCCTTGGCCCGGATCCGAAGCTGGCCGGGAGCCAGGCTGATGTCGTCATAGACCACCAGGATGTCCTCCGGGTCCACCTTATAATAATCGGCAGCCGCCCGGATGCTCTCGCCGCTGGAATTCATATACGTCTGGGGCTTTAAAAGGATCACCTTCTGCCCCCCGATCACAGCCCTGCCGCAGAGGGCCTTGTGCTTTTTCTCCGATATGTCGGCTCCCAGCTTATCTGCCAGGGCGTCCAGCACCATGAAGCCGGCGTTATGGCGTGTATTTTCATATTCCTTTCCCGGATTCCCGAGACCTGCTATTAAAAACATATGGTATATTTTCTCCTTTATCCCATGATTTATGGTTTTACTATTCTATCAGTTTTATCCATGACTTACAAGTCCCAAATCCTTTGCTCCTCCTCTTCCAATTCCTGCCGTTTTCCAGTATACTATGGGCATGGGGTATTTTATTAAATTCTTACATTGGGGGTATCTTTTATGAACATGCTTCAGATGAGCGAGGCCATGCGGGACGGCCGCTCCATCTCCTTAAAAAGCCAGACCCAGCTGATCATCGCCCTTTCCATTCCGGCGATCCTGGAACAGCTGGTCATGACGCTCATGAGCTATATCGACACCGCCATGGTGGGCAGCCTGGGTCCGGGAGCCACGGCGGCCATCGGCGTGGTAGCCAGCTCCATCTGGCTAATGAACGGCCTGACCAGCGCCATTGCCGTGGGCTTTTCCGTCCAGATCGCCCAGTACCTGGGAGCCGGACGGGACGGAGACAGCCGGAACGTCCTGTGCCAGTCCATCCTGTTTAACGTTTTGTTCGGTGTGGTCATGGCCGCAGCAGCCATCGGCATCGGGCAGGTCCTGCCGGAGCTTCTGGGCTCTGATCCGGAGATCGCCCCGGCGGCCAGGTCCTACTTCTGTACGGTGGCCTTCTTCTTCCCGTTTTCCATGGCCTCCGCCCTGTACTCCAGCATCCTGCGGTGCAGCGGAAACATCCTGCTGCCCAGCATCATGAACGTGGGCATGTGCGTGTTTGACGTGATCTTTAACTTTATCTTCATTTACCCGCCCCGGGACATCGGCGGCTTCCACGTCTGGGGAGCCGGCCTCGGCGTCCAGGGCGCGGCTCTGGGCACAGGACTTGCCCAGGCCTGCGTGGCCGTGACCCTTCTTCTGGGCATCATCTGCCGCAGGGGACCGCTCCGCTTCCAGGGAAACGAGACCTGGCGCTTCACAAAGCCGTGCATGAACAACATGCTGCGCCTGTCCACGCCCACGGCTCTGGAGCGCATGGCCCTTTCCCTGGCCCAGATCGTCATGACCTCTGTGGTGGCCGGAATGGGCACCGTGGCCGTGGCCTCCAACTACGTAGCTGTCCAGACTGAGAGCATCTGCTATCTTCCCGCCTTCGGCGTTGCCTCTGCCGCCACCGCCCTTGTGGGCCAGAGCATCGGAGCCCGGCGGCTGGATATGGCAAAGCGGTTCGCCTACGGGACCACGATCTTAGGCTCCATCCTGGTATTTTTCATGGCGCTCTTAATGTTCGGCTTCGCGCCCTTCCTCACCAGCCTCCTGACAGCTGACACGGAGGTAGCGGAGGTCAGCGCCGGACTTCTGCGGATCGTAGCCTTCTCAGAACCGCTGTTTGCCGTCAGCATCGTCGCCACCGGCGCGCTCCGGGGAGCCGGGGACAGCAAGGCCCCGTTCTTCATCAACCTGTTTACCATGTGGGGCGTCCGTGTCATGACGGTTCTGGTGTTCACCCATCGGTTCGGCGTCACCGGCGTATGGATCTCTATGACTGCCGAGCTGATCACCCGCGGCATCGTGTTCCTGATCCGCCTGCTGCGGGGCCGCTGGCTGAAAATGCCGGTGCTGTTCTGATCGATTGTTCCCAGACGTATTTTATGGTATAATAGACTGGCTGCGGTTCCCGGACTGCGGCCAGTTTATGATTGGGGGTATTCTATGAACAACAGAACAGATTTTGATGTGATCATCATCGGCGCGGGGCCGTCGGGCATCTTCTGCGCCTACGAGCTCATAAAGGAGCGGCCTTCCTTAAACATACTCATGGTGGAAAAGGGCCGTCCCATTGAAAAGCGGGTATGCCCCAAGCGTACCACCAAGGTCTGCGTGGGGTGCAGGCCATGCAGCATCACCACCGGCTTTGCGGGAGCCGGCGCGTTTTCTGACGGAAAGCTCTCCCTGTCTCCGGATGTGGGAGGGAACCTGCCGGATATCCTGGGATATGACAAGGCCCTGGAGCTGATCCATGAATCCGACGATATCTATCTGAAATTCGGGGCAGACACAAAGGTCTACGGCGTCGATAAGCAGAAGGAGATCCAGGAGATCCGCCGGAGGGCCATCATGGCAAACTTAAAGCTCATCGAATGTCCCATCCGTCATCTGGGCACTGAAGAGGGCTATAAGATCTACACCCGCCTCCAGGAACACCTGTTAAGCAGCGGGGTACGGATCGAATTTAATACCATGGTCCAGGATATCCTCATCGAGGACGGCTGTGCCAGAGGGATCCTCACCGATAAGGGAGAAACGTATTACGCCAGGGAGATCGTGTCCGCCATTGGCCGCGAGGGCTCCGACTGGTTCTCCCATGTGTGCAGGGACCACGGGATCGAGACAAAGGTCGGCACCGTGGACATCGGCGTCCGCGTGGAGGTCCGGGACGAGGTCATGGAGTTTTTAAATAAGAACCTCTACGAGGCCAAGCTGGTGTATTATACCCCCACCTTCGACGATAAGGTGCGTACCTTCTGTACCAATCCGTCGGGAGAGGTGGCCACAGAGTATTACGAAAATGGCCTGGCGGTGGTCAACGGCCATGCCTACAAGTCCCAGGAATATAAGACCCACAACACCAACTTTGCCCTTCTGGTGTCCAAAAACTTCACCAAGCCCTTTAAGACGCCCATCGAATACGGCAAGCATGTGGCCCAGCTTTCCAACATGCTGTGTGACGGAAAGATCCTGGTGCAGACCTTCGGCGATTTCCTCCGGGGCCGCCGGACCACTGAGGAACGGCTCTGCCGGAACAATCTGATCCCCACCTTAAAGGACGCAGTGCCTGGAGATCTGTCCCTGGTGCTGCCCCACCGGATCATGGTGGACATCAAGGAAATGCTCCTGGCCCTGGACAAGGTAACGCCCGGGATCGCCAGCGACGAGACCCTGCTTTACGGCGTGGAGGTGAAATTCTACTCCAATAAGGTGGTGGTAAATAAGGATTTCGAGACCAGTATCCCGGGACTCCGGGCCATCGGAGACGGCGCGTCTGTGACCCGCGGACTCCAGCAGGCCTCCGCCAACGGACTGTCGGTGGCAAGGAGTATTCTGGAGAAGCTGTAAAATAGGGACGCCCCCATATCCTCCCAAAGAAAGCATCGCTTTGGGAGGACATGGGGGCTTTGATAAAGTGCGGGCTGCGGTAAGATATGGGGGAGTGAGGGCTGGGGATGGGTTGGGAACTCCTGGAGGGATTATTTTGAATGCTGGGGGCTGGAGCTGGGGGAGGTCAGGTCGAAGCTTAGGGCCAGGAGATTTTTTATAGCGGCGTCCAGCTCTGGTTCGTTCAGAAGGATGCTGAGCCATTTTTCTTTGTTCATGTGCCAGGCGGGGAAGAATCCGGGCTGGGTGCGGCAGGAGGCAGCCAGGATTGGGTCGCATTTTACGTTCAGGAGCTCTGCGGTCCCCTCTCCCGGAAGCCCCAGTTTATTTTTTCCTGTTTCCAGGATCACTCCATACCATTTTTTGTTGTCTTTGTGACGGAGGACAGCGTTTCTGTCCTTCCACGGATACTCCGGCTCTGTGCCGTATTGGTCCATGCACCAGGCGAACAGTTCCTGTCGTGTCATTCTCTTTCCTCCTCCTGATCCGGTATCTGCGTTTTCCGGTATTCCTCTTCCAGTTCTTCTGCCAGGTATGCATCCGGAAGATCCCCCTTCACAGAGCGGCGCGTTCTCTGGGAAGGGGGATCTCCTATCTCCTGTGATGTGCTTCCGGGTCTGTCCCGCAGAGTCCGGCATAGGCGGCGTACATCTGGGTGGTGGCGGGATCAGCATGGCCCATCATGGTCTGGACAGCCTTCACATCGGCCCCGCCGCCGATCAGATGGGCCGCAAAGGAATGGCGCAGGGTATGGGGCGTGATGTCCTCCTGGATCCCTGCCTTTTCCCCGTAATATTTCACGATCTTCCAGAAGCCCTGGCGGCTCATGAGGCCGCCGCTGCAGTTGATGAAAAGCCAGGGCGCGTCCCCGCCCTTTACAAGAGCCGGGCGGGCTGTTTCCAGATATCTTGAAAGTGCCTCCTTGGCCACGCGGCCGAAGGGTACGGCCCGCTCCTTATATTCGTCCCGGCAGGTAATGAAGCCCACAGCCATATTCACATCGGAAAGCTCCAGATGGATCAGCTCCGATACGCGGATCCCGGTGGCGTAAAGGAGCTCCAGCATAGCCTTATCCCGGATCTCCTTGGCAGAATCCCCCGACGGCTGGGCCAGCAGGCGGTCCACCTCCTCCACGGTCAGGATCACCGGAGCCTTTTTTTCGATCCTGGGCGCATGGATGGATTCTGACGGATCCTTTCTGATCCGCCCGCGCTTAAATTCGTATCCGAAAAACGCCTTCATGGACGCCAGGTTCCTGGACACCGTAGACGCCGCCTTCCCTTCCTTCTCCAGCATCAGCACATAGGAATTCAGCGCTGTCCTTGTGACCCGGGACAGCTCCCGGATCCCCATTCCTTCCAGGAACGCCGCCATCTGCATTAAATCTCTCTGATAGGAAACGCGGGTATTTTCTGAAGCATGCTTTTCCGCCTCCAGATACTCCGCGAACCGTCTGATCTCTTCTTTCATCTCAATCTGCACGATCCCCCGTGATCTTCTCTCATACACGATCCTGCCCAAAACGGGCTGTTTTCCTCATTATAGTCTCACTTTTCCATAAAATCAAACACATTTTTACCCCTTTTCTCCCACTTTCCAGGCGGTTTCCATAAAAAGCCCAACATGTGGCGCTCCCCGGACAGCGGCCTTCCACATATTGTAAAAAGATTTTTCCACCGTTCATCCGGTGATCCAGGCAGTTATCCACGGATTCACAAAGCTTTCCGCCGCTGCTCCCAGGACCGCTGCCAGGACCAGCGCCAGGGCCGCAGGCGCGGTCATCTTCTTTTTCTCCTCCTCCATCCACCAGGCCGTCACATAAAATACAGCCATGTACGGCACAGCCTGGGGAAAGACCAGGGCCAGATACCGGAAGATCCCGGAAAGCCCGCTCCCCATGGTCAGGCTGCTGACGGTCACCGCCGTGGAAAAACCCAGGTAGGCCGCCGTCCCCATAAAAAGAAACGGAGCCGCCGGCGTCATGGAGAACAGGATCAGGCAGAAGGCCTCCCCCAGCCGTTTTCTTAAAACCGTAAAAAACAGCCCCATGAAATCCAGCTTTAACAGCATGGCTGCCGTGACCATCCCACTCCCCGCATCCCTAAGCGCCTCCTTCCATCCGGAATCCGGCCAGTTGCAGAACAGCGTCCCGGCGGCGGCTCCCAGGAGCAGAAAAAAGGACAGCCAGAATCCTGGGCTGTCCTTCCTGTTTCCGAAATTTCCCATGGCATCCCCCATACAGTACAGGCTTCTTTTGTTCCCACTATATGACGGCCATGTCCGGTCTATTCCATTTTTATCCGTTCACCGGATCCCTTCCCGCTGGGCATATGCCATGATGGCAGCCACCGTCTTTCCGTCGGTGAGCTTTCCTCCGTAGATCAGCTCCAGCAGGTCCTTTACCTCCCATTCCTCCACATCGATGCTTTCGTCTGCGTCCAGGTGCTGCTCTGTCTTTACCAGATCCCTGGCCACAAACAGGTCGATGGCCTCGTCGCAGAATGCCACTGTTGTGTTGATGGTCATGAGGTATTCCATGGTCTCCGCTTTAAACCCGGTCTCCTCCTCCAGCTCCCGGTACGCACATTCGATCCGGGGCTCGTCCGGCGCATCCACCTTTCCGGCCGGCAGCTCCAGGGTAAACCGGTCCAGGGCGTTCCTGTACTGGCGCACCATTAAAAGCTTTCCTTCCTTTGTCACCGGCAGTACTGCTGCCGCCCCGTCGTGGTGGATATAATCATACGTTTCCTGGATCCCATTAGCCACCACCGTATCCCTGTATACCTTAAGGATCGTCCCGGTGTACGCCAGCTCCCGCTCCAGGCGGATCGTTTTTTCCATAACCGCTTTCTCCTCCCGCCTATTTTAACCGCTTATTTTTCTCGTAGTTGGCGTCGCAGGCCTTTATGATGGAGCTACGGAAGCCTCCCTCCTCCAGGGCCGCCACACCCTCGATGGTGGTGCCGCCGGGTGAGCAGACCATATCCTTTAGCTCGCCTGGATGCTTTCCGGTCTCCAGGACCATTTTTGCGCTTCCCAGAACTGCCTGGGCAGCCATCCGGTACGCCATCTGGCGGGGCAGGCCGTTCTTCACACAGCCGTCGGCCAGGGCCTCGATGAACATGTATACATAAGCCGGGGAACAGCCGCTGGCGCTTCCCACCACATCCATGAGCCGCTCCTCCACCAGTTCCATTTTTCCAAAGGAAGTGAACAGTGTATGGAGAAGCTCCTTTTCCTCCTGGGTGAACAGGGCTTCATCATAGCAGACTCCCGTCATGCCCTCACCCACCATAGCCGGTGTGTTGGGCATGGAGCGGACCACCCGGACCTGGCCTCCCAGGCCCTCTGTCAGGTCGGAAATGGTGTATCCGGCTGCAATGGAGATGATCACCTGGTCCTTCGTCACCACGTCTTTGATCTCCCCAAAAACCCGGGGCAGCACCTGGGGCTTTACAGCCAGGACCAGGTACTTTGCCTGTCTGGCGCACTCTGCGTTGGAGCCCGCATGGGGAACCCCCGTCTCCCTGGTGACCTGCTCCATTTTTTCCTCATGGGCAGAGGAAAAGATCATATCCTCCGGGGAAAATTCCTTTAAAAGCCCCTTCATGATGGCAGTCGCCATGTTGCCCATTCCAATAAAACCGATTTTTGCCATTTCCATTCCCTCCTGAGATGTTCCCGCACAGGGGAGGGCCGCTTTTCTATGAAAGCGGAACCACGGCCCCCTCATACGTTTCTTCAATAAACTTCTTTACTTCCCCGCTCTTTAAGGCATCCACCAGAGCCTTGATCTTTTCATCATTCTCATGGCCCTTCTGGACAGCTACCACATTTCCGTAGGTAGTGGCGCCGATGGATTCTGAATCCTCACATACAAGAGCGTCCGCCACCTTTAAACCTGCTGCGATGGCATAGTTTCCGTTGATGACAGCCAGATCCACGTCCTGGAGAGAACGGGGAAGCTGGGCTGCCTCCATTTCAATGATATCGAAATTTCTCGGATTGTCAACGATATCCTGCTTGGTTGCCGTAAGTCCTGCGCCCTCCTTCAGACCGATGAGCCCCTGGGCCTCTAAAAGCAGGAGAGCCCTGGCTTCATTGGTGGTGTCATTGGGAACGGCGATCTGGGCTCCGTCTGCCAGCTCCTCCAGGGAAGCGGTCTTTCCGGCATAGATCCCAAAGGGCTCATAATGGATCACAGCCGCAGAAGCCAGCTCCGTCTTTTTCTCCGCATTAAATTCATCCAGATACGGCTGGTGCTGGAAATAGTTGGCGTCCAGGTCTCCGGCATCCAGGGCCACATTGGGCTGTACATAATCGTTATACTCTTTGATCTCCAGGGTATAGCCTGCCTTCTCCAGCACCGGCTTCGCCGCCTCCAGGATCTCTGCGTGGGGAGCCGGGCTGGCTCCTACGACGATGGTGGTGTCCTTACCGGAATCTTTGGAACCGCAGCCGGCTAAAAGTCCGGCCGCAAAAGCGACTGCCAGGAATGTATAAATGTTTTTTCTCATGATGATCTTTCTCCTTTTGATGTTTTCATTTATATCAAAACCGTTCCGCCCTCCGCCTGCGCGCTTTGGTTTTGGCCGGTCAGGATCTGATCCATACGTTTAAAGAGCCTTCTTCCGTGAGCCTAACGGGCCCTCCGGTCCACCTTTTTCACCAGGGTCATGCCCAGGGACTGGATCACCTGTACCAGGATCACTAAGAAGAGAATGGCGATCCACATGATGCCGTCCTCAAACCGGTAGTAGCCATAGTTGATGGCAACGGCTCCCAGGCCTCCGGCCCCGCAGAAGCCGGCCATGGCCGAGTATCCCAGAATGGTGGTCACTGCAATGGCCCCGTTGGTGATCAGAGATGGCTTCGCCTCCGGAAGGAGCACCTTTACGATGATCTGCCAGGTGGAAGCGCCCATGGATTTGGCCGCTTCGATGACTCCGGGATCTACTTCATTTAAAGATGCTTCCACGATCCTGGCCACATAGGGGGCCGACGCCAGGGTCAGAGGCACGATAATGGCCTTGGTTCCCACGCTGGTGCCCACCAGCTTTCTGGTGAAGTTCTGGATGGCGATCACCAGGATCAGGAACGGAACAGAACGGATCAGGTTGATGATCACGCCCAGGGCCTCCTGGGCCCTGGGGTTGGGACGGATCCCGTTCTTTGCCCAGACAACAAGCAGGATTCCCAGGGGGATCCCGATCACATAGGCCAGAGCCGACGATGCAAACGTCATGATCAGGGTATTTCCCAGTTCTTCTAAAAACAGAAATGCCAGATTAGAGTTCATTTTTTCCAACCTCCTCATAAGGTACTTTCGCCCGGTCCAGATACTGGAGGACCCTTTCGATGTCCGGCTCATGATCCGGCAGCTCAATGATCATCTGTCCTGCGGCCTTTCCCTTTATATCCCTGGTGGCTGCGTACATGATGTTCACCGGCACCTTACATGCCAGTACCACGTTGGAGATCACCGGCTCACTGGACGCCAGGCCGTCAAAGATAATACGGAACAGCCGTCCCGTTCCAAATTCTACTTTTTCCGCTGCGTCGCCCAGGATCAGCTGGCGGCCGATTTTGGACTTGGGCTCTGCGAACACCCGGGACACCTCGCCGATCTCTGCAATGTGGCTCTTGTCGATGATGGCCACCCGGTCGCAGACGGCTTCGATCACGGCCATCTCATGGGTGATGATGACGACTGTAATGCCCATGGACTGGTTGATCTCCTTCAAAAGCTGAAGGATCGCTTTGGTGGTATTGGGATCCAGGGCGCTGGTGGCCTCGTCACAGAGGAGTACCTTTGGATTGGTGGCGATGGCCCTGGCAATGGCTACCCTCTGCTTCTGGCCTCCGGAAAGCTGTGCCGGATATGCGTTTTCCCGGTCCTCCAGTCCCACCAGCTTTAAAAGTTCCCGGGCCCTGGCCTTTGCTTCTTCTCTGGGAGTCCCTGCGATCTCCATGGGGAAACAGATATTTCCCAGGACTGTCCTCTGGGCCAGCAGATTGAACTGCTGGAAGATCATTCCCATGGACTGGCGGACCTTTCTTAACTCAGCATCCTGCATTTCCGACAGGGGCTTTCCGTCATAATAGACCTCTCCCTCGGTGGGGACCTCCAGATAATTCATACACCGCACCAGGGTGCTTTTTCCTGCCCCCGAAAGGCCGATGATCCCGAAGATCTCCCCAGGCATGATCTCCAGACTGATGTCCTCCAGCGCCCGGACCGTTCCCTGGCTCCCTGTAAACGCTTTTCCAAGACCATCCATACGGATGATCGGAGTCTTATTTTCCATGCTTTTCTCCTTTTCTCCGGCGGACCGGCCGCTTTTTTCGCCGCCCGCGCAAACAAAAAACCGCAGCCCCTCAGGAACTGCGGTTTACCCTCTTTGTTGATCACAGGATATCTGACTACTCACAATCCATACAGGAATGATTCTGGTCTGCAATTTTTTCCACGCAAAAAATCATGCCGCACATGGCCATGCCGCACATCAGACCCATCATATTCATCTGTACTGATACGATCGCCGTTTTCTTGTTCATCCTGTTTCCTCCCGGGCGTTTGTACCACCCCGGCTTTCTCTGGTAACTTTTTGTTACTCTGGATTTTACACCACATTTTCTGAATCGTCAATACTTTTTTACAAATTAACGTAATAGTTCAGCCATGCGGAGAACTGTCACAAATTAACGCCGATAAACGTCTGCCCCAATGCGGTGTCCGGATCCAGTCCCCCTTCCGCCCCTATGACATAAAAAATCCGGCGGTACAGGGTCTCCCCGTATACCTCCGGATCTTTCTTATTGTTCTGTGCTCTTATTTTGCATAATCCGTTACTCTGGATTCCCGGATCACATTGACCTTGATCTGTCCCGGATATTCCAGCTCGGACTCCACCTTCTTAGAAATTTCTCTGGCCATCAGAACCATATCGTCATCGCTGACCTGTTCCGGTACGACCATGATACGTACCTCACGTCCTGCCTGGATCGCAAAGGACTTATCCACTCCTTTGAATGAATTGGTGATATCCTCCAGCTGCTTTAAGCGGTTGGTGTATGTTTCCAGCGTTTCTCTTCTGGCGCCGGGTCTTGCGGCAGAGATCGTATCTGCTGCCTGGACGATACAGGAGATCAGGCTGGTGGGTTCCACATCGCCATGATGGGATTCCACTGCGTTGATGACCGTAGCCGACTCCTTATATTTCTTACAGAGCTCGGATCCCAGCTGTACATGGGAGCCCTCCATCTCATGATCGACAGATTTTCCAATGTCGTGTAATAAACCGGCACGCTTTGCCAGTCTCACATCCACGCCGATCTCAGAAGCCAGCAGACCGGAAAGCTGGGCAACCTCGATGGAATGCTTCAATGCATTCTGCCCATAGCTGGTCCTGAACTTCATCTTTCCAAGGAGCTTCACCAGCTCCGGATGGATTCCATGGATCCCCACCTCCAGGGCGGCTGCCTCTCCTTCTTCGCGCATCATGTTCTCGACTTCCTTCTGCGCTTTCTCCACCATCTCCTCGATCCTGGCCGGATGGATACGTCCATCCACGATCAGACGCTCCAGGGCGATCCTGGCAACTTCTCTGCGGACCGGATCAAAGCCGGACAGTACGACGGCCTCCGGAGTATCGTCGATGATCAGCTCAACGCCGGTCATGGTCTCCAGAGTACGGATATTCCGTCCCTCTCTTCCGATGATGCGTCCCTTCATCTCATCACTGGGGAGCTGTACCACAGAAACTGTGGTCTCTGCCACATGGTCAGCCGCACATCTCTGGATGGCTGTGACCACATACTCCCTGGCCTTTTTGTCTGCTTCTTCCTTTGCCCTGGCTTCCAGCTCCTTGATGAGCTTGGCAGTGTCGTGCTTCACATCCGCTTCCACAGACTTCAGAAGATACTCTTTTGCCTGATCAGAAGTAAGACCGGAGATCTTTTCCAGCTCCTCCTGCTCTTTCGCAAACAGTTCCTCCACTTCGGCAGTGCGTTTCTTTAAAGAGTCCTCTCTGGACACCAGGCTGGACTCTTTCCGTTCCATTGCCTCTGCTTTTTTATCCAGATTTTCCTCTTTGCTGAGTACGCGGCGCTCATAGCGCTGAATCTCTGCCCTTCGTTCCCTGGTTTCCTTCTCCAGCTCATTTTTTGCCTTCAAATTCTCTTCCTTGGCTTCCAGGAGAGCTTCTTTTTTCTTCGTCTCTGCGACCTTCAATGCTTCATCTATTATTTCTCTGGACTTTTCCTCTGCGCTTCCGATCTTGCTCTCATAGCTTTTCTTCCGGTAAGCCACAGCTGCAAGCCAGGTAATAGGAGCCACAATAACCGCTGCGATCAACGCGCTTATTATTGGTGACACAGGAGCACCTCCTTTATTTAGTTTTCATTGTACAACACTTCAATTTTAAACTGTTTTATACATTATGTCAAGTATATTGCTTTCAATCTCTGTTTTTCCGTGCATAATTAATCATAGCCCTCTGGATGGCCTCATAAGCGAAGCCCTTTCGGGCCAGATATGCGGAGATTTTCTGTTTTTCCTCCCTTTCGGCTTCCTCTCCCCGGTAGCCCTTCTTTTCCAGGAGCCTTAGGATCTGCTCCTCCTCGTCCACAGGATTTTCCTCAAAGGCCGCATTTAACGTCTCCTCATCGATCCCCTTCTGACGCAGCTCAAAGACCATCTGCTTCCTGCTTTTCTTCCTCTGGTTCCGCTCTATATAACGGGCTGCATATTCTCCGTCGTCCAGATACCGGTGCGCCTTCACAAAACGGATGGCAGAATCAACAGAAGCCGGCAGAAATCCCTGTTCTGCCAGCTTCTTACGCAGTTCCCACTCGGTCTTACTGGAAAACTGGAGATAGTAGACGGCCTTGTTCCTGGCCTCTTTTTCATCCCCGGCATTCCCGGACTGTAAGGACGGTCCCTCCAACCCGGATACGCCTTCCAGCTTCCATTCCTTCATTATCTCTCCGCCTCTTCCTTTTCCATTCCAGCGGTCATATTTCCAGCATCTGCCGGCGCGACGCTCTCTCCGGCCGCCTCACCGGACGGTTCTCCGGCCGCCACGTGCTGGGCCTCCAGGCCGTGGAGCTCTCTCACCTGGTTTTCGATCTCCTCGCAGATCAGCGGATTCTGGGCCAGGTACTGCTTGGCATTCTCACGGCCCTGACCGATCTTTGCGCCCTTATAGGCGTACCAGGAGCCGCTCTTTTCCACGATATTGGCATCTGCCGCCAGATCCAGCACATCGCCTTCTCTGGAGATCCCTTTGCCGAACATAATATCAAATTCAGCCTCCTTAAACGGCGGTGCGATCTTATTCTTTACTACTTTTACCCGCACATGGTTTCCGATCACCTCACCGCTCTGCTTTAAGGACTCGGTCCTTCTCACATCCAGACGGACGGAGGAGTAGAACTTCAGCGCACGGCCGCCGGTGGTGGTTTCCGGATTTCCGAACATCACGCCTACCTTTTCACGGAGCTGGTTGATAAAGATCACGATACAGTTGGTCCGGCTGATCACTGCTGTCAGCTTTCTGAGGGCCTGGGACATGAGCCGGGCCTGAAGGCCCACATGGGAATCTCCCATATCGCCGTCGATCTCCGCCTTGGGCACCAGGGCTGCCACTGAGTCCACGATCACGATATCCACCGCTCCGGAACGCACCATCGTCTCTGTGATCTCCAGGGCCTGCTCTCCATTATCCGGCTGGGAAATATAAAGGTTATCGATATCCACGCCGATATTTTTCGCGTAGACGGGATCCAGGGCGTGCTCCGCATCGATAAAGCCGGCGATCCCTCCCCGCTTCTGTACCTCCGCCACCATATGAAGGGCAACGGTGGTCTTACCGCTGGACTCCGGGCCGTAGACCTCGATCACACGTCCCTTGGGAACGCCTCCCAGTCCCAGGGCAATATCCAGGCTTAAGGAACCGGTGGGCACCGTCTCGATATTCATATTTGCGCCGGAGTCTCCCAGCTTCATCACAGATCCCTTTCCATAGGCCTTCTCGATCTGGGTCAGGGCCGCGTCCAGGGCTTTCAATTTATCTTCTTTATTCATATTCATCCTCCAAATGCGAACAAACGTTCTATTATGCTCTAATCATAATATACTTCCAGGAAAAAGTCAACGATTTCTTCGGGAAACTTTGGCGGAACCGCCGGAAAACATAAGGCCGGGTGAGTGAGAAAGCCGGGACCTTTCAGATCTCTGGTCTGGCTTTATCATACCCGGCTTTTCCACCGCCGTCAATGGGCAAAAGCCACAAAAAACAGGAGGCTGGTTTTACACTCCAGGCCTTTTCCCGGAAGGATACAACCAGAAAAGGGGAGGCCCGGAAGGCATCCCCAAAATCCATCGTCTGTTTATTTTAAGCATTCTCTGCCCGTTCTTCCATCTGCCGCTTCAGGACATCCGAAAATTCCACCCGGATCTCCGTCCCCTTCCCAGCCTGGCTCTCCAGGGAGATGGATGCGCCGTGCTGGGCCACGATATGCTTTACAATGGCAAGACCCAGTCCCGTTCCTCCAGTGGCCTTAGAACGGCTCTTATCCACCCGGTAGAACCGTTCAAACACCCGGTCCTGGTGCTCCGTGGGTATCCCGATCCCCGTATCCCTAATGGAAAGGAACACATGGCCGTCTTTTTCATCCACCGTGACCGTCACAGAGCCGCCCCGGTTATTATACCGGATGGCATTGTCGCACAGATTATAGAGGAGCTCCTCCATGAGCTGACGGTCCGCATACACCGTACATGGCTTTCCGCAGAGCTTCATGGTCACGTTCTGCTTTCTGGCGTTCATCTTCAGCATATCCACACATTCAGCCGCCAGCTTATACAGATCAATATCCGCATACTCGCTGTGATTCTTCCCTCCGTCCAGCTGGGAAAGCTGGATGATATCGTTGATCAGGGATAAGAGACGTACAGAATTTTTATGGATCTCTCCGGCGAAGCGCTTGGAATTGTCCGCATCCGCCATGCCGTGCTCGATCAGCTCCGCGTACCCGGAAATGGCAGTCAGCGGCGTCTTCAGCTCGTGGGACACGTTGGCTGTGAACTCCTGGCGCATCTGGGCGCTTTTTATGATGTCGTCATGCTGCTGCCGGATGGTGGCCACAAAGGGCTCCAGCTCCCTGTATACCACCTCCTGGCCGGGATCAGAAATATTCCTGGCCATTTCTTCAATGGGCCCCACCAGGGTCTTTGTAAAATAATTGGACAGAAATATACTGAGGACAAACAGCACCAGGGACACCTCCAGCACCGTAGGCAGCATATTCTGGAATACCGCAAAAAAGCTGTCTGCCTCCCTGGAGATCCTTAAGACGTTTCCGTTTTCCATACGGACGGCATAATAAAACAGGTTCTTGTCCATGGTCTCTGAGCGCCGGCTGCCGCTTCCCTCCCCTGCTTCCAGAGCCGTCCGGATCTCAGGCCGGTCCTCATGGTTTTCCATGACCGCCGCATCGGCGCTGCTGTCAAACAGGACGTCTCCTCCGGGGCTCACCACTGTGATCCGCAGGTCCTCGCTGCTGATGGAGCCGTTTTTCTCTGCCATCCTGGAAATATCGTCAAAAACGCCCATGTTCTTCATGACCCGTGCATCGGTCTCCAGATCCCGGATGATCTGGGACCGGAACAGCCCGTAAAACACAAACATGGCAAAGGTCAGCGTCAGGAGGATGGCTAACCCTGACGTAACCAGAAGCTCAATATGGATTCTCCGTTTCATCTCATCCCGCCTATTCGATCATATAGCCTACGTTCCGCACGGTCCGGATCATGGTCCCGGCATCCCCCAGCTTCTGCCTGAGGGTCCGGATATGCATGTCCAGGGTCCTGGATTCTCCCTCGAAGTCAATGCCCCAGACACGCTCCAGGATGATCTCCCGGGTCACCACGATTCCGGCATTGTGGAGCAGCAGCTTTAAGAGCTCATACTCCTTGAACGTCAGGCTGCAGGGCTGGTCCTTTACATAGACCATATGCTTTTCATCATCCAGAAACACATCTCCCAGACTTAAGAACTTCTCCTCCTCCATGGTCCTGCGGAGCACCGCCTTGACCCTGGCGATCAGCTCCATAACGCCGAAGGGCTTTGTCAGGTAATCATCGGCGCCCACATCCAGGCCCTTGACCTTGTCGATCTCTGTGGTCTTGGCCGTGACCATGATCACCGGGAGCTTCTTGGTCTCGGGACGTCTCCGGAGCTTTCCGACGATCTCAAGGCCATCCTCGTCCGGCAGCATGATATCCAGAAGGACCAGATCTGGCAGCCGCTCATCCAGCTTCTTATAAAAATCGCGGGCACATTCAAAGCCGTCCACCTGGTAGCCGCTGTTTTTTAAGGCAAACATCTCGATCTCCAGAATATTCTTATCATCTTCCACTGCATAGATCAGCGCCATATCCGCTCTCCTCCTGTCCTTTCCGGATAAAGATCCGCCGCCTGGCAGAAACTGCATAGGCGGCTTTCTCTTTTACGCCGGAAGCGTATATTTCTTTCTGTAACTTTCCACCATTCCCTGGAACCGGGGATCGTCGTCCCGCTTTAAGTTTTCCAGATAACCGTGGGCATCGAAGCCATCCCGGTCGATCTCAATGACACTGATGGCGATATTGGAGCAGTGGTCGGACACACGCTCTAAGTTGGTGGAGATATCCGACAGAACGAAGCCCTGCTCGATGGTACATTTTCCCTTCTGGAGACGCTTGATGTGGTTGGCCTTCACACAGGTGTTCAGATCGTCGATGACCTCCTCAAGCGGCTCCACCAGGGAAGCCTTCTTTACATCGTTGTTCTCGAAGGCCGTAACAGAAAGATCCAGGATCTCTGTAACGGCATTTAAAAATACCTTTAATTCCTCCTCTGCCTTTTTGGAGAATTCCATGTTTTTATCGTGCATCTCCTTGGCCGCTGTCATTAAGTTCATGGCATGGTCGGAGATCCTCTCAAAGTCTCCGATGCAGTGAAGGAGCAGGGAGACCGTATGGCTGTCGTTCTTGGAAAGCTGCTGGCTTCCCACCTTTACCATATAGGTCCCCAGATGGTCCTCGTACTTATCCACCAGGTCCTCGATGGCAGCCACCTGGTCGGCCTTTTCCTGGTCATAGGAATCCAGGAGCTCCATGGCCTTTAAAAAGCCCTCCCTGGCAGTCTGGGCCATATGGGTGGTCACAAGACGGCACTGCTCTACGGCATAGCCGGGAGTCTCCAGGAAACGGGGATCCAGAAGGCGGAACTCCTCTTCCCCGGCGGCGATGCCTGCCGCCAGCTCCTTTTCCTGCTCGTCCGGGATCGTTAAGGTCGCTAACTTCACAAGCACCTTGGAAAATGGCAGAAGCAGGATCGTGGATGCCACGTTAAAGGCGCTGTGGACCACAGCGATGCCCATGGCACTGGCCGCTCCGTCCAGGAAATCAAAGTGTATAAAGCCGTTGACCGTGTAGAATACGATCATAAACACAGCCGTTCCGATGATGTTGAAATACAGGTGTACCAGTGCAGCCCGTCTTGCGTTCTTGCTGGCTCCGATACCAGAGATCATGGCAGTCACACAGGTACCGATATTCTGTCCCATGATGATGGGAATGGCGCTTCCAAAGCTTACGGCTCCGGTGGCACAGAGAGCCTGCAGGATACCGACGGATGCAGAAGAGCTCTGGATGATGGCAGTAAGGACCGCTCCTGCGATCATTCCCAGGATCGGGTTGGAGAACATTGTCAAGAGCCCGGTGAATTCCGGCACATCCGCCAGGGGCTTCACCGCGTCGCTCATGGTCTCCATACCAAACATCAGAATGGCAAAGCCGATCATAATGGTTCCCAGGTTCTTTTTCTTCTCATTTTTCGTGAACATGATGAAGATCATGCCGATCAGTGCCAGAACCGGGGAGAAGGACGACGGCTTTAACAGCTGTACAAAAAAGTTCCCGCTTTCGATTCCCGTAAGGCTTAAGAGCCAGGACGTCACGGTAGTACCGATGTTGGCTCCCATGATGATGCCCACAGCCTGGGTCAGCTTCATAATTCCAGAGTTTACAAAGCCGACGACCATAACAGTAGTGGCTGAAGACGACTGGATCACAGCCGTAACGCCGGCGCCCAGAAGTACTGCCTTAATGGGGTTGGATGTGAGCTTTTCCAGGATCCGCTCCAGGCGGCCGCCGGACAGCTTTTCAAGTCCCTGGCCCATGGTATCCATTCCGTACAGGAACAGCGCCAGACCTCCGATCATTGATAAAAGTCCAAAAAAATCCATACCTTCCTCCGTAAAATACACATAGTCATGCGATTATTTTCTACATATCATGGACAGGATATCATCAGTATGTAAAATATCCGCCGCGCCTATGTAAAATCCATGTAAATTTTCGCATGTTTCCCGCTTATTTGCAACCCCTTTTCCACTTTTCCCGGAAACGCACGGCTTTTTTGTGGTTTTCCACAAAAAACACAGCAGAATACCCAAAAGAAACGGGGACTGCCGAAGCAGCCCCCGCCCATATTTTATGGAACGCCGCAGAAAAAGCCGCCTGGGACTCCATTTCCTTTGCAGCGTCCGGATGTTCTATCTCAAAAGCCGTTCCACGTCCAGGAGCCCCCAGCCCTGCTGGTTTTTTGGAAGGCCCATGTCCCGGCATGTTTCCATCAGCCTCAGCTTTACGTCCCGGTTGGTCATGTCCGGGTATTTTTCCAGAAGAAGGGCAATGGCCCCGGAAACGATGGGGGTGCTCATGGAGGTCCCGCTTTTTATGGTGTACTTATCCCTCAGACTGGCGCAGCTGGCTACGCTGCAGCCCGGAGCCACCAGGTCCGGCTTGCAGACCGCCGCCATGGTGGGACCGCGGCCGGAATAATCCACCATCCGGTTCTTTCCCACCAGCACCTCCATGTGGTCGTCGGAGCAGCCCACAGTGATCACCTTCCGGCTGATCCCAGGCGTGGTGACGCTTAAGGGAGCCGGGCCGTTATTCCCGGCGGCCACCACAACCACAAGCCCGGCATCCCAGGCCCGGTTGACGCCTTTTACCAGAGCCGAATCCTCGCTCATCCCTCTCTTTCCATAGGAGCCCACGGAAATATTCACGATCCGGATCCCCAGCCGGTCCTTCCGGTCCAGGATCCAGCCGATCCCGGCCAGAACGTCGGCGGCAGAGCCGTTCCCCTTCCGGTCCAGGACCTTGACAGCCGCCAGGGTACAGCCTGGGGCCATGCCCTGGTACCTTCCGTCGGAAACGGCCCCGCTGCCCCCGATGATCCCGCAGATATGGGTCCCATGGCCGCAGTCATCATAGGGACCGGGCCGGTGGTTCACCACATCCGCAAAGCCCGAGATCCGGTCCTCAAAATCCCTGTGGGGATATGCCCCTGTATCCAGCACCGCCACGCAGACGCCCCTCCCCGTAAGCCCCAGGGTATAGGCGTCCCGGCAGCGGATCTGTTCCTTTACACGATTCACATATGATTTCCTCGGAGTCCTTTTATAAATAGGATATTCCAGGGAAAGCGTTTTGCCCATCCGGCAGTTTTTCCAGATATTTCAAATCTTAAGAAAATCTTCATAATTCATTCAAAGAATATACAATCATTTTCCAGCATAACGTGCTATACTTTAACCATAAGAAATGCACGATACAAATTTTAAATCCTTTATCCTAAAAACCTTTTTGAAATCGAAATCCTAAATGACAAATCCCCGCTGCGATACAAGCGGGGTTTTCTCATGTCTAAGCCCCGGCAGCCGAAAACGGCAGCCGGGGCTCTCTTTTGTCTCTATCCTCTTAAACTACTCCACATCCTTTAATAACCCGCAGAAATCAAAGGTTGCAAAGTAATCCTTTGGTGTCTCCGCGCGGCGGATCATACGGACGCTTCCGTCCTCCTGTAAAAGAAGCTCTGCGCTCCTAAGCTTTCCATTATAATTATACCCCATGGAAAAGCCGTGGGCTCCGGTGTCGTGGATGAACAGGAGATCTCCCATCTGGATCTCTGGCAGCATCCGGTCCACCGCAAACTTATCGTTGTTCTCGCAGAGGGAGCCGGTCACATCATACTTATGGTCGCAGGGGGCGTTCTCCTTTCCCATGACCGTAATATGGTGGTAAGCGCCGTACATGGCCGGGCGCATCAGGTTCACCGCACAGGCGTCCACGCCGATATATTCCTTATAGGTATGCTTTTCGTGGATGGCCCGAGTCACTAAGGCTCCGTAGGGCCCCAGCATAAAGCGGCCCAGCTCTGTGAAAATAGCCACGTCTCCCATGCCGGCCGGGACCAGAACCTCCTCGTAAACCTTTCTCACCCCGTCTCCGATGACGCGGATATCGTTGGGCTCCTGGTCCGGGCGGTATGGAATGCCAATGCCGCCGGAAAGATTGATAAAGGCAATGTGGACGCCTGCGGCGTTTTTCACACGGACTGCCAGTTCAAACAGGATCTTAGCCAGAAGCGGATAATATTCGTTGGTAACGGTATTGCTGGCCAGGAACGCATGGATCCCGAAGTGCTTTACTCCCTTATCTTTTAAGATCCGGAAGGCCTCCGTCAGCTGCTCCTCTGTCATTCCATACTTGGAATCTCCCGGATTGTCCATGATATCGTTGGAGATCCGGAACAGGCCGCCGGGATTAAACCGGCAGCTCATGGTCTCCGGAAACGTATCCAGGACCTTTTCCACACAGGCGATATGGGTAAAATCGTCCAGATTGATGATGGCCCCCAGCTCATCCGCCATTTTAAATTCCTCCGGCGGCGTATCATTGGAAGAAAACATGATGTCGTGGCCCGTAAAGCCACAGGCCTTCGACAGCATCAGCTCTGTCTCGGAAGAGCAGTCGGTGCCGCAGCCCATGTCCTGAAGGATCTTTAAAATAAACGGGTTCGGTGTGGCCTTTACGGCAAAATATTCTTTAAAGCCCGGATTCCAGGAAAATGCCTCCTTAAGAGCCCTGGCGTTTTCCCGGATCCCCTTTTCATCGTAAAGATGAAAGGGCGTGGGATATTCTTTTGCGATCTCTTCCAGCTTTTCCCTGGTCGCAAATGGTTTCTTTTCCATATCAATATACTCCTTTGTTTATGGCAGACCGCCCCCTCTGGATCAGTCTACGGTTACGACCCGCATGATATTGGTGGATGTGGCCGGTTCATGTCTGCGGGAATGACTCACGACTCCGGCAGTTACCACCGCCAGGTCACCCTCCTTCACAAGTCCCTCTGCCTTTAAGGCGTCAATGGAATTCATGATCAGGGTATCCGTGGACTCTGCTCTCTTTGCCTGGAACGGATGTACGCCCCAATAAAGCTGCATTCTGCGGACTGTATCAATGCTGGGGGACATGCCCGCCACCATCGTTGCCGGATGCCACTTGGAAAGCATCCGGGCCGTGTAGCCGCTGATGCTGGGAGCAATGATGACCTTCGCCCCCAGAGCCCGGGCCGTGGATACGGAGGAATAGCAGACCGCATTGGAAATGCTGTGGCTGTTGTCGTCAGATACCCGTCTTCTTTTATAGAAGGAATCGTCCAGGTGGGACTCCGTCTCCTCTACGATGTGGACCATCATCTTCAAAGCCTCCACCGGATATTTTCCGTTGGCGGTCTCACCGGAAAGCATTACCACATCGGTGCCGTCGTAGACTGCGTTGGCCACGTCTGTCACCTCCGCACGGGTTGGACGGGGATTCCGGATCATGGAATCCAGCATCTGGGTGGCTGTGATGACCACCTTGCATGCCTCACTGCACTTTTCGATCATCATTTTCTGGAGATGGGGCAGCTTCTCCGGCGGGATCTCCACGCCCAGGTCGCCCCGGGCCACCATGATGCCGTCGCTCTCTTCAATGATATCATCCAGATTTTCCAGCCCTTCCTCATTTTCGATCTTGGCGATGATGCCCATGGAGGAGCCGCCCTCGGCCAGGATCTCCCGGATCTCCCGGATGGCGTCCGCCGAGCGGATAAAGGAGGCAGCAATATAATCAAAGCCCATCTCCATCCCAAAACGGATATCGTCCTTGTCTTTTTCTGTCAGGGCCGGAAGCTTGATCTTTACGCCTGGCACGTTGACGCCCTTTCTCTCGCCCAGCTCGCCGCCATTTACCACCAGACAGACGATCCTGGGACCCTGGACCTCCCTCACATGCAGCTCGATCAGGCCGTCGTCAATGAGGATCCGGTCTCCCGCCGTCACATCTCCGTTCAGGCCGTCGTAATTGATATGGACCATGGTCTCATCCCCCACGACCTCTTCTGTGGTAAGGGTAAATTCCTGGCCTTCCTTTAAGGTGATCTTATTTCCGTCCTTCAAAATGCCAGTACGGATCTCCGGGCCCTTGGTGTCCAGCAGCGCCGCCACCGGGATCCCTGTTTCCTCCGCCACCTGACGGAGCTGGAGATATCTTTTTTTGTGCTCCTCATGGTTTCCGTGGGAAAAATTGAACCGTGCCACGTCCATTCCATTTAACACCAACTGTTTCATGACCTCCCGGTCATCGCTGTTCGGTCCCATGGTACAAATGATCTTTGTTTTTTTCATTCTGGCGCTTTGCCTCCTATGATGTCTTCTGCCGCGGATCCATTCCGCCCTTTGTCACATGCTTATGGGTGTAGAGATGGTCCTGGCAGTATTCGTAATCCCCCTCACATTTTGAGCAGAAGCGGAATACCAGTTCGGGATCGTCCAGATCCGTGCGGCCGCAGACGGCACAGCGGTGACGGCCATTCTGCTTCGCTTCCCTGACCGTCTGGGTGACCTGGGATCTGAACTGCTGTTTTCTCTTTATTTCCTTCGGGTTGTATCTCCCGCTTCTGGACATGACAAAATACAGGATAAAATTCAATAAGGACATGACGATGGCGATCCGGGATGCCATTCCGCCAAAGATCATTCCGTAAAGGAAGTAAGCCCCGTCAAACAGAGCCAGCCATTTGGCCTTAATGGGGATCACAAAAAACAGTAAGAACTGGGCGTCCGGGAACGTGGCCGCATAGGCAAAGAATAAGGAAAAATTCAGATATTCTGCCGTCAGCGGGTAGATCCTGCCGGTGAGCGCATAAATAAGGATGGCCGCCAGCACATGGCCGATGATCCCCATAAAAAAGTATACGTTGAACCGGAAGGAGCCCCACACGGCCTCCAGGGTCCGGCCCAGGTTATAATAACAGTAAATGACCAGCACGTTTAAAAACAGGTCGCCCGACAGGGGCCACATAAGGAAGGTCACGATCCGCCAGATCTGGCCGTGGAGGATCGCCCTGGCGTCCAGCATCAGATACTCAAAGTAAAGCTCCGGGGCCCGCCAGCAGACCAGCGCTCCCACGGCGTAGAGGATCACCACATAATTCATCAGATTGGGGACCGCATACCGCCCCAGCTTCCGTTCCATCTTGTTCAGCCATTGATTCATTCTAAATTTCCTTTCCCACCCAATAGATCCTTTTCTTATTTTGATTGCTATTATAATTCGCCCCCCTTCCTTTTGTCAAATCCTTTAGGCGCGGCCTCCTGTTCTTTCCATCCTTAACGGTTTTTTAGCGTTTTTTGTCAACATATTGGGAATTGTGTCTATTGTTTTCCCCGCTGAAATTATGATATACTGTAACCATCCAGCGCCCTCGCGCGGCAGGTCCGTTTTACCATTTTTTCCGGTATTCCGGCTCCTGCGGGCGGCTCTGGCGCAGTCCGGAGGGGCTTCCGGACGTTCTTTCTATAATAAAATAAACATAAGATATTTTACGGCAGAGGGGAGCGATCCTCTCTGCTGTCAGATTAAGGAGGATAGGGGATTTCCCCGCTCACATGAATCAAACATTCCGTCTTGGGATCGATATCGGTTCCACCACCGTAAAGACTGCTGTCATTGACAATGACAATCAGATACTTTTTGCAGATTATGAGCGCCATTACGCCAATATCCAGGAGACCCTGGCCGCGCTCTTAAAAAAGGCCCGCGAAAGGCTGGGAGAGCTCCAGGTCAGCGCCAGCATCACCGGCTCCGGCGGACTGGCCCTTTCCGGTCATCTGAATATTCCTTTTACCCAGGAGGTCGTGGCTGTTGCCACGGCCTTACAGGATTATGCGCCCGATACCGACGTGGCCATTGAGCTGGGCGGGGAAGACGCAAAGATCATCTACTTCTCCGGCGGCATCGACCAGAGGATGAACGGCATCTGTGCCGGAGGGACCGGCTCCTTCATCGATCAGATGGCCTCCCTTTTACAGACCGACGCCGCAGGCCTCAACGAATACGCCAAAAATTACAAGGCCATCTATCCCATTGCGGCCCGGTGCGGTGTATTTGCAAAATCCGATATCCAGCCTCTGATCAACGAGGGGGCCACCCGGGAGGACCTGGCGGCCTCCATCTTCCAGGCCGTGGTCAACCAGACCATCAGCGGCCTGGCCTGCGGAAAACCCATCCGCGGCAACGTGGCCTTCCTGGGCGGCCCGCTCCACTTCCTTTCCGAGCTCCGGGAGGCTTTTATCCGGACTCTGAACTTAAAGGGCGACGCCATCATCGCCCCGGACCACTCCCACCTGTTCGCAGCCGTAGGAGCGGCCATGAATGCCCCGGAAACCATGGCTCTTTCCCTGGATCAGCTCATCTCCGACCTTTCCGGCGGGATCAAAATGGACTTCGAGGTAAAGCGGATGGACCCCTTATTTAAGGATGAGGCCGACTACCAGGAATTCCTGGACCGCCATAACCAGTATAAGGTAAAACGCGGAGACCTGGCCTCCTATTCCGGCAGATGCTACCTGGGCATCGATGCCGGCTCCACCACCACCAAAGTAGCTCTGGTGGGCGAGGACGGTTCTCTGCTTTACCATTTTTACAGCAGCAACAACGGAAGCCCCCTGGCCACAGCCATCGCTTCCATAAAAGAGATCAAAGCCCTGCTGCCGGAAACGGCAAAGATCGCCTATTCCTGCTCCACCGGCTACGGAGAGGCCCTTTTAAAGGCGGCCTTTCTCCTGGACGAGGGCGAGGTGGAGACCATCTCCCATTACTATGCCGCAGCCTTCTTCGATCCGGAGGTGGATTGTATTCTGGACATCGGCGGCCAGGACATGAAATGCATCCGCATCAAAGACGGAACTGTGGACAGCGTCCAGCTCAACGAAGCCTGTTCCTCCGGCTGCGGCTCCTTCATCGAGACCTTTGCCAGATCCTTAAATTACAGCGTGGTGGATTTCGCAAAGGAGGCGCTGTTTGCCCAGAATCCCATTGATCTTGGAACCCGGTGCACGGTCTTTATGAATTCCAACGTAAAGCAGGCCCAGAAGGAGGGCGCGTCTGTGGCCGATATCTCCGCAGGCCTGGCCTGCTCGGTGATCCGCAACGCCTTATTTAAGGTCATCAAGATCACCACCGCCTCAGACCTGGGAAAAAATGTGGTGGTACAGGGCGGCACCTTCTACAACGATGCCGTACTGCGGAGCTTTGAAAAGATCTCCGGCGGCAACGCCATCCGGCCGGATATTGCCGGGATCATGGGCGCCTTCGGCGCTGCGCTGATCGCCAGGGAACGGTATAACCTCCACCCGAAGGAGACCTCCATGCTTTCTCTGGACCGGATCATCGGCCTTACCTACACCACCACCATGAGCCGGTGCCGCGGCTGCGTCAACCACTGTGTCCTGACCATCAACCGCTTTGAGGGAGGAAGACAGTATATCTCCGGCAACCGCTGCGAGCGGGGCCTGGGTGTTGAAAAAGCCAAACGGGATATCCCGAATCTTTATACCTATAAATATCACCGGATCTTCGATTACGAGCCTCTGGCAGCCCACAAGGCCTTCCGCGGCCCTGTGGGGATCCCGCGGGTGCTGAACATGTACGAGGACTTCCCCTTCTGGGCTGTGTTCTTTAAGGAACTGGGCTTCCAGGTGATCCTGTCCCCCCAGTCCAGCCGCCAGATCTATGAGCTGGGCATCGAGACCATTCCCAGCGAGTCCGAATGCTATCCGGCGAAGCTGTCCCATGGCCACGTGGAATGGCTCATAAAAAAGGGCGTCCCCTTTATTTTCTACCCCTGCATCCCTTATGAAAGGAATGAGGTGGCCGGGGCCGGGAACCACTACAACTGCCCCATCGTCACCTCCTACGCGGAAAATATCAAAAACAATATGGAGGACCTGGAGGAAAACCACATCCGGTTCATGAACCCCTTTATGGCCTTCACAGACGAAAAGACCCTTACAAAGCAGCTGGTGCAGGAATTTAAACATGAATTCCAGATCTCCGAGCATGAGGTCCGGTCTGCGGCCCATAAGGCCTGGGAAGAGCTTTCCAGGGCCCGCGCTGATGTGGAGAAAAAGGGTGAGGAGGTGCTTTCCTATTTAGAGGAGACCGGAAAGCACGGCATCGTTCTGGCCGGACGGCCCTACCACATCGATCCGGAGATCAACCATGGGATCGCGGATCTGATCACCTCATACGGATTTCCGGTGCTGACCGAGGACTCCATTTCCCATCTGGCAGAGGTGGAGCGGCCGCTGATCGTCACTGACCAGTGGATGTACCATTCCAGGCTTTATGCCGCAGCCTCCTTTGTAAAGACCCGGGATAACCTGGATCTGATCCAGCTGAACTCCTTTGGCTGCGGCCTGGACGCCGTGACCACGGACCAGGTCAATGATATTCTCACCAGCGCCGGGAAGATCTATACAGTCCTGAAGATCGATGAGGTCAATAACCTGGGAGCTGCCAGGATCCGGATCCGTTCCCTGATCTCCGCCCTGCGGGTAAGAGAGGAACGGCGCTACACCAGAAACATCGTGTCCAGCGCCTATAACCGGGTGGTCTTCACAAAGGAAATGAGAAAGACCTACACCCTTCTCTGCCCCCAGATGTCGCCCATCCACTTCGATCTGCTGGAGCCGGCCATCCGCAGCTTCGGCTATAACCTGGTGGTTCTCCAGAACGACGACAAAACTGCCGTAGATACGGGGCTGCGCTTTGTCAATAACGATGCCTGCTACCCGTCCCTGATCGTCATCGGCCAGATCATGGACGCCCTCCTGTCAGGGAAATACGACCTGGACCACACAGCAGTGGTCATGACCCAGACCGGCGGCGGCTGCCGGGCCTCCAACTACATCGGCTTCATCCGCCGTGCCCTGGAAAAGGCAGGGATGCCCCAGATCCCGGTGATCTCCATCAATGCCAACGGCATGGAGTCCAACCCGGGCTTCACCCTGACGGCTCCCCTGATCGCCAAGGCCATGCAGGCCGTGGTCTACGGAGACGTGTTCATGCGTGTGCTGTACGCCACCAGGCCCTATGAAAAGGTGCCCGGCTCTGCCAACGCCCTGCATGAAAAATGGAAAAAGATCTGTATACGCGAGCTTTCCGGCCCCTCCCTGGGCATGATGAACTTCACAAAGAACATCCGCGGCATCATCCGCGATTTCGACAGCCTGGAGCGGCTGGACATCCAAAAACCCCGGGTGGGGATCGTAGGCGAGATCCTGGTGAAATTCTCTCCCACCGCCAACAACCACATCGTGGAGCTTCTGGAATCCGAAGGGGCCGAGGCCGTGATGCCGGATCTCATGGACTTTTTGCTGTACTGCTTCTACAACAGCAATTTCAAGGCCGGGCATCTGGGGGCGAAGCACTCCACCGCCTGGCTCTGCAATACGGCGATCTCCCTTCTGGAGTATTTCCGCAAGTCGGCGCGGATCGCCCTGGAAAAGAGCGTCCACTTCACGCCGCCCACAAAGATCAAATACCTGGCGTCCATGGCCAGCGGCTTCGTCTCCCTGGGAAACCAGACCGGGGAAGGCTGGTTCCTGACCGGGGAAATGTTGGAGCTCATCAAGGGCGGCACCAGGAACATCGTCTGCGTCCAGCCCTTTGGCTGCCTGCCCAACCATATCGTTGGAAAGGGCGTCATCAAGGAGCTGCGCCGCCAGCATCCGGAAGCCAACATCATTGCCGTGGACTATGATCCCGGAGCCAGCGAGGTAAACCAGCTGAACCGGATCAAGCTGATGTTGGCTACTGCCCATAAAAACCTGGATCATGAGCCCTGCGAAGCCGAGCAGCTGGCAGCGGTCACAAAGGAACGGCTGGAGGAGCTCAACGCCCGCCAGGTCAAGGGATTGCAGGTTTAGGACTGTTTTTAGCAAAATTTTCCAAAAAGTTTGCTGAAATTTTATCAATTTTTCAATTCATACCCTTGTTTTTTTTCCTTCCCAGGGGTAGAATACTGAATAACAAAGGGGCAGACAAAAACTGCCGCTGGTATTCAAAACAAAATAGCGAATAAGGGAGTAGTTGACACCCCGGTGTGACAGGATCAACACACATGGCCGACCGGCCTGGTCCTGTTTTGATACGGCTCAGGCCTGGATTTCTCCGTCTGATCCGTTTCATGAAAACAACGAGACTTATCCAAAGGGATCTCTCTGAGGATAAGTCTTATTTTTTTCCCGTTTTCCGGGCATACTATCTTCCGGATAAGGAGGCAACGTGAAAGAATATCTGGAAAATTATGAAGAAGTGCTGAAGGCACAAAATTCCTCCGACCAGGGTCTTTCCACCGGCGAGGCTGAAAAAAGACTCGCCCAGTACGGAAAGAACAAGCTGAAGGAGGCAAAAAAGGATTCCATTCTGAAGCGGTTCTTAAAAGAGCTCTCGGATCCCATGATCCTGATCCTCATCGCCGCCGCCATTATTTCCGGCATCACGGCGTTCTATCAGGGCGAATCCTTTGCAGACGTGATCATCATTATCGCTGTGGTGATCATCAACGCCGTTCTCGGCGTAGTACAGGAAGGAAAGGCAGAAGCGGCCATCGCAGCCCTTCAGGAGATCGCAGCCGCATCCAGTAAGGTCCTCCGTGACGGAAAGATCGTCACCTTAAAGAGCGAGGATCTGGTCCCCGGCGATATCGTAGTCCTGGAGGCCGGAGATGCGGTTCCTGCCGACGGCCGGATCATTGAAAGCGCCAGCATGAAGATCGAGGAGGCCGCCCTCACCGGCGAGTCCGTTCCGGTCAATAAGGCCGCCGAGCTTCTTTCCCTGGGCGGACAGAAGGACATTCCCCTGGGCGACAGAAAGAACATGGTCTACATGGGCTCCACCGTGGTATACGGACGAGGAAAGGCTGTCCTCACTGGTACTGGCATGGACACAGAAATGGGTAAGATCGCCTCTGCCCTGGCCCAGGCCAAGGATGAGGAGACCCCCCTCCAGTTAAAGTTAAACCAGCTCAGCAAGATCCTGACCGTACTGGTACTGGGCATCTGCGCCGTGATCTTTGCCGTAGGCCTCATGCGCTCCGGCTTCAACGGCAGCTCCATCTTAAACTCCTTTATGGTAGCCGTATCCCTGGCTGTGGCAGCGATTCCCGAGGGTCTCGCAGCCGTGGTCACCATCGTACTTTCCATCGGCGTTACCAATATGTCCAAACGAAACGCCATCATCCGCAAGCTGACGGCTGTGGAGACCTTAGGCTGTACCCAGATCATCTGCTCGGATAAGACTGGTACACTGACCCAGAACCGGATGACCGTGGTGGATCATGTGGCTGACGATGAAAAGGAGCTGGAAACGGCCATGGCTCTCTGCTCCGATTCCGAATGGGATGCCGAAGCAAACCAGGCCATCGGAGAACCTACGGAATGCGCCCTGGTCAATGACGCCGCCAAAAACGGACTCTTAAAGCCTGAGCTGAAGGCCGCATGGCCCCGGGCAGGCGAGGCTCCCTTTGATTCCATGCGGAAAATGATGTCCACGGTCCATAAGGCTGCCGACGGAACCATCATCCAGTACACCAAGGGCGCTCCCGACGAGGTATTAAAACTCTGTACCAGAGCCATGGTAAACGGCTCCGCAGTGGAAATGACCGATGAGATCCGCGCCTCTATCCTGGCCGCCAATAAATCCATGGCCGACCGTGCCCTCCGTGTCCTCTGCGCTGCAAAAAGAAACTGGTCCTCCATGCCGGAAAGCACAGAACCGGAATTCCTGGAGCAGGATCTGACTTACGTCGGCCTCTCCGGCATGATCGATCCCGTCCGGCCGGAGGTGAAGACCGCCATTGCAGAATGCCGGGAAGCCGGGATCCGTCCCATTATGATCACCGGAGACCACAAGGATACTGCCGTAGCCATCGGAATGGAGCTGGGGATCATCACCTCCCCGGACCAGGCCATCACAGGTGCGCAGCTGGACGATCTGAGCGACGAGGAATTCGCCCGCCGGATCACCGAATTTTCCGTTTATGCCCGTGTTCAGCCAGAGCATAAGGTCCGCATCGTCAACGGCTGGAAGGCCCGCGGAAAGATCACAGCCATGACCGGAGACGGCGTCAACGATGCGCCGTCCATCAAGAGCGCCGACATCGGCGTCGGCATGGGCATCACCGGAACCGACGTTACAAAGAATGTGGCCGATATGGTGCTGGCGGACGATAACTTTGCCACCATCGTCTCCGCCGTTGAAGAGGGCCGCCGGATCTATGCCAATATCCGGAAGGCCATCCAGTTCCTTTTAGCCTCCAACCTGGCTGAGGTCCTGGCCATCTTCTTCTCCACCCTCATTGGCTTTACGATCCTGAAACCCGTCCATCTTTTATGGATCAACCTGATCACCGACTGCTTCCCGGCTCTGGCTCTGGGGATGGAAAAGAGCGAATCCGATATCATGAAGCAGAAGCCCAGGGATCCCAAGGAAGGGATCTTTGCCGGAGGCATGGGCTTTGACGTGTTCTTCCAGGGCTTTATCGTAACCGTTCTGGTCATGGTCTCCTATCTGGTGGGCCATTATGTGGAAAGCGGTGTCTGGGAATTCGTCAACAGCCCAGACGGAACCACCATGGCATTCCTGACCCTGTCCATGGTTGAGATCTTCCACTCCCTGAACATGAGAAGCCGCCGCGGCTCCATCTTTACCTTAAAGACCCGCAACAACTTCCTGTTCGGCGCAATGGTCGTTTCCCTGATCCTGACCACCGCCGTCATCGAGGTTCCGTTCTTAGCCGCTGCCTTTGAGTTCACACCCATCGGCCTTCACGAATATGCCATCGCCCTGGGACTGGCCGTACTCATCATTCCGATCATGGAAGTGGTGAAAGCGGTACAGAGGAAGCTGGGGAAATAAAACGAAGGTCCCTTGAGACCGGGGAGAGTCTTTATGGCTTCTCCCGGTTCCCAAGGGACCTTTTCCTGTCTTATTCTATTTCTATCAGTCTTTCAAATGCCTCTTATAAAACACATAAAACGTCGCCGACGTACAGACCGCCGCGAGGATATCCGACACGGGCTCTGCAAAGAAAATAGAAAATACCTCCGCCGGATATTCCACCAGCCCCGCGATCTCCTCTGCCATGGCCGCCGCAAAGGGCAGCTTTCCCACGGTCACAGGGAATATGTAGATCAGCGGCGCCAGAAGGATGACCTTCCTTAAGCAGGCCAGGATCAGAGAGATCTTTGCCTGTCCCAGGGACATGAAGGACTGCTGGCAGCTGATCTGGGCCCCGAAGATCGCTCCGCCCGCCAGATAAATAGGAAGCGCCCAAGCGCTGAAATGGAGGAGCGACGGGTCGTTGCTGAAGATCCCGGCAAAGGGGCCTGGGAAGATCATCATAAGGCCTGTGAGGGTCGTAGCAAATACCAGGCACAGCACATGGCTGATCTTACAGGCCTTCCGCACCCGGGCCAGATTTCCGGCTCCGTAATTGTAGCTGATAATGGGCTGGGCCCCCTGGCAGAAGCCCTGGGTGGGCAGGGTTACAAACTGCCACAGGCTGAACATGATGGCCACAGTGCCCACGGCCATAGTTCCGCCGTATTTGGAAAGCTGATTGTTAAAGGAGATCTGGATCAGGCTTTCTGTAATGCTCATGGTAAAGGGCGATACACCCAGAGCCATGATGGGCAGAAGCACCTTCTTCTTCACCTTGAAAAATTCCGGCCGCATCTTTAACAGGCTCTTTTTTCCAAATAAAAAAGAAAGGGCCCAGATACAGGAGATCCCCTGGGCGATGATGGTGGCGATGGCCGCACCCTTGACGCCCATATGAAGGTAGTTGATGAAAAACGCATCAAAGATAATGTTTAAAATGGCTCCGATGAGCACCGTGCACATACCGGTGCGGGCGAAGCCCTGGGTCGTAATGTAAGAATTCATGCCCAGGGAGATCATCACGAAAACCGTTCCCAGGGCATAGATGGACACATAATCACAGGCCATGTCCAGGGTGGTGGGATCTGCGCCGAAAAGCGTTAAAATGGGCCTTTGGAAAACCAGGATCACCACCGTAAGGATCACTCCCACAGTGATCAGGGCGGCGAAGCTTACCCCCAGGATCTCCTCCGCCCCCCTCTGGTCCTTCTTTCCCATTTTAATGGCGCATAAGGGCGCGCCGCCGATCCCCACTAATCTTGTGAACGCAGTGATACAGGTGATCAGCGGAAGGGACACGCTTAAGGCCGCCATGGCCGTGGTGCCATTTTCGATCCTTCCGATGAACATCCGGTCCACCATGTTATATAAGATCCCCACCAGCTGGGCGATGATGGAGGGGATGGAAAGTGAAAGCATCAGTTTCCATATGTTCCCCGTTTCCAGCCTGCTGTTTCCGTTATTTTCTGTCTTTCCCTGCTGTTCCATATCCGCCGCCTCTTATTTACTGCTTTTCGTAGGTCCTGTGCATGGAGAAGGACTCCATATCATAATTCTTTAAGTTCTCCCATACGCCTCTCTCATCGGCCTTTCCGATCAGAGCGTCCCGGTCCTTCTTAAAGGTCGTCTCCTGCTTTAAGTTGCTGGGGCCGCCTACGCAGCCGCCCTGGCACATCATGCCCTCGATGAAGTCCTCGGGGAGCCTTCCCACCTTCATAAGGAGAAGAGCCTTCTTCACATCGGCCGGGCCGCTGCATCTTGCTACCTTGATATCGGTGCTCTCTCCCTGCTCCTTTAAGCACTGGATCACCGCATTGGTAACGCCGCCGCCGTTTCCGAACCGCTTACCGAACACGCTGGCTTCCTGATCCTTATACTCCTCCGGCTCCAGCTCCACGTCCTTGGCCCGCATCAGTTCAATGGCCTCTCCGAAGGTCAGGACAAAGTCTGCGTTTCCTTCCACGCTCTTATCGGCTGCCTCGGCCTTTTTCGCCATACACGGCCCGATGAACACGGTAACAGTCTCCGGATCTTTGGCCTTTAACATCCTGGACACGGCACACATGGGGGAAACCGTGGTGGACAGGTTATCGATCAGAGTGGGATAATGCTTTTTGATCAGGTTCACAAAAGCCGGACAGCAGGAGGTGGTCATCTTCTTTCCTTCCTTATACGCCTCTGCCCACTCCATGGCCTCATAAGCGGCCGTCATGTCTCCGCCGGCGGCAACCTCCACCATATCTGCAAAGCCGACCTTCTTAAGGGCCGTTCTCCAGCTTCCCATGGTAATATCGGCTCCAAACTCACCCTCTGCGGCGGGGGCCACCATGGCAACTACCTTCTTTCCAGCCTTAAGGGCGTTGATGACCTGGACGATAAACACCTTGGAGGTGATGGCTCCGAAGGGACAGCTCCTCACGCAGGCTCCGCACTGGATGCATTTCTTCTCGTCGATCTGGCAGATACCCGTATCCAGATCCATGGTGATGGCGTCCACAGGACATGCGCGGCGGCAGGGACGGATCAGCTCCGCAATGGCGTTGTACGGACATGCCTGGGCGCATTTTCCGCATTCCTTACATTTATCCGGATCAATATGGGCCCGGTCACGGCCGATGGAGATGGCTCCAAAATTACATGCATTCTGGCAGGCCTTACCCATACATTTCTGGCAGTTGTCTGTCACCACGAACCGGGTGATCGGGCACTCCTCGCAGGCAGAGGGGATCACCTGGATCATATTGTCGCTATGCTTTCCGCTGGGACATTTCCCCTCAGCCAGACGGACTCTCTGGCGGATGATCTCTCTTTCTTTATATACACAGCAGCGGAACTGGGCTTTCGGTCCCGGGATCAGCTTAAAGGGGATCTCATCCCTCTTTTCATCCAGTTCTCCGGAAAAGGCCAGCTTTGCTACCTCATGCAGAACGTTATACTTGATCTTTAACAATGCCTCGTCATTGGTCCTCATACTTGATTCCTCCTGATATCCTTCTGAAATCTTTCCTTAATCCTATACCGTTCTATATTATCGCATATCCGGACGGTCTCCGCAATATGAAAGCTGTATAATTTTTAACGGGATTTCATTGTTTTTCTTTATTTTATTAAGAGACCGTATAATTTCTGCCGCCGCTTTGACAAACCCTGGCCCGTGTGCTATATTGAAGCTGTTCGTACTGACCCCGAAGGGCGCCGGCGCTTTCTGAGGGAAAAGGCGATGAGATCCTGTACAGAAAGGAACAGATTATGGAAACACGCGTAGCGCTCATTGGGATCATGGTGGAAAATGCAGAATCCGTAGAAAAGCTCAACGACCTCCTCCACCAGTACCGTTCATACATTATCGGCCGCATGGGCGTGCCTTACCGTGAAAAGGGCCTTTCTATCATCAGCGTCGTCCTGGACGCGCCTATGGACAAGATCAGCAGCCTTTCTGGAAAGCTTGGAATGCTGGACGGAGTCAGCACAAAAACAATCTATTCCAGGAGGAATTAATATTATGAAAAAATTCACATCCTTCATTCTTGCCGCAGCCCTGGGCATGGCGCTCCTTACGGGCTGCGGTCCTGAAAAACCGGCGGAGACCTCTGCGGCTGGATCCGCAGACTCCCAGACCGCTGCGGCTTCTTCTGACGCAGAGGCTTCTGTCCCTGAAACCAGTGAAAAAGAATCCTCTGAGGCCGCAGCAGCAGGAAAAGAATCCTCCGGCGGCAGCGGGGACGGCACCGTAATCCGCGTCGGCGGCTTAAAGGGCCCCACCACCATGGGCCTTGTGAAGCTCATGGACGACGCAGAAAACGGAAAAGCCCAGAACGATTATGAATTTACCATGGTGACAGCCGCCGACGAGCTGACAGCCCTGGTGGCAGGAAATAAGGTGGACATTGCCCTTCTTCCCGCCAATGTTGCCGGAGTCCTCTACAACAAGACAAAGGGCGGGATCTCTGTCATCGACGTGAACACCCTGGGCGTTTTATACCTGGTATCCTCCGACACCTCCGTCACCTCCATTGACCAGTTAAAGGGAAAGACCATATACCTCACCGGAAAGGGCACCACTCCGGAATATTCCCTCCGCTATCTGATGTCCGCTGCCGGACTGACCGAGGATGATGTGACCCTGGAGTTCAAATCCGAGCCTGCGGAGGTGGCCTCTGTCCTGGCGGAGGATCCCAGCCGCATCGGCCTTCTCCCCCAGCCCTTCGTTACCTCTGCCCTGGCCCAGAACGAGAGCCTTTCTGTGATCCTGGATCTGACAAAGGCCTGGGATGAGGCCCAGGAGCAGGCCGAGACCAGAAGCCGCATGATCACCGGCGTGACCATCGTAAATAACGATTTCCTGGCCGCCCACGGCGACCTGGTGGATACCTTCCTTTCTGAGCATGAGGCGTCCATCCGCTTTACCTCTGAGGATCCCGACACAGCTTCCATGCTGATCGAGGCCGCTGGGATCGTTCCCAAGGCTGCCGTGGCGAAAAAGGCCCTGCCTGGCTGCAATATCGCCTTCCTGTCCGGCGGTGAGATGAAAACGGCTCTGTCCGGCTATTTAAAGGCCCTCTTTGACCAGAACCCTGCCTCCACAGGCGGAGCCCTGCCGGATGACGCCTTCTACTATACGGGAGCCGTTTCCAACTAAATGACCGGGCCGGAGCTTCCGGCTCTATATGTAAAGGAGCAGATACTTCCATGCACAGATTCCCAGACTGGTCCCGAAGGACCGCCATTCTGCTGTTCTGGCTGTTTTTGTGGCATCTGGCATCCCTGGCTGTCCAGAACCAGATCCTTCTGGTGGGGCCCCTGGATGCCTTAAAGGCCCTGGCTGTACAGCTTGCCTCCCCAGCCTCCTGGGGAGCCCTCTGGTTTTCCTTCGGCCGCATCAGCCTGGGATTTTTTATGGCCTTCCTGGCGGGTCTCCTGACCGGCTCCCTGGCCTTCTGGAAGCCCCTGGCAGGCGAGATCCTGGAACCGGCCATCCAGTTCATGAAGTCCGTGCCCGTGGCCTCCTTCGTGATCCTGGCCCTCATATGGACCGGAGCAGAAAACCTTTCGGTCTTTATTTCCTTCCTTGTGGTCTATCCGGTGATCCATATAAACACCCTGGCCGGACTCTCCCATGCGGATCCGGGTCTTCTGGAAATGGCCCGGGTCTTCCGGGTCCCGGTCTGGAGGCAGGCCCTTTCCATCTACCGGATCTCCCTGTATCCATACCTGGAAAGCGCCCTGAAGACCTCCCTGGGCATGGGCTTTAAATCCGGCATCGCAGCCGAGGTCATCGGCGTTCCCGGCGGCTCCATTGGAGAAGGGCTTTATATGGCCAAGATCTATCTGAGCACCGCTGACCTCTTTGCCTGGACCCTCATGATCATCGCCGTCAGCTCTGTCTTTGAAAAGCTGTTTCTTCTTCTGTTAAAGACCATTGCCGGAAACGGCGTTCCCGGAAAGGAGGAAAACCATGCTGCTTCCGTCTGATCCCGCCTTCCGGGTCACCGTCCGGAACCTGACAAAATCCTATGGGGACAGTCTTGTTCTGGACCATGTATCCCTGGATCTGGAAAGCGGCTGTCCCTGCTGCCTTATGGCTCCCTCGGGAGCTGGAAAGACCACGCTTTTCCGGATCCTCATGGGGCTGGAGACCGCTGATTCCGGAACCATAGAGGGCCTGGAGGGCCGCTCCTTTTCTGCTGTTTTCCAGGAGGACCGCCTGCTTGAGGGATACACCGCCCTCCAGAATATCCGCTTCGTCACCGGCCGCTGGTATCCTGCCCATGAACTGACTGCCATCATAAAGCACCTTCTGCCCGAAGATTCCCTTAAAAAGCCAGTGTCGGAATTTTCCGGCGGCATGAAGCGCCGTACCGCCATTCTGCGGGCCATCCTGGCCCCGGCTGATATCGTCCTCATGGACGAGCCCTTCACCGGCCTGGATCCGGACACAAAGCAGCAGGCCGCCCGTATGATAAACAAATATACCGCTGGAAAGCTCCTTCTTTTTTCCACCCACTCACAAGAGGACGCCGCTCTCCTGGGCGCAGAGATCCTCCGGCTGGACGAAAACGGAGGCCTTTGCTCCCCCGGGATCTGATCGGTCCCGGCAGACAGAGGCCTCCGTCTTATATGGACCGCCCATGGCAGTCCTTTCCTGTTTTATTGACTATTTTACGCACAGATACTCATGGTAAATGGCCGCCAGGGACTTTTTCACCAGACGCTCAAACAGAGGAGCCACCCGGTCCGCCGTCTCCTGGACCTCCTTATGGCTCAAAGGCTGGGGCAGGATCCCGCTGGCCATGTTGGTGATACAGGAGATCCCGCACACGCTCATACCCATGTGGTTGGCAGCAATGGCCTCGCAGACCGTGCTCATGCCCACAGCGTCCGCTCCCAGAGTCCTGGCCATACGGATCTCCGCCGGCGTCTCATAAGCCGGGCCTGTGAACTGTACGTAAACGCCCTCCTGGATCGGGATGTTTTCCTCTTTGGCCACCCGCCGGATGATATCCCGGATCTCTTTCCTATACACATCACTCATATCCGGGAATCTTGGGCCTGCCTCCTCGTCATTGGGCCCGATGAGCGGAGACGGGATAAAGCTGCTGATATGATCGCTCATCAGCATAAAATCCCCAGCCTGATAGCCAGTGTTCACGCCGCCCGATGCATTGGTGAGGAATAACAGCTTCGCACCCATGAGCTTCATTAAACGGATCGGCAGCGTCACCTCATCCATGGAATACCCCTCGTAAAAATGTACCCGGCCCTGCATGATCACCATGGGTACGTCCTCCACATAGCCGAAGATAAAACGGCCCTTATGCCCCGGAACCGTAGACACTGGGAAACCCGGAATGTCCTTATAATCCAGGATCTCTGCGATCTCCACCTTCTCTGCAAAGTTTCCCAGGCCGGAGCCCAGGACCAGAGCCGCCTCCGGCTTAAACGTGATCTTTTCCTTCACGCTCTCATAAATCTTCCGTACATCCAGCTTTCTGTCCATAGCCATTCCTCCTCATATAAATATTGATGATATATACTGCATTTTTCCGGAACGCTTAAGTCCTCCCGGCCATACCCTATCCCAGGATCCCCAGGTGCTCCAGAAGGATCTTGCAGCCCATGAGCACCAGGATCAGCCCGCCGGCAAATTCTGCCTTCCCTTTATATCGCAGGCCAAACACATGGCCCACCTTTACTCCGATGGAAGATAGGATAAATGTGATCACTCCGATAAACGTCACTGCCCAAAGGATATTGACATTTAAAAAGGCAAAGGTCACTCCCACCGCCAAAGCGTCGATGCTGGTGGCCACCGCCAGGGGGAGCATGGCCTTAAACCCAAAGGAGGAGTCCAGGGACTCGGCATCCGTATCCCGGGATTCCCGGATCATATTGATCCCGATGATCCCCAGCAGGATAAAGGCGATCCAGTGGTCAACCTTCACGATCACATTCTGGAACTGGCTACCCAGAAGATATCCCAGTGCTGGCATCAGCCCCTGGAAGCCTCCAAAATAAACGCCGCAGGTCAGGGCATGGCCCAGCTTAAGTCTCTGGACCGAAAGGCCCTTACAGACAGAAACCGCAAAGGCGTCCATAGAGAGACCCACGGCAATGATAAAAAGCTCTGTTAAGCTCATGGGAGTTCCTCCTGTCTCTTTTAAGTATTTTTCTCCGGGGAAGGCTTTCCTGTCACAGAACGTGTTTTCGGCCTTCCCCGCCTGCGGCGGCCGCTTCTGCGCCAAAGTTCCTTCCGCCCAATGGCGGTCCCCGCGGAACGTTTTTTATATCATAGGACGCTCTTTCCTATGATATAAAAAAGCACTGTACCTGTCGGTAAACCGGCAAATACAGTGGTCTTTTCATGCGGATGAAGGGACTTGAACCCCCACGGTTGCCCGCCAGCTCCTAAGGCTGGTGCGTCTGCCAGTTCCGCCACATCCGCATCGTGTCAAACACGCGCATCGTATTATACCACTGTCAGAAGGCATTTGTCAATCCCGTTTCGTCTCCAAAGGCAGCCCGGCTGCCGCTGTTCACCAGAAAGCCCGTAAACAGCAGCATCCGCAGTCCTGCTCCTTTGGTCCTCTTCCGTATGCTTACAGATAATACTCGTTCTCCCGCCGTTCTGCCAGCCTGGACGAGAACTCCCTGGCAAACGCGTGGTATACCTCCACATCCATGTTCTTTGCATGAACCGGACAATTCCGGATACAGCGGAAGCAGGAAATACAGATCTCCGGATTCACCTGGAACTGGTCATTGATGGCCTGGACCGGACAGCCGCGCTTACAGATCCCGCAGCCAACACATGCATCCGAGGTCAAAGGCTTAAACTTCCCTCCGGGAACTGCTTCCTTTTTATAAGGACGGCTTCCAGGGATCGTGCTCTTCATGGCTTCTGACGCAGCCGCACGCTTTGCAAACTCTGCATCCGCCTTCAGATCCTCCCCATCCGGACGCTCCGTCTGGATCTCCCCATATGTATGGCGCCCCACCAGGGCAGCCGCTCCCCTTACAGCAAATCCATGTTCCCTGGCAATGTCCTCCATCTCCACCAGTGCATCGTCATAATGACGGTTTCCATAGGTAGCCACGAGAATGCACGGCGTTCCATTTCCCTTTAACCCGGAAAGCCTGGGGACCGCTACCATAGGGATCCTGCCTGCGTATACCGGCATTCCAATGATCACCAGATCCTCCGGGCCAAACTGACAGGATACTCCCGTATCAGAAGGCAGCGTCAGATCCACTGTCTTATAGCCTGGATCCAGCGCCGCCGCCATGGCCTCCACACTTCTTTTCGTATTCCCCGTCGGAGAAAAATAAACTGCTGTAACCCCCATATATGTCGCTCCTTTTCACATAATTCTGTATATTTATCTGATTCTATTGTATCCTCCAAATCGCTGTCCGTCAACCCGGTTTCCCTCCTATTCTTTTTTCCTATCTTTCCTTTTTGAAGAATAAAATAGACAAATTCTCTGACAGCATGTATACTATTGATATTAGGTCAAAATTTTTTGACCCGGGCTTCATACGATGAACATATTCAAAAAATGGGAGGTAATACCATGGACAGAACTGAACAACTGAAAAATCTGGTGGAAAACTGCCGGGATCTGATCTTAAAGACAGAACGTGACATCTGGGCCAGCCCCGAGACTGGATACCATGAATGGAAGACCAACGCATACATGGAAAAGCTCTTTGAAGATCTTGGCTACACCCTCACAAAGGCTGGAGATATTCCCGGCTTCTATACAGATGTGGAAACCGGAAAGCCGGGTCCCAAGGTAGCGATCCTGGGAGAACTGGATTCCCTGATCTGCGGAAACCACCCGGACGCTGACCCGGAGACGAAAGCTGTCCATGCCTGCGGCCACAACGCCCAGTGCGCGACCCTGGCAGGAGTCGCCGCGGCTTTAAAGCAGCCTGGAGCCCTGGACGGATTATGCGGCTCCATCCGCCTCATGGCCGTTCCCGCAGAGGAGCTGATCCAGTTGGGTTACAGGGAGGGCCTCAGAAAGCAGGGAACGATCCATTATTACGGCGGCAAGGTGGAATTTATCTACCGCGGCTATTTTGACGGAGTCGACATGGCCATGATGATCCACGCCGGCAACATGCCGGAGGGAAAATACCTGACCATCAACCCCGGCTGCAACGGCTGTGTTGTAAAGAATGTGACCTTTGAGGGCGTGGCATCCCATGCCGGCGGTTCCCCGGAAAAGGGCATCAACGCCCTGTATGCAGCCACCACTGCCATGACCGCAGCCAACGCTCTCCGCGAAACCTTCCTGGACAATGAGCATATCCGTTTCCACCCCATCATCACCGAGGGCGGCGCAGCCGTAAACGCCATCCCCGAGAGGACCAAGGTGGAGACCTATGTACGCGGCGCATCCTATGAGGCGATCGTGGAATACAATAAAAAGCTGAACCAGGCCATGGCCGGATCCGCCGCAGCCATCGGCGCCACCGTTCTTCTGGAGGACCGCCCGGGTTATTTCCCATTAAATAACGATAAGAACCTGAACGCTCTGGCAAAAGAGGCCATGGAGGCTGTTGGCGGCCCTGGCTGCGTAGAGGAGACCGATCACTGGGATACTGGCAGCACCGATATGGGAGATGTTTCCTCCATCATGCCGGCGGTCCATCCCTACGGCGCAGGAGCCATTGGAACCGGTCACGGCATGGATTATTACATTGACGATCCGGAACGGGCCTGTGTTGCTCCGGCTAAATGCCTGCTGATCATGGCTGACCGCCTTCTTTCCAATGACGCAGCCCTGGCGAAAAAGGTCCTTGCTGAAAACAAACCGCGCTTTGCCTCCAAGGAAGACTATCTGAAAGCCATCGAAAGTCTCAACATGACTAAAAATGCTGTGGTAAAAAAAGAAGACGGAACCGTTGTTCTGGATTTCTTAAAATAATTCAAGAGCCGGGGCCTCCGTTTCTGGAGCGCCCCGGCTTCATTTTATTTTGCCAGTTCTTTCACTGTATCTAAAAATTCCTGGGGCACCTTATAATAGAAGGCGGCCACTGAAACCGGGATATTGGCTCCCTTTACGGCGTTACTGGAATATACCCGTTCGATACAATCCGTATCCTTAAAGGTCGTGATCGTTTCGATCACCTCATACTCCGGCTCTTCACTTTCCTCTGTCTTATTATAATTTACCTCTACTTTTTTCCAGATCCTGAGTCCAAACTCCGGCACCAGATCGCCTGGCACCTCCGTGATCCGTTCCCACTCCGGAGATTCCAAAAGCTTCTGGATCACAGTCGGGTCCTCCGTCGTGTTTACAGGCACAGCCGTACTTTCGGCCGTGAAAATTTCAATTTTATACTGCCCTTCCTCCACCGCAGCGGCTTCTTCCGCATCTTCTGTCTTTTCTCCGCCGCATCCAGAAAGCGCCAGCATAAGCCCCAGAAGAGCTGCTATCCATAATTTCTTCATCAATGAGGTCATCTCCTTATATGCTGCATTTTTATGAAGCCAATCATATCACAAAAGCAGCTATTATACAAGTCCGAGGCATTCTGCCAGCGGGACCCACAAAAACAGCGGAAGTCCCTATAAATCGGGACCTCCGCTGAAATGCACTCTCTTAAAAAGCTCGGGACGGGAGGGTCTGCCCCAGCGCAGCCCACAACAGTGGGCGCAGCGAGGGCATTCGGACCTGGGCGTCAGCCCTGCGGGGGCGGAGACTGTCTCGTGCTTTCAGACTCTTTTTTATCTTTTTCTGTAAATAAAAAAAGCACGAGACGGGATTCGAACCCGCGACCCTCGCCTTGGCAAGGCGATACTCCACCACTGAGCCACTCGTGCATTTCTTCCTTTATCCTGTTTTTCGCGTACCTTCAAAACCACATACTGAACTTCCGAAACCTTCTAAACAGCCTTTCTGGATAAGCCCTCGACCGATTAGTGACAGTCAGCTCCGTACATTGCTGCACTTCCACCTCTGCCCTATCTACCTCGTCGTCTTCAAGGGGTCTTACTTCTTCCGAA
>JACRTJ010000014.1 GCA_014385265.1 Enterocloster hominis (ex Liu et al. 2021)
TTTTCCAGCAATTCGTACATCAGATCTTCCTCGGATTCGTTGTTTTCATGGGCCGGAGCCAGGGGCTGTCCCTCCGGAACTGATCTCCGGAGCCCGTTTTACTTCCCATAATCGTCCTTGTCGGAAGTACCGCTTTTTTATGAATACCGTATACATTGTGCGTATATTATGAAGAAACGGGATAATATCTCCAATTTCCCAGGGCATCGGAATCCCGTTGTTTTTCGGCTTGATCTGCCTGGAATTCCCCATAAAATTCCATAGGAAATCCCCCCATATCCTTGACAGACAAAGGGAAAAAAGTTATGATAAATACACTGGCGGTTTTTAGGGAAATCTCTGGGAGTAAGAGCGTAGGAGAAAGGAAAATGGACAATAATTCTACATACGAGCAGTATGAACAGGAAATCGATCTGAAGGATCTGATGTTTGCGGTGCTCCATAAATGGAGGCCGGTGATCCTTGTGGCAGTGGTCCTGGCGTTGGTCCTTGGCGGGGCCAAGGGTGCGATGACATACAGGCAGCAGAATGATCCTGAGGTCAGCAAGGAGACCAGGGAAAAATACCAGGAGGAGCTGGATCTCTACGAGAAGAATAAGGAGACGGCGGAGCGCGAGATCGAGAATCTGAAGACAGACATCGCGAACCAGCAGGAATACCTGGATAAATCCATCTGGATCAATATGAGCCCCTATGATGTATGTGAATCCAGGATCGATATGTATGTGACCACCGGATATGAGATCATGCCGGGAATGGTCTACCAGAACCAGGATTATACGGATACGATCCTCCAGGCGTACCAGGGTCTTCTGACCAGCAGCGCCGTGATGGAGGATGTGGCAAAGAGTGTGGGGACGGAGCCCAGATACTTAAAGGAACTGGTCAATGTGACCATCGGGACCAACGGCGGTCAGTTAAACCACCTTCTGACCATCAATGTCAAGCATAAGACCAAGAGCGATGCCAAGAAGGTCATGGACGAGATGCTGGATCACATGAACGAGCTCCATGGACAGGTAGTCGCCAGCATCGGCGAGCATACGGTGAACACGGTCAACAGCAGCGTCAGCGCCATGGTGGATCTTACTCTGGCGGATACCCAGCGGGCGGAGACCGAGCGGCTGACCAGCCTGAACAACAGCCTGGAGGAGAAGCAGAAGACTCTGGACGAGCTGGAGGAGCCCAAGGAAGCAGCCAGCTCCGCAATGGCAGCTTTAAAGAGTGGGATCAAGTATGCGGTCCTGGGCGGTGTTCTGGGCGGCTTTATGGTGGTGTTCTTTATCTGCGTGGCCTTCCTTATGAGCGATAAGCTTTATTCTGCCAAGGAGTTAAAGAACCGTTACCGCATTAAGATCCTGGGCACCATGCCCATCCGCCGGAAAAAGCCCATAGGTAAGATCGACGCATGGTTAAACCGGATGGAAGGCCGTGCGGTGGAAGGAAATGCGGATACAGGATACGGGCTGATCACCGCAAATATCCGGAACTATGCGGAAAACATGAAGACCATCCTGGTGACAGGAACCGCCGATGAGGCAGTCCTGTCCGAGGTGACAGACAGACTGGCGGCAGGACTTGCCGGGATCCATGTGATGGCCGGAGGAAATATGCTCCAGGATGCGGAAACCTTAAAGAAGCTGCCGGAGTGTGACGGAGTGGTTCTGGTGGAGCAGTGCATGGATGCGAAATACAGCACTGTTGCTATGGAGATCGAAAGAGTGACCGATCTGCAGAAGAGCGTGATCGGATGCGTTGTGTTTGAATAAGTGATTGGAAGGAAGCCGGTTGTGCAGCTCTGTTATGAGGCGCGCAAACGGCTTCTTTTCGTTTTATGGGACGGGATCGTTTTTAAAGACATTCTGTATCAAATGGGGAGGATCAGAGATACTTTTATATATGGGGCCGCGGTCCATGAGCTGCCCGGAGGAGGAAATACCGGGGCGTGGGTCTGGCGTTCTGTCCATCATCCAGACGACTATATTATCAAAATATAGATAATATACAAATTCGGGTAATCCTGGTTTAATAGAAACAAAGGAGGGGATGAACATGGTAAGTTACGAACGTTTATGGAAAACAATGGAGAAGAAAGGGATCAGCCAGTACCGGCTGATCAACCATTATAAGATCAGCGCCGGTCAGATCGGCCGGATGAAAAAGAATATGCATGTTTCCACCCATACCCTGGAGGTATTCTGCAATATTTTACAGTGTCCTGTGGAGGATATTGTAGAGGTGATCCTGGATCCCCAGGAACCAGACGGAAAGGAACCGTCCAGTGCCGGAGGCAGGGCGGCTGGAAGGACCGCAGCCGGGGCCAGGGATGCCGAAAAAGCGGAGGGCGTCACCGGAGATAAGGCGCCTGGAAAGCCAGGATCCAGATCCGGAGTCCAGGGAACCGGAAAGGCCGCAGCAGCTACCAGAGATAACACGTCTGGAAAGCCGGCATCCAGATCTGGAGTCCAGGGAACCGGAAAGGCCGCGGCAGCTACCAGAGATAACGCGTCTGGGAAACTGGCATCCAGATCCGGAGTCCAGGGAACCGGGAAGACCGCAGCAGTCACCGGAGAAAAGCTGGCCGGAAAGGCAGAAGACCGTACTGGCGGAAAAACGGCTGGGAAGACTCCGGCTGGTTCCAGAGAGGGAAACAAGTAGGTAAGGAGACTGCGGGATGGTCAGATATACGCGCCTGTGGGAGACCATGGAGAAAAGGGGGATGAGCCAGTACCGCCTGATCCGGTATCATGGGATCAGCGCGGGACAGATGCGCAGGCTGAAGCTGAACATGAACGTTTCCACCCAGACCATTGAGCGGCTCTGCCGGGCGCTGGAATGCCGGGTGGAGGATGTGATGGAGGTTGTGCTGGAAGATCCCGGGACAGAGGAGTAGAAGGCTCTGGACCCATGGACCGGCCTGCGGGACTTCCTTTTTTTGTTATTCCGGTGTATGATAGTAAAAAAACATCCGGGAGGTTTTTGTATGGAGTATTATGGTACGCTGGGGCCGGCCTGCGGCAGTGTGCAGACGTTAAAGGAGATGCTGGCAGCCGGGATGACAGGCGTGAGGCTCAATCTGTCCCATGGGGATCTGGAGGAAAATGGACATTGGATCCGTATGGTGCAGGAGGCCGGAAGGGAGCTTCATTCCCAGGTACAGATCCTCATGGACCTCCGGGGCCCGGAGCTGCGTCTGGGAAGGTTTAAGGAGGAGATCCAGGCAGAAGAGGGCAGCTGGCTGGTCCTTGGAGATGGAGGCCTTCCGGTTCCGGAGGAAGCACTGGCATATGTGTGTCCGGGAGACCGGATCCTCATTGACGATGGGAAGGTGGAGCTGGAGGCAGAAGCCGGAGCCGCACCGTCCGCCAGCGGATGCCGGATCATGGCCCGGGTGGTCCGGGGCGGGCTCATAAAGTCCGGGAAGAGCCTGGCCATTGAGGGGAAAGCTGTCCCCATGCCCACGCTGACGGAAAGCGACCGGAAAAATATAAGGGAAGCCGTTTCCTATGGGATCACCGGGGTGATGCTGCCCTTTGTGCGGAATAAAGAGGATCTTCTGGTTCTGCGGGAGGCTCTTAAGGAGGCCGGGGCCGGAGAGATCCAGGTCTTTGCCAAGATCGAGAACATGCAGGGAGTGGAAGCCATAAAGGAGCTGCTTCCGTATTGCGATCATGTGGTGATCGCCAGAGGGGACCTGGGAAACGCCATGCCTTTATGGAAGCTGCCCGGGGTCCAGAAGAGGCTGGCAAGAGAATGCCGGGAAGCTGGAAAGCCGTTCATGGTGGTGACCCAGATGCTGGATTCCATGCATGAACGGGCAGTCCCAACCAGGGCCGAGGTCCTGGATATATATAATGCGGTGCTGGACGGCGCCTCGTCCCTGATGCTCACAGGGGAAACGGCGGCGGGAAGCTACCCGGCCCAGGCGGTGGAATATCTGGTGAATACGGGAGAGGAAGCGCTGAGGGATATGGAGGAGGCCTAGTTCTGGGCCTCCTCCCACATTTTTACGGGCATTCCGTTGACTTCCACGTTGTTTTCCACGGCAATGACCAGGCAGCGCCGTCCCTCAATGAAACGAGTCTCCACCAGGTCCAGCCGGTCTGGGTTGACCTTGATGTCCACGTCCGGCGTTTTCACGGCAAATTTTCCGGTCCCTGTGATAGCCGGTACCAGAATGGACGTATCCTCTCCGGCAGCTTCCTTATAAACGGTATCGAAATGCTCCAGCCGCTCCGGCTCCACGCCGCTTTTTTCCAGAAGGTCACGGACCTGGGGCTTTGTCAGGGCCAGGGGCTCCATGTCCTCCTTGTGCTCCTCCGCTAACTCGGTGAGGGTTTCATGGATCTGGCGGACAATGGTGTAGTCGCAGGAATCCCCCAGGGTATCGGAGAGGATCTCCTGGAACGCCTCCTTCTGGGACCGGAAGGAAATGGGCGACGGCGCGCCCAGGCAGGCGTCGATGAATTCGGTGTGCAGCTCCTCGGGATTTTTGGAAAAATACAGGAGGCTGTGGATGTCGGAGGAACGGTCGTTGAAGGCAGGGAACAGGAAGCCGGTCATGGGCGGCTGCACCCACCAGTCCCTGGGCCGTTCTTCGATGAGGTTGGTGGCCTCATTGTAGGAGAGCCCCGGCTCTGACAGCTTCACCGGGCAGATGCAGCAGAGGATATGGTGATAGACCTCCTCGGAGGCGTCGAACATTTCTTCATTGTCCGAGGCCTTTCCCGGAACATCGTAGGCGCTGTGGATCAGTATGATGTAATAGTTTTCGCCGTAGTCGTAGTTTTCAATGACTTTATTATAGAAGGAATCCACAGTTTCATCGTCCGCCAGCTTTTCCTCCCTAAGCTTCATGAGCAGGGCATGGGCGCTGTCTTCGCCCTCGTCGCGGATGGAATATTCCAGGTTGTGGAGATTTTTTCCGATCCCCCCGGAAAGGGTCTTTTTAAAGATCTCATAATATTTGAAGATCTCTTCCTCTGAGAGAGCAAAAAAGGCCTCTTTCAAAGTCGTTCTGATATTTTTTTCTGCGTCCACGTAGCAGCCGCAGATGCGGGTGATGGCGTTGTTGTCTTTTTTGAACTGTTTCTTTATTTCTGAAATTTCGCGTTTATTCATAATAATCTCCATTCTGCCGCCGGGCAGCGGCACGGCCAGTTATTTCTGCTCCGGTTCCCGGGTGCGGTCCGCAAGGGCCCGCAGGCCAAGGGTGTATACGTCGGCTCCCAGGCCGACGATGATGCCGGTGGCGATGGGGGAGATCACCGAGTGGTGACGGAACTCCTCCCTTTTATGTATATTGGACATGTGGAGCTCGATCAGCGGACACTCCAGCATTTCCAGGGCGTCGGAGATCCCGTAGCTGTAATGGGTCCATGCTCCTGCGTTGATCATGACGCCGTCATAATGCTCGGTATAGGCCTCGTGGATCTTGTCCACCATTTTTCCCTCGTCGTTGGTCTGGAAGCAGGTGACGGAAACGCCCAGCTCCCGGGCCAGCCTCTGTACGTTTTCGTTGATCTCATCTAAGGTGACGGTCCCATACTGTTCGGGATTTCTTTTCCCGAACATGTTGTGGTTGATGCCGTGAAGCAGCATAAATTTTTTCATGTTCAGTACCTCCTGCCGGGACCTTCTTTGCCCGGCACCGAATATTTTACATGGGTTTCCGGCAGTTTGCAAGCGGCGCGGGAATAAATTTCTCCTGCGTGTGGGATGGATTTTTCATGTACAGGGGATAAAATCGTTCTGGATGGAGGAAACTATATGAGAGGATCCGGCAAAACGGAGGCTTCTGGAGCCGGGTCTGTTCCTATAAGAAAGAGAGGGATCGAAGATGAGCAGATTTTTACAATGTCCCGACTGTCACGGCATCGCCCTGGTGATCTATGGGGAAGAGGACGCGGGCTGCGGGACCTATGACAAGCTTCACGCCAACACCACGGACGCGGCCCTGGAAAAGCACCTTCCGGTGGTGGAGGTGAAAAAGGATGTGGTCCAGGCAAAGGTGGGAGCAGACGACCATCCCATGGACGAGGACCATTATATTACCTGGGTATATCTGGAGACCACCAGGGGAGGAAGCCTCCGGGTCTTAAAGCCCGGAGACCAGCCCCAGGTGGAATTTCGTCTGAGTGACGGAGAACGGCCCCTGGCGTTATATGAGTACTGTAACCGCCATGGGCTCTGGAAGGCGGAGCTGGCCCAGGAGTAGGAAAGCAGCCGTCTGCCGTTACAGGGCGATCAGGCTTTCGTCGTCCGGCACAAAGATGTTGCCGCCATAATATTTCTTCCCTTCGCTCTTATACAGCCGTTCGCGTCCGGCGACGTTGCTGTCTTCCGTATGCCACAGCACCAGATTGGGGATCTGCATGGCCTGGGCCAGTTCGCAGGCGTCCTTGACGGTGCTGTGGTGTTTTTCATAGGGCTTCCACAGATCCCGCTCCACATAAAGGCAGAAGGCCTCATGGAGCAGCCAGTCGCAGTCCCGTACATATTTTTCGCATACAGGGTTATAGGGCTCGTCTCCCAGGAAGGTCAGCTTTTTCCCATTATTTAAGGTGAGGCTGAAGCCAAACTGCCGGGCCTTGGTGGAGTGGATATCGAAAAAGGTCACGTCATAGCTTAAGATATGCCGGTGATCCCCGTCCTTTAAGGGGTCCAGGTGGATCCGGCTGTCCAGAAAACGGAAATGCTTTTCCTGGATGGTCAGGCGGCACAGGGTGCGGATGGTATCCGCCAGGTCCTCGTGGCAGTAGATATAGGCGTCGCCCTGGTACTGGTCCTTTAACATCCCGGTGGCGATCATCCGGATCATCCATACAATGCCCAGGATGTGGTCCGTATGCTCATGGGTCACAAAGATGTGGTGGATCCGGTGGACAGGCACCTGCATATTGTCCAGGATCTTTAAGATCCCGTTTCCGCCGCCGGCATCCACCATGAAATATTCGTCGCTGTCCCTAAGGGCAAAGCATGTATTATAAAGGTTGGTCACCGCCGCATTGCCGGTTCCAAAAACGTAAAGAAGCTCCCGGTCCATGAAAAAATCCCCTTTCTGGTCTGGTCTTTTAAATATGAATATGTTACTATAAAATGGAAGGAAAAGCAATCACCGGCGGAGGAAAAGTAGGAAAACAGGGGAAGTTTCAATGGGGCTCTGCCGGAAATGTGTTGTGGGAGGAATTGAATATGAGAGATTTGGCGTACCTTAGGCTGCTAGCCAGGGAATATCCCAATGTCCAGGCAGCGTCCAGCGAGATCATCAACCTGATGGCCATCCGCGGCCTTCCCAAGGGAACGGAATATTTTTTCAGTGACCTGCATGGGGAATACGAGGCCTTTGTCCATCTCCTTCGGAGCGCGTCCGGCATCATCCGGGAAAAGATCTCCGAGACCTTTGGCTATGTGATCTCCGACGAGGATGAGATCGCCCTGGCGAACTTGATCTACTACCCGGAGCGGGGGCTGCGGGCGGCGAAGCGGGAAAACCGGTTTACAGAGGACTGGCAGAGGATCACAATTTACCGCCTGGTATGCATCTGTAAAGAGGTGTCGTCCAAATACACCAGATCTAAGGTGCGTAAGAAAATGCCGCCGGCGTTCGCTTATATCATCGACGAGCTGATCCATGTGGATTACAGCGATGAAAACAAGAAGGTATACTACGATGAGATCATCCGCTCCATCATCGACAGCGAAATGGGCGCGGAGTTCATCGAGGCGCTGTGCAACCTGATCCAGAACCTGACCATCGACAATCTCCATATCATCGGCGATATCTTTGACCGGGGACCCAGAGCAGATATCATTATGGAAGAGCTGATGAAGTTCCACGATGTGGATATCCAGTGGGGCAACCATGATATTTCCTGGATGGGGGCGGCCACGGGCAACCTGGCCTGCATCTGCAACGTCCTGCGGATCGCCATCCGCTACAACTGCTTCGACCTTCTGGAGGACGGCTACGGAATCAACCTGCGTCCGTTGTCCATGTTTGCAGCCAGAGTCTACCGGGACGATGCCTGCGAGCACTTTATGCCGAAGATCCTGGATGAAAATATTTATGACGCGGTGGATCCTGGGCTGGCGGCCAAGATGCACAAGGCCATCGCTGTGATCCAGTTTAAGGTGGAGGGCCAGATCATCAAACGCCATCCGGAGTACAACATGGAGGACCGGCTCCATCTGACCCGGATCAATTTTGAGAAGGGGACCGTTACCATCAAGGGAAAGGAATATCCGCTGACGGATAAGAAGCTTCCCACGGTGGATCCCAAGGATCCCTTAAAGCTCACAAAGGAAGAGGAGGAGCTGATCCACAATCTGTGCATGTCCTTTAAGCACAGCGTAAACCTCCAGCGCCACATCCGCTTTGTGTACTCCCATGGGGCCATGTATAAGTGCTGCAACTCCAACCTTCTGTACCACGGCTGTATCCCCATGAAGGAAAATGGTGATTTCGATGAGATCAAATTCAACGGGATCATCTATTCCGGAAAGCGGATGCTAGACTATATCGAGGATGCCGTGAAGATGGCCTACTTCCTTCCGGATGACGACACATCCAAGGAATGGTATAAGGATCTGATGTGGTATTTATGGTGCGGACCCAAGTCTCCGGTCTACGGCAAGGATAATATGGCCACCTTTGAGGGTTATTTTGTGGCGGATAAGGCCGCGGCCAAAGAAAATATGAATCCGTACTATAAACTGAGTACAAAAGAGGAATTTTGTGATAAAATACTGAGGGAATTCGGGCTTCCGGTGGAGGGCTCCCACATTATCAACGGCCACGTGCCGGTGAAGCTGAAGGATGGGGAGAGCCCCATAAAGGGCAACGGAAAGCTGTTCGTCATCGACGGCGGCCTTGCCAAGTCCTACCAGCCAAAGACAGGGATCGCCGGCTATACGCTGATCTTCAATTCCCGTCATCTGGCCCTGGCGGAGCACAAGCCCTTTGATCCGAAGCATGAGAACACCCCCAAGGTGACCATCGTTGAAAAAATGAAAAAGCGGATCATGGTGGCGGATACAGATACCGGAAGAGAGCTGGCCGCCAAGATCGAGGACCTGAAGGAGCTGATGGCGGCGTACCGCGGCGGTATCCTGAAGGAAAAATTAGGGTAAGCAGAATCAATCAAACATCAAGGAGAACTGAATGAGCAGGGAAGAATTTTTAGCAGGACTGGAGGAAGCGCTGGCTGGTGAGGTACCGGCCTCCGTGATCCGGGAAAATTTAAATTATTACAATTCTTACATTTCCCAGGAGATGGCAAAGGGCCGTACTGTGGATGAGATCGTGGATGAGATCGGGGAGCCAAGGATCGTGGCCAGGACCATCATCGATTCCAGTGAGGCGGCAGGAGAGGCCATGGGAGACGGATACGGAGCCTTTGAGGACGCCGGCAGCACATATGAAAGCCAGTCGGAGACCTCCTCGCACGTCCACTACTTTGACCTGAGCAAATGGTACTGGAAGCTGCTTTTAATGCTGGCAGTCTTTGTTGTATTCTCTGCGGTATTCAGGCTCCTGGGGGGCATCTTCGCACTGCTGGTACGGTTTGCCGGACCGGTGCTGATGCTCCTGCTGGTGTGGTGGTTTATTAAGAGCCTGAGAAGGTAGACGGGAAAATATTAAAAAATTATTAAGTCCGGCAGATTGGTTGACAAAAACATGTTTTGGAAATATAATCATTTTCGTAACAAGTTTTAACAAATTTGTAATAAACGAAAAAGAAAAAGTAATGATTGGGGATTATATGACAAACAGGATTTTGAAGACCGCCGGACTTTTTTGTTTCTGTACACTGATGGCAGCGGCAGCGCCGGAAAGGGCCATGGCCGACCAGGAGGCCCCCAGACCTCTGCTCCATGCGGTGGATGGCCCGGAGGAGCCGGAGATCATCATTGCCGGACGGAAGGATACGGAGGACCAGGCCGGAGCTTCCATGCTGATCCAGGTGGAAGACGAGAACACAGAGGTGTACTCGGAGCCGGATACAGAGTCCCAGGTGGTGGGACAGGCTGAGGCCGGGGATACATACGACGTACTGGAAATGGTAAACGGTCAGTGGGCAAAGATCTCCACCGGAGAATTCGAGGGCTATCTGAACACTGCGGCAGCAGAGGATGAGGAAGAGACCCTGGAGGACGCTCCGGAGGAAGCCCCGGTGGTTCCTGTGGAGACTGCGGAGGAGACCGCAGCCCGTGTTTCTGCAGAACGACGCCAGGCTGTTGTGGAATACGGTCTTCAGTTTGTGGGAAACCGCTATGTATACGGCGGGACCAATCCCAATAAAGGAGCAGACTGCTCCGGATTCACCTCTTATGTACTGCGCCATTCAGCCGGTGTGGAGCTTCCCCACTCCTCCAGATCCCAGGCTGTCCAGGGCCGTGAGATCAGCGCAGCAGAGATCCGTCCGGGCGATCTGGTATTCTATGCCAGCGGAAAGCGCATCAACCATGTGGCCCTGTATATCGGCAACGGCCAGGTGGTACATGCCTCCAACGAGAGGACAGGCATCTGCGTTTCCGAATGGACCTACCGGAATCCGGCGAAGATCGTCAACGTCCTCGGTGATTAATGAAAATTTCCCAGCCCTCCGGGCAGATGGATAAAGGATAAAAGGATATAGAAACAGCCCGCAGATGTGAGTGTCTGCGGGCTGTTTTGCTGTGGCGGGGCTCACGGGATCCTGGCGCTGCCGGGATGGCCATGAGAGCTCCGCACAGCCTGTTTTATGGTTGATGCTGGCGGCGGACCAGCCGGAATACGCCGGCCTGCTCCAGGGTCTTGGCTACCAGGACGAAGATCAGGGAGTCCACCGGCCACTGGATCAGGTTTTTCACGGCCCGGGCGGGAAGAAGGGCCAGATAGCCCTTTCCATTGATCATAGAAAGCCACAGGGTGCCTAAGAGGATGTTGCAGAGAACTGCGACCACCAGCTTGGCAGCCAGCATACGTTTAAGGCTCAGGGGCTTCTTATAAAGGAAGAGACCGTAAATAAAGGCAGCCAGCATGGCGTTGAAGGTGAAGCCAGGCATAAAGCCGCCGTCGGGCTTCAGCATGAATTTGATGATGTCCATGCCGCCGCCGAACAGGCTTCCCACCACAGGGCCGAACAGATAATCCACCAGCTCGTTGGGCAGGGCGCCAAAGCCGATCTTTAAATTGGGAGTTACACGGATGGTGGCGAGCTGGTTTAAGACAATGGACATGGCGCCAAACATAGCGCAGGTGGTGATGGTGCTTACGTGTTTGAATTCATGGTAGGAATCAGAAATCAAAGCAAGTAGTTTCTTCATAAAAAAATACCTCCTTTGCAGAATTCTGACCGCAGCAGGAGATATGGGATCCTTATCTTCTGGTGCAGCGGGATGCGACAGATGCACCGCGGGCATAGCCCTTCGTCCCGCCGGCAACTCCCCGTCCGGCATGGCACTTGACGCGCATTTATCTACTCTGCATAATTATTTTCCGGACGTTTGTCCTGTTGTCATCTTATCATATCTTTTCACGAAATGGAAGGGGAAACAAGGGAATATTTTGGCAATTTTCCGGTCTGTACATTAAAAAAAACTGGTTTTATAATAGGGAATTATTTAAAAAATGACGTGAGGAACGATACGGACGAGGAGGATACGTATGAGAAAAGAAAGCGGAAAGGACCTGACATCGGGATCGCCGTTTGGGCTGATCCTGGGCTTTGCCCTCCCCATGCTTCTGGGGCTCTTATTTCAGCAGTTTTACAACATGGTGGATACCATGGTGGTGGGCCAGTGCCTGGGGGTCACGTCCCTGGCGGCTGTGGGCTCCACCGGCTCCATCAATTTCATGATCAACGGCTTCTGCATCGGTGCGGCCACGGGCTTTGCCATCCCGGTGGCCCAGAAATTCGGGGCCGGAGACCACAAGGGCATGCGGAAGTTCGTGGCCAACGCCGGATATCTGGCGGCAGTGTTTGCGGTGGTGATGACGGCGGCTGTGGGCATCCTCTGCATGGATATCCTCCGCTGGATGAACACGCCGGAGGACATTATCCAGGGGGCTTATGATTACATATTTGTGATTTTCATGGGAATTCCCGTTACCTATATGTATAATCTCCTGGCCGGGATCATCCGGAGCCTGGGCGACAGTAAGACACCGGTGTATTTCCTTCTTCTGTCCTCGGTGTTAAACATCGGCCTGGACTTTTTCACGATCCTGGTGCTCCATATGAGCGTAGGCGGTCCGGCCCTGGCCACGGTGGTCTCCCAGGGGATCTCTGCCGTTCTGTGCCTGGCATACATGATCCATAAATTCCCGGTCCTCAGGATGGAGGGAGACGAAAAAAAGCCCGACAGGGACATGATCCGGGTGCTCTGTGCCATGGGCATCCCCATGGGGCTCCAGTATTCCATCACGGCCATCGGCAGCGTGATCTTACAGGCTGCCGTCAATTCCCTGGGCTCCATGGCTGTGGCTGCCGTATCCACCGGCAGCAAGATCAGCATGTTTTTCTGTACGCCCTTTGATGCCCTGGGCGGCACCATGGCCACCTGGGCCGGCCAGAACGTGGGGGCGAAAAAGCTGGACCGGGTGCGGGAAGGTGTGCAAAAGGCCAGTCTTATGGGCTTTGCCTATTCGGCAGCGGCCTTTGCGGCGCTGTTCTTTTGCGGCCGGTATCTGGCCTTGCTTTTCGTGGATTCGTCGGAAACGGAGCTGATCCGGCAGATCTCCACCTTCCTGATCTGCAACAGTATGTTTTATATTCCTCTGACTCTGGTGAATGTGGTGCGGTTCGCCATCCAGGGCATGGGATTCAGTACCTTTGCCATTCTGGCTGGGGTCTGTGAGATGGTTGCCAGGGCCTTTGTGGGCTTCTGCCTGGTGCCGGTGTTCGGCTTCCTTCCGGCCTGCTTTGCCAGTCCCCTGGCCTGGATCTGCGCGGATCTGTTTCTTGTGCCGGCTTTTGGCCAGTGCTTAAAAAAATTAAAACGAACCTTCGGCGAATAGTTTTCTGCGGATGAGCCCATACTATGGGTGTAGTCAACTGAATCCCATTAGGAGGTATTTCAAATGTCAAGAAACAGCTATGATATGGACGACAGCACAAGAAATGAAAACGCAGGAAACAACAGCCAGAACAGAAGCCAGAATAACAGCCAGAACAATGGCCAGAACAGAAGCCAGAATAACAGTCAGAACAAAAGCCAGAACAGCAGCAGAAATTCCGGCAGAAACAGCAGCCAGGACTGCAAAAATTACGACTGATGGCATGACGGCTTGAAAAGTCATGAAAAAAGCGGCGGCGGGAGCGATCCTTCCGCCGTTTTTTCTGTCCGGATCCCATAGGGGCTTTTATGGGGATGGAACATGTCCGGCGGGACGGGCGTATACTGATCATAAGAAGGTACAGGCCGGAGGCGCGTATGTTTCAGAATATTTCCGCAGACAGGCTGGAAACGCTGCTGGACCAGGGCAGGGCTTTTACCCTGGCGGATGTGCGGGAGCCGGAGGAATACAGGGAGGGACATCTGGCGGGAGCTGTGAACCTGCCGGTGCAGCAGATTTTAAAAATAACAGAACAATCTGGTTTTTTTGAAGATCCAGAAAAATTTCTGGGTATTTCCAGGAAGCGGCCGGTGATCGTTTACTGTTCCCACGGCGGCCGGGGGATGCAGGCGGCCAGGCTCCTTTCGGGGGCCGGGTACCAGGCGGTCAATGTTTACGGAGGGCTTTCCTGCTACCGGGGCCGCCATCTGACAGACGGTCCCGGGGGGACGCGGTGACCCCGCCGGTCCCAAAGACGTGATGCCGTGGCCGGGCCGGCCCCCGCCGCAGGGCAGAAAGCATTTGACAGAGGCCAGGAAAGCCCTTAAAATGGAGAAAAGTATAAACCAACAGATTTGAGCAGTTAGGAAGGTACCGAATGGAAAGATTTGAATTGATCGCCCCCTGCCATTTCGGGCTGGAGGCAGTTATGAAGCGGGAGATCCTGGACCTGGGCTATGAGGTGAGCCAGGTGGAGGACGGCCGTGTCACATTTATCGGAGACGCAGAGGCCGTCTGCCGCGCCAATATATTTTTACGGACCACGGAGCGGATCCTTTTAAAGGTAGGGAGCTTTAAGGCGGAGACCTTTGAGGAGCTGTTCCAGGGCACCCGGGTCATCCCCTGGGAGCAGTATATCCCCCGGGACGGAAAATTCTGGGTGGCCAAGGCGTCCTCCATTAAGAGCAGGCTGTTCAGCCCGTCAGATATCCAGTCCATCATGAAAAAGGCCATGGTGGAGCGGATGAAGGGGGCCTACGGCATCACCTGGTTCCCTGAGGACGGGGCCAGCTATCCTCTGCGGGTGTTCCTTTATAAGGATGTGGTGACTGTGGCCATGGATACCTCCGGCGATTCCCTGCACAAGCGGGGGTACCGGACTTTGACCAGTAAAGCCCCCATTACGGAGACGCTGGCGGCGGCCCTGCTCATGCTGACCCCGTGGAAGCCGGACCGGATCCTGGTGGATCCCTTCTGCGGCAGCGGCACCTTTCCCATTGAGGCGGCCATGATGGCGGCCAATATGGCGCCTGGCATGAACCGGGAATTCCTGGCAGAGGAGTGGAAGAACCTGATCCCAAAGAAGTGCTGGTATGAGGCCATGGACGAGGCCAATGATCTGGTGAAGGACGATATTTCTGTGGATATCCAGGGCTATGACATCGACGGGGAGATCGTCCGGGCGGCCAGGGCCAATGCGGCGGCAGCCGGAGTGGACCATCTGATCCATTTCCAGCAGAGGCCGGTGAGCCAGCTGAGCCATCCGAAGAAATACGGCTTCCTTATTACAAACCCGCCCTACGGGGAACGGATCGAGGATAAGAAGAACCTGCCGGAGCTTTATAAGACCATCGGCGAGCGGTTTGTGGCCCTGGATTCCTGGTCCGCCTATATCATCACAGCCTATGAGGATACGGAGCGGTATTTCGGCCGGAAGGCGGATAAGAACCGAAAGATCTATAATGGTATGATGAAAACGTATTTTTACCAGTTCATGGGTCCCAAGCCCCCGTCCAGAAATCCGGGAAGGCAGAACGGGTAAAGATCAGAGGCTCCGGTTTGTGAGGAAAGAGGTGGGAAGAATGAGACGCGGGAAGGCGGTTCTGGCCCTGGGGGTCCTGGCCGGGGCAGCGGCCCTTGGACTGGGCGGATCCATGGCCGCAAAACGGCAGCCGCTCCCCCTTCCGGCCCGGTACGACCTGCGGGAGGACGGCGCCGGGCCATGGATCCGGGATCAGGGGGACCAGAACACCTGCTGGGCGTTTGCGTCGGTAACGGCCCTGGAGACTTCCATGAAGGAGGAAGAACGGATCCCGTTATCAGCGGACCACATGATCCATAAAAACAGCGCCGGGCTTGCGGCGGCTGCTGGCGGAGATTATTCCCTTTCCTGGGCTTACCTTTTAAGCTGGCAGGGGCCGGCAGCGGAGGCCGATGATCCTTACGGGGACCATGTTTCCCCGGAGGGGCTTTCTCCAGTGTGCCATGTCCAGACGGTGAAGCTTCTGGGAGAAAAGGACTATGACGCCATCAAGCGTGCCGTTTATGAGACGGGAGGCGTTCAGAGCTCCCTGTATCTGCCGGAGCAGGGCGGAAGAGACCGGAGCGCATATTTTTATGACGGAGCCCACGAGGCCAATCACGATGTGGTGATCGTTGGATGGGATGATTCCTTTCCCAGGGAGGCTTTTTCCCCGCAGCCGGAAGGAGACGGGGCCTTTCTCTGCGCCAATAGCTGGGGAGAGGGCTTTGGGGAGCAGGGATTTTTTTATGTTTCCTATGAAGATACCCAGATCGGCCGCCACAACATTTCTTATGCCGGTGTGGAGAGTGCGGAGAATTACAGCCATATCTTCCAGACGGATCTGTGCGGCTGGACCGGCCAGCTGGGCTATGGGAAGGAAGAGGCGTGGTGCGCCAACGTGTATGAGGCAGAAGAAAAAGGGACCGTGGAGGCCGCCGGATTTTATGCCATGGTCCCGGATACGGAGTATGCGCTGTATGGCGCGGCAGTTCCCGGGGACATGGAGCCGGGAGAGGCCCTTTCCGGACTGGGCGGGGAGCTTATGCCCCTGCTGGCGTCCGGACGGCTTGGGGAGGCCGGGTTTTATACGATCCCCTTTGAAGCGCCGGTGGAGGTAAAGGCAGGAAGCCGGTTTGCCGTGGCGCTGTGGATCCGGTCACCGGGAACGGAGCAGCCGGTGGCCATTGAATATAACGGCGGAGGCCGGTGGGGAAATGTTGACATTACCGACGGGGAAGGGTATATTAGTCTTGATGGGACACAATGGATGCGGGCAGAGGAAAGGGAGGCCTGCAACGTGTGTCTGAAGGCGTATGGGAACGGAGCATGACCGGAGCCATGGAACAAAGTAAAGGCAGGAGAGCTATGGAACACAGAATCATATTTGCAACTTCCAATCAGGGAAAAATGCGGGAGATCCGCGAAATCTTAAAAGGCCTGGGGACAGAGATCCTCTCCATGAAGGAGGCCGGCGTCCAGGCGGACATTGTGGAGGACGGGGATACCTTTGAGGCCAATGCGGTCATAAAGGCAAAGGCAGTCTGGGAGGAGGCCGGCGGCATTGTCCTGGCCGACGATTCGGGCCTGGAGGTGGACGCCCTGGGCGGAGAGCCGGGCGTATATTCCGCCAGATATATGGGAGAAAAGACCTCCTATGAGATCAAGAACTGGAACCTGATCCATCGTCTGGCAGAGGTTCCGGAGGAAAAAAGGACCGCCAGGTTCGTATGTGTCATTGCGGCGGCGCTGCCGGACGGCAGGGTCCTTACGACCCGCGGGACCATGGAAGGCCGCATCGCCTATGAACCAGCCGGGGCAGGCGGTTTCGGATATGATCCGATCTTAATGCTGCCGGAATACGGGAAAACGTCGGCGGAGATCACCATGGAAGAGAAAAACGCCATCAGCCACCGGGGAAAGGCCCTCCGGGCCATGAAGGAGCTGCTGGAAAAGGAATTTGCGGAGCAGAGGTCATGAGCGGTATGAGGATTCTGATCGTCAGCGATACGCACCGGAGAGATGGGAATTTCAGGCGGGTGCTGGAAAAGACCGGGCCCATCGATATGCTGATCCATCTGGGAGACACCGAGGGCAGTGAGTCATATTTCAGAGAGTGGGTCGATAATGATGTCTGCGTGATCCATGTGGTCCGGGGAAACAACGATTTCTTTTCCTTCTGTGACCGGGAAAAGGAGATCTCCATCGGGAGATACCGGGCGCTCCTGACCCATGGACATATGTACGGCGTATCCCTGGGGACCGAGGGGATCAAGGATGAAGCCAGGGCAAGGAAGGTGGATATCGTCATGTACGGCCATACCCATAAGCCGCATCTGGAATACTGCCGGGACGGCCTGGTGGTCCTGAATCCTGGAAGCCTTTCCTACCCGCGTCAGGAGGGAAGGAAGCCGTCCTATATGCTCATGGAGCTGGACCGCCAGGGAGAGGCCCATTTTACCATCTGTTATCTGGAGGATGAGGACTGGAACCAGGAGCTGGAGCAGATGGGGATCTGGGGATAAGCGTTTTCGAAGAAATATAAAAAATCTCTTAAAAAATTTATGAAAAACAGTTGACAAGAACGGTTTCATCAGCTATAATATCACTTGCGTTCCGAGAGCGTAAGGCAAACGAAAGGGCGTCTTAAAAGCGGGGTGTGGCTCAGCTTGGCTAGAGCGCCTGGTTTGGGACCAGGAGGTCGCAGGTTCGAATCCTGTCACCCCGATGGTTTTCCAAAGTCCTTCAACGGTTCGCAAGAGAATATGCGGGTGTAGTTCAATGGTAGAACACCAGCCTTCCAAGCTGGATACGTGGGTTCGATTCCCATCACCCGCTTGATGAGTCTGTAGCTCAGCTGGATAGAGCAACGGCCTTCTAAGCCGTGGGTCGGGGGTTCGAATCCCTTCAGGCTCAGTCGGGTTTTCCCGTAATTTCATATGGTGGATATAGCGCAGTTGGTTAGCGCGCCAGATTGTGGCTCTGGAGGCCCAGGGTTCGAATCCCTGTATCCACCCGTATTTCCCCGGAACTTTGGTTCCGGGGTTTTTATTTTTCTAGGCCGATCTGGTATCTCTATATAGCCATTCTATAACAAAAATCACAATTTTCCGGATTGATAGTGAATTGCCGATTATTAAAGAGTATTTATAAGGTGATAAAATAAATAGGAGTAGTCTTATTCATCTGACTTAAAATTGGAATAGGACAATTTTGTGCGAGATTATATAAAATTCAATTAAATATTATATAAAATGTCGATAAATATATGTTATTAGAAAACATATAATAAATAGATATTTATTTTTTCAATTCAGAAACAATGTTGAATAGAATTTTGGAATTTGATTTCTATATAAATTCATATATAATGAAAACGCTGTGACACAATGTTTGGTGAAAATTATATATTAATAAAAATAGAAGTCAGCATTAGGAAATGGTCTTGACATTGAAAAAGGTGAAAATAATATGATTCAGATTGAGAACCTTTCAAAAAGATATGGAGAATTAGAAGTTTTAAATACAATGAGTCTTCACATTCAAAAGGGATCTATATTTGGCATCATTGGACAGAGCGGAGCTGGAAAGTCTACACTCTTACGATGCATCAATGGATTAGAAACATTTGATAGTGGGCGTATTTTGGTAGATGGTATACAGATATCGACAGGTAATGACCGACAGGCAAGGGAAGCACGTCGTGAGATCGGTATGGTATTTCAAAATTTTTCTTTGCTGGACCGTCTGAATGTGTATGATAATGTAGCTTTTCCTATGAAAAGCTGGGGCTATAAAAAGAAAGAAATAGATGAACGTGTGAGGGAACTCATTGGTCTGGTTGATCTGAATGATAAGATCTCAGCCTTTCCGCCATATCTTTCGGGAGGGCAGAAACAGAGAGTTGCGATTGCCAGAGCATTGACGATGCAGCCTAAAGTGTTGTTGTGCGATGAGGCTACATCGGCTCTCGACCCTAGAACCGCCGAATCTATTCTGAATCTTTTAAAAGAGATCAATGAAAAGACGGGAATAACGATTATTGTTGTGGCGCATCAGCTTTCGGTTATCCGGAATATTTGTACGCATATGGCGATTTTGGAGGATGGACATCTCGCCTGTCATGGAGCAACAACGGAGATATTCATGCAGGCTCCAGCGGCGCTGCGCAGATTGCAGGGGAATAGAGAAAATCACGCAAATCTATCAGTTTTGTTTTGTGAACAGGATCAGTTTGTGTTTTCCCGTATGGTCCGGGATCTGGAAACGGATTTTGATATTATGGATATTCAGCATCTTGGTATGGGAAAGGAAGCCCAGATACATTATTCTATCAGGGTGCCAGAAGAAAAATTAGATACCTGTTTAAGCTGGCTCCGCAAGAAGGGGATTTATTGCCAAACGGTAGAAAAGGAGGGGGCAGACAGTGTTTAACTCGGAATTTTGGGATGTCTGGATGCGATATTTCAATCAGTTGATTGCCCCCGCTATTTTGGTAACTCTTCGTCTTGTTGCGGTTACAATGCTTATCTGTGTGGTTTGCGGTTTTGGTTTGGCGTGTCTTATGGTTCTGACCCATCCCAGCAAAGGGCTGCATCCTAATAAAAAGATTTATACACCGATATCGGTAGTAGCTAATTCGATTAGGAGCTTTCCATTTGTCCTTTTGATTGTGACATTAGCGCCGATTACCCGTTTTATACTAGGGACCATGATTGGAGAGGCGGCAGCAATCCTTCCATTAAGTGTAGGAGGAATTCCGTTTGTGGCGCGTTTACTGGAAAATGCCATGTTGGAGGTAAATCCACAATTGATAGAAATGGCAAGATCTTTTGGTTTATCAAACCGTGAAATTCTGGTTCGGGTGATATTAAAGGAATCTGTGCCGGCAATTGTAAATAGCGTTACACTCGCAACGATTAACTGCGTCGGATCAACCGCCATGGCAGGAGCTGTTGGGGCGGGCGGTCTTGGTTCTGTTGCATTAAATTATGGATTTTACAGCTTTAATGATCTTGTTTTGTATACAAGCGTGATCATTACTTTGATCATAGTCCAGCTTATACAGCTGGCAGGAAGCCTTTTGTATCACAGATGTCTCCGAAAATAACCACGTTTTATACATCCTTTATGGATATATAAATAAAAATAACAGAAAGAGGAAGGGAAGAAAGAATGAAAAAAATGATGTCACTGCTTCTGAGCGGAATGATGGTACTTAGTCTGGCTGCATGCTCTGGCTCAGAAACGGCAAAAGAATCAACAAAGGAGGAACCGAAAACAGAGGCAAAGGAAACGGCTGCTAAGGAGAGCGAGGCAGCAACAACCGAAGCAAAAAAAGAGCCAGTTACGCTTAAGATCGGATGCGTTGCAGCAACAGAACCGTGTGTCCAGATCATGAAGGAGGCAATGGAAGGAACTGGATATGAAGTAGAGGTAGTTGTTTTCGACGGAAATAACCTGCCTGCTGAAGCATTAAATGCAGGAGATATTGATGGCTTATTTTGCAATAGCCTTAAATGGATGAATACATTCAATGAGGAAAATAATGCTGACCTGGCTATGGCATTTCCATACTATTTCTCATATGCTGGTTTGTATTCGGCAAAATGGGATTCTCCAGAAGCATTTCCGGATGGGGCGAAGGTGATCGTTTCCAACGGATTAAGCAATATTGATGGAGGCCTGCGTATTCTGCAGAATGCTGGGCTGATCACTCTTGCAGAAACTCCCAGTGAGAATAATTTTTATTCGATTATTGATATTGTAGAAAATCCTAAGAATATTCAGATTACACCGGCGGAATTAACAACAGCAATGTCTAGCATAAATGATGTTGACGGGGTAGTAGCATCGGCGGTTATTGTAAAAGAGTCCGGTGTTATGTCTCCCAGCGAGCATATGGGATTAAGCACCCGTGATCAGATGACTCCGCAGGGATTGATCGTAAGCGGAAAGGATGAAAATGCTGAATGGGTGTCTGTCGCAAAGGAGCAGATGGAGCAGCAGAAGTGGTACGATGCATTTAATGAGCGATTTGACGGTACTTTCATCCTTTATAGTGAGATTGATAAGTATTTTCCGCAGTAACAAGGGGGAATAATCATGTACGGATATGATCAGAAAGCAGTTAGACGCCTTTTAGAGTATGCAAATTGTGCATTAAAATTGGAACATAAAATCGTAGCAATGAAATTCCTGTTTACAGAAGAGGAATTTGAAGCTGCTGATGTTCCGAAGTTATCGGGTAAAATGTCCTATTGCACCATGGTAATCCATGCTGGAGAGGGAGAATCAATGAAGGCTGATATTGATAATTTCGGCTGCTTCGGAGGCGCAAGGGCACTGGGAATTGTAGACGATGACAGATATTACCTGGATGGCAGATTTTTTGAACCAAGGGGTTTATATCAGGATCTGGCAACTGCCAGGGAGGTAACAAGCCATATCCACCGCTGTTCCCATAGGGTAAAGGGCGTTATGGTTCGCCCCTTGGAGGATTTTACAGAAGCGCCGGATGTTGTTATTATTGTCAGCTATCCTAGAAATATCATGCGTTTGATCCAGGGATATACATATCATTTTGGCACAGCACAGGGAATTAAAATGGTAGGTAATCAGGCGATTTGTGCGGAAGCTACTGCTCATCCATATATGGAAAATGGAATGAATATTTCATGTCTGTGCAATGGACCGCGTACAGCTGGAATGAAAGAACATGAAATGGCAATGGGAATTGTGTTTAATCGTTTTGAAAGGCTGATCCATGGTTTATGCATGACGATTACAGCAATCGAACATAATCCGCGGAAAGAAGAAATTATTAAAGCGTTCCAGGAGCACAACATCACAGATATTCCGGTTCGTATGAGCAGAAATTATGGACATCCGTTCTTTAACCGTGATTATCCTCATTTTAAAGAGTGGGATGAAAAGAATCCAAGAATTGACGAAGCGCTTTTCCCAGATATTTTTGCGGATTAGGGATAATAGACCAGATATCAGAAGAAACATAAAAGGTAAGGATGATGCATCTGTTGATAAAACGGTGCATCATTCTTTTTGCAGTGAATATGGTGAATCAGGCAATAATGTTTTGAATTACCGGGTTCTTTATGAACGTGTTGTATTTTTGAGTATTCCGTACTAAAATGTGGGTAAAAAGAAAAAGCCGAGTTCCTTCTTGATGAAAGGAAAACGGCTTTCAGACGCTGGGCCAGCGGGATTCGAACCCTCGAATGCAGGAGTCAAAGTCCTGTGCCTTACCGCTTGGCGATGGCCCAGAGCATAACAAATATAGTTTAACACAGGAACGGGAAATATTCAATAAAAAAGAAAGGAAAAAATACGATATGACACATGGAGAGAAGGCAGGAGCGTTATTCCTGGAGGGCTATAACTGCGCCCAGTCGGTGGTACTGGCTTTTGCGGATGAAATGGGGACCCCAAAGGAGACGGCGGCACGGATCGCCTCGTCCTTCGGCGGCGGCCTGGGACGGCTCCGGGAGGTGTGTGGCTGCGTCAGCGGCATGGCCATTGTGGCGGGAGAGCTTCTGGGATATTCCGGGCCGGAGACCGGGAAGCCAAAGGCAGACCATTATGCGCTGATCCAGGAGCTGGCGGAGGAGTTCCGGAAGGAAAATGGAAGCATCATCTGCCGGGACCTGCTTTCGGGGATCACAAGTGATACGGCTCCGGTGCCGGAGGCACGCACAGACGACTATTATAAGAAGAGGCCCTGTAAGGACCTGGCTGTCTGTGCGGCAGAGATCCTGGAGAGAAAGCTGGAGGAGAGAAAAGCACAGGATCTGGAGAAAAACGGTCAGAAATAAGAGAGGATAAAGAAAGCCGCCGTCATGACGTCCCTCCCTGTATGTGGGGAGAGGCCGCATGGACGGCGGCTTTTATATGGCCTCAGCCGGGAATGGCTGAATGGAACCAGTTACATAACGCCTGCCGGCAGATAGATCCCAACGCCGGGGCCGAAGGGGATTCCCAGAAGCATCCAGATCACCAGGAAGATGATCCATGCGATCTGAAGCACGATGGACATGGGGATCATATTGGCGATCAGGGTACCGATCTTTAAGTTGGGAACGTACTTGGTCTGCGCTACGCTGAGGATCATCCAGATGTATGCGGACATGGGGGTCCAGCAGTTGAACGGGGAGTCGCCGATGCGGTAGCACAGCTGGGTGAAGCCTGGATGATAGCCAAGGAGCATGAACATGGGCACGAAGATCGGTGCAAAAATCGCCCACTTGGCAGAACCGGAGGATACAAAAATGTTGACAAAGGAGCAGAGGAGAATAAAAGCAACACACAGAGGAATACCTGTGAAGCCGACGTTCTCCAGGAAGTCAGCGCCGCCGATGGCTAACAGCGTTCCTAATTTGGTCCAGTTGAAGAGACCCTGGAACTGTCCGCAGAAGAAGCAGAACAGAACATAGGAGCCCATACCGGCCATCTGTTTGGCCATCGCTTTGTTGACGTCGTTGATGTTTTTAAAGCTGCCGGAAACATATCCATAGGAAAGTCCGCAGATGGAAAACAGGACGAACAGGATCGGGATCAGTCCCTTAAGGAACGGAGAGCCTACAAATTTTCCGTTTTCGCCGGCCAGCGGTCCCATAAAGAACAGTACGGCGATCAGGGCCATATAAATGAGAGCTGTGATTCCTGCCGCATGAAGGCCCTTTTTCTGCTGGGGCGTAACTTCATCCAGCTTGGCGTTTCCGGAGCCCTCGTATTTTCCAAGACGCGGCTCGATCATATGTACAGAGCACCATCCAATGACAAGGGAGCAGAGGAAGGTGGATGCGATCATGAAGAACCAGTTACAGGTTGCGTCTACGGCAAAGGTGGTTTCTGGCATGAACGCCTTGATGGCATCATTGGTAAGGCCCTGGAGCAGTGTGTCGGTTCCTGCTACCATCAGGTTCGCGGTAAAACCGGCCTGGGCGCCTGCGTAGCCAACCATCATACCCACAACGGGGTGCTTGCCCACGCCCATGTATACAATGGCGGCCATGGGCGGGATCACCACCATGGCAGTGTCGGAAGCGATGTTGCCGACGGTTCCGATGAACGCTACCACATAGGGAACCAGGGCAGCCGGAACGTTCTTTAAGGAGCTGTTTAAAAGGGAGATGAGCATTCCGGATTCTTCACAGAGGCCGATGCCCAGGGTCATGGTGATTACCAGGCCCAGAGGCGCGAAGCCAGTGAAGTTTTTCACCATATTGTCCAGGAACCAGTGAAGGCCTTCGGTGGTGAAGAGGTTGGCGGATGTGACGGCTTCTCCAGATGCCGGATTGGTAAGCGTGAGCCCGGTCATGGTGAAGATCGCGCCGATCACCGCAGTGAACAGGAACAGCCAGCAGAAAAGGATGGCCGGCGGCGGCAGCTTGTTGCAGACAGCTTCAATGCCGTTGATCAGTCGGTCGATCTTTGAAACTTTCTTCGCAGTCGTGTTGTCTTTCATGTGAAAACCCCTCCTATCTTATATTGGCAGAACCACGGACATGGCTCTGCTGATATTCTTATCATACTATGAAAATGACGAAAAAGCCAGGAAAAGTTTATAGAAATTTTATCAATTTAATTTTTTTGTTATAAAAAACAAGAATACCTTTGGGCATTTGTTACAAACTTGCGTTTGGTATGAAACCATGATAAAATAAAGGGGAAATTTTGAAAATAGGGGGATTGCGGTATGTTCTTCGGGGGAAATTTTCAGCTCTGGAAGCTGCACACGGCAGCGGATTATCTGTCGTTCTTTCTGTTCCTTTTGGCGGGGATCGCGGTATTTGTCGTGGCGGCAAAATGCATGAATCGCCGGAGGAACCATGAAACAGCTGTAAATAAAGTAATGAAACGGCTGGGGAAGCTGGGAAAGAAGCCCTCCAGGGTCTATAAAAATGTGACCCTGAAGACAGAGGACGGCGGCCAGAGCCTGGACGGGATCGTTCTGGACCGGGGCGGGATCCGCCTGGTGCGAGCCTACGGGTGGGGGACAAAGATCTACGGAAAGCCCGACGGCGAAATGTGGAGGCGGGAAGACCCGAAACGAAAGGAAGAGTTTAAGAATCCGCTGTTTGAGCTCAATGCGGCTGCGGAGCTCATAAAGAATGCGTTAAAAGACCAGGGGATGGAGAAGATAACGGTAACTCCTCTGGTGGTCTTTGCAGATAATTACCAGATCCCGGAGCTGTATCTGGGATATGGGTCCTGTTCTACCACATATCAGGAATTAAAGGACTGGTATAAGAAGCAGGGGCTCCCAAAAGAGGCTGCGTATGATGTGGAGAAGGCCTCGGCCGCGGTGGAGGGACTTCTGACCGCCGGGACCGGGAACGCGTAATATATAATTTACAGGAGGGGTATTCTATGATAAACGAAAAGAGACTTCTGGACACATTTTTAGAGTACGTCCAGATCGACAGTGAAACAAAGAATGAGAAGGCCATGGGAGAGCGGCTGGTACAGGATCTGAAGGCTCTGGGCTTTGAGGTCCAGACCGACCGGGCAGGAGAGGCCTTTGGCTCCAACGGCTTTAATGTCCATGCATTTTTAGAGGGCACGATCCCGGGAGATCCCACGATCTTCTGTGCCCATATGGATACGGTGGCTCCCGGAAACGGGATCAGGCCTGTGATCAAAGACGGCATTATCGGCACCGACGGCTCCACCATCCTGGCAGGCGATGATAAATCCGGCATTGCGGCCATTATGGAGGCCCTGGCTGTTATTAAGGAAAAGGATCTGCCCCACAGAAGCGCAGACATCCTCTTTACCATCGGAGAAGAGGGCGGAATGAACGGCGCGAAAAATATGGATTATTCCATGCTTAAGGGGAAAGAGGCCATGGTTTTCGATGCGGGCGGAGATACGGGAAAGGTCCTGACCTGCGGACCTGGCCAGATCAAGATAAATGCCACCATTACAGGCCGGTCCTCCCATGCGGGCCTGGCTCCGGAAGCCGGGATCAGCGCCATCCAGGCGGCTGCAAAGGGGATCGCGAAAATGAATCTTTTAAGGATCGATGAGGAGACCACCTGCAATATCGGAACCTTAAGATCTGAGTATGCCACCAACATCGTTCCGGAAAAGGCGGTGCTGGTCGCCGAGGTCAGGAGCCGGGACCTGGATAAACTAAACGCCCAGGCTGCCCATATGAAGCAATGCCTGGAGGAGGCCTGCCAGGAGCTGGGCGCATCCCTGGATATCGACCTTTCCACAAATTATGTGAGCTTCCGTGTGGATAATGATGACGAGCTGGTGAAGCGGGTGTTTGCAGCCTGCGGGCGGCTGGGGATCCCGGCCTCCACAGAAAAGGGCGGCGGCGGAAGCGACGCCAATGTGATGGCTCTCCATGGGATCAAGCCAGTGGTGCTTTCCACGGGCATGACAAAGGTACATACCACAGAGGAGACTTTGAAGGTGGAAGAGTTAAATAAGTGTGCGGCCCTGGTGCTGGACCTGCTGACCAATTAAAGCAATGCCGCCGGAAGAAGAAAGACAGAGGTTTTGAAAATTGGAACGAAAGCTGGAACGAAAACTGGATCTGAGATCCATCAGACGCTCGCCGACGCGGATGCTTCTGGCGGGATATCTTACGGTGATTTTAATAGGAACGGTCCTTCTGATGCTGCCGGTCTCCTCCAGAGAGGGGATCGTGACGCCGGTGACGGACTCGTTTTTTACGGCAGTCTCGGCGGCTTGTGTGACGGGTCTGGTGCGCTTTGATACGTATACCCACTGGTCCCTGTTCGGCCAGATCGTCCTGCTCCTGCTGATCCAGGTGGGGGGACTGGGCTTTATGACGATCCTTTTGTCCGCCCATACCTTTTCGGGCCAGAAGATCGGCCTGTCCTCCCGCATCCTTATGCGGGAGGCGGTGGCAGCGCCCCAGGTAGGCGGCATCGTCCGTATGACCAGGTTCATCCTGAAGGGGACGCTTCTGATCGAGGGCCTGGGGGCGGCGGCCCTGGCTCTTTATTTCTGCCCCCGGCTGGGGCTTTTTAAGGGCCTTTATTATTCGGTATTCCATTCGGTGTCCGCCTTCTGCAACGCAGGATTTGACCTGATGGGTGCAGAAACACCATTTTCTTCGCTGACGGCAGAAGCAGGAAACTGGTATCTGAATTTGGTGATTATGGCACTCATCGTCATTGGCGGCCTTGGATTTTTCGTGTGGCTGGATCTTCTGGATTCCAGGTTCCGGTTTAAAAACCTGAGGCTCCATTCAAAGATCGTGGTTTTTATGACGGCAGTTCTTCTGGCCGGCGGAGCACTGGGGCTGTTCCTTCTGGAGCTTACCGGGGAGGCCTATGAGGGTATGAGCCTGGGAGACAGGATCCTGGCGTCCCTGTTCCAGTCGGTGACGGTCCGGACGGCCGGGTTTAATACGGTGGACCTGGCGGCTCTCAGGGAAGGAAGTATCTTCCTTATGATCTGTCTGATGGTGGTGGGCGGCTCCACTGGATCCACAGCCGGAGGAATGAAGACCACTACGGCGGCCGTGCTAGTTTTGAGCATTTTTTCCACATTCCGTCAGAAGAAAAATGTGGAATGCTTTAAGAGGCGGCTGGAGGACGGGATCACCCGGACGGCCTCCTGTATCTTTATGATGTATCTGATCCTGATCATTCTGTCTACGCTGGTGCTATCTGCGGCCGAGGGGATCCCGGTGCTGACGGCCATGTTTGAGACCACATCGGCCATTGCCACGGTGGGCGTGACTCTGGGGATCACGCCGGAGGTGTCCATGGTGTCCAAGCTGGTGCTGGCCTTTCTGATGATCTTTGGAAGAGCCGGTTCCCTGACCATGCTTTTGGCCTTCGCCTCGGACCGGCCTCCGGTGGCATCGAAAAAGCCCCTGGAAAAGATCCAGGTGGGCTGATACAGCATTGTTAATAAGAGGAGGAAATTATGATATCTGTTCTGATCATTGGACTTGGACGGTTTGGCCGTCATATGGCAATTAAATTCCAGGAGCAGGGAAATGATGTGATGGCGGTGGAAAAAGATGAAACCAGGGCGGATGAAATGGCCCCGGTGATCCAGAATATCCAGATCGGAGACGCCACCAACGAGGATTTCCTGCAGTCTCTGGGGGTGGGGAATTACGATGTCTGCGTGGTAGGAATTGGAGAAAGCTTTCAGACGGCCCTGGAGATCACGGTGCATTTAAAGGATCTGGGGGCGAAGTATGTGGTGGCCCGGGCTACCCGGGATATTTATAAAAAGCTCCTTTTAAGGAATGGGGCCGATCATGTGGTCTACGCGGAGCGGGAGGTGGCGGAGCGGCTGGCTGTCCGCTACGGAACAGCCCGGGGAATCTTTGATTATGTGGAGCTGACGCCGGAATACGGGATCTATGAGATCGAGCTGCCTCACGGCTGGGCCGGCCACAGCATCCTGGAGCGCCAGGTGCGGACCCGCCACAATATCAATATCCTGGCCATCCGCCATGGAAGGAACCTGTTCCCCATGCCGGGGCCGGAGCACGTGTTCACAGAGGGAGAGACTCTGATGGTCATGGGCAGCGAGAGGGATATCAAAGCGCTGATGAGGTAAAAGAAAAGAGACACATAAAAAGAGCTCCGGCATAACCGGGGCTCTTTTCACAAATACTAAAAAGGGGGATGTAAGAGTTACTATGTAAGCTGTATGTAAATCCCTGTCTCATGTGGAGACGGGAAGTGTTGTTAGACGACCCCGGAAGCTGGAACGCGCGTTTCTTCGCCTCCGGGCTCTTGTTTTTGTTTTATGGCTTTAGTATACCGGATAATTGTGACGTAAGTATGGAAAAACTATAAAAGGAAAATAAAGAAACTTAACATTTCATTGCGCTTTGTTGAGAATGCGTAAGAACCGGGACAGAGTGAAGAATTTCAGCAAAAGCGCCGCTTAGAAATGGACAAAGGCGCAAAAATCGAGTATAATACTCTCATGCGCAAAAATGAAGAAGGAGTGGCTCTGGTGCGTAAGAAAAACGGATTTGAAAATCTGGTGCTGATCAGCCAGCTGGGACTCAATGTCCTGACCGCTGTGTTTTTATGCGTGGCGGCCGGCGTATGGGCAGACCGGCGGTTCGGCACCAGCCTTACGCTTCTCTTTCTGCTCCTGGGGATCCTGTCGGGGGGCTTAAGCGCCTATAAAATGGCGCGGCGGACCATCGAGCGGGAACAGGAAGAGAAAGAAAAGGAAGAAAAAGCACGGGAAGAGAACTGGAAAAAGCGGTATGGGACCGGAGACGGTGCCGGCCGGAATAAACGGAAGGGATGGTGACTGTTATGATGAGTGACGAGACAAAAAAACAGGTCATCCTCATGTCCGTGGGCATTGTTCTCCATAACCTGGTGCTTTTTTTAATTTGCCTGATCTGGTTCCGGAGCGTTCCGGTCTTCTTTGGTATCCTTACGGGGATGGCGGCGGCCGAGCTGTGGCTTCTCAGCATGGCTTATTCAACGGAGCTGTGCGCGGCATCGGCCGATGAAGCTTACGCCAGAAAAAAGATGGTGACCCATGCTCTCTTAAGGAGTCTGGCCGTATTTGGAGGGATCGCTCTGATCTGGAAATTTACGGAGATCAATCTTTTATCCCTGGTGGCGGGAATACTGGGACTAAAGACAGGGGCTTATCTTTACCCGGTAGTGCGCAGGATCGCAGACCGGAGGGCCGGATGCAGCCGGCCTGACGGAAAAGACAGCGTATCATAAAAAGAAAGGAGGGCGAAAGAATGGGTGGTGGCAGTGAAGCGGATTTTATGATACATGGTATCATGAAATACCATCTGTTCGGGCAGGAGCTGTGGATCACAACGACGACGGTGGGAATGACTATTATCACCATTGTACTCCTGATCCTGGCCTTTGCCGCGAACAGAGCCATGAAGCGCGCCACAGAGGTTCCCGGCACATTCCAGAATATCCTGGAGCTGGGAGTGGAGATGTTAGAAAAGATGACCCAGGGGATCCTGGGGCCGTCGGCCAGACGGTTTGCCAATTATATCGGCACGATCTTTCTGTTCATCCTGTTCTGTAACTTAAGCGGACTTTTTGGCCTGCGGACCGTTACGGCGGATTTTGGCGTGACGTTCTTACTGGGACTGGTCACCTTCGCGATCGTCCAGTACCAGGGGATCAAAAACCATGGAGTCGGTCACTTCACCGGTTTGTTTAAACCGCTTCCGGTGCTGTTCCCGATCAACCTGATCGGCGAATTTGCAAATCCGATCTCCATCTCACTCCGTCTGTTCGCAAACATGCTTTCCGGTGTGATCATCCTGGGGCTGTGGTACGGGATGATGCCGATTTTCGTTAAGATCGGTATACCGGCGGCGCTGCACGTTTATTGTGACCTGTTTTCAGGCTGCATCCAGACGTATGTATTCTGTATGCTGACCATGGTATACGTAAACGACAAATTGTAATCACAAAAAATTTTATTCAGGAGGTTTTATTATGAATATTTCTGGACAGGACTTTATTTACGGCTGTTCCGCCATCGGCGCCGGACTGGCAATGATCGCCGGTATCGGACCTGGTGTCGGCCAGGGTATTGCCGCCGGCTTCGGCGCATCTGCAGTAGGACGCAATCCGGGCGCCAAGTCTGACGTTACTTCCACGATGCTTTTAGGTCAGGCCGTTGCCGAGACCACAGGTCTTTACGGTCTGGTAGTCGCCATCATTCTTATGTTCGTTAAGCCGTTCGGTTGATTTTTCAGGCTTCCCAGTGAACATAGAAGAAAAGGAGGCGAGACAAAACCGTGGAACGGTTAATCAATTTTGACCCTCAATGGATCAACGATGTGGTGATCACGGGAATCAATATCTTTATCCTGTTCTTTGCGATGTCCTATCTTTTATTCAATCCGGCCAGGGACTACCTGGAGAAGAGGAGAAAGAAGATCGCCGGCGACCTGGAGACGGCAAAGTCCAGCCGGGAAAGCGCTCTGGCGCTTCAGGCTGAGTATGAGGAAAAGCTCCGGTCCATTGACAAGGAGGCGGAGGCCATCCTGGACGAGGCCCGGAAAAAGGCAAAGAAGCAGGAGGCCGAGATCCTGGAGGAGGCCAGGGCGGAAGCCGGCCGGATCCTGGAACGGGCCAGCCGGGAGATCGACCTGGAGAAGAAGAAGGCCCTGGAGGATGTGAAGACAGAGATCGTATCCATCGCATCCCTGATGGCCGGAAAAGCCGTGGCAGCGTCCATGGATGTGAAGATCCAGGATTCCCTGATCCAGGAGACTTTAAAGGAAATGGGTGAGAGCACATGGCAAAGCTAGTGTCAAAGGTTTACGGAGACGCGCTGTTTGAAGAGGCCATGGAAAAGGACGTTCTGTCCCAGTGGTACGAGGAGATCTGTGCCCTGCGGACCATTTTCCTGGAAAATCCGGATCTGGCGCAGTTTCTGAACCATCCGCAGATCGTAAAGGAAGAAAAGAAGAAGGTGGTGGAGGCCATTTTCTCCGGAAAGCTTTCCGAGGGTCTGCTGGGGTTCCTTGTGACTGTCATTGAAAAAGGCCGTCAGAATGACATGATCCCCATCTGTGATCATTTTACAGACCGGGTAAAGGCATATAAAAAGATCGGCGTGGTGAACGTCACCAGCGCCTTACCGCTGTCCGAGGACCAGAAAAAGCGTGTGGAGGAGCGGCTTTTGGAAACCACAGGCTTTGTAAGTCTGGAAATGGAATACGCTGTGGACGAGTCCCTTCTTGGGGGGCTGGTGATCCGCATCGGCGACCGGGTGGTGGACAGCAGCATCAAAACCAGGCTGGAGGAGATCCGCAGGGATCTTATGAAATTACAGCTGGCTTAGGATGCAAGCGGCAGGCTGCAGAAGCGGCAGGCTGCAGACCGTAAATAGAAAGAAGGTGCAGACCTCAAATGAATTTAAGACCAGAAGAGATCAGCTCGGTCATTAAAGAGCAGATTGAAAGATATTCGACAAAACTGGAAGTTTCTGACGTGGGAACGGTCATTCAGGTGGCAGACGGAATCGCACGTATCCATGGTCTTGAAAACGCCATGCAGGGAGAGCTTCTGGAGTTCCCGGGAGAGATCTACGGCATGGTGCTGAACCTGGAGGAGGACAACGTGGGTGCGGTTCTCCTGGGCGATACTTCCAGCATCAGCGAGGGCGACACAGTAAAGACCACGGGACGCGTGGTGGAGGTTCCGGTGGGCGACGCCATGTCCGGACGTGTCGTGAATGCCCTGGGGCAGCCCATCGACGGCAAGGGCCCGATCCATACGGACCGGTACCGCAGGATCGAGCGTGTTGCCCACGGCGTGATCGAGAGAAAATCGGTGGATACCCCCCTTCAGACCGGAATCAAGGCCATCGACGCCATGATCCCCATTGGACGGGGCCAGCGTGAGCTGATCATCGGCGACCGTCAGACCGGTAAGACGGCCATCGCCATCGACACCATCATCAACCAGAAGGGAACCGGCGTTCGCTGCATTTATGTAGCCATCGGCCAGAAGGCCTCCACAGTGGCCTCCATCGTAAAGACCCTGGAGGAGTTCGGCGCCATGGATTACACCACCCTGGTGGTTTCCACAGCCTCGGATCTGGCTCCCTTACAGTATATTGCCCCCTATGCGGGCTGCGCCATCGGCGAGGAGTGGATGGAGAACGGAGAGGATGTGCTGGTGGTCTACGACGACCTCAGTAAGCATGCGGCCGCTTACCGTACCCTGTCCCTGCTTTTAAAGAGACCGCCGGGACGTGAGGCGTATCCGGGAGACGTTTTCTACCTGCATTCCAGACTTTTGGAGAGAGCGTCCAAGCTGTCCGACGACCTGGGAGGCGGTTCCTTAACGGCCCTTCCCATCATTGAGACCCAGGCGGGCGACGTTTCCGCCTATATCCCCACCAACGTGATCTCCATTACCGACGGCCAGATCTATCTGGAAACGGAGATGTTCAACTCCGGCTTCCGTCCGGCCATCAACGCCGGTCTTTCCGTGTCCCGTGTAGGCGGCGCGGCTCAGATCAAGGCCATTAAAAAGATCGCGGCTCCCATCCGTGTGGAGCTGGCCCAGTACAGGGAGTTAGCTTCCTTTGCCCAGTTCGGATCCGAGCTGGACGCCAGCACAAAAGAGCAGCTTGCCCAGGGCGAGAGGATCCGCGAGGTATTAAAGCAGCCCCAGTACCAGCCCATGCCGGTGGAATACCAGGTCATCATCATCTACGCGGCCACGAAGAAATATCTTCTGGATATTCCCACCAGCGAGGTCCTGGCGTTTGAAAAGGAGCTGTTCCAGTATATCGACACAAAATATCCGGAGATCCCGAAGAGCATCCGGGAAACGAAGGAAATGAAGCCGGAGACCGAAGAGCTTCTTAAAAAAGCCATTGAAGAGTGCAAGGCAGCAAGATAAGGCAGGTGACAGAGCATGGCAACCATGAGAGACATTAAACGCAGGAAATCCAGTATCGAGAGTACGGAGCAGATCACCAAAGCCATGAAACTTGTCGCCACCGTCAAGCTCCAGAAGTCCAGGACCCGGGCGGAGAATTCCAGGCTGTATTTCAATATGATGTACAGCACGATCCAGGAAATGCTCTTAAAATCCCAGGGGATCAGTCACAGATATTTAAAACCGGGAACGTCCCCCAAAAAGGCGGTGGTGGTCATCACCTCCAACCGGGGACTGGCGGGCGGCTACAATGCCAACGTGGTGCGCCTGGTGACCGGCAGCGGCCTGAAGCCGGAGGATGTGAGGATCTTTGCCGTGGGACGGAAGGGACGGGACGCGCTGGCCAGAAAGGGCTATGAGATCGCGGCGGATCATTCCGATGTGATCAACGAGCCTCTGTATTCCGACGCCATGGAGATCACAAGGGAGCTGCTGTCTCTTTTTGAAAAACAGGAGATCGGCGAGATCTATCTGGCTTATACGTCCTTTAAGAATACGGTGAGCCAGATCCCGCGGTTCATGAAGCTTCTTCCGGTGGATCCGGAGGCGGCGGAGCTTAAGGGCGGCGCAGAGGGAGAGGGCCTAAAGCCGGACCTCCTTCTTATGAATTATGAGCCCGACGAGACGGAGGTGCTGGACGCGATCATTCCCAAATACGTCAGCAGCCTGATCTACGGCGCATTTTTAGAGGCGGTGGCCAGTGAGAACGGGGCCCGTATGACGGCCATGGATTCGGCCACCAACAACGCCGAGGAGATGATCGAGAAGCTGTCCCTGCAGTATAACCGTGCAAGACAGGGCTCCATTACCCAGGAGCTGACGGAGATCATCGCCGGAGCGAATGCGATCGAAGGGTAAAATTAAAATCAAAACAAGGAGAAAGAGGATGGCAGAGAAAAGCATTGGTAAGATCACTCAGGTCATCAGTGCCGTTCTGGATATTAAGTTTCCCCAGGGCGGACTTCCTGAGATCAATGACGCCATTGAGATCACCAGGAAGGACGGGGGCACGCTTGTGGTGGAGGTTGCCCAGCATCTTGGTGACGATACGGTAAGATGTATCGCTCTGGGTCCCACAGACGGCCTTGTCCGCGGTATGGAAGCCGTGGCCACCGGAGGACCGATCATGGTCCCTGTGGGAGAGAATACGCTGGGACGTATTTTCAACGTACTGGGCGAGCCCATCGACAATAAAGAGAAGCCGCAGACAGAAAAGAAGCTTCCGATCCACAGAAAGGCCCCCAGCTTTGAGGACCAGTCCACGGAGACGGAGATCTTAGAGACCGGCATCAAGGTCGTGGATCTGTTATGCCCCTACCAGAAGGGCGGAAAGATCGGTCTGTTCGGCGGCGCAGGCGTTGGAAAGACAGTTCTGATCCAGGAACTGATCCGGAACATCGCCACGGAGCACGGCGGCTATTCTGTATTTACCGGAGTAGGCGAGCGCACCCGTGAAGGAAACGACCTGTATTATGAGATGCAGGAGTCCGGCGTTATCAATAAGACCACCATGGTATTCGGACAGATGAACGAGCCGCCGGGAGCGCGTATGCGTGTGGGCCTCACAGGCCTTACCATGGCGGAGTATTTCCGTGACGAAGGCGGAAAGGACGTACTTTTATTCATTGACAATATTTTCCGTTTCAGCCAGGCAGGCTCCGAGGTGTCCGCGCTGTTGGGCCGTATGCCGTCAGCCGTTGGATACCAGCCGACCTTACAGACGGAGATGGGCGCGCTCCAGGAGCGGATCACGTCCACAAAGAGCGGCTCCATCACCTCCGTACAGGCGGTTTACGTTCCGGCCGACGACTTAACGGACCCGGCTCCGGCCAATACCTTCACCCACCTGGATGCAACGACTGTTTTAAGCCGTTCCATCGTGGAGCTGGGTATTTATCCGGCAGTGGATCCCTTAGAGTCCACCTCCCGTATCCTGGACCCGCGTATCGTGGGCGAGGAGCATTACCGGGTGGCCCGGGGCGTACAGGAGGTGCTCCAGAGATATAAGGAGCTCCAGGATATCATCGCCATGCTGGGTATGGACGAGCTTTCCGAGGAGGATAAGCTGACCGTATCCAGAGCGAGAAAGATCCAGAGATTCCTGTCCCAGCCGTTCTTCGTCGCAGGACAGTTCACCGGCCTGGAGGGCCGTTATGTGCCGCTTTCCGAGACCATCCAGGGCTTTAAGGAGATCCTGGAAGGAAAGCACGATGATATTCCGGAGAACCTGTTCCTGAACGCAGGAAATATGGATGACGTTCTTGCCCGCGTGAAATAGGGGGTGGGAACATGGCGGAAACGATGAAGCTTCAGGTGATCACGCCTGATAAGGAGTTCTTCCACGGGGATGTGTCCATGGTGGAGCTGAATACCGCAGACGGCGAGCTGGGCGTTTACCCCCAGCATATCCCGCTGACCACAGCGGCGGCGCCGGGCGTTTTAAAGATCCATCAGGACGGCCAGGTGAAAAAGGCGGCGCTCCTTTCCGGATTCCTTCAGATCCTTCCGGAGAAGATGACCATCTTAGCCGAGGTCTGTGAATGGCCGGAGGAGATCGACGGGGCCAGGGCCAATGAAGCCAGGATCCGCGCCGAGAGGCGGCTCACGGAGCACAGCCCGGAAACGGATATCGCCAGGGCCGAGGCGGCGCTTCAGCGTGCGCTGGTGCGGCTTTCACTGGTGGAGGAGCACTAAGAATACGTTCTCCTATCCTGGCCAGGGCGCATTAATCTTTTTGTAAGACGAAATGCGCCGCTGGCGGGAAGCGGATGAGCAGATTGTAAAAATAGCCTGGAGAGACGGCAAATTGGAAACAAAGGCCGTTTTTCCAGGCTTTTTTGTGCATTGGACGGGGAGATTGCGTTGTGGAGGCAGATGCAAAATCAAACATCCGATAAATCTGTTTATATCAGGCACCAGATTCTCTTGAGTTTTCTTGCATCCTGTAAGTATTATAGCCATTTTTCATAGCTTTTTCAAGGGCGCGGCAGGCGAATCTGCTGAAATAAGTGCCGTTTATACTGTAAAATCCATATGTGCTGTATGGCTCTTGACATAAACAGATTTATGTCCTTCAGTGCCGTACTCCCCTGGTTCTTGCTCCCCAAATATATAAGGAGGAATGCAATATGAGAAAGTGCAAGCGGATCGTGTCGGCGATGCTGGCGGTCTCTATGGTAATGGGCATGACGGCCTTCCCGGCACTGGCGGAACCCTTGGGAATCCAGGGCGAGAGCCGTGTGGAAACCGGAATTACGGTGGTGTCCAATACCTATACCTATGGCAACGCTGCAGTAACCTCGTACTATGCCAATGGAAATCCAGTGACCGTAGAAGAGTACGAAGGCAGCACCTATGTCCATCTGGACAGCCATCCGGCCTATGATAATACCTGGGTCAAGGTGGAAGGAAAGGGTAAGGACAAGTATACTGCCATCGTCGGCGGCGGGATAGAAGGAAATCTGCCGTCCACCCAGATTACGATGAAAAGCGGAGCTGTCACATATTTGATCGGCTCTTCCAGCGGAGAGAAAGCAGCGGGAAAGACGTATGATGTGGAGGATGCCCGGATCACCGTGGAGGGCGGCAGTGTAGATATCATTTATGCCAACCGTTCGATATCCAGCGGAAACGGCACGTTCTCCAAGGCCAGTGAACAGCATATCGGAACGGGAACAGTCACCGTTAAAAATAATGCTGTTGTTGGAAATGTTTTCGGGTGCTTTGGCTATACATCCATAGATGATCTGACCATCAATATTGAAGGTAATGCGACCGTAAGGGAATCGGTTATGCCTGGCGCAACGAACGGCACTCTTGCCAAGGGAACGCTGAATGTAAACGGCCCGGGCGTGACCATTGGAGAGGTGGCCGGATGCCAGCGTACTCTGATCGAAAGCCTGGATATGAATTTCATTGAGGGCGAGGTCAAGGGCGTGATTTCTGCTGGCTCCCAGTATAACCAGACGGAAGCGGAGGGAATTTCCCAATGGGGATTTGGCGATATCAACTACGGAATCGTAAAAGATGCGGATCTCTATCTGGGAGAAAACTTTAAGTATCGCGCTGTTTTCGGCGGGTTCCAGTCGATCCAGGAGCATGTAAAAGAATTTTACAGCCGGTTTGCTGGTTCAACAGAAAACCAGAAAGACATCCTTGCTTCTTACGGATTTAAGGAAGACGGAAATCTGGATACGGTCATCCGTATCACGGCAGCATCGAAGGGTACGCCCAGCGAAGATGGAAAATATCCGTACTATACGGCGAATAGGACCGGCGTTCAGTATAAAGGCGTTGTTCCGGATCTTCTTGCGGAACCGGTTCCCGGCGTGACGGTAACCTCCGCACCGGCTTCTGTAACAGCGGATACGGAAAATGTAAAGCTGGAAGTGAATGGGGAGAAGGAGGTCGGGGCAGAAGTAAAACTCCTGGTTCCCATGGCTTCTCCGTCCAATGCCATCCAGTGGGAGAGTGATAATGAATCTGTGGTTTCGGTGGAAGCCTCCAGTGAGGACGGGACCCGGGCGGTTCTGACTGGCAATGACATTGGTGCGGCGGCTGTGACCGCTTCCTATACGGAAACCATCAATGGAAAAGAATATACCGTATCAGATACGGTCCATGTGAGTGTTGGCGGAGATTTCCTTGTGACTGCAGCTCCTGAGACGGCAAAGATCGGCGATATCATTTCCTTTACCGCTTCGGCAAAGAAGGCGGCGAAAACGTCTGGAATGGTTACCGCCACAGCCAGCGACGCAGCATACACATGGACGATCGACGACGGCTCTGTGGCTGAGATCGAGACCTCTGAGCCGAGGAAAATGACGGCAAAAGCTGTGGGCGCAGGAAATGCCACAGCATCGGTCCGGTTTGAGGACGAGGCTTCTGACAACCGCGCAGAGGGCAGCACGTCCTTTACCGTAGAAGCGCCGGAGGTTTCTCTGGCAGTGCCGGAAACGGTGACTCTTGGCCAGACCTTCCAGGCAGAGACAAAGGTTTCCAACTATACTGGAAAGGATCCAGAAGGTTTGGGAATTATTGTACATACGGATTTTGATGCAGAGACTATGGTATCCACCGGAAATGTGGACGAGTATGTGGCCATCGATGTACCGGCAGCGGACGCAGAAGGCCAGATCTATGCCGTTCTTTCCTATCCGGCGGCCAATGGAGAAACAAAAGAAACAACACTATCCAGAAAGATTGCTGTAACAATTCCCCAGGTGGAAACGGAAACGGTTTATCTGGATACGAAGGATAAGAAGGAAGCTAATATTGATCTTCCAGTTTTTGTAAGGAACGTATTAAAACATGGCGGCTCTGTGGAAGTGAAAGAGGAAGACGGAGCGGTCGTAAAGGCAGAAATGGACGAAGCAGCGGCTAAGATCCAGCTGTCTGCGGCAGATAGCGGAAATACAGTAGTCCGCGTGGCCCTTCCCAGCGGAACGGTCCTGGCCTCGTATCCGGTCATCGTCTTTGACGCTTCTGAGGAAGCCAGAGCAGAGGACGGAGGCGCCAGTGTTGATGTGAGCGAACTGACCGTGGAGACACCGAAGCTTCCTAAAGAGGTTTCCGGTGTTGTTTCCGAAGAACAGTTTGCACAGAAGGTGGAGGAGGCTGACCAGTCTGTGATGGATCTGGATAAAAACCAGGCGGTTGTGGGCAATAAGAATGCAGTTCATGATCTGGCTGCGGCAGTAAAGGGCAATGGTCTGCTGGAAGAGGGCGAGCATGCCCGGATCTCTCTGTCACAGACACCCAAGAGCATATCCTATGAAACGATCGTGGAAAAGGATGCGGCCGGAAATGTGACAGGCGTGAAGGTGCTTCCCAAGACCATGGTATTCGAGGTGAACGCCAGCAAAGTCCTTCTGGACGAGAATGGCCAGGTGATCTCTGGAACCCAGGAAGAACTGGATCTTTCTTCCGATAAGCTGGCGAGACGGCTTTCCTTTAGGTTCCGGCTTCCGGTACCGTCTTTGGTGGAGGACCAGTATGCCAATGTGGAGCATGAAGGAGAAAGCATCGGCTAGTATACGATCGAGAACGAAAATGGATATAAGTTCATCACGATCAGCACCTGGCATTTAAGCGAGTTTAAGCTGACGTTTACCAACGAAAAGGAAAAAATATCCTCTGGCGGCAGTTCTGGTTCCTCCTATGGCCGCGGCCGGTGGTATCTGGAGGACAAGGCAGCGAATAAGACTGGCGAGTGGGTGAAGAATGACACTGGCTGGTGGTTCCGTTATAATGATGGAACGTGGCCGGCTTCCAGATGGGCGGAGCTAGTATGGAACGGCGCTTCCAGCTGGTACTATTTCAACGCCGACGGCTATATGGAGACAGGGTGGCTGAACGAAGGCGGACATTGGTATTATCTGCATCCGTATTCCGATGGAACCCAGGGCTATATGTATACCGGATGGCATGAGATCGGCGGCAAGTGGTATTTCTTCAATACCGTAAGCGGCGGTCCGTTGGGATCCATGGCAGCTGGGACAACAACTACGGATGGATATACAGTGGGCGCAGATGGCGCATGGATCAGGTAAAGGAGATCCTTTGGAAACCAGAACATGAGAATGGGATGGAAGAATGGAGATGCGGAGAAATCTGCATCTCCGTTTTTTATATCACCAGGAAAGTTCGCCCTATGATATAAAAAATGCTCCGCTAAATAAAAAGCAAGACATATATTTACAAGAAAATCGAAATAAAATATATTATAGATAGATAAAGAAAAAGCGAAAAAGAAAGCAATTCAGTCAGGAAGGAGTGGATCTGAATGAAAAAAGAATATCACCATGAAACTTTCTGGACCAGGTTTTTGACAGCCGCGTTAGTCGTGTACCTGCTCCGGGTGCTCTTGATAGCCGGGGAGGGAAAAGGAGAGCCGGAGGTATCCGTAGGAAGATTTTCAGTGGATGCTGCGTTTTCAGAAACAAAGGAATTTCTTCCGCCCTCGTATCTGGAGGCGGCCAGAGATCCGGAATTTAAAGAGTCGTTGATCTGTCTGGGATACCAGGAGCCGGGAGCGCAGACCGGGACATACAGGTACTGGTTCCAGTATGCCGGTGAGAGAGCGCCGGAGGTCATTTATGTGAAGCGGCCGCCGGTATACGTTCTCCGGGAAATGGAGCCGGTTTCCGCAGAGCTTTCAGATGAACTTCCGGTGCAGATGGAATATGGAGACGGCACAGGCTGGTTTGACGTGACAGAGGTATCCTGTGTCCAGTCCGGGGAAGGCGCTTATGAGATCCGGATCAAGGCCCATATGCTGCGGGATGCGTACCCGGGGACGGTGACACTGGCTCTTGGAGATGCAGTCCTGGCGCGGAAGCCGGAGAGCTCTGAGGATGAGCGGTACGCGGCGGCCCTGTTCGGCCGGGACCATGGGTATTCCTCGGACACGTTTGTATTTGTGTATGAGATGAAGAACGGGAGTACCTATGAAACAGTAACAGAACGGCTGAGAACGGCAGTGCTGTCTGCCGGGAATCCCTATGAGAAGCAGGAAGAGGCAGAATTGGAGATGGAGGTACAGGGAGGCATCCAGGTCCATCTGGTCCCGGCGGCGTAGAGGCGCTGTGTGCCAGCAGGGGATTTTCCAGCTCACGCTTCTGGAGCTGCTCTGGTGAGGAAACGCAGTCATATCTGCCGGATCATCTGACGTTTGGCAGTACGGGAAGTAATGAGCTGGCTGAACTATGCATAAAAAGTGTCCGGGATTTTTTGAGCAAAAATCCCTCAAAACAGGAAAATTTGGGTACCAGATGCAAAAAAAATCCCCAGTGCCCAAAAACAGGAGAAATTTTGGGTACTGGAGAAAAAAGTCCTGGATCCTGCCCAAACGGGCCGGGCCCAGATGGAATTTCAATGTCGGCAGACCCGGGCGAAATACTGGAAACGCCCCCATCCTGGCGGCCGCCGACAGGCGCGTTTCCGGCTTACTGATCGTTGGTCAGCTTCAGCTTATCAAACACGTAGAATACCAGGCTAAGGATCATTCCGGTGACGCAGGCCAGCACCATACCGGTGAGCTGGACGTTTCCAAAGTTCACCTTAATGCCGGAGAGTCCGGTGACGAAGATCACGGCAGTCAGGGCCTGGTTCCGGTTTTTGCCGTAGTCCACCTGGGAATCCACCAGGATCCGCAGGCCGGAGGTGCCGATCATTCCATAAAGCAGGAAGGAGATCCCGCCGATGACCGGGCCGGGGATGGTCTGGATCAGGGCCGACAGCTTTCCGATGAAGGAGCAGATGATGGAAAATACGGCCGCGCCGGCGATGACCTGGACGCTGTATACCTTGGTGACGGCCATAACGCCGATGTTCTCCCCATAGGTGGTGGTGGGAACGGAGCCGATGAGACCGGACAGCATGGTGGAGAAATTATCTCCGAACAGACTGCGGTGGAGTCCCGGTTCCTTTAGGAGATCGCGGTTTACGATCTTGCTGGTGACCACCTGGTGCCCGATGTGCTCGGAGGTGATGACCAGGATCACCGGAAGGATGATCAGGATGGCCTGGAGATCAAACTTTGGAGCAGAAAAGTTTGGCAGGGCAAAGATCGGAGCGGTCATGACAGCGGAAAAGTCCAGGATCCCGGTAATGGCCGCAGCCACGTATCCGGCGATCACGGCGATCAGGATCGGGATCACAGAGAGGAAGCCGCGGAACAGGACGGAGCCGAATACGGCAAAGCCCAGGGTCACGAAAAATACGATGGCATTCCGGGGATCGATGACTTCATCCAGAAGGCCGGCGTTGCTGGCGGCGCTGCCGGAGAGCTCCAGACCGATGAGAGCCACCACAGGGCCCATGGCGGCGGGAGGAAGGACGATGTCGATCCATTTATACCCCACTTTATAAATGATGAACGCCAGGATACAGCCCACAAAGCCCACAGCCACGAAGCCGCCCAGGGCGTATTCATAGCCCCAGTTGGCAATGACGATGCCGGCAGGAGCCAGAAAGGCGAAGCTGGAGCCCAGATAGGCCGGAGCCTTTCCCTTGGTGACCAGAATGAAAAGCAGAGTGCCCAGCCCGTTCATGAAAAGAACGACGGCCGGGTTGATCCCGAACAGGAAGGGGACCAGCACTGACGCGCCGAACATGGCGAACATGTGCTGGATGCTTAAGGGGATCAGAAGCCGGAAGGGGACCTTGTCCTCCACCTGGATGATCGTGTGGTTTTCCATACGAAACCTCCTAAATATAATTTTTGAGAAAATCATGAAATTTCGTGTTTCATTTTAGCATAAGAAGGCGTTTTGTCAAATAGAAAAATCAGAGGAACAGAAGGAACTGCTGCCGGATACTGTAAAAAATCTCACAGCCAGGTTGACAAAATGGCAGGACCCCTATGATAATAGCTATATAATTAGAAAAAGGATGTTCCGGGACCGGCAGAGGGAGCAGTGTTCTGCCGGATCTCCGCGAAAAGGGAACTGGACAATGGCCGCTCTGAGAATGAACGGCGGTGAAGAAAAGGAGGAGAAGGTAATGGAATTTACGGGAAAACAGATCCAGGAGGCCAGGGAACGGATCGCTCCGTTTGTGGATGAGACTCCGCTTCTGAGGCTTAAGGCACTGGATGCATACCTGGGCTGCCAGGTATATGTCAAGGCAGAGTGTATGCAGAAGACCGGGGCATTTAAGCTCCGGGGGGCCATGAACCGGATCCTGACGCTGACAGATGAGGAGCTTTCTCGAGGGATCGTGGCGGCATCTTCGGGGAACCACGGACGGGCCATCGCTTATGGTGCCAGAATGAAGGGGGCCAGGGCGGTGATCGTAATGCCGCGGACGGCTCCGGAGGCAAAGAAAAAAGCTATTATGGAGCTGGGGGCCGAGGTGGTGCTCTGCGAAGCACCGGAGCGGTTCGAGGTGGCGGAGCGGATCTGTATGGAGAGGGGCAGCACCATGATCCCGCCCTATGACGATTACGATGTGATGGCAGGCCAGGGGACTCTGGGCCTGGAACTGATGGAACAGTGTCCGGAGCTTTCCACAGTCATCGTCCCGGCCAGCGGCGGCGGACTCATCGGCGGCGTTTCTGCGGCGGTGAAATCCGTGTCGGATCATACAAAGGTATACGGGGCGGAGCCGTCGGCCCTTCCGCGGTACACGGAGAGCCTGAAGGCCGGGGAACCGGTGCTGGTGCCCATGAAGAAGTCCCTGGCTGATGCCCTGGTGTCCCAGCGGCCGGGCCTTAAAAATTTCCCGGTGGTGAAGGCGTATGTGGACGGCTTCGCATCGGTGGATGATCCGTTCATGCTGAAGGGTATGGAGCTGCTCCTGATGGAGGGGAAGGTCCTGGCGGAGCCGTCGGCCTGTATCGGGATCGGCGCCGTTTTAGAGGGGCGGATCCCGGTGGGAAAAGAGGATAAGGTCTGTTTTGTGATCTCGGGCGGAAATCTGGGATTTGAACAGCTGGAGATCCTAAAGGACGCAGCCCAGTTCGCTTAACATCTGAAGATCCGCAGCCGTGGAGATGCCGGAGGTGGTCAGCATATCGCCGGAGATGGCGGCATTGGCGCCGGAAAGGAAACAGCTCCGCCCTTTGTCGGGAAGGAGGCCCCGTCCTCCAGCCAGGCGGATGAAGGCATCTGGAAGAAGGAAGCGGAATACGGCCACGATCCGGCGCATCTGGTCTCCGGTCAGCGGGGCCAGGTGTCCCAAGGGCGTCCCGGGAATGGGGTTCAGCATGTTGACGGGAACTGAGCGGATCCCCAGCTCCCGCAGCGAGAGCGCCATGTCCACCTGGTCCTCTGGGGTCTCGCCCATGCCCACGATCCCGCCGCTGCACACTGTAAGCCCGGCGGCCTGGGCGGCTTTTATGGCGGCCAGCTTCTGGTCAAAGGTGTGGGTGGTGCACACATTGGGGAAATTGCTCCGGGAGGTCTCCAGATTGTTGTGGATCCGGGTGACACCTGCTTCCTTCAGCTTTTCATACTGAGACTGGTCCAGGAGACCGAAGGAGGCGCAGACCAGACAGCCGGTTTCTTTCCGGATCCTCTGGATGGCCAGGCACATCCGGTCCACCTCCCTATCGTTTAACTGCCTGCCGGAGGTCACGATAGAAAAGCGGGGAACACCCTGTCTGTGATTCCTTCCAGCTTCCTGGACAATGGTATCAGCATCCAGCAGAGGATATTCCTCTGCGCTGGAAGAAGAATAGGCGGATTGGGCGCAGAACCGGCAGTTTTCCGGGCAGCGGCCGCTCTTCCCGTTGATGATGGTACAGAGGTCGAAGCGGTTCTGGCAGAAATGGAGCTGGATCTGGCGGGCGGCGGAGCAGAGTTCCTCCAGGGGAGCCTCATAAAGGGCCAGGGCTTCCTCCCGGGAGATCATGCCGCCGTTTAAGATCCGTGTTTTCAGTTCCTGGATCATGGTCATAGGTTCAGTCATGGGTGCCTCCTAAAGTAAACTAAAAATTTTATATAGTTTACAATATCATAAAAACAGAGAAATGTAAACCATATATTAAATTTGGTTGACAAACAGAGGGAGGAAAACTGCCTTGACAATCCGGCTGAAATTCCGCAAAATAAGAGGAAGAGAGGGGCTGGAGAGTCTGCTTTTCCGGCCCTGGGAAAATACGGAGGGATGGATGCAAATGGGAAAGACCATGGAGGAAAAGGCGTTCCGGGAGCACGTTTCCTGGGTGATGTTTCTGCTCAGTATCCTGGTGATCTGGGCCCACTCCTATAATGCGGAGCTGTTTTCCGGCGGCGCCCCGGTCACAGAGGGGATCTGGCTGACGGTCCACAGGATCCAGGATTTCTTGTCCGCGGCCCTGGGGCTGACGGCAGTGCCGGGATTTTTTATGCTGTCGGCGTACCTTTTTTTCCGCAGCTTTTCCTGGGAGAAGCTTCCGGCAAAATGGAAGAGCCGGGTCCGCAGCGTGGCGGTCCCCTATCTGGCCTGGAATCTTTTTTATTATCTGGGCTATGTGCTGGCAACCCGCATTCCGGCTGTTTACCGGCTCATTGGAAAACCGCCGGTGCCATTTAACGGGGAGGAGCTTCTGGCGGCTGTTCTTCATTACCAGTACGCGCCGGTATTCTGGTATCTGTATCAGCTGATGTTCCTGATCCTGCTGTCCCCGGTCCTTTACTGGATCATAAAGAACCGGACCCGGGGGCTGGTCTTTCTGGCAGCTGTCATGGCGGCCGTCCATTTTCATCTGGATACCATGCATCCCAACACCGACGCACTTCTTTACTATTCCTTTGGGATCTTTATGGCCGTCCATGGCCGGGAGCTGACAGAGGCTTCTTATGGAAAGGGGCGGATCCTGGCGGGGATCGGAAATGTCCTTATGGCAGCGATCTGTTTCTGGAGGATGGGGAAGCCCGGGGCAGATGTTTTGTGGATCGTCATGTTCCGTTTTTTCCTTCCCATATCCATATGGCTTCTGTTTGACAGCGGACGGATGGGAAAGACCAGGCCGTGGATGCGCCAGAGCCTGTTTTTATACGGGATCCATTTTATCCTGGTGCGTGTTTTTAATAAGGCCGGAGCCCTGGTGCTGGGACGCGTGCTGGACGGGCCGGCCATGGCGGTCTTAGCTGTGGCCTGGTTCCTCCTGCTTCCGGCGGCGGTGGTGGCATCCTCTTACGCGGCGGCCCGGATCCTGGTCCGGTATGCGCCAGCCGTGTGGCGGATCTTTTCCGGAGGGCGGAGCCTGGACTAAGGCTTCCTGAAAAATGAAACAGAGAGGAAATGACAGATGATACTGGAAAAAGAAGACTGGGAGGAGCCAGAGTGCTGCTTCAGACCACATATAGCAGCCGCAGAGGCGGTGCATACAGGGAGCGCGGACGGAGGTCCCTCGGTCCGGGAGGTGATCCAGGGCTTTGACCGGCTCCTGGACCGGGATGCCAAACGGGAGGCGGCCATATATCTGGAGGACTGGATGGCCCGGTATGAGGAAGCCGGGGACTGGGCATCCCAGATCACTATATTGAATGAAATGATGGGCTTTTACCGCAATTCCGGAGAGAGGGAAAAGGGCCTTGCGGCGGTGGAAAAGGGGCTGGCCCTGGTGGGAGATCATGGGCTTTCCCAGACCGTCACCGGCGGCACCACCTGTCTCAATGCCGCCACTACCATGAAGGCTTTTGGAAAGGCAGCAGAGGCCATGCCGTATTACGACCAGGCCTTTAGGGCCTATGGCGGGAGCCTGCCGCCGGGAGACTACCGGTTCGGAGGCCTGTTCAACAACATGGCCCTGGCCTGGGAGGACCTGGGAGAGTATAGAAAGGCGGAGGCATATTATAAGAAAGCCATGGATATCATGGAGGCGCTGCGGCCGGGAAGCCTCCTGGAGATCGCGGTCACCTGGGTGAACCTGGCGGTGCTGTATGAGAAGGCGGGACGGGAGGAGGAGATCGACGGATGTCTGGAAAAGGCAGTGGAGATCTTTCGCTCCGGAGAGGTTCCCAGAGACGGATATTACGCGTTTAATTGCCGGAAATGCGCGGAAACATTCGGACATTTCGGATATTTCAGAATAAAGAAGGAACTTACCGAGGCGGCGGACCGGATCTATCGGGAAGCCGGAGAGGAGCCGGGGAGATGACAGATGGAAAGAGCAGTGGAAGAGCGGCAGATATGGAGCCGATAGAGGAAGGACAGGACAGGGGAAACGTTATCAGGGGCCTGGAGCTTTCAGAACGGTTTTTTGGCGAATACGGCCTGCCCATGCTCCAGGAGCAGTTTCCCCAGTATATGGATATGATCGCCGCGGGAGTGGCCGGAGAGGGCTCCGACTGCTTTGGTTTTGATGATGCCATATCCCGGGACCATGATTTTGAGGCCGGCTTCTGTCTTTGGATCCCGGACCGGCTGGAGCATGAGCTGGAATTTAAGCTGTCCCGGGCTTATGGGAAGCTGCCGGAGGAGTATCTGGGAGTGAGGCGGGAAAAACAGAGCCTCCTTGGCGGCGGACGCCGGGGCGTTTTGCTCACTGGAGAATTTTACCGCCAGTTCACAGGAAGGCCGGGAGCGCCGGAATCCCTGATGGAATGGCTGTATACGCCGGAGCACAGCCTGTCCTGCGCCGTCAATGGAAGGGTGTTTTACGACGGATGCGGGGAGTTTTCTGCCGTGCGCCGGGAGCTGGAGGACGGATACCCGGAGGACGTGCGTCTGAAGAAAATGGCGGCCCGGGCCGTCCTTATGGCCCAGTCGGGGCAGTATAATTATTCCCGGTGCTTGAGGCGGGGGGAATACGGAGCCGCCGCCATGGCCCTCCACGAATTTGTTTCGGCAGGGCTTTCCATGATCTTTCTTCTGAACCGCAGGTACATGCCGTATTACAAATGGTCGTTCCGGGCCGCCAGGGAGCTGCCGGTGCTCCGTGAGGCTGCTGGGGAGCTGGAGCGGCTGCTGACAGGGGGAGCAGCCGTGCCGGGGGATGCGGCTGGCGTTTATGAGCCAGGGAATACGGAACCAGGGGACAGAAATGGCGTCCGTGGATCCGTGGAGAAGGAAGCAGAGGACACAGAGGGATCCTGCGGACCAGCAAAGAAGCGGCTGGCTGGCGGCCCGGTCCGGACAGAGGAGAGGATCGAAATGGTCTGCCGGGCTGTGGTACAGGAACTGAAGCGCCAGGGCTTGACCGGCGGGGACTGGGATTATCTGGAGCCCCATGCCATGGAGCTGACGGAGCGCATCCGGGACGGAGAGCTTCGGAACCTTCATGTGATGGAGGGGTAGGGAGCCGTCGGCCAGGATCCGGTTTCGATTTCTCTCTTAGCTGGAGACAGCAGCGGCAGGCAGCTGTCTCCAACTCCATCAGTCCCCGGGCTTGCGAGATCTGACAAATGAATATAAACAGATGACCAGAACGGTAAAAATACCAACGGCCGCAGCGCCTGTCTTCCAATTAAAAGTACCACCCGGATACGTGATTCCGATACCGCCATGGCCAAACAGGCCAGCTTTTCTGGATGCCCGTGCAAAGTCGCTGTAATTATATAATGGCATACTGCTGTCATTCTCTTCATTTGAAGCAGAAAGCAGATCCGTATTCTGAGCTGCCGTGGGCCAGTTACCCTCAAAAGCACGGGCTGCTGACGGTTCAGCAGGTATTATGAATTCAGCTTTTTCTTCGCTGTTAAATACGATCGCTGTGGGATATCTTATTCCCGGGATACCTGAAACGATTTCATATGTATAGTTTCTGGGATCATATCCCGCATGCTTCAGTGCATCTTTAACGGTTTCCGCATAGTTTACAGTCTGGCCATCAAAGATATGGATTGCGCCAACATGCCATTGATTTAAAATTTTTTCTAATTCTGTCTTTGCATCTTCTGGAACATCTTCAGAAATATCTTTCCCTGTTTCTGAATGGACCAGGCCATGATTCAGGGAATCCAATATTTCATCGTTCAGAGACAAGATTTCTGAATATTCACGGTCATTCCTGTCTATCAGATGTTCCATGGCGTAAATATTAAAGGTTAATACATTTATCATTAAAATAACAGTAAATACCCCGGATAATTTTTTATTCATGCTTTGCCCCCTCTCATTTGCATTATATCAGTTTTTAGTATCATGCCGCAATAAAACACTGAAAATCAACGCCCGATTTTCAGCGAAAAAACACTTGCACTCAAAAATAAACTATGCTATACTTATTTAGCTGTTCTAAGGGAACAGGTATATAAATAAACGTGACTGTCAGTCATGTACCAAAAAATAAAGAGGTGAAAATCATGAAAGAGGGAATCCACCCAAATTACTATCAGGCCAAGGTCGTTTGCAACTGCGGTAATGAATTTGTAACTGGTTCTACCAAGAAAGACATTCACGTAGAAATCTGTTCCAAATGCCATTCATTCTATACCGGTCAGCAGAAGGCTGCTTCCGCTCGCGGACGTATCGAGATGTTCAACCGTAAGTATGGTGTGAAAGCAGACAAATAAGGTTTGATAAAGCAGGGTTGAGCTTTTGGATATTTCTGAAAACTCAGCCCTTTTTGTTTACCCGGAGGCCAGGCGGAGTGGGAACGCTCCCGGCAGGCCCCGGAGGCAGACGGGCCGGAGACGCGCGTCTGCGGGATCTTACAGACATGGAGGTTTAAAATTGAAATATTCCGGTATCGGGGGACAGGCAGTCTTAGAGGGAATCATGATGAAAAATAAGGATACCTATGCCACCGCCGTCAGAAAGCCTGACGGGGAGATCGTGATCCAGAAAGACACATATGTGAGTATGACGGAAAAAGTGAAATTCTTTTCCCTTCCGTTTGTACGCGGGATTTTCAGCTTTGCGGATTCAATGATCCTGGGGATGAAGACTCTCACCTGGTCGGCCAGCTTTTTTGAGGACGATGAAGAGGACGAGGCTCCGGGAAGATTTGAAAGCTTCCTGATCGATAAATTCGGAGAAAAAATGGAAAGCGTCGTTATGACGGCGGTGATGATCTTTTCCGTGTTCATGGCCATTGGGATCTTTATGGTGCTCCCGCTTCTGATCGCCGGCTTTTTCCGCCGGTTCATCCAGTCGGAAACGGTCATGGCAGTACTGGAGGGAGTGATCCGCATTGGGATCTTTATCGCTTATATTAAGATCATTTCCAGGATGGATGACATCCGCCGCACGTTCATGTACCATGGCTCCGAGCACAAATGCATCAACTGCCTGGAGAACGGGCTGGTATTAAATGTGGAAAACGTCCGGAAGAGCTCCAAGGAGCACAAGCGCTGCGGCACCAGCTTTCTTCTGATCGTCATGGTCATCAGCATCCTGTTCTTTATGGTGGTCCGGGTGGACACCATCTGGCTCCGGATCGTCAGCCGGATCGTACTGATCCCGGTGATCGCGGGCGTGTCCTATGAGGTGCTACGGTTAGCTGGAACCAGCAATTCAAAGATCATGGACATCATAAGCCGCCCCGGCATGTGGATGCAGGGACTGACCACCAAGGAGCCGGACGATTCCATGATCCAGGTGGCCATCGCCGCTGTGGAGGAAGTGTTCGACTGGAAGAAATACCTGGAGGAGAACTTTCCGGAAACGTATCCGGCCGGGTATTTTGAAGAGCAGGAGAAACTGGCATGACCTGGGGGGAGCTGTTAAAACAGGGCCAGGAGCGCTTAAAGAAGGCCGGGATCCAGGAGTATGAGCTGGACGCCTGGTATTTGTTTGAACAGGCATTTTCCATGAGCCGGGCCAGGTATTTCCTGGATGCAAAGGAGGAGGCGGCGCCGGAGGCTCCGGCCCTCAAGGCTTATGAGAACGGCCTGGAGCGGCGTTCCGGCCGGGTGCCCCTCCAGCATATCCTGGGCACACAGGAATTCATGGGCATGGAGTTTTTTGTCAATGCCCATGTGCTGATCCCCAGGCAGGATACTGAGACGCTGGTGGAAACTGTGTTAAATGAGCAGAAAAACAGAAATATTTCTGTGCTGGATATGTGTACCGGCTCCGGCTGCATCGCCGTCAGCTTAAAGGCCCTGGGCGGATACGCCCGGGTGGCAGCGGCAGACATTTCTTCCGAGGCCCTGGAGGTGGCAGAAAAAAACGCCGGAACGTATCCGGTGGAGTTTCGCCAGAGCGATATGTTCGCTGCCTTTGAGCCGGGAAGGGACATGTTCGATGTGATCGTTTCCAATCCGCCCTATATCCCCAGTGAGGTGATCCGGGGCCTGGAGCCGGAGGTGCGTGACCATGAGCCTCTGGGAGCCTTAGACGGGAAAGAGGACGGCCTGTATTTTTACAGGATCCTGGCGGAGCAATGCGGGGATTTCTTAAACCAGGGCGGTTCCGTTTATTTTGAGACGGGTCACGACCAGGGGGCGGCGGTGAAGACGCTTTTAGAGTCCCATGGATTTCAGGATACAAAGGTGATAAAGGATCTGGCGGGCATGGACCGGGTAGTGCGCGGAACGTGGCCGGGGCAGATCCGGAAATAAAGAAGGAGGTTTCCTATGTTCGACCGTTTGGAAGACATTGTTAAGCATTACGAAGAGCTGATGTTTGAGTTAAACAATCCGTCCGTGGCAGAGGATCAGAAACGATTCCGGAAACTGATGAAGGAACAGTCGGATCTGACGCCGCTGGTGGAGACATATAAGGAATATAAGCAGGCAAAGCAGGACGTGGAGGACAGCCTGGCCCTTCTGGAGGAAGAGAGCGACGAGGAAATGCGGGAGATGGCCAAGGAAGAGCTTTCCGACGCGAAAAAAAGGATCGAGGAGCTGGAGCAGCAGCTTAAGATCCTTCTGCTTCCCAAGGACCCCAACGATGATAAGAACGTGATCGTGGAAATCCGCGCAGGCGCAGGCGGAGACGAGGCGGCCCTGTTCGCTTCCGAGCTGTACCGGATGTACGTCCATTATGCAGAGCGCCAGCGCTGGAAGGTGGAGCTGATTAACGTCAGCGAGAGCGGCATCGGCGGCATGAAGGAAGTGGAATTCATGATCACAGGCCAGGGCGCATATTCCAAGCTGAAATACGAAAGCGGCGTACACCGGGTACAGCGTGTGCCGGAGACTGAGTCCGGCGGCCGGATCCATACGTCTACGGCCACTGTGGCGATCATGCCGGAGGCCGAGGAGTTTGACGTGGTCATCGACGAAAAGGATATCCGCATCGACGTGATGCGTGCCTCCGGAAACGGCGGCCAGTGCGTAAACACCACTGACTCTGCGGTGCGTCTGACCCATATTCCCACGGGAATCGTGATCTACAGCCAGACGGAGAAATCCCAGCTGCAGAACAAGGATAAGGCGTTCCGCCTGCTGCGTTCCAAGCTGTATGACATGGAGCTGGAGCGCCGCCAGAATGAGGAGGCCGAGGCGCGCCGCAGCCAGATCGGCACCGGCGACCGGTCCGAAAAGATCCGCACCTACAACTTCCCCCAGGGACGTGTGACAGAGCACCGGATCAAGCTGACCCTTTATAAGATCGACTCCATCATGGACGGCGATCTCCAGGAACTGATCGACAGCCTGATCGCCGCAGACCAGGCGGCCAAGCTGGCGAAAATGAACGAGAATTAAAAATGGATATGGATATTTACCGCCGCATCGGTCTGGTATGCAGCCGGATCCCCAGAGGGAGGGTGGCCACCTATGGCCAGATCGCCCTGCTCTGCGGGAAGCCGGGGAACTCCAGACAGGTGGGATACGCTTTGAAAAAAGGGCTGGCAGGAGAGAACGTGCCGGCCCACCGGGTGGTGAACGCCGCCGGGATCCTGAGCGGGGCCGCTCATTTTGCGTCCATGGATCTCCAGTGCCTTCTTCTGCGGGAGGAAGGCGTGGAGGTGCTGTGGACCCCTAAGGGATGGAAGACGGATCTGAAGCGTTACGGATGGAAAAATACCATGGAGGAGGCCCTGGAACTGAACCGGGCCTTTTTTTCTATGAACATCTGAATCTCGGAAAATCAGAAGGATTTAAAGAAATCTTAAAGATAATCCAATAGGTTTGTAACATCCGGCCTTTCAATCATCTGGGTTTTATGCTATAATGACGCCATATATACGGGGAAGGTGCGTCCTTTTTTAGCCGTGGGAAAATTTTAGCCTCCGCGGCGGACGCTTTTTTCCGGAAAAACGGACTAAAACAGCAGAAAATGAAGGAGAACAGATATGAAAGGTATCATTCTTGCCGGCGGCAGCGGCACACGTCTTTATCCACTGACGAAGGTGACTTCCAAACAGCTTTTACCCATCTATGATAAACCCATGATCTATTATCCCCTTTCCGTTCTGATGAACGCAGGGATCCGGGATATCCTGATCATCTCCACTCCCGATGATACGCCCAGGTTTGAAGCTCTTTTAGGCGACGGCCATCAGTTCGGCATCACCCTCAGCTATGCGGTGCAGCCCAGTCCCGACGGACTGGCCCAGGCCTTTATCATCGGCGCAGATTTCATCGGAAACGATTCTGTGGCTATGGTCCTGGGAGACAATATCTTCCACGGCCAGGGCTTAAAGAAGCGCCTCAGGGAGGCGGCTGCCAGGGAAAAGGGAGCCACTGTATTCGGATATTACGTGGACGATCCGGAGCGGTTCGGCATTGTGGAATTCGATAAGGACGGAAAGGCTATTTCCATTGAGGAGAAACCGGAAAAGCCCAAGTCCAACTACTGCGTCACCGGCCTGTATTTCTACGACAACCGGGTGGTGGAGTATGCGAAAAACTTAAAGCCCTCTGCGAGAGGCGAGCTGGAGATCACGGACTTAAACCGGATCTATCTGGAGAGCGGCGAGCTGGATGTGACGCTTTTAGGCCAGGGCTTCACATGGCTGGATACGGGAACCCACGAATCCCTGGTGGAGGCCACCAACTTTGTTAAGACCGTGGAGACCCATGAGCACAGAAAGATCGCCTGCCTGGAGGAGATCGCCTATACCAACGGCTGGATCACCAGGGACGAGGTCATGGAGGCCTATGAGATCTTAAAGAAGAACCAATACGGCCAGTATCTGAAGGACGTGGTGGACGGCAAGTATATCGACAAGCTGCCGGGCCATGCGGACCGATAAAACATTCCTGGCCAGAAAACGCAGGATCTTCCGGCCGGAAAGCCGGAGAACGGCGTGGATTTGAAGAAAGCGAATAAGGAGAAACAAAAATGAAGATCATCGTAACAGGCGGCGCCGGTTTCATCGGCGGCAACTTCATCCATCATATGGTAAATAAATATCCGGAGTATGACATTGTCAACCTGGATCTGCTCACCTACGCAGGCAACCTGGAGACCTTAAAGCCCGTGGAGGGAAAGCCCAACTATAAATTTGTAAAGGGCGACATTGCGGACCGGAAATTCGTATTCGATCTGTTTGAAAAGGAAAAGCCCGATATGGTCGTAAACTTTGCGGCTGAGAGCCACGTGGACCGCTCCGTGGTGGATCCGGAGAGCTTTGTGCGTACCAACGTTATGGGTACCACCACGCTCTTAGACGCATGTAAGGAATACGGGATCAAGCGCTATCACCAGGTATCCACCGACGAGGTATACGGAGACCTGCCTCTGGACCGTCCGGACCTCTTTTTTACCGAGGAGACTCCGCTCCACACCTCCAGCCCCTATTCCTCCAGTAAGGCCAGCGCCGACCTGTTCGTCATGGCATACCACAGGACCTTTGGTCTGCCGGTGACCATTTCCCGCTGCTCCAACAACTATGGCCCCTACCATTTCCCGGAGAAGCTGATCCCGTTGATGATCAGCCGCGCCCTGGCCGACGAGTCCCTTCCGGTATACGGAACAGGCGAGAATGTGAGAGACTGGCTCCATGTTTCCGACCACTGCGAGGCCATCGATCTGATCATCCACAACGGCCGGGTGGGAGAAGTATATAATGTGGGCGGCCACAACGAGCGCACCAACTTAGAGGTTGTAAAGACCATCTTAAAGGCCCTTGATAAGCCGGAGAGCCTGATCAAATTTGTAACGGACCGTCCGGGCCATGACCGCCGATATGCCATCGATCCCACAAAGCTGGAGACCGAGCTTGGCTGGAAGCCCAAATACAATTTCGATACCGGGATCCAGCAGACCATCCAGTGGTATCTGGACAACGAGGACTGGTGGAAGCACATCTTAAGCGGCGAGTACAGCAATTATTTCGATAACATGTATGGAAAGAGGCTGGGTGAGAAATAATGAGGATCTTAGTAACAGGCGTCAAGGGCCAGCTGGGCCATGACGTGGTAAATGAAATGGTAAAACGCGGCCTGGAGCCCGTGGGAGTGGACCTGGAGGAGATGGACATCACCGACGCAGGGGCCTGCCGGAGGGTGATCACGGAATCGAAGGTGGACGCTGTGATCCACTGTGCCGCTTATACGGCTGTGGATGCGGCCGAGGACAACGTGGACGTATGCAGAAAGGTCAACGCAGACGGCACCAGGAACATCGCAGAGGTCTGCCGCGACCTGGATATCAAGATGATGTACATCAGCACGGATTACGTGTTCGACGGCCAGGGGACCCGCCCCTGGGAGCCGGATGACGAGCGCCATCCCTTAAACGTATACGGTCAGACCAAATACGAGGGAGAGCTGGCGGTGGAGGAGCTGGTGAAAAAATTCTTCATCGTCCGCATTGCCTGGGTGTTCGGCGTCAACGGAAAGAACTTCATTAAGACCATGCTCCGTATCGGAAAGGAACGGGGCGCGGCCACGGTGGTGGACGACCAGATCGGCTCCCCCACCTATACCTATGATCTGGCCAGGCTCCTGGTGGATATGATCCAGACCGAGAAATATGGCCGGTACCATGCCACCAACGAGGGCTTATGCTCCTGGTATGAATTTGCCTGCGAGATCTTCCGCCAGGCGGGGATGGACGAGGTAAAGGTAACGCCGGTTCCCACCAGCGGGTATCCGGCCTCCAAGGCGAAGCGGCCCATGAACAGCCGGATCAGCAAGGAGAAGCTGACGGAAAACGGCTTTGAGCGGCTTCCGGACTGGAAGGACGCAGTGGGCCGTTATCTGAAGGAGATTACCTGGTAGGATAAAAGATGGGCGAGGCCTCCGGCAGAGGTCTTCCTGGCTTCCATCTGCGGGAGCTGAGTCATAGAATAATACAGGGATCAGGAAGGCGGGGGGAAACCTTTTTTAGGAGGATGAGAAAAATGGGAAAATATTTTGGAACAGACGGCTTCCGGGGAGAGGCCAACGTGGATCTGACGGTGGAGCACGCCTATAAGGTGGGCCGCTTCCTGGGCTGGTATTACGGGCAGAAGGCCAAGGGAGAGCGGTGCCGCATCGTGATCGGAAAGGATACGAGACGGTCCAGCTATATGTTTGAGTACGCCCTGGTGTCGGGCCTGACGGCTTCGGGCGCAGACGTATATCTGTTGCACGTGACTACCACGCCCAGCGTGTCCCATGTGATCCGTACCGAGGATTTTGACTGCGGGATCATGATCTCTGCCAGCCACAATCCCTATTATGACAACGGCATCAAGGTCATGAACGGCAGCGGAGAGAAAATGGAGGAGTCGGTTATCCTGGAGATCGAAAAATACCTGGATGGGGAGATGGGAGAGCTTCCCCTGGCAAAGAGGGACCAGATCGGCCGCACCCAGGATTTTGCAGCCGGAAGGAACCGCTATATCGGATATCTGATCTCCATTGCCACCCGTTCCTTTAAGGGGAAGAAGGTGGGGCTGGACTGCGCCAATGGAAGCGCTTCCTCTGTGGCAAAGAGCGTGTTCGATGCCCTGGGAGCCGATACCTTTGTGATCAATAACGAGCCCGACGGCTTAAATATCAATACGGACTGCGGCTCTACCCACATTGGACGGCTCCAGGCCTTTGTGAAGGAAAACCATCTGGACGTGGGCTTTGCCTACGACGGCGATGCAGACCGCTGTCTGGCGGTGGATGAAAACGGAGAAGTGGTGGACGGCGACCGGATCCTTTATATCTGCGGAAAATATATGAAGGAGCAGGGAAATTTAAGGAATAATAAGATCGTAACCACAGTCATGTCCAACCTGGGCCTTTATAAGGCTCTGGACCGGGAGGGCATCGGCTACGACAAAACGGCTGTGGGCGATAAATATGTGTATGAAAACATGTCCCAGACTGGAAACTGCCTGGGCGGCGAGCAGTCCGGCCATATTATTTTCAGCAAATACGCCACCACCGGCGATGGGATCCTGACCTCCTTAAAGATCATGGAGGTGATGCTGGAAAAGAAGGAGACTCTGTCCAGACTGGCTTCCGAGGTGACCATCCTGCCCCAGGTCCTTAAGAACGTGCGTGTGGCCGACAAGGCGGCCGCCCTGGGCGACGAAGACGTGAAGCAGGCCGCAGCCGATGTGGAGAAGGCCCTGGGCAGCGACGGAAGGCTTCTCTTGAGACAGAGCGGAACTGAGCCGCTGATCCGCGTCATGGTGGAGGCCGAATCCACGGAGATCTGCGAAAAGTACGTGGACCAGGTGATCGGAGCCCTCAGAAAAAAAGGCCACGCAGTTTCATAGAGCTGCGGCCCTCATAAATAGTCCCGGCATAGCTCCCATAATCAAAAGATATGGGAGCTTTTGTTGATATAACAGAAATCAGATGCTATAATGTGTTTTACATAAAATCTGAGCAGAGGACTGATGGATATGGGGTTAGACCTAAGAGCGTAACACAGTTTATCGTAGAGAAATACAGCGTGATTTACCGACTCCGGCCTTAATGTGGTTCAGAAAGTAAAAACGCCAGTACAGGACTTAAATGGAGGAAGCAGATCATGAAAAATGTGGAACGATATCAGAGAGTACCGGTGGTCCATTACCCGGAGCGGGAATGGCCCGGAAAAGAGATACAGAAGGCGCCCGCATGGTGCAGCGTGGATTTAAGGGACGGAAACCAGGCCCTGGTGGAGCCCATGGTGGTAGAGGAAAAGATCGAGATGTTCAATCTCCTGGTGGAAATGGGCTTTAAGGAGATCGAGATCGGCTTTCCTGCGGCTTCCCAGATCGAATTTGATTTTTTAAGACAGCTGGTGGAGCGGAATCTGATCCCCGATGACGTGATGGTCCAGGTGCTGACCCAGTGCCGGGAGCACCTGGTGAAGCGTACCTTTGAGGCCATCCAGGGGATCAAAAAGGCAGTGGTCCACATTTACAATTCCACATCCACCTTACAGCGGGACGTGGTATTCCACATGGACCGGGAGGAGATCAAAAAGATCGCCACAGACGGCGTCGCCATGGTAAAGAACTATATGAAGGACCATGACGGAGAGGTGGTACTGGAGTATTCACCGGAGAGCTTTACGGGCACGGAGCTGGATTTCGCCCTGGATATCTGCAACGCGGTCCAGAGAGCCTGGGGACCGACGCCGGAGAACAGGATGATCATGAACCTGCCGTCCACGGTGGAGATGACGACTCCCAATGTGTATGCAGACCAGATCGAATGGATGAACAGGCATCTGGAAAACCGGGAAAGCATTATCTTAAGCGTTCATCCCCACAACGACCGGGGAACCGGAGTGGCGGCCACAGAGCTGGCGCTCCTGGCCGGTGCGGACCGGGTGGAGGGCACCCTGTTCGGAAACGGGGAACGGACCGGAAACGTGGATATCCTGACCCTGGCTTACAATATGTTCTCCCAGGGCATCGATCCGGAGCTGGAGATCTCTGATGTAAAGCGGATCGCAGAGGTGTATGAGCGGTGTACGAAAATGCACATCGATCCCCGCCACCCCTATGCCGGAAAGCTGGTGTTCACCGCCTTCTCCGGTTCCCACCAGGACGCCATCAATAAGGGCATGCACGCACTTTTAGAGCGCCAGAGCAAGGTATGGCAGGTGCCGTATCTCCCCATCGACCCGTCGGATATCGGCCGGGAGTACGAGCCCATCGTCCGTATCAACAGCCAGTCCGGAAAGGGCGGCGTGGCCTTCGTCATGGACACCTTCTTCGGCTTCAAGCTGCCCCGCGGCATGCATAAGGAATTTGCCGACATGATCCAGAAGATCGCCGAGCGGCAGGGAGAGGTGGCTCCCGAGCAGATCATGGAGGAATTCCAGAAAAACTATCTGGACCGGAAGGAACCGTACCACTTCAAAAAGTGCAAGATCACAGATTTCGAGTCTGCCGGAGATTTCACCACCGTGGCCGTGGTCACCTACACCGACCATGGAGTCGAAAAACAGTTTGAGGGCGTTGGAAACGGCCCCATCGACGCTGTCCAGCGCGGCTTGGAGGAAGAGCTGGGCATCAATATCAAGGTCCTGGATTACAGCGAGCATGCCCTGACCTCCGGTTCCGGAGCCCAGGCGGCCTCCTACATCCACATGATGGATCAGGACCGGAAGCGTGTCACCTACGGCGTTGGCATCAGCTCCAACATCACCCGCGCCTCCCTGCGCGGCATCTTCAGCGCCGTCAACCGCTTATACGGAGACAATTGACAGATTCCTTACATTTACATACCCCTTCTCTTATGGACCGGAAGCTCCCACCAAAAAGCTCCGGTCCCTTTTTATGCCATAGGAAAGAGCATCCTGTGACAAAAAAACTCTGTGGAGCCTGCCGTCGGAAAACAATGACTGCATGATGGTTCCATGGTATAATGTTTGGAAACAGATATTATACCATCTGCTGCTTTCGTCAGAAAAGAGCATGCAGAAACGATGGAATATCAGATCAGGGAGGATCAAATGGAAAAGAAAGTTATAAGAAGCGGCATATTTGTAAAAGTCATCGGCATCATCACCACAGCCATATTTTCACTGGTCAGCTTTTTCCTTGCCATAACGGGAAACATCATGGCTTCCATCTGTTTTTTACCATTCGCGGCGCTGGGGATCCTGCTCCTTCTGGCCTATAAAAAAGAAATGATCCTTGTGGAAGAGGACCGATTGATCTTTTTCCATTTATTCAAACAGCCGAAACAGGTAAAATACAGCGATATCCGATGTCTGCTTCTTGTCCCTCTGGGCAGCCGGACACAGATGGTCCTTGTGGACTGGCAGTATAACCGGCTCGTCACGCTGGACTATGCGCTGGCCGATCTGGAAATATTGTTTGAAGCTCTCCTGGAAAACGACATTCCCAGCGTAGATCTTGGCGAAATGACAGAAAAGGGAGAAAACGTATCCCAATACATAAATGCATTAAATGTCATGGAGAAAAACCATTACAGATCCATTGCAGACGAAACAAAAACAATGGAGAGCCTGTCAGAAGGATACGAGCCCTTTCACATTGCCGGCGCAAAGAAATTTTTAAAAGCAGCAGGCTGGATCCTGATATTTCTGAATGCAGCGGCCTTCCTGGCAGGCGGTAAGCTCATGGTCGCTATCTTTCTTTTTGTACTTCTGGCCGCCTACGGGATCTACCTCTGGTATTACCCATACATCTATATAGAAACCACCACAAAAAAAGGAGAGCAGAACGCGCTCCAGATGCCGGTCCTGGGCCCTGTAATCGCAATGCTTTTATGCCTGAGCGTCTCAAAAAGCTTTGATTACGATCTGGGAAGCCTGCTCAGGATAACCATTTACCTAACAGCTTTGCTGTCCATTCCATACATCATCAGATCAGCAGGCACAAAGGTACCCCAGAGACTGTCCCGGAAGCTATCAGTTATTCTGGCTGTCCTTGTTATCTCATTCACGGCCACATTCCCCCTGAACTTCCTGCTGACCTTCGACAAATCGGCCCATGAAGCCATATCCGTTACAGACAAAGACATAAGCACCAGCGGCAGCACCACCGACTACTATCTATACGGAAACTGGCACGGAGAACAAACAAAATTCAAGACATCCAGAAGCGTATACAACAACACAGCCATCGGAGACACAAGAAGGATCTGCCTGAGAAAAAGCGCCCTGGGCCTAAAATACCACACAATCCACCAATAGATCCTGCCCCCCTCCCTCCCCGCTTCCTCCCCCTGCTCCCGATATCCCCAGGCCCCGTCCCTCTGCCACTTTTTTGCCATAAATGCTTCATAGAATTGTAATGAAAATGTGAAGAAAAAGTGATGAAAAAAATACAGAAATATGATATACTCCATACAACAGATGAGAAAGAATAATTTTGACAGATTTTTTATAAAGGAGGAAATGATATGAGAAAAGGTTTAATGGTTATGACACTTGCAGCGGCATTTACAGCCGGAATGGCAATGACATCCTTTGCAGGCTGGTCACAGAAAAATGGAAACTGGTATTACTACAATGATTCCACAGGAAAAATGGTCCAGGACGACTGGGTGAAGGTCAACGAAAAATGGTACTATATGGATTCCAACGGCGTGATGCGGACCAACAGCCTGATCGACGACACCTACTATGTGAACAGCAGCGGCGAAATGGTGCTCAACGAATGGAGAGAGCTGAGCGACAACTGGGATCATGAAGGCGGCTGGAGATACTTCGGAGCCAACGGAAAGGCTTATGAGAACGGCTGGAAGCAGATCCATGACGTATGGTACTATTTCAACAATTCTGTAATGGCCACCGGCTGGCAGGATCTGGACGGAGATATCTATTACCTGGGCAGCTCCGGCGCAATGGCAGCCGGCTGGAAGCAGCTTCCGGATCCCAACGATGACTGGGGTGAGTACTGGTTCTATTTCGGCACCAATGGCAAGATGGTGCGGGAGACAGAAAAGAGCATCGGCGGCACCGCTTATATCTTTGATCATGAGGGACGGATGCTGACCGGATGGGTAAACCCGTCAGACTATACCTCCACAGGCCGCGACGATCTGTCCAGCTCGGATACCGCCCACTTACGGTATTACAGAAGCGGCGGACAGCAGGCGGACGGCTGGCAGTACCTGGCTTCTCCGGACGATGCAGAGGAAAGCTGGTATTACTTCCGTGACGGCCGCGCATACTCCACCGAGTATAAGACCACAGTCATTGGCGGACACTACGGTATGGCGAAGATCAAAGGCGAGACCTACTGCTTCGATACCCAGGGCCGTATGGTGACCGGAATGGTAGAAGTGGAAGACGGCAGAAAGTTCTACTTTAACCCCGATAACGGCGAAATGATGACAGGCCGCGTAGTTGTAAACGACGATGACCATGACAACGAGGTATTCTACTTCACGACCACAGGTTCTCTTGGAAACCGCGGCGACGGCTACACTGGCATCAAGGACGGAGCTCTTTATGAGGAAGGCGTTCTGATCCGGGCAGAAGAAGGAATGAAGTACGAAAAGGTAAGCGTTGACGGCAAGGATTACGTAGTAAACGAGCAGGGTAAGGTAAAGACCAGCGGTACCGTGACCGACGCCGATGGCGTGAAATACAGGATCACAAAACAGAGTGACGGCACATACAAGATTGAAATCACTGATTAACGATCATTTCCTCTTGAAGAGAAAGGGTCCCGGAAACGGGACCTTTTCTTTTTGGAAACAGCGAACAAATGTTTGAATCCGGGAGAGAATCATGGTATAATGTCTGTAAAACAGACATTATACCATGGCGCATCTGGTTTTCGCGTTCACCGCGAAAATCCAGGCGCTCAAATCTCCCGGAGGGGTATCGCAGCCGAAGGGTGCGGTATAATGTCTGTAAAACAGACATTATACCATGGCGCATCTGGCTTCTGCCTTCCTGCAAAATCCCAGATGCCCGGATTTATAGGAGAATGGCAATGCCAAAGCAATATATTAAGATCCGTGGTGCCAACGAGCACAACCTGAAGAATATTTCCGTGGATATCCCGCGGAATGAGCTGGTGGTCTTAACCGGCCTTTCCGGCTCGGGAAAATCCTCCCTGGCCTTTGATACGATCTACGCCGAGGGGCAGAGACGGTATATGGAATCCCTTTCGTCCTATGCCCGCCAGTTCCTGGGGCAGATGGAGAAGCCCGATGTGGAGAGCATCGAGGGACTTTCCCCGGCGATCTCCATCGACCAGAAATCCACCAACAGAAACCCGCGTTCCACGGTGGGAACAGTGACGGAGATCTACGATTATATGCGTCTTTTATATGCCAGAATCGGTATCCCCCACTGTCCCAAATGCGGACGGGAGATCAAAAAGCAGACCGTGGACCAGATGGTGGACCAGATCATGGAGCTGCCGGAGCGCACACGGATCCAGCTTCTGGCTCCCATGGTGCGGGGAAGGAAGGGACGGCACGAAAAGGTCCTGGAGCAGGCGAAGAAAAGCGGCTATGTCCGTGTCCGCATTGATGGCAACCTTCATGAGCTGACGGAGGAGATCCAGCTTGAGAAGAACATCAAGCATAACATCGAAATCGTGGTGGACCGTCTGGTGGTGAAGGAGGGGATCGAAAAACGTCTGGCCGATTCCATCGAAACAGTGATGAAGCTGTCTGGAGGCCTGATGATCCTGGATGTTTTTGACGGAGAGCCGGTGAATTTCAGCCAGAGCTTTTCCTGCCCCGACTGCGGGATCAGCATCGAGGAGGTGGAGCCCAGGAGCTTTTCCTTCAATAATCCCTTCGGGGCCTGTCCGGAGTGCTTTGGACTGGGATACAAAATGGAATTTGACGAGGATCTGATGATCCCGGATAAGTCCTTAAGCATCAAGGAGGGGGCCATTGCAGTCCTGGGCTGGCAGTCCTGCGCCAAGGAGGGAAGCTTTTCCAGGGCGATCCTGGACGCCCTGGCCAAAGAGTACCATTTTGACCTGGATACTCCCTTTGAGGATTATCCCAAAGAGATCCACGATATCCTGATCTACGGGACCCAGGGGAAAAAGGTGGCGGTCCATTATACGGGGCAGCGCGGCACCGGCGTTTACGACGTGGCCTTTGAGGGACTTATTGAAAATGTGAACCGCAGATACCGGGAAACCTTTTCCCAGGCCAGCAAGGCGGAATATGAGACCTTCATGAGGATCACCCCCTGTACTGCCTGCCATGGAAAGAGACTTAAAAAGGAATCCCTGGCGGTGACCGTGGGCGGAAAAAATATCTTCGACGCCACAGATATGTCCATCGTGAAGTTTAAGGAGTTCATCGACGGCCTGGAGCTTTCGGAGATGCAGAAGATGATCGGGGAACAGATCCTGAAGGAGATCCGGGCCAGGATCATGTTCCTCATCGACGTGGGACTGGATTACCTTTCCCTGTCCCGGGCCACGGGGACCCTTTCCGGCGGCGAGGCCCAGAGGATCCGTCTGGCTACCCAGATCGGCTCTGGTCTGGTGGGTGTGGCCTATATCCTGGACGAGCCAAGCATCGGCCTCCACCAGAGGGACAATGACAAGCTCTTAAAGACCCTGACCCATCTGCGGGACCTGGGAAACAGCGTGATCGTGGTGGAACATGATGAGGATACCATGATGGCTGCGGACTGTATTGTGGATATCGGTCCCGGAGCGGGAGAGCATGGTGGAAAAGTGGTGGCCGTCGGGACGGCTGAGGAGATCATGAAGTGTGAGGATTCCATCACAGGCGCATACTTAAGCGGCCGGAGGTCCATTCCGGTGCCGCCAGAGCGGCGGCAGCCCACAGGCTGGCTGAAGGTGCGGGGCGCCAGGGAGAATAACCTGAAAAATGTGGATGTGGATATCCCCCTGGGGGTGATGACCTGTGTGACAGGCGTGTCCGGCTCGGGAAAGAGCTCTCTGGTCAATGAGATATTGTATAAGTCCCTGGCAAAGAAGCTGAACCGGGCCAGGACCATTGCCGGAGCCCATGACGGAATCGACGGCGTGGACCAGCTGGATAAGATCATCGCCATCGACCAGTCGCCCATCGGCCGGACGCCCAGGTCCAACCCGGCAACGTATACGGGCGTGTTCGATCTGATCCGGGACCTGTTTGCGGCGACGCCCGACGCCAAGGCCAAAGGATACAGCAAGGGCCGGTTCAGCTTTAACGTAAAGGGCGGCCGGTGTGAGGCCTGCAGCGGCGACGGGATCATAAAGATCGAAATGCATTTCCTGCCGGACGTTTACGTTCCATGCGAGGTCTGCGGCGGAAAACGGTACAACCGGGAGACGCTGGAGGTAAAATATAAGGGAAAGAGCATCTACGATGTACTGAACATGACCGTGGAGGAGGCATTGAAGTTCTTTGAAAACGTGCCGTCCATTTCCAGAAAGATCGCTACCTTAAACGATGTGGGGCTTTCCTATATCAGACTGGGGCAGCCGTCCACAGAGCTTTCTGGCGGCGAGGCCCAGAGGATCAAGCTGGCCACGGAGCTTTCCAGAAGAGGAACGGGAAAGACCATTTATGTCCTGGACGAGCCCACCACGGGACTTCATTTTGCGGATGTCCACAAGCTGGTGGAGATCCTGCGCCGTCTGTCTGAGGGCGGAAACACGGTGGTGGTCATCGAGCACAACCTGGATGTGATCAAGACCGCCGACTATATCATCGATATGGGACCCGAGGGCGGCGACCGGGGCGGTACGGTGATCGCAAAGGGAACGCCGGAGCAGGTGGCAGAAAGTCCGGTTTCCTATACGGGAAGGTACGTGAAGAAATATTTGGAAAAGCGGGAGGAAGTATGATACAATGGAGAAAGAGATCCATCGTATCATGGCGCATATCGGTCTCTGTGTTTTTATGAGACCATGCGCTTAAATCGCCCGGAGGGGTATAAAAACAAGGAGGAGCAGATATGCTATTAATCAAAGGGGCAGAGGTGTATGCACCGGAATATCTTGGAAAAAAGGACGTGCTCATCGCCGGTGAAAAGATCGAGCGGATCGGGGAGGATCTTCCGGAATATGAGGGCTGCCAGGTGATCGACGGAACGGGACGGATCGTGGCGCCTGGATTCATTGACCGCCATGTCCATATTACAGGCGGCGGCGGTGAGGGAAGCTTCCACACACAGGCTCCCCAGGTGCAGCTTTCTGATCTGATCAGGGGCGGCGTGACCACAGTGGTGGGCCTTCTGGGAACCGACGGCATCAGCCGGAGCACAGAAAATCTGGTGGCTAAGGCCAAAGCATTAAAGGAAGAGGGAATTTCTGCCTACTGCTGCTGCGGAGCATACGGGCATCCGGGTCCGACCATCACAGGAAGCATCAGCAGGGATATCATGTTCGTAGACGAGATCATCGGCCTTAAGCTGGCAGTCTCTGACCACCGTGCCCCGAACATCACCGTGGACGAGCTGATCCGCCTGGGAAGCGATGTGCGGACAGCCGGCATGTTAAGCGGAAAAGCCGGTTTTGTATGCCTCCATATGGGCGGCGACGACAGGGCCTTAAGCCCGGTGTTTGAAGCCCTGGAGCGCACCTCGATCCCTGTAAAGACGTTCCAACCCACCCATGTGGGAAGAGCAAAGAAGCTCCAGGAGGACGCATTCAAGCTGGCAAAGATGGGCGGAACCATCGACTTCACCTGCGGACAGTTTGAGGAAAAGATCAAAGAGCTGGCGGCATCCCTGCGGGCGGCAAAGGAGGCCGGGGTTCCCATGGACAAGGTGACCATCAGCTCCGACGGACAGGGAAGCTGGTCCAACTATGACGCAGCCGGAAATCTTACGGAAATGGGTGTTTCCAGTGTGGATACCATGTACCGTCAGGTGGTATATCAGGTCCAGAATGAAAATATGTCTCTGGAGGAGGCTCTGTCCCTGGGAACCAGAAATGTGGCGAAGGCTCTGGAGGTATATCCCAAAAAGGGAGCCGTCCATGTGGGAAGCGACGCAGACGTGCTGGTGCTCAACGGCGATCTCTCCATGAATACGGTCATTGCCCGCGGCAGCCTGATGATGCAGGACGGCGTATTATTAAAGAAGGGAACCTATGAGGCATAGCTGTTAAAGGGCGCACCAGGACAGCTTGGAAAGACTGGAAACAGATATATTCCCAGACGGAAAATCTGCCGGATAATCGGGGATTTTTAAACGGATCACTGGTGTTTCTGCTGTTTTTTCCGGACTTACAGTTTTTTTCTTGCAAAGACAAAACCTTTCAATTATAATGATTACAAAATTTTTGTACCTGCTGAAAGCATGTTTTTCGGCAGGTACAGCTTTTCAACAAAGGTTGACAGGAGGCTCTCGATGAATCAGGAAAAAATTATTGTTATTGATTTCGGCGGCCAGTATAACCAGCTTGTGGCCCGCCGTGTCCGCGAGTGCAGCGTATACTGTGAAATTTATTCTTATAAAACAGATCTGGAACAGATCAAGGCCATGAATCCCATGGGGATCATCCTCACGGGAGGCCCCGACAGCTGCTATGAGGAAGGAGCCGCATCCTGCAGCAAAGAATTATTTGAGCTGGGGATCCCGGTGCTGGGCCTGTGCTACGGAGCACAGCTGATGATGCATGTGTTGGGCGGCCATGTATGTAAGGCTCCGGTCCGTGAGTATGGAAAGATCGAAGTGACGGTGGACAAGACCAGCAAGCTGTATGGAGATGTGTCCGAAAAGACCATCTGCTGGATGAGCCATAACGATTATATTGAAAAGGCGGCTCCCGGCTTCCGGATCGTGGCCCATACGGCCGACTGTCCGGTGGCGGCTGCCGAGTGCGCGGAGAAGAAGCTGTATGCGATCCAGTACCATCCGGAGGTCCTTCATACCCAGGAAGGCACGAAGATGTTGCACAATTTCCTTTATGAGGTCTGCGGCTGCTCCGGAACCTGGAAGATGGACGCGTTTGTGGAGAACAGCATCCGGGCGATTCGCGAGAAGGTCGGAAACGGAAAGGTGCTCTGCGCATTATCCGGCGGTGTAGATTCCTCTGTGGCAGCCGTTATGCTGGCCAAGGCCGTGGGCGATCAGCTGACCTGTGTGTTCGTTGACCATGGCCTACTGCGGAAAAATGAGGGCGACGAGGTGGAAGAGGTATTCGGCCCCAACGGCCCCTATGATCTGAACTTCATCCGCGTAAACGCCCAGCAGCGCTTCTATGATAAGCTGGCTGGTGTGGAAGAGCCGGAGAAGAAGAGAAAGATCATCGGCGAGGAGTTTATCCGCGTGTTTGAGGAAGAGGCAAAGAAGATCGGAGCTGTGGATTTCCTGGTGCAGGGAACCATTTATCCGGACGTGGTGGAAAGCGGCCTGGGCGGTGAATCCGCTGTGATCAAGTCCCACCACAACGTGGGAGGACTGCCGGATTACGTGGATTTCAAGGAGATCATCGAGCCCCTCCGCGATCTGTTCAAGGACGAGGTGAGAAAGGCCGGTCTGGAGCTGGGGATCCCGGAAAAGCTGGTGTACCGTCAGCCGTTCCCGGGCCCGGGACTTGGGATCCGTATCATCGGAGAGGTAACGCCGGAGAAGGTGAAGATGGTCCAGGAGGCCGACGCCATTTACCGGGAAGAGATCGCCAAGGCCGGTCTGGACCGGAGCATCGGCCAGTACTTTGCCGCCCTGACCAACATGCGCTCCGTGGGCGTCATGGGTGACGAGAGAACGTATGATTACGCCATCGCGCTGCGGGCCGTGAACACCATCGACTTTATGACCGCCGAGGCAGCGGAGCTGCCATGGGAGGTGATCGGCAGGGTCTCCAACCGGATCGTAAACGAGGTCCAGCATGTGAACCGGGTGCTGTATGATTGCACGGGGAAGCCGCCGGCGACGATTGAGTTTGAATAGTTGGAGCAGAGCTTCAAAGCCTTTATTTTCAAGGGTTTTGAGGCTCTTTCCTTTTAGAATTGCATTTTGATTGCATTTTTTTATTCAACTGCTCTGTGATAGATTGCTGTATGCTGATTGCTGGTGTAATCGGCAACACTGGTCGTTGCCGGAGTATAAGTGAGAACACCAGTTAATTGAGTCTGAAAACAAAATGATTAGGCGTTGTCAGATTCGAATAACAGGCAGAAAACCTCGGATGCCCATTTTATAAGGGTTTCCGAGGTTTCTTTATGCCTGTTGGATCTATTTCTTTTGACGGAGTATTTTTTATGCGTTAATACCGAAAAACTTCTCCATATCCTCTTCCACAGTGCCAATTCCTGCAATGCCGAAGTTCTCGATCAAGACCTTTGCAACATTCGGGCTGAGAAATGCCGGAAGTGTAGGGCCAAGGTGGATATTCTTCACACCAAGATATAAAAGAGCCAGAAGAACGATAACTGCTTTTTGTTCGTACCATGCGATATTATAGATAATTGGCAGATCGTTAATATCGTCAAGCCCAAAGACCTCTTTGAGTTTCAAGGCGATTACAGCAAGGGAATAGGAATCATTGCATTGACCTGCATCCAGAACACGTGGGATGCCATTGATATCGCCTAAAGGCAACTTGTTATATTTATATTTTGCACAACCGGCAGTAAGGATGACAGTGTCCTTCGGCAGAGCCTTAGCAAATTCTGTATAGTAGTCGCGGCTCTTTGCTCGACCATCACAGCCCGCCATAACCACAAACTTTTTGATAGCACCGCTTTTTACAGCTTCTACAACTTTATCTGCCAAAGCCAGAACCTGTGCATGGGCAAATCCGCCGATGATTTCACCGGTTTCGATTTCACTCGGAGCGACACATTTTTTTGCATGCTCAATAATCGCAGAAAAATTTTTTTGTTCGCCAATTTCTCCCGGAATATGTGTACATCCCGGATATCCCGCAGCGCCGGTAGTGTAAAGCCTGTTTTTGTAACTATCCTTAGGAGGAACAATGCAGTTGGTTGTCATTAGAATAGGACCGTTAAAGGATTCAAATTCTTCTTTTTGTTTCCACCAAGCATTCCCATAATTACCAACAAAGTTAGGATATTTTTTGAAAGCAGGATAATAATGAGCTGGCAACATCTCGGAATGCGTATACACATCCACTCCAGTTCCCTGTGTCTGTTCTAACAGCATTTCCAAATCGCGCAGGTCGTGGCCGGATACCAGAATGCCGGGGTTCTTTCTGACACCGATATTTACCTTTGTAATTTCGGGGGTTCCATAGCTGTCTGTGTTAGCCTTATCCAGCATTGCCATACCGGATACTCCGTATTTTCCTGTTTCCATTGTTAGAGCAATCAGATCTTCTACACTAAGGTTGTCATTCAGCGTGGCAGCCAGTGCTTTCTGAAGAAATGTGTCAACTTCATCGTTGTCCTCCAACAACACATTTGCGTGCTTCGAGTAAGCGGAAAGTCCCTTCAAACCGTAGGTGATTAACTCGCGCAGAGAGCGAATATCCTCGTTTTCGGTAGAAAGAACACCGACAGTTCTGGCTTTTTCTTCCCAGTTTTCAGCTCCGTTCCATTTTGCGGCTTCAGGCAGAACAGTCAGATTGGTAACTTGCTTTAGCAGAACTTCCTTTTCAGTCAGTGTAGCACGGATTCTTGATTCAATGCTCTCTTTATCAAAATTTGCGTTGGTAATGGTAGTGAACAGATTCAGAGTAATCAAGTGATTGATTTTTGCAGAGACCTGTTTACCTTCCTGACGCAATGCAGTCGTAATAGCCGAAATTCCTTTTGTGACATAGACCAACAGATCCTGCATGGCCGCTACATCAGGTTTCTTTCCGCATACGCCGGACATGGTGCAGCCCTTGCACCCGGCGGTTTCCTGACACTGATAGCAAAACATTTTTTGTTCCATAATATGCCTCCTAAAAACTGTTAAAATTTGAAATAATGTGGTTTCTTCTCAATCAAAAAAGCATGTAGACGCGTTTGAATTAATCTTCCCAGGCGATTGCAGACACAGGACACGAGTCGATGGCCTCCTGTACAGCACCTTGATTTTCAGCGTTTTCTGGTTGATACGCTTCAGCCTTTCCCTGCTCGTTCATACGGAAAACCTCGCCGCAGATCCCACAGCAAAGCCCACAGCCAATGCAGAGATCCTTATCTACTTTTGTTGCTTTCATAAAATCACCTTCTTTTGTCAATTTTGCGTTTGATTAAAATACAACTACTAAAAGCATTTTGAACGCTTCCTTCCCATATACCGCATGGGGATGGCCTGCTGGCATGACAATAGATTCTCCTTCGTGCAGCAGATATTCAACGCCATCAATCGTGATTTTTCCGATACCATCCAAGCAGGTGACGAAGGCGTCCCCACCCGATTCATGGGTGCTGATCTCTTCGCCCTTTGCGAATGAGAACAGGGTAATACTTACTGCCTGGTTTTGTGTCAAAGTTTTGCTGACAATCTGCCCCTCCTGATAAGAAATTTGTTCTCTCAGCGTCAGTACTTCTGATTGAGCAATGTTTTTCATTTTTTTACTCATAGTATCTCTCCTTTTATTCCAAAATTTTACCATCCAACGAAATCGTAACAATCTGCCAAGGAATGAATTTTCCGCTTGCCTGCAACGCTTTTTTGGCAGCTAATTCTAGTCCGCCGCAGCAGGGAACTTCCATGCGTACAACCGTTACACTTTGAATGTTGTTGTTTTGAATGATCTGCGTCAGCTTTTCGCTGTAGTCTATGCTGTCAAGCTTTGGACAGCCGATAATCGTAATTTTCCCACGCATGAAATCCTCGTGCATTCTGGCATAGGCGTATGCACTGCAATCCGCTGCAATTAACAATTTTGCGCCGTCAAAATATGGTGCATTAGTCGGTACCAGTTTGATTTGGCATGGCCATTGTCCCAACTGTGATTCTGTCTGTACCCGGGCAGAAGGAGTTGTTTCTTGTGAATGTTGAATACGCTGCATTCGACTGCCGGGGCAGCCTGTATGGGGAACAGCGGCATGATTGCTTTTCACTTTTTTTCTCATATTTTCCTGCACAGCTTTTTCATCATAGGCGGCAGCTTCTCTCTCCACAAAGGAAATTGCACCTGTCGGGCAGGTTGGCAGACAATCTCCCAAACCATCACAATAATCATCTCTCAGAAGTGTTGCTTTGCCATTTACCATGCCGATTGCACCCTCGTGACAAGCTTCGGCACACGCACCACATCCGTTACATTTTTCTTCATCTATTTGGATAATTCTTCGAATCATTTTATACCATCCTTTCTCTTGTCTTTCTGGGCATAGTATATTATAATTAAAAATAAAAATCTGTTGTTATAACAACGAAAGGGTAAAAAATATGAAATTATCCGATATGCAGTTATTCCGTGGGTTAGAAGAAGATGACATCTTCTCGCTTTTAAGCTGTTTGAATAGTGTAAAACGCAATTATAAAAAAGGAGAAGTAATTCTTTCAGAAGGGAGTATTATAGAGAATATCGGCATTGTACTGTCAGGCATGGCAATGATATCTTGTAACGATATTTGGGGGAATACCAGCATTTTAGGAAGTGTTGCACCTGGTTCTGTATTTGCTGAAGTATATGCCTGTATTCCGGGACAGCCGATGCTGGTTACAGTGTCTGCCGTGGAAGATACCTCTGTGTTGTTTATGAATGTGGGACGTGTTCTGACTACCTGCACAAACGCCTGCCCTTTTCATACAAACCTTGCACGAAATCTACTGACTGTCTGTGCTCATAAAAGTCTGCAACTTTCACAAAGGATTTTGCACACCAGTTCCAAATCCATACGAGGCCGATTGATGTCTTATTTTTCAGAATGCGCAAAACATGCCGGAAGCAATTCTTTTCTGATTCCATATAACCGCCAGCAATTAGCAGATTACTTGAATGTTGACCGCAGTACTATGTGCAACGAGCTTTCTAAAATGCAGAAAGATGGCATGATTGAATACAAAAAAAATCGTATTTTGCTCAAAGACTGAGATTTAAGGAATGGTATGAATTTGAATAGGGATTGATTTTTTAAGCAAAATCGCTTATGATCTGAAATAGAATATAGTGCTATTATCCACAGTTACAGAGCAAGTGTTATCAACACCGATAACAAAATGATAACATTAGCCTGTATAGGCAGGATAATATGGATAAATCAAATAATCAAAAGAACTGTAAACATGACAGAGAATAATCTCTAAACAAAATTGATTAGTAATTGTCGAATTCGAATAGTAAACAGAGAGCCAGGAGACTGCATAAACAGCGGGTACCCGGCTCTCTGACTTTTAGGGCTCCCTTCCAAAACTACCACATAAAAATACGATCAGTTTCCTTCCTCCCCAATCTGTACCATCTTAAATCCCTCTCCATGAACCTCATTGGATTCCAGCACGATCAAAAAGGAATCCGGATCGGCTTTCTTTACAGCCTGCTGCACCTGGAACATTTCTTTGTTGTTGCAGGCGCACATCACGACCTGCTTTTCTTGTCCATGGTATCCGCCCTGGCCCTTTAAAATGGTGGTTCCCCGTTGACAGCATTCATCGATCACTTCACAGATCTGAGGACCATGATCTGTAACGATCAATGTAAGCTTCCCGGCATTGATTCCATACATTAACTTGTCTACGGCAACAGCAAAAATAAAATTTACAACCATTCCATAAATAATACCGTCCATATCCCGGAATAAAATTCCGCCGACCAGAATGATCCCCACATCAGACCAGAATGCGATTTTCCCAAGAGATAAATGCGGTTTGATGGCTTTCACTGCCATAATAATAAAATCTGATCCACCGGTAGAGGAGTTTTTAGAATAAATCAATGCGTATCCGATACCGCCAAATACACCTGTACAAAGGGCTGCTAATAAGCGATCTCCTTCATACACCGGAAACAACGGTGCCACATAGTCGATCATCAAAGAAGAAAGCACCATGCATCGTAAAGAACTGATAAAGAACTTTTTCCCGAGAAGCCGATAGCAGACAATGGCCAGCGGGACATTCAATACAATGGTTGAAAGTCCGATCGGAATATTCAGCAGCCGATACAATATGATAGAAATACCTGAAAATCCGGTCATTGGAAACTTTGCCTGCACAGCGAAATTATAAATTCCAGCTGCAATAAAGACACTTCCTATGAATTCCCAGAGTAATTGCGTTGCAAATACTTTTGCCTTTTGCATAGAAAACTGTGTTTTCATAACTTTAATACCTCCATTTCATAAAAAAAGAGCGAAGGCGTATTATATAAAATATAATGCGCTTTCGCTCTTCGGCCACTAGACTAACACTAATATACTGGTTTTGTCAAGTGTTTTTACAAAGACCAGCGAATTCCGATAACAAAATAAAAACCGCCGGTATGGTTACCCTTCCCCATACCGGCGGTCTTATATTTCTTCTTATTCTTTACGCCAAATGCAGCAAATTGATCAGAATGACCCAGGCCAGTCCGTAATAGGTGATCACGGCGACCAGATCGTTTACGGTTGTGATCAGTGGGCCAGATGCTACAGCCGGATCCACCCCGATCTTCTGGAAGAAGATCGGAATAACTGTGCCGGATAAGGAAGAGATCAGCATGGCCAGTATCATGGCTGCGCCGAGGCATCCGGAAACTGCAAAAGCAAAGGACAGCCCGTTCCCTTTTAAAACCAGATATCCGCCAATCACAAGGAAGGAGGATATGCCGAGAATAAAGCCGTTGGTCAGGCCGACGCGGGATTCCTTCAGGATCAGTGTCAGCTTCTGCCTTCCGGAGGTCTGTTTGTCCATGAGAACACGGATGGCAACGGCCAGGGACTGGGTGCCCACGTTGCCTGCCATATCCAGGATCAGCGACTGAAAGCTCATGATGACTGGGAGCTGGGCCACGATGGATTCAAAGAGCCCGACGGTTGCGGATACGCCGAGGCCCATGACAAGCAGGACGAAAAGCCATGGAAGCCGCTTTTTTACACTGCGGAAGATCGGTTCCTCCAGATCCTCCTCAGCGGAAAGACCTGCCAGCTTTGCGTAGTCTTCATTGAGCTCATCCCCTACGACCTCAACCAGATCGCGGGCCGTGATGACGCCGATGAGCCGGTTTTCATTGTCCAGCACGGGGATGGAGTCTTCGGAATAATCTCTTAACTGCGGGATACAGTCCTCAATGGGCGACCGCGCGTAAACGTATGGATAGGAGCAGGTCATGACCTCTTTCAGATCAGTCCCCTCCCGGGCAATGATCAGGTCCTTCAGGTCAATGGCGCCATAAAAGGTTTCCCTCTGGTCCACCACATAAATGGTGCTGATGTTGTCGTTTTCGGCAGCCTGGCGGACGAGCTCTGACATGGCCTCCTTGACCGATGCATGGTCCGGGACGGAGATGTAGTTGGTGGACATGACGCTGCCGATCTCGTCCTCGTCGAAGGAACTCAGCAATTTCACATCGGAGCGGACCTCGGGATCCAGCAGATCCACCAGGGTTTCTCGCTCGCCCTTTTCCAACTGGCGCAGTACCTCCACCACGTCGGATGGCTCCATCTGGGAAAATACATCGACCTTTTTTCGGACGCTCAGTTCCTGCACATATTCTGTAAGATGATCGGAGTATTCCAGGATCCCAGCCAGTGTTTCTGAATCAAGGATCTGGTATAATTTTGCCCGTTCCGCCTGGGTCAGAAGCCCCAGAGCGGATGCGACATCGTTTTCATGATAAGAAGACAGCTTTTCCTGCATTCTCCGGGGAGTCAGACTGCTGCGAATCAGTTCTGCGATCTCAGCGCTGTATCCTGCAGGTGCTGTGCTTACGGTTGTGTTTCCTGCCATTTCATTGTCCTCCTTTACAAGTCGGTTGAAAGCAAAGGCGGACACAGGAGTTCTGTTTGTAAGGAAAAAAGGGCATAAAAAATCCACTGCCGGTTACAGACAGGATCCCTGCATTCGCATCTGCTTATGTAGTGCTGTACTGGAACGGACAATGGTATCCATTTGTATATATACAGATAAAGCCAGATCAGACCACAGACAGCCGGATCGCACCTGTATTCTGTAACTGCTGGAATACCATATCCGTACTTCGACTACCACTACTGTCCATGATCTCACCTCTCTTTAAAAGTTTTTTCTGCCAGATTTCAATGGCTTGTTCATTATAGCGCATTTTTCTGGGAATCACAACCTTTTTCTGATACCGGGAGATGAATAGAAGAGGAACGGAGCCCCATGAACTCGAAAAATAAAAAATTTTGATGGATTTTTTCTCTGGAACAGGTATAATGTAGATAACGTTTAATCAACATAATTAAAAGGAGAATCAGCATGAAGCAGGATATGATAGTAATTCTGGATCTTGGAAGCACAGAGAATACAGTGATTGCCCGTCAGATCAGGGACCTGGGCGTATACAGTGAGATCCATCCCCATGATATTACGGTGGAGGAGCTTCAGGCTCTGGATAATGTAAAGGGTATTATTTTAAATGGCGGCGAGAACCGTGTGGTGGACGGACAGGAGGTACAGGTCCGGGACGAATTATATGGACTGAGCTACCCGATGATCTCCATTGATTATCCCCAGTCAAAATGTGAGGCACAGTACCAGGAGCTTCCGGACGATGCGGCCATGAAGACCTTCCTTTTTGAGACATGTAAGGCAGAGGCCAACTGGAACATGAAGAATTTCATTGAGGACCAGGTGGAGCTGATCCGTAAGCAGGTGGGAGATAAAAAGGTCCTCCTGGCGCTTTCCGGCGGCGTGGATTCCTCTGTGGTTGCAGCCATGTTGATCAAGGCCATCGGGCAGCAGCTGGTGTGCGTCCATGTAAACCATGGCTTAATGCGTAAGAACGAGTCTGAGGGCGTGGTAAAGGTATTCCGCGACGAGCTGCACGCAAATCTGATCTATGTGGACGCGACAGAGCGGTTCCTTGGAAAGCTGGACGGCGTTGCAGATCCGGAGGAAAAGCGTAAGATCATCGGCGGAGAATTCATCCGTGTGTTTGAGGAAGAGGCAAGAAAGCTGGAGGGGATCGATTTCCTGGGCCAGGGCACCATTTACCCGGATATCATCGAGTCCGGTACAAAAACTGCCAAATGTGTGAAATCCCACCACAATGTGGGCGGCCTTCCGGAGGATCTGCAGTTTGAGCTGGTAGAGCCGTTAAAGCAGCTGTTTAAGGATGAGGTACGCGCCTGCGGTATCGAGCTGGGCCTTCCGGCAGAAATGGTATATCGTCAGCCGTTCCCGGGTCCGGGACTTGGCGTCCGCTGCCTTGGAGCGATCACCCGTGACCGTCTGGAGGCACTCCGTGAGGCTGACGCGATCCTCCGCGACGAATTTGCCAAGTCTGGTCTGGATAAGACTGTGTGGCAGTACTTTGTAGCGATCCCGGATTTCAAGGCGGTCGGTGTGAGGGATAACGCCAGAAGCATGGGCTATATGGCCGTGATCCGTGCGGTCAACACCATCGACGCCATGACGGCGACCATCGAGCGGATCGACTACGATCTGTTGGAGCGGATCGCAGACCGGATCACTGCTGAGGTGACCAGCATCAACCGGGTGGTATACGAGATCACGAAGAAGCCGGTGGCGACGATTGAATTTGAATAGTTGCTACATCTCTGGAAAGCCTTGATTTATAAGACTTTCCAGAGATTTTTCTTTTTATTGGCTACAAATTGGCTACATCTGCCATTTGGCTACTATCTGGCACTGTTGTTCCGTTGATAGGATTTTTAAGCTGTTGTGCCACTTCGGCTTGTTTGTTGGGATACAGATGACTGTAAGTATTTAAGGTTGTCTGTATTTTTTCATGTCCTAAACGGTCAGCAATCAGAAGTGGCTGGCATCCCGTCTCAATCAAAAGGCGGGCATGGGAGTGACGGAGATCATGCACACGAATTTTCTTCACCCGGATTTTTTACATCCTCTGAGCATTTCATGATTTAGGAGATGTTTGGTGTAAGGGAAAAGTCTGTCGTTAGGCTGAATCTCATAGCACTTATCCATATAAGCTTATAAACAATCAGCAAGTGTCTGGGGGATCGTGATAACCCGGCTGCTTTTCGGTATTTTAGGAGGCCAGACAACATCTTTACCATTGATTCTTTGGAAGGTTTTATTGATGTACCCAAATACATCTCGCAATTGGGGAATTACTGGTTTTCTTTTTTAATAAATTTTTTGTAGTGTATTTGCATGTATGCCTTCATTCGCTCATTCATAGAGATTCTGGCGGATTTAGAAAGATTTAAGGCATTTCGCTGATCATCGTCAATTGATGCTGAAATGCATATATTTCCTGTCTCAGGTTCAAAAGAGATTAAGTGTCTATCAAACAGGGCATCGTGATTAGCACATAAAAGCAAACCATTGTTTGCATCTATGCGTTCTTCTTTGGAGGATTCAGCCCATTCTTTAATATGGCTTGCACGTAATACAGATGTGGCGGAAATATCGCAAAGATTACAGTGATGACGTTCAAGAAGTAACAGCCTGCGGAAAGAGCCTTGCGAAACACGGGTTTTTACAATCTTTTCGACATCTGTACCAGCACATGGGTTATTATTGAGTGTGCGTTGCAAAGTCATGGCTTCAACATCATCGTAACTTACATCATTTGAAATAATATTGTACTGGATCTGATGTGCTAATACTGGGTTATATGAAGGATTCATTGCTACATAGTTTACATTATGGGAACCATGAGTGTCTGTAATAGAGTACAGAATGTTACACAATTCGCATGGAATGAGAATAGCAACATATCTCAGATAATCATATCTTAGCATAACAAGAGCGTCATCCTGGAATGCAAATCTCTGAAGCTGAGTAAAAGCCTCTTCAGAATCTGGAATGTTAATTTGTACCTGGTCACCAGTATGACCATATTTTTTATATGCAGAACTGTGAAGAGAAAAATTGGAATCTGCTAAGTACTTTGGCAGGTTGATATTGGAACGTACATAGTAAGTGTTTCCGTTTGAATCTGTCATGTTAGAGGGCTGGTCGATTTCGTGAAGGTACCTGAAATTGTTATCGTATATATCAATATCAATGCTTTGTACGGAGGTTGTTGCATTATTCAGTTCTTCAAAGAAAAATAACATGCCTTGTTTACCAGTAACGTCAATATGTGTCTGGTTAACTGTTGAAGAAGTATCCCCGGCATTAATTCTTCGCTTATCTTTTATAATATTCTGGTTTGAAAGTTTCTTTACCAATATCCCTTGAAAAGCATCTGAATTAAGTGGTGTGCCAGGAATATGTATATAATTCAGAAACTGGTTTAATTTATCAATAATTTGTCTGTACATGTAATTGTATTCCTTTCTGTAGATTTGTATTTATTATATCAAACAGAAAAGAAAGTGTATATATAAATTTTAATAAAGAATATATTTACACCCTGATAAAAACATTATATAATATGTTTATTAAACGGAGGAGAATGCAATGACTAATAAAAAGAAAAGTAATTGTGGAAGACCGGCAGGTAGAATAAAAACTGCAAAAATAGAAATATCAATTGAACCGGCAGTAAAAGATGAATTTATGACATTATTGCGTAATGAAGGGAAAACTGCCTCTGTGGAAATTGGATTGTGGATTAGAGATTACATAAAAAATAATAAGCTTGAGGAGGAAAAATAAGTGAAAGTAGTTTCATTCTTCAGTGGGCTTGGTGGACTTGATAAAGGGTTTGTAGATACAGGTTATGATATAATATGGGCAAACGATTTTGATAAATATGCTGTGCAGACATATAAGGCTAATTTTGGAGAACATATCGTTCTTGGAGATATAAATGAAATTCCTTTAGAGGAAATACCAGACTGCGATATCCTGATAGGTGGGTTTCCATGCCAGCCGTTTAGTATGATGGGGCAACAAAAAGGGTTTGAAGATACGAGAGGAACATTATTTTTTAGAATAGCAGAGATTGTGGATGATAAAATTAAAAAAGGAAAGAAACCAAAAGCAATTATTCTTGAAAATGTACGATCCTTAAGAACCCATAATAATGGAGAAACATATAAAGAAATATATAGGATATTACATGATGTGCTTGGATATAATGTGTTCTGTGACATATTAAATTCAGCTGATTATGGAGTACCTCAGACACGAAACAGGACATATATTGTATGCTTTGATAATCAGAATGCAAGATTTGAATTTCCAGAAAAGAAAAAACTTAATAAAACATTGCAGGATTTACTGGAACCAGAAGTTAATGACAAATATTTCCTGTCAGATAGAATATTGCCTACAATATTATCAGATGGAACTGGTGGATATAAGGCAAAATCGGAAATAGATCTGAAGATTGCAAGACCTTTGTGTGCAACTATGGCGAAGATGCACAGAGCATGCCAGGACAACTATGTAACCCAGAATGGAAGGGTAAGAAGACTTACTCCGCGTGAGTGTGCAAGATTGCAGGGATTTCAGGATTCATTTGTAATCCCGGTATCTGACAGTCAGGCATATAAACAGTTTGGAAATGCAGTTACAGTCAATGTATCAAAAGCTGTTGCCCAATCGGTAAAGACAACATTAATAAATCTTGGAGAGTGGAAAGACTGATATGGAATACAAAAATGATAAAGGTGAATTTATATCTTTTATAAAGGCTGGATTGGACGATGAGAAGAATAATCATGTAGATGTCTGCCTAAAAAGAGTTACAAAGCCTGTAACAGAGAAGTTCCTTAATGACAGGGCAGATCTGTATAAGACTGATGTGGATAATGATTCGGAACTTATGGAAGCATTTAGAAGACTAGCTTTTATATGCAATGAAAAAGAACAGGAATGCTATAAGTGTCCTGTAAGTAAATATTGTAATACATATATTGAAAATGCCAGAAAAAATGTAAGTGATGATTCGTTAAAGATGATAGATCTGTTTTGCGGGGCAGGTGGCTTGTCATTAGGTTTTACACAGGAAGGATTTGTGACAAGTCTGGCAAATGATATACAGGATTGTTGTGTGGACACATATGCACACAATCATCCAGAGACACCAAGGGATCACATAGTACTAGGTGATATAAAAGATGTGGTAAAAAATCTTGATGAGCTACTGTCAGGCAGGAGCATTGATATTGTTGTTGGTGGACCACCATGTCAGGGATTTAGTATGGCTAACAGACAGAGATTGATAGATGATCCTAGAAATTATCTGTATAAGAGTTATGTTGAAGTTGTAAAAAAAGTACACCCTAAATTTTTTGTTATGGAAAATGTTAAGGGAATGTTATCTGTAGCTGAACAGGTAAAAGAAGATTTTCGTGCCATCGGATATTCGGTAGAATGCCATATATTGAATGCCAAGAATTTTGGGGTTCCACAGAACAGGGAAAGACTTATATACATAGGAAATTGCCTGGGAGTAGATAACGAACAAATTTTTAATGAAATATTTGTACTAAGTGAAAATATACCAGAACATAATCTTGAGGACGCGCTATTTGCACTTAGGGAACTGGAGGCTTCAAGAGTAAAAAATTCTACAGAAAGTGGTTCAATAGAGAGCGGATACAAAATAGAAAAAAATAATATTACAGAAACCAATGATTATATTTCATACATTAATCAAGACAGAGTGGTTAATGTAGTATCAAATCATAAAGCGAGATATAATAATGACCGTGATATTGAAATTTATGGCCGCATGGAGCCGGGAGACCGCTCAGATGATCCCAAAATTGCAGATATTATGCCATATGTGAGAAGAAATGGTATTTTTAAAGATAAATATTTCAAACTTGAAAATGACAAGGTTTGTAAAACAATAACAGCACATATGAAGTTCGATTGTAATATGTATATTCATCCAACACAGGCAAGAGGACTCACACCAAGGGAGGCAGCAAGGGTACAGTCTTATCCTGATTATTATTTTTTCAGAGGTGCATATACGAAGACTTATATGCAGATAGGAAATTCTGTTCCTCCACTTCTGGGAAGAGCGATAGCACATGTGATAAAAAGCTATATGAAAGGTGGTAATGACTGATGGAGTTTACAGAGGCAATAGAGATAATAAAGAACATAGTTCCAGAGAGTTCAGTAAATGAATATGATGGAATAATGGTAAAAAGGCTGGAAGCATCTAATACATTGGATGAAGGCAGAACAACGAATCAGACCCATATAGCAATATCAGGAGAACAGATGAATATGTTCCCTTATCTTATGGCAGATGGCTATTTTAAGTGTGATTATAATGACAGGGATGAGCAGTTAAAAAAATATTTTATAACACAGATACCTCTTTATATTTACAAGGATAATGTTATGTATCTTGCAGATGGTGAAGAGAGTGGTATCAGCTTTGGTAATGAAAAAAGCAGGTGTGTGCGTGCAAGTATAGTGAGAAGTAGAAGAAAAGGGCAGGCAGACCAGGTACAGCTATCATTGACTACAATAGATGATCCGGCATTTGTCAGCTTCAGAAGATTATTACATACAGGAGATTATCTGGTAATTCTGAAGCATAAGGAAAAGCTGGTTTATGATTGTATAGGTATTAAAGCAAATGATGAAACTCGGGGAGAGTATAATATTTCAGCACTTAATAATAAGTTTTATAAGCTGCCGACAAATACAAAAGTAGATATAAAGGAACTTATTGAAATTAAAAATGCAGAAATAGAAAACAGGAAATTCACAGTTGATGAATTGGGGACTATTCTTAAAGAAATGTATGGTAATGCAGAAGATAAAATGCAGGTAGCATCTATACATATTTTTGGAATAAAATACGGAAAAAATATAATCGAAAATGAATTCAAGGCACCAGATATTATTAAAACAGCAGGATTGAATGAATCATATTCCACAGAATTACAGAAGGCTTTGAATATATACAGGTGTCTCGATAAAAATACATACGGAATCTCTATTTCTTGTTGTGATAATGCGCTGGAAGAAAATAAAGAGTCTGTTAAGCGTAAAACAGGAGCAGAAAATATTCTTTTTTATGGTGTCCCAGGTGCTGGAAAAAGTCATGAAATAAAGACAAAATATTGTGATGATGAAAAATACATGGAGAGAGTGGTTTTTCATCCGGATTATACATATTCAGATTTTGTGGGACAAATATTGCCGAGAGTGGAAAAGGATAAGGATGGTAACGATAAGTTGAAATATGTATTTACTCCCGGACCATTTACTAAGTTGCTTAAGAATGCACAAAATGATCCTGGTAACTACTATTATCTTGTCATAGAAGAATTAAACAGAGGTAATGCTCCTGCAATATTTGGAGAAGTATTCCAGTTGCTTGACAGAAAAGATGAAGAGGATTTTTCTATTGAAGAGGTGGGCGAAAGTGAATATGGAATTTCAAATTATGAGGTTGCAAAGGAAGTCTATGGGGATGAAAAACACCAGGTAAGAATACCATCAAATATGTTTATTTTGGCAACGATGAATACAGCGGATCAGAATGTATTTACATTGGACACTGCTTTTCAGCGTAGGTGGAATATGAGGCAGATAGAGAATAATTTTGATAAGTCTGAACATTCAAAAGATATAATTGCGGGTACAAAAGTAAGCTGGGGAGCATTTGCTACAGTAATCAATGATATGGTTATTGATATCAATGTTGATATGGCAAGCTCTGAGGATAAGCGGCTTGGAACATATTTCGCCAGAAAGAAAGAGCTGGAGGCAGACAGATTTTCTGAAAAGGTACTTAAATATTTATGGGATGATGCCTTTAAAATGGACAAGACAGCTATATTTAATGAAAATTGTAAGTCTCTTGAAGATGTGGTTATTACATATGAGACTGCAACATCAGATAAACTGGCAGCGGTATTGAGAACGAGCGTTTATGAGAAAATGCTTTTAAAAATGCAACAAAAGAATATAGATAATAATGAAAACTAGGTGATGATTTTTTGAGGAAAGTTGATATTCGGAGTAAATGCAGAGTGAATTCTAATCGTGAAATGGATACGTTTGTAGGGTTAAGATGTAATGATGGTGACATAAGTATCAATTTTCCGCTTGGATATCATATATCGGAAGATGACAATGAGCTTCGTAAGGATATAATACTCTTGCTTACAACACTTTCAGCTAACACAGAACGAAAAGAGTCAGAAATTCTTAAGCGAGGTAATGTTTTTGATGAAGTAGAATTTCCATTGCAGTCATATATGTATCTTATTAAGGACTTTTTTGTACGAGGTTATTATAAGGAGCAGGAAGTTTTATATAAAGTTGCCAAATTGGGGAAAATCAATTGGAACAGGACAATAAAAACCCAGAAACCATATGTACAGGATATGGACGTGTTTTATCTTGATTTCGTTACAAAGAAGAATAGTGTAAAAGAGAATGAACTGATTACATTAATACATGAGTATTGTGTATATGAAAGCTTTGAACGAATAGGCTGGCTCTATACGGAAATGATGCCGAAGAAACCGGTAATTGTTAAACAGGAAAGATTATTCCGTTCTATTCTAAAAGATAAGATTGCCAATACCTTTAATGATAAAAACAGAATGCTATTCCGGCATATGCTTGCGATTATTGATTTTGAAGGAGATAAAGATTCTGATAAGAACTACAGATATGGAACATATCGTTTTGAATATATATGGGAGAAAATGATTGATAAGGTATTTGGCATTGAAAACAAAGCAGATTATTTCCCAAAAACAACGTGGTATGTTAATGGAAGTAAATATGATAATGCTTCACTTGAACCAGATACGATTATGTTATATGGAACAGATGTATATGTGCTTGATGCAAAATATTATAAATATAGGCTAACAGGAAAGACCTGGGATCTGCCAGAATCTACATCAATAAACAAACAGATTACATATGGTGAATATATAGCAAAAGAGGATAAATTCAAGAAAAAGCATGGAGAAAATATGAAAGTATATAATGCTTTTCTTATGCCTTTTGATTCGTTAAAAAGTAAGTATCCAGATAATGCAAATATGCTCAAAGTGGGTGGAGCAGTAAGTAACTGGAAAGATAATACTGAGGAATATCAGAAAATTCAAGGTATTCTTATTGATGTAAAGACTCTTATGAGTATAAATGTCAGACAGGAAATGAAAGAGATAGAAAAACTGGCAAAGTTGATTGAAAACTGATTGTTGAGGTGATTTTGTGGCGGATGTTTTAACAAAAGAACAGCGGCATAAGAATATGAAAAATATTCATGGAAAGGATACCAAAATAGAAGTTATATTGAGAAAGGCTTTATGGAGCAAAGGATACCGGTATCGTAAGAATTATAAAAAATTGCCAGGCAGACCGGATATTGCACTGACAAAGTATAAGATTGCTATTTTCTGTGATGGAGAATTCTTTCATGGGAAAGATTGGGATGCTTTAAAACAGAGACTGGAAAAGATCAATAATAGTGAGTTCTGGATTAATAAAATTTCCCGTAACATAGAGCGGGATGATGAGATAAATAAAAAATTGGACTTTAAGGGCTGGACAGTAATCCGGTTCTGGGGTGAAGATATAAAGAAACATACAGATGAGTGTGTTAAGGTTGTGGAAGAAACAATTTTTGATATAACCTTTGAAAAAGATGATTTAGGATAGAAGGAAACTGAGATTGATATGAAGATATTTTCATTTTTTGCAGGTGTTGGAATGCTTGATTTGGGGTTTCAAGAAGCTGGCTATGAAGTTGTTTTTGTGAATGAATATAAACAGGAATTTATGAATGCATATCGTTATGCGAGAAGAGGACGCAATTATAATCAACCTGTATATGGGTATCATGTAACTGATATTAATTATTTTTTAAATGGTATAGGAGAACATAATTTTCAGCAATACATTAACAATGAAAGACATAATAACGAGTTGGTTGGTTTTATAGGGGGTCCACCTTGCCCAGATTTTTCTATAGGAGGCAAAAATAAAGGTAGAGAAGGGGAAAATGGAAAATTGGCAAAAAGTTATATTGATATGATTTGTCGCTTTCAACCAGATTTCTTTTTATTTGAAAATGTAAAAGGGTTGGTAAAAACACAAAAGCATCGAGAATATTTTGAAGAGCTTAAATTCGAATTGAAAAGTAATGGATATATAATATCTGAACAATTGATGAATTCATTGGAATTTGGAGTGCCTCAAGATAGAGACCGAATTTTTATGATGGGGGTTTTGAAAGGAAATGAATTAGCTAGAAAAGTAATAAGTGTGAATGATACATTCGCTTTTCCGTGGAATGCAGATTTGCCGTATGACTCCGCGTTGGTGAAGAAGATGAATTGTTAAAGTAATATGGATGATTTTCAATCGATATTTGCAATAATAAAATGGTAATGCAATCCCTTGAAAAGAGCTTATAAAACATTTGAATCATGGTATCACAATCTTTTTGTTGCAGAAATAGTGACAAGAAGTTATAATTTCCATAGGTGGACAAGCAAGCCAGCAGAAAAATATTCTGTGAATAAAAAACAGACAAGCAAGCCCCCGAAACTACACACAATAATGAAAAAATGCAATGGTACTGGATTGGTATTAAAAATATGTGAAATGAAAAATAATGTTTGGAAAAGATGCAAGTTATCAATATAAAAAAGTATAGATAAATATGTTGAAATAACCTAAAACAAACTAGATTCTGCGAATTCGAATAAAAAGAAAAGAGCCGGGAAGCCCCATGAAACAGCGGGCTTCCCGGCTCCTTTCATATAAAAACCCCCTACACAGACTTATTCCATATAAAACTGCGGCTCATACCAGTGGGACAGGTGATACGGATGGTCCGGCTCCAGGTACATCCCGGAATACAGGAACTGGAGGAGGTCAGAATCCCCGAACAGGTCGAAGATCCAGTCCCCGGAGGTTTCGTCTCCGATCTCATAGAATTTTCCGCTGAGCTCGATCAGGGCCGATGCCTCCTGCTCGCAGAAAGTGACCAGCAGCTCTTCGGCCACACTGTGTGCTCTCAGAGGAAGGCCGCTTTGGGCGCGGATCCGCATGCTGTATAAGCTGCATTTTATGCGGTAAAGGAACTCATAGGTATAATGCATAAGAAACTGCCGGGGCAGGAATCCGTCTATAAAAGAGATCTCCAGCTGTCCGATATGGGACCCGGCCGGCATAGCTGCAAGCTCATCCATATCCTCCTGGAGATGGTCAAGGAGCAGATCGCTGCCTATGGCAAAGGAAAGGGCAGCCCGGGTCCCGAATTCATCCTCCAGAAACCTGGACCACGCTTCATGGTCCTTATATTCTTCAAGGGAGAACTCTGTGGGCGTTCCGGCTTCCTGGCCTGGGAGGCTGAGCCAGTTCAGTGCTTTACAGACGCCTTTGCATTTATCGCTGCGGATGGATTCTCCTGCCTCATACCGGCACCAGGTCTTTGTCCCTACTCCCGCTCGGGAGGCGGCTTCCTCAATGGTCAGTCCCAGCTCGCTGCGCCTGAGCCGGATCTGTTTAGCCAGATCTGCATTTCCCTGGATCGTTTTCTGTGTCATAATCATTCCTTCTTACTCAATGACTAGTCGTTATATAGTCATTATGTCATAATGAAAAAACCCTGTCAACCGCTTTTTTGCCTGATGAAGAGATCGCAGTGGATTTCAGAGGAACAGTTTCATGGCTGTTATGGAGCAAATGTAAAAGGAGAATTTATACTGCGAAGGAATCAGTCAGCGGAAGGTGGAAAGAGACGGATGGTACATGTGTAAAAAGCCCACAGAACAGTTTGAAGATTATGTGTAAAGGGAAAGGAAAAACAAAATATGTATAAATATACAATGAGGGTTTTACTCAGGGCACGTTCATACCCGTTTGGAACCGGAATCGGAGGGAAAGAGCAGTGAGGATTTTTGCGTGGGAAAACAGTATGTGGAGGCAGAGGGTGAAAACTGGTTGACCCAATGGGAGAAAATGATAGGATGGTTTATTTCTTTTTAATATAGAAAGAGGGGCATAGACCGATTATGGAGGCTGTACGGGCTGCAGCCTTTTTTATTTTGGGAAAGTGGCGGAGCTGGATAACTGCAGCTCTGGTAAAATATATATGCCGGAGAGTTTTCAAAGATTGTCGGAAAATGTGAAAATAGGAGATGGGAACGAACATTTGTGGAAGAGAAGAGTGAAATGATTTTAAATGTCTGATCTGCTCCAGGGGTTAGGGCAGGGGCTTTTGTATGGAACATCAGATGTGTAATGGGTATGCGGTAAAATATGGTTATACCTAAAAATGAAGACGAATCCGGGCGGAATGATCAAGCTGGGGAAGAATAATTATCTGCTTTAAACGGAAAAAGTAAAACTGAAAAGACAGAAAAACGACTAAAAAGTATTATTTGAGAATAAAAATTGAAAATTATGAAAAATTAACAAATAAAATCTAAATATTTTATAAAATATTCATAATTTACAAAAAATATAAATGCATGTAAGATACCACTATAAGAAAAAACGGAAAAATAACATCGCGGGACGCTAAAAACAGAAGGGAGTGGAATAGAACAGCCGTGAGTGACTCCCGCAAGAACCAGTAGTCTCCTAGAGGGGAAGCTTCACGTATCAGAAAGTGATACGGGAAAGGAGTGCAGGCTATGGATCTGAGAGAGCAGATCGATGCGTATATCGAAAAATACAAGTTTGAGATCGTGTCAAGAACGTGTGATTTTGTTAAGATCCCCAGCGTGAGCACCAGTGATGATTCGGGAAGGCCCTACGGCCTGGAATGTGCCAGAGCCCTGGATTTCTGTGATGCGCTGTGCAGGGAAAAGGGTCTGTTTACGAAGAATTACGACTATTATTGCCTGGAGGCCTCCTGTGAGAAAGAGCAGAAGGGAAAACGTCTCGTTCTTGTGACCCACGCGGATGTGGTTCCGGTGGGAGAGGATACGATCTATGAACCGTTTGCCGGGACTGTATATGGAGATTATATCCTGGGAAGGGGATGCGTAGATGATAAGGGGCCGTTGATCGCTACCTTGTACGCGCTCGCTTTTTTTAAGGAGAATCATATTCCGCTGAAAAATGATATCCGTCTCGTTTTTGGCAGCAATGAAGAACGCACCATGGATGATATTGAGTATTATCTGGAGAGAGCCGGACAGCCGGACTGGGCCCTGGCGGCAGACGGGGATTTTCCGGCGGAGAATGGCGAGATGGGAAGGATCGATTTTACGGTCTCCGCGCCAAAGGCCAGCCGGGTGGAATACATACGGTCCCGCGGAACAGGCCAGAGTCTGGTACAGGAGGCCTGTGAATCCCTGATCGAGAACCGGAGCATAACCATCCGGAAAACGCCGTCCAGAGAGGGAGCGGAGGGGGTGGAAAACCCTGTCGCCTATATGATCCTGAACCAGGAGGGGGCGGTCTTTAAAAATGATGCAGATGAAAAACATATGCGGGAGCTTTTGGCAGACGGCAATGGGGCGTCCATGGGAGTTTCATGCTCAGACGAGATCTTTGATGAATCGATCCTGCGGGTCTATAAAGCTGAGACAGAGGGGGAAAATATTAAGCTGAGCTTTGATCTGAGGATCCCGCATTGCGTGGATCTGGAGGAAACGGCGGAAAAGATCCGAAGGTATGGGGAAGAAAAAGCAATCGCAATAGAGATCGGGAAGATCAGTAAGGGATATTACGAGAGCCCGGATGAGGGGATCGTAAAGCTGCTGACGGACCTTTATAATCATGAGATGCATATGGACGAAAAGCCCTGTGTACTGCATACGGCGGCAACGTATACACGGCTGTTTGAGCATGGATGTGATTTCGGCGCAGGGAACTGCCAGGAGGTAAAGCCGTTCCCGCCGGGACATGGCTCTGTCCATGGCTTAGATGAGGCGCAGAATATAGGCGTTCTCCTGGACGCGGTGAAAATGTATATTCTTGGAATAAAAGCCATCGACGATCTCTGGTCCTGATGACCGTAGGTGATTAAAGTGAAAAAGGAGGAGTACTATGTCAGAACAGGCAGCTCTGGATAAAAAAGCCATAAGAAAAGAAATACTGGCCCTTATCATTCCCATTATTCTTGAGAGTATTTTTGTATACCTGGCGGGAATCGTTTCTGCCTCTCTTGTAGGCCATTTGTCGGGTCTGGCCGTTGCTACCCAGGGTCTTGCAAACCGTATTACAGGTCTCTTGAACGTGGTATGGGGCGCAGTCCGTATCGGTTCCATGGTTTACTATGTAAATCTTATTGGCGAAGGCAAATATGGAGAATTGAAACAGGGCTTTAAAAATATCTGTACAGTAACCCTGGGGATTGCCATTGGGTTTGTACTGATTCTGTTCCTGTTCCCATCCCAGATCCTGTCATTCTTTACAGAGGATGTGGAGCTGATCGCGTCGGCAAAAAGCTATCTGCATATTACGCTGCTGGCTCTGCCGCTGTGGGTTATGACCAAGATGAACTCCGCGATGTTTAACGCCATGGGCGATACAAAGACACCGATGTACCTCCAGGTGCTGATCAATGTGGTGAACATTGCATTAGGATATCTGCTTATTTTCATCCTGAAATGGGATTTCTACGGTGCTGCCATAGCCACGGCAGTTTCCCAGATCGCCGGCGGAGGCGTTGGAATTATTCTTTTAAACCGCAAGGAATATTTCAGACAAGCAGGAAAGACGGGATGGGGGATTTCCGATAAGGAATCCATTAAAGAAACTCTTCTGAAATCCATTCCTGTTGGTCTGGAAGACGGAATGTGGCAGATCTACGCGATCATCATGACCAAGTTCCTCCTTACTTATGGTACCAACGCATATGCAGGCTTCCAGCTTGCCACGGCTGCTGAGGAGATCACAGAGCTTCCAGTCATTGGATTCACCGTTGCAGCAACAACACTGGCAGGCCGGGCCAAGAGCCAGAAAAGCGGCCCGCTGTTCAGGGAATATTTTAAGCAGCAGCTCTGGATGAACGGAACCATAAGTGCGCTCTGCACGCTTGCAATGATCTGTCTGCCATACGGGTTCATGTCTATCGTGACCAATGACCCGGCTCTCAAAGAGGTCGGCGCAGTATATCTGATGATCATGGGAGCGATCCTGATCCCCCAGAACCTACAGCGTACTCTGACTGGAACTATTTACGGCGGTATTGGCAATACAAAGGCTACCATGATCATTACAGTGATCGGTACCTGGTGTATCCGTATCCCCATGGCGGCTCTTGCGACATATGTATTTAAGTGGCCGTTATGGACCCTGTGGATGTTCGTGGGTGCTGACCAGGTTGCCCGTTTCCTGATGATGGCATTCTATGTGAAACGCAACAAGGTCCTCTACTGTATCGAAAACGGAACGGGAGAGAAGAAGGAAGATAATAATTAAACGGACAATGAATATAGAAGGAAAGCCCCCCAGTCATGGAAACATGACCAGGGGGGCTTTTTATAACTTGGGATTCCTTTATGACTGGCTGGCTGCGGGAGCCTTATAATGCACATGCAGCAGCTCCTTGGCCCGATCCTTTAATACGCCGTCTTCGTACAGTTTGGTCACCACCGGGTTTTCGTCGGAGCGCTTGACCAGGGCGCTCTTGTCGGCGGTGTAGAGTCCGGAGGAGCGTTTTTTCTTGTCCTCCAGGAAGCTTTCCGGCTGTCCCGCGCCGCCGATGCAGCCGGTGGGACAGGCCATGATCTCCACAAAGTCAAAGTGCTCTTCTCCGCTTTCGATCAGCCCGATGAGCGTTTCTGCGTTGCCCAGTCCGCTGACCACGGCCGTGTGGACGGCCTTGCCGCCGATCTCAATGGTGAATTTCTTGATCCCCTCCAGGCCGCGGACGCCGGAGTAACGGATCTCCTGGAGCGCCGGATTGGTGCGCTCTGCCAGACGGCGGAGGGCCGCCTCTGTGACGCCGCCGCTGGTGCCGAAGATCACGCCGCCGCCGGAGCGGATGGAGAACGGGGTGTCGGGGGCCGTGGGCTCCAGATCTGCAAACTGGATCCCCAGCTCCCGGATCATGGAGGCCAGCTCCTTGGTGGTGAGGACGGCATCGATGTCCGGCTTCCCGTTTCGGATGAATTCCTCCCGCTCGGCCTCCATCTTCTTTGCCGTACACGGCATGATGGCCACGTTGAAGGTCTCCAGGCCGCATTCCTCGTCGGAGGGCTTATAGTATTCCTTTAAGACTGCGCCGAACATCTCCATGGGAGATTTGCTGGTGGAGAGGTACGGCAGCAGCTGGGGATGCTTGTTTTCCACATATCTGACCCAGGCCGGGCAGCAGGAGGTGAATAGCGGATACCTGCGCTCCTCATTCCGGCTTAAGATCTCCGCCAGCTCGTTGGTTTCCTCGATGATGGTCATGTCGGCGCTGACGCTGGTATCGAAGCAAAGATCAAAGCCGATCATATGAAGGGCGGTGTAGATCTTATAAATGCTGTTTTCACCGGGAGCCATGCCGAACTCCTCGCCGAGGGCCACCCGGACGGCCGGGGCCACCTGGGCGATGACCCGTTTGGTGGGATCGAACAGGGCGTTCCAGACCTTTCCCTTGGACTTTTTGATGGTGATGGCGCCTGTGGGACAGACTGCTGCACACTGGCCGCAGTTGACGCATTCCGTTTCCGAAAGCTTCCGGTTAAAGGCTGGGGATACGATCATATTGGAGCCCCGGTTGACGAAGTCGATGGCTCCCACATGCTGGATCTCGTTGCACATGCGGACGCAGTCGCCGCAGAGGATGCACTTGTTCATATCCCGGACAATGGCGGGAGAGGAGTCATCGATCTCATAATTGGGCCGGTTGTTCTTAAAACGGATATCGTAAAGGCCGAACCGGCGGGCCAGGGCCTGGAGCTGGCATTTCTGGTTCTTTTCACAGATGGTGCAGTCCCGGCAGTGGGAGGCCAGCAGAAGCTCCAGGATCATTTTCCTGTGGTGGTGCAGCTTGGGCGTATTGGTGCGGATCACCATTTTATCCTTGGGCGGTGTGGAGCAGGAGGCAATGATATTTCCCTTGTCGTCCTCCACCACGCACATGCGGCAGGCGCCGTAAATGGAAAGATCCGTATAGTAGCAGAAGGTGGGGATGTGGATCCCGACGTTCCGGATCACCTGAAGGATATTTTTTTCGTCTGTGAACTCTGCGCGGAGTCCGTCTACGATCATATATTTAGCCATGTGTCTCCCCTCCTTATACTTCTTTTACTGCGCCGAAGCTGCAGCCGTCCAGGCATGCGCGGCACTTGATGCACTTATGGGTGTCGATGACATGGGGCTGCTTCACAGAACCGGAAATAGCTCCCACCGGACACAGTCTGGCGCACTTGGTGCAGCCGCGGCAGAGCTCCGGATCGATCTGCAGGGTCACCAGGGCCTTGCACTGGCCGGCCGGACACTTTTTGTCCACCACATGGGCCAGGTATTCGTCGCGGAAGTATTTCAGGGTGCTGCTGACAGGAGACGGAGCCGACTTCCCGAGGCCGCAGAGGGCTGTCTCGGAGATGGTGGAGGAAAGCTCCTCCAGAAGCTTAATGTGCTCCAGGGTGCCCCGTCCCTCGGTGATATCCGTTAAGATCTCCAGCATCCGTTTGGTACCCTCCCGGCAGGGAACGCATTTGCCGCAGGATTCATTCTGGGTGAAGTTCATGAAGAACCGGGCCACCTCTACCATACAGCTCTTGTCGTTCATGACCACCAGGCCGCCGGAGCCGATCATGGCTCCCACCTTTTTTAAGGAGTCGAAGTCCAGGTGCATATCCAGATGGTCCTCGGTGGCGCTGAGGCAGAGACAGCCTCCGGAGGGGCCGCCGATCTGTACAGCCTTGAATTCCCCGTCCTTGACGCCGCCGCCGATGTCGAAGATGACCTTCCGGAGAGGCGTACCCATGGGAACCTCGATGAGTCCGGTATTGTTGACGTTTCCGGTAAGGGCGAAGGCCTTGGTGCCGTGGTTGTTTTCCGGGCCGATGGTCTTATACCAGGCGGCTCCCTTCTGGATGATGGGGGCCACGTTGCAGTAGGTCTCCACATTATTTAAGACCGTGGGACTGTCAAACAGGCCGTGCTCCACGGTACGGGGCGGTTTTACTCTGGGCATGCCGCGGTTTCCTTCAATGGATGCGGTGAGAGCGCTTCCCTCGCCGCATACGAAGGCTCCTGCGCCCTGGCTGATATGGATGTCGAAATCAAAGCCGGAATCCAGGATGTTTTTACCCAGAAGCCCCCTCTGTCTGGCCTGGTCGATGGCCATGGACAGACGTTCCACGGCCAGTGGGTATTCCGCCCGGACATAAATATACCCCTGGTGGGCCTGGGTGGCGATGCCGGCGATGATCATGCCCTCCAGGACACGGTGGGGATCGCCTTCCATCATAGAGCGGTCCATGAACGCGCCCGGATCGCCCTCGTCTCCGTTGCAGACCACGTATTTTTCGGGACCGGGCTGACGCAGCACCTGCTCCCATTTTTTTCCTGTGGGGAAGCCGCCGCCGCCGCGTCCCCGGAGACCGGCCTCGGAGATCTCCTTTACGATCCCTTCCGGCGTCATGTCGAACAGGGCCTTTGCCACAGCGCTGTAACCGCCCATGGCGATGTATTCCCGGATGGATTCGGCGTTGATGTGGCCGCAGTGCTCTAAGGCCACCCGGGTCTGCTGCTTATAAAAGGGGATATCGTCCTGCCTCTGGTAGGGGGTGCCGTCCTTATCCCGGTACACCAGACGATCCACCACCTGGTCGCCCAGGATGCTCTGCTCGATGATATCCTCACAGTCCTCCACCTTTACCTTAATATACAGCCATCCCATGGGCTCGATCCTCAGCAGGGGGCCCATTTCGCAGAAACCGTGGCAGCCGCTTTTTTTCAGGCCGATGCTGTGGTCGTGGGGCTCCTCCTCCAGCTGCACGGTACAGGCAATGTCCCTTTCTTCCATTAATTCCTTCAGACGGTCGTAGATCTTTAAAGAGCCTCCGGCCACACAGCCGGTGCCGCCGCAGATCAGGATCTGCTTATCCTGGGTGGCCAGGCACTGGATGAAGTGTTCCCGCTTCTGTTCAAGCTCGGCTCTTGTATTGATTCTTTTTATCTCACTCATGCGTCCAGGCCCTCCTTCCTGCGGATCTCACGGATCATTTCTCTGGCTTTTTCCGGCGTCATGGCCGGATATACATGATCATTGACGGTACAGACGGGAGCCAGGCCGCAGGCTCCCAGACAGGATACAGTCTCCATAGTGAACAGCATGTCGTCGGTGGTGGGTTTCTTTTCGGTGACGTTGAGCTGCTTGCGGATCTCCTCCAGGATGGGAACAGATTTCCGCACATGGCAGGCAGTCCCGTCGCAGACCTTTATTACATATTTTCCCTTTGGCTCAAGGGAGAAGTTTTCGTAGAAGGTGGCAACACCATAGATCTTGGCGTCGCTGATGCCCAGCTTTCTGGCAGTGTAGCAGAGGGCGGATTCCGGAAGGTAGTGGTATTCCTTCTGGATATCCTGCATGATGGCGATGACCTGGGATGGATCGCACTGGTGCTTTTCAAGGATCGCATCCAGCGTTTCAAGGTGAATCTGGCTCAAGATCGTTTCTCCTTTCTTCTGTCAGCCCCGGATGGGAATGAATGTTATTTGTAAATTCTACCATAATCCAGATAATATATTCAATAAAACTATACATAATAAACAAAAGTATTTGGGCAGATAAAGTAATAAAATTAAGTCTTTGAAAATGTTGGGAAATTTCCTTGACATGTTGACACGGGCATGATAATATGAAATGTGCACTATTGTGGTATCTTGCGCGTAAGGGTACCATTATGCCCAAAAATAGAGTTGATATAGAAAGAAAACAGGGGTGAAACGTCAATGGAGAAAAGCAGAATACGTCCGGTGCCGGCCGGTAAAAGCGTAAGGATGAGCTACTCGAGACAGAAGGAAGTTCTTGAGATGCCGAACCTGATCGAAATCCAGAAAGATTCCTATCAGTGGTTCCTGGATGAGGGCCTGAAAGAGGTCTTCGAGGATATCTCTCCCATCGCGGACTTTGCTGGTCATCTGAGTCTGGAGTTTGTGGACTTCACACTTTGCAAAGATGATATCAAGTACACGATCGAAGAGTGCAAAGAGCGGGATGCCACTTACGCAGCGCCTTTAAAAGTAAAGGTGAGACTCTGCAACAAAGATAAAGATGAAATCAATGAACACGAGATCTTCATGGGTGATCTTCCATTAATGACCGATACAGGTTCCTTCGTCATCAACGGAGCAGAGCGTGTTATCGTCAGCCAGCTGGTACGTTCCCCCGGAATCTATTATGGGATCGATCATGATAAGATCGGAAAGGAATTATATTCCTGTACCGTGATCCCCAACCGCGGCGCATGGCTGGAGTACGAAACAGACTCCAACGACGTGTTCTATGTCCGCGTAGACCGTACAAGAAAGGTCCCGGTGACAGTCCTGATCCGTGCCCTGGGTTACGGCACCAATGCAGAGATCACCGAGTTATTCGGAGAAGAGCCCAAGCTGTTAGCCAGCTTTGGAAAGGATACCTCCGATAACTATCAGGACGGCCTTCTTGAATTATATAAAAAGATCCGTCCCGGCGAGCCGCTTTCCGTGGACAGCGCTGAGAGCCTGCTGAACAGCATGTTCTTCGACCCCAGAAGATATGATCTGGCAAAGGTCGGCAGATATAAATTTAATAAGAAGCTTCACTTTAAGAACCGTATCACGGGTCAGATCCTGGCAGAGGATGTGGTGGATACCACAACCGGCGAAATCCTTGCCGAGGCTGGAAAGACCGTGACCATGGAGCAGGCAGAAGCCATCCAGAATGCGGCTGTTCCCTATGTATGGGTACAGACCGAGGAGAGGAACGTGAAGGTCCTTTCCAATATGATGGTGGATCTGGCTGCCTATGTGGGCTTTGATCCGGAAGAGGCCGGCGTTACGGAGTTAGTATTCTACCCGGTGCTGGCCGATATCCTGGAAAAAGCAGGCGATATGGGAGAGGATGAGTTAAAGGCAGAGATCCGCCGCCACATCCACGACCTGATCCCCAAGCACATCACAAAGGAAGACATCATTGCTTCCATTAACTATAATATGCATCTGGAGTTCGGCGTTGGTACGAAGGACGATATCGACCACCTTGGAAACCGTAGGATCCGTGCCGTGGGCGAGCTCTTACAGAACCAGTACCGCATCGGCCTTTCCAGAATGGAGCGTGTGGTAAGAGAGCGTATGACCACACAGGATATGGAGGGGATCACTCCCCAGTCTCTGATCAACATCAAGCCGGTGACGGCTGCGGTGAAGGAGTTCTTCGGAAGCTCCCAGCTGTCCCAGTTCATGGACCAGAACAACCCGCTGTCTGAGCTGACCCACAAGAGACGTCTTTCTGCATTAGGCCCCGGCGGTCTGTCCAGAGAGCGTGCCGGATTCGAGGTCCGCGACGTACACTACACCCACTACGGACGTATGTGTCCCATCGAGACCCCTGAGGGTCCCAACATCGGTCTGATCAACTCCCTGGCCTGCTACGCCAGAGTGAACCAGTACGGCTTTGTGGAGGCTCCGTACCGGGTATTGGATAAATCCGATCCGGCTAACCCCATCGTAACCGACGATGTGGTATACCTGACTGCCGATGAAGAGGATAACTATGTGGTTGCCCAGGCCAACGAGCCCTTAGACGAGGAAGGCCACTTTGTCCACAACAATATTTCCGGACGTTTCCGTGAGGAGACATCCTCCTTCCAGAAGCGCTCCATCGACTTAATGGACGTATCCCCGAAGATGGTATTCTCCGTGGCTACATCCATGATCCCGTTCCTGGAGAACGACGACGCCAACCGTGCGCTGATGGGCTCCAACATGCAGCGTCAGGCTGTGCCGCTGCTTTCCACCGAGGCTCCGGTGGTGGGAACTGGTATCGAGGCCAAGGCGGCTGTTGACTCCGGCGTCTGCGTCGTTGCAAAGAATGCCGGCGTGGTCGAGCGTTCCGCCTCCAACGAGATCATCATCAAGAGAGATTCTGACGGTATGAAGGATGTGTACCGTCTGACCAAATTTGCAAGAAGCAACCAGTCCAACTGCTACAACCAGAAGCCCATCGTTTACAAGGGAGACCATGTGGAAAAGGGTGAGGTGATCGCAGACGGCCCGTCCACAAAGAACGGTGAGATCGCCCTTGGAAAGAACCCGCTGATCGGCTTCATGACCTGGGAGGGCTACAACTACGAGGACGCCGTATTGTTAAGTGAGAAGCTGGTCCAGAACGACGTATATACCTCCGTCCATATCGAGGAGTACGAGGCAGAGGCCAGAGACACCAAGTTAGGACCGGAAGAGATCACCAGAGACGTTCCCGGCGTTGGCGACGATGCCTTAAAGGATCTGGACGAGCGCGGCATCATCCGCATCGGCGCAGAGGTCCGTGCCGGCGATATCCTGGTAGGTAAGGTAACTCCCAAGGGAGAGACTGAGCTGACCGCAGAAGAAAAGCTCCTCCGCGCCATCTTCGGCGAGAAGGCAAGAGAGGTCCGCGACACCTCCCTTAAGGTGCCCCACGGCGCTTACGGCATCATCGTGGACGCCAAGGTATTCACAAGAGAGAACGGCGACGAGCTGGCTCCCGGCGTGAACCAGTCCGTAAGGATCTACATTGCCCAGAAGAGAAAGATCTCCGTGGGCGATAAGATGGCTGGCCGTCACGGAAACAAGGGTGTTGTTTCCCGTGTGCTCCCGGTTGAGGATATGCCGTTCTTACCCAACGGCCGTCCGCTGGATATCGTGCTGAACCCCCTGGGCGTGCCGTCCCGTATGAACATCGGACAGGTGCTGGAGATCCACTTAAGCCTGGCTGCCAAGGCCCTGGGCTTCAATGTGTCCACGCCGGTCTTCGACGGAGCCAACGAGGATGATATCCAGGATACCCTGGAGCTGGCCAACGATTATGTAAATATGGAATGGGATGCATTCCATGAGAAATATGCAGATCTGATCAAGCCGGAGGTCATGGAATATCTGGGAACCCACTTAGAGCACCGCGGTCTCTGGAAGGGCGTGCCCATCAGCCGTACCGGTAAGGTGCAGCTGCGCGACGGCCGTACCGGAGAACCCTTTGACAGCCCCACCACCATCGGACACATGCATTACTTAAAGCTCCACCATCTGGTAGACGATAAGATCCATGCACGTTCCACTGGTCCATACGCACTGGTTACCCAGCAGCCTCTCGGCGGTAAGGCCCAGTTCGGCGGACAGCGTTTCGGTGAGATGGAGGTATGGGCCCTGGAGGCATACGGCGCGTCCTATACGCTCCAGGAGATCCTGACTGTGAAGTCCGATGACGTTGTGGGCCGTGTGAAGACCTACGAGGCCATCATCAAGGGCGAGAACATTCCGGAGCCGGGTATTCCCGAGTCCTTCAAGGTACTCTTAAAGGAACTCCAGTCCCTGGGTCTGGACGTGAGAGTCCTGAAAGACAACGGCGAGGAAGTGGAGATGTCCGAGAACATCGATTACGCAGACACCGACCTGGATCTGCGCTCCATCATCGAAGGCGACAGACGTTACGACGAGAAAGAGGAATCCTTCGGCAGCTATGGCTTCCAGAAGCAGGAGTTCAAGGACGGAGAGCTGGTGGATTCTGAGGATGACGACTATATCGACGGGCCGGAGGAAGAGGACGGCTACATCGATGACGACTATTCTGAAAAAGATAATTAATAGAAGGGAGTACCGTTCATGCCTGAGACAAATGAAACTTATCAGCCGATGACATTTGACGCGATCCGTATCGGACTTGCTTCTCCGGAAAAGATCCTGGAATGGTCCCACGGCGAGGTAAAAAAGCCGGAGACCATCAATTACAGGACCTTAAAGCCGGAAAAGGACGGCCTGTACTGTGAAAGAATCTTCGGGCCCAGCAAGGACTGGGAGTGTCATTGTGGTAAATACAAGAAGATCAGATATAAGGGCGTTATCTGTGACCGATGCGGCGTTGAGGTTACCAAGTCCAGTGTGCGCCGTGAGCGTATCGGCCATATCGCTCTGGCCGCTCCGGTTTCCCACATCTGGTATTTCAAGGGTATCCCGAGCCGTATGGGACTGATCCTGGACATCTCTCCGAGGGTCCTGGAGAAGGTACTGTACTTCGCTTCTTATATCGTGCTGGATCCGGGCGATACCGGTCTCCAGTTAAAGCAGGTGCTTTCTGAGAAGGAGTACCGCGACGCAGTTGACAAATATGGCTACGGCACCTTCCGCGTAGGAATGGGTGCCGAGGCCATCCAGGAGCTTTTGAGGTCTATTGACCTGGAGAAGGATTCTGAGGAGTTAAGAAAGGCTCTTCAGGAGTCCTCCGGACAGAAGCGTGCCCGTATCATTAAGCGCCTGGAGGTGGTGGACGCCTTCCGCCAGTCCGGAAACAAGCCGGAATGGATGATCATGAACGTGATCCCGGTGATCCCGCCGGATATCCGTCCCATGGTACAGCTGGACGGCGGCCGTTTCGCCACATCGGACTTAAACGACTTATACAGAAGGATCATCAACCGCAACAACCGTCTGGCAAGACTTCTGGAATTGGGCGCTCCGGACATCATCGTCCGCAATGAGAAGCGTATGCTCCAGGAGGCTGTGGACGCCCTGATCGACAACGGCAGACGGGGAAGACCTGTAACAGGTCCTGGAAACCGTGCCTTAAAATCCCTTTCCGATATGTTAAAGGGTAAACAGGGCCGCTTCCGTCAGAACCTTCTGGGTAAGCGAGTGGACTATTCCGGCCGTTCCGTTATCGTTGTTGGACCGGAGCTCAAGATCTACCAGTGCGGTCTCCCCAAGGAGATGGCCATCGAGCTCTTCAAGCCCTTTGTTATGAAGGAACTGGTTGCCAACGGAACTGCCCATAACATCAAAAACGCCAAAAAGATGGTGGAACGCCTCCAGACAGAGGTGTGGGACGTACTGGAGGATGTAATTAAAGAGCATCCCGTTATGTTAAACCGTGCTCCTACACTCCACAGACTTGGTATCCAGGCCTTCGAGCCCATTCTGGTCGAAGGTAAGGCCATCAAGCTCCATCCCCTGGTATGTACAGCCTTCAACGCCGACTTCGACGGTGACCAGATGGCCGTACACCTTCCCCTTTCCATGGAAGCCCAGGCGGAGTGCAGATTCCTCCTGCTTTCTCCCAACAACCTGTTAAAGCCGTCCGACGGCGGCCCTGTGGCCGTTCCGTCCCAGGATATGGTTCTGGGTATCTATTATCTGACCCAGGAAAGACCGGGAGCTCCGGGAGAAGGAAAATACTTTAAGAGCAAAAATGAAGCGATCCTGGCCTATGAAAACGGCGTTGTGACCCTTCATGCAAGGATCAAGGTGCGTGTGTCCAGGACCATGGCTGACGGCACCGAGATGACCGGCATCGTGGAGACCACCGTGGGCCGTATCCTCTTTAACGAGATCATCCCCCAGGACCTGGGCTTTGTGGACCGGACCATCCCGGGCAACGAGTTAAAGCCGGAGATCGACTTCCTTGTAAAGAAGAAACAGTTAAAACAGATCCTTGAGAAGGTCATCAACACCCATGGGGCAATGCAGACTGCCATTACCCTGGATGACATCAAGGCCATTGGTTATAAATACTCCACAAGAGCGGCCATGACCGTATCCATTTCCGATATGACCGTTCCGGCCTCCAAGAAACAGCTTTTAGCGGATGCAGAGGCAACTGTGGACCGGATCGCCAAGAACTTCCGCCGCGGTCTTATCACCGAGGAGGAGCGTTATAAAGAGGTAATCGATACCTGGAAGGAGACGGACGATCAGCTGACCCACGATCTGCTGACTGGCCTGGATAAGTACAACAACATCTTCATGATGGCTGACTCCGGAGCCCGAGGTTCTGATAAGCAGATCAAGCAGCTGGCCGGAATGCGAGGCCTTATGGCCGATACCACCGGTCATACCATCGAGCTTCCCATTAAGTCCAACTTCCGTGAAGGTCTGGACGTACTGGAGTACTTCATCTCCGCCCATGGAGCCCGTAAGGGTCTGTCCGATACGGCTCTGCGTACCGCCGACTCTGGATACCTGACCAGACGTCTGGTAGACGTATCCCAGGATCTGATCATCCGTGAGACGGACTGCTGTGAAGGAAAGGGAGAGATCCCCTACATGGAGATCGAGGCCTTTGCCGACGGCAAGGAGACCATCGAGAGCCTGGAGGAGCGTCTCACCGGCAGATACATCGCTGAGGATATCGTGGATCCGGATACAGGAGAGGTAGTCGTAAAGGCCAACCATATGTGTACGCCCAAGCGTGCGGCTGCCGTTATGAAGGTCCTGGATAAGTTAGGAAGAAAGACCGTTAAGATCCGTACTGTACTGACCTGTAAGTGTCACATCGGTGTCTGCGCAAAATGCTACGGCGCCAATATGGCCACCGGCCAGCCGGTACAGGTGGGCGAGGCAGTCGGGATCATCGCGGCCCAGTCCATCGGTGAGCCGGGTACCCAGCTGACCATGCGTACCTTCCATACAGGCGGCGTTGCCGGCGGCGATATCACACAGGGTCTTCCCCGTGTCGAGGAGCTGTTTGAGGCAAGACGGCCCAAGGGACTTGCCATCATCGCTGAGTTCGGCGGTGTGGTCACCATTAAGGATACAAAGAAGAAGCGCGAGATCATCGTTACGGATACAGAGACCGGAAACTCCAAGACCTACCTGATCCCCTATGGATCCAGGATCAAGGTTCTGGACGGACAGGTACTGGAGGCCGGCGACGTACTCACCGAGGGTTCCATCAACCCCCACGATCTTCTGAAGGTAAAGGGCGTCCGTGCCGTACAGGATTATATGATCCGCGAGGTACAGCGTGTATACCGTTTACAGGGCGTAGAGATCAACGACAAGCACGTTGAGATGATCGTCCGCCAGATGTTAAAGAAGATCCGCGTGGAAGAAAGCGGAGACTCTGAGGTGCTTCCGGGAACCTCCATGGACGTTCTGGACTTCAACGAGATGAACGAGAAGCTCATCGCTGAAGGAAAGAAACCGGCAGAAGGTAAGCAGGTGATGCTGGGTATCACAAAGGCATCCCTGGCTACGGATTCCTTCTTATCTGCGGCTTCCTTCCAGGAGACCACCAAGGTCCTCACAGAGGCTGCCATCAACGGCAAGGTGGACCATCTGATCGGTCTGAAGGAGAACGTGATCATCGGTAAGCTGATCCCGGCAGGTACGGGAATGAAGCGCTACCGTGACATCCACCTGGGAACAGACGCAGAATTCGAGGCCCAGCAGGCTGAGGCCATGGCCCAGCTCCAGCCCGAGGAAGACGCTCCCATTGAGGAAGCGGAGGAGATCATCTTAAATGAAGATGATACCCAGGAGGCTGAGGAGAACTTCGATGATATGGAGAGCTCCGAGCCCGAAGAGGCTGTGGACACCGAGGAATAAAATAAAGAAAATGAATTGCGGCGGGGGAGCAGAAGGCTCCCTCGCTGTTTCACATTTTGGAGAGTTAGGAAGAGAAAACCATATGATCACGTTATTGTCCAGAATTTTTATTAAGAACCATGACCAGGCAGAGGACCAGGGAGTCCGCCGGGCCTATGGGATGCTGTGCAGCATTGTGGGGATCGGCCTGAATGTGCTGCTTTTTATGGGGAAATACCTGGCAGGCGTTTTAAGCGGCTCCATTGCCATCACCGCCGACGCCTTCAACAACCTGTCGGACGCAGGTTCTTCGTTTATCACTCTGGTGGGCTTCCGGTTTTCCGGCATGAAGCCAGATGCGGACCATCCCTTTGGCCACGGGCGGTTTGAGTACATATCCGGCTTTGGCGTTTCCATGGTCATCATGCTCATGGGCTTCGAGCTTTTAAAAACGTCCATTGAGAAGATCCGTACGCCGGAGCCGGTGGAGGCCGGAGTCCTTCCGGTGCTGATCCTCTGCGTATCCATCTGTGTGAAGCTTTATATGAGCTATTATAACAGGAAGATCGGGACCAGGATCGATTCAGAGGCCATGAAGGCCACGGCCATGGACAGCTTAAGCGACTCGGTGGCGACCCTGGCAGTGCTGTTCTCTATGATGGTTGCCCACTTTACCGGCTACAACATCGACGGCTGGTGCGGCTGCATCGTGGCCTGCTTCGTACTCTATGCCGGTTACAGCGCCGCCCGGGATACGTTAAATCCGCTTCTGGGACAGCCGCCGTCTCCGGAGTTCGTGGAGGAGATCAAGAAGCTGGTCCTGGCCCATGAGGAGATCATCGGGATCCACGATCTGGTGGTCCATGACTATGGCCCCGGAAGACGGATGATCTCTCTTCACGGCGAGGTTCCGGGAAACAGCGACATTTTTGAGATCCACGACGTCATCGACCGGATCGAGAAGGAGCTGAACCAGAAGCTGGGCTGCGAGGCGGTGATCCATATGGATCCCATTGAAGTGAATAATGAGAAGGTGGCAGAGATCCGCAGAATTCTGGCTTTGAAGATCGCGGAGCGGCTGGAGGGAGTGACCATCCATGATCTGCGGATGGTACAGGGGCCGACTCATACGAATCTGGTCTTTGATGCAGTGGTTCCCTATGGCTTCCACAGGACCCATGCCCAGGTGAAGGAGGAGATCGAGAAGATCGTTCAGGAGACCTGGGAGAACTATTATGCGGTGATCCAGGTGGAACAGTCGTATATCTGACAATAAAATAGTGGAATGTGCACAAAGACATACGGAAAAATCATGAAAAAAACTTGAATATTGCCATAAAAATTGATATAATATCGTCACATATTACAATATATTATTTTTCAGGAGGACGACGATATGAGAAATTGGAAGAAGATCTTATTGGCAGTGGTTCCGGCGGCTATGATGTTTTCCTTTACTGCGTTTGCAGGCCAGTGGCATCAGGATATGAACGGCTGGTGGTATGAGAACGAGGACGGCTCCTACTGCAAGAACGGCTGGTTCTGGCTGGATGGAAATGGGGACGGCGAGGCAGAGTGCTATTGCTTTGATAACGATGGTTATGCTCTCGTTTCCCTTTATAACCTGACCAGTAAGGCTGCCGGTTATGATGTAAATATGGATGGTGCCTGGGTTGAGAATGGAGAAGTTCAGGTACAGCCTGTAATGGAATAGTATTCATATAATAAGGAAGGAAATAAGCTATGAAAAATTGGAAAAAGCTTCTGTTGACAGTCGTTCCAGCCACCCTGGCCGTTTCCTTTACCGCATTTGCAGGCCAGTGGAGCCAGGATATGAACGGCTGGCGGTACGAGAATGACGACGGCTCCTACTGCAGGAACGGATGGTACTGGCTGGACGGAAACCAGGACGGCATTGCAGAGTGTTATATTTTTGATAACGACGGCTATGCACAGGTTTCCCTTTATAATCTGACGGCCAAGGCCGGCGGTTATGAGGTCAATGACCAGGGCGCCTGGGTCGTAGACGGAGTGGTCCAGGAAAAGAAGGTGGAGGTCCCGGCGGCAGAGATCCAGCCGGCTGAGGAAGTGAAGCCCGACGCGTCCAATGACCCGGCGGCTCTGGAGGCGTATCTGGCGGCCCAGGAAAAGACAAATACCTTAGACAGCATGGATGCCCAGGCAGATATGAAGATGTCCATGACCATGGAAGGCGTTTCCATTGACACCAACATGGATATGAACATGAAGGTCCGCGGAGCCCAGACCGGAAACCTGGAGTTCGTGGCTGACGGAAGCATGACCATGCTGGGAAGCGATATCCCGTTCCAGATGTTCTATACAGACAATATGTACTATATGGACATGATGGGCATGAAGATGAAACAGGAAATGCCCCTGGACGAGGCCCTGGACCAGGTTGCCAGCAATCTGGAGAGCGTGGATATGGATCTGGCTATGATGAAGGATATGGCCATGACTACTGAGGATGGAAATACAGTCCTTACATACGGCATCAATACGGACAATATGAACTCCTTTTTAAACGGCATCGTTGGAGATATGGATACCCTTTACAACGGATATACGGTTTCCTACAATATCCGCAGCGCATCCGGCAAGGCCATTGTGGATGAGAACGGCTATTATGTCAAAGAGGATATGAGCCTGGATATGGATATGGTCATGACCGACAGCGAGACTGGGGAGTCTGAAACCGTTTCGTATGTGATGGAAATGCATATGAACATCAATAATCCGGGACAGGAAGTGAAATTTGAGCTTCCGTCCACAGAGGGCTATGAGGACCTGGGCAGCGCTCTGGTATAAGATTTAAAAAAGAAAATAAAAATTCCCGGCGGCGTTTTACACGCTTCCGGGAATTTTTTTCTGGAATGGGGAAAAACGGCTGACAGCAGACGCTCTCTGTGGAAAAGCAGGCCTACATCACGTTCTGGGGCGTGCCCTTTAACCACTTGTCCACATTGTCAAAAACGATAACGGCACGTTTTTCCAGAGCCTCCTTTGTGGCGAAGGCCACATGGGGAGTGGCGATGACATTTTTTGCTGTGAGGAGGGGATGGTCCTTGGCGATGGGCGGCTCAGTCTCAAATACATCGATCCCGGCTCCGGCCAGGCGGCCATTATTTAAGGCGTCTGCCAGGGCGGCGCTGTCCACCACAGGACCGCGGGAGGTGTTGATGAGGATGGCCGACGGTTTCATTTTTGCCAGCTCCTCTTTTCCAATGAGTCCTCTGGTATCGGAATTTAAAGGAGTGTGGAGGGAAACGATATCACAGGAAGAGAGGAGCGTATCCATATCCACATAGGTGATCCCGGGGATATCCTTTTTCGTGCGGCTGTACGCCAGGACCTGGCAGCCGAAGGCGTTTGCGATGGCGGCAGTGCGGAGGCCGATGGCTCCGGTACCGATGACACCGAATTTTTTGCCCTCCAGCTCAAAGCCCACCAGTCCGTCCTTGGTGCCTTCCTTCCGCACCACGTCGTTGCAGGGGATCATGTTCCGGTACAGGGCAATGATCATGCCAAATACCAGGTCGGCTACGGCGGCGGTGGAGTAGCCCGCGCAGTTGCTGACCAGAACGCCGTTGGCCTTACATGCGTCCATGGCGATATGGTCCACGCCGGTGAAGGCCACAGACAGCATCTTTAAGTTTTTACAGCCATTGATCACGTCGGCGTTCATGGGAAGGTTGGACACGGCGATGATGTCCGCATCACGGCCCCGTTCAATGAGGGTCTCCGTATCGGTGACGCGTGTATTGTAATATACGATCTCCAGGTCTGCAGGCAGCATGTCCTTTGCCATGGACAGCAGCTTTTCATCGTTAACGCCCAGGGGCTCGATGATCACGAGTTTCATATCAGGTTCCTCCTTGTGGACCGGAGCTTTCTGGCTCCGGCGTCGTTTTCATGGTTTTATTGTAAGTCTTTTTTGGGAAACATTCAACTGTTTTCGCACGGGACATATACTGGCAGTAAAACCGTGTGAAAGCGGGGCGTGGCTGTGGTCTCCGTGAGTCTTTGCATGATCGTAAAAAATGAAGAGGAGGTGCTGGGGCGGTGCCTGGACAGTGTGGCCGGGTTCCCGGATGAGATCCTTGTGACGGATACCGGATCCACAGACGGAACGAAGGCGGCCGCCATGGAGCGCGGAGCCAGGGTCTTTGATTTTCCGTGGCGGGACGACTTTGCCGCCGCCAGGAATTTCTCATTTTCCCAGGGCCGGGGGACGTATCTGTTCTGGATGGATGCCGACGATGTGGTGCGGCCGGACCAGCGGAGGAAGCTGCTGGATCTGAAGGAGCGGCTGGGACGGGCAGACTGTCTTCCGGATGTGGTGATGATGAAGTATGCGGCAGCGTTCCGCCGGGACGGTTCCCTGGCCGCAGCCTTTTACCGGGAGCGGCTGATCCGCAGAGGGACTGGGGCCGTATGGAAGGGCCGGGTCCACGAAACAGTGAAGCCCTTTGGTATTATATGGAAGGAAGACATCTGGATCGAACACCGGAAAATGAGGATCCGGGACCCGGAGCGGAATCTGAGGATCCTGGAGTCCATGAGGAAAAATGGAGAGGAGTTTGGCCCCAGGGAACAGTATTATTATGAAATGGAACGGGCTTTCGCCCGGAGATGCCGGGAGGCAGCCCTGGAAAACGGGCAGCTCCTGACCCAGCCGAGGAATGAAAGGTTTGTAAACGGCAGATACTTATGGTAAGATGTTAGGGTTAAAATACCCGGCCTGGAGCCGGAGACAGAAAGGAAACCACATGGCAGAAGAAAAGAATTGTATCAATGCAGACGAATACCTGGCAAATAATCCATTCATGCGCCATAACCATATGAAGATCGAAAGAATCTCCACCGAGTGCAGCGAGATCTCCATGGAGGTCCATCCGGACGGGCTCAACATCATGGGCATGATCCACGGAGGGCTGCTCTACTCCCTGGCGGATGTGGTAACGGGGCTGACTGCCCGGGCGGACGGGAGAAAATATGTGACCCAGAGCGCCCATGTGAACTTTATCGGCAACGTGTCCCAGGGGAGGGTGACAGCCCGGGGGATCCTGGTGCGCCGGGGCCGGGTCATCACCATCGTCCGGGGCGAGGTGACTGATGAGAACGGGAAGCTGCTGGCAGATGTGACAGCGGATATGTTCTGTGTAGGCCAGGAAAAGTCAGACTAGAAAGGGCGCCGGAGTCATACCGGCTCCTTTCCTGAAAAGACAGCGGAAGCAAGGTCGATGAAGCGGCGTTCAATGGGAGTCAGGCGGCTGTTTTTATGACGCACGGTCATGCACCATTGGGCGAGAGGGTCATCGGAATAGAGATAGAGCAGCTTAGGATGATTTTCCGGTTTTGTTACATAAATAGCAGGGAGAAAAGCAATGGCAAGACCGCATTCGGCCATGGCGATATTTGTTTTGCGGTTTTGAACAGGAACCAGCGAAAGGTTGTTAAGCCTGTATTTCGTGATGATCTGGCTGATATCCTCACATATTTTCTGGCCGGGAATACCGGAGACCAGGGTCTGGTTTTCCAGATGATGAAGAGAAAATTTCTGGGGATTTTCGACGGAATTTTTTTCCGGGCGCGCGACAAGGCTGGCCAGGGGATGGGATCGGGAAATCATGAAAAGCCGTGGGGCACGGGCAAGGACTTTGACAAAGCGGTTGGAAGCCACATCTGCTCCGGAAGCGACCAGCACGGACAGGTCCAGCTCGCCCTTTTCCATTCGGGACAGAAGATGGATATGGATATCCTCGGTCAGGGATAGCTCCACATCGGGGTATTCCCTGTGGAGTATGGGGAAAACCTTCTCAGCCAGAAAGGGACTGGTGATGGAGCCTGCTCCGATCCTCAGAGTCTGTTTCTGGGGAAGCAAAAGAGAGGAAAGATCATTTGAAAAGCGGGATTCCAATCCCTTTAAGCTGGCAATATACTGGAAAAACAGTTCTCCTGCCGGCGTAGGGGACAGGATCCCGTTATTTCGTATAAAAAGCGGAGTACCCAGTTCTTTTTCCAGTCCGGTGAGAAAACGGCTTAAGGACGGCTGGGAAATATAAAGAGATCGTGCGGCCCGGGAAATATTTTTTTCCCGGGCAATTGTTATGAAATACTGGCAGGTGCGTTCATCGGGGATCATAGGATTCCTCCTTATGGGGATTCGGTAAGGTATATTTATTTTGGGATATTGTATCATAGAATATAGAATGTCTGCAATGGATAGATATAGTGTTTTATGTATACCGTATGGATAAAAAGGTATTTTACAAAAACTTCATAAAAAATTATAATATTTTCATAATTATAAATTTATATGGAAAAAGGAGGAAAATATGGCTGATGTAATGGAACTTATAAAACAGCACGAGGCGGATATGATCGGAATCCGAAGACATATCCATGCAAATCCGGAGCTGAGCAACGAAGAGAACCGGACGACAGCCCTGATCCGGGAAAAGCTGGAGGAATACGGGATCGAGATCATGGAGATCGGCCTGAAGACCGGCGTGGTCGGTTTCCTAAAGGGAGGAAGACCAGGGAAAACCGTTGCGATCCGGGAGGACATAGACGCCCTGCCCATGTCTGAAAAAACGGGTCTTCCGTATGCCTCCTCTGTGGACGGCGTCTGCCATTCCTGCGGACACGATATCCATACCACAGTCCTCCTGTTTTGTGCCAGGGTCCTTTCGGAGCTCCGGGATCAGCTGAGCGGAAATGTACTGTTCCTATTCCAGCCGGCGGAGGAGCGCGGCACTGGGGCCAGGCAGCTTCTGGACTGTAAATTTTATGAGCCGGTGAAGCCGGATGTGCTGGTGGGGCTTCATGTGTCCCCGGAATACCCGGCTGGCTCCATTGGACTCAAGGAGGGACCGGCCAACGCCTCCTGCGATACCTTCTATATTAAGGTAAGCGGCAAGGGAGGCCACGGAGCCCATCCGGAAAACTGCATCGATCCCATTGCCATCAGCGGCTACATAATGGCCCAGCTTCAGACCGTCGTGTCCCGTGAGAACCATCCGGTCTATCCGGCGGTTATGACCATAGGCAGCATTCACGGAGGAAAAGCGCCCAATGTGATCCCGGACTTTGTGGAAATGAGCGGGACCCTGCGGAGCCTGAACGCAGAGAGCAGGGAGAAAATGCAGGCGGCCATTGACCGGATCTGTATTTCCTGTGCGGAGGCTATGAGAGGAAGCGCAGAAATCCGGTGGGAAAAGGGAATGCCGCCGCTGGTAAATGACAGAAATGTGATCGAAGGACTGCGGACTGCCGCAGAGAAGACCATTGGAGCGGACCATGTGATCACAGTTCAGAATCCGTCTCTGGGATCAGAGGATTTTTCCTTCCTGTTCCCGCTTCTGGCTCCTGGCGCCCAGTTCCGGCTGGGGTCTGGAAACGATGTGGATCCCAATACACGTCATGGGCTGCACAACTCAAAAAATATTTTTGACGACAGCTGCATTGCGGCCGGGACAGCCGTTCTCGTCCAGTATACAAAAGACTTTTTAAAATAACAAAGGAGCTTACTATGGAAAAAAAGAAAAAATTTCAGATCCCGACCACATGTGCTCTGTTATTCATGCTTATGATCGTATGCGCGGTCCTGACCTGGATCGTCCCTGCCGGCGCCTATGAAACAGAAAAGGTGGGGAACCTAAATAAGGTCATTGCCGGGACGTATCATGTGATCGACAGCACGCCGGTGGGTCCCTGGGGCGTTCTCATGGCAGTTATGGCAGGCTTTTACAAGTCAGCCAAGCTGATCTTCATGATCATGTTCTGCGGAGGCGCCGTTGCGGTACTTGAAAAAAGTGGATCCATCAACGCGGCCTTTGGACGGCTGGCTTCCAATAAGAAGCTCAACGCCCATGTCCTGGCTCTTCTGATCATGGCGTTTATGTCTGTGGGCGGCGCAGCAGGTGTGTTTGCCAATCCGGTTGTCGCTCTGGTCCCCATTGGGATCATTCTCGCAACCAGCCTTGGATACGACGCGTTTACTGGCTTCCTGTTTGTTTACATGGGCGCTTACTCCGGCTTTAATGTAGGATGGGCCAATGCAACTACCATCGGTGTGGCGCATCCCATTGCGGAGCTTCCCATCTTTTCTGGATTTGAGGTCCGCGTCCTGCTGAATATCATTAATTTTGCCATCTGCTATTTCTTCACGGTGCGTTATATGAAAACGATCCGGAAGGATCCCATGAAGAGCCTGAACTATGAGGAAGGCATGTCCGTGGCTGATTTTATGGGAGCAAAAGGTGAAACTACGGAAACGATCCACGCTTCCATGTCCTGGAAGCATATGGTCAGCCTTCTGGGGCTGGTGGCAGCCATCGCGGTGATCGTGATCGGCTCCATTAAATTTTCCTGGAGCTATGACCAGATGGCGGCAACCTTCTTTGTCCTGGCCGTAGGCTGTGGTCTGCTCAACGGAATGGGCGTCAACGGGACCACGAAGGAATTTATCAATGGCTGCGCCAAAATGACCAATGCGGCGTTTATTGTTGGATTTGCCAATGGCATCGGTGTGATCCTGTCCCAGGGCCAGATCCTGAATACCATCGTCAACTGGCTTTCCATTCCGATCTCCAGCATGGGATCTGTAATGGGTGCGAACTTCATGTTCATTGCCAATCTTCTGATCAACTTCCTGATCCCCTCCGGATCTGGCCAGGCGGCAGCGGTAATGCCCTTAATGGTTCCCATCGCGGACCTGGTCGGCATCACAAGACAGGTTGCGGTCCAGGCCTTCCAGTTTGGAGACGGCTTCTCCAACTGCCTGTATCCCACAGCAGGGACCCTCATGGGAGCCCTGGCCATTGCAAAGGTGGACTGGGCCAGATACGCCAAATGGCTGATGCCTCTTCTGGGATGCCAGATCGCGATGTCCTTTGCCACTCTGACGATCCTTCAGGCCATTGGCTGGACCGGACTATAAGAAACTGGGGCAGTATTCCAAGGAATACTGCCCCAGCTTCTGTATATGGACGAAATCTTTATATGTGGGCTTCAGCCCCCAGCATGCGGACTAGCCCGGGGAGTTCTGCCATATTCTGGATGACAAAATGTGCGCCTGCATTCCGGAAGGAAGCCTCGGCTCTCTTTGCAGCGGCTGTTTTTTCACTGGCAGAAAGACGTTCCCATTCCTTTTCACTGAATCCCAGTTCAGAGCTGCCTTCGATAATTCCGACAGACCAGGCTCCGGCATTGACTCCTTCTTTAATGTCAGATACCGTATCTCCGGCCTTTACGATGGCTTTGACAGAAGAAAGCCGCAGCTGTTCCATGTTCCGGAAGATCATATAGGGATAGGGACGGCCTGCTCCTCCGGTACTGTCCGGACTGAACCAGCAGTCCGGGCAATATCCCTGTTTTGCGGCCTCGGGTACCACGATCTCCATCATTTTATCGGTGTACCCAGTGGTGGAGCCGATCTTCAGCCCCATCCGGCGCAATTCAGCCACAGCATCCAGGACAAAGGGCTTCGGAGAGGAGCAGCGGTCCAGAATGGAAAGCAGCTTTGGCTCAAACTGTTCATAAATCGCATGTACATCCTCATCAGTCCAGGCGCGCCTGTGTGTTTCTTCCCATAATTTTGCGATCCGGTCCATTTTGAGCATGGCACGGATGTGGTCGATCTTAAGCATTCCCATGGGCCTGCGGGTCTCTTCCATGGTCACCTCGATGCCGAAATGTCCAAAAGCCTCCATAAAAGCCTGTACAGGTGCAAAGCAGCCGTAATCTACCGTTGTTCCTGCCCAGTCAAAAATAACTGCTTCGATCATTTGTTACTCCCCCCTTTTCTCCGCAAGAAACGATCCAATGATCTGGACCAGCTTCTCGATATCTTCCTGATAGATCTCTCCGATATTACCAATACGGAAGGTATCCAGGTCAGTCAGCTTTCCGGGATAGATCGCGTAGCCGCGTTCCTTGATGTATTGATAAAACTCCGGAAACTGAAAGGAGACATTGGAGGGATAGAAGAAGGTGGTAATGATCGGTCCCTGGTGAGTGCTGTCAATATAGGTGGTGAAGCCGAGCTCCTTCATTTTCTGGATCAGCAGACGGTTATTTTCTGTGTACCGCTTGCAGCGGGCAGGGATCCCACCCTCGGCATCCAGCTCCTTCAGTGCCTGGGCGAAGGCCAGGACCACATGGGTGGGGGAGGTATAACGCCATTTTCCATCTTTTTCCATACATTTCCACTGGTCCAGAAGATCCAGGGAGAGAGAACGCGCCTTGCCTTCACTGGCCAGCAGCTGGTCGCGGCGGCAGATAATGAAGGAAAAACCAGGAACCCCCTGGATGCATTTATTGGCGCTGGAAACAAGGAAATCGATCCCCCACTCTGCCACAGGAATCTCCATTCCTCCAAAGGATGACATGGCATCTACGATAAAGGTGCGTCCGGCAGCCTTGACTGCTTTTCCCACAGACTGGATATCGTTCAGGATGCCGCTGGTGGTTTCACTGTGCACCATTGCCACATGGGTGATGGACGGATCCTCTTCCAGACGGCGGGCCACCTCTGAGGCGTCCGGGACCTTGTCGTATACCTGCTGGTAGTGGACGTAGGAAATACGGTTACGGTCACAGATCTGGGTCATGCGCTCTCCATAGGCACCGTTGGAACAGATCAGCACCTTTTCGTGATCCCCAATTACGCTGGAGAAAATACTTTCCACGCCAAAGGTACCGCTGCCCTGCATCAATACGGTTGTATATTCCTGATCGGAAACACCCGCAAGCTTTAAGAGCCTGCGGCGGATGTCCTGGGTGACCGCCTTGTAATCATCATCCCAGGTGCATCGGTCTGCCATCATTTCTTTTTTGACAGAGTCTGTGGTTGTAAGGGGACCGGGGGTTAATAATTTGTATTGATTCATTGTTCTATTTCCTTTCTTAAGTGATCCTGGATCTGAATGGTCTACTGTTTGGCATCTTCAGAGAGCTGCTGGTGTTTCTGGAACAGTTCAAAGGTCAGAGGCTCCGGAAAAGTTTTGGGATAGGCAGATTTATTGGCGGAATCAGAGCTTTCTCCCTTGTAGAGAGGGTTCGGATAGGTCTGCTGAAGCTCCTTGCGGCTGTTTTCAATGATGCACTGTGCCATATCCATTGCCAGCGGATTTGTTTTGCCACCTTTGTCCAGTACTGCGACAGATTCGGTGAGGGAGAAGTTTCCCTCGGTAGGATCTACAAAATCAATGGGAAGTCCATCTGCCTTATCTGCGACAGCCTGATGCCTCAGGCCGAAGCCAATGGCGACCTCGCCTGCGCGGCAGAGCTTCAGTGGGCCAGAGCCGGAGGTTTCGATGTGATCGCCGGCATTTTTATAGATATCTGCCAGGATCTTCTCTGCCCCGTCCTCACCATAAGCGTCAGCCAGAGCCTGGATCAGCAGCCACGCTGTGGAAGAGGATTGGATGTCGGTAACAGCCAGCTGGCCTTCATATACTGGAGAAGCCAGATCCTTGATGCTGGCGGGACGGGGGAGTCCCTCCTGCTCCATCAGCTCCGTATTTAAAAGGATAGCGCCTTCCTGGGAGGTGATGGGCGCGCAATAATCCGGAAATTCCTCCAGGGTCTTCACTTCAAAATCCAGAGGCAGGAACATGCTGTTGGCATCCTGGGCGCTCTGGAGATAAAAGGTGCTCATGGTGACCAGATCCGCTTCCAGGTTTTTCCCCTCTGCCAGCAGTTTTCCGCCGAGCTCAGAGGTGCCGAAGCCCTGTACGATGTATTTTCCTTCATAACCATTGGAGTCCAGGGCGTTTTTGATGGCCGTAAGCGCTTCATCATCGGCGTTGGAGTAAATAACGACCTGTTCATCGCTTCCGGATGCGCTTCCTCCTGCGGAACTGCATCCGGCCAGAAGGGATACTGCCGCGGCTACCGTCAGGCAGCAGGCTAAAGATTTTCTCATTTTCATTTCTGTGTCTCTCCTATTTTATTTATTTCTTCTTTTCTGCCAATTTTTTCGCGAGCAGCGAGAACAGGGCCTTCGCGATCAGATTGGTGATCAGGATCAGCAGGGATAATACAAATACTTCATTAAACTTATTGATATACTGCAGCTGTTTGATCTTTGTGGTCAGGACCATGGTCCTTGCTCCTGCGATAAATACCAGGGCGCTGATGGTGACCATCGCATTGATGAAATAGTAGCTGAATACCTCCAGAAGACTGGAAAGGGCATTGGGAGTTACCACCCGGATGATGGTTTTGAGCCAGCTGTCCCCCATGAGCATGGCCGTTGTCTCCCACCCGGCATTCATTTTAGAAAGGGAATTTTTCATCATCAGGTATGGGGTGGAAAAATAATGGACAATGTTGCACAGCACCATAAGGGTCAGCGTGTTCTGAAGCGGAGTTCCCGGAAACAGAAACATATAGGCAACGCCCAGTACCATGCCGGGGATCGCGTTTGTGACCAGGGAAATACTGTCAATGGCGCGTTTATAACGGTCCGGCAGTGTGCTCCGGGCTGTGATCAGGGCTGCGCCGTACGCCAGCAGCGTTCCGAACAAGGCGGTGCAGGCTGCCATGGTGATGGAATGGGAATAGGAATCCAGCAGCTCATGATCCAGAAATGCATTCCGGATGTGGTCTAGGGAAAAGCCGGTTTTATAGGGCCATTCTTCTACCATGGGGACCACAAAGATCACCGCGAAAATGGACAATATCAGAATGGACAGGACCGAACCGGCGGTTCCCCAGCTGATATCCCGGGCTGGATCTTTTTTCAGGTCGATATCGGAAATGCGGTTATACCGGATATTGAATCGTTCAAGGATGCGGAGGATACAGATGCTTCCGATGGATGGAATGAGCATGATGACCGCCACAACAGCTCCCCGGCTGAAATCGGGGATGCCGCCGATCATTTTGTTATAAAGGATGGCAGCGACCACGTCATAGCTGCCGCCCACAGAGGCGGGAATGCCAAAATCAGTAAAGCTCAGAAAAAAAGCCTGGATAAAGGCTCCGGCCAGTGTACCCAGCAGCGGGCGGACCACTGCGATCCAGAAGGTTGAAAATGTTCCGTCGCCCATTACCTTTGATACAACAAGAGTCTTCTTGTCAATGTAGCCCATGGTATTATGGATCAGAAGAAAAGCCACCGGGACCGTATAGATCACATACCCGGTCATCAGTCCCATGAAGCCATACAGATCAAAAAGCTGGGTACCCAAAAGCCGGGTGATCAGTCCCTGCTTTCCAAAGGAATAAATGATGGCGAAGCCATATGTGATGGTCGGAAGGAACATTGGAAGCATGGCAGCGGCCCGGACTGCCTGCTTGAGCCACAGGGGCGCGTTTGTGTAATGGATCATATAGGCCAGCACAAAGGCAATGACCGTTGCTGCAAGGGCCGCGGCTGCGGCCACCAGGAAGCTGTTCCCCAGTGCGGGAAGAAATTTCCGGTCAGCGATGACGGACCTGTAAAATTCCAGGGTTACGCCCTGGTCTCCCACAAAGGACCTGCCCAGGAGCACCAGCAGCGGGAGAGCCAAAAACAGGGAGAAGACAGCTGCGATGGTCCAGAAAATGATTTTTAATTCAATATTTTTTCGTGTGTCCATGCTTCGCCTATACCGCCTGTGCCGCTGGAACTGTGAGCTGGTCCCCAAACAGTGCGTAAATATTATTGCGTTTGATCTCCAGCTGGTTTAAAATGAATTTCCGTACAAAATCATTTTTGGGGGTGTGGATAATGCTCTCTGGACGTGCGTACTGGGAGATCATGCCGCCTTCGATGATCAGCACCCGGTCAGAGAGTGTGAGCGCCTCTTCCGGGTCGTGGGTTACAATGATCGTCGTTAAGTTATATTCCCTTGCAATGGTCCGGATCCGGTCTTTGATGGATTCCTTGATCACACCGTCCAGAGCAGAAAGCGGCTCATCCAACAGCAGGATCCGGGGCTTCATGACCATCGTGCGTGCCAGTGCTACCCGCTGCTTCTGGCCGCCGGAAAGCTGCTCAATATTCTTATTAAGATGCTCTCGGAGTCCAAGAAGATCGATCAGCTCCTCGACCTCCTCCTTACTGGAAATATCCGGCCGGTTCTTTAAGCCATAGGTAATGTTTTTGTAGACATTCAGATTGGGGAAAAGGGCATAATCCTGAAAGACAATGTTAAATCCCCGCTTTTCCATGGATACTTCCGTTAAATCCTCACCGTCGTAAAGGATCTGTCCGCTGTCTGCTTTGATAATTCCGAGGATCAGATTGAGCAGCGTTGTTTTTCCGCAGCCGGAAGGTCCTAAGATAGAAATGATCTCTCCATCGTTTACCTGGATGGAAATATCCTTCAGAACAGGAGTCCCATCAAAGGACTTCTGGATATTTTTTAACTCCAACATACTGTTTTCCTCCTTGTGTGCTTTTCCTATCGTACCGCACCTACCATAGCACAGCCGTTTGGATTACGAATACCATGCAACGGTAAATTCTGTGTTATTTTTTTGTAATCCCATGTAAAGTAATGTAAAAGAATGCAAACAAAGTTGAAAAAATCTTATTATCAGACATATTTCTTCTTTCGTACTGTGGGATGGACGGTCCCGGAGGGGAGAAAAAATCTGAGACAACTGCTCCAGGCGTGTCATAGAGGCCAAAACTGTACTTTTCAAGGAAAATTTGAGGTTTTTCCTTGACAGCCGGAAAAAGACTATATATAATAATGGGGCGTGCATGGGGTACGCCCCATTTTGGTGCGCAGAATCAAGCTGAACCAAACAGCAACCACAGACAATATCACAGGAGGTGAAAAGGATGCCTACATTTAACCAGTTAGTAAGAAAAGGAAGGCAGACCACAGTAAAGAAGTCCACAGCTCCGGCTCTTCAGAAAGGATATAACTCCCTTCAGAAGAAAGCAACAGACATTTCCGCTCCGCAGAAGAGAGGCGTTTGTACAGCTGTTAAGACTGCAACCCCGAAGAAGCCGAACTCCGCTCTTAGAAAGATCGCCAGAGTTCGTCTTTCCAACGGTATCGAAGTAACAAGCTATATCCCGGGTGAGGGCCACAACCTTCAGGAGCACTCTGTTGTTCTGATCCGCGGCGGCCGTGTAAAGGACCTTCCGGGTACCAGATACCACATCATCAGAGGTACTCTTGATACTGCCGGCGTAGCCAACAGAAAGCAGGCCCGTTCCAAATACGGCGCAAAGAGACCGAAAGACAAGAAGTAATCGCAAAGCGATTACTGCTACCCAAACGTAGCAAAGCGGAGTTTGGGTTTCCCGCCCCGGTGAGGGCAGCCAGGAACTTTGAAAAAGTTTGGTTTCCCCCCCAGTGAGAGGGAGAGAGGAACTCTGAGAAATTTCAGGTTTCCCGCCCCAACGAGCGGCAGCCAGAAACTCCACCAAAATTTGGACCCACTAACAGCAGTAAAGTGTATACGGAAACCGGATTTCCGTAATTTAGTGCCGGTGATATTGGACCTGTCGGTTGCAGGACACAGATATAGACCCGCGCGCGAACACATTTTATGGAAACATGTGAGTACCGATGAGCTAATCAATTATGTATGATTAAGGAGGGAAGTAACGTGCCACGTAAAGGACATACCCAGAAAAGAGACGTATTAGCAGATCCCCTGTACAACAACAAGGTTGTTACAAAGCTGATCAACAACATCATGTTAGACGGCAAGAGGGGCGTTGCTCAGAAGATCGTTTACGGCGCTTTTGAGGAAGTTGCAGCAAAGACCGGAAAAGACGCAGTAGAGGTTTTTGAGGAAGCCATGAACAACATCATGCCTGTTCTGGAAGTTAAGGCAAAACGTATCGGCGGCGCCACCTACCAGGTACCGATCGAGGTTAAGCCGGAGAGAAGACAGGCTCTGGGACTTCGCTGGATCACTCTCTATTCCAGAAAGAGATCTGAAAAGACCCAGATCGAAAGACTCGCAAACGAAATTATGGATGCAGCAAACAACACCGGTGCATCTGTAAAGAAGAAAGAGGAAATGCACAAGATGGCAGAGGCCAACAAGGCATTTGCTCATTACAGATTCTAAAAGGAGGACAAATCCTTGGCTGGAAGAGAATATCCGTTGGAGAGAACCAGAAATATCGGAATTATGGCTCATATCGATGCCGGTAAGACAACGACCACTGAGCGTATCCTGTATTACACTGGTATTAACTATAAAATTGGTGATACTCACGAAGGCACAGCTACCATGGACTGGATGGAGCAGGAGCAGGAGAGAGGTATCACGATCACATCAGCCGCTACCACCTGCCACTGGACTCTTCAGGAAAAGACGAAGCCCAAGGCAGGCGCTCTGGAGCACCGTATCAACATCATTGATACCCCAGGCCACGTAGACTTTACTGTTGAGGTTGAGCGTTCCCTGCGTGTTCTGGACGGCGCTGTCGGCGTTTTCTGTGCAAAGGGCGGTGTTGAGCCTCAGTCCGAGAACGTATGGCGTCAGGCTGATACCTACAACGTACCGAGAATGGCATTCATCAACAAGATGGATATCCTGGGTGCAAACTTCTACGGCTGCGTAGACCAGATCCGTACCCGTCTCGGAAAGAACGCCATCTGCTTACAGCTCCCGATCGGTAAGGAAGACGAGTTCAAGGGAATCATCGACCTGTTTGAGATGCAGGCTTACATCTACAACGATGATAAGGGCGATGATATCACTGTAACTGATATTCCGGAAGATATGAAGGACGATGCAGAGCTTTACAGAACCGAGCTGGTTGAGAAGATCTGCGAGCTGGATGACGATCTGATGATGATGTATCTGGATGGCGAGGAGCCGTCCGTTGAAGAACTGAAAAAGGTTCTCCGTAAGGCAACCTGCGAATGCCAGGCGATCCCTGTATGCTGCGGTACTGCTTACAGAAACAAGGGCGTTCAGAAACTTCTGGATGCTGTGATCGAGTTCATGCCGTCTCCCCTTGACATCCCGCCCATCAAAGGCGTTGACATGGATGGCAACGAGATCGTGCGTCACTCCTCCGACGACGAGCCGTTCTCTGCTCTTGCATTCAAGATCATGACCGACCCGTTCGTTGGTAAGCTGGCATTCTTCCGTGTGTATTCCGGTACAATGAACTCCGGTTCCTATGTACTGAATGCAACAAAGAACAAAAAAGAGCGTGTTGGCCGTATCCTTCAGATGCACGCCAACAAGAGACAGGAACTGGATAAGGTGTACTCCGGTGATATCGCCGCTGCCGTTGGATTCAAGACAACTTCCACCGGTGATACCATCTGTGATGAGCAGCATCCGGTAATCCTGGAGTCCATGGAGTTCCCGGAGCCGGTTATCGACATCGCCATTGAGCCCAAGACCAAGGCTGGTCAGGACAAGATGGGCGAGGCTTTAGTAAAGCTGGCAGAGGAGGATCCTACCTTCCGTGTTCATACCGACAAAGAGACTGGCCAGACCATCATCTCCGGTATGGGCGAGCTGCATCTTGAAATCATCGTTGACCGTCTTCTTCGTGAGTTCAAGGTAGAGGCCAATGTGGGCGCTCCCCAGGTTGCTTACAAAGAGACCTTCACAAAGGCTGTGGATGTGGACAGCAAGTACGCAAAACAGTCTGGCGGACGTGGTCAGTACGGTCACTGTAAAGTACACTTCACACCGATGGATCCCAACGGCGAAGAGACCTTCAAGTTTACTTCCTCCGTTGTGGGCGGTGCGATTCCGAAGGAATACATCCCGGCTGTCGGCGAGGGTATCGAAGAGGCCACAAAGGCTGGTATCCTTGGCGGATTCCCGGTACTGGGCGTATGCGCAGATGTATTCGACGGTTCCTACCATGAGGTCGACTCCTCCGAGATGGCATTCCACATTGCCGGATCCATGGCGTTCAAGGATGCTATGGCAAAGGCAGGCGCAGTGCTTCTTGAGCCGATCATGAAGGTAGAGGTAACGATGCCTGAGGAATACATGGGCGACGTTATCGGCGACATCAACTCCCGCCGCGGCCGTATCGAGGGCTTCGAGGACATCGGCGGAGGAAAGCTTGTAAAAGCATTCGTACCGCTGGCAGAGATGTTCGGTTACTCCACAGACCTTCGTTCCAGCACACAGGGACGTGGTAACTACTCCATGTTCTTTGAGAAATATGAGCAGGTACCGAAGAGCGTTCAGGAGAAGATCATCGCTGAAAGAAAAGGTGCGAAATAGGCTTGAAAAACATTTCTGAATAGAATATAATATTATTCAGCCTAGTTAAATAGAATAGCCCAATGGGCGCAAATTAAGGAGGACGTTTTAAAATGGCAAAAGCTAAGTTTGACAGAACTAAACCGCATTGTAACATTGGTACCATTGGACACGTTGACCATGGTAAAACAACTTTAACAGCAGCTATTACAAAGGTACTTGCAGAGAGAGTTGCCGGTAACACAGCTACTGATTTTGAAAATATCGATAAGGCTCCGGAAGAGAGAGAGCGTGGTATCACAATTTCCACTTCCCACGTAGAGTACGAGACAGAGAAGAGACACTATGCACACGTTGACTGCCCAGGCCATGCTGACTATGTAAAGAACATGATCACTGGTGCTGCCCAGATGGATGGCGCTATCCTTGTAGTTGCTGCTACTGATGGTGTTATGGCTCAGACAAGAGAGCACATCCTTCTTTCTCGTCAGGTAGGCGTTCCGTACATCGTTGTATTCATGAACAAGTGCGACATGGTTGACGACGCTGAGTTACTTGAGCTGGTTGAGATGGAGATCAGAGATCTTCTGAACGAGTATGAGTTCCCGGGCGATGACACACCGATCATCCAGGGTTCCGCTCTGAAGGCTCTTGAGGATCCGCACGGACCGTGGGGCGACAAGGTTATGGAGTTAATGGATGCTGTTGACAGCTACATTCCGGATCCCATTCGTGACACAGATAAGCCGTTCCTTATGCCGGTCGAGGACGTATTCACAATCACAGGCCGTGGTACTGTTGCAACAGGCCGTGTAGAGCGTGGTACTCTGAAGCTCAACGACGAGGTTGAGATCGTTGGTATCAGTGAAGAGACTCGTAAGACAGTTGTAACTGGTATCGAGATGTTCCGTAAGCTCCTGGATCAGGCTCAGGCTGGTGATAACATCGGCGCTCTGCTTCGTGGTGTTCAGAGAACAGAGATCCAGAGAGGTCAGTGTCTTGTAAAACCGGGTTCTGTAAAGTGCCATAAGAAATTTACAGCTCAGGTTTACGTTCTGACAAAAGACGAGGGCGGCCGTCATACACCGTTCTTCAACAACTATCGTCCGCAGTTCTACTTCAGAACAACTGACGTTACAGGCGTTTGCGAACTCCCGGCTGGTACCGAGATGTGCATGCCTGGTGATAACGTAGAAATGACGATCGAGCTGATCCATCCGGTAGCTATGGAGCAGGGTCTCCGTTTCGCTATCCGTGAGGGCGGCAGAACCGTAGGTTCCGGTAGAGTTGCTACAATCATCGAGTAATTCTAGGTAAAAATCCATAGGCGCTGATGCGCGCCTGTGAAAATAAATAGTCCGAAGGTATCCCAGGCGGGATACCGGTGTCCAAGCGTAAGAGAACCCCGGAGCCGAAAGGCTGCCGGGGTTTTTCTGTTGAGTGGAGCTGGGAGCGGCTGCACGGGAGCAGAAAAACGTTTTTAGGGGGAAAACATGAAAGGGAAAAAAATTACAGGAGCGGCCATCCTGCTTTTCGCTGGCCTGGCATTGGCGCTGTATTTTCTAAAAAAAGACCCTCTCCGGGAGGTCCATGCTCTCTGGGAGGAGACCATGAGCCGCACAGAGGGAGCCTATGTCCAGACGGTCACGGGAAGCGCCTGGGAGACAAAAGACGCTCCGGGCAGCGAAAATGGGGAGAGACCCGGGGGTACGGAATCATCCACGGCTGTCACAAAGGTATGGTATGGTACGGGTGAACGGGGGTTCTGGTACCGGATGGAGCTGTTTCAGAAGGAAGAGGATGGGAGCCTGACGCTTCTTCATATAACGGAGGAGGATGCCGGAGGAAGGACCATGCAGCTGGCGGGATATCCCGATAAGTCCCCCATGGAGCCTTCTGTAAAGGAAGGAGAGACCCTGTCCCTTAAGACGCTTCTGGGAGGCCTGTGGACGGAACCGGCGGAAACGAAGGTCCAGAAGGTGGAGAAATACCAGGAGGACCATGGCTTCAGGTATGTGATCCGCCATAAGGTCTTACAGAGCGTATTTCCGGGAACCGAGGGAAAGGAGCTGACCGGGACCATAAACCGGACGGATACGGTAAGGACCGGGCCCGATGAGACGGTAAAGGAATTTGTGATCCAGGCAGACAGCGTATACGATGTGTATGAGGAAATGGGAGCCGTTGTGGAATACCGGATCGAATTTTTCAGCGGTGATGAAGCCGGAAATATGGAGCTGGGATCCGGGACAGGGCCGTCAGAATAGGGGCCTGTAATCAGAATAACCATAAATAAAAGCAGCGGACGCCTGGGAGACAGGGCCGCTGCTTTTTTAAAAGAAACAGGAGAAAACGGTCTTAGAGAGCCTGCCTGGGCCGCACCGCCTGGACCAGACGGAATACCTGCTCGGCTGTGTCGGCCATATTTTTTCTGGCGTTTTCTGGATCCATGGCCTCCTCCAGGGTGACGACGGAGCGGAGAATCGGGAAAAAGGCGTCGATCCCGGCATCGTTGCAGGCTGCCGCTTCCCTGGTGACGCTGCCGGAAAAGGCAAGGACCGGCTTATGGAATTCTTTGGCGATCCGGGCCACTCCCACAGGGGCCTTTCCCATGACAGTCTGCCCGTCCAGACGGCCCTCTCCGGTGATCACCAGGTCGGCATCCTTCACATACTCCCGCAGCCTCGTTTCCTCCAGAACGATCTGGATCCCGGATTCCAGGACTGCGCTGGTGAAGGTTAAAAAGGCAAAGCCCAGTCCGCCGGCGGCTCCTGTGCCTGGAAACTCCGGGTCTGCCTTGGGATTCCATTTCCCGGCGATCTCTGCAAAATGGGCAAGTCCCCGGTCCATGACCTGGACCATGGCTTCATCGGCTCCCTTCTGGGGACCATAGACGGCGCTGGCTCCCCTGGGGCCGCAGAGGGGGTTATTGACGTCGCAGGCGATCCGGAAGGTACATTCCGAAAGCTCCGGCAGGACGTGCTCGGAGGAGATGGATGCGATCTGTGCCAGCCCCTGGGCTCCCGGAGGGATCTGGTTTCCATCCCGGTCCAGGATCCCGTATCCCAGGGCCTGGAGCATTCCTGTGCCTCCGTCGTTGGTGGCGCTTCCGCCGATGCCCACGATGAATCTGCGGCAGCCTTTCTGGATAGCGGACCGGATCACCTGGCCGACCCCAAAGGTGGTGGCTTTCATAGGATCCTTTTCTGCATCCGGAACCAGGGTGATCCCGGCGGCTCCAGACATTTCAATGATAGCCGTGCCGCTTTCCGGAAGGATGCCATACTGGCAGTCCACAGGCCTTCCCATGGGACCGGTGACGGTTACTGTTTCCAGGGTGCCTCCCATGCCGCAGGCCAGGGCCTCCACGGTCCCTTCCCCTCCGTCGGCCAAAGGCCGGACGTTTACAGCGGCGTCTTTGTATACACGCCGGATCCCTTCTTCAATGGCATGGCCGGCCTCCAGGGAAGAGAGGCTGCCCTTCAGGGAATCAATGGCAATGGTAATATTCATAATACTCTCCTTAAGATTGGTGCTTTTCCATAACAAAGTTGGTAAGTAGGATGCCCTGGCGTTCCACCTGCTGTTCCTTTATGAGCCGGTAGCCCCGTTTTTCAAAAAAGGGTCTGGCGGTGATGGAAGCGTGGGTGGTGATGAGACCGGAAACAGACGACTCCAGCCGGTCGCAGAGGACAGAGGCAATGCCTTTTCCATGGAAATCCCTGTGGACGTACAGCCGGTCCAGGTATCCGGAGGGATCCATGTCTCCAAATCCGGTAATAACGCCGTTTTCCTCAGCCACCAGAGTAAAATGCGCCGTCAAAGAGCGGTCCCACGCTTCCAGGTCTACGTTTCCCGTTGCCCATACGTCCAGCTGGGCTTTTGTGTAATCCTTTGCGTTGACCGTGTGGACCGTATCATAAAATAAGCGGGCCAGGGCCTCGCAGTCCGCTGTCTGATAGGGACGGATGATCATGGCTTTACCTCCTTTTGCGCACGGCCCGCATTTTTTTGCAGGCCGTGAGAATGGATCCTAATATGTATCCAGTGGAGGCATTACGCTGTCCGGCAGCGGGCAGGTGTAATGGCCGCCGTTGCGTTTTGTGACCTCCTTTTTGGCCGCTTCGATGACGTCCGGACGGTCCATGGTGCGGACACAGGCCAGAGCCATGACCTTGGCGGCGGTCAAAAGGCCCTTATGGGCCAGAGGGCTGCAGGTCTGGGCAACCATCTGCCAGGAATGGCCCACATTGCCGATGCAGGCTGTGGCGATGTTGATATTCAGGGTGGGAGCCGCATAGCCCACATCGCCCACATCGGTGGAGCCGGCAGTCAGCTTGATCTTGTCGGGATTAAAGGGATGGATCTCTGAATCCAGGGGCCGTTCCAGGATCTCCTCCAGCCGGTCCTCACCGAAGACCTCGATGATCTGGCTTTTGATGTTTTCCATGGTCACCGGCGGGTAGGTATTTAAAAATTCCCGGGCCATGGCGTAGTCGTCCTCATCCCATTTAGGCGCGCCTACCTCCTTCATACATTCATCGGCGACGGCGGCCAGGGCGTTGTTGGGGATATATTCGGTGAAGGCCATGGCCAGCTCGCAGTCCACAGTGGTATCGGTCATAATGGAGGCGCCCCGGGCCACGTTTTTCACACGCTCAAACAGATCCTTTACCTGGGAGACCCATGGAGAACGGACCTCATAGCGGATCACGGCATGGTCCTGGACCACGTTGGGGGCAGTCCCTCCTGCGTCAATGTAGGCGTAGTGGATCCTGGCCTCCGGGATCATATGCTCCCGCAGATAATTGCAGCCCACGTTCATGAGCTCCGCGGCATCCAGGGCGCTGCGGCCCAGATGGGGAGAACCGCCGGCATGGGAGGAGACGCCTTTAAACTCAAAGTTTGCTCCCATGATGGCGTTGCTGTGATTGCATTCCACGGCGTTGATGGTGGCTGGATGCCAGGTGTATACAAAATCCACGTTGTCGAACATCCCGGCCCGGGCCATGAACTGCTTGGATCCGGCGCCTTCCTCGGCGGGGCAGCCGAAGTAGATGATGGTGCCGTCCTTTTTATTTTCCACCAGATATTCCTTTACAGCCAGTACGGCGGCCAGGGAACCGGTGCCCAGGGCGCTGTGTCCGCAGCCGTGGCCGGGTGCTCCTGCTTCCACCGGCTCCTTCCGGGGGGAGGCGGCCTTCTGGCTCAGGGAGGAGAGAGCGTCATATTCCCCCAGGATGCCCATGACCGGCTTTCCGGAGCCGTAGGAAAAGGTCCCTGTGAAGCAGGTGGGGATCCCGGCGTCGCCGGTGGTGACTGAAAAGCCCTCGTCCTTCAGGATCTGGCAGAGAAGGTCCGCAGAACGGGTCTCATGGTAGGCAAGCTCCGCATATTCCCAGATCCTGTCGTTGGCATCCAGGATCATCTGGGATTTCTGGTCGATGACATGTTCGAGAAACTCCAGGTCTTTCATCATATATTCCGTCCTTTCTGTACGCATTATAGAATCTATTATAAAACCAGATCCATGTTAAGTAAATAATAAGATGAAACTTTCAATCGGCTTTCAATAGGCCTGCGGATGAGGCTGTTTACTGGCCTGCCAGTGAGCGGCGGCAGGATTTCTGACAATTCAGCTCCGGGCCGCTGCGGCGATTTCTGCGGCAATCCTGCGGCAGCCATTTACCAGGGACTGCCAAAATGGTATAATGTCTGAGATAACAGACATTATACCATCGCGCATCTGGTTTCTGCGCACACCGCAGGAATCCAGGCGTATAATTCTCCCGGAGGGGTACCGTGTCCGATGGATGGACAGATGAGGAGCCGGCTCTGGAAAAAGGAGGACGTCAATGGCAAAACGGATCTACGTGGCTGACGATGAAAAAAATATCTGCTTTCTGATTCAGAATTTTCTGGAAAAAGAGGGCTTTGAGGTAAGATGCTTTGAGGACGGGGAATCGATCCTGGCAGCCTGCGAGGAGCAGATGCCGGATCTCTGTATCCTGGATGTGATGATGCCGGGAATGGACGGGCTGACCGTATGCACCAGGATCCGGCAGAAGAGTCATGTGCCGATCATCATTGTATCGGCCAAGGACTCTCCTCTGGACCGGATCACCGGGATCACCCTGGGAAGTGACGATTATCTGGTGAAGCCGTTTCTTCCGCTGGAGCTGGTCACCCGGGTCAAGGCCCTGTTCCGCCGGGTGGACGCTTTTTCCGGCCAGGAGGAGGAAAACAGCGAGAACCTGGAGCTGGGGGACATCGTCCTGTTCCCGGGCAGGAGGACTGCCAGTCTTAAGGGAGAGGAGTTTGCCCTGACTCCCCTGGAATTCGACTTCCTGCGCCATATGCTGGAGCATCCGGAGCACGCCGCCAGCCGTGATGACTTATTAAAGGCCTTGTGGAAGGTGGACAGCAAAGAGGTGGATACCAGAGCTGTGGACGACATGGTAAAGCGCCTGAGGAAAAAGCTGAAGGAGCAGAAGAGCTTGGTAAAGATCGAAACCGTATGGGGATATGGGTTCAGACTGACGGCCGGAGGCGATGAATGAAGCTGAGTATCCGCATGAAGATCTTCCTCCCGGTGGTGATCCTTCTGATCGGCTTTCCTCTGGCTACCTGGGCGACACTCCGGTATTCCCTGGAGGTCCATATGAACTTCAACGCCCGCAGGGACCTGGAGGCGATGGTAAGGACTGTGGATGGGGTCCTGGAGGAGCCGGAGGACGGCGAAGAAGGGGATACGGTCTTAAGCCGTCTGAGGGATGCGGTCCAGACCGGAGCCGGGGAGGCCCGGATGCTTGTGGTCAGTGAGAAATACCGGGTGGTATATCCAAAAAACTTTGACGACCAGGCGGATATGTCCCAGATCTACTCGGCCTTTCTGAATGCGGCCACAGATGATGAAAGCTTCTGGGAGCAGGATAAGATCCTGGAGGAGACCATAGAGGAAAAGGAATATCTTCTATATTATAAGTATGTGACGCCTTCAGAACGGGAAAAGGACCAGAAGGTGCGCCACATCCTCCTGTACTGTCCGGTCCATGACACAACGGCCATGATGGATCAGATCACACGGGTGGTGCTTCTGACCATGAGCGTCATCGCCGCCGCTGCCATCGCCTTATTCTGGCTGGTGGCCGGCAGTATTTCCGTACCGGTCCAGCGGCTCTGTGAAGCCGCCAGGGGGATCGGTGAGAAAAAATTCAAGAGAGTGGAGACCGGGGCCACGGTGAAGGAGCTGTGCGAGCTGGAGGGCGAGATCAACCATATGCAGGAGAAGCTGGCCCAGGCAGACCAGGCGGAGCGCACATTTTTCCAGAACGCTTCCCATGAGCTTCGGACGCCGCTCATGTCCATCAGCGGCTATGCCCAGGGGATCCAGTGCGGGGTATTTGAGGATGTGGCCCAGGCGGCCTCCGTGATCCTGGATGAGAGCACCCGGCTCACAGAGGTAGTGGACGGGATCCTTACGCTGACCAGGATGGACCAGCTCAGATACCAGGTGGTTCCGGTGGAGCTGGCAGTCAACGGCTTCATCGAAGAGCGGCTGGAGTGCCTGGAGGGCTTTGCCTACTCAAAAAACATAAAGCTGGTATTTCAGCCGGGGGAGGAGCATAAGATCATTACTGACGCCATGCTCCTGGAGCGGGCGTTCTCCAATGTGATGTCCAACTGTATCCGGTATGCCGGAACCCAGGTGGCTGTGGCGGTGCGGGAAAAGGAGGGGGATATCCTTATTACGGTGACCGATGACGGCCCCGGGTTTCCAGAGGGCGGTACGGAGCATCTGTTTGACCGGTTCTACAAGGGCAAGGGCGGAAACCATGGACTGGGTCTGGCCATTGCAAGGTGTTCCCTGGAGTACATGGGCGGCAGCGTGCGTGCGGCAGACACACAGAAGGGCGCAGAATTTGAGATCACACTGCCGCAGGATTGCCGCAGCTTTGCCCCAGACGAGAGGACAGAAATGTGATACTATGGAACATATAAAGGAGGAAGCGGAATGAAAAGGATATTCTTTATTTTCAGCCTGTTGCTCTGCCTTCTTTCTGTTCCTGTTACCGGATTCGCAGCGGAGACGGATGAGGAACAGGTAAAATACGAGGATGCGACTGCCGATAATATGAAAGAGATGTTAAAGGGCAGTATCGCACTGGATAAGATCAGCGCAGAGAACAAGGAGTCCCTTTTAAACTGGCTGGAAGCAGAAAACAAACCCGAAGAGGCGAAAAAGCTGGTGGATAAGATCCAGAAGCTCCAGGAGGACCAGGAAAAGGACCAGGAGAGTATGGATCCGTATACAAAGGCGAAAAAGACCTGTGATAAGAAGCTGAATGCGGAGGGAGCCAATGCGGCTCTGGAGAATATCATCCGGATCCAGAAAGACCGGCTGGAGGACCAGGAAGAGGTAAAAAAGCTCTGGAAGGACGTGGAAAAGCTGCTGAAAAAGTAGCCCGAGACAGAACAGAGCGGATACTGAAAAGATAAAATGGCTGTGGAGTGGCGGCACTCTGCGGCCATTTTGTGTATTCCGCACAATTTTATCTCTTAAAACACTGGAAATATAAGACAAAGTATGATTAAATAGAAGTAGCGCAGTATCCGGCCGGCCGGAAGGAGGACCGCCTGCGGCGCATGCAGATAAGAAGAAAGAAGGTAACAGTATGGAAACAATGGACGATTTCAGGGAAGAGCTGGAAGCCTCCTTTAAGAAAATACGAGTGGGCGACGTGGTCACTGGTACAGTGATCGACGTGACCGAGGACCAGGTGATCGTGGACCTTAAGACCTACGCGGACGGAGTGATCCGAAAAGAGGATCTGAGCGAGGATCCGGATTTTAATATGCAGGACGCGGTCCACCCCGGAGATGAGATCACCGCAACGGTGATGGCTACCAACGACGGCGAAGGAAATATGGTCCTTTCAAAGAAAGAGGCCAACGCAGTCCTGGCCTGGGATAAATTAAAGAAGCTGATGGAGGAGCGTACCGTTGTTAAGGTAAAGATCAGCGAGGTGGTCAATGCCGGAGCCGTTGCGTATCTGGAGGGGATCCGCGGCTTTATCCCCGCGTCCCGTCTGTCCGACGAGTATGTGGAGGACTTAAAGGAGTGGGATGGAAAGACCATTGAGGTGACAGTGATCACTGCTGATGAGGAGGAACGCCGTCTGGTGCTTTCTGGACGGGAACCGGCCCGGGAGAAAAAACAGGCGGAAACAAACAGGAAGATCGAAAAGTGTGAGGTGGGAGCCGTTATGAACGGTACAGTGGAGACCATAAAGCCCTACGGTGCCTTCGTGGCCCTGGAGAACGGCCTCACAGGCCTGCTCCATATCTCCCAGATCAGCACCCAGAGGATCAAGCATCCGGGAGCTGTCTTAAAGGAAGGCCAGGAGGTAAGGGTGAAGATCCTTTCCACCGCTGACAATAAGATCAGCCTCAGCATGAAGGTACTGGCAGAGGAGGCGGCAGAGGCTGAATCCCACAGCACCTACGATTATAAAGAAGAAGGCCAGGCAAGCACAGGCCTTGCCGCTCTTTTAAAGAATATCAAGTTATAAGACCAGGAAACAGAATATAAGAAAATAGGAAGCAGTTTCCTGCCCTGTGCAGAGAGGGGGCAGCAGTATGACAAAAGATCCAAAATCCTTTGAACAGGTGGACCAGTGGAAAACGACCATGTTTTTATACAGCTCTGCGCTGAAATCGATCAACACCAAGATCGAGATCCTGAACAATGAGTTCATCCAGTTGTATAATTATAACCCCATCGAACATATCACATCCCGATTGAAAACGCCGTCCAGTATTGTGAAAAAGCTTCAGAACGACGGCATCGACGTTACCATCGATAATATGGTGGAATACTTAAACGATATCGCAGGGATCCGGATCATCTGCTCATTCATGTCGGATATTTATCCCATTGCGGATATGATCGCCCGGCAGGCAGATATCACGGTGCTCCATGTGAAGGACTACATCAAGTATCCCAAATCCAACGGCTACAAGAGCTATCATATGGTGGTGACGATCCCGGTATATCTGACCGATGGAAAGATGGACACAAAGGTCGAGATCCAGATCCGCACCATTGCAATGGATTTCTGGGCTTCCCTGGAGCACAAGATCGCATATAAATTTGAAGGAAACCCGCCGGATTATCTGGAAACAGAGCTGAAGGCCTGCGCCGATATGGTGGATATGCTGGATGCAAAAATGTTTTCCCTGAACCAGGCGATCATGGAGATCGGCCGGACCCGGAGAGAAGAGGCCGAAAAGAAGCTGGAGGAAGAGCGTCTCCAGGAGGAGGCCAGACAGCAGGCCCAGCGGGCGCGGGAGATCGTGGAAGGACAGAAGGCGGGACAGGGCACGGAACCGGAAAACGGAGGAAAGGCATGAAGGCTGTACTTCAGAGAGTTACGGAAGCGTCCGTCCGCGTGGACGGGGAGGTGATCGGATCCATTGGAAAGGGATTTTTTATCCTCCTTGGCGTATCCGACGAGGACGACGAGGCCGTCGCAGATAAAATGGCAGATAAGATCTGTAAATTAAGGATCTTTGAGGATGAAAATGGAAAGACCAACCTGTCCTTAAAGGATGTGGGAGGGGAGGTGCTGGTGGTGAGCCAGTTCACCCTGTATGCAGACTGCCGGAAGGGAAACCGTCCCAGCTTCATCGGAGCGGGAGCGCCGGCAGAGGCAGACCGGCTTTATGAATATTTCATGGACCGGTGCCGGACCCATGTGGATAGGGTGGAGCATGGAAGATTCGGCGCAGATATGAAGGTATCCCTGGTGAACGACGGGCCCTTCACACTGATGCTGGACAGCAGGGAGCTGTTTAAATAGCGGTCTGGCGGGTCTGCACACAGCTTGTGCGGACCATAAGAACATACAGGTTACGATCCAGATAAAGAGAAAAGAGGAGAGAGCATCATGAATGGAAAAGATTTAGAGAAAGAGCTTTTATGGGAAGCCCCCCACATTGCAAAGGAGGCTCCCGCAGAGAGAGAGGAGGCTTCCGCCTTCTGTGAGGGCTATAAGGCGTTCTTAAACGCCGGAAAGACTGAAAGAGAATGCGTAAAGGCCGCAGTGGAGCTTTTAGAAAAGGCCGGCTACCGGGAATTTGATCCCAAGGCCTCCTACAAGGCTGGAGACAAGGTATACTGGAACAACCGGAAAAAAGCCCTGGCCGCAGCCACCTTTGGAACCCTGGGGATGGAGGAGGGCCTCAGAATGAACGGCGCCCACATCGATTCCCCCAGACTGGACTTAAAGCCCAATCCGCTGTTTGAGCAGGCTGATATCGCCTACTTAAAGCCTCACTACTACGGCGGGATCCGCAAATACCAGTGGGGAGCCACTCCGCTGGCTATGCACGGTGTGGTTGGAAAGAAGAACGGCGAGATGGTGGAGATCTCCATCGGTGAAAAAGAAGGAGAGCCCCAGTTCTGCATCACAGACCTTCTCCCCCACCTGGCCTCTGAGCAGAATGGAAGAAAGCTGGGAGAGGGCTTAAAGGGCGAAGAGTTAAACATCATTGTCGGCTCCATCCCGTTCATGGGCGAGGATGACGAGAAGATCAAGACTCCCGTAAAGCTTATGGCCATGAAGCTGTTAAATGAAATGTACGGGATCACAGAAAAAGACTTTACAAGAGCGGAGATCGAAATGGTACCGGCTTACAAGGCTGTGGATGTGGGCCTGGACAGGAGCCTGGTGGGCGCTTACGGACAGGATGACAGAGTCTGCGCCTATACGGCTCTGATGGCAGAAACGGAGACAAAGGCCCCGGCTCATACGACGCTGACGATCCTGGCTGACAAGGAGGAGATCGGTTCTGCCGGAAACACTGGCCTCAATTCCGATTTCGTGCTCCATATCATTGAAGACCTGTGCCAGACAGCCGGCGCAGATCTGAAAACAGTTTTAAGAGCGTCCCTGTGCCTGTCCTCCGACGTGAACGCAGCATACGATCCCACCTTTGCCTCCGTATACGAGGAGAGAAACTCCAGTGCCATCAATAAGGGCTGTGTTCTCACAAAATATACAGGAGCCAGAGGAAAATCCGGCAGCAACGACGCCAGCGCAGAGACCATGGCCAAGGTGATCCAGATCATGGATGAAAACGGCGTATACTGGCAGACCGGCGAGCTGGGAGCCGTGGACGTGGGAGGCGGCGGAACCATCGCCCAGTTTGTGGCCCATATGGATGTGGATGTGGTGGATCTGGGAGTTCCGATCCTTTCCATGCACGCTCCCTTTGAGCTGGCCTCTAAGCTGGATGTTTACAACACTTATAAAGCATTTAAGGCATTCTACAAATAAGACGGGACATATGCCCCTCCCCGAGGACGACTCTTTTCCTCTGGGGAGGGGATCTGTTTCTGAATGCGGCAGTTCAGCTGTGTATCTTAAAATTCTATGAAATCCCTTTATTTCCCTTTCTGTTTATGGTAAAATCGGCTGAACAGCCATGAAAGGAATTGAGAAAAATGATAAAAAGAAAACTTATAACAGCCGGTTTTGTGATCGCCATGGCAGCCATGGTCATGTCTGGATGCAAGAGCGGAGGTACGGATAAAGAGACAACGGCGGCAGCGGCCGGAGAGACGGCGGGAAGCCAGGAGAGCGGGACTGCCTCTGGTGAAACAAAATCGGAGGAGGAGCTGACCGATGAGGCCAGCCTGGAGCTGGGAAATTATAAGGGTCTGACCCTTACGGCCGTGAAGGCTGGAGTGACCGACGAGGACCTGGAGGCGGAGCTGGAAAACCTGAAGGGACAGTATCCGGCGGAGGTCACCGGACGTGCAGCTAAACTGGGCGATGTGGCCAATATTGACTACGTAGGGACCAAGGACGGCGAGGCCTTTTCCGGCGGGACTGCGGAGGGCTTTGACCTGGCCCTGGGAAGCGGCACCTTCATCGACGGTTTTGAGGACGGCGTTGTGGGAATGAACGTGGGAGAGGAAAAAGACCTGAACCTCACATTCCCGGAAAATTATAAGAGTGCAGATCTGGCGGGACAGGAAGTGGTATTCCATGTGACCCTGAATGCCATTAAGAACGCAGAGGAGACCGCCATTGATGATGCTCTGGCAAAAAGAGCCATGGACGACGAGAACGCTACCCTGGACCAGTTAAGGAGCCAGGTGTATGGCGGCCTCGAAAACCAGGCGGAGAGCAATTTCTTTAATGAGGCTGGAAGCGAGCTCTTAAACCAGGCCATTGAAAATTCCAAGGTCACCTGCGATCCTGACGCTGTGGACGATATGTATGACCAGCTTGTGACCACATACACTGCTTATGCAGGCCAGTATGGAATGGAGCTGGAGGAGTTCTTAAGTATGTTCCTTCAGACCGATAAGGCGGGCTTACGGGCCACTGCGGAGAACCTGGTGAAGCAGGAGATGGTGCTCAACGCCATTATTGAAGCCGAGGGGATCAAGGCTACGGATGAGGAAAAGGATAAGCTGGCCCAGATGAATTATTTTGCCGACGCCGAAGAGATGGTCTCCACCTACGGGGAGGAGTCTGCCAACCGTCTGTTCCAGATGGGAGCCGCGTATTACTATCTGATCGACAATGCCGTACAGGGAGCGCCTGCCGGGGCAGGGGAGACTGTGGAAGGCCATACAGAATCCCAGGCAGCAGAGACGACGGCTCCTTAGGAAATGGATGCGGATACCATATGAAAAGAAAAGCCTTATTTTTTGATATTGACGGAACGCTTCTGAGCGATCATAAAAAGGAGCTGCCGGAAAGCGCGGCCCGGGTCATTGCCCAGGCGCGCCGGGCGGGCCATCTGGTATTTATCAATTCTGGACGGGCCCGATGCCTGATGCAGGAGGTGGAGGCGGCTCTTCCGGTGGACGGCTACCTCTGCGGCTGTGGTACTTACCTGGAGATCCAGGGGAAAAAGGTCCTCCACCATGTGATCGGGAGAGAGCGGAGGCTGGAGCTCCAGAAGAGCATCCTGGCCCATGATCTGGATGGGATCCTGGAAGGGCCGGAGGGCTGTGCCGTACAGAGCCAGGTTTCCCGTCTGGAGGAGATGGAGCGGGTCAAGGAGCTGTTTATAAAAAGTGGTGTGGTCCGTCCGTGGGACTGGAAGAAGGAAGCGGCGGAGTTTGATAAATTCTGTGTTCTGGCAGATGAAAAGAGTGATGTGGACGGATTCTTAAGATCCCTGGCTCCGGATATGGCGTACATAGACCGGGGACGCGGGCTTTATGAATGTGTACCCGCAGGCTATGACAAGGCCACGGCCATGGAATTTATCCTGAAATATTTCCGGATCCCCCGGGAGGAATCCTATGCCTTTGGAGACAGCGCCAACGATCTGGCTATGATCCAGTATGCCGGACATTCGGTGATCATGGGGCAGCATGACAGGATCCTGGAACCCTATGCATCTTTTATCACGAAAAATGTGGAAGATGATGGAATTGCATTCGCTTTCGAGAAACTTAAAATTGTCTAATTTCAATAAAAAAATATAATTTATGTCGAAAATTGCGAGCGATTTTCCTTCACTTAATGAAAGAAATGTATTAAGATAGGCTTGCGCACATGACGAATGCGAAGGGGGCCAGACGATGAGAATGGAGGAACGGCTTGCTGCCCTGGAGTATGAGAACAGAAAACTCCGGGCAGACAACGAAAAGCTTCATGCCATCCTGAAACAGATGCAGATCACGCTGAACCGGCTGATCAGCTGCTATATTGTTGAAGCCAGACGATGAATGACTGAAATGGGAAAAGGGGCGCTGACCTGTATGGCAGCAGCCCCTTTCTGGAACGGATCAGCGGATGATCCCGTTGGTATCGGTGACCCAGATCTTTCCGTTGGCGTCTTTGAAGTCTTTATGCCCCCGTCCCAGCTCCGGCTTTTCAGAGGAGGTGGAGGAAGAGGAGGCTCTCTGGATATTTCCGGTGGTATTAACAAGATAAGAGGTTCCGTTTAAGTCTGCGGGAGCATACCGCTGGTCCGCAGGCGCGTCCTGGCGTTTTCCGTAGACATAGAGCACGTTGTCCTTCAGTCCGTGGTAGCCCTGGCCCTTTTTCTCGCCATCCGTGTGGAAGAGCCAGCTTTCGGTCTCTCCAGTTTCTTCATTATAGATATTCTGCTTTCCTGTCTTCATGACGCCGTCGTCGCCAAAGAAGAAGTTGGCGATGGAGTCTCCTTCCAGGTTTACGACCTGGCGGCCAGTCTGCATTTCACCCAGCTCGTTGAACGCATATTTTTTTCCCTGGATCGTAAAAAGCTCGTTTCCTTTTCTGGAGGCGTGATATGGGCGGCCTTCTTTAAAATAGAAGGTAAAGGTCTCGTCTGTCTGATGGATCCCCTGGATCCCTTCCATGATCCGCCATCCCTCGGCACGTTTTCCGTCGCCGTCCTTTCCATAATACTGATAATCCGCAATGGAGGCGGAGGCGGCGTTGCTGTCTGTGGAAACCTCTGTTTCCGGCATCTTCACCCAGCCCGTCTGCATCTTCCCGTCGATGAAGGTATAATAGTCGTCGCCGATCTTTTTGTCATACTGGTTTTCTACCATCCTTCCATCGGAATTAAAATAATGCCAGCTTTCGGAGGCTCCGGGACTGGAAGCGTTTTCCTCCAGCTTCACCCAGCCGGTCTTCATGCGTCCGTCGGTTTCACCGCCCAGGTAATAGACGGCTCCATCGATGACGGTCTTACCAGTGGCCATGTGGCCGGATTCGTTGAAATAATACCAATTTTCATTTAATTTTATCCATTTAGAAATAACAGATTTTCCGTTTTTATCAAAATAGTACCAATATGAAGCCGGTGTTTCCGGAGAGTCCATTTCGTCCTCATTCTGGAGCTCCACCCAGGTGTTTTTCACCATTTTTCCGTCTTCCCCCACGTAATAATCGTCGATCTTCTGGTTTCTGGCGATGGAGCCCTCCTCGTCCAGATAATACCAGTCGTCTCCGTTCTTTCTCCAGGAATCCGTGGTGAGATACCCGTCCTCATCGTAGTAGGCCAGCTGGCCGTTTTCCTCAGTCCAGCCATAAGAAGCGGCCAGTACCCTGCCTGTGTGGTCCAGGCCGGAAAAGGCAGGGGTCAGGGCCATAATGGCAGCAGCAGACAGAACTGCAAAATATTTTGTCTGTTTTTTCATAATCGATTCTCTCCTTTTTGTGGTCCGCACCAGAAAATGCGGGCGGTTGTTCCTTACGCGGTGATTATAACAGCGGTTTATGGGAGAAATCCAGTGAGGGTTGCTGGCAGAGCTGCCAGTCTGTGACAGATACCGGGAGCCCCTGCAATGAATGACTGGACTGGACGGGAGTGATGTGGTACAATGTCTGAAGGAAAAGAAGACATTGTACCACGGCGCATACCGGTTTCTGCGTTCACCGCGGAAATCCGGGCGCACAGATCCCCCGGAGGGGTGCTGCATCGTGCCGATGCAGTACAATGTCTGAAGGAAAAGAAGACATTGTACCACGTGTCTGAAGGAACAGGTATATCATGTACAGGCGCAGTGCGCTGGAGAGGAGTATACGTTTTTATGAGAATGAAAGTTTCCGACTACATTGCAAGGAAGCTGGTGGATGAGGGGATTTCCGATGTATTCATGGTCACCGGAGGCGGGGCCATGCATCTGGACGACGGCCTGGGCCATGAGCCGGGCCTCCACTGCACCTTTAACCACCATGAGCAGGCGTGTGCCATTGCGGCGGAATGCTACGCCAGGATCCACAATAAGATCGCTGCGGTCTGCGTGACCACAGGACCAGGCGGGACCAACGCCATCACCGGCGTGGTGGGCGGCTGGCTGGATTCCATCCCCATGCTGATCCTGTCCGGACAGGTCCGCTACGATACCACAGCCAGGAGCACAGGCCTTGGGATCCGCGCACTGGGAGACCAGGAGTTTGAGATCACAAAGGCCATTGACTGCATGACAAAATATTGTGAAATGGTCATCGATCCCATGCGGATCCGCTTCTGCCTGGAAAAGGCCCTGTATCTGGCCCAGACCGGAAGACCCGGTCCCTGCTGGCTGGATATCCCCTTAAACGTCCAGGGAGCATATGTGGAGACAGAGGAGCTTTTAGGCTTTGATAAAAACGATTACGAGGCAGGCGGCACCGGCTGGTCCGTCCATGGCTCCGGCTGCGACGGCTGCGGTCTCTGTGCAGGAAAGCTGATCCAGGGAAAACCTGCCATGATCCCAGAGGATGAGGCTGGAAAAGGTGAAAAGAGAGAGCTGCTTCCGCCGTCCGTATCCCTGGATCTGGCCAGAGAGATCGTGAAAAAGGTGAGAGAGGCTAAGCGTCCTGTGATCAATGCCGGAAACGGCATCCGTATCGGAAAGGCCTTCGACGTATTCCAGAGAGTGGTTGAAATGCTGGGAATCCCGGTGGTCACCGGCTGGAACAGCCTGGACTGCATGTACGACTCCCATCCCCTTTATGTGGGCCGGGCGGGCCATATGGGCGACCGTCCCGGAAACTTTGCCGTACAAAATTGTGATCTTCTCCTGTCCCTGGGAAGCCGTCTTTCCATCCGTCAGGTGGGTTACAACTATCCGACCTGGGCACGGGAAGCCTATGTGATCTATAATGATATCGATGCAGAGGAATTAAAGAAGCCCACAGTCCATGTGGATATGCCGGTCCATGCCGATGTAAAGGATCTTCTGGAGAAGATGGAAATGGTCCTGGAGGTAGAGGCTGTGTCCGCAGACGGAGGCCCCAAAGATAAGGAAGCTGTGGACTGGTGGATCTCCCGCTGCCAGCAGTGGAAGGAAAAATATCCGGTGGTGCTCCCGAAGCACTATGAAGCCGGAGAGGATCAGCCGGCCAACATCTATGCCGCCATCAAGGAGATCAGCAGAAGGGCTGAGGAGGATCAGATCACTGTGGTCGGAAACGGTTCCCCCTGCGTGGTGGGCGGTCATGCCTACGAGATGAAGAAGGGGCAGCGGTTCATCAGCAACTCTGCCATCGCTTCCATGGGCTATGACCTTCCGGCGGCCATCGGCGCCTGTCTGGCAGACCATACAAAGGATATCATCCTGGTGACCGGCGACGGCAGCATCCAGATGAACCTGCAGGAGCTGCAGACCATCATCCACAACCATCTGCCAATTAAGATCTTCCTGATCAACAACGGCGGCTATCATTCCATCCGCCAGACCCAGAAGACCCACTTCCATGAGCCGTTGGTGGGCATCGGCGTGGACAGCGGAGACTTAAGCTTCCCGTCCATGGAGAAGCTGGCCTGGGCATACGGCTATCCATACGTGGCCGCCCATCACAATTCCCAGCTGGGAGAGGCTGTGGAACAGACTCTGGCCACAGACGGTCCTGTGATCTGTGAGATCTTTGTGGATATGGAGCAGAATTTTGAACCCAAGGCTGCTGCCAAGATGCTGCCGGACGGAACCATGGTCTCCGTGCCTCTGGAGGATCTGGCCCCCTTCCTTCCGGAAGAGGAGCTGGCAGAAAACATGATCATTCCCATGATCAAGCCCCAGTAAAGCCCTATTAGGAGAAGTATATGAGAATCGTTATCACCGGCGCCACAAGTTTTGTTGGCGCCGCTGCCATTCAGGAACTTTTAGAAAACGGCCATGAGGTGTACGCCGTGGTCCGTCCGTCCTCCAGGAAGCTGGAGACACTGACCGGCCAGGAAGCCGGGAAAAATGCCTTAAGGGAGGGGCGTCTGCACATTGTGGAAAATGACCTTTCCGCCCCGGAGCTTCTGACAGAGAAGATCCAGGGCTCCTGCGATGCCTTCTGTCATTTTGGCTGGGGCGGATCCGGAAGCGGGGCCAGGACCGGGGAGCAGCTCCAGGAGGAAAATCTGCGGGCCTCCCTGGATACGGTCCGGGCTGCAAAGGCGCTGGGCTGCCGGAGGTTCCTGTTTTCCGGCTCCCAGGCGGAGTACGGAATGCATCAGACCAGGATGACGGAGGAAACGGAATGCGCGCCCAGATCGGCCTATGGAGAAGCCAAGCTCCGGATGCGGAGACAGGGAGAGGCGCTTTGTAAGGAACTGGGGATGCGCTATATCCACCTCAGGATCTTCAGTGCCTACGGTCCTGGCGACCATCCGTGGACGCTGGTGGAATCCTGCCTGGACGCCTTTACTGGAAATGCGGCCCTTTCTCTGGGGGCCTGCACCCAGAAATGGAATTTTATTTACATTACCGATCTGGCAAAGGCGGTGCGGGCGCTTTTGGAGACGCCGGAAGCGGCCTTTGAGGGACTCGGAAATCCGGTCTTTAACGTGGCCGGGGACGATACCAGGCCATTAAAAGAGTTCGTGGAGGAGATCCACAGGCTCTGCAAAGGAGGCGGAAACTGCCTGTACGGAGACAGGAAGGAGAACGCCGAAGGGGCCGTTAATCTGATCCCGGATATTGGAAAGATCTGCCGGATCACCGGCTGGAAACCGGAGACGGCCTTTGGAGAAGGGATAAAAAAGACCCTGGAAAGCCGATAAATATTGACAAATCCTTTTTTTTGGATACAATGATAAAAGCTAAAGGTACTAAACGGCGAAACGCCGAGTAAAAGAAAGAGACAGACACAAAATGAAAAAAATCAGCGTATTGATCCCATGCTACAACGAAGAAGAAAACGTGGGACCCATCAGCGATGCCGTCATCGACATCATTACCCGCGAACTTCCCATGTACGACTATGAGCTGGTGTTCATTGACAACGACTCCACGGACAGCACAAGACCTCTTCTGCGGGAGCTGTGCAAAAAGAACCCGAAGATCAAGGCTATTTTCAATGCCCGGAATTTCGGTCAGTTCAATTCGCCGTATTATGGGATCCTCCAGGTGACAGGCGACTGTGTGATCTCCATGGTGGCCGACTTCCAGGATCCGGTGGAGCTGATCCCCCAGTATGTCCATGAGTGGGAGAACGGCTATAAGATCGTCATCGGCATCAAGACCAGCAGCAAGGAGAATCCGTTCATGTACTGGCTCAGGAGCTGCTACTATAAGCTGATCCGCCGTCTTTCTGACGTAGAGCAGATCGAGCACTTCACCGGCTCCGGCCTTTACGACCGTCAGTTCATCGAGGTGTTAAGGAACCTGGACGACCCGACGCCGTTTTTGCGCGGCATCGTGGCGGAGCTGGGCTTTAAGCGGAAGGAGATCCCCTACGAACAGCCGAAACGCCGGGCCGGAAAGACCCATAACAATTTTTACCGCCTGTTTGATGCGGCCATGCTGAGCTTCACTTCTTATACGAAGGCAGGTCTGCGGCTGGCGACGTTCTTTGGCGGGTTCTGTGCGGCGGCAAGCTTCGTTATCGGCATCATCTACCTGGTGATGAAGCTGTTATACTGGGATCGTTTTGCTGCCGGCATGGCGCCGCTTCTCATCGGCGTGTGCTTCCTGGGATCAGTACAGATCTTTTTCATTGGCCTTCTGGGCGAATATATCATGAGCATCAACACCCGCGTCATGCACCGTCCTCTGGTGATCGAGGAGGAGCGGATCAACTTCGGTGGCGGACAGGACGGGGAAGCAGGATCAGAGGAGTAATATGAAATATAGCGTAGACGTGGTGCGTATCCGCGAGAACGCCATCCAGCTCAACGGATGGGCCATAGGAAAAACGCCGGAATCAAAGATCACATATGAGGTAGAGGATGGGGACCACAGGCCCCTGGATTTCAAATACGTGTCCACCAGGCGGGATGACGTGAGCCAGATCTACTTTAAAAAGACCGTGGACCAGGACCTGGGCTTTGACATCCAGTTTCCCTATGAGAGAGGACGGGACTATTATCTGGTCATCAGCGGCGATGGAAGGAAGGTCCGGGTAAGGTATAACGAGGAGCTGATCGCAAAGCGTTCCAGCGTGGCCCACAAGAGACGCCAGAAGATCCTGGACCTGATGAACATGGAAACGGTCCATGTGGCCTGGGATTTCTTTAAGGAAAACGGATTAAAGGCCCTGATCGTGAAATCAAAGCATAAGCTCCAGGGGATCGACAGCGATTATGATTACAGCGAGTGGCAGGAGCTGACAAAGCCCTCAGCGGAGGAGCTGGAGGCCCAGCGGAAGGCCGTATTCCCGTATATGCCGAAGTTTTCCATTGTGATCCCCGTTTATAAGACTCCGGAAAAATATCTGAAGGAAATGCTGGACTCCATCCTGTCCCAGACCTATGGAAACTGGGAGCTCTGCATCGCCGACGGAAGTCCGGCCGGAGAGAGCGTGGAGCGGATCTTAAAGGCATACGCCAGGAAGGACTCCAGGATCCGGTATAAAATCCTGGGAGAGAACCTGGGCATCTCCGGAAACACCAACGCGGCCCTGGAGATGGCAGAGGGAGATTACATCGTCCTGGCGGATCATGACGATATCGTAACAGAAAATGCCCTGTATGAGTGCGCGAAGGCGGTGAACGAAAATCCGGGGGCAGATGTGCTCTATTCCGACGAGGACAAGCTGGATATGGACGGCGGAGCCTTATTTGATCCCCATTTTAAGCCGGATTTCAACCCGGACCTTTTAACCAGTGTCAACTATATCTGCCACCTGTTCTTAGCAAAGAGGGAGCTGGTGGAAAAGACCGGGGGCTTTTGTCAGGAGTTTGACGGGGCCCAGGATTATGATTTCATTTTCCGCTGCACGGAGCAGGCAGAGCGGATCGTCCACATCCCCATGGTCTTATATCACTGGCGCTGTCACCAGGATTCCACGGCCAGCAACCCGGAGAGCAAGCTCTATGCCTTTGAGGCAGGAGCCCGCGCCATTATGGCCCATTATGAGCGGATGGGGATAAAAGCGGAAAAGGTAGAAAAGGGTGTGGATTACGGGATCTATCACACCACGTTCCAGCTGGATGGAGAGCCCCTGGTATCGGTGATCATCCCCAATAAGGACCACCGGGCAGACCTGGACGCCTGTATCCGCCCCATGCTCCAGAAGGGGACGTATAAGAACCTGGAATTTATCGTGGTGGAAAATAACAGTACAGAGCCGGAGACCTTCCAGTATTATGAGGAGATCCAGAAGGAGTTTTCCAATGTCCATGTGGTGCGCTGGGAGCGGGAGTTCAACTATTCCGCCATCAACAACTTCGGAGTGGCCTTTGCAAAGGGAGAATATCTCCTGTTCATGAACAACGACATCGGGATGATCGCGGAGAACTTTGTGGAAGAGATGCTGGGCTTCTGCCAGCGGGACGACGTGGGGATCGTGGGAGCCAGACTCCTTTATGAGGACGACACGATCCAGCACGCCGGCGTGGTCATCGGCTTCGGCGGCATCGCCGGCCATACCTTCATCGGCCTCCATAAGGCGGAAAACAGCTATTTCCACCGGGCCATGTGCGCCCAGGATTATAGCGCCGTCACTGCGGCCTGTATGATGAGCAAAAAATCAGTGTTTGAGGCAGTGGGCGGCTTCACTGAGGAGCTGGCTGTGGCCTTCAATGATATCGATTACTGCATGAAGGTGCGGGAACAGGGAAAGCTGGTGGTATACGCTCCCTACGCGGTGCTGCACCATTACGAGTCCAAGTCCCGGGGCCTGGAGGATACGCCGGAGAAGGTGGCCAGATTCAACCGGGAGGTGGCTGTCTTTGCCAGGAGATGGCCGGAGATCCTGAAAAACGGGGATCCGTACTATAATCCCAATCTGACTCTGCGGAAATCTGATTTTTCCCTGCGGGATCTGAAAAAGGAGAAGATCGGAGAGCCGTATAAGCTGGAGCTGCCGGAATCCGCAGAGTAGCGGGAATTTTTGGAGACCAGCGGACAGAAAGGACAATATGGAGATAAAGACAACCATTATCATTCCCAATTACAACGGCCTTTCCTTCATGGAGCCGTGCTTTGAGTCCTTAAAGGAGCAGACCGTCAGGGATTTCAAGGTCCTGGTGGTGGACAACGGTTCCACAGACGGCAGTGTGGAGTGGCTTAAGGAGCACCGGGTCCCGTCGATTTTCCTTAAGGAAAATACAGGGTTTTCCGGCGCAGTCAATACGGGGATCCGGGCGGCGGACACGCCCTATGTGCTTCTTTTGAACAACGATACCCGGGTGGAGCCGGGCTTCGTGGCAGCCATGGAGCGGGCCATGGACCAGTCGCCGAAGATCTTTTCCGTCAGCAGCCGGATGATCCAGATGTATCATCCGGAGCTTCTGGACGATGCCGGAGACATGTACAGTATCCTGGGCTGGGCGTATCAGAGAGGTGTGGGCCGTTCTGTAAACCTTTACCAGAAGTCCTGTCGGGTCTTCAGCGCCTGTGCCGGAGCGGCCATTTACCGCCGTGCTGTGTTTGATGAGATCGGCCTCTTTGACGAGCTGCATTTTGCCTACCTGGAAGATATCGACGTGGGCTGGAGGGCAAAGCTCTACGGCTATGACAACGTTTACTGTCCGGATGCAGCAGTATATCATGTGGGCAGCGGCACCAGCGGCTCCAGATATAATTCCTTTAAGGTCCGCCTGGCGGCCAGAAACTGCATCTATTTAAATTATAAAAATATGCCGGGCTGGCAGATCCTCTTAAATGCGCCGTTCCTGCTGGCTGGGATTTTCGTGAAATATCTGTTTTTTGTGAAAAACGGATTTGGTGGGGATTACGTTTCCGGTCTGAAGGAAGGGATCCGTACCAGAAAACAATGCCGCCGGGTGCCGGGGCTTTTGAAGCGTTTCGGTGCGGAGCTTAAGGTCCAGTTTGAGATGATCTGCGGCACCGGGCTTTACGTTTACGAGTTCCTCAGACGTCAGGCAGCCAAAAGAAAATGACGTTTTTCCAAAAATCTTAGACATTCTTAAGAAATCGTTTATAGGAAATGGCTCCCCGTTCATGCTATACTGTTGATAATTGCGGGGCAGTCATGTGATTACAGGGATCGGTGAACAATATGATCAAGGATAATCAGTCGGGCCTGAACCGGCTGCATGTGGTCCTGGACGCACTGGTGACGGTGGTTTCCTACCTTTTGGCATGGTACATCGTCATCGGAAGCGGATGGGCAAGGCAGCTGGGAAAGAAGACCCTGGAGATGGAATTTTACCTGGGCGCGCTCATTGTGATCGTCCCAGGTTATCTGCTTTTATATTCATTCTTTAATCTTTACACCCCCAAACGGGTCCTGGGACGGAGAAATGAATTCGGAAAGATCTTAAAGGCCAACACCATCGGTCTTCTGATCTTCGGACTGGTGCTGTATTTTGGAAGAAAAGAGCCGCATCTGTTCAACTTTTCCCAGCGTCTGGTCGTCTATTTTTATGGGATCAATGTTCTGATGATCACTGCGGAGCGCAATGCGATCCGTATGGTGCTCCGGTCCATGCGGACCAGGGGCTATAACCAGAAGCACATCCTTCTGGTTGGATATTCCGGTGCGGCCGAGGGCTTTGTGGACCGGGTGCGGTCCAATCCCCAGTGGGGCTACAACATCCGCGGGATCCTGGATGACAACCGGGAACGGGGCAGCCAGTACGACGGTGTGAAGATCATAGGTACCATCGACGATCTGGAGTATATCCTGGAGCAGAACTCCCTGGATGAGATCGCCATTACCCTGAGCCTGGGAGAATACGAAAAGCTCAGACGGATCGTGGCCTTATGTGAAAAGGCCGGGGTCCACACGAAATTTATCCCGGATTATGGGAATATCATTCCCACGATCCCCTATATGGAAGACCTCCAGGGTCTTCCGATCATCCATATCCGCCATGTGCCCTTAAACAGCCTTCCCAATGCCATGGTGAAGCGGGCGGTGGATATTTTCGGCTCCCTGGTGGGGATCATCCTGTTTTCCCCCATCATGCTGGTGACAGCCATTGCCATCAAGCTCACGTCGCCGGGGCCCATTATTTTCTGCCAGGAACGGGTGGGGCTCCATAACCGGCCCTTTAAGATGTACAAGTTCCGTTCCATGACCGTCCAGGATCCAGGCAAGGAAAAAAGCCGCTGGACAACTCCGGGGGATTCCCGGGTAACCACAGTTGGAAAGATCATCCGGAGGACAAGCATCGATGAGACTCCCCAGTTTTTTAATATCCTTATGGGAGATATGAGTCTTGTGGGCCCCAGACCGGAACGGCCGTTTTTTGTTGAGAAATTTAAGGAGGAAATCCCCAGATACATGATCAAGCACCAGGTACGTCCCGGTCTTACGGGCTGGGCCCAGGTCAACGGATACCGGGGGGATACGTCGATCATCAAAAGGATCGAGCACGATCTCTACTATATTGAGAACTGGACCCTGGGTTTTGATTTCAAGATCATGTTTTTAACGGTATTTAAGGGATTTATCAATAAAAACGCATATTAAACGAGGACAGAAAAATGAATTATGAAGACGAATTAGAGCGCTCCCGGGCAAGAAAGAGCCGGAGGCGTGAAAGCACGGTACATGAAAGGGAGTCCAGAGGAAGCTCTGCGGATCTCTGGAGCGCCACTGCGGAGCCGGGAAGCCGGGCCAGCAGGAGCCGGGCGGCCTCTGCAGGACCGGGCCACAGCAGCCACGGAAGCCACGGCCATAACAGCCACAGGCGGCGGAAAAATTCCCAGAAGAAAAAGATCATCATCGGGGTCCTTGTGGGGATCCTGGCGCTGGTCGCCGTGATCCTGGGCGCGGCCTACGCCTATCTGGACCACCATATGGACATCGCCAACAAGAGCGACTTCGATAAGTCGGATGTGACAAACCTGGAGCTTTCCCAGGAGACCAGGGACAAGATGGAAGAGGGCTTCTGGACCATCGCCATCTTCGGCGTGGATTCCAGGGACAATTCCACCGGTAAGGGAAACCAGTCGGATGTGATCATGATCGCCAACATTGACCGGAAGACCGGAGAGATCAAGCTGGTGTCCGTATACAGAGATACGTATCTGAACATCAACGACAGGAACGTATATAATAAGATCAACGCGGCCTACGCCGAGGGCGGCCCCCAGCAGGCCATCAAGGCCATCAATAAGAATCTGGATCTGAATATCACCCAGTATGTGACCTTTAACTGGAAGGCCGTGGCCACAGGGATCAATATCCTGGGCGGCGTGGACATTGAGATCAGCAAGGCCGAGCACTACTATATCAACGCCTTCATTACAGAGACTGTAAAGGGCACCGGTATTGGTTCCGTACAGATCAAGAAGCCGGGTATGTGTCATATGGACGGCGTTCAGGCCGTGGCCTACGGCCGTCTCCGTCTCATGGACAGCGACTACGCCCGTACAGAGCGTCAGCGCCTGGTGATCCAGAAGGCCTTCGAGAAGGCTGTAAAGTCCGATCTGGCTACCTTAAACAGCCTTGTGGGCAACATGGCGGCCATGTGCGAGACGAATATTGAGACCAATGACGTTCTCGCCATGGTGAAGAATGTGACCAAATACCACCTGGGCGAGACCATGGGCTTCCCGGCGGCCAGGGGAGAGGAGCGGGTGAAGATCGGAAAGAACCGTCTGGCCTGCGTGATCCCCCAGACTCTGGTGAGCAACGTGACCAGCCTCCACAGCTTCTTATTCGGCGAGGAGGACTATACGCCCTCCAGTACGGTCCAGACCATCAGTAAGAAGATCTCCGATGTCAGCGGCCTTCATAAGGCAGGCGAGGAGATCGGCCACGTGGCCACAGATAAGGGATACGTTCCCAAGCCCACCACCACGGCGGCTCCCGAGACGGAAAGCGCAGAGAGCAGCACCGCAGATGAGAGCGCAGAAAGCAGCTCAGGCTCCGAGGGAGAGACCTCTGAAGGAGAGACGCTGGAGTCCTCTGAGGGTGAATCCGGCTCCTCCGGTGAGTCTGGTATGCACGCCGGAGGCTGGGAGAGCCAGGCCACGGACAGCGAAGGAAATCCGGTGCGTCCGTCGGGTCCGGCCCATGAATCCACCGGCAGCCTTCCGGAGGAGTCCAGCCGTCCCCAGAGTCCTCTGGATGTCACAAGGCCCAGTGAAAATTATGGTCCGGGCTTTGAAAGTGAGTCTGTGACCGAGGCCACCACGGCAGGCCGCGAGCCTTCACAGCCCTCTTCCCCGGCGGGAGGAGGACCGGCTGGCGAGGCCACGGTCCAGAGCACGGAAAACAACACGTCGGTGATCATCGTATCGCCCACCAGGGGGAACGAGCCTTCCCAGGCCGCCCCGTCGTCTCCGGCGGACATGACCCTGCCCCAGGGAAACACGGGCGGGCCGTCCGGACAGTAAGATAAATATGGAAAAAGCGCTTCCCGGAGGGATTGGCGGGTGCTCGTAAAACAGTTAAACCCCAAATTTAACTATTTTACGGCATCTGTCAGACGGGGTTGGCTAAACAAAAGTTAGCGATACTTGGTTTGATAACCGAGTATCGCTTCTTTTTTACCCGTAAAAACGCTTTTGTGGAGGTACATATGATGCAGGAACTGAACTATACCCGTTGTGGTGATTACTATATTCCCGATATTCGCCTACCGGAGGAAAACAGACCCATTGGGCGGTGGGGACGGATGCACAGAGATTATATCAAGAAGCATAACCCTATCCTGTTTAACGATCTTTGCCTTAGTGGTGAGCTGTGGACGTATCTGGCTGATCTGAACGAGCAGGCACAGAGCCGCCTTGAACTTATCATCGAGCAAATGAAAGCAGCTGAGGGCGTGACAGAAAGCATGAAGCAGCACGATCAGATGGCATGGATAGGAACTATGAATAGCATCCGCAACCGAGCAGAGGAAATCATCTTCCGTGAAATGATCTATGAGGAGGATGCAATATGAGAATCCTTGAAGAATTTTGGTATGGCAATATCGAGCCTACCGAGTACGATGCATCTTCTTGCAAGGAGTACAAAAAGCTACTGGAGCTGATTTGTAGAAATGAAGAAAAGCTCAAAGCCACCATGACAGACGATCAGAAAGAGTTGTTCGATAAATACGCCGACTGCGTGCGAGAATATCAAACCATCACGGATTGCTTGATATTCTAAAACAGCTTTAAGCTTGGAGCAAGAATGATGTTAGCGGTCATGGAAGAATAATTGAATATACCAAGTGGGGACTTGGGCTCAAATCGGGCATAAGTCCCTTTTTAACTTCCGTTCAAGTTGTAAAACAGATTAGATATTCTAAATCGCAAAGATTAATTTGCGTTTGCAAATATAAAATTTGCAAAACAGGTAGAAATTTTCACATTTTTGTGCCATAATAAAGAAAACTGGGTGATTTAGTACAAGGAGGACTTCCATTATGCGTATCAGCTATAATAAACTCTGGAAGATGCTTATTGACAAAAATATGAAAAAGAGCGATTTGAAAGAAATGGCTGGCATCAGTTCTGCTTCCCTTGCGAAGCTCGGCAAGGGGGACAACATTACCACGGATGTTCTTCTTCGTATCTGCGAGGTAATGGATTGTCGGATTGAAGATATTCTTGAAACTGTCCGTGACTAACCAACACCGGAAATTTGATTAGGAGGATTCGATATGACTATATTGGGCAAGAAACAGATGTCAGAAGAAGACATCAAATTGAATTATATTACTCCGGTCATCCTCAAGGGTTGGAAAGGTCACATTACGATGGAGACCAAGATCACAGATGGTCGAATCAACATCAGGGGAAATTATTGTGGCTCGCAGTAAGCCTAAGTTTGCCGATTATATGCTTTACCTCAACGACGGAAAGCCTATTGTTGTTGTTGAAGCGAAAGACAACAACCATTCTGTATCCCACGGCTTACAGCAAGCGATGACCTACGCTCAGATGATGGACTTGCCGTTTGCTTATTCCTCAAACGGAGATGCTTTCTATGAGCATGACTTCCTGACCGGACAGGAACAGCAGATTGCTTTAGATAAGTTCCCGACACAGGAGGAGCTTGTGGCGAGATATTACGCTGAGTTGAATGATGGCAAGGGTATTTCCGATACGGAAAAGAAAATTGTCTCGCAGCCGTATTATTCTTCTCAAAGTACATATCCTCCACGCTACTATCAGAGAAACGCAGTTAATAGAACTGTTGAAGCCATCGCCAGAGGACAGCAGAGATTACTACTTGTCATGGCAACGGGTACAGGCAAAACATATACTGCTTTCCAGATTGTCTATCGCCTGCTCCGTTCTGACCTCAAAAAGAGAATCCTGTATCTGGCTGACAGAAATATTCTTGTTGACCAGAGTATTTTGCAGGACTTTGCACCGCTTGAAAAGACCATTTACAAAGTGGACTTCTCCGACAAGGAATGTCTGAGCAAGATTGCATCCCATGAAGTAAACTTTGCCCTCTATCACCAGATGGTCGGACAGAACGATGAGGAACACTTTAGACAAATTCCTGCCGAATATTTTGACCTCATTATTGTGGATGAGTGTCACCGTGGAAGTGCCAAGGAAGACAGCAACTGGCGTAAAGTTCTGGAGTATTTTTCTTCTGCGACCCAAATCGGTATGACAGCAACACCCAAGGAGAGCGAGAAAGTATCGAACATAGATTATTTTGGAGACCCTGTTTACATCTATAGCTTGAAGCAAGGTATTGAAGACGGCTTCCTTGCTCCGTTCAAGGTTATCAATATCACAACCAATATCGGTGACGGATGGAGACCGTACAAAGGTCAAACCGACATCTACGGCAACGAGATTGAAGACCGTATTTATAACAACAGGGACTACGATTACAGTATCATTCTCCAAGACCGTATTGACGAGGTTGCAAGGGAGATCACCGAATATCTGAAAAGCACCGACAGGATGCAGAAAACCATTGTGTTCTGCGCTTCCGAAGATCATGCCGAGCGCATGAGAATTGCCCTAATCAACCATAACGCTGACATGGTTAAAGAGAATCCGGACTACTGCGTAAGAATCACCGGTTCCGATGTTTATGGCAAGTCCAAACTTGACTATTTCATCTCCGTGTCCAGCCCTTATCCGGTTATCGCTACGACATCCGAACTGCTTTCCACCGGAGCCGACTGCAAAATGACAAAGTTGATTGTCCTGGACAAGACGGTTGAGAGTATGACCACCTTTAAGCAGATCATCGGTCGTGGAACCCGTATCAGAGAAAAGGACGGCAAGACGCATTTTGTCGTTATGGACTTTAGAAACGTGACGAGACTCTTTACCGACCCCGATTGGGACGGTCCTATTGAACAGGACGAAGGCTTCCAACACGGTGGTGGAGGAAACAAGCCGAAAGGCGGCGGTCATGGTGGCGGAGGAAAAGAACCTCCTGTTGCCCCCGTTGAAACTCCTATCGTCGATAAAGACGGATGTAGAGTGAAAATTATCAATAAGATCGTTTCTGTTTATGATGCCAACGGCAAACTGCTCCGACAGGAAGATATTATTGACTACACAAGAACCAACATCAAGGGCGAGTATGCTTCTCTGTCTGACTTCATCCACAAGTGGAAAGCATCGGATAAGAAAAAAACTATCGAACAGTCCTTTATGGCAATGGGCATTGATTTGAAAGCGCTGAAAGCAGACCAGGGAATGTCCGATGTAGATGATTTCGATTTCATCTGCTATGTGGCATACGGCAAGAAACCGCTGACGAGAAAAGAGCGAGCAAACAACGTGAAAAAGAAAGACTTCTTCAGCAAGTATTCTGCCGAAGCACAGGCAGTCCTCTCTATTCTCTTGGACAAGTATATGAACCAAGGCATTACCGAGGTTGAGGACATCAAGGTTCTGTCTCTTGCGGATTTTGCCGAATTTGGAAAGCCTGCAAAGATCGTAAAGCTGTTTGGCGGCAAGGCGCTATATGAAGCGGCTATAAAGGAGCTTGAAGCGCACATTTATGAATTAGAGGTAAGTTGACTATGGCGATGCAGTCAGGTTTTATAAAAAGAATCCGTGATATTATGCGTATGGACGCAGGTATCAACGGCGATGCTCAGCGAATTGAGCAGATGGTATGGATGCTTTTCTTGAAAGTATACGATGCCAAAGAAGATGACTGGGAACTGAACGAGGATGACTACGAATCCATCATTCCGGAAGACCTCAGATGGAGAAATTGGGCGAAAGCAGACAGCAACGGTCACGCTATGACCGGAGACAAGCTACTGAACTTCGTCAACAATACTTTGTTCCCCGTGCTGAAAGGCAATGATGTAAAAGAAGGAGACACGATTATCTATGAGGGTATCAAGGTTACACCCGATACTCCGATTAAGAAAGCAATCGTGAAATCAACCTTTGAGGATGCCAACAACTATATGAAGGACGGCGTTTATCTCCGTCAAGTCATTGATGTTATTGATGAAATCGAATTTGATGACGTCAAGGAAAGTCATGCTTTCGGTTTTGCGTATGAGGAAATGCTGCGTGAATTGCAGTCTGCCGGTTCTTCCGGTGAATTTTACACGCCAAGAGCTGTTACGGAGTTTATGGCTCTGATGATCAAGCCGAAGCTTGGTGAAAAAATGGCAGACTTCGCTTGCGGTACGGGAGGCTTCATCACTTCCTGGCTGGGGCAGTTATCCAAACAAGTAACCGATACTTCTACTCAAAAGCAGCTTGACGATAGTATTTACGGTATCGAGAAAAAGCCGTTCCCGTATCTGCTCTGTGTGACCAATATGCTGCTGCATGACATTGAAGTTCCCAACATCTACCACATGAACTCGTTGAAGCATAATCTGCTTGATTATACGGATGCAGATAAGTTCGACGTTATCTTGATGAACCCTCCGTATGGCGGACATGAGGACAAGTCTATTCAAGGCTTCTTCCCCGATGATCTGGCAAGCTCAGAGACAGCCGATCTGTTTATGTCGGTGATCCTGTACCGTTTGAAGAAAAACGGCAGAGCTGCCGTTGTCGTTCCAGATGGATTCCTTTTCGGTCTGGACAATGCAAAAGTGAACATCAAGAAAAAGCTCATTGGCGAGTTTAATTTGCACACGGTGATAAGACTGCCCGGCTCTGTGTTCAGCCCCTATACTTCCATTACCACCAATCTGTTGTTCTTCGATAACACAAAACCGACAACAGAAACGTGGTTCTACAGAGTGGATATTCCGTCCGACAGAAAGCACTTTTCCAAGACCAAGCCGATGGAATTAAAGCACTTTGATGATTGTATTGCTTGGTGGAACAACAGAGAGGTAATTCCCGACGGCGAATACTTTAAGGCGCAGAAGTTTACTGCTGATTATTTGCTGAATGAACAGGGATGCAATATTGACCTTTGCGGCTATCCTCACGAGGAAGAAGAAGTTCTCGATCCTCTGGATACGATCAGAGAGTATCAGGAGAGGAGAACGACCCTCAATGCCGAGATCGACAAGGTGCTTGCAGAGCTGGAAGCATTGCTGCCGGGAGGTGTAACCGAATGACCCCCGAACAATTAAAGGCAAGTATTCTGAAGTACGCTATGCAAGGCAAGCTCGTTGAGCAAAGAGCGGAAGAAGGAACTGCTGAAGAACTTTATCAGCGAATGCAGACAGATAAGCAAACGCTGATTAGAGAAAAGAAAATAAAAAATGAAAAGCCTTTAGCAGATATTATCGACGATGAGATTCCTTTTGATATTCCGGAAAGTTGGAAATGGGTTAAAGTTGGTAATGTTGGTTCGTGGAGTGCTGGAGCGACACCTCCAAGGACGAATCCAGCATATTACGGTGGTTCTATCCCTTGGTTGAAAACAGGCGACTTGAATGACGGATTTATAAAGGAAGTCCCCGAATACATTACAGACTTAGCTCTGGAAAAAACTTCTGTAAGGCTCAATCCGATTGGTTCTGTTCTCATGGCTATGTATGGAGCAACGATAGGTAAGCTCGGCATATTAGAAATTCCGGTTACAACAAACCAAGCTTGCTGCGCTTGCATCCCATACGCAGGAATGAATAATAAGTATTTGTTCTATTATTTGATGTCTATGCGTCAATCATACATCGGAATGGCGGAAGGTGGAGCGCAACCCAATATATCGAAAGAAAAAATCGTGAACTCACTACTTCCTCTCCCTCCTGTTGAAGAACAACTCCGAATAGTTGCCAAGATAGAGGAACTTCTCACGTATGTTGACCGTTATGCCGAAGCCTATGAAAAGCTGGAACAGTTTAACGCCAAGTTTCCAGAGGACATGAAGAAGTCAATTCTTCAATACGCCATTCAAGGTAAACTCGTAGAGCAAAGCCCGGAAGAAGGAACAGGCGAAGAACTGTACCGTCAGATTCAGACAGAAAAACAGCGGCTGATCAAAGGAGGCAAAATCAAAAAGGAAAAGCCATTGCCTGAAATTACAGAGGACGAGATTCCTTTTGATATTCCGGAGAATTGGAAGTGGGTTAGACTATCTCAGATTGCAATATTGGAAAATGGAGACCGTAGTGGCAAATATCCTGTTGAGAAAGATTATGTTGAATTTGGAGTACCATTTTTCGGAGCAAAAGATATGAGCGATGCGGTAATGTCATTCGATAATGTACGCTACATATCTGAGGAAAAGTTTGCTGAGCTTGGGAACGGCAAATTGCAAGACAAGGACTTTATTTGTTTACTGCGTGGTTCGGTCGGTAAGTGTGCATTGTTTATTGCGGACGAACGTCACCATACAGGATTTATTTGTGCTCAAATGGTTATTATTCGATGCATAAATATAGAGATTTGTCATTATTTAGCAAGTTTTTTAACTTCCCCATTTTACCTCAGGTATATTGATTCTAAGGTGACAGGGACGGCTGTGAGACAATTGCCTGCAAAAGAATTGGGGAATGTTTTGATTCCTCTCCCTCCCCTTGCCGAACAAAAACGTATCGTTGCCAAACTGGAAGAAATCCTGCCGTTGTGTGAGCGGCTGAAATGAGGTGATTTGCCTGATCGACCGAATAGTATATGAGATTCGTATGGCTTTGTCCCATGAGCTGTATTTATCAGCACTGGCACTTGCGCTAACATTGCCTGACACTTGTGGAAAGGCTGAATATCCTAACGAGGATTACAACGGCGTGCGCTATAAAAACTGGTGTAGCCAATATGTCATTACAGATAGATGTGATTCTCCATACGGATATGATATGCCCTATCTGAACGAAGAAATTATTTATAGTTTGCGTAATTGTCTGCTTCACCAAAGCACACCAAACGTAGAGAAATCAAAAATTCACGAATCTCGGTGCAAGGTTGATAAATTCGAGCTTCTCATAACCGGAGAAGATGGTGCTAACGGTGATCTAAGCATGGTCGCCTATGGTAAAGATATGAGCATAGTGCGGAGAGAACTGAAAGTACATATATCCCACTTGTGCTACATCCTTTGCACGGCGGCAGAGGACTATTACAAGAACAACAAGGAAAAATTCGATTTTATAAAGTATTCAATCGAAGACGACAGACCAAAAACTTTTTCGTGAAATGAACATTGCTTTCAGACAAAATACGATGCATGGATGAGCAAGACGAGGTAACCTATGATTTTTGATGGCAGATGGAAATGGGAATTGAAAAAACTGTCTTGGGCAATATCTCTTTGGAAAAAGACTCCAAGCCACAGTGAATATGGGAAGTATCAGCTGAACCGGCTGTTTTATACTCTGCCACCATCCTGCGAGAAGCCATTGAAGACGAAATTGAAGCAGAGAAAGTTGCTAAAGAGCAGAACCCGACACTTCCCGAATGCAAAATCATGAGCTGCGTAATCTCTGCTACGAAATATCCATACACCGACGAAGACGGTTGGGCTTTCCGTGGTAAAATCTGCGTATCAAGCTATTGTAAAGGACAAGTTGCCTCGCTCAAAGTGAAGGATGTGTGTAACTGGCTTTTGCATTCCTATGTTTGGGGTGTCGCAGGCTATGCAGATCAAAAAGGATTCGCCGATTTCTTGGTAGCATCTGACTTAGATAAAGAGAAATTCGTTCATTTTGTGTCATTTGACGAATGGCAGAAAGTGATGGATGTAGCTATCAAAAATGGTGCGTTTTGAACATCACAAACGGAATTATTCCATGCATGATTTAATAATTGAGAGGAGGATTATCAATGGATCAAAATGATCGAGAACAATTTTGGCAAACATTATGTTCTTTACCCGGAAATGATATTGTGGCAGAACGAGAACAACTATTCAAATCAATAAAGTATCCTAAGCTGCTTTTTCGGTATCGTCCTGTCAGCACAAAAAGCTTGGAAGCGCTCAGAACCAACAAGCTCTATTTTTCTTCTGCAAATTATTATGATGATCCTTTTGATACCTTTCTTCACATCGACATTGAAGCGATTCGGAAAGAGTATCTAAGTGCATTCCGGACTCCTAAAAGTACAGAAGCTGTTGTCGAGAGTGTTAAATCATTGCTTGGGGGTATTCTCTCCGAGGAGCAAGTAGCGCAGTTTACGGTTGAGAATGTGACAAACGCACTTTCTCATGGACTTACTGAAAGTTTTCTGAATGCAGCACTTTCACTTCGTGATGAAGTGAAAAAAGATACGTGGTCAGTTTGTTTCTCCGAAAATGGTTTTAATGAGGTTCTGTGGCTAAAATATGCGGATCAACACAGAGGTTTTGTGCAAATCTATGATCTTGAAAACAGCGACAACTTCTTATGTGGCAAACAGGAAAAGTGCGCTAATTGCGGAATCAAGAACTACGGAACGCCGCTATATCCGATTTATTATTCGGACACGCCTTATGATGCAACAAAATTTGCGAAATTCGTTATGCTCCGTAAAATAGCAGAGACAACCGCAACTCAGATTCCTCCAGAGCTATATGCAGGTATGGGAAGTGCTTTATGGGAACAAGAAAGAACGACTCTCATCAAAAAAGAGTGCCATAAATATGATGAAGAATGGCGAATGATCACTGGCTGCATTATGAAGCCGCCGGTTATGATGGAATGGATCCCAAGCGGTATAATTCTCGGTCTGCGAATGGACGTAGCAGAAGAAAATCTTGTTGTAAGTATGGCAAAAGAGGCCGGAATCAAAAACATTTATAAATCCTACATAAATGCTCAAAACAAGCTGGATGCTTATCTTTTGAAAGTGTAATCTTTCCAGCGGAGCCATTATCGCTATTGCCCGTATGATTCTTACTGCCATCTACCAGATGCTGTCTACTGGTGAGCAGTGGAATCCGGGCGATTTTTACAAAAGCGATATGCCTGCACCTCTGCTTGAAAAACAAAAGGCAAAGGCTATCAAACAAGCCAGGAAACTATTATTACTTCCTCCTGATGAAACATTCGCTTCTTGATCTGATTTCATGACTCTATAACACTTTAAAAAGTTGTCTGCCTTAGAAAGCTTATTCAAGTGCGCCCGTTTATGGTTTTCCTCTACTTTCTTTCACACTAACGCTCCGCGGGGAATGATCCCATGGGATAAAACATTCCCGCGGGGATCGCCATGGGACGGCTTTTGGCTGACCTGGCTTTACATTTCCCCTGTTTTTCCCATTTCCTTTTTACATAAATCTTACAAACATGTTACCGGATCATGGTTTTTAAAACTCTGGATCCGTGGTAAAAATTTAGTGTACATGAGAGATGAAAAAAAGAAATGGAAATGCGAAAGCAAGAGGAGGAAAATTATTATGAAAACAAGAAAGATGATCATGTTCACAGGCGCAGCCATCATGGCAGCAGGAATGATGGCTGGATGCGGAAGCGATACAAAGGAGACCACAGCGGCCCCCACAACTGCGGCAGAAACCACAAAGGAAACAGCGGCAGAGACAGAAAAGACCACAGAGGCAGCAGGCGCAGAGTTATCCGGCTCCATTTCCATGTCCGGCTCCACTTCCATGGAGAAATTTGGAAACGCCCTGGCGGAGAGCTTCATGGAGAAATATCCGGATGTGACCGTTACCGTAGAGTTTACAGGATCCTCCGCCGGCGTGGAGGCAGCTCTTTCAGGAGCCAGCGACATCGGAAACTCCTCCAGAAACTTAAAGGATGAGGAAAAGAGCGCGGGCGCGGTGGAGAATATCGTAGCCATTGACGGCATTGCCGTTGCGGTGGATCCCAAGAACACCGTCACAGACCTGACAAAGGACCAGCTGATCTCCATTTATACCGGAGAAGTAAAGAACTGGAGCGACCTGGGCGGTGAGAATATGCCTATCGTTGTGGTAGGCCGTGAGGCTGGTTCCGGTACAAGAGGAGCGTTTGAAGAGATCCTGGGGATCGAGGATAAGTGCGTATACGCCAACGAGCTGGACAGCACCGGCGCTGTAATGGCAAAGGTCGCTTCCACACCGGGTGCCATCGGCTATATCTCCCTGGATGCAGTGGATGACAGTGTCATCGCCTTAAAGCTGGAGGGCGTGGCTCCGTCTGCTGAGACCATCAAATCCGGTGAGTACTTCTTAAGCCGCCCGTTCGTAATGGCGACCAAGGGTGAGATCAGCGAGCAGAATGAGCTGGTGAAAGCGCTGTTCGACTATGTATACTCCGAAGAGGGCCAGGAGCTGGCTGCCAGCGTGGGACTGATCACCGTTAAGTAAGGAAACTGAACGCAGAATCTAAGGGCCGGAGCTGCCGATGAAGCGGTTCCGGCCCGGTTTTTGAAGAAAGTTGAGAGATTATGGCTGAAAAACAAAGCTTTTCCATCAAGGGAAACCGAAAAAACAAGGCGCTGGTGGAGCATGTTGCTGAGGCTGTTTTTACGGTCTGCGCCCTTCTGGCGGTGGTGGCTGTGGCATCCATTACCGTGTATATGATCATAAACGGGACCCCGGCACTTTTTAAAGTGGGGATCAAAGAGATCCTGTTCGGCACTGTGTGGCAGCCGGCGGCCAAGGATCCGTCCTTCGGGATCCTGTACGTGATCCTGACCTCCATCGTCGGTACCACCGCTGCTGTACTGATCGGAGCCCCGGTGGGGATCCTGACGGCGGTGTTCATTGAGGAGATCGCGTCCCCGAGACTGGCGGCTATTGTGAAACCGGCAGTGGAGCTCTTAGCCGGGATCCCGTCGGTGATCTATGGACTTCTGGGTATTTATCTTTTGAATCCGATGATGTATAAGCTGGAGATCGCTCTTTTTGCCGATGCACCGGACCACCAGTTTACCGGAGGTGCAAACCTGATCTCCGCAGTCATCGTCCTGGCGGTGATGATCCTTCCTACGGTGATCAACGTGACGGTCTCTGCCCTTCATGCAGTGCCGAAGCAGCAGAAGGCCGCTTCCCTGGCCATGGGAGCCACCAGGATCCAGACCATTTTTAAGGTCCTCCTTCCCAGCGCCAGATCCGGCATTGCGGCGGCGGTGGTCCTGGGAACGGGCCGTGCCATTGGCGAGGCCATGGCCATTACCCTGGTATCGGGAAGCTCCGTGAACATGCCGCTTCCGTTCAATTCCGTCCGCTTCCTGACCACAGCCATTGTTGCGGAGATGGGATATGCTGCGGGACTCCACAGACAGGTACTGTTTACCATTGGGCTGGTGTTGTTTGTCTTCATTATGTTCATTAACATTAGTCTTACAAAGATTTTAAAAGGCAGGGAGGACTCCTGATGGAACACGCGAGCATCATGAATAAAAAGAGGCGTGTCTCGGACCAGCTTCTGGAGGCGCTGATCTATCTGTGTGCATTTCTGGCCGTGGGCCTGCTTCTGGGGATCATCGGCTATGTATTCTGGAGGGGATTCCGTACCGTGAACTGGTCATTCCTGGTGACGGAGCAGAGCCCCACCAAGGGGATCATGGGTATTGCCGGAAATATTGTGAATACCCTGTATATTGTGGTCCTGACGCTTTTAGCAGCTACGCCCATCGGCGTAGGAGGAGCCATTTATTTAAATGAATACGCAAAACCGGGAAAATTTGTTTCCCTGGTCCAGTTTACCATTGAGACTCTGACGGGGATCCCGTCCATTATCTTCGGCCTGTTTGGGAACGTGTTTTTCGGTAAGATCTTCGGCTATTCCATGCTCACCGGAGCGCTTACCCTGACCATTATGGTACTGCCCCTGATCGCCAGGAATACCCAGGAGGCCCTGCGGACCGTGCCGGACAGTTATAGGAGCGGAGCCCTGGGCATTGGAGCCACCAAGTGGTACATGATCCGGACCATCCTTCTTCCCAGCGCCATGCCTGGGATCCTGACAGGAGTGATCTTAGCCATTGGCCGTATCGTGGGAGAGTCGGCGGCTCTTCTGTTCACTGCAGGCAGCGGCTATTACCTTCCCAAGGGAGGCATGGGCCTGTTCAGAAAGCTGTTTGAATCCGGCGGTACCATGACCATTGAGCTGTATTTACAGATGGCCAAGGGAAAATACGACGTGGCCTTCGGCATTGCCTGCGTCCTTCTGGCGCTGGTACTGCTCTTGAACCTGCTGACTAAGTATCTGGCCGGACGGCTGAATGTGGAAAATAGAAAGTAAAGGGAGAAAACATGCAGGATAGTAAAATCAGCGTAAGCAGTCTCAATCTCTTTTATGGTGAGAACCACGCTTTAAAGGATATTAATATTAAGATCCGTGAAAACACGGTCATGGCCCTGATCGGGCCCTCGGGCTGCGGCAAGTCTACATTTTTAAAATGCTTAAACCGTATGAACGATCTGGTGGACGGCGTGAAGGTGGATGGAAAGGTGCTCCTGGACGGAGAGGATATTTACGATCCCGGCGTGGACACCACGCTTTTAAGGAAGAAGGTGGGCATGGTATTCCAGCAGCCCAATCCCTTCCCAATGAGTATTTATGACAACATCGCCTATGGGCCCAGGATCCACGGGATCAAGAATAAGAGCCGCCTGGACGAGATCGTGGAGAATGCCCTGAAGGGGGCGGCCATCTTTGACGAGGTAAAGGACCGGCTGAAGGCGCCGGCCCTGGGGCTTTCCGGAGGCCAGCAGCAGAGGCTCTGCATCGCCAGGGCCCTGGCAGTGGAGCCGGAGGTGCTTTTAATGGACGAGCCCACATCCGCCCTGGATCCCATCTCCACCTTAAAGATCGAGGAGCTGATGAACGATCTGAAAAAGCGGTACACAGTGGTGGTGGTCACCCACAATATGCAGCAGGCGGCCCGCGTGTCCGATGAAACGGCGTTCTTCCTTCTGGGAGAGCTGGTGGAGGCCGACGAGACCATGAACATCTTCGGGCATCCAAAGGATAAGCGGACTGAGGATTATATTACCGGCCGGTTTGGCTGATGGGGAGGTAGCATATGTCACCAAGAAAATTATTTGAACAGGAGCTGGAGGAACTGCGCCAGGATGTGCTCCAGATGGCGGAATGGGTACAGGACGGATATGACTGCCTGTTTGCGGCTCTGGAAAAAAAGGATGGAGACCAGATGCGGAGGTACGTCCGTCATGACCGGACCATTGAAGATATGCAGAGGAACATCGAGTCCCAGTGCCTGAGCCTGCTTACCAGGCAGACGCCGGTGGCCAGGGATCTTCGTACAGTTTCCGCAGCCCTTAAGGTGGTGACGGATCTGGAGCGGATCGGCAATCATCTGTCGGATATGGCGGAGCTGTTTGTCCGCATGGACCTGCCGGAGCTTTCCAGATATTCGCCTGCCTTTCCGGATATGGTCCGGGAGACCAGGACCCTCATTGGGAAGGCCGCCAGAGCGTTTGTGGAGCGGAATATGGCCATGGGACAGGAGGCCATTGATGCCGACGATGGTATTGACGATTTCTTTAACCGGATCAAGGAGGACCTGGTAAAGGAACTGAAAAAGGACGGAAGTGATGCCGACGGCTGTGTAGATGCCCTGATGACCGCCAAATATCTGGAAAAGATCGGAGATCATGGAGTCAACATCGGCCAGTGGGAGATCTTCCAGGAAACCGGGGAGATCGACGAGATCCGGCTTTTATAGGAATGATATTTTATATAGAGAAACCGGTCAGTCCAGGGGGTGTGACAGATCCCTCCAGACTGGCCGGTATTCTTTTGGAAGGCCGGGCCGCTGCCCCGCCCTGGAAACCATATGCCCGGAGCGCGGCCGGGATGGCGTCTTTCCGGCCGGACGGTTACAGATCTGCCATCCGGTGCTTCAAAAGAGGAAGCTGTTCCCGCACCTGCTCCACCTCATCCAGATCGATGGAGGTGATCTGCATTCCTTCTTCTGCCTCCATCTGGTTTAAAACAGTCCCCCAGGGAGAGACAGCGATGGAATGGCCCCAGGAGTGGTAGGAAGCGTCCATATCCCTGGCAGGAGCTGTGCCGAAGGTAAAGACCTGGTTGTCCACAGCCCTGGAACGGAATAAAATCTCCCAGTGGGCCGGGCCTGTGGTCATATTAAAGGCTGCCGGGACCAGGATCACCTGTGCCCCGTCCAGGACCATGCGCCTGGCCAGCTCGGGGAAACGGAAATCATAGCAGATGCAGAGCCCCATGGGGCCGAATTCTGTGTCGAAGACCGTAGACTTATCCCCGGCAGTGAGCGTATCGGATTCCTTGAAGCGCTGTCCGCCCTTTACGTCGATATCGAATAGGTGGACCTTGCGGTGCTTTGCGATCTGGCGTCCCTCCCGGTCGAAGACATAGGCCGTATTATAGACATTTCCGGCCTCGTCGGATTCTGGGACGGACCCGGCGGACAGATAGACCTGGTACCGCTTAGCCAGCCTGGAAAGGGTCTGCCAGGAGGGGCCGCCGCTGGGCTCTGCGTAGACGGGGAAATTTGGTGTTTCATAGGGGCAGGAAAACATCTCCGGCAGGCAGATCATGTCTGCGCCGGCATCCTTTGCCTGGCAGAACAGACCGTCAAGGAGAGAAAGGTTGGTTTCTTTTTGGGCATACACCCGGGTCTGGAGCTGGGCAACAGTCAGAAGTTTCATGGATATTCCTCCGTTTAAATGTATGATAGATCCAGTATACCCCCTTTTATTGGAGTTGTCTATAATCCGGGAAACACTTGCAAGATCCAAAAAAATGTGGTAATATTCCCCTTGCACATACAGATGTATCATGCAGACGCACAAAAACAGCAAAATCGGATAAAGAGGACCATACCATGGAAAAAAGCAAGTATTATGTCGTGCGGGACAAGGCTCTGCCGGAGGTGCTCCAGAAGGTGGCCGAGGCGAAACAGCTTCTGGATAAGAACCGGTCTATGACCGTCCAGGAGGCCACAGAGCGCCTGGGCTTAAGCCGCAGCTCTTTTTATAAATATAAAGATGACATCGCTCCCTTTTCGGACAATACCCGGGGGAAGACGGTGACCCTGGTGATCCAGATGGAGGATGAGCCTGGGCTTTTATCGGATCTGCTCCATGTGGTCTCCGACTATCGGGCCAATATCCTGACGATCCATCAGACCATTCCGGTCAATGGCATAGCCACTGTGACCCTGAGCGTGGAGGTACGGGATAATACCGGCGATATGTCCGGGCTGGTGGAGGAGATCGAAAATATGACGGGAATTCAGAACATCAAGATACTGGGAGTAGAAAGATAGATGAAAGCAGCGATCATGGGATTCGGGACCGTAGGTTCCGGCGTTTATGAGGTATTGGACAGAAACAGAGAGACAGTAAGAAAAAAGGCCGGGGAACCCATAGAGATAAAATACATCCTGAACCGGAGGGACCTGCCCGGCAGCCCGGTGGAAGATCTGGTGGTCCATGAGATCGGGACGATCCTGGAGGATCCCGAAACGGGGCTTGTGGTGGAGACCATGGGAGGCACGTCTCCAGCCTATGAATACGTGAAATGCTGTCTCCAGGCGGGAAAGCATGTGGTCACCTCCAATAAAAACCTGGTGGCGGCCCATGGGACGGAGCTTCTGGCCATTGCCAGAGAAAAGCGGGTCAGCTTCCTTTTTGAAGCCAGCGTAGGCGGCGGGATCCCCATTATCCGCACCATCAACGAGAGCCTGGCGGGAGATGTGGTGGAGGAGATCTCCGGGATCTTAAACGGTACCACCAACTATATCCTGACAAAGATGTACGAGGAGGGCTGGGGATTTGACGAGGCCCTTAAGATGGCCCAGGAGCTGGGATATGCAGAGCGGAATCCGGAGGCGGATATCGAGGGATACGATACCTGCCGGAAGATCGCCATCCTGACAGCGGCGGCCTCCGGCCAGGAGGTGGATTATGAGCAGATCCCCACGGAGGGGATCACGAAGCTGACGGACGTGGATTTCAGCTATGCCGCCAGGCTGGGCGCTTCCATTAAGCTGTTTGGTACCAGCATATGCAGGAACGGCAGGTATTACCTGGAGGTGGCACCGGTATTCATCAATGCCAGAAATCCCCTGTATTCTGTCAGCGGCGTGTTCAACGGGATCCTTTTAAACAGCAATATGCTGGGAGAGTCCATGTATTACGGCAGCGGAGCCGGAAAGCTTCCCACTGCCAGCGCTGTTGTGGGAGACATGATCGCAGCGGTGCAGCTGAAGGACCGTCCGGCGGCCCTGGGCTGGACCGGGCAGCGGCTGGAGGTGCTTCCGGTCCGTCAGCTTCCCTGGAAATATTTTGCCAGGTTTAAGGGCAGCAGGGAAGAAAAGAAAACGCTGACAGAGGAGCTGTTTGGAAAGGTGCGCTGGCTGGAGCTGGCGGGGCTGGATGAGTTTGCCATTCTCACCGGCCCCATGACCGGCGAGGAGTTTGACCGGGCGGCCGGGCAGCTTGGCGGTCTGCGCCGGGCGATCCGGGCCCAGGTATAGGAGGAGAGACAATGGAGCATCTGATCTGGATCCTCAGGGAGGGCAGGATCCCCTGCCTCTTCCATGAGCTCACAGGCTTTTATTGTCCGGGCTGCGGAGGCACCAGAGCTGTTCTGGCCCTGCTGGCCGGCCATCCGGTCTTAAGCTTCCTGTACCATCCCCTGGTGCCCTACTGCGCCCTGGTGGCCCTGGTCTTTGCGGTTTCCTATGCCATATACTGGAAAACAAAAGATCCCAGGTTCCGGCTGTACTTAAGCGATACTTATGTACATGTGGGACTTGGGATCATTGTCGTTAATTTTCTTGTAAAAAACTATCTGCTGGCCGCAAAGGGCATCGATATCCTGGAACAGCTGCCGGGCTGGTAGGCAGCAGGAGCCCGTCCGGATGCCTGGAGCCTCTCCGGGCCTACACCGTCGGCAGAGACTGGCCCTGCTGCTGCAGCTGCTGTTCCAGCTGTTCCATGAACTCATTGATCAGAGCCGCATTGGCTGGATCCTTTACCAGGCTGGAAAGAGCCATAAAGTAGACGAACTCGCCGATCCCTAACACCACGGCGATGACACCTAAGACGATGCCAAAGATGGCGGTGGCGTAAAAGGGCTGCCCCCGTTTGGAGATGATGGCAAAGCAGACGGCCCCCACGCCCAGGATGATGGCCAGGGGAAAGGCAAAGCAGCAGAGGCAGAGGATCCCGAAGATCCCGCAGATCATGGAGACAGTGGCATAGCCGTTTCTGGGCCTGGGCTGGTCCTGCCTCATGGGATCCGGCGCTCCAGGACCGCCGGGGTACTGGTTCTGGCCGCCCGGCCCCTGTGTCCACTGTCCCTGGTTTCCGTTATTATAATCTGACATAAGATTTCCTCCGTGTGGTATATTCCCGGAAGGAGCTTCCGGGATCGTCAGTCACCATTTTATCATGAACAGTTCCTGTTGTCCATATGGGATCCGGTCCCGGCCGCCTGCGCCGGACCGGATATTTTAAGTTGCACATCTCCTGCCTTTGAATTATAATAGTCCTTGAGCCCTGTCTGGGAAAAACAGCAGGCAGAGACTGTGATCATTAGGAGAGACAACATGGATATCATTGCATCACTGACCAGTGAACTGAACGTGGGCCGCGGACAGGTGGAAGCGGCCGTAAAGCTCATAGATGAAGGAAATACCATCCCGTTCATCGCCAGATACCGGAAGGAGGCCACCGGCTCCTTAAACGATGAGGTATTAAGGACCCTGGATGAACGGCTGCGATATCTCAGGGGACTGGAGGAAAAGAAGGCCCAGGTGATGGCCTCCATTGCCGATCAGGGAAAGCTGACCGGAGAGTTAAAAAAGAAGATCGGGGAAGCCCGGACCATGGTGGCGGTGGACGACCTTTATCTGCCCTACCGTCCCAAGAGAAAGACACGGGCCAGCATGGCCAGGGAACGGGGACTGGAGCCCCTGGCAGACTGGATCGCCTCCCAGAACGCAGGAACCTCTCTGGAGGACGCGGCAAAGCCCTATGTTTCAGAGGAAAAGGGCGTGGATTCCGTAAAGACGGCCATTGCCGGGGCAAAGGATATCCTGGCCGAGCGGATCGCTGAGGATGCGGGATACCGCACCTGGGTCCGGGAGATCACCATGAACGAGGGAAGGATCGCTTCCGAGGTCCGCGGCGAGGAGGATCCGGAGTCCGTATATGAAAAATACTTTCACCACGAGGAACCGGCAAAGAGCTGCCCCGGCCACCGTGTCCTGGCCTTAAACCGGGGGGAAAAGGAGAAGATCCTGACGGTGAAGGTGGAAGCGCCGGAGGAAAAGATCCTCCAGTATCTGGAGGCCCATGTGATCACCGGGAAGGATCCGGTGACGTCTCTGGTCCTTAAAGAGGTGGTAAAGGACAGCTATGGCCGCCTTATGGCTCCGGCCATCGAGCGGGAGATCCGGAACGCTGTCACAGAAAAGGCAGAAAACGGAGCGTTCCAGGTGTTTAAAAAGACTTTGAACCAGCTTCTTATGGAGCCTCCCATCAGCGGCCAGGTGGTCCTGGGCTGGGATCCGGCTTTCCGTACCGGCTGCAAGCTGGCGGTGGTGGATCCCACCGGAAAGGTGCTGGATACGGTGGTCATCTATCCGACAGCGCCCCAGAATAAGGTGGAGCAGGCGAAGAAGGTCTTAAAGGATCTGATCGAAAAATATCATGTTACGCTGATCTCTCTGGGAAACGGAACGGCGTCCCGGGAGTCAGAGCAGATCATCGCGGACTTTTTAAAGGAGATCCCCGAGGATGTGCGCTATGTGATCGTAAACGAGGCAGGGGCGTCGGTATATTCGGCCAGTAAGCTGGCCACAGAGGAATTCCCTGGCTTTGACGTGGGACAGAGGAGCGCCGTTTCCATTGCCAGAAGGCTCCAGGACCCGCTGGCAGAGCTGGTGAAGATCGATCCTAAGTCCATCGGCGTCGGCCAGTATCAGCACGATCTGAACCAGAAGCGCCTGGACGAGGTGCTGGGCTCTGTGGTGGAGGATTGTGTAAACCGGGTGGGCGTGGACTTAAATACTGCGTCTGTATCCCTGTTGGAGCACATTTCCGGCATATCCAGGACAATTGCAAAAAATATTGTGGCCTACCGGGAGGAAAACGGGGCCTTTACTGATCGGAAGCAGCTTTTAAAGGTTCCGAAGCTGGGGCCCAAGGCCTTTGAGCAGTGCGCCGGGTTCATGCGTATCTCGGGCGGCGCGGATCCTCTGGATGCCACCTCGGTCCATCCCGAGAGCTACCGGGCGGCCAGGGAGCTTCTGGAGCGTCTGGGCCTGGAGCTGGATCCCGCGGGCTTTAAGGGAATGGCCGGTTTAGGGAGAAAGGTAAAGGACCGGAAGTCCATGGCAGAGGCACTGGGGATCGGTGAGATCACCCTGGACGATATTATTTCTGAGCTGGAGAAGCCGGCCCGGGATCCCAGAGAGGAGATGCCAAGGCCCATCCTGCGGACCGATGTGCTGGATATGAAGGACTTAAAGCCCGGCATGGTCCTGAAGGGAACGGTCCGGAACATCACAGATTTTGGAGCCTTTGTGGATATCGGCGTCCATCAGGACGGCCTTGTACATATATCTGAAATGTCAGAAAAATTCATCCGCCACCCCCTGGATGCAGTCAGCATCGGGGACATCGTGGACGTGAAGGTCCTGGATGTGAATATGGCGAAGCGGCGGATCGCCCTCAGCATGAAGCTTTAATAACCTAAGGCTATAAACAATTATGGAATGGAGGAAGCAGAAATGAAGTACAATTTTGATGAGATCATCGACCGGACCGGAACTTCCGCAACAAAGATGGAGAGCCTTCCCAAGGGCTGTCCGGACGACGCCCTGCCGTTATGGGTGGCCGACATGGATTTTGCCTGCGCAGAGCCCATTTTAAAAGCCCTGCATGAGAGGATCGACAAAAAGATCTTCGGCTACACCATGTACGACACCGACGAGTGCCTGGGCGCAGTCCTGAACTGGTATAAAAAACGCTACGGCTGGGAAGAGCAGAAGGAGAACCTGTTTTTCTGCGGCGGCATCGTATCCGCTTACGCCGTGCTCTTAAACCTTCTGACAAAGGAAGGCGAGGGCGTGGTGATCCAGCGTCCCATTTATTATCCATTTACCATGAAGGCCAACAGCAACGGCCGTCAGATCGTGGACAGCCCGCTGATCTACGCAGACGGGAACTATACCATCGATTTTGACGATCTGGATAAAAAGATGGCGGAGCCCAACAATAAGGTACTGGTATTCTGCAGCCCCCACAACCCGGCTGGCCGCGTATGGACCGAGGAGGAGATCCGGAAGGTCGTGGATATCTGTAAAAAATACGATAAATGGATCATCTGCGACGAGATCCACTGCGACCTCTTACGCTGCGGCATGACCTTCCATCCGATCCTTAAGGTAGCACCTGATTACGCTGACCGGATCGCTGTCTGCACTGCGCCCAGCAAGACCTTTAACCTGGCGGGAATGAAGACATCCAATATCGTGATCCATAATAAAGAGCTCCAGGCCGCCTGGAAGGAGCTGATCGGAGGCAAGCTCTCCATGAACGGCGCAGGAACCCTGGGCCTCACTGCCATGATCGCCGCCTACAACGAGGGCGAGGAGTGGCTGGAGCAGTTAAAGGAATATCTGGACGGCAACTTTGCCTATATCGACGCCTTCCTAAAAGAACACCTTCCCAAGGCTCATATGGTTCCGTCGGAGGGAACGTATCTGGCATGGATCGACTTCAACGGATATGTGGACGGCGATGCGGAGAAGTTAGAGGAGATCATGCAGAAAAAGGCCAGGGTGGCTCTGGATGAGGGCTATATCTTCGGCGATGCCGGAAGAGGCTTTGAGCGGATCAATATCGCTACGCCCAGAAGCGTGGTGGAGGACTGCATGGACCGGATCCTCAAGGCGTTTAAAGAAGAAAAGTTAGTATAAAGGAATCCTGCAACATGAAAATCAGTGTAACAATGACTGCCAGGGACCTGTTCCAGTTTTCCCTGTATAATTCTTACAGTGGATTTTCCGGGGCGTTCAACGTGATCTTTACGTTGGGCGCCCTGGCGATCCTTGCGGTCACCTGGAACTGGGAGACCATCAATGTGTATCAGAGGATCCTTCTGGTATTCTGTGCCCTGATCTTTACGGTGGTGCAGCCTCTGATGCTGGACCGGAAGGCGAAGCAGCAGGCCGGGGCCATCGGTTTTTCCGCGCCCTTAAACCTGACCCTGGGAGACGAAAAGATCGACGTGGAAAAGGCCGGGATGACCGGAGAGCTTTTCTGGAACCAGGTATGGAAGGTAGTCCGCATTAAGAGCATGTACATCATCAAAACAGGCCCTGTCCACGGCTATCTGATCCCCAACCGCTCCATTGAGGGACGGGAGCAGGAGCTGGTGGAGATACTTAAAAAGAATCTGCCGGAATCCAAACGGAAAGGACTGAGACCATGATCGCAACGAGCTTTGGGCCGGAGGATACGTATGCCCTGGGAAAACGCCTGGGAGAGGCGGCGAAGGCCGGGGACGTATTCTGCTTAAACGGTGATCTGGGCGTGGGAAAGACAGTATTTACCCAGGGCTTTGCCTGCGGACTGGGGATCACAGAGCCGGTGAACAGCCCTACCTTTACCATTGTCCAGGAGTATGACGGAGGACGGCTCCCACTGTATCATTTTGACGTATACCGCATCGGCGATGTCAGCGAAATGGACGAGGTGGGCTATGAGGACTATTTTTATGGAGGCGGGGTCACGCTCATCGAGTGGTCCAGCCTGATCAGCGAGATCCTTCCGCCCCATGTGACAGAGGTGACCATTGAAAAGGACCTGTCCCAGGGCTTTGATTACAGAAAGATCACGGTGGAGGAGACATAAATGCGGATTTTAGGGATCGAAAGCTCGTCCCTGGTGGCCTCTGTGGCCATCGTGGAGGACGATATCACCATGGCGGAGTTTACCGCCGATTTTAAGAAGACTCATTCCCAGACCCTGCTTCCCATGATCGACGACATGGTAAAGCTTCTGGGGATCGAGCTGTCCACAGTGGACGCCATTGCGGTTTCCGGCGGCCCGGGTTCCTTTACGGGCTTAAGGATCGGTTCAGCCACGGCCAAGGGGCTGGGGCTGGCTCTTGATAAGCCGCTGATCCATGTGCCGACCCTGGACGCCACAGCCTACAACCTGTACGGGGCCGGCGCTCTGATCTGCCCTATCATGGATGCCAGGAGAAACCAGGTCTATACGGGGGTCTACCGGTTCCGGGAAGAATTTGAGATCCTCCGGGAACAGGACGCCATGGACATGGGAGAGCTTCTGGAGGTGTTAAACGGCCTGGGAGAGCCGGTGATCTTCCTGGGAGACGGAGTGCCTGTTTTTAAATGCCAGATCAGGGAAAGGCTCACAGTTCCGTTTTCCTTTGCTCCGGCCCATGTGAACCGCCAGAGAGCCGCCGCCGTAGCGGCCCTGGGCGCCCGTTATTTTGCGGAAGGGAAAATGGAAAGCTCCGATGACCACAGGCCGGACTACCTGAGAAAATCCCAGGCGGAGCGGGAGAGAGAAGAGAGAGAAGCAAACGGTTGAATAAAATTAAAAGGTACTACAATAAATGTTGGGGTGTGTGATTGAAAAATCATGAACCCTGACATTTTTTCTTTAGGATAATAAAAGCTACAAGTATCGTTTAACCAGTAAAAAAGATGTGAAGGTGTAAAAAGTGTGAAGTGTGAAGCAATGAGCCGAAAATAGACCATAAACGTCCCTTGTGTGGAAAATCTGGTTTTTAAGATTTATCCAGAATGAACAGCACATTGCTGTTGAAGGAGTTTTAGTGTTTCCGG
>JACRTJ010000027.1 GCA_014385265.1 Enterocloster hominis (ex Liu et al. 2021)
TTACCGTTCAAAAGAAAAGGTGTATAAAGAGTTCATGCTGTATGCGATCGGGCGGAATATCATGAAATACCACCGGTTTCTGCATCATGAGATTGAAAAATACGAAGGGAAAAAGGAACAAAAAACTGCTTAAAGGCAATGAGCGTTCCCAAAATGCCAAACAAGAGGATACTATGCCCTGAAATTGGAGACAAAAAGTGAATGAGACAGTCCGGCAGAAAACCATAGCCCTGAAAAAGCCAGGAGTTCTGCGGACTGCCTCATTTTTGTGTTATCTGGGGCAAAAATTGGTATTAGCCGACAGCCCCAAATCGGTATTAGCTGCTATCTATTCAGGGTCATCTTAACAAAAAAGGCACCGACAGATCATTTTATCCGTCAGTGCCTCTTGATTTTCAAGTAAATACGTTGCCGTATGGCTGTCAATCCGCTTGTTTACTGGTTTTTTTGTGGTGTCCCTTCCGCTAATAAACTTTTCCAAATTTATACTTTAAGTTTGCGTGTCGATCGAATATCATAAGCGCACTTTTTCCTTTTAAATATCCCATAAATGACGATACACTTATCTTTGGTGGAATAATTACTAACATATGATATTTGCACATCCATTTTGTATGTGCGAGTGCATGTTCTTTCTTCGCCATAAATTACCTTTCCTTTCTGCAATATAGCCTGAACAACTTTATTGTAAACGGAAAGGTAATTTTTTTGTATAACAATCGACGCGCACCCGCATAGCGGGTGGTTGATTGTTTCGCCCATCTCCTTTTTTCGGATCAGCGAAAAACTCCCATGGGCTCAACAGACTAAAGTCCATAAAAAAAGCCGCTTCCTGATCCGGTCTCACCGGAAAAGGAAACGGCGTATTTCTTTTTCTTATTAAGCCAGCTTGCTCTTTGCAAGCTCTGCTAACTTTGCAAATCCTTCTGCATCGTTGATAGCCATATCGGATAATACCTTACGGTTCATAACAACGCCGGCCTGCTTTAAGCCATACATGAATTTACTGTAAGAAAGACCGTTGATACGGGCAGCAGCGTTGATACGGGCGATCCACAGCTGTCTGAACTGTCTCTTTCTCTCTTTTCTTCCTGCATAGGAGCTGGTTAAAGCTCTCATTACGGACTGCTTTGCTACTCTATACTGTTTGGAACGTGCGCCTCTGTAACCCTTGGCTAACTTCAGCACTCTGTTATGTTTCTTCTTGGCATTTAAGCCGCCTTTAATTCTTGCCATTGCTTATTTTCCTCCTTCTTAATCCCGAATCTATTATAAGTACGGTAAAATCTTCTTCATTACCTTGCTGTTTGTGCTGTCAGTAACGATGTCTTTTCTAAGATTTCTTTTCCGCTTTGTAGATTTCTTAGTTAAGATATGGGATTTGTAAGCTTTATTTCTTACTAACAGACCTGTTCCGGACTTTTTGAAACGCTTTGCAGCTGCTCTGCTTGTTTTCATTTTAGGCATTGTAAATTCCTCCTTAAAATTATCCCTATTTTTTTGCAGTTAAAAACATTACCAGGCTTCTTCCCTCTACCTTGGAAGGCTTGTCAACGACTGCGATATCAGCAAGTTTCTCGGCAAAATCATCCAGGATGTATCTGGTCTGATTCATATGGGCCATCTCACGTCCGCGGAACCGGAGCGTAACCTTGACCTTATTGCCTTTTTCGATGAATTTTCTTGCGGAACCAACCTTCGTGTTAAGGTCATTGGTATCGATATTAGGAGAAAGACGGACTTCTTTCACTTCGATGACCTTCTGCTTCTTTTTCGCTTCTTTTTCCCTACGGATCATCTCATACTTATATTTGCCGTAATCAATGATCTTGCACACCGGCGGCTTTGCTGTCGGCGCGATCTTCACCAGATCAAGCTCTGCATCTCTGGCCATCTTATAGGCATCCTTTGCAGACATGATCCCAAGCTGCTCTCCATTTTCACCAATCAGACGAACTTCCTTATCACGAATCTGTTCGTTAATCATTAACTCGCTAATAGCCGTGCACCTCCATACTCATTTTAATATCGACAAAATAGAAAAGAAAAAGCAGATAGTAAACTATCCGCTCATTAACTGCATCGGTTCTGCATGCTGCTGCATGATTATGAAACCAATTCTGTATGAACCCGGGTCACTTGCTCGTGCCAGGGTGAGGCGGATACCTGCTTTCCTGTGGGCTGCTTTCACAACCTATGTAACTATACTATATTTCCAATGCGTTGTCAACTACTTTTCCCAAAAAACAAACGGCGTTTTTATCACCAGGAACAGGGAAGAGGCCCCTTTATGGACTTTTCTTTGCCATAAAAGGGCCTCTTCCGCCTGTTTTACCAGTTCCAGACCTTCAACATTACTGAATCCAGGCGCCATCCTCTCCAACATAAAAGCCGTCCGGCGTCCTTGCATCGGTCATCATAGCTCCAGGCGTGCCGCCGTCCTGATCTGTGCGGAAATAATACCATTTCCCGCCAATCTCGTGCCAGCCTGTATACATATGGCCCCGGAAGCCGTCATACTCTGTATGCAGATAGTACCAGTGATCCTCCCACTGGAACCAGCCGTCTTCCATCCAGCCGTCTTCATCGAAGTAATACCAGTCTGAACGTCCATTGTAGGTCAGGTACTCCCACTGTCCGTGTGGATACGTACCATCACTGTAACGGATCCACCAGCCGTTCAGATTCCAGGCTCCCTGAGCATCTCGATAGCCTCCGGCTGCCGCAATGGCTTCACTGGTGTAGTAGTGGCCATGTTCAGATCCAATGGCATATCCTCTGGAGTAGAAGCCGTAAATGTTTCCATCAATTTTCAGATATTCTCTCGAGGGAATATACCCATTTTGTTCTGTGAACTGGTTTCCTTCCAGGACCCACTCCCCAGTCTTTCCCGCCGCATTGACAACCTGGCCCTTTTGAGCCTCGATGGGTTTTCTGGAGCTGCCGCTGCCATTTTCTTCTGACGCGTCATCGTCATCATCATCTTCTTTGGATCCGCCGCTGCCATACTCCTTCCAGAGGGCAGTAAAGGTTACGTCCTTCTCCGGCATGGTAAAGTTTCCGGCAGTCTCCGTTACGTCCGTACTGGTCCAGCCTGTGAATACATGGCCTGCCCAGGTCGGTACCGCTGCAGAGATAGTCTGGGTGGTTCCGCTTAAGATGTTTTCAGCCTTCGCAGGCATTCCCTGCGCTGCTCCCTTCGCTTCGCCGTCAGAGTAGCTGATGGAATACTTCTGCTCATTCTCATCCGGCTCTCCATTTCCATTTGCGTCCACCTTCCAGGCGGCGGTAAAGGTTACGTTCTTCTCCGGCATGGTAAAGCTTCCGGTAGTTTCCGTTACGTCCGTACTGGTCCAGCCCGTGAATACGTAGCCAGTCCAGGTCGGTACCGCTGCCGAGATAGTCTGAGTAGTTCCGCTTAAGATGTTTTCAGCCTTCGCAGGCATTCCCTGCGCTGCTCCCTTTGCTTCGCCGTCAGAGTAGGTGATAGAATAATTTGTCTCCGTATCGTCCGGCTCGCCGTCTCCGTTTGCGTCCACCTTCCAGGTGGCAGTAAAGGTTACGTTAGCCTCCGGCATGATAAAGTTCCCGGTGGTTGCCTGTACTTCATCACTGGTCCAGCCCGTGAATACATGGCCTGTCCACGTCGGTTCCGTTGTCGGGAGGGTCTTCGTTGTTCCGCTTAAGATGTCTGTCTCATTCTGTGGCATCTTCTCCGCATTTCCGTTCGCTTCACCGTCATAGTAGCTGATGGAATACTTCTGCTCATTCTCATCCGGCTCTCCGTCTCCATTTGCGTCCACCTTCCAGGCGGCGGTAAAGGTTACGTCCTTCTCCGGCATGGTAAAGTTTCCAGCAGTCTCCGTTACGTCCGTACTGGTCCAGCCCGTGAATACATGGCCTGTCCAGGTCGGTACAGCTGCCGAGATAGTCTGAGTAGTTCCGCTTAAGATATTTTCAGCCTTCGCAGGCATTCCCTGTGCTGCACCCTTCGCTTCACCGTCAGAGTAGGTGATGGAATACTTTGTTTCCGCATCATCCGGCTCACCGTCTCCGTTTGCATCCTCTTTCCAAGTAGCGGTAAAGGTTACGTTAGCCTCCGGCATTATAAAGCTTCCGCTGGTTGCCTGTACTTCATTGCTGGTCCAGCCTGCAAATACATAGCCTGTCCAGGTCGGTACCGCAGTCGAGATAGTCTGAGTGGTTCCGCTTAAGATATTCTCAGCCTTCGCAGGCATTCCCTGCGCTGCGCCCTTGGCTTCTCCATCAGAGTAGGTGATAGAATACTTTGTTTCCGTATCATCCGGCTCACCGTCTCCATTTGCATCCTCTTTCCAGGTGGCGGTAAAGGTTACGTTCTTCTCCGGCATCGTAAAGCTTCCGGCAGTCTCCGTTACGTCTGTACTGGTCCAGCCCGTGAATACGTAGCCAGTCCAGGTCGGTACCGCAGCGGAGATAGTCTGAGTGGTTCCGCTTAAGATGTCTGTCTTATTCTGCGGCATATTCTGCGCATTTGTACCAGCTGTACCGGCAGCGTAGGTGATAGAATATGTGGTTTCCGTCTCATCGGGCTCTCCGTTGCCGTTTATGTCCGCTGCAAAGGAAGTCCAAATAGTTGCAGTTTCAGAAACAGTATATTCAATTTCATAGTTTCCATCTTCATCGATTTTGCTGCGATCAATGGTTTGGGGCGTTCCGCCAATAAACAGCTGCCCGATCGTATACCCCTCATCAGGAACTATTTTTAACCTGATCGTATCACCGCTCCGCACCATCAAATCCTTATTGTCGAAGGTATCGCTGCCATACTGATAATTTCCGTGGCTTACGCTCCCCTCTTCTTCTACTAATGTGTGAATCTGCACATATTCTTTTTTTAGGATGATCTTCACCACATTATCTGTATTAGAAAGACTTTCAATTCCTATGATTTCTTTCTCCGGATACTCGTCTTGATACTGATCGATTACCGCTTTGATTTCAGGCCGCTCAATGTAGGCCCCTTCCTCAATAGCCGGACCGGCTATACCCCGATACTCGAAAGACTCGATTGGTTCGGTATTCTCGCTTCCCAGATAGACCTTTACCGAATAGGGAATGGTATCAGCCAGATCTGCTGCCACATATTTGGGAGTAAGAGGGATTTTAACAGCCTCATCCGCTGTCAGTGGATACTCCACTGTAAGGTTTCCTGCCTCCATAGCTTCCCGAAGTTCCCGCCTGGAAATGGACTCGTTTCCCCAATGAATATGTGTATCATTCGCTCCCAATGTCCATCCCTGGAATACTGCCCCTTCTGGGATCGCTGTTTCATCAGGAACCACATTACTGTACAGTGGCATGGAAAGGGCATCCTCTCCCGGTAAGGTAAAGGAGTCGCTCAAGGGAACTGTTTTATTATTATTTTCCCATACAAACTGATAGTTAGTCTCTTTTGATGTAATCTTCACAAGCGTTTCATCCTCTTGACTCCACCAGTTTTTAGGACTCAAGGTAATCTTCTTTCCTTCATACCATTGCCCATTCGGGTCAATGGATTCAAGGCTGCTGGTGAGATTCTCTGGTTCACCGCCTTCGTTTTGAGCACTTGTGATCACTTGATCGATATAATATCCCTTCTGAGGTTCTATATAATAGGTAAGATCATCCGAAAATTCAACTGCATCGCCCTTGTCAATCTCAACTTTATTTTCTTCCTGATTGTTGTAAGCCCAGGATATCTTAAGTCCGTCTCCTACTTCATATAAAATTATAGCATTTTCAAAGTATTGACGCACACCGCCTCCTGTCATTGTTAAAGGACATTTAATATTGCTGATTGTGACCGTATAAGTCCTTTGGAATTTAGCGCCACCCCAATTATAATTCTTTTCTGCTTTAATTTTAACATCTGCGATCTGTTCTCCAGCCATATCAAACAATTGGCTGTATGCTTCTGGTTCAGAAATGATACTCGGATCCGCCGGCATCGTCAAAGTCTGATCATTAATAGCAAACGAATCAAGGATTCTATTTTCCCAGACTAATGCTGATGATTGAGGCTCTAACTGGAACTGAAGCATTTTCGTTTCATCTGGAATCTTAAATGTTCCTTGCTTATCCGCAGTTTCCCAGTTTCCGTCTCCATCTGTATCTGCTTTCACTGTAATTTTCCCAAACGCCGCTTCTGAAAAATCATACGTAAACGCCAGCTCCGGCTTATGAAAAGCGATATTGATATCCCTATTCCCTGTAAGGCCTGTGCCGGTGATGGTATACTCCCTTTGCTGATTACTCTCAGCTGCGGAATTATAGTTCAGTCCAGGATCCTCATTGCAATTTACTTCTACCGTATATCCCTGGGCAATGGTAATGGGGATATTGAAGGCTCCGTTTTTCGCAACGTCGATCTCAATAGTATCTCCCACATACTGTCCATTCACCGTGTTTCCAATATTAGTTTCTGTCCCGGAAGCGGCTGTAACAGTAAGAGTCACCTTATACGCCTCTTTATAATAAAGGCGGATCGTTCTTCCGCTGCCTTCCTTAAAGCTTCCAACCACGCCGTTGTTGACTTTTGTACTGTAATAGATCGTGTTTCCGATCCTGGAAACGATTTCGATTTCCTGCTCCTCGCCATCCTCTTCCCTATGCACAACGGCCTTCTCAAAGGCGTAGTTTCCCAGCTCTTCCGTCAGACCTGCGTCATTTAAAACGGCCTCTGCATTGTTTCGGATCGTCCCTGCCACGATCGTAAATTCATACTGTTCATCGGCAGGCCTGTCCTCCAGATACACTTCAACGGGGATCTCGAGAGTACCCAGATGATCGTACCAAAGATAAAGCGCCGCTTGATCCTTCCCTTCAATCTCCGCAAAATTCACATGGGTAATACGGTCATTTCCCTCTTTATCCGTGGACGCGTAGGCGTAGGACATATAAACCGCTTCTCCGTCAGGAGACACCTCGTCAGTTTTTGCAATCTGTCCCATCTGGTTTCCTTCCACCAGCTTCAGGATTTCGATACCGTCATCGTCGACGGTGATCTGAAGATTGTCCGCAGCAGCTGTAAACTCGGCCTCTGTCCGGGTATCCATGAGGAAAACATCCACATCCTGATACTCCGTTGCAGATTTAATAAAGGTAATCACATAAGAGGAAAACGATTCTGCCGTAAAGGTGATCCTGTCGGACTTCTCAATTTCATCCTTTATGCCTTCCGTTACCACAGTGGCGTCATAGACGCCCTCCTCCTCGTTATGGGCTGCTGTCATCGGAAGATTGGGACGGTTTACGCCCATGGGACGCATTTTTCCCGGATGTTCCCTCTCCTCCAGATGAACGATCATAACGTCATCGTATTCCTCGGGAGCTTCAATGCCGCTGACCTCCACATTGACATTGCCATCCGGCTCGATCTCCGCGCCCTCGCCGTCAAAGAGACTAATATCAAGGGCCACATAGCCGGCCAGCTCCTCGCCTTCTTCAAGCTTCTCCAAAAGAGCCGCCTCCACAGTGGCGTCCTGCCCCAGGTCATATACCTCCAGAGCTTCCGCCTGTTCCAGAGCGCCAGCGGTCTTCTCCCGGATCTGGATCTCCATGCTGCCCACCTCTGCGGATAGGACATTTTTCTTCTCCGCGTTGGAAGAGGTCACCATTTTGGGCGTTTTCTTCTTTACCTCATCCAAAGCTGTGGACACGGTTTCTTCCTTCTTCTGGCCTGCTCTTCCAGAACCGGCTTCAACATTAGAAAACGCCGATATGCTGTTTCCAAAAACCATCCAAACCGCCAGAAAACCAGCAGTGCTTCTTTTCACTAATCGCTTTATATCGCTTTTCATTTCTCTCCTCCTCACCCTTTTCTATTTTCTTTTCTGCCTTCAGGAGCCCAGATACCGTCTGCCGGAGGTCCTGCTCCGTCCTCCATTACGATCCCCTCATCATAGGGCCGACCCTTTGCATAACGCGGTCCATATTCTCACCCCCCTATCATTGATGTCCTGACCAGCTACGGTTCTGGACTTTTTACAGGCACAAAAGGCTGGAGTTCCTATAAAATAGATTATGGGAAGTAAAACGGCCATATCATAAAGTTTTTGTATGTAAATGTCAGTATTTCATATTGATATAGCCATTTTTAAATGATATAATCAAAGTTATTAGAGGGAGAAAGGCCTAATGTTGTACATAATCTATTTTATGCCGCGTTTTCATCCTAAGCCCCAGCTTTTGATCCCTTCACGTCTGATCATTCTTTCGTGATGAAACAGTCAGCTTCCTGTAAGCGTCTTGGTCATACCCGTTTCTTTTGTGAATACCGGAGGCTTCTCTGTAAGGGTCTTTTCCCACTGTCTTCCAATACGTCCATATGCTCGTCTCTAATGTAAACATCAATGGAGTTGTCCGCCTCCTGGCCCGCAAAGCGAGCCAATGAAATAAAAAAACCAGACCTTCTCACTTGAAAAGTCTGGTTTCAAAAATAATGCAGCATCCTGTCAATAAAAAATCAATGGACCTTGTTTAAATACTTTTTCAAAAAAGGGACTCTGCCAAAGCGGCGCGGGGCTCTTGTCCCCGGCCGCCTGCAGAATCCCTGTCTCCATTTTTTCTGCCTACCGTTCTCTAAAGCTGCCGCACTCAGTCTGGCCCACAGCCCTGGCTCCGTCTCCCAGGATCGAGATCCTCTCTGCACGGCACTGATGATCGTCGTTATACAGGCAGTTCAGAACGTCGCAGTCCACCTGCAGCCTGGTTTCCGGCGTCTTAAACAGGTTTTTGAACAGGCCTCCGCGGTTTTCCTCAAAGCTTCCGCAGCAGGTATCACAGCTTTCCCTGGCATTGACTCCCTCCACCAGGATCCCCTGTTTACAGCAGCACTTTTCCGAGTTATGGACGCAGCTTGCCACGGTACATTCCAGTCTCGTCATCGCATATACCTCCTTTTCCGTATTCAAAGGTAGTATACGCAGATTTCCGGCGTCCATTCCTCTACCGGTCGTTTACCTCTTCGATCCGCACCTTCAGCCGTTTCAGCCGCTCCAGGAGCATGGCGCTGTCCTTCATGGTGGGATAAAGCTTCACGATCTCCTGGCCTTTGCTGTCTATCAGCGTGTAATACATCAGCGAACCATTTTTCTTTTTCTTATGAAGCACCGCTTTTTTGATTTCCGTAAACGGCAGCTCCTTTGCGGCACTGAAGGCCGGGCGGACACGGATCTTTTTCCCGTCCACCGTGGTCTTCCATCTGAGCCCCCAGTAAGCAAAGGTCCCTCCGATCAGGGCGTTGATCACATAAAAGATCTTCAGCATTATATGTCCGTCCGTGACCGGATTGGCGTAAAAGCTCCCCATTGTGAGGATGTCCACAATACCGATCAGCGGGATCGCCATTGTGTACCGGATCTTCAGCACCGGAAGGTCCTCCAGGCGCGGCATTGTATCCTTTTTTATCTTAATTCCCATGATTTTCTCCTATTTTCTTATCTGGCTTTCATAATGGTCTTCTGGCATTTTTTCTCCAGAAAGGCTTTGAACTGGCTGGGAGTTCCCCTGTAAAAGCCAGCCTTTTCCACCGGGATCACCGTAGAACGGGTCCAGAAGATCATATAATACTGCTCTGTCTCCTTGATCCACGATACGCCCTTGTACCGGTAGCTGGTGGTGATCCCAGGATTTTCCAGCTGAAATGAATCCTCGTAAAAGGATACCGTACACGGCTCTCCCGCCAGACCGGAGCTTTCCATGATCATCTCCGCCTGGTTCCTTTCATCGGCATCCGGAGCGATCCTCTGTTTTTCCCTCCTCCTGTTTCCGTTCAGCTGGCCAAGGACGAGGACAAACACGCCTGCCATAAGAGCTGACTGGACGATCCGCTGCGCCAGCTCTTCCGCCGGAAAGGTCATGTAAAAAACAAAAAACGCCAGAAGCCCGAAGATCACATCAGAAAGATCCACCCTGGAAAGAAAATTCTTTTTTCCAGGCTTTTCTGCCGGCGCTGATTGTTTCGAGGCCAGTACCTGGTTATAATACATATCTTCATCATGCGTCATCCGCACAGCAAATAACGGTTCCATATCCATCACCTCACGGAGACAAACTCAGTCTTTGTCCCGCTTTTCCTTTCTAAGAACTCCCTAAGCTCCTCTGCAGTCCCCTTTTCCACATCCTCTTCCATAAAATACCGGACCACATTGCCCTTTTCTACCAAGACCAGCATTCCTGTAAATTCCAGGATCCGGCCCAGGTTGGAATAGCAGACCCTGGACGCCTCGTTCTTTCCAATGACCTCATAGCAATCGTCAAAAAACCGATACTCCCAGTCATAATTCATATCTTTTTTTCCTGCCTCATATTGAAGATGGATGGTCTTCTTTGCGTCAAACCATGCCTTAAAGATGGAATACACACCTGCAGCAAAGATCAGAAACAGCACTACGGCAATGGCCGAAAACGTCCGTGCCACCATACCGTCAAAAACAAGGCCTATGGCCAGTCCCATGACCGAAGCCATCAAAAGCCCAGCCAGGATCCTGTTTCCTCCCGATTGGAAGCCCAGCTTCCTGACTCCCTTTTCCAGATGCAGAAGCTTTTTTTCCGTCACCTGGTGATGCACCAGAAACCTGGCGTCTTCTTCCCTGTTAAGTTCCATTTGAGATTTCCCCTCCCGGATATATTTTATTTTTCCGATCATTTTCTGATCAGATCCTCTGCGGATCCAGTCACGCGCTTTCTTTTTTCTTATTGAGCTCCTGCCACACAGTACGCAGCATGGTCCCATAGCAGGCCGCTCCGCCGATAAAGTTGGAGACCGGCTCTGCCAGAAATACCCCCATGGCCCCCAGGCCTCCCAGCCTTGGGAATAAAAGCGTCAGCGGCAAAACGATGATGACCTTCCGGAATATGGAAAAAAAGGTGGCCTGTTTGGCCTTTCCCAGGCCAATGAAGCAGGCCTGGCCCGAATACTGAAGAGACATCATAAAAAAGCCAAAAAAGTAGACCCGTACTGCCGGAATAGCCGCCTGTACCAGGGTTTCATCCCGGTTGAAGATGTGGATAAACGTCTCCGGGAAGATCGAGATCAGGATCCAGCAGAAGGTGGTAAAGGCAATGGTGGAAACTGATAAAAAACGGATGGCCTTTTTCACCCGGTCGTACTGTCCGGCTCCGAAGTTATAGCCCAGCACCGGCTGGGAGCCGCCCGTAAGGCCCTTCACCAGGTTTTCTGCGATCTCCCTCACGGAATGGATCACCGTCATAACTCCCACATACAGATCCCCGCCCCAGGTCTGGAGCGTTGCGTTGCAGGCCACCGCCACCACACTGTTGGTAAAGCCTGCGGCAAAGCTGGACATGCCCATGGAAACGATCTTCAGAACCCGGGCTTTTTTCAGCATCATGGTCTCCCGTTTCAGCCGCAGGATGCTCCTGTCGCTGAACAGGAACCTCAGCACCCACGCCGCCGATAAAAACTGGGAAATGATAGTGGCCAGGGCTGCTCCCCGGACATCCATGCGAAAACCGAAAATGAACACAGGGTCCAGGATGATGTTGGCCACAGCCCCCAGGAGCACTGTCTGCATCCCGATCCGCCCAAAACCCTGGGAATTGATAAAGGCGTTCATACCCAGCCCCATCATCACAAACACACTGCCCAGCAGGTAAATGGTCATGTAGGATTCCGCATAGGGATAGGTGGAATCACTGGCCCCGAAAAGATAAAGCAGCGGCCGCCGGAATACGATCCCCAGGATAGTCAGCAGGATCCCGCAGATCACCATGAGGGTAAACGCATTTCCCATGATGGCCTCCGCCTCCTTCTGGTTCCCCCGCCCCCGTTCAATGGAGCATAGGGGCGCTCCCCCCATACCGAACAGATTGGCAAACGCCATGACCGCAGTAATGACCGGAAGGCAGACGCCAAGACCGGTCAGCGACAGAGTGGCGTGCTCCGGGATATAGCCGATATAGATCCGGTCCACCACATTGTATAGGAGATTGATAAGCTGCGCAGCAGTCATGGGAATGGCCATTCCCATAATATTCCCCACCACGCTTCCCTTTGAAAAATCATTCTGCGCCGATGCCATAGTAAACCTCGATTCCGTCGTCCATCCGACTTATTTCCCCATTATAGCTCAAATTTCCGTATGAAGCAATCACAGTTTTTCCCCAGTTTGTGACGGCTTTGTCAATCCTCCCCCTTTCACTGGACAGAACCTAAACAAAATGATATACTCCATTTAAAATATCGGGGGAGGAACAGCGTTATGATCGATGAAAAAGACCAGCTCATCAGCAATCTAGAAAATGAGGTCCGCCGTCTTCGGGATGAAAACAAGAAGCTGGAAGAAACGGTCCAGTGGATGCATGATCTGATCTGGCAGATGGTCAGAGAAAGAGAAGAACAAAAGGATGGGGAGATCTCCAGCCAGACAGCCGAAAAGCTTGCGGCGATCCATGCATGATAAAAAGACCTTCGGGAGCAGCCCCGGAGGTCTCTTTTTTACGCCATAGGCTTTTCAAAAATGCGGTACACCCTATCCCCATCGGTCTCCATAAAAAACGGCATTCCTGGCTTTCCGTCCTCGTAGGTTTCCAGATAGGCCTCAAAAAGAGCCAGCGTCGTAGTAGAGACCGTCAGGTCCTGTGAAGAATCGGAAGGGATAAAATCCCTCCCCCAGTCAATGAACGTATAGACCGTATCGTCAGCCAGTGCCAGCGGAACAGATTCCCCCTCCGGGTTATAGATATAGAAGCCACCGGCCATATCTGCCTCTGTAAGCCCCAGTTCTCTGATCCTTTCCGTATCGCTCTCTTCCACGTATTCCACCTGATCGATCCAGACCGCTCCGTTTTCGATCTTCTGGATATAACCGCAGAGGGTCTCCATTTCCTCCTTGGCTTCGGTCTCCAAAGAAAGCCCGCCTCCATTTCCTGCGGCTGTTCCCCAGTAATTGATCCCATCTTCGCCGATCAGTACTCTTCCATTAAATACTTCTGTATCTTTATCATAGATGTGGTCTGTGATCCTGTATCTGGCTGTCCGGGCATCGCGGATCACCACATGGAGCCGGTCCTCCGGATCCGTCCACACATCCGCCTCCGGTTCTCCCAGCTGCACAGCCTCATCAAAAAATACGTAAGCACCATCCCCGGATACAGCTCTTATGAGGAAGCGGCATCTGTCGTCCAGGAGCAGCTCTCCATGGTCCACAAGATCGGACTGGGCGAATTTCTGCAGGCGCCACTCCGTATCCCCCAGGTAAAACGAAAGCTCTGCATACAAAGTCATGCCTTCCGGATCCCCTGCATCTGTTTTTTCTGTCCGGATCCCGGATCCATCTGTCATAACCGCACCCGTCACGCTCCCGTCAGTCTCCTTATTTTCATCCTTTGCATCAGAAGCTTCGGATCTGTTTTCTATGCCGGCCGCCGTCTGTTCTGTTCCTGTGGCCGCTGCGGCATCTGCCTCCTTCGCACTGCAGCCGCCCAGGACTGCCGCTGTCATACACACCGCAGCAAAAAATCTCTGTTTTTTCATTTTCCGCCTCCTTTTCCCTAAGCTTACTTTATGAAACAAAAAACGGATTTAAACCCATAAGGTTAAACCCGTCTTTTTCGTGGACCTGAGGGGAATCGAACCCCTGTCCGAAAACCAATCCCCTGTTCTTCTACTATCATAGTCTGTTCTTTGACATTCCCTCCCGTACCCGGAAACAGACATCCTGGTACGTTCAGTAGCTTCATCCTACGCCCGCGTGCTCAAAGCTTTGCACGTGTCGTTTCCTGCAATTAATGATGCCGGTTACCCGGAGTGCAGGTCCGCCGGGGCCGACAGCCGCCTAAATTAGGCTGCGTATGCTAATTCGTCGTTAGCGTTTATATTTAGGTTTGCCATTTAACGCATCGCATGCGGATAGCTTCACCAGCTTCATAGCCCCCGTCGAAACCAGTACAAGCCCTTACTGGCGCTCTTATGGAGCATGATCATCATACCATCTTACAGGAAAAAAGTCAAGTCCGGGACAGCTCCAGCTCCACCACATCCTCCGCCGGGATCCTCGTTCCATCCTCCATAACGATCTCCCCCCGCAGCCAGTCCAGGTCTGTGACAGCTCCGCACTGTTTCATATAAGCTCCCCCGCTCTTTTTCTGGTCCGGAAGAAAATATGTGATCCGGACTCCGGGAACGTGCCCACGTCTTCCGTCTGCCTTCCGGCTCTCCTCCAGGAGTCCCGCCAGGGAGGACAGCTGGCGGTCCAGTGCCTCCCGCTCCGTTTCGTCCAGGATCTTCTTCTGGGATGTCAGCCGCGCTGTTTCCTCCACTGCATCCCCATAGCCAGTCAGGGCCGCAAATGGAGAAAACTGGGCCGCCCGGTCGTGAATGGACATCTGGGGATGATGGTCTGACACATGATGGGGAAGAGAAATAATGTCCTCATATTTTTTCATTCTGCCCTGTGACCTCCGATCTGCCGGTTCCGGTCCATGCCCGTGGCCCCCTCCTGTAAATTCATGCCTTTAACGATGGCGTTCTTTCCGAATTTCTGCCGGATCGTCAGCATGGCCTCCTGCATCCGTCTCTCCCGTTCCCGCTTTTCTGTTTCTTCCCGGGATGTCTCTTCCTCCAGGCCGAAATCGTCAAACAGGCTCAGCTGGCAATATGCCTCCTCCTTCCCGGCCTCCCTCTCATCTTTTACATGGCTGGCGGACAGATACATCCGGCGGGTCAGAAGGGACGGGTCCATGATCCGGTCAAACAGGCTCGTAAATGCCTCCACGATCTGGTCCGAGGAGGACGTGGGGCGGCGCAGATGCTCCGTTCCATGGGCGGCTTTGGGGATCTGGCGGCCATACCGGTCCATGGTGATCTCCCCGCGGTATGCCTTCCGCCGTCCGGGATCTGTCAGATTTTCCCGGTCATAGCCCACGGTCAACACCACCTGGTCTGTGACCAGACGTTTTTCCACCAGCTCCAGGGCCAGAGCGTCAGCCATCTCCCGGACCACGTTACGCGTCTTCTGGAAATCGTAGGCAGACTGGAGCACCTGACCGGCTCCCACGCTCTTTTCCTCCGGGCGGTAGGCCTTGATGTCCGCAATGGTACATGGCTCCCATCCCCAGGCATGGTCGATGAGGAGCTCCGCGTTGATGCCGAACATCCGGTATAGCAGGTCCTCACAGTAAAACTCCCCAGGCTTTCCCAGAGAGCATCTGGCGATGTCTCCCATGGTGAACAGTCCGGCCGCCTCCAGCTTTTTCGCATATCCACGGCCCACCCGCCAGAAATCAGTCAGCGGCCTGTGGTCCCACAAAAGCCGGCGGTAGCTCATTTCGTCCAGCTCTGCGATCCGCACCCCATCCTGGTCCGGCGGCACCCGCTTTGCCACAATGTCCATGGCCGCCTTACAGAGATACAGATTTTCTGCGATCCCGGCCGTGGCCGTGATCCCTGTTTCCTTAAGGACCTCCCGGATTATCTTCATAGCCAGCTCATGAGGCGTCATCTTATATATAGGAAGATACTGGGTCACATCCATGAATACCTCGTCAATGGAGTATACGTGGATATCCTCTGGAGCCACATACCGCAGATAAATGTCATAGATCTTTGTGCTCTTTTCTATATACAGGGCCATCCTGGGCGGGGCCGTAAGAAAGGACACCGCCAGAGACGGATCCTTTTTAAGCTCCTCTGCGTCATAGGACTCCCCCGAAAGCCTGCCTCCCGGCGCGTTCCTCTTTCTGGCGGCGTTGACCTCCCTCACCTTCTGGTTCACCTCAAAGAGCCTGGGCCGCCCCGGGATCCCGAAGGACTTTAAGGCCGGAGACACTGCCAGGCAGATGGTCTTTTCTGTACGGGTCCCGTCTGCCACCGTGAGGCACGTCCGGAGAGGATCCAGCCCCCGCTCCATACATTCCACTGAGGCATAAAAGGACTTGAGATCAATGGCAATATAGGTATGGCGGCCATCCATGGACTTCCCTCCTTCCGGTCTGTTAGTACAGGTTCTTTACCTTAAAATCCTTTTCCAGCTCCCGTCTCTGGTCCTTTTTTGCAATATCCGCACGCTTATCGTACAGCTTCTTACCCCGGGCCAGGCCGATCTCCACCTTCACCAGGCTTCCCTTAAAATAGACCTGGAGAGGCACCAGGGTATAGCCCTTTTCCTGGATCTTTCCCTTTAATTTATTGATCTCATACCGGTGCATCAGAAGCTTTCTCTCCCGAAGGGGATCCTTATTAAAAATATTTCCCTTTTCATAAGGACTGATGTGCATGCCATAGATCATCACTTCGTCGTTGACGATCCGCACAAAGGACTCCTTGACGCTGCATTTGCCCATGCGGAGGGACTTCACCTCTGTTCCTGCCAGGGAAATGCCGCATTCAAATTTATCGTCGATGAAATAGTCGAAATACGCCTTTTTATTGTTGGCGATCAGCTTGATACTATTCTTCCCCATAGATGTTTTCCTCGTTTCTGTCTGATTTTTTCGCCCGGACGGAAGCCCCTGGCTCCGGAGTCTGCATTTTCGCTCCCAAAGCCCTAAAACTCCCGCACCGGAAGGAAGTCGATGGTCTTTAAATACCGGTCCACAGCCACCACCTGGACGCGGATGGGCTGTCCCAGCTTAAACCGTTTTCTGGTGCGCTCTCCCACCAGCTCATAATGCGCTTCATCGAACACATAATAATCGCCGTCCAGTTCGCTTACATGGACCATGCCCTCCACCGTATCAGGAAGCTCCACATAAAATCCATAATTGCTGATCCCGGAGATGACCCCGTCAAAAACCTCCCCGATGCGCCGCTCCATGTACTGGACCTTTTTCGCCTTCTCCGTTTCCCGTTCTGCCTCCTCGGCCAGACGTTCTCTGGAGGAGGTCCAGACTGCGGCCTCCGGCAGCAGCTTTCCATAGTGGGACAGCCGTTTTTCTCCCAGTCTGCCATGAAGGTTCTCCTTGATGATCCGGTGGATCTGCAGATCCGGATACCTGCGGATGGGGGACGTAAAATGTGTATAGTACCGGGCTGCCAGACCGAAATGGCCCACGCAGTCCGTGGTATATTTTGCCTGCTTCATGGACCGCAGGGCAAGCCTGGAGAGCATGGCCTCCTCTGGCGTTCCCGCTGCCCGGGAGAGCAGCTTCTGGATCTCCTTGGGATGGACCTCCCCGTTTCCGATATGAAGGGAGTAACCGAAGTTGTTGATCAGGATCGCAAACCGGCGGATCTTTTCCTCATCGGGCTTTTCGTGGGTCCTGTACAGGAACGGGATCTGCTGCCAGTAGTAATCCTCTGCCACCGTCTCGTTGGCCGCCAGCATAAAATCCTCAATGAGCATGGTAGCCGCGTTCCGCTCCCTGGGTACCAGGGCCTCCGGCCGTCCCTTTTCATCCAGTAGGATCTTGCATTCCGCAAAGTCAAAGTCCACAGCTCCCCGTTCCATACGCTTTTTACGCAGGATCCCGGCCGCCTCATCCAGCAGACGGAACATGGAGCCAAAGCCCTCTGTTTCAAGGCTCTCATCTGTATTCCCGCCTGTGAGCACAGCATTCACCGCCGTATACGTCATCCGCCGGTCGATCCGCACCACCGTCTCACAGATCTCATGGCCGGTGATATTCCCTTTTTCGTCCATATCCATCAGACAGCTTAAGGCCAGCCGGTCACAGCCGGCGTTTAAGGAGCAGATGCCGTTGGAAAGCCGGTGAGGCAGCATGGGGATCACCCGGTCCACCAGATATACGCTGGTGCCCCGCCGGTATGCCTCCGCATCCAGAGCGCTTTTTTCCGTCACATAATGGGCCACATCCGCAATATGCACTCCCAGATGGTAGATCGTCCGGCCATCCTCACATTCCTTTGAAATGCTGACCGCATCGTCCAGATCCTTGGCGTCCTCTCCATCGATGGTGACCATAGGCACAGACCGGAGATCCTTCCGGCCCTTTTTAATCTCCTCTTCCACGGTTTCCGCCGAAAGCTCCTCCGGGACACGGGCTGCTTCCTCCATGACCTCCTCCGGATAGGACTCCGGCAGGCCATAGGCGCGGACAATGGACAGAATATCCACGCCGGGATCGTTTACATGGCCCAGGATCTCCACCACCTGCCCCTCCGGATTTTTTCTCTTCCCCCCGTAGGAGGTGAGCTTTACCATGACCTTATGGCCGGAGACCGCACCCATGTCCATTCCTTCCGGAACGAAGATATCCATGGTGATCCTGGGATTATCCGGGATCACAAAGCCAAAATGATTCTTTTTGCTCTTTTCATACATGCCGACCACCGTTTCGTTGGCCCGCTTCAATACCTTTATGACGGTCCCCTCTGCCCGGCGGCCGTTTCCTGCTTCCTCCACTGTCACCTGGACCGTATCTCCGTCCATGGCATCTCCGGTGTTGTCCGGGGCGATGAACAGATCGGACTCCCGTCCCTCCACGGATACAAAGCCAAAGCCCTTATAATGGGCGGTGAAAACGCCTGTCTCTGCAAAGATCTCTGCCCGGGCGTATTTTCCTTTTTTAGAAACAGCGATCTTCCCCTCGGCCATGAGAGCCTTCAGCACCGCCTCCAGCTCTCCCCGGTCCTCCTTTGGAACACCCAGAAGGATCGCCAGCTCCTTCAGCTTCATAGGGACGTAGGCCTTGTCGTTCATTAAGGCCATGAGCGTTTCTTTTCTTTCTTTTAAAAGATTTTCTTCCATGAATCTCCTTTTTCATCCTTATATTCAAAAGGAATCCTGCTTTACAGGTTTCCTATAAGCCAAAAAACACTCCTGCATTTCATCTGCAAGAGTGTTCATCGTCTTAAAATACCTTTAAGTTTAATACAAGAGCCAGGACAAAGATCAGGACCGCCGCGAGCTTTGTAAATTTTTCCAGCTTTCCTTCCATGGAACGGCCTTTATTTTTGCCCCAGTATGTCTCCGCTGCACCGCTGATGGCGCCAAGTCCTGCGGACTTTCCTTCCTGCATCAGTACGATCACAGTCATTGCAATGCATAATAAAACAAATACGATTGTCAGAATGATTCTCAGCACACTTACACCTCCTGTTTACAAGCATGTCTATCATATCATAGGATGCCCTAAAAAACAACCGTTATTTCTGGAAATTTCCCTCCAGTTCCCCTTCGATCCTCAGAAGCTGGTTGTATTTCGCCGTCCGTTCAGAGCGGCAGGGCGCGCCGGTCTTGATCTGTCCCGCGTTGACAGCCACCGCCAGATCCGCGATGAAGCTGTCCTCTGTTTCCCCGGACCTGTGGGAGATCACAGTCCCGAAGCCGGCCTTTTTTGCCGTCTCAATGGCCGCCAGGCTCTCGCTTAAGGTCCCGATCTGGTTTACCTTTACCAGGATGGCGTTTCCGGCTCCGGACCGGATCCCCTTTAAGAGCCGCGCTTCATTGGTGACAAACAGATCGTCTCCCACAAGCTGGATCCGGTGCCCCAGGGTCCTGGTAAGGAGCTGCCATCCCTCCCAATCCTCTTCGTGGAGGCCGTCTTCGATGGAGCATATGGGAAAGCCGTCGGACAGGCTCCGGAAATATTCCACCATCTCCTCCGCGGACCTGGAAACCGGGATCCCGGTCATGGAGCTTTCCCCGGGAAAATCATAGCGTCCCGTTTCTTCATTATAAAGCTCGCTGGCTGCCGCATCGATGGCGATCTTCACGTCTGTCCCCGGTTCATATCCGGCTTCCCGGACCGCCCGCACCAGAAAATCCAGAGCCTCTCTGGAATCCTTAAGATCCGGGGCGAAGCCTCCCTCGTCTCCCACTGCCGTAGAGTACCCGCCTTCCTTTAAGAGACGCTTTAAAGTATGGTACACTTCTGTCCCCATCCGGAGCCCTTCAGAAAATCCGAACGCTCCCGTGGGCATGATCATAAACTCCTGCAGGTCCACGGTGTTGTCCGCATGTCTCCCCCCGTTTAAAATATTCATCATGGGGACTGGAAGGGTCCGTCCGCTGATTCCTCCCAGATACCGGTACAGCGGGAACTTTAAGGCGCTGGCCGCCGCCCTGGCCGACGCAAGGGATACAGCCAGAATGGCGTTGGCGCCCAGGCGCTCCTTGTTTTCACTGCCGTCGGCCTCCTTAAGGAGCCGGTCGATGCGGCTCTGGTCCAGGACATTTTCAAAAAGCACCGCTTCCGCCAGCCCGTGGTTCACATGTTCCACAGCCCTTTTCACGCCCTTCCCCAGATACCTGTCTCCGCCGTCCCGGAGCTCCCTGGCCTCATGGCTTCCAGTGGACGCGCCGGAGGGCACGGACGCCCTTCCCACAGCCCCGCATTCCAGCTCCACCTCTGCCTCCACGGTGGGATTTCCCCGGGAATCCAGGATCTCCCTTCCTCTTACCTTTACGATCTCATAATCCATATCCATAAAAAAATGGCCTCCTTACAGCGTTTGGTTACTGTAAGGATAGCCATTTTTATCCTGTCTTATGCGCGGAGCTCGATGCCCATGGACTTTAATCCGTTTAAGATCTTATTCATGGCGCCATTGATCTCCCTTTCCTCCAGGGTGTGGTCCTTGGCCCGGAAGGTGATGGAATAAGCGACGGACTTATAGCCCTCCAGGATCTGGGAGCCCTCGTAAATATCAAACAGGTTGTAGCTCTCCAGGATCTTTCCGCCTCTCTGAACGATCATCTCCTCGATCTGGCCCACCAGGATGTTCTTGGGAACCACCATGCTCAGATCACGGCTCACTGCCGGATACTTGGCAATGCCGGTGTACTTGCGGTCAAAGGAGGTATGGGGCGTTACAGCAGGCATATCTAAAACTGCCACGTATGCCTTTTCTCCGATCTTATAATTATCCAGCACATCCGGATGTACCTCTCCCAGGTATCCGACCATGTCGCCCTCATAAAGGATGGCGGCCTGTCTGCCGGGATGGAGGAAGGCCTTCCCTGCTTCCGGATCGTAGGATACGCGTCCATGCATTCCGGCCTTATCAAAGAACTCTTCCACCACGCCCTTCATGGTGAAGAAATCGCCGTCTCCGTACATGCCCAGGGTAAACTGCATCCGCTCGTCGGGAAGCTCTGTCAAGGGCAGGCTCTTGGGAAGATATACGTTGGCCAGCTCGTACAGACGGACGTTTTTATTTCTCCGGTTGTAGTTGGTGGATAAGGAGTTTAACATACCGTGGAGAGGAAGGGTCCTCATGACACTGAAGTCCTCGCCCAGGGGGTTGGAAATCACTACGGTCTGTCTTGCGGCATCCTCTGCCGGAATGTTTAATTTATCGAATACCTTCGGGCTCTCGAAGGAGTAGGTCATGCCCTCGGAGAAGCCGCAGAACTCAGCCACATTTCTGGCGATCTGCTCCACACGCAGCTTGTAGGAAAGCTTTCCTGTGGTGGCCTCGCCGGTGGGGAGGGTGGTTCCGATCTTATCGTAGCCATAGAATCTGGCCACCTCCTCTGCCAGATCTGCCATGCAGTGAATATCCTGTCTCCAGGTGGGAGCCACGATCTCACCGGTCTCTTTATCGTACCGCAGTTCGATCTTTTCCATATACTGGAGCATGGTCTCCGGAGCAATGTCAGTGCCTAAAAGAGCGTTGATCTTTTCAGGCTGGAATTTCACCCTGGATTCCTCTGCCTTTACCGGATAAACGTCGATCATGCCGCCCACTACCTCTCCGGCTCCCAGCTCCTCGATCAGCTGGCAGGCGCGGTTTACGGCCTCCTCGGCGGTGTTGGGATCCAGTCCTTTTTCATACTTTCCGGAGGCGTCAGTCCTTAAGCCCACCTTTTTTGCGGAAAGGCGGATATTGGTGCCGTCAAAGGTGGCGCACTCGAATACCATGGTCTTCACGTCATCGGTGATCTTGGAATTTTCGCCTCCCATGATACCGGCGATCCCCACTTCCTTCTCTGCATCGTTGATCATGAGCACCGTATGGTCCAGCTTTCTCTCCTGGCCGTCCAGGGTCTGGAACACGTCGCCGTCCTTGGCGCATTTCACAACGATCTCATGACCGGCCAGCAGGTCATAGTCGAAGGCGTGCATGGGCTGTCCGTACTCTTCCATAATGTAGTTTGTGATGTCCACGATGTTGTTGATGGGGCGGATGCCGGAGGCTGCCAGGCGGTGCTGGAGCCACTTGGGAGACGGAGCCAGATGGATGTTCTTCACCATTCTGGCGCAGTAGCGTTTGCAGAGGTCTGTATTTTCTACCGTTACCTTTAAGTAATCGTTGATATCCTCGCTGTTTCCGGTCTTTGTGATCACCGGAGCCTTGAATTCCTTTCCAAATGTAGCTGCCGCCTCTCTGGCAATGCCCAGGACGCTGTAACAGTCCACACGGTTGGAGGTGATCTCGTACTCGAACACGGTGTCGCGGAGGCCTAACAGGGCAACTGCGTCCTCTCCGGGAACCGCGTCTGCCGGAAGAATGTAGAGGCCGCTTTCCGGTGCGTCCGGATACATGTTCCGGTCAGAGCCCAGCTCCTCGATGGAGCACATCATGCCGTAGGAATCCACGCCGCGCAGCTTTCCGGCCTTGATGGTGATGCCGTCCTCGGGAAGCGGGCCGCCGTCGTGGCCGCCGGCGACTTTTCCTCCGTCTAAGACCACCGGGACCTTGTCGCCCACATGGACGTTGGGAGCGCCGGTGACGATCTGGAGGGTCTCATCTCCCACGTTCACCTGGCAGATCACCAGCTTGTCTGCGTCGGGATGGCGGTCGATGGAAAGGATCTCGCCTACTACGATCTTTTCAAGATTTTTGTCAAGACGCTCGAAGCCTTCTACCTTTGTTCCGGTCAGGGTCATGGCGTCGGTGTATTCCTGGGCGGTCACGTCCAGGTCTGGAACATATGCTTTTATCCAGGATAAGGATGTATTCATAGTCTGTTTTCTCCTATCTGTGGTTGTGTAATCGATGATTTATGGTGCCCGTGAGGGGTATGTGAGGATGCTTCCGGGATCGGGAAGGGGGCTTCCCGCAAGGTCGCCGTGCTTACTCGGATCGCGGTGCGATCCGAGTTTGGGGCGGGCGCCCCATGGTTCCGGAATCACCCTCCCGGCCGCTGGAATGCAGGCATTCCGCTTCCGGGATCGGGAAAAGTGGACTCCCGCCAGGTCGCCGTGCTTACTCGGATCGCGGTGCGATCCTCGTTTGGGGCGGGCGCCCCATGGTTCCGGAATCACCCTCCCGGCCGCTGGAATGCAAGCATTCCGCTTCCGGGATCGGGAAAAGTGGACTCCCGCCAGGTCGCCGTGCTTACTCGGATCGCGGTGCGATCCGAGTTTGGGGCGGGCGCCCCATGGTTCCGGAATCACTCTCCCGGCCGCTGGAATGCAAGCATTCCGCTTCCGGGATCGGGATTCTGGAACCGCACGGCTTGTCGGAATCAAAATTGTTTCAGGAATCTTATGTCGTTTTCGTAGAGGAGGCGCATGTCGTCGATCTCGTATTTTAACAGGGCGATGCGCTCTAAGCCTACGCCGAAGGCGAAGCCTGTGTATTCCTCCGGATCGATGCCGCACATTTCCAGGACATGGGGGTGTACCATACCGCAGCCCAGGATCTCGATCCAGCCGGAGCCCTTACAGAACCGGCAGCCCTTGCCGCCGCATTTAAAGCAGCTTACGTCCACCTCGGCGCTGGGCTCTGTGAACGGGAAATGATGGGGACGGAATTTTACCTTGGTATCTTCTCCGAACAGCTCTCTGGCAAACTCTGCCAGAGTTCCCTTAAGGTCTGCAAAGGTAATGTGCTTGTCGATCACCAGTCCCTCGATCTGATGGAAGGAGGGGGAATGGGTGGCATCCACTTCATCGGAGCGGAATACACGTCCCGGAGCGATCATACGGATCGGCGGCTTCTGTTTTTCCATGACCCTGGCCTGTACCGGAGAGGTCTGGCTTCTTAAAAGGATACTGTCATTAATATAGAAGGTATCCTGCTCATCCCTGGCCGGATGCCCTTTGGGGATGTTCAGTTTTTCAAAATTATACAGATCGTATTCTACCTCCGGTCCTTCTACCACCTCGTAGCCCATGCCCACGAAGATCCGCTCCACTTCCTCCAGGGCAATGGTGTTGGGATGCTTGTGGCCTGTATTGGCCTTCTTTGCCGGAAGGGTCACATCGATCACTTCCCGCTTCATCTGTTCCTCTCTGGCTTTTCTTGCCAGTGCGGTCTTCGTTTCCTCCAGCCGCTCCTCGATGAGGGCGCGTACCTCGTTGACCATCTGGCCCACCTTGGGTCTTTCCTCCGGGGCCACATCCTTCATGCTCTTTAACACGGTGGTCAGCTCACCCTTTTTTCCCAGATATGCCACCCGGATCTCATTTAACTTTTCCAGAGCATCTGAAGCATCGATCTTTGCCAGCGCTTCTGATTTGATCTTCTCTAACTGTTCTTTCATATGTTCCTCCATTCCAGTTTTTCAATACTTTTAGGAAATTTTCAAAAGACTGTCTTCTGCACGGTGCAGCGCGATTCAGCACGAAGTGCTTTTTTACTTGATAGAAATCTCTTATCAAATAAAAAACCCCCGATACGTTTCCTTTAAACGTATCAGGGACGAAAATTCCGCGGTACCACCCTAATTCCTGCCTCTGGCAGACACTTTCCTCTTCACCTAACGCGTGAACCACGTCACAGCCTACTTGCAGATCATATCCGTTTCAGCCATGCAGCTCCGGTGGGAAATTAGGCCTTCCTGTCTGAACCTGGGATGCTTCCAGCCGATGACATCCCCTCTCTGTCGGAAAACAGGCGCCCTGTACACCTTCCATGCCTTTTAAAAATTTAACTGCTGTTTTATATATTAGCCGCATCTTCCGGAAAAGTCAACCCCTTCCCCGCTGTTTCCTTCTGTAAAATGAAACCGTTCGTGCCTTAACAATTCATTGACACCTTCTGTTTTTTATGGCATTATTAACCAAAAGGAGGAATCAATTATGGATTATCTGACACTTACCATTGGAAAGCAGAAAAAAATCGCCCTTATTGCCCATGACAGCAAAAAACGCGAGCTCATTGGCTGGTGCGATGCCCACAAGGAGATCTTAAAGCACCACTTTCTCTGCGGCACCGGCACCACCGCCAGGATGGTCACCGATGCCACCGGGCTTCCGGTCAAGGGCTATAACAGCGGCCCCCTGGGCGGCGACCAGCAGATCGGCGCAAAGATCGTGGAAGGCGGGGTGGACTTTGTGGTCTTTTTCTCCGACCCGCTGACGGCCCAGCCCCATGACCCGGATGTCAAGGCCCTTCTCCGGATCGCCCAGGTCTATGATATCCCCATTGCCAACAATAAGGCCACCGCAGATTTCCTTATCACATCTCCGTTCATGAATTCTGAGTATGAACATACGGTCATCAATTTCCAGCAAAATATCAGGGACCGGGCCGGACGGCTGTAAAGCCGTCCGTTTTATCCCTTCATCTTCGGCTTAAATACCAGGGAGCCCAGATACCCAAATACAAGGGCTCCGGAGATTCCCACGGCGCTGGCTGTAAAGCCGCCTTTGAAGATCCCCAGGATCCCATCCTCACCCATGGCCCTGGCGATCCCCTTCCAGAGCGTGTTCCCAAAGCCTGTTAATGGAACCGTGGCTCCGGCCCCGGCCCACTGGGCAAAGGGCTCATAGATCCCCAGAAACCCCAGGACCGCTCCTGTGACCACCAGGGACACCATGATCCTGCCCGGCATCAGCTTTGTCCGGTCCAGCAGAAGCTGCACCGCCGCGCAGATCAGTCCTCCCACCAGAAACGCCCGTATATATTCCATTACACATCCGCCTTTCTTTCCGTTTTATTTACTTTCTTCCTTCATCCATGCGTTCCAGGACCACCCCATGGGCGATGCCTGGGACGCTTTTTCCTTCATTGAAGCTGACCGTGGAAAGCAGGGCTCCTGTGGGCATAAAAAGGACCCGCTTCCACTCTCCCTGCTGGATCCGGGGAAGGATATAGCCGCAGAGCACCGCAGCCGAGCAGCCGCAGCCGCTTCCTCCTGCGTGGGTATCCTGGGTGCTGCCGTCAAAGATCTCAATGCCGCAGTCCATGTACCGGCTTTCGATGTCATGGCCTGCCTTTAAGAGATAATCCAGCAGCAGTCTGCGGCCCACAGTTCCCAGATCCCCGGTGATGATCTGGTCATAATATCTCTCGTCCACTCCCAGGTCTTTAAAATTGGTGACAATGGTATCCAGTGCGGCCATGGCCATGGCTGCCCCCATGTTCATGGAATCCTTAAAATCCATGTCCACGATCTTTCCTGTGGTGATCCCGGCCACCCGGGCCAGCGGGCTCCCTCCTCCGCCTTTTCCCAGGACCACGGCCCCGCAGCCGGTGACGGTCCATGTGGCAGAAAGCGGCCTCTGGTTCCCATACTCCAGGGGGAAGCGGAACTGCTTTTCCGCCGATGCAAAATGGCTGGAGGCCGTTACCAGCACCCGGTCGGCAAAATCTCCGGCCACGGTCATGGAGCCCAGCTGAAGGCCCTCCCCCATGGTGGAACAGGCCCCGTAGAGCCCGAACAGGGGGAATTCCAGGTCCATGCTCCCGAAGGAGGTGGCGATCAGCTGGGCCAGGAGATCGCCTCCAAAATAATACCGGATCTCCTCCTTATCCAGCCCGCTCTTTTCAATGGCCAGCCGTGCGGTCCTGGTCTGGAGCTCGCTTTCCGCCTCCTCCCAGGTCCGTTTCCCCAGCATGGAATCCATCTCGATCCGGTCAAAATATTTTCCCAGGGGCCCCTCCCCTTCCTTCTTTCCCACCACCGAAGCGGCGGAAAGGATCAGAGGAGGATCTTCAAATAACAGGCTGGCCTTTCCTCTTTTACTCGTTCCCATATTTCCATCGCCTTTCCATTTCGATTCTTTATCTTCCAGTATTCCCGGCTTTCATGGAAAATATGTCCCGGAGGAGCTGAACCGTATTCTGGCAGACGTATAAAGGAGATCGGACTTCCAGGCTTTTCATTACAGACATGATGTGTTTTTCAAATGCCCCATCAACATATAAAACTTATACGCTCATTTTACCACAAAAAATAAATTTACAGCCAGAGTCTATTGTAATGAATCAAAGGGAAAACGGCATAGAAAAGCCCTGGGGCCCTTCCACAAGGAGGACACCCCAAGGCTGGCTCTTTTCTGTGTCTGGCTGTATTGGGAAACTTCCTATTCCCAGCTCATTTTGTGATAATATGTAGATCCTGCTGCGTTGATGTTGAAGCCCTTCAGGCCCTTCTTATACGCACGGATATTGTTTCTTACGAACAGGGGAGCCTGCGGGCAAAGCTCATTGATCGCGTCGCTCAGCTCTGTGACTGCCTTCTCGTTCTCCTCCGGATCCAGGGTCGCCTGAACCTTCTCGATCAGGGCGTCGATCTCCGGATTGTTAAGCCTGGTCTTATTGGAGCCGTTGATGGACATGGAGTGGTAAACGCCCTGGGAAAATGCCAGAACAGAGGAGGCTGTGTAGTTTCCAATGGCTGCCTGGTAATCTCCCGTTGCGGTCACATCCAGATATGTGGCCAGGTCCATGGACTCCAGGGTGGTCTCGATCCCCAGATTTTCCTTCAGACAGCTCTGGATCACCTGGCCCTGGCGGAGCTTCATATCGTCAGAGCAGATGATAGCGAAGCCGCAGTCAGCCGGATCCAGGCCGGAGGCTGCAAAATATTCCTTGGCCTTTTCCACATCGTAGGTCATGGCTCCCGTGTCGGTAACGCCGTTGAAGCAGCCGGGAAGCATGGAATCGCTGACGCTTCCGGTTCCCTGTAAGGATACCTGGATCACAGCCTCTTTATCGATGGCGGAGGCGATGGCTCTTCTGAAATCTGCATTATTAAAGGGAGCGATCTCATTGTTGACCATCATCCACTGATGGGTGGTTCCTGCCTCGTTGAACACTTCCAGATCCGGATCTTCCATAAGACGGGTAAGGTCTGTGGTCTCCACGTCTACCACCAGATCCACCTCTCCGGTCTCCAGGGCCATGGTACGGGAAGAGCCCTCCGGGATCACCTTCCAGATCACATGCTTGATGGGAGCTACGCCGCCCCAGTAATCCTCAAAGGCCTCGTATTCGATGCTCTCGCCCTTCTTCCATTCCACCAGCTTATATGGGCCGGTTCCGATGGGCTCTTTATTGAAGTCGTGGCCGCTCTCGATCAGATCTGCCGGAAGGACTGCGTTTCCATGGTGGCAGAGGTCATAAAGGAGGCCGGACTGGGGCCCGTCTGTGGTGATCTTGATGGTATAGTCATCCACGATCTCTACTGTACCGGTGGACTGGCCGTACTGGGAAACCTGTGGGGATTCCTTACAGAGATCCAGGGATGCCTTCACGTCTCTGGCCTTCATTTCCTGTCCATTATGGAATTTCACGCCTTTTCTTAAATGGAACAGCCACTCCGTATCGCTTACGATTTCGTAGCTCTCGCACAGGGAGGGCTGGGGAGAAAGATCGTCTCCGGTGGAGAACAGGCGGTCATGGGTCATGGTATTCAGATAATCTCCCGCCGTTGCGTTATGCAGATGTGTGGTCATGCTGGGTGTTTCATTGGCTGTGGCGATGATCAGCGTATCCTTTGCAGCAGCGCTGCTGTCCTCGGTCTTTCCAGCTTCCTGGGACTCTCCGGCTTCGGTCTTCTCCGTTTCGGCGGAGGCGCTTTCACCCTCCTTGGGAGCAGGACTTCCGCAGCCTGTAAATAAACCTGCTGCCATTGTCAGTGCCAGAGCAGACGCAAGTCTGCGCATCTGTTTTTTCCTCATACTCGTTCTCCTTTTCTTTTTCATTTTTATTTGCATGCCGCGACACAATGCACTTTGTTATAATTTAAAAAATTTATACATTTTGAATTTTTTATTCAAATAATCATTCCTCACTCCATAAATATAGCAAATATCAACAAATAAATCAAGTAAATTCTTAAAATTTTTACATTTTTAACAAAAGCTATACCTGAAGTGTCTTTTCCAGCGCCAGGGCAAACTGATGCGGACAAGAGTTATTATTATGGCAGTCGATCCCCTTACATAAACGGATCAGTTCCTCTGGAGCCCGTCCATCGGCCAGTCTGGCGATCCCCTGGACATTTCCTTTACAGCCGCCGTGAAACTGTACATGGTACACCCGCCCGTCTTCCAGATCAAATTCGATTTTACTGGCGCATACGCCTTCAGTTTTATAAACGATATGTTTTTTCATTGTGATTTTTCCTCCTATTTAACAATTCCCGGCCTGCTGCCGGTCATACAGCCTCCTGTATGTTCCACAGGTTTCATACAGGGTGTCGTGATCTCCCTCCCCGCAGACAGTCCCCCGGTCCAGAACAACGATATGTCCAGCCTGTCGGGCTGCGTTCATATCATGGGTGACGATGACGCAGGACCGGCACTTCCTCTGGTCCCGGATATGGTCCTGGACCTCTGACGCATGGACAGGATCCAGATGGCAGACAGCCTCATCCAACAAAAGCACCTCGGGATCCTGGGCCAGCGCTCTTGTGAGTGCAAGCCTCTGCCGCTCCCCAGCAGAAAAACGGTTTCCCATTTCTCCTGTCTCCGACTGGAATTTCTTTGGAAGCTGGCAGATGAATCCGTAGGAGCAGGCCTGTCTGGCAGCCGCTTCTATCTGCCCTTCAGAGGGCGACTGGCGGGAGCCATAGACCAGATTACTTAAAAGGGAGCCGGACAGAAGGGGCGAATTCTGGGAGACCATCCGGAACCTGCTCCTCCAGTCCCTTAAGCGGAAATCCCCGATCTCCTTTTCCCCCAGTAAGATACAGCCTTCATCAGGAACAAAAAACCGCTCCAGCAGCTGAAGGACCGTGGTTTTCCCCGAGCCGCTGGGGCCCACGATGGCCGTGGTGGTTCCTGCCGGGACCGTAAACGTAGCACGGGATAAGACAGGCCTGTCCCCATAACGGAAAGAAACGTCCTGGAACCGGATATCCTGGCACAGCGTCTCCAGGGAGTCCCCCTTCTGTAAATCCTCGGCCGGTTCCAGAAGAAGCTGTCCAGCCCGCATACTGGCCCCCTGGGTCTCCTTCAGCGTCTGGTATGCGAAAATATACTGGATCGCAAAGACCGGGAGCATTTCCAGATACATATAAATCGTAATAAATTCTCCGGATTCCAGTTCTCCCCGGCTGATCAGAAACCCTCCGTAGATCAGGAAAAGGGCCTTTAAGAAGGCTTCACTGGTATAGATAAACGGCTGGGAAAAAAGGTTTACCCTGGCCTGATACAGGTCTGCCTCATACTGCCGCCGGGCGGCCTCCCGTCCTTTTTCTAATTCTGTAAGCTCCTCCCCATGGATCCTGATACCCCTGATATTGGAAAGCCGCTCCGCAATGACGGCTGTAAAATCAGAAAACCGCTCCTGGGTACGGCAGCTGGCTCTGAAAGCAAAACGTCCCGTCACAACGGATACCAGGATCAGCCAGGGAATGACCACAGCCATGGCGGCCACCATCCGTGGACTCATATGGTATACGTTTTTCAGCATAAGGAAAATCGTCCAGGTATTGGTGAGCACGCCAATGCAGCTGGAGATCCCATAGCTGATTCCGGAGGTATCCTGGGTGATACGGCTGATCAGGGAAGAAGGCTTATACGTCTGATATATGGTCATGGGAAGATATAAAAAATGTTCCCATATTTTTTTCCGAAGGACCCGGTCTGTATGAAGGCTGATCCAGGAGCCGAATACCGTGGAAAAAAAGGCAAGCAGCATGGAGAAAACCGTGATCCCCACATAATCCGCCAGCAGTCCCTTATCAAAAATCTCTCCCTGCATAATGGCTCCGGTCATCTGTGGAAGACGGACTGTGACCATGGAAATGAGAAGGCTAAAAATAAAGTCGGCCAGATACCAGATCCATGGGATCCCGCAGGCAGACAAAATATGGGCCAATGGCTTCCAGGACTGATCATTTTTTCGTTTCATAGTAAACTCCTTTCTGGAACAGACGGACCGGATTCCTGTCCTTTCAGTACGATGATCTGATCGGCGTCTTTAACGGCAGACCTTCTGTGGGCGATGACCAGGGTGGTCCGCCCTTTTCTAAGACGGGCCAGGGCCAGCTCTACCATATATTCTGATTCCGGATCGAGATTTGCAGTCACTTCATCCAGAAGCAGGATCCTGGGATTTTGAAGAAAGAGCCTGGCAAGGGAAAGCCTCTGGCGCTGGCCGCCGGAAAGCCCGCTGCCATTTTCGCCCAGCCGTGTCATAAGGCCATGGGGCATGGCGCTGATAAACTCCTCACAGCAGGAGTCCTGTATGGCCCGGCAGAGCTCCTGGTCTGTAACGGGCCTGTGGACACCGTAAAGGATATTTTCCCGGATCGTCCCAGAAAAAAGGAAGGGAGCCTGGGGAGCGTAACCGATCATACGCCTCCATTCCTCCAGAGGAAAAGAAGAAATATCCCTGCCGCCGATCCGGATCATTCCCCGGTCCGGGGTATAAAAGCGTTCCAGAAGCTGGAAAACGGTGGTTTTTCCAGCCCCGCTGGACCCAATGAGCGCCGTCATTTTTCCCTCTGCGGCTGTAAAGGTAAGATGTTCCAGGACCGGCTTCTCTCCATAGGAAAACGTCACGTCCCGGAAGCTTATATCCCCCTGGACAAAGCCTGAATCAGCGGAAGAGCCAGAGGTTTCTGTGGATTCCTCCATAAGCTCCGTGATCCGGCGGACGGCTCCCTGGGCAGACTTGACCGTGGTCCATATACTCATGATCCTGGAAAAAGAGTTCAGAAGATTCTGGGAGTATAGGTAAAATGCCACCCATACGTCAATGGTGATCTCTTTACGGGAGATCATCCACAATCCCAGTCCGATCATGGCTGCCGTATGGATCAGGGAAGCGAGGTTTTTCAGCTGGAGCAGGAGCGTATTGATCAGAGATCTGAAAAAATCCGCCTGGAACAGCTGGCTGATCCAGCCTGATCCCCGTTTTGTCTCCCATTCTTCTGCACAAAAGCCTTTTACAAGAGCCGGACTGGACAGGATCTCAGACAGGTGGCCCGTAAGCCCTGCGATCTTTTCCTGGATCTTCTGGTTCCATGAAAACTGGATCCTTCCCTGCCAAACTCCAAGACCATACAGAAACGGTATCATAACGGCTTCCAGGGCGGCCAGCTTCCAGTGATAGGAAAACAGGATCCCAAAGGCTCCAAAAAACATATAAAGCGACGATAATACGTTTCCAGGAAGAGTGGCTGTCAGGTCGCTGAGCTTTGAAGTATCCTGTGTGATGCGGCTGATCAGATTCCCGGATGGCTGGCCGTCGAAAAAAGGGACCGGCAGCCGGAGGATCTGTCCCCATATCATTTCCCGGAAGCGTAACGTCACCTTCGCACTGGCAGCTGCCAGCACAAACTGGTTTACGGAGGTGACGAACGCCTGGCCAAGGACAACAGCGGCCACCATGAGGGCCATGGTCTGATTTATGTTTCCCTGCATGATCTGCTGGGTATATGAAGGAAACAGCAGATACAGCTGGCTGGCCGATATGGACAGCAGCGTATAGAGCAGGATATAAAAATATGGCAGTCTGGCCTGGTGCAGCAGGCAGAAAAATGGTTTCCAGATTGGTTGTTTCATAAGCGTTGTCTCCTTTCATCTGCCCGATCATAACACAAAAGGCCAGATCTTTGGGGGATCTGGCCCGAATGGTATAAGGGACGTCATGAAAAGGAAACTGCCGGCCGGGTTCAGGACAATTTCTGTATGTTCAGGACAAAGGGTGGTCCCATGATAATGTAAGGCTCTGGATAAAGGTGTCTTCCAACAGGCAGGAATTCAATGCGGCGTTGCGGTAGGCCTCTAAAAGTTCCTGGACGATGGCCAGGCCTCTTCCCCTCCCGTTTCCTTTGGTACTTTCTCCTGTATGGACTCCTCTCTGCATGGTCTGGCGGGTAACAGAATTTCTGATGGTATAGGAGCAGCCATAGGGCTTTCCTGTGATGCGGATCTCGATCATACCTCCAGGGACCAGAAGAGCTTCCTCAATGGCGTTGTCCATCAGGATCCCAAGGATACGGGTCAGGTCGATGGGATCCATGCCCGCCTGCCACTCTTCGGGAAGGACCTGGACCATCATGGAAATGGATGCCTTCTGCTGTAAGGCCTGGGAAACCTTCAAAAAGAAAAATGCCCGCAGCGGCTCAGAGGGCAACTGACAGATGGAGGAAAGCAGCTCGCTCTGGCGGATGGTGTCCTGGGCATAGGGATAGATCCTTTTCCAGAAAAAGTCCTTCATTTCCTGATTTTCACTTTCATTCACGAAATTTCCCATAGTAAAGAAAATATTTTTAATGTCGTGGCGGATATCCTGCATCGCCGAAAGGGTCCCTCTGAGATTCTGGTAATAGGAAGCGAGACCTTCTTTTTCCAGCTGGCTGAAGGACGCGTAATCTTTATAAAAGGCCACCCGGAACAGCAGCCGGAAAAACAGGAGCTGGATCGCCAGGAAAACCAGGCATAAGGCCGGAAATAAGAGAAACACCAGCATATTCTGGGAGGACATAATGGAAAAGGGCAGGAACATGGCTGTACAAAACGAAAGAATCAGAGCGGAGCATAGAAAATAGTAGGATTCTATGGCCGGATATTTTTTCCCGAGCTGATTCAGCCTTTCCACGGCATCCCCCAAACGATGGCGCAGAAAGCCAGACAGCTCCTGCTCCCAAAAGCAGATACAGCCCTGTGACGGCGACAAGCGCCAGCGCATGGTTTCCAAAGGCCTTCTGGAAAAAGGGAACGGCAAAATGGATGGCCAGGAAAAATCCATAGGCGGAAACAGACAGGACCACAAACGAGAGATAGCAGAAAAACTGGTTCCCCCGGAGGCTGTGAAGGCTCAGTCTGACAGCTGTATGATATGTACAGAAGATCAGCCAGAACAGCCAGAGATGCCCCAGCAGGACGGAGGTGGAATTGAACAGCCTTGCCGGAAACAGAAAAGCAGCAAAAAGGAACAGGAGATCCTCCGTATGGAATGGGATCAGGTCCAGAAGCCGGATCTGGACGGTCAGAAGGAATGCAAGAGCCACAGAAAGGAATACTTCCGAATGGATGCTGACCTTCCAGACAAAAAAAAGCTGGAAGAACGGCATCAGGAATGCGGCTGAAAGCGCCAGCAGTCTGGATCGGAAACGTTTTACAAGAAAAAGGATCCCGCATAAAAAGACAAAATGCAGAGCAAAAATGCCCAGCTCTTCCAGGACGTCCGGCAGCATCCGGGAAAAGGGCATATGGGAACCCTTGCTTGAAAAGATATCAACAACCATCGGAAAACTCCTTTCTTCTGATGCAGTATCCTGCCATCAGCTTTCTCTTTCCAAAAGCACAGGAGACCGCTTCGCCATTGGAAAGACGGAGCATGCCGTTCTCCAGGGAAAGCACATGGGACTGGTTGACCAGTACGGAGCGGTGGCATCTGATAAAGCGGTCCCCCAGCAGCTCCTGTGCGTGATCCATGGTGTCCCGCACTGTGACCGCAGAGCCGTCGAGGGTATGGTAGCAGATGGAATGGGCAACGGTTTTCACAGAATCCACATAGCAGATATCGTCGATGGGCAGCCGCACTGTTTCGTCGATCCCTAACGGGATCTCGATTGAGGGCCTGCATCCTCTCTCCTCCTTCCGGGGCGAGGCAAGCGTCAGATAGCGGCTGAATTCACGGACCATTTTCTCATGATCCAGGGACTTTTCAATAAAGCCAAGGGCCTGTATGCCGCTTTTCAGGATCTCCATCCCCTTATCTGTATGGCTGGTCACAAATACGATCTTTCCCTGGGGATCGGTCTGGTAGATCTGCCGGACCAGATCGATCCCGTTCAGCTCCTGCCTGCCCAGATCAAAATCCAGGAAATAGAGATAGGTCCCCGGATTTTTCTGTATAAAGCCCAGCAGTTCCCTGCCCGAAGCGGTAAGGCAGGCGATCCTGGCATTCTGTCCACAGCTTTCTATGGATCGCTTTAGCAGCTCGGAAATAGTATGGAGTGTAAAAGAATCATCATCACAGACAATCACAGGGAGCATAAAAAACCTCCTTCAGAATAACTGTTTTTATCGGGACCGGCTCCGTCGGACTCCGTTTATTATATCAGAAACCCTAAAAAATCCTATCTGTTATCCCGAAATTTCTGTCTGATCCTATGTGATCCCTTACCTTTACCGTCTGCCGGTCTTTCCCCAAAACAAAAAAAGATACCGTAAAAGCAGCGCCGCAGCCGCCTTTGCAGTATCCTTTTTTCCAGCTTCCGTACCCGGATCAGAGCGGAAGGAGCCCCAGGGCCTCTCCCATCCAGTATACCAGTCCCAGGGCCCAGCTGGCAAAGATCCCATACAGGATCACCGGACCGGCGATGGTAAAGATCTTACAGCCGATACCGAACACATGGCCCTCAGCCCGGTATTCGATGGCTGCGGCCGCCACAGAATTGGCAAAGCCTGTAATGGGCACCAGAGCTCCTGCGCCTGCGAATTTCACGATCCTCTGGTAAAGTCCAAGGCCCGTTAAGAGCACGCTGGCGGCAATAAGCGTTAAGGTGGTCCAGGCCGCAGCCGTCTCCTTCTCCATGCCCATGGTGCCGTAAAGGCCCAGACAGGCCTGTCCTATGGTGCAGACCGCCCCTCCCGCAAGAAATGCCCGTAGCATATTTTTTACAGTGCTGTGGACCGGGGTGATCTCCTTGACGTACGTTCCGTATTCTTTTTTCTCGATCTCCATCAGTTACCTCCAAATCCTCTGGAAAAATAGACCATGGCTCCTACGAATTTCCCGGCGGCAATGGAAAGGATCAGATACTGGATCCCCACCGCAAGCCCCAGACGCCGTCCCAGCACTGGAAGCGCCTTTAAGGTCTCTGCCAGGGACATCACCAGGCACCCCACGAACACTCCCAGGGCCAGTCCCCACAGGGCCAGGAACGCAGTTCCGGCTCCTGCCAGGGGCAGATGGAACAGGTCCATAAGGTTCCCGGCCGTTCCCCCCAGGATCAGCAGGGTCTCGTAAAGGATCACATGACATCTTGTGTGTGTCACTCCGATGAGCCGAGGAAACACGCCGATGATGGCCAGAAAGGCAAAAATCCCTGCGGCGATGACTCCTCCGGAGCTGAGTCCGATGAAGCAGAGAGCCAGCTTACCGTACATCGGTCTGCGCCTCCTTCCTTCCGGCATTCTGGATCAGGGCCTTATCCAGGTTCTCCTCATAAAGCCGCATCTCCACTTCAATGGGAGTCGGGTCCACGGTGATCTTCCAGGAAGCAAAATGGTTGAAAAACACCAGGATCCCCAGGGAAAGCCCCACTGAATACGAGATCTCCAGAACCGTGATCCCCTGGGGCTCTGCCCCCATGATGAGCCGGTAAAGATTTCCGAACACGTCGGTGACATTGGCGTCGTTATTGAAGGTCATGATGGCAAAGGCCGCTCCACAGAAGGAGACCGCCGATACAAAGGCCGTTTTCATCCACTGGAGGGCTGCTCTTCGCTTTATCTGTGGATTATATGAAACGATAAAATCCGTTTCCCCGACACTGTTTATCTGGATGGAGGAGCCAGTCCCTTCCAGCTCCTCCAGAAGATCCATGACACTCCCCACATAAGAGGCCTCCCGGTCCCGCTCCTTAAAGGATGTGACCTTAAGGGCCTTGATCCTGGCCTCCGCCGCCTTATTCCGGCAGTGGACCTGGGCGATATCCTTTACCCTTACCTCCGGCTCATGCACCTCTGTGCTCTGGGATATCTTTATATAGACCGTATCGCTCAAAGCTCCACCAGCTTCCCGTCCTCGTGGAAGACCAGGGTCCCCTCCGGTCCCTCCTCTGCTCCCTGCATGCCGCAGATCATATACCAGACCATAAATACAATGACAGCAAAAAACATTGCCGATGCAAAAATCTGAAGTCCGTGTTTCATTGGTCTCTCCTTCTTTCCTTTTATCCCTAGTATGCACAGACTCTGTTTTATTATTCCAGCATCCGCTCCCTTAGCTGCCTCAGGATCTTTTTTTCCAGTCTTGAGACCTGGACCTGGGAGATACCCAGCTCCGATGCAATGACGGTCTGTGTCTTATTCTCAAAATACCGTTTTAAGATGATCTGCTGCTCCTGCTCTCCCAGGTCCTTTAAAAGCGCCGTTAAGACCATACGGTTTAAGACCCGGTCATTCTCTGAATTTTTTTCTGCGATCCGGTCCATGAGACAGCCGCCGTTTTCATCATCCCGGCCCACAGGGCGGTAAATGGACTCCACCTCCGCCCCCGCCTCCAGGGATGCGGCCACCTCCTCGCGGCTGGCTCCCACCTCCCTTGCCAGCTCCTCGATGGTGGGCTCCCGGCCCAGGGAAAACTCCAGCCGTTCCCTGGCGGCCCCGGTCTTTGCGGCCAGCTCCTTTAAGGGACGGCTCACCTTGATCATGCCGTCGTCCCGGAGAAACCTCCGGATCTCTCCAGTGATCATGGGGACCGCATAGGTGGAAAGCTTTACATCCATGGACAGATCGAACTTGTCGATGGCCTTCATAAGCCCGATGCTCCCGATCTGGAACAGGTCCTCCAGCTCATAGCCGCGGCCCGCAAACCGCCGGACGATGCTCCAGATCAGTCCCATGTTCTCTGTAACCAGCGCATCCCTGGCTTCTTTATCTCCCTGGTGTGCCCGTCTGATGTACTCCATGGTGTCTGTCATCTGCGTCACCTGCCGATTTTCTTTCTCATGGTCACTGTGGTGCCGGAGCCTGGGGCGGACACCACCTCCACCTGATCCATAAAGGCCTCCATAAATGAAAAGCCCATGCCGGACCGCTCCCCGTCCGGTGCTGTGGTGTACATGGGCTCCATGGCCTTTGCCACATCCCGGATCCCCACGCCCTCATCCTGGACCAGCACCGTCAGAACGTCCTCCTCCACCGACACCTCCAGGGTAATGGTACCCTCTCCTCCCTGGTAGCCGTGGATCACCGCATTGGTCACTGCCTCAGACACTGCTGTCTTCACATCCTCGATCTCCTCCAGGGTCGGGTCCATGCGGCTTAAAAACACCGCCACCGCCACCCGGGCGAACTCCTCATTTTCTGATACACTGTCCATTTTTATGGTTACGACTTCTCTCTTTTTCATGGCATCTCCACCCCCTGGCCGCCAAAGGCCGCCTCTTCTGAATCATACATCTCCATCAGCGCCGGGATCCCGGCGATCTTTAACACCCGCAGTACCTGGGGACCTGCTCCGTAAAGACAGGTCTTCCCGCCGCTGGCCTTCATCTCCTTGTACCGGTTCAGCAGGATGCCGATACCAGAGCTGTCCATGAACTCCGTCCCTGTAAAATCAAAAAGGATCCTGGAAATATAATTTTCTGCCATGAGCAGATCCGTCTCATATTTCAGGTTCCGGCAGTTGTGGTGGTCCAGCTCCCTGGGCAGATGGATCACCAGGGTCCGGCCCTTGGCCTCATAAATAAATGATGGTTCCATACTATGTCTCCTTTCCTATGACATAAAAAAAGACCCTGCAGCTTTTCTTCTGTAAGGTCTTTTTCATCAGGCATGCGCCTGTCTCCGCTAATATCCCCGCTCTGCCCTGGCCGATTCCGCCAGCGGTGAATCGGCAAAGTTCATAATCACCTGGCCGAACAGCTGGTCCGCCGTCTCCTCATCGCCTTTGGTCTTATAGATCATGGCCATGTTGAAGATGATCTGGGGATTCTTATCGTTGATCTCCATATATTTTTCGTAGTAGTGAAGGGCCGTGTCATAATCTCCGGCCGCTGTGCTCTGGGCTCCCAGGCTTTCTAAGACCGCCGGGGCGCTGGCATTCATTTCTGCCTGGAGCTCTCCCAGGACGCCGGCCATGCTCTCATCGGTAATCTTACTCTGGTCCAGGCCGATATAAAGCTGTACTGCCGTCTGGATGTCTCCCTTCCTCCAGGCGTTTAGGATCTGTACCATGGTCCCGTACTGGGACAGGGTGCTGTCTGAATCGCCCATGAGGCTGCTTAGGTTTTCCTCCGCCGCCTCCTTTTCCTGGCGGTACTGGTCCGCCTCCTTCTGGAGACTGTCGGCCTTCTGGTTGGCCAGGTTCAGCTTATCGGCGTAGGCCCGCATCTCCTGGTTATGCTCATAATTCAGCGAACGCTCCCTGGCCGGCATCACCATAAACACCACCAGCACCGCCCCCAGGACCAGACCGATGGCAATGTTGATGATGGACTGCCAGCCGGTATTTTCCTTGTAGGTGGGCGGCAGGATCACGTCATCGTCCTGCATCTCCCGGTGGGAAAAGGCGTTTTTCATCTTCCGCTTTTCCACATCGGCCTTTCCGGTCCTGGATTTCACATATTCCATGTACCGCTGGGCCTTCTGGTTGGTCTTATCGATCTGTAAGACCTTAAAAAGGGACTTTCCCGCCTTTGTATGATCCCCGTGCTCCATATAAAGAAGGGCCAGGAGCAGATGGGCCTTTACAAAGTTGGGCTTTTCCTCCACGATCCGCTTCAGCTGCAGGACCGCCAGGTCGTCGCTGCCGCCCTGGGCATGGAACAGCGCCTGGTTATACTTTTTTATGGTCTGGCTGGCGATCTCCAGCTGGCCCGGCTTCCTCTGGACCTCATCCAGATAATGGTCCGCCCGGTTATTCTCCGGCTGGAGATTGATGCTGATGACCCACTGGGTCAGCGCATCAGAGGTCTCCCCCATCTCATAAAAGATCAGTCCCAGGAGATTCCTGGCGTCCGTATGATATTTGTTGAACTGCAGCGCCCTCTTCAGGTACAGCGCGGCCCCGGAAAGATCTCTTTCCTTCGCCATTTCCAGGCCGCGGTTATAGTAGCTGTTGGCCGCAAACTGGATCTTCTGCAAATAGTCCATAGATTATTTTTCCTTTATCTCCTTCATGATCTCCATCATGATGTCTGCCATATCCGTCAGATCGCTCTTTATAATGGCGTCGCTGACTGCCTCCACCTCAAGGCTGGGCTTAAACCGCTGGATCTCTTCCTCAAAATCGATCATCGTTCTTCCTCCATCCAGGCCGCTGCCGCCGTCCGGATCTCGCCAGCCAGATAAAGGGATCCTGCAATAAACGAAAGATCCTGGCCGGTCCGGTCTGCCAGCAGTGCCTCAAAGGCTTTTTTCGTAGTTTCAAAGCAGCGGATCCTGGCTGTTTCCGGCATCCGCTCCCTGGCCGCCTGGAAAAGCCCGTCCACGGAAAGGGCCCTGGAGGTATCCGCCGCCGTCAGATAACATTCATCCGGCTGAAGGCTCCGGCCGATCTCTTCCAGCATCCGTCCGTACTCCTTGTCCGCTGCCACGGCAAATAAAAGCCTGGTGGTCTCCGGTCTCCGTTCCCGCTTTAAAAGACAGGCCGCCTCCAGAAAGGCCCGGATCCCGTCCTCATTATGGGCGCCGTCCAGATAGACCCCGGGAAGCAGGCGTTCCATCCTGGCCGGCCATCTGGCGCTCCTTAAGCCCCGGCGCACGGCTTCTGCCGGGATCCCAAGACCGGACACAGAAAGGGCCGTCACCGCCAGGGCTGCGTTCTCTGCCTGGTAGGGGGCCGGAAAGCCCACGGTAAATTCCTCTGTCTTTCCCAGGTAATCCCACTGGAAGACCAGCGTTTCCCCCTCCAGGCGGAAGGGGACGCATCCCACCGGGAACGCCGGACTCCCTTTCTTTTCTGCCGTTTCAAGGATCACAGCCTCCGCCTCCGGACAGGAATCGTCATAGACGGCCGGACAGCCGGGCTTTATGATCCCTGCCTTATGTACTGCGATCTCACCGGCCGTATGGCCCAGAAAGGCCGTATGGTCGATGCTCACAGACGTGATCACAGAGACCAGGGGATGTTCCACCACATTTGTCACATCGTAAAGGCCTCCCATACCGGTCTCCAGCACCAGGACCTCCGTCCCGGCTCTGGAAAACAGCACCATCCCCATATAAAAAAGAAACTCAAAATACGTGGGATGCGGCTTCCCCTGGGCGGTCCACTGGCCGGCGGCCCCGTATACGGTCTCAAAGGCCTGGTCAAAAGCCTCCCGTGAGACCATCTCCCCCTGGATCAGAAACCGTTCCCGGATATCCGAAAGATGGGGCGAGGTAAAGGCTCCGCAGCAAAGCCCGGCCTCTTTTAAGGCCGAGGACAGAAAGGCGCACACAGAGCCCTTTCCGTTGGTCCCGGCCACATGGAAGATCTTCATTCCCCTGTCCGGGCTTCCAAGAAGCTCCAGAAATGCCCTCACATCCTCCATCCCGCTCTTTTTTTTCGCAAAGGACGGGATCCGTTCCAGGTACTGTTCTGCCGTTTCTTTCTGTTTCCTTTTCATACCGCCTGTACCTCCCATCATACTAGAAATCCAGACTGCCTGCAAGCAGAACCCATCGTTCTGTTTCGACAGCCTGCGGCAGTCTGGTGATCTCTGGAATTTTTTTATTTTACAAGCTGGCCCAGACGCTCCTTTACCTGGTCCATCATCTGGGTATATTTGGAAAGCTTCGCCTTCTCCTCATCGATCTTGGCCTGGGGCGCTCTGGAAACGAATTTCTCGTTATTTAACATTCCGTTTACCCGGGCAAGCTCCTTTGCCAGGCGCTCCTCCTCTTTTTTCAGACGCTCTACTTCCTTCTCGATGTCCACCAGCTCTGCAAACGGCATATAAATGGCCGCCTGGGGAGCTACTGCGGATACGGCGTCCTCAGCAATGCCGTTCTTATCTGCCTGGATCGCTACCTCGCTGGCATAACCCAGGGTCCCGAAGAATACCTTACTGTGCTCAAAGATCTCCCGTACCTCCTGGTCCTCAGAAACCACGAATACCTTGGCCTTTTTGCTGGGCGGAACGTTCATGGAGGTACGCACGTTCCGGATCGCCCTCACGGCTCCCTTGATGATCTCCACGGCATGCTCCTCGGGACCAAAGTTCCTTTCCTCCTTGTAGACCGGCCAGGAAGAGATCATGATGGACGGCTCCTCCTCCTGCAGGTTGCAGAAGATCTCCTCTGTGATAAAGGGCATGAACGGGTGCAGGAGCTTTAAGGAATCCATGAGCACCGTCCGTAAGGTCCAGATGGCCGCAGCCTTGGTGGTATCGTTATCATCCCAGAGACGTGGCTTCACCATCTCGATGTACCAGTCGCAGAATTCCTCCCAGATAAAGTCATAGACCTTCTGGAGGGCGATGCCCAGCTCGAACTTATCCATGTTTTCAGTGACTTCCTTCACCAGGCTGTTGGCCTTGGAAAGGATCCACTTATCGGCCATGGTCAGATCCGCCGGCTGTGCGTCCAGGACCGGAGCCTTTTCAATATTCATCATAATGAAGCGGCTGGCGTTCCATACCTTATTGGCGAAGTTTCTGCTGGCCTCCACCCGCTCCCAGTAAAAACGCATATCATTGCCCGGCGCGTTTCCGGTCATTAAGGTCATGCGGAGGGCATCGGCGCCGTATTTGTCGATGACCTCTAAGGGATCGATGCCGTTTCCTAAGGACTTGCTCATCTTCCGTCCCTGGGAATCCCGCACCAGTCCATGGATCAGCACTGTGTCAAAGGGACATTCTCCCGTCTGCTCCAGGCCGGAGAATACCATACGGATCACCCAGAAGAAGATGATGTCGTAGCCGGTCACCAGAACGTTTGTGGGATAGAAGTACTCCATCTCCTCTGTCTTTTCCGGCCAGCCTAAGGTAGAGAAGGGCCAGAGAGCAGAGGAGAACCAGGTATCCAGGGTATCCTCATCCTGCTTTAAGTGGGTGCAGCCGCATTTCGGGCATTTTTCCGGCATGGATTTCGCCACCACCATCTCGCCGCACTCCTGGCAGTAGTAGGCCGGGATCCGGTGTCCCCACCAGAGCTGCCTGGAGATGCACCAGTCGCGGATCCCCTCCAGCCAGTGGAGATACGTTTTTCCAAAGCTCTCCGGAACGAATTTCAGCTTTCCGGTCTTTAACGCCTCAATGGCCGGCTTTGCCATTTCGTCCATGCGCACGAACCACTGGGGCTTTACCATGGGCTCTACTGTGGTGCCGCAGCGGTCATGGGTCCCCACGTTATGGGAGTGGGGGACCACCTTCACCAGAAGGTCCTGCTCCTTCAGATCCTCCACCATAGCCTTTCTTGCCTCATAACGGTCCATGCCGAAATATTTTCCGGGAACGTTTATGGTGGCGTCGTCATTCATGATGCAGATCTCTTCCAGGTTATGGCGCTTTCCCACCTCAAAGTCGTTGGGATCATGGGCCGGTGTGATCTTCACACAGCCAGTCCCGAACTCCTTGTCCACGTATTCATCGGCCACCACCGGGATCTCCCGGTCCGTTAACGGCAGCTTTAACATCTTGCCGATCAGGTCCTTATATCTTTCATCCTCCGGGTTCACAGCCACAGCCGTATCTCCCAGCATGGTCTCCGGACGGGTGGTGGCGATCTCCACAAAGCGTCCTTCCTCGCCCACGATGGGGTAATTGATATGCCAGAAGAAGCCGTCCTGCTCCTCGTGGTTCACCTCCGCGTCGGAGATGGACGTCTTACATACGGGACACCAGTTGATGATCCTGGAGCCCTTATAGATATAGCCTTTTTCGTAAAGTCTTGTGAACACCTCTAATACCGCGTCCGAGCAGCCCTCGTCCATGGTGAACCGCTCCCGGTCCCAGTCGGCGGAGGAGCCCATTTTATGGAGCTGGCGGATGATGCGGCTGCCATACTCGTCCTTCCACTTCCAGGCCTCCTTTAAAAAGCCCTCCCGGCCCAGGTCGTTCTTGTCGATGCCTTCCTTTTTCAGCTTATCGATGACCTTGACCTCTGTGGCAATGGCCGCATGGTCCGTACCCGGCTGCCAAAGGGCCTCGTAGCCCTGCATCCTCTTATAGCGGATCAGGATGTCCTGCATGGTGTTGTCCAGGGCGTGGCCCATATGGAGCTGGCCTGTGATATTGGGCGGAGGCATTACGATGGTAAAGGGCTTCTTCCCTTCCCTCTTTCCTCTCTCTGCATCGGCATGGAAATATTTATTGTCCAGCCATTTCTGGTACAGACGGTCCTCAATGGCCGCCGGATTATAGGTCTTTTCCAGTTCTTTCATAACTGCTCCTCTCCTTTATGTTCCATCTCTTTTGTATCCCTACATCTGTTTTCTTACCACCCGGTACTCATCGCCGGGCTGGTAAAACGGGCAGGAAAAATCCGAGCCCCGCAGAAATGCGGACATCTCATCCTCATCCAGATCTGCCTCACAGACGTAATACTCATATTCCTCATCATAGGCGTAAAACGCGCAGCTTTCGCAGCCGCCCTGGGGCTTATTCATTGGAATACGCCTCCATTTCGTATGCGCCGTATACGGTTCCCTTATACTCCAGATGATCTGGTATGTGGGAAACGGTCTTAAAGCCTGCGGCCTCATAGCAGGCCTTTGCCTGGGTATTTTTATCGAACACCGCCAGGGACGCCTTTTTCATCCCCAGCACCTGGAATACATACCGCAGGATCTGGCCGGCAAATTCCTTTCCCAGGCCCTTTCCCCGGATCTCCGGGGCAGTCACGATAAATCCCACCCGGGCTTCGGCATCTTCATAATCCGCCTTTCTGACCAGGAAATGGCCCACAGGCGTTCCCTTTTCATCCAGGGCCGTCATCGGCCAGCCGTCGGTCTCCTGCAGACACCACCGGGCAAAGTATCCGTCCAGCTCTTCGATGGTCAGGGGATATGAAAATTCCCCGCAGCTCCACATTAAAAAATCTTCCTCACCGGCGTTTTCCCACCATTCCAAAAGGTTCCAGGCGTCTCCCGGTTTATATGGCCTTAAACGAATCATAGAATTCTCCTTAAAAAGAAAACGCCCTCTGCAAATGCAAAGGGCGAAATACCGCGTTACCACCTTTATTCACCGCAGCTGCGGCGATCTTTCCGGTCCATAACGGAAACCACCCGGAAACGGCTGGACAGGCATTCGCCCCTCACCGCTTCAGCTCCAAAGCTACCTTCCGTACCTGCATTCCCGGCCTGTCTTTCAGCCTGCGGACAGTCCTCTCTGCTGGCGCCTGGTACGTACTCCTCTTCTTCCCAGCTTTTTCATATACCCAATAATATAGTGGAATCTTTTCTCCTTGTCAAGGGCCTTATGGTATTTTTACAGCATCTTCCTGTATTCCAGCTTCCACTGGTTCAGTACCTTTGCGGCTCCCTCCAGCCTTTTTTCCGGATCCCTGTCGAAAATTTCCTGGAGCCGTACCGCAGGTCCCGTCTGTCCGGCCCTGACCAGAGCCTCGTTAAACTCCCGGTCCCAGCCCTCTGTATCCTGGGAAGCCAGAAGCTCCCGGCACCGGTCCTTCATGGAAAGCTCCGGATCCAGCTTTGTAAGGAAATACATCCCCTTCAGATACGCGGCCTCTGGCTTTTCATTCCAGGCGCAGACATAGGCGTCCATGGCCTTCTGGAAAGAGAACAGCTCCCCATAGCAGGCTCCCAGGTTGTTCCAGACCTTTCCCCTGAATTCATGGGATAAGCTCCTGCCTTCCCCATTGTCCAGGATCCGTTTGTACATGGAGGCCGACCGGCCGTAAAGCCCCAGGCTGTAAAAGTAATCGGCCCTTTTCTTTTCATATTCATGGGAGGACAGCTTCCTAAGGCCCGCCACCTTCTGCCGGTAGGCCGCCTGCTCTGCCTGGGTATAGAAAGCGCAGTCCTGGAGGATCAAGAACAGAAGCTCATCCGACGGCCCCCGGCTCTGGATCCACTTCTGGATCCGCTCCGCCAGGAACGGAAGCCTCAGCTCAGTCCGTAAAAATGCCGCCAGGCGCTCGTTCACAAAATCCTCCATCACCAGGAGAGGATGATGATAGATCACGTAATTCAGTTCCTGGGAGGAATACAGATGGACCCCCAGCTCCTCGACAAAATAGGGGGATGTCACCGGTTCCTGACGGCACAGGATCAGGCTCATACTCTCACCTCCTGACGGATCTCAGCGTCTGTTTTCGGGAACAGCTCTCCAAAGCCCCGGTCCACGATCTTCACCACCATGGTCCTTTCATCCAGAAAGCCCACGGCGATCCGCACCCTGGTGGTCTTTGGAGGACGTTTGGGAAAGCCCTCCAGCGGGATCCGGACCAGCCTCTTCTGCTTGGGATTCTGGGGCGATGTGATGATCAGCTCGATCTCCTCCTGACCGTCCAGGATCACCTCCAGAACGCTCCTGGCCTCATACCAGCTCTCTCCGGCGGAGGCCAGGGCGATCTGGATCCGGCTGTCCCGCTTCATGACCTCCATAGCCACCGTGGATCTTAATTTTCCCTCACACAGACATACAAAGGGATAGGAGGATCTCTCCTCCAGATAGTCCCCGGCCTTTAAGGCCGCTCCCCGGGCAAAAAGGGATGGCTCCGCAAACACCCGTCTCCGGTGGCACACCTGCTTCATAAATTCTGGAGCCCAGTCAGTCCTTCCAAAGCCCTTTCCCGTTAAAAAAATTGAGGAATACAGCTTTTTCTGGAGAAGCCGTTCCCCGCAGGCACAGAGGATCTGATCGGCCATCCTGGCTCCGGAGGGCGAATCCAGCACATTAAGGCTGAAGCCCTCCTCCAGATCCTCGTGCTCCGCCCAGGCCGTCATCTGCCTCGGCCCCTGGACCACCTTCAGCTCATAATACCGCAGTGCCTCATCCGACAGGGAAAACATCCCCACCTGGCCGCCCCATACGTCCCGCTTCTGGCTCAGAACGTAGTAAACGAAGCACTCCGTATGGCTGGCAATGTGGACCAGATCCCTGGAGATCCCCAGAGCGTCTGCACAGCCCATAAGACAGTCCATCAGCTTCATTTCCATATTTTCCAGGGAGATCACCAGCTGGGCCACCGGCACACCCGGATATTCCGCCCGGATCATGGCCAGGATCCGTTCCATATACATCCTTAAAAGCTCTGCTCCCTGGTATTTCACCGACGAGATGGTGGCGGTCCCATCCTTTACAGCCAGGCTTAAGAGCTTGTCCACGATCACGCCCTCGCCCATCAGTGTATATTTATACGCTTCCTCGCCCACGTACCACCCGCCGTCTGTTTTTTTCCGGCAGATGACCGTGGGGATCACCCAGGTCTCATCCCGTCCGGCCACCGCCGCCTGGGTATAGGCATCGCACAGGTCGATTCCGATTATCAGTTTGTCCATTTCATTTTCCTCTTACTCCGCCAGCGGGAACAGCTCTTTTGCCGCCTGGCTTTCTGTCACATACCGCACCATGGCCTCCTTAAGCCTCCGGTCGTCCTTCATAGCCAGACAGAGTCCCATGGTATTGAGGGCGGAAAAACGATTTCCCCGGTCCCCGGCGGCCGCTTCCCGGCAGGAGATCCTGCCGCTTGCCTTTTCCACCGGCTCCCCATTCTCATATTCGCTTATGGTATATTCCATGACCTCGCCCTCGAACAGAAGCTTCTGGCGCACATAGATCCCCTTATACACCGGCTTCAGCTCTTCCTCATGGAACTCCTCCTCATCGGGAAGAACACGGACCATGAGCACCGGACGTCCCTCCGGCGCGCCGCGGTACTCCACGATCTCCTTATCCAGCAGTTCTCCCGGAAGGTCCACATAGGGAGCCAGATCCTTAAAATATGCAAAAATCATCCCCTGGTCCAGCAGGACGGCCATACACCGGCGGCATACCTGCTGCTGCTCCTTCTCCAGGGACGGCAGACCGGCGTAATATTTTGTCATGGCCATCAGATAGATCTCCGGCAGCTTCCGGATCTCCTGGCTTCCGTTGATGGCCCCCTCCAGATAGGCAAACACCCGGTCCCCCGGCGTCTGGTCCTTTAAGAAATAATCCACGCAGCGGATGGTAAAATATGCCTTTACAATGGCATCGCTGGTCTTTTTCCTTCCGGCATAAAGATCGAATACCGTATCCAGGTGTTTATCGCTTCCGGTGAACAGAAGCTGGGCCAGGAGCCGTTCCTCCATATCATAGGTTTCTGTATGCTCCCGGACCGCCTGTACCAGGATCCGGTACATATCGCTGTTGGCACCGTTGAAGTATCTGCACAGATAATCCAGGATCACGCCGTCGCCTTTTCCGGACAGGAAGATCCTCCTGGCCATATGTAAAAGCAGGTCGTCCGTCTCCGCCAGATTCTGTGAGATCAGCTTTGTGCACAGCTTTAAAAGCCGTTTGATCTTCAGGCCCTCTTCTCCGAATTCACGGATCATATCATAGGCTTCCTTATAAAGATCCTGGCTGATCAGCGTTTCACAGATCCCCACCCGTTCCATCCGGGACAGGCGTTTTTTGTCCAGCCGGAGAAGATAGGCTCCTCCCTCTTCGTTCATGGCCTCCTCACCGTTCCTTGCCGGGTCATTATAATAGGCGATGATCCGGGTGAGCATTTTCTGCTGGTACAGCTCCTTCACCGGAAGAGAATCCAGGGCATCCTGGAGTACGCGGATCCCGTCTCCGTCTATCTCCTCTTTTTCCATGATCCCAAGGCAGGCCCGCATTTTCAGCATGGGGTGGTCCGGGAACATTTCAAAGCACCGTTCCTCCAGCTCCCGTTCCTCCAACACCGGCTCTTTTGTATAGGGAACGTCCATATACCGGTTTCCATACACATCCTGGAACAGGAGCACACAATCGTCAAAATATAAGGGCACATACGCCGTCCCGTCGTTTAAGGGATAGGCATCCTCTCCCTCCAGAAGGGCGCTGCCCACCACCACATATTTCATGGACGCATCCTGGCAGCAGATCCGGTTGGCCCTTAAGATCCCCGGCAGTACCCTTGCCACCTGGGCGTCGATGATATCCCGGTAGATCATGTGCCGGTAGATCACCGCCAGAAAGCGGTCGATCCGCCCCTCAAAAAGCTGCTCCATGGCAAACTTTTCCATTTCCCGCTCATAGGCCTTATAAAGCCTGTCTCCGGGCTTTAAATACGTCAGAACGTTGGCGTAGAGCACGGAACGGCTGCGGCGGTCCATGTGGCTGTGCTCATAAGAAAAATACAGGAGCACCTGCTTCGGCAGCATCTGGTCATAGGAGGCCGGCAGGGAATACAGGTAATATTCATAGATCCTGGTGAGGCTGATCTCCTCCCTGATCCCCTTTTCATACCAGGGGAAGCAGGCAGCCGTGCGCATATTGCCCTTGATCAGCAGACAGCACACCGCCGTCAGGATCTCTTTCTCCGGATATTTCTCATAAAGGGCCGCCAGGAGCCGGTAGTAAAGCCGGTGGAAAAATTTCACCCCAGAGGCCAGGGACGCGGCCCGCAGGGCCAGCGCCTCTCCTATCATGCCATGGGTCACACCGTAATACAGAGCATGGATCTCAAAGGGCTCCATATTCACCAGAAGGGCCGGATCCTTTTCCAGAAGCCGGCAGGCCTCAATATACAGGAAGGGACTGTGGCATCCGTTCCTGTACTGGGTCTTGAAGCTGTCAAACAGCGCCGGGCCCTCCTCAAACAGCTCCGGCTCCATCTTTAAAAGCAGGAGCTGTAAATAAAACCGTCCCTTCCGCTTATCCAGCTTCTTTCTCAAAAGCCGCAGCACCGCATCCCTCCTGGTCTCATCGGGGTTCACCCGGTACTGGAGGTACTGGTAAAAGCAGTACAGGGTCCCGGTCCTCTCCTCCTCTGCCGCGATCTGGTCCCGGCAGCTGTCCAGACACAGGGCCGCCTGATCCGGCCGTCCCGCATCCAGATACGTCTCCGCCTGGAACAGGGAGTGGAGCAGAGAGCTGCCGCAGGCCCCGCGGATGGCGTCCAGCTCCCTCTGGAGCTTCGTTAAAACCTTTGCCGGATCATTTTTCCCGCTTTCATACTCCTCCCGGAGCGTCAGATACCGGGCTATGCTGGACCGGGTGATCTCCCGGTCCCTGGCTGCCGCTCCCAGCTCATTTCCAGCTGTGGCCGTGATCCGGACCGCCGTTTCTCCGTGGACCGTCAAAAACCGGATGGCCCCCAGGTTCTTTCCCCTGTGCAGCCGCTCCGGATGGATCTTAAAAGCCAGGTCAAAGCGGCCGTCCGTAAAGTCTGCCTGGGTCACGGTCTTCTGGGAAAGCTCAATGAAATCCCCGTCAGCCTTCACCTCCATATATACATAGCCCCAGCCATTTTTCTGGAGGACGATCCGGTCGCTCACCTGTTTTTTCGGATTATCATACGTTTTGGATGCGGCTGAAAGAGTCAGCTCCACCGGCTCCTTCACTCCCAGCCCCAGGAAAAACTCCTCCAGGGCGTTCTGCCGGTTTCCATGGCCTCGGATCCCGTCAAAGACTGCCCGTACCCGCAGGTCCTGGAGGAAGGGTGCGTCCGTAAAATCCTTATATTCCATGAGCCGCAGAGCCAGATCCATATCCTTCTGGGCCAGATCCACAAAATCCTCCACCGTATGCAGGGTGGAGAGGACCCGGATGGAGGCTGTGGTTTCCACACAAAAAAGGAAGGGGACCTCCAGCTCTCCGCCGTTGGTCACCAGATTGATGGTTCCGCGGATCACATCCCCGTTTTCGCACCAGGAGGTATCCACCTCGTACACAATATGGTTTCTCAGGCCGCCGAAGGACCGGGAGGCGATCCTCACCCTGGAATGGGTGGAGTAGGCCAGCCCCTTGATAGAAAGATTATTTTCACTGGAAAGGTACAGCTCTCGTTTATATATGGTATCGCTGCCCAGCGTTTCCTCCACCTTCACCGGAGAAAGAAACAGCTTCGGCAGCTCCGCATCCACAATCCCTCGCGCGAGGCGGTTGATCCGTTCTCTCATAATATTTCACCCTGGATTTTCATAATCAGCAGCCGCCCTGAAGGCCCGGCCGCCATAATCGTTTCAGTTTATCATATCATACTTTACTGGTAAATACACTACCATTTTCGACGAAATTCGGGCATGTCTGCCCGGAAGGTCCTCCCCTCCGCCGCCAGGCTGTCCCCTAAAAAAGAAAAAGGACTTGAATCCCCCGGGAGAAACCTGTAAAATAAGGATAGTTCCCTATTGATTCAAAGGAGTAAGCCTATGTTATCGGATCCGATCACCCTTTATAAACTCATGATCCTCTATATGCTGGCCCACGTCAACTTCCCGCTGACCAATTCCCAGCTCACGGATTTTTTCCTGGACCATGAATACACCACCTACTTTACGTTGCAGCAGGCCTTAAATGAGCTGCGGGAAGCCGGGCTTCTGAAAATGGAGTCCATCCACAACTCCTCCCGCTACGAGATCACCAGGGAAGGGGAGGATACCCTTTCCTTCTTCGGATCCAATATCTCTCCTGCCATTGTCTCCGACATTGACGGCTATTTAAAGGAAAATAAATTCCGTCTCCGCAGCGAGGTGGGCGTCATCTCTGATTTCTATAAGTCCACAAACCAGGATTACATCGTCCACTGCGAGGTGCGGGAGGGAAAAGCCGCGCTCATCAGCCTGGACGTATCCGTTCCCGATAAGGATCAGGCCGAGATCATGTGCGGCCACTGGAAGGAGCGGAGCCAGGAGATCTATTCCTTTGTCATGCGGTCGTTAATGCGGTCAGAATAGGAGGATTTCATGAAAAGACAGCGGTCTGATCTTTCCAGACGGATCCGGCGGATCCGCCGGAAATTTTTTCTTCTGGTCACCGTCCCCACTGCCGTGGTCACCCTTGGACTGGCAGTGATGGATGCATACCAGCAGGCCATAAAACAAAAAAGCGGCGTATAAAGGCTCCGGGGGAGCCCATGTCATGGCGATATGGGCTCCCCCGTTCTTTTTCCCGGATCAGGCCTGCTCGTTTTCCCCAGAGCCTTCTTCCTGTTCCTTTTCTTCTCCGGCGGCCATCTTCCCGATCAGCGCCCAGATCTCTTCCCTCCCCTGCTTGCTGGCAGCGGAAAACGGGATGATCACGTCGTCCTTTTCCATTCCCAGGCCGTTCCTTATGAGCTTCACCTGTTTCTGGATCTGGCTCCGGTTGATCTTATCCAGCTTTGTGGCGATGATCACCGGGCGGAAGCCATTGTAGACCACCCACTCGTACATGGTCCTGTCATTGGCCGACGGCTCATGGCGGATGTCCACCAGAAGGAACACGCATTTCAGCATTTTGGACTTATGGAGATAGTTTTCGATCATCTTCCCCCATTTTTCCTTTTCCGTCTGGGACACCTTTGCATAGCCGTATCCCGGCAGGTCCACGTAATACAGCTCTTTGTTTATGTTATAAAAATTGATGGTCTGGGTCTTTCCCGGCTGGGCCGAGGTCCTGGCCAGAGCCTTCCGGTTCATCAGCGCGTTGATCAGCGAGGATTTTCCCACATTGGACTTTCCCGCAAACGCAAACTCTGGAAGAGTATTTTCCGGCAGCCTGCTGGTCACGCCGCAGACAGTTTCCAGCTCCACATTTCTTATGATCATATTGTCCTCCGATCTTAAACGAACGCCTCCCGGATCACGTCCTCCATGGTCTTGACATAGACAATGGAAAGGCCTTTTGTGATCTCTTTGGAGATCTCTGCCATATCCGGCTGGTTGCCCGCCGGCACCAGGACCTTTTCCATATGGGCCATCCTGGCCGCCAGTGTCTTTTCCTTTAAGCCGCCGATGGGGAGCACCCGTCCTCTTAAGGTGATCTCTCCGGTCATGGCCACCCTGGCATGGACCTTTGTTCCGGTCACCGCAGACAGCATGGCCGTAGCCATGGTGATGCCGGCGGATGGACCGTCCTTGGGAACGGCTCCCTCCGGAATGTGCAGATGCATGTCATGGGTCTCAAAATAATCCCTGGGGATCTCATATTTCTCGCTGACAGAGCGCACATAGGTCAGGGCGATCTGGGCCGATTCCTTCATCACGTCACCCATCTGGCCCGTCATCTGAAGCTTTCCGTCTCCAGGCATCACGTTGACCTCGATCTGCAAGGTATCTCCCCCTACGCTGGTCCAGGCCAGGCCGCGGACAATGCCCACCTGGTCCTCCTGGTTGGCGTCCTCAAAGGTGATCTTTTCCTTGCCCAGATATTTTTCCAGGTTGGCCTCGGTCACCCGTACAGAGGTCTTATCCCTCTCCAGGAATTCCCTGGCCGCCTTCCGGCAGATCTCTCCGATCCGCCGCTCCAGGTTCCGGACGCCGGCCTCTCTGGTATAGTTGTGGATGATCTTTTCCAGGGCCTTATCACTGATGGTGAGCTTTCCTTTATCCAGCCCGTTCCGCTCCAGCTGCTTGGTCACCAGGTAGTTCCTGGCAATATGGAATTTTTCATTTTCCGTATAGCTGGATACCTCGATCACCTCCATACGGTCCAGAAGAGGACCGGGGATGGTCTGGGTGGTGTTGGCTGTGGCGATAAAGAGAACGCCGGAAAGATCCAGGGGGATCTCCACATAGTGATCCCTGAACTTCACGTTCTGCTCTCCGTCCAGGACCTCCAGGAGCGCCGATGCCACATCTCCCTTGTAATCGCCGGATACCTTATCGATCTCGTCCAGAAGCATCAGCGGATTGGCCACGCCCGCCTGGCGCATGGCCTCGGCGATCCGGCCCGGCATGGAGCCCACATACGTCTTCCTGTGACCGCGGATCTCCGCCTCGTCATGGACGCCGCCCAGGCTGATGCGGACGTATTTCTTATTTAATGCCCTGGCCACCGACCGGGCGATGGAGGTCTTTCCCGTTCCCGGCGGGCCCACCAGGCAGAGGATGGGGCTGGTCCCCTTTTTGGTCAGGACCCGGACTGCCAGATATTCCAGCACCCGCTCCTTGACCTTTTCCAGTCCGTAATGGTCCTCCTCCAGGATCTTTTCCGCATGGCGGATATCCTGGTTGTCCCGGGACGTCTTTTTCCAGGGAAGCTCCAGCACTGTTTCGATGTAGGTCCGCAGCACGTTGGCCTCCTGGCTTCCGCCGGGCATCGCCTTGAACCGCATGATCTCCTTGCGGATCTTTTCCTTTGTCTCCTTATCCGCGTTGAGCTTCTCCAGCTGCTCCAGGAAGCTGTCTGCGTCGGAGCCGGTATACTCCTCCCCCAGCTCCTCCTGGATCACTTTAAGCTCTTCCCTTAAAATATAGTCTCTCTGGTTTTTGTCAATGCTGGCCTTTACCTTTCCCTGGTAATCCCGTTTGATCTTTAAGATCTCGATCTCCCGCATCAGATAATAGACCACCCGGTCATACAGATGGCTCACATAACCGCACTCCAAAAGCTCCTGCTTCACCGTATACTCCCAGGGGAACTGACCGGCCGTCTGGATCAGCAGCTCGTTCAGATCCGTAATGGCCATAAGCCCGCCCATGAAGTCCTTGACCGTCTTGGGATTGCCGTTTCCAAACTCTTCCAGCTTCTCCTTGACGATGCGGGCCATGGCCTCCTTTACAGTATCGCTCAGGTTTTCTTCCATCAGAGGCGCTTCTGCCACCTCGGCCTCCAGATACGGATCATCCTGGAGCAGATTGATAAGCTCTGCCCTTTCCAGGCCCTCCACCATGACCCGGACCAGGCCGCCGGGGATCTTCACCAGCTGCTTGATCCTGGCGATGGTACCGATCTGGAACAGGCCGGAGGCATCGGGATCCTCCTCCTCGATCTGGCGCTGGGTCACCAGGAACACCTTCTGCTCTCCCACCATGGCGTGCTCCACGGCGCTGATGGACTTGTCCCGGCTGATATCAAAATGCTGGATCATCTCAGGAAGCACTGTCAGCCCTCTGAGCGCAATGACCGGCAGTGTCATCAATTTTTCATCCATGAACATTCTCCTTTTGTATATATAGAAAAAATGGGCCGCTGTAAAACCTGTTCGCTTTGCAGCAGCCCGTCTCTATCAGGCGATCTCGCCCTTACTGTCTTTCTTTGATCTGCCTAAAAGGTTCTTTCTGGGAACCGTCAGATCCCGGTATACGATCTCCGGCTTTCCCTTTCCTTCCACTGCGTCGCTGGTCACCGTACAGATCCCCACATTGGAATCCGACGGGATCTCATACATCATATCCATCATGACGTTTTCCATGATGGAACGCAGTCCCCTGGCCCCGGTCTTTCTCTCCACTGCCATATGGGCGATGGAATGGACCGCCTCGGGGGTAAACTCCAGCTTCACGTCATCCAGCTCAAACAGCTTCTGATACTGCTTGGTAATGGCGTTTTTCGGCTCTGTCAGGATCTTCACCAGGGCGTCCTCGTCCAGAAGATCCAGGGATACCATCACTGGCACACGGCCCACAAATTCCGGGATCAGGCCGAATTTGGTCAGATCCTGGGGCATGGCCTGCTTTAACAGGGCCCCCACATCCATGTGCTTCCGGTCGGCGATCTTGGCGCCAAAGCCGATGGTGCTGGCCTCCATCCTGGATTCCACGATCCGCTCCAGGCCGTCAAAGGCCCCGCCGCAGATGAACAGGATATTGGTGGTGTCAATGGGGATCAGCTCCTGCTGGGGATGCTTTCTTCCACCCTGGGGAGGAACGTTGGCAACAGTTCCCTCCAGGATCTTAAGGAGCGCCTGCTGTACGCCTTCGCCGGAAACGTCCCTGGTAATGGAGACATTCTCGCTCTTTTTGGTGATCTTATCGATCTCATCGATATACACGATCCCGTACTCCGCCCGGCTCACATCGTTGTCCGCCGCCTGGATCAGCTTTAACAGGATGTTCTCCACATCCTCGCCCACGTATCCCGCCTCCGTGAGGGTGGTGGCGTCGGCGATGGCAAAGGGAACATTTAAAAGCTTTGCCAGGGTCTGGGCCAGGTAGGTCTTTCCAGAGCCTGTGGGGCCCAACATCAGGATATTGCTCTTCTGGAGCTCGATGTCGGATTCCCTCTGGGAGGTGATCCTCTTATAGTGGTTGTATACAGACACAGACAGGACCTTTTTGGCCTCCTCCTGTCCCACCACGTACTGGTCCAGGAACTCCTTGATCTCCTTGGGCTTTAACAGATTGATGCCTGCGAAATCCGGCGCTTCCTCCCCTTCGGGACCCAGCTCCTCTTCCAGGATCTCGCTGCACAGCTCAATACATTCATCACAGATAAATACATTATTTCCAGTGCCTGCGATCATCTTTCTGACCTGCTCCTGGCTTTTTCCGCAGAAGGAACAACGGATCTTGTCTTCAGGTCTTACTGGCATGTTCACACCTCAATTCTAAAAATTTCCATATTAATGTCCAGTGATCACGCGGTCAATGAGACCGTATTCCATGGCCTCCTGGGCGGACATGTAATTATCCCTCTCTGTATCTCTTTCGATGGTCTCCAGAGGCTTGCCTGTATTGGCAGCCAGGATCTCGTTTAATTTCTTTCTGGTCTTTAAAATATGCTCAGCCGCGATGTTGATCTCTGTGGCCTGGCCCTGGGCTCCGCCGGAGGGCTGGTGGATCATGATCTCAGCATTGGGGAGAGCGAACCTCTTTCCTTTGGCGCCGCCGGAAAGCAGGAATGCGCCCATGCTGGCTGCCATTCCGATACAGGTGGTGCATACGTCGCATTTGATATAATTCATCGTATCGTAGATCGCCATACCGGCTGTAACGGAGCCGCCGGGGCTGTTGATGTACAGATTGATATCCTTATTGGGGTCTTCAGACTCCAGGAACAGAAGCTGTGCCACCACAAGGCTGGCGGTCACGTCATTGACCTCTTCTCCCAGGAAGATGATCCTGTCTTTTAAAAGTCTGGAATAAATGTCATAGGAACGCTCGCCTCTGCTGGTGGATTCCAGTACGTAAGGTACTAAGCTCATATTCTCTCCTCCTGCTCATAACATTTGACAGGGGATTGTCACAGCATAGCTGCAGCAACCCCCGTTTCTCCTGCGTATTCTAAAACTGAAACCTCTGACTATTCGGTCAGAGCTGCCTCTTTTACAAGGAAGGTGATGGCGTTCTGTACAGCCAGGTCTTCCTTCATCTGGGCGATCTGCTCTTCGCCGAACATACCCTTGATCTGGTCCTTTTCCATCTTGTAGGCTTCAGCCATCTTGTCGAACTGTGCGTCCACATCCTCATCGCTGGCAGTGATGTTCTCAGCCTTTACAACAGCCTCCAGGACCAGTCTGGTCTGGATCCGCTTTAAAGCCTGGGGCTTCATCTGCTCGCCGATCTTTTCTGCAGTCATGCCTGTGATCTCTGCATACTGCTTGAAGGAGATGCCCTGGCTTTCCAGTCTGCGCACATAGTCGTTTAACATACCGTTGACTTCCTCGTCAACCATCTGGTCAGCGATCTCCATGGAAGCGTTCTCAACCACCTTATCCACAACACGGTTCTCGATCTCTGTGTCAGCGGCCTTCTGTTTCTCATCCTGGAGTTTTACTCTTAAATCGTTCTTGTACTCTTCCAGTGTATCGAAGTCGGATACTTCGCTGGCAAACTCATCGTTCACCTCCGGAAGCTCTCTCTTCTGGATCTCTTTTACCTTTACCTTGAATACAGCCGGTTTGTTCTTTAAGTCCTCTACATGGTACTCAGCCGGGAAGGTCACGTTTACGTCGCACTCCTCGCCGATGTTCTTACCGATCAGCTGCTCCTCGAAGGTATCGATGAAGGTGTGGGAGCCGATGGTCAGAGGATAATCGTCGCCCTTTCCGCCGTCGAATCTCTTTCCGTCCACATAGCCGTCGAAGTCGATGGTCACCAGATCGCCGTTCTCAACGGCTCTGTCCTCAACGGTCACCAGACGGGAGTTTTTATTTCTCACGCTGCTGATCTCTGCGTCGATATCTGCGTCTGTCACATCTGCCTTCACCTTCTGTACCTCTACGCCCTTGTACTGGCCCAGGGTCACTTCCGGCTTTACAGCCACAACGGCTGTGTAGATGAAATCCTTACCCTCTTCGATCTGGGTAACGTCCACAGTGGGGCGGGAAACGATCACAAGTCCGCTCTCCTTTGCAGCGTCCGGATAGCTCTCGTCGATCACTTCGTTGGCCGCATCTTCAAAGAATACGCCTGCTCCGTACATCTTTTTGATCATTTCAAAGGGAGCTTTGCCTTTTCTGAAGCCCGGGATATTGAATCTGCTTTTGCTCTTATTGTAAGCATTCTTCACAGCTGCGTCAAATTTTTCTGCCGGCACTTCGATGGTAAGCTTCGCCGTATTCTTCTCCAACTTTTCTACCTGTAAACTCATTGTATGGGTTCCTCCTTAAATATATCTGTACCGGACATGGCTTCCATATCCGTCCAATATCGAAACGCCGTCACTCTGGGCGTTACACTTCAATTTAGCATTATATCATACTGTTTTTAGAAATACTAGTATTATTTTTTAAAAAAGCGCCCTAAACACGGTCATACTGGATCTTCTTTTTTAAGGCTTCCGCTGTTTCTCCGTCTGTAAGGAGACGCACCAACTCAAGCCCCAGGTCCAGGGACCATCCCATGCCCTTTCCAGTGGTAACGGGGCCGTCGGTGACAACGCCCTCCCCGGTGCAGACAGCCCCGGCAAGCTTCTCCTCAAAGCCGGGAAAGCAGGTGGCCCTGCGCCCTTCTAAAAGTCCCAGGCCTCCCAGGACGCCTGGAGCCGCGCAGATGGCTGCCAGACGTTTCCCGGCTGCCCCGTGGGCCTTCAGCATGGCCGCCAGGCCCTCATGGTCCCGCAGATGGTCTGCCCCCGGAAGTCCGCCGGGCAGGAACAGCACGTCGGCATCGTCGGTGATCTCCTCAAACAGCGCGTCGGCTGTGACCGTGAACCCATGGGAACCGGTCACCTGGCATCTTCCCATGACAGACACCAGCTTTACCTCCACGCCGGCCCGGGCCAGTACGTCGCACACGCCCAGGCATTCCACTTCCTCCATTCCATCCGCCAGGAATGCATAAACCTTTGCCATTAGTTATCTTCCTCCTCTGAGTAGGGATGGAACACGCCGTTTAGGTAGTATCCCCGGCCCGGGCCGCCCTCGGACCGCTTTATGCTCTCGTCCCTCTGATCTTCTGCAGGATGCTCCGCACCCTGTCCCGAAGCTTCGGTCCAGCCGGACGCTCCTTCACTCTGTCCTCCACCGAATACTCCGCTTCCTTCTGCATCTGCTTCGTTTCCATTACACGGTACATGGTCCTGCCCGCAAATTCCGCCGGATCCATACCTCCCTTGTGGATGATCGACATAGTCTGCACCTCCCTGTGTCTGGCCGTAACCGCCGTACTGGCCGTTTCCGGCGCTGTCTGCCTGGTTTACATACGTTCCGCCAAAGCTGCCTGTGGGTACCACCTCCGGATATCCGAAGCCGTTTAACTCCCCGCCGTAAGGCGCCCGGAGCACTGCATACAGCTCCGCAAAGGTGGCGTAGTAATACGGGAGCACGAAGAAGGTTCCCACGCCGCAGGCCATGGCCCCCAGGAACATCCATCCGAAAAAGGACATTTCCAGCAGCCATGTGTTCATTTTATGGCCCTCCATCATCTGCTTGGAAAGCCGCAGGGCTTCCATGGGCTTCATTTCCGGATTTTCCGCCAGGATATAAGGCACCATGTAGTAGCAGTAGGCAAAATAGAGCCCCGGCAGCACGCATAAAAACGTTCCGCCGACGATGATCAGGTCCCGCAGGAACATGGTCAGCACGATATTCAGGTAATGGCGGGAAAAGCCCCACAAAAGCTTTCCAAAGCCCGCCGACCGGCCCATCAGCCGGCTTTCCATATAGTACCGGTTATGACCCACCGCAATGACCGGGATCACGAAGATCCCCAGGACCAGGGCCAGGATCAGGAATACGATCATGACTCCTGCCATTACTCCGTATATCATCCGGCCGGTCTGGACCACTCCCGGTCCCACCGGGACATTCTCGATCACAGCAGGGATCTTTCCCACCACTGCCGGAAGATCGTCTCCCAATCCCTCCACAAATCCATATTCCTCATAGTAATCGTCCTGGTACCCGCTGTCTGCCGGCTGGGTAACCGGACTTCCGATACCGCTGACCAGAGAGAATACCAGGCTCACCGCAAAGGCCGCCCAGTAATATTTCCGCAGACACGCCTTGGCTCTTTCTTTCAGCTCTGCCCTTGTCCACATAAGCATTTCCTCCGTTTTTCTTTATTTCGTAAAAATTATTTTCCCTGTAATTTGATTATATCATCTTTCTGGCCCGAATGTTATTACATTTTTCTTATATTACAGAAAACTTATTCTAGGGCCAGCGCCATATCCTGTGTTATAATAGGCGGAAAGGTGCCGGCGCAGGCATTCCCTGTTCCCGGCATCCAATGGAAAGGAGACAGCCCTATGGAGATCGAACGTAAATTTCTTGTGACAGCCCCGCCAAAAGGCTATGAGGCCCGGCCGTTCCGCATGATCGAGCAGGCCTATCTCTGCACGGAGCCTGTGGTGCGGGTCCGGCGGGAGGATGATTCCTTTTATCTGACCTATAAGTCCAGGGGACTGATGGCACGGGAGGAGTATAACCTGCCGCTGGATGAAAGGGCCTATCTGCATCTTTTAAAGAAGGCCGACGGACAGGTCCTTACGAAAAAGCGGTACCTGCTCCCGGTGGAGGGACGGCCGGATCTGACCTTTGAGCTGGACGTGTTTGAGGGGGCGTACCAGGGCCTCATACTGGCGGAGGTGGAATTTGCCTCGGAGGAGGACGCCGTGGCCTTTACGCCGCCGGAATGGTGCGCCAGGGACGTGACCTGGTCCGGGGAGTATCAGAACAGCCGGCTGGCCATGGAAAAGGGGTGAGGGCCGGGCGTGCGCCTCATAAAAAAGGCCGCCGAAGCCTCTTCTGGCAAGCAGGCTTGCCAGGATGGAATCCGGAACAGTACCGGCGGGTAAAGCATTGCTATTCGCAATTTGACTGGGCTGTGGAACTGGTTTCCCGATAAGACACTGACTGTCAAATTGCTCATAGAGGCGTGCGCCTCATAAAAAAGGCCGCCGAAGCCTCCTCTGGCAAGCAAGCTTGCCAGAGCCGGTTTCTGCAGCCTTTTTTGCAATGCTTTACGCGGACTACATCATTCCGCCCATTCCGCCGGCGCCGGCGGGCATGGCGGGAGTTTCTTCCTTAATGTTCGCTACTACGGATTCGGTCGTAAGGAGCGTGGAAGCTACGCTGGTAGCGTTCTGTAATGCGCTTCTTGTAACCTTTGCGGGATCCAGGATCCCTGCTTCTACCATATCAACGTACTCTTCTTTGTATGCGTCAAAGCCCATGCCTGTGGCCATCTCTTTTACCTTGTTGACGATCACGGAGCCCTCCAGGCCTGCGTTGGCAACGATATGGTATAAGGGAGCCTCCAGTGCCTTTAAGATGATGTTTCCGCCAGTCTTCTCATCACCTTCCAGACCACTTACCACAGCAGATACCTTCTCTGCTGCATGAACGTAAGCAGATCCGCCGCCTGCGATGATACCCTCTTCAACGGCTGCCTTTGTAGCTGCCAGGGCGTCTTCCATACGGAGCTTTGCTTCCTTCATTTCTGTCTCTGTGGCAGCGCCCACACGGATCACTGCTACGCCGCCGGAAAGCTTTGCAAGTCTCTCCTGGAGCTTTTCTCTGTCAAAGTCAGATTTCGTCTCCTCGATCTGGCCCTTGATCTGGCCGATGCGGTTGGCGATCTCTTCCTTATCTCCAAGGCCGTCAACGATGATGGTGTTCTCTTTCTGTACTTTAACGGATTTCGCACGGCCCAGCTCTTCCATGGTCGCATCCTTAAGGTCAAGACCCAGCTCCTCGGAGATCACAGTACCGCCTGTGAGGATCGCGATATCCTTTAACATTTCTTTTCTTCTGTCGCCATAGCCCGGTGCCTTTACGCCCACTACGCTGAAGGTTCCTCTTAATTTGTTTACGATCAGGGTCGTAAGAGCCTCGCCCTCAATATCCTCGGCAATGATCAGAAGCTTTGCGCCAGTCTTCACGATCTGCTCCAGTAACGGAAGGATATCGTTGATGTTGGAGATCTTCTTGTCTGTGATCAGGATGTAGGGATCGTCCAGAACGGCTTCCATTTTCTCCATATCTGTGCACATATATGCGGAGATATAGCCTCTGTCGAACTGCATTCCTTCTACCAGATCCAACTCGGTCTTCATGGTCTTGGACTCTTCGATGGTGATCACGCCGTCTCCGGTCACTTTTTCCATGGCATCTGCAACCATCTCGCCTACTTCATCGCTGGAAGCGGAGATTGCTGCGACCCTTGCGATCTGTGCCTTGCCGCTGATGGGCTGGCTCATCTCAGCAATGGCCTTCACAGCCTCGTCGGTGGCCTTCTTCATTCCTTTTCTTAAAATAATGGGGTTTGCACCTGCTGCCAGGTTCTTCATTCCCTCATTGATCATTGCCTGGGCCAGAACGGTTGCGGTGGTAGTACCGTCACCGGCAACGTCGTTGGTCTTTGTGGCAACTTCTTTTAAGATCTGTGCGCCCATGTTTTCAAAAGCGTCTTCCAGCTCGATCTCTTTTGCGATGGTCACGCCGTCGTTGGTGATCAGCGGTGTTCCGAAGGATTTATCCAGGACCACGTTTCTTCCTTTGGGCCCTAATGTCACGCGGACGGTATCAGCAAGTTTATTTACGCCAGCTTCCAGAGCTTTTCTGGCATCTACGCCATATTTAATTTCCTTAGCCATGATTCAATTACCTCCAAATTATATACTCTCCGGCCAGGCCGGAGCAGCCGCAGCCTTACGGTCTCCCGCCGCTGCTTATTCAATAACAGCAAGAATATCGTTCTGTTTTACGATGATGTATTCTGCGTCGTCCGTCTTAACCTCAGTTCCGGAGTACTTAGAGAAGATCACCTGGTCTCCAACCTTTACCTGCATGGTAACTTCCTTGCCATCCACAACTCCGCCCGGTCCAACGGCAATGACTTCTGCCTGCTGCGGTTTCTCTTTTGCCTGACCCGGAAGCACGATACCGGACTTTGTCGTTTCTTCTGCAACTAACTGTTTTAAAACAACCCTGTCAAATAATGGTACTAATTTCATTACTGACTCCTCCTTGCCATTTCTGTCTTTATGTTTTTCTATTGGTTGAAATTCCAGAACATTTCAAAATCTCTGTTCCTTTTCACAAGTAATGTTATAGCACGCATTATTAGCACTGTCAAGGGTCGAGTGCTAATTTTATGGAATTTTTTTGGGATTTTTTCATTTTCTTTACAAATATCCCTTCCTTTTTCCTGGAATATGGCTTATTATTAATCTATATCGGTTTACGTTCATGCCGGTTGAAAGGAGAATGAACTATGTCCAAGAAAAAAACAGGTCTGCTCATCGCTCTTGGGGCCGCCATCGGTGCAGCCGCCGCAGGTATTTCCTATTATTTGAAGTATAAATCTTTCAATGATGAGCTGGACAAAGATTTCCATGATTACGAAGACGAGGAAACGTCCTCTGGGGAAACAGGAAAGGGAACTTCTTCCTGTGACGCCGCCAAAGAACGCACGTATATTACGCTGGAACCCGGAAAGTGCAAGGCCGGGGAAGAAAAAAATGCTGAGGGACCGAAAGACGCAGAACCGGCCCCCGAAACTGCTCCCCAGGAAGAAACCGCTGAGGCCGTAAAGGATGCCGCTTCTCCGGTTCCGGCAGAATCAGCCACAGTGGAAGAAGATACGGACGGTGCCGGAAAATGATCCAGAGCCTTCTACGCTCCATTGAGATCCTGGAGGTACTGAAGGAAAGGAACCGCAGCTATTCCATTGCGGAACTGGCGGAGGCCATCGATCTGCCTCCCAGCACTGTGCACCGGATCCTCCAGACCTTCTGTGAAAAAAAATATGTGATCCGCGACGAGCGGTCACATACATACCGTCTGGGGCCTGCGCTGATCCCTCTGGGAAAGGCCGCTGCCAGCGGGATCCGTTTACAGGATGCCGCCCATCCTCTCCTGTCCGCCCTTTCTGCCAGGACCGAGGAGGATTCCTATCTGGTGATCCCCGTAGGCAACAAGGGGCTTGTGATCGAAAAGGTGGACGGTCCCAACCACATAAAGGTGGTGGAGGAATTTGGCTATGAGATGTATCTCCACTGCGGAGCCATCCGCAAGGTGCTCCTGGCCTACCAGTCTCCCTCCTTTATTGAGGAATATGTGAACAAGATCATTGAGCACGACCACGCCTTCCCCCGGGTGGATGCCGGCGATCTCCGTGACGAGTTAAAAAAGATCCGTCAGTCCGGTTACGCCATCACCTATGGAGAATACGTCAACGATGCCGTGGGCATCGGAGCCCCTGTCTTCAACTCAGAGGGTGAACTGGCCGGCTCCATCGGCATCATCGCCCCCACGATCCGCTTAAACAGCGAAGAGCTTTTAAAGGTCCAACTGGAATATGTGCAGAAATTTGCTGCTGATCTTTCCAGGGACATCGGATACTCTCCCCTGTTCAGTTCCAGGGCCTGAATCCTTGTAAATCCAGAAGGGAGCGCTTCCGGTCATCGGTTCTGATGACCAGGAAACACTCCCTCTTTTTTTTCTTATTTAAATCTCCGCCGCCAGATTCCTCAGCCATTTCTTCTGACGGTATCTCCAGTATCCCAGCGCCGACTTATAGACCTCCTCCAGCATGACCATTCCATAGACCACATAGATCGGGAAACGGAACACAAGCCCGCCCAGAAACGCCAGGGGGATCCCAATGCACCAGACGCCGCTGGTATCCAGGAACAGGCACATCTTTGTGTCGCCGCCGCTCCGCAAAACGCCTACGATACAGATCAGATTGTACATCTTTGCCGGCAGGAACAGGGCGAATGTAAGGAGACATCTGGCCGCGTCCTCCTTCACCTCCGGAGAGATCTGGTAAATGGACAGGATCGGCCCCCGGATCATCAGCACGATCACCATTCCGGCAGCCGACAGGAGGAACAGCAGCCGGAAGAAATTGGCCGCATACTCCTCCGCCCGTTCCAGGTGCCCGGCTCCCATCTCATTCCCAAGGATCACCGCTGTGGCGGCGCTCAGCCCCTGGAACAGAACGAATACGATATCCTGGATCGTCATGGCGATGGTAACGGCCGCCACTGCGTTATCGCCCATCCGTCCATAGGCCAGGGAATACATGGTCACACCCAACCCCCACATGAACTCATTGGCAATGACCGGCGCGCAGGTGCTGACAAACTGGCGGATAAACGCCTTTGTATACCCGAACATCTCCCGGATACGGCAGGCAATGGGGAATTTCCGCATATAGACCACAAGGACCAGCACCGCCGCTTCCACGATCCTGGCGATCAGCGTTGCCAGGGCCGCACCCACAACTCCGAGGCCTGCGCCGTAGATGAAGATCTCCTGCCCTGCGGCTGTAACGGTGCGCGCCGGAAAGATCAGCAGAAAATTCAAAACGATATTCACGACGATCGCCAGGCAGCTTGTGAGCACTGGAAGCTTCACCTGACCCACGGCCCGGAGCATGGCCACATAAACGTTGGTGAAAGCCGTAAACGGATAGGATACGGCTGCCACCACCAGATATGCGCTGCCGACCCGTATGGTCTCCGGGCTGACTGTGAAGATCCGCATCACCAGCTCCGGGCATACCATGGCCGGGATCATAAAGGCCGCTGCTCCCGCCAGTGCCAGCATAAGTGCCAGTCCCAGCACCTTTCTTATGTTTTTCACATCATTATTGCCCCAGTACTGGGCCGCCAGGACTCCGCTCCCGCTGACGATCCCGAATACAAGGAGTGAAAATACAAAAAACACCTTATTTGCCAGGCCCACCGCCGCGATGGTCGTTTCTCCCAGCGTCCCGATCATCATGGTATCCACCAGGTTTACGATCGTATTCAGCATTCCCTGCATGGCCACTGGAAGGGCGATGCGTACGGCCTTCTGTAAAAAGATCCGGTCTCCCAGCATCTTTTTCGTACCTGTCAGAAACATAATCTCCTCCCCTTTTCTTTCTTCTTGGACTATCTTATCAGAAAACCTGCGATCCGTAAAGCAAAAAAGGCCCCGGCAGAAACAGCCTTTGCCATCTCTGCCGGAACCTTTCATATTGTTACAGCACCGTTACGACACAAACCGGTCGGCGGACCGGAAATCTTTTTTATTATTTGCTCATCTCCAGCACATCTGCAAAAGCCTGGATCGCAGTCTGGGCCTGGCCGAAGTCGCGCATCTGCTGGTCGATACCCAGTTTGATGTGCGGGATCTTTGCATCATCCAGGGCTTTCTTTAAGTACGGATACTCCATCTCCTCCGGATCACAGAACTGCTGCATGAACAGTACAAGGCCCTGGGCACCGCTCTTCTTAACAAGATCGGCAACGAACTCGCCGCGGCGGTTCTTCTCAGACTGGGGATCGTAAAGGAGAACGTCATGGTCGATGTTGGCAAACTGTTTTGCCAGAGCCATCATCGGACATTCCTCATCCTCCGGAACGTCTGTGTTGAAGGAACGGCTCTCATGGGCAACGTCATCGGCAGCGATGGCAACATTGTTCTCTTCAAATGCAGCCAGAAGCTTCGGATTATCGCAGATGATACCGGAGGTGACCACCTTGGTTCCCTTCCAGTCGCATACCGGAAGAGCCTCCAGCTCTTTATTTAATTCCTCCAGCATTTCTGTGTATGCCGGCTTCTCCATGAAATAGAATGCCTTTAATACTGCAGAACGCCTGGTGGGTGTGATCACATCACAATGGTCGTTGGCCAGCTTTACAAATGCGCGGCGGGCTGCACGGCTCTTATTGTAGACCTTGATGGCATCCCTGATGGCGTCGGCAGTGATCTCATGGCCGCATACCTTCTCCAGCTCTTCCTTTACATTATTGTACTGGTCGATACAGAACTGAAGGCCGAAATCCTCAAAACGGTTCTGGGGATGGGCTAAGAAGATAACTGCCATCTTATCTCCCATGGATACACGGAAGTTCTGGCTCATGGGACGGAGCGTATCGCAGATGGTGGGGGTGATGATGCCGTCCAGGTCATCCATGGTCCCGTCTAAGAGCATTTCCAGCGCCAGCTGGGCGATGGTGCAGTAGAAGGTCGCACAGTATTCTTTTGCACGGCTGATGGTCTTGTTATTGGACCCCCAGATCCCCATGGGAACCATACCGGCTGCGTAAACAAGCTCCTCCGGAGCATAGTATGGCAGAACGCCGATGACCTTTTTACCCTGAGCCTTATATTCAGCCAGCTGCTGCTTGGGAGTAGCTGCTTTTACCTTAAATTCATCTAATAATGCGTTGATACTCATGGTCTATTTAGCCTCCTTTTCCTGCATGTTTGCCTCCATGGCCTCCACAAGGCCCTGAACGCGGGTCTCGTACTGGGCGGCGTTGAAGTTACGCGGGTCAGCCTGGTCGCCGTCAAAGCCGGCAGTGGGAACACCGAGATCCTTTGTAAAGCGGCGCTGCATCTCTGCCATATAGCCGCTCCACGGCTTACAGCTTCTATTGTAGTGTACCAGAACGCCGTCAACCTTGTTGTCGCGGCAGATGCCCTCACGCCAGTCAACGCCCTGCTCGATGCAGACAGAGTTGGGAGCCTTATAATAAGCGCGTGCCATCTCGTCCATATTGTTGTAAACGAAACCGAAGGCCGGAGCGTAAACAACGGCTGTTACGTTGACGCCATGCTCCTTTAACGGTTTGAACAGTGCCGGAAGCTTGGGCCAGCAGGGGATACCCTCGAACATTACACGGTATTTCTCCGGGAACGGCGTGGTGGTCTCGCCCTTCTTGATGGTCTCTTCCAGGTCGGAGGCTAAAAGCTCAAATGCCTCGGCGGCCTCAACTCTTGCACGGGCTGTTACAACGTCAGCCATGTGGTTGAACAGGTCAAATCCAGAGTATGGAGCCGGTTTGTACTGTAAGTAGTCACAAACCTTTAACCATGCCTTCGCAGTATGGTTTGCGTTCTCACAGGCCTTTTCAAATTTCTTCTCGTCGAACTTCTTGCCAGTCAGCTCCTCTAACTGTTTGATCGCCTTGTCAAACTGGGCGCGGACATACTTCACGTTGGAGTCATGAACATCTACGGTGTTATTGTACGGGATGTCGATCATGATCAGCGGAACGTTGCACATACGGGCAATGTTCTCATACCATTTTGTCATACAGTTACAGATGTTGTTGCAGCAGAGAACGAAATCCGGCTGCGGGATCTGCATCTGACGGATGGGAGAGATGGCCTCGATGCGGCGCTCTTTGTCCGGTCCATCCGGCAGCTTTTCAAGCTCCAGGATATTTACAAGCTCCAGGTACGGAGTCTGGGTCTTCGGATCCTTTTTCGGCTTTCCAGTGGCCTCGTCGATGACCACGTTGCCGTTCTCATCCTTTAAGGGCTTTCCAGTGGACGGATCGATGATATATTCACCGGTCTCCGAGTCAAATTTACGGGCAACGCGGACGCCAGCCGCATAAGCAAGGCTGATACGTGCGTATCCGCAGATATCGTTGTCATAGCCCAGATCCTCGGCTGCCTGGCACATCATCTCGCCGTAGCGGTTTGCTGCGATACCAGCGGCCTGGTTCTCGGGATACATAACATTCAGGTCAAATGCTGCTGCGAGCTCACACGGGAATTTGGAAGAAGACCATCCCACTAACTCGCCTCTTTTTTTTGCCTCACGCGCGTCCTTGTGAACGTCGTCCACAACCTTACGAAGGGCAAGAACGCCGGGACTAACCTGCTTTTTAGCCATAATTATTCATCCTCCTCATTGAATGTATAAACGACGGCAGCCAGACAGACATGGCTCATGTCCCTCTGGCCCGTTGTCTTACCGTTTAGCGGGTCGCTGCCTGCCATGCGAACAGGGCGGCACCCAAAGCGCCGTTATACTGGGTCAGCGGAGAAGTGAGGATCGGACACCCCAGCTCCTCTTCCAGCGCAGATACAACGCCTCTGTTCTGAGCTACACCTCCGGTCATCACAAGGTCCTTTACCACGCCGATCCGGTGGGCAAGGCCAGCCACACGGCCAGCCACGGAGTGATGGATGCCGTTGATGATATCGCATTTATCCGTACCCATGGAGAGCTGGCTGATAACCTCGCTCTCTGCAAATACGGTACATGTGGAGCTGATGCCCACATGCTTCTTCGACTGGGCTCCCAGATCTCCCAGATCCTCCACGCGCACCTCCAGGACCCTGGCCATAACGTCTAAGAAACGGCCGGTTCCGGCTGCACACTTGTCATTCATCTGGAAGTTGGTCATGGTCCCGTTCTCGATCCGGAGAACCTTTACGTCCTGCCCTCCGATATCGATGACCGTATGGGCCTCCGGGAACAGGAAAGAAGCCCCCCGCGCATGGCAGGAAAGCTCACTCATCTGCTTATCTGCAAGTCCCATTAAGGAATTGCGGCCATAGCCCGTGGCCAGAACGTAGGCCATCTGGTCTCTTGTCATGCCGGCTGCTTCCAGCACGGCGTCGATGGCACGCTGCGGGCCGCTGGTACCAGCCCCCACATCGATCAGGGATTTTGCCACGATCTCCTTGCCATCTTTTAAAATAATACATTTGGACGCTGTGGAACCCACATCGATCCCCAGTGTATAAACTGCACTCATACGAACCTCCGGGTTTTCTTCTGTATCAATGAATTTTTTGTTTTTTCCTGTCCCAGTATAGCACAAGGCACCCTAAAGGACAAGCCGAAATCATATATCCTTTGATACAACATTATCCAGACCGGGGAGCCCCCGGTCTGGATCAGAATTCACGCCTTCAGTCAGGATCAGGCCTTATGCGCGTCGTTCCACTCGCGGATCGCACGGGGTGTTACCATCTGGTGCATCGGGCAGATGCTCTTCGGATTCTGGTAAACAGCCTCGGTGAATGCCTGGATATACGGACGAAGCTCTGTCATGTCAACGATCTCGTCCACCATGCCGACCTTCGCACAGTATTCCGGACGGGATTTTTCATGATACAGCTGGATCATATCGTTCATCTTGTCGATGATGGGCTGCATATCCTCGCCAGCCTTGCTTGCCTTCACCAGCTTTCTGGAGTACATTGCGTTGGCAGCGGTCTCGCCCGGCATTACATAATATTCACAGGCAGCGGTACCGATGGAGTAAACGTTGGTGTTGTTGCCCTGGGGTCCACCCAGTACATAGTGGGCAGCAGCACTGGCCTTACGGAGCGTAACCTCTAAGGACGGAAGACCGGAGTTCTCGATGGAGTAGATCAGAGACTGGCCAAGGCCCAGAAGCTCTGCCTTCTCTGCATCGTCGCCTACATCGATGCCAGTGGTATCCTGCAGCCAGATCAGCGGGATACGGTCACGGGCACAGAGGGTCACGAACTCGTTCATCTTGATCAAGCCCTGACGGTATAACTTTCCGCCTACGCCTACGGAGTTCTGCTTATACTCCGGATAGTTCATTAAAAGTCCCTGTACGTTGGCAATGACGCCTACTAAAAGACCGTTGACCTTGGCAAGACCGGTCACCATCTCCGGACCGTAGCCCTTCTTGTACTCGTATAACTGGGAACCGTCGAAGAGACGGCCGATCACGTCGTAAATATCATACGGACGCTTTCCGTTTAACGGGATGATGCTGTAAAGGTCCTCTGCCGGAAGTAACGGAGCCTTCTGGTCGTCTACCCGGAAGAACTCTAAGTTGTAAGCCGGAAGGTAGCTGATATATTTCTTGATTCCCTCGATCACGCCGTAATCGTTCTCGTAAACCTCACGGAAGAAACCGGTCTCGTCATAGTGGACCGGAACAGAGCCCGGAGCCGGAACCTTGTTCTTGCCGTTCTCGATCTGGGCAGCCACGATCTGGTCAGCGGCTTCCTTATCGATATACCCCTTGGGATTCATACCGGAAAGGATGCCTGCTCCGCCGACTGCCATGTTGGCCTGGCTGTGGGCGATCAGGATCGTCGGGGAAATGCTGTGGTATCCGCCGCCGGCCGGGTTCGTTCCGTAGATACCTACGATCACCGGAATACCTAACTGGTTTAACTCAGCATTTCTGAAGAACGGAGTACCGCCGCCGCGGCGGTTGGGATATACCTGATCCTGGAACGGGAAGTCAACGCCCGCGCAGTTTAATAAGTAGATCAGCGGAAGGTTCATCATCTTGGCAGCGTCGGAGCAGCGGATCAGGTTCTCAGCCTGGCCCGGCTCCCAGGTTCCAGCCATTTTCTTGTTATCGGATGCGATCACATAGACCCATTTGCCGTTTACGCGGCCAAGGCCGTTGATGATGTTGGTGGAACCCATCTTGTTGTCGTTGGGGTTAAAGAGGCTGTTTAACGGGCAGAAGGTCCCCTCGTCTACCAGAGCGTTGATACGCTGCATGGCGGAAAGCTGGCCGCGCTCGTTTAATTTTTCCTCTGTGGTAATACCCTTGGCAAGGATCTCTTCTACCTTGTCATGGATATTCTTCTCGATCTCTTTAAGCTCTGCCTCGTTTTCTGCGTTGGCATTCACTAACGGCTTACCAACAACGGGCATATCCTGGAAATATTTCGGCATGGAAAAATATCCCATTTTTCTTCCTCCTCATATATCGTGTTCCAGAGGAGAAGGCGCTGCCGCCCTCTCCTTCCGGGACATCATTCACTGTTGCTTATTTATTTTCCTTCGGAACCTTGATGAATGCCTGGCCGGGATCGATCTCCTCACGGATCAGGCGGATGATCTCCGGATCCGGGCCTTCCATGAGCTCAGCTCTGGTCACATCGATCTCAAAGCCGGTGTTCTCCTGTACCATTTCCGGGCTGGAGAATGGATAGTAGTAAGCCAGGTACATTCTCTTGGTCTCTTCATCGAATTTCATGATACCAAGGTCTGTAACCACCATCTGCGGACCGCGGTTTCCGGGAAGACCTGCTCTCTCACGTCCTCCGGGGCCGTCCATCCAGCCGCAGCTTGTGATGTAGTCAACATGCTCCATGAATCTTCTCTTCTGGTGCTGCATCATGATCACAGTATTACAGAAGGTAGCGATTCCGTTTGCACCGCCGGAGCCTGTGAAACGGGTCTGGGGCTTCACATAGTCACCCTTTCCGAAGATACATGTGGAGTTTACGTTTCCGTAGGGGTCGATCTGTGCGCCGCCGATAAAGGCGATCAGACGATCCTCGTCATGGAGCCACTCATTGGCCTCAAAGCCAACGAAACGGACGTTGGGCCACTGAACGGCACAATGGGCCATGAAACGGTTATCGCCAACAGAACGCGGAACCTCTACCGGAGAACAGTCCATAAGTCCGCTCTCTACGATGGGATGGCAGCTGGGGCATACCGCACGCTTTGCAAGAGAAGCGCCAATGAGCGGAAGGCCTGTGCCAACGATAACGATCTGATTTTCTTTAATGCTCTTTGCAATGGCATATGCCTGCATTTCCTGTTTTGTATACTTTGTATAATCAGCCATTTTTCTTTTTCCTCCCCTCAATTAGTGTCTGGTAGAATAGCCAAGGTGCGGCTCATTCTTAAGGTCCATGAGACGGGAACCGCCGATAACATTAAGAAGGTCGTCCTGATCCTTACAGCCGTATACATACTTCTGCAGGTAATCCTTAAAGGTCTCCGGGATCTTTGTGCCGTCGGCAGCGTCCTTTGCAGCCTGGGCAGCAGCCTCAGCGGCAGCAGCTAACTTCTCATCCTCCGGCTTGGCAGCGGCAGCCTTTGCAGCCTTGTCGGCAGCCTTCTGGAGCTGTGCCTTTGCGTCCTCTTCGTCTAAGTACATGGAGGCCTTGTTGTACTCCTTCAGTGCCTTATCATCATCGTCGTAGTAGTTGTAGCACTGGGACGGCCATGCGCCGTAGGGTGCGCGTACAACTGCGTTTACACACTCGCCGAAGATCCTTGTCTTGGTGGGATCGCGGCGGATATACTCATCGCTTACGATCTCCTCACAGGTTACGATGGTGCGCTTTGCAGCGATGGCAATGTCGATATCATGGAACTCATCGCCTTCGATAATGCAGGTTCCATCAGGAGATGCCTGCTGAACATGGATGATGGCGCAGTCCAGCTTCGGAACCGGAACAGCTAACAGCTTTTCGCCCGGCTCAAACGGGTTTTCGATCTCTGCGCATTTTAAGTTGTCAACACCTTCCATGGTCTTTCTCTGCTCTTCGCTGATCCCCCAGTATTTTACAAGACCGGAGCCCTGCATCATTCTTACGGGGAGGTAGGGAAGGCCTAAGGAAGCGGCGTGAAGCTGTAACATCAGAACGTCCTGGGAGTAATCCTCGTAGGTCAGCTCACCCTTCTCAATGGCTGCACGGAAGCGGCGTGCCACGTTTGTATAACCGGAGTTGGCGGTATAGCAGTTGATATACGCTCTGATACGGCCCTCGCCGATGAGCATATCCCAGTCTCCGCCTGCCGGTCCGGACCAGCCTACAAAACCAGTCTTTCCCTGACGAAGGATCTCGTAAACTGCTGCATAAGGTTTACGGTTGGTGGTGAAGCCGCCGAAGCAGAGTACGTCGTTGTCATGAACGTACTTCTCTACGGCATCGTGTAATGACATAACTTTATTAGCCACAATAAAGCCTCCTTTATAAAATATACTATGAATACACTATGTATACGATATAATTCTACCGAATTCTGATGGAATCGTCAAATATTATTTGTGAGGGGCCGCGGGCGGTTGAGCTCTATGCAGGCATGACGCAGACTCCTGGGATGGAGTTTCCTGGGGGGGCCTGGTCCGCAGTGCGGCAAGCTCGATTCCGCTTCGCTCCATCTCGCTCGCGGGCGTTCGCCCTATGCAGGATTTCCGTCGCTCCTCTGCACTCATGCGAGCATGGTGCAGACTCCCGCCGGAAATCCTGCGCACTGCTCTCTGCTTAACCGAACATCAGCATAAAATACCCGGCGGCTACGGCGGAGCCGATGACTCCGGCTACGTTGGGGCCCATGGCGTGCATCAGAAGGAAGTTGGTCGGATTTTCCTTGGCTCCGACGGTCTGGGATACACGGGCTGCCATGGGAACTGCGGATACGCCTGCGGAACCGATCAGCGGGTTGATCTTTCCTCCGGTCAGCGCGCAAAGGAGCTTTCCGAACAGGACGCCGCCCACGGTCGCAAATGCGAAGGCCAGAAGGCCCATGCAGATGATGGCGATGGTCTGTACACGTAAGAAGATCTCGCCGTTGGCAGTTGCGCCTACGGTGGTGCCTAACATGATGGTAACGATGTTGCACAGCGCGTTCTGGGCAGTATCGGAAAGTCTTCCGGTCACTCCGGATTCACGGAGCAGGTTGCCCAGCATCAGCATACCTAACAGGGGAGCAACGGACGGAAGCAGTAAGGAACAGAACAGTACCACGAATACGGGGAATACGATCTTTTCCACTTTACTTACCTTACGCAGCTGCTTCATAACGATCTGACGCTCTTTCTTTGTGGTGAGTGCCTTCATGATCGGCGGCTGGATCAGCGGAATCAGGGCCATATAGGAGTAGGCGGCCACTGCAATGGGAGCCACCAGCTCCGGAGCCAGGTTATTGGCAATGTAAATAGCGGTCGGGCCGTCAGCACCGCCAATGATACCGATGGCGGCAGCCTGTCCCGGTGTGAACAGTCCGGTTGCCATGGCAAGAAGGAAAGCCACGTAGATGCCGAACTGGGCGGCTGCGCCAAGTAAAAGGCTCACCGGGTTTGCGATCAGGGGACCGAAGTCTGTCATGGCACCTACGGCCATAAAGATCAGACACGGGAACAGACTGGATTTCACGCCGCTGTAAATGATCCGTAAAACACCAGAGTTATACCAGTTGTCTGCCTCATTCATCAGGCCGGCCAGCGGCAGATTTGCGAGGAACATACCGAAGGCAATCGGCAGCAGAAGAAGCGGCTCAAACTGCTTTTTGATCGCCAGATATAATAAAATGAAGGAAATGAGAAGCATGACAGCCTGCTGCCAGGTCAGTGCGGCAAAACCCGACTGGGCCAGGAGCTCCCCAAAAACTGAAAGTATATTCACGGGGCACCTCCTATTAGTTTAAGGTCACCAGAACAGCGCCTGTATCAACAGCGTCGCCTACGCTTACGTTTACGGAAGCAACTGTGCCTGCTGCCGGAGCAACGATCTCAGTCTCCATCTTCATGGCTTCCATAACAACTACACACTGTCCAAAGCTGACAGCGTCGCCGGCCTTCACCTTGATATCCAGGATCTTACCAGGCATGGGAGCATCTACGGACTGTCCGCCTGCTGCTGCGGGAGCCGGAGCTGCTGCCGGTGCAGGTGCCGGAGCGGGGGTTGGTGCAGGTGCCGGAGCGGGAGCCGGGGCTGCAGGGACCGGAGCCGGAGCTGCTGCCTTTGCAAGGATGGGAGCCGGAGCGTTCACAGTAACGCCTCTGTCCAGGGGCTTGTACTCTTCCACTCTCTCGATCTCGATCTCATATTTTTTTCCGTTTAAAGTAGCTACATATTTCATAATAAAATACATCCTTTCCTTTTTTCACTTTTTCGTTTGCTTTTTCGGTCCTCACTTCACCTTACAGCTCTTTGATGCTTGTAACACGGAACTCTTCTCCCGACAGTCTGGCTTCCTCGCTGATTGCTGCGAGAAGCACTGCATAGGATTCCTCATCCAGCGCCGGGGCCGGAGCCGCCGCCACAGCCGCCTGCTTCGGTGCCTTATCTTTGACCGCCGTATTGATGATCTTAGAAATGATGATGACCGCGATCGCCAGCGCCGCAAGAGCCGCAAACACGACCAGAAGTCCCACTGCCGAGATCATCAGACCGTCTGCTAAGGTCATTTCCTGCCCAGTCCACATATACTCACCGCACCTCCTTCATTTTGTTTCTTTTAGAAACTTTAGTAGTTCTGATATTCCATATTGTGGAATGCATTCCATATTTTTTTCAGCACATATGGGTACCATTTATACAGCACCCACATTACTTTTTTATCTATGCATTTTTCACAATATCTTAGGTTGAGTATATCAGCTTTCATCCGAAAAGTCAACAAAACAGAAAAAGAATCTGTACCCTCCCCGGGGTTTCTTTGAACGATTGACACCCGAATATTCTTATTATAAAATATACATAAAATTTACACAGGTCCGCGCATTGGATGCGGCCGCCTGTATAAGGAATCGCACCGAAGGGAGAAAAGGATTATGAAGCCAATGAAAAAAGTGACTTTGATCGGTCTGGGGGCCATGGGGGTCTTCTTTGCTCCACGGATCTCTGAAAAGCTGGGAGCCGGATTCCGTATCATGGCATCTGGAGCGAGAAAGGACCGTCTGGAGCAGAAGGGCGTGACTGTAAACGGTATCAATTACCGTTTCCCTATCGTCACCCCGGAGGATAACGACGGGCCCTCCGACCTGGTGATCATAGCCGTAAAGGGATATGACCTTGCCCAGGCGCTAAAAGATATTAAATACCAGGTGGGACCGGAAACCATCATCCTTCCTGTCCTCAATGGCATTGACAGCGAAAAGCAGACCGCAGATGTGTACGGCCAGGAGCATGTGCTCTATTCTTATATGCGCGTCAGCATCGCCATGAAGGATGGAAAGGCCGAATTCGATCCGGAAAAAGGACTGATCCACTTCGGAGAAGAAAAAAACGATCCCGGCCATTTTTCTGATAAAGTCCTGGCCGTCAAAGAGCTGTTCGACCGCTGCGGGATCGATTATAAGATCGATCCCGATATGATCAAAGGGCTGTGGTTTAAATTCATGTGCAATGTAGGAGAAAATATGACCTGTGCCATGTTTGGCATTCCCTTCGGAGCCTTCCAGAAAAGCGCTGACGCCAACTATTTCCGCCGCGCCGCCATGTGGGAGGTGATCCGGGTGGCCAACCGGCTTGGGGTGGACATCGGCCAGAATGAGATCGACCGGCAGGAACACACCATCGGCCGCCTTCCATATCAGAACAAGCCCTCCACCCTCCAGGATCTGGAGGCCGGAAAGCACACAGAAGTGGATATGTTTGCAGGTACAGTGGTCCGCCTGGGAAAAGAGCTGGGGGTGGAAACGCCCGTCTGCGAAATGTTCTGGCACGGGATTCATCTGATCGAGGACCGGATCTTCGGAAACATCTGATCCCTCTCTCCCCTGCGCGTTTTTCCCTCCCTCTTTTGGAGCCGCAAAACCGCAGGGGAAAAGGGAACTTCATCTTCTACGGGCAGAGGGCCTTAGCCAGAGCCGCTGCCCCTTCCTGTATCTTCTCTTCTGTCAGGCTGGCGTATCCCAGGATCACTGTCCGGCTCTCTGTATCCTTTTTTCCAATATAAGATCCCGATAAGCCATAGACCCGGATCCCCTCCGTTTCTGCCGCCTTCTCAAGCTGCTCCTCAGTCCTCTCTCCGCGGCAGGTAAGAAGAACATGGAGGCCGGCATATTCTCCGCTGATCTCAAATTCCTTTTCCAGAGGCTTTAAGGAAGCCAGAAGCAGGTCATGCTTCCCCTTATAGATCTCCCTCATCCGGTTCAGATGGCGTTCAAAATAGCCGCCTCCAATGAACATCGCCAGGATCCGCTGGTCTACACGGGACACTGTGGAGGAGTAGAACCATCCCCGCTCTTCATACCGTTCCATCAGCGAGGGAGGGAGCACCAGATAGCCCACACGGATGGCAGGCGCAATGGCCTTTGAAAAGGTTCCCATATAAATGACCCTTCCGCTGTCATCCATGCCCTGAAGGGCCGGGATCGGCTTTCCCCTGTAACGGAATTCACTATCGTAGTCGTCCTCGATCAGATAGCGGTCCGGCTCTTTCATGGCCCAGGCCAGAAGCTCCTGCCTCCGCTTCACCGGCATGACGATCCCCATGGGAAACTGATGGGACGGCATCACATAGGCTGCGGATGCAGGAAGCCGCTCCAGCTCCTGTACCCGGAAGCCGCTGTCATCCATTCCCACAGGAAAAACCGGATGGCCCATTCCCCCAAGAACACGGTATGCCTGCTTATAGGTGGGATCCTCCATGGCGATCCCGGTCTCCCGGCCCAGAAGCTGGGATAAAAGGATCAGAAGATATTCGTTCCCTGCGCCGATGATGATCTGTTCCGCCGTACAATTTACGCCCCGGGCTGCATGAAGGTAGTCCCGGATGGCCTCCCTCAGAAGAAGATCCCCCTGGGGACTGCCCTTTAAGAACATTTCCGTGTCCTCCTCCTTTAAGACTGCCCGGCTGATCCGCCTCCAGGTGGAAAAGGGGAAGCTATCCAGATCAATTCCCCTGGGTGAAAAGTCCACTCTCCATTTTTTCTCCTGGAGATCCGGCGCCTCCCCATCCCTCCGGCCTGGAAACATTTCCTGTACCGCCCGTCTTTCCGGAGCGACCGGGGGCAGGATCCCATCCAGTCCGGCCACAAAATATCCACGTCTCGACGACGCCTCCAGGTATCCTTCGGCCACAAGCTGTTCATAAGCCGACTGGGTGGTACTGCGGCTGACCCTCAGGCTTTTGGCCAGTTCCCTGGAAGAGGGCAGCTTTTTCATGGGCTTCAGACCTCCGTTCCGGATCTCTCCTTTTATATACTGGTAGATCTGTTCATACAGCGGCCTGGGATCCTGGCTGCTCAATGGGATCATAAGCTCCATCTTTACCTCCGTTTTTCCTGGATACCAGAAAGGGATGTCCGCCGGAACTTTTTCCAGGGGCATCCCTCTTTTGTATCTCAGTCTGTGTTTTTCCTCTGTCTGCTCCAGACCCTACTTAGGAAGCCGGAAGGAGCTCTTTAAGGAAACGATCCGGTTATAAACCGGCTTTCCTTCCTCGCTGTCCTTGCAGTCCACGCAGTAGAAGCCGTTTCTTACGAACTGGAAGCTGTCATAAGCCCTGGCCTCCATCAGCGCCGGCTCCACGTAAGCCATTGTCACAGTTTTGGAATTGGGATTCAGGTTCAGCGTTCCGTCTGCGTTCAGCTTGCCCTTTTCCTCATCCACGATGTTCTCATAAAGGCGGCACTCCACCTGCCCTGCATGTTCTGCAGAAACCCAGTGGATGGTTCCCTTGACCTTTCTGCCGTTAAAGCCGGATCCGCTCTTTGTCTCCGGATCGTAGGTACAGTGGACCACCGTGACCTTACCATTTTCATCCTTCTCAAAGCTGGTGCATGTAACGAAATAAGCGCTCATGAGGCGGACCTCATTTCCCGGGAACAGGCGGAAATATTTTTTCGGCGGCTCCTCCATAAAGTCCTCACGCTCAATATAAAGCTCTCTGGAGAAAGGAACCTGGCGTTCTCCCATTTCCGGATTTTCCAGGTTATTGGGTACGGACAGCATTTCCGTCTGCCCTTCCGGATAGTTGTCGATCACCAGCTTCACCGGATCCAGGATCGCCATCATTCTGGGCCTCTTAAGCTTTAAGTCCTCCCGGATGCAGTATTCCAGCATTGCGTAATCCACAGAGCTGTTGGCCTTGGAAACGCCCACCAGATCCACAAACATCCGCAGGGATTCCGGCGTGTAGCCTCTCCTTCTGAGAGCAGCGATGGTCACCAGGCGCGGATCGTCCCAGCCGTCCACGATCCCGTCCTCCACCAGCTTCTTGATGTAGCGTTTTCCTGTGACCACATTGGTCAGGTACAGCTTTGCAAACTCGATCTGACGCGGCGGATTCTCAAATCCACACTCTCTTACCACCCAGTCATAAAGCGGTCTGTGATCCTCGAATTCCAGGGTACAGATGGAGTGGGTGATATGCTCGATGGCATCCTCGATGGGATGGGCAAAGTCGTACATGGGATAAATGCACCACTTGTCTCCAGTGTTATGATGGCTCATACGGGCCACACGGTAGATCACCGGATCTCTCATATTGATGTTGGGGGACGCCATATCGATCTTGGCGCGGAGCACCTTTTCCCCGTCCTTATACACGCCGTTCTTCATTTCTTCAAAGAGCTTCAGGTTCTCCTCCACCGTTCTGTCCCGGTAGGGGCTGTTTTTTCCCGGAGTATTGAAATCTCCCCGGTATTCCCGGATCTCATCGGCCGAAAGGTCGCAGACGAACGCTTTTCCTTTTTTGATCAGATGGACTGCACACTCATACATTGCGTCAAAGTAGTCAGACGCAAAAAACAGCCTGTCCTCAAATTCCGCGCCCAGCCATTTCACGTCGTTTATGATGGACTCCACATACTCCGTTTTTTCCTTCGTGGGGTTCGTATCATCAAAACGGAGATTGAATTTTCCGCCGTATTCCTTTGCCAGTCCCGAATTCAGGATAATGGACTTGGCATGTCCGATGTGGAGATATCCGTTGGGCTCCGGTGGGAATCTCGTCTGGACATGGTCATATACGCCCTCCGCCAGGTCTTTATCGATTTCCTGTTCAATAAAATTTTTAGAAACTGTTTCTTTCGTTTCCTCTGCCGGTTTTATATTTTCCGCCATAGTGATTCCTCCATTTATGTTCCTGTATTTCTATCTGTTTTACATGATAATATAGTATCTTACCATATCTTTCCCAAATATAAAAGGAAAATTTTCCATTAAATACTGATAATGCCAAAATATTTAAGGACCTCTCCTGCCAGGATCGCTGCCAGCATCACCGGAGCCACGTACCTGATCATGATCCGGTACATCTTCTTTCTCTTAAAGGTGCCGGAGGACTCCACCTCCTCCTCAATATACCGGCTTCCTACCACATGTCCCACCAGGATACACGTTCCAATGGCCACAATGGGCATCATCACGGAGTTGGATATAAAATCAAAGAAGTCCAGGAACTGCATCTTTAATACTGTAATGTGGCCCCAGGGACCATAGCCCAGACAGGACGGGATCCCCAGGATCAGAATCCCGGCAGTGGAAAGGATCGTGGCCTTTTTCCTGGTGAGCCGCATTTTATCCGTAAGGATCGATACCACCGTCTCCAGCAGGGAAATGGACGAGGTAAGGGCCGCAAAAAATACCAGCAGGAAAAACATGGCTCCCACAGCTCCTCCCAGCGGGAAGGATTCAAATACCTTGGGCAGCACCCCGAACATCAGTCCCGGACCGGCCTTTCCCTGGATCAGGGACGCGTCCCCTCCGTTAAAGGCCACTACTGCGGGAACGATCATAAGTCCTGCCAGAAAAGCGATCCCCGTATCGAAGATCTCGATCTGGCCCACGGAACTCTCCAGATCATCCTCTTTTTTCATATAGGAGCCATAGGTGATCATGATCCCCATGGCTAAGGACATGGAATAAAACAACTGGCCCATGGCCGCCAGCACTGTGGTCAGGGAAAAGTCCGCAAAATCCGGAAGGAGATAATACTTTAATCCCTCTGCGGCTCCCGGGAGAGTCATACAGTAAACAGAGATCCCTACGGAAAGCAGCACTAGCACCGGCATCATGACGCTGCTGGCCTTTTCCACTCCCGTATCAACGCCCAGGAGCACCACCACTGCCGTAAGGAGCACAAAGATCACGAACCAAAGCAGCGGATTTTCCAGGATCCCGCTGCCGGCCATGCTGATAAAATCTCCAAAATACGTGTCGCTGGATACGGCCATACCGTTTCCCCGGACAAATTCCACAAAATACTTAACGACCCAGCCGCCGATCACACAGTAATAGGGCGCGATGATCACCGGGATCAGGGCTGCCAGCCAGCCCAGGGGCGCAAAGCGGCGGTTCAGGCTTCCAAAAGCTTCGATGCATGACATGCGGGTCCTTCTTCCCATGGCAACCTCTGTGATCATAAGCGTAAATCCAAAGGTCACAGCCAGAAGAACGTATGTGATCAGGAAGGCTCCCCCTCCATATTTTGCTGCCAGATATGGAAACCTCCACATATTTCCCAGTCCCACTGCAGAACCGGCCGCCGCAAGGACAAAGCCGATACGGCTGGTAAAGCTGCTTCTTTCTTTCATAACAAATGCTCCCCTCTATTCGGTTTTTTAGACAGCGAACGTGTCCATTATACCCGAATCGGGGGGAGTTTGCAATCCATTCTATTTTATGTGTGTGCTGCACAGCCCTTCCGCCGTACGCCTGCCTGTCCGGATCTCCGGACGGCTGAACGGTACAGCTTTACAGATCCAGATCGATAAATTCAAAATCATCGTCCTGGTCTTCTTCTTTGAATGGAGCTGCCTTTTCTGGGATCTGTTCCTTCACCGGTGCGCTGGAAACCGGAGCGGGCGTCTCCTGTCTTACCGGGGCTTCCGCCTCCGGGACACTGGCAGTCCTCCTTCCTGTCCCCTGATCCGACGCCGGATGACGGACCGGGGCCTTATGCTTTACAAAGGCCCGTTCCTCTTCCTCCAGATCCAGATCCTCCAGGTCATCCAGGTCCTGGTCTGTCCATTTTTTCGCCTGGGTCCTTCTGGGTTCCTTTGTCTTTCCCGGCCTGGAGCCTTCTCTGGAATATGCGTCCGGTTTTCCTGCCGATTTTTTCGGCTTTTCCTCCCGGTACGTTCCTCCAGGCTTTCTGGTCAGCAGGAGAATGATAAGGATGATCGCCAGGATAATGCATACGGCAAACAGACCGGCGATCATATATCCGCGGACTGTGTAGTCCTCCACCAGGCTGTTATACTCTCCGACCACCTTCTCATTGACTGCCCGGAGCTCCTCTGCCTCCGGATCCTGGAAGAATCTCTGGAGGGTCATTTCCTTCTGGTCGTAGCGGTAGAAGTTCTGCTCCCCGTCTGCGTTCTGGCCGTAAACGATGCAGTATTCCGGTGTCCCGCCATCCTGGCTGTTCCAGATCCAGCCATGTACCGTATGTTCTCCGATATCGATGGTGCATTCCCGGAATCCGTCGGGAAGCTCTGTCCCCTCTGGGATATTTTCCGGAGACAGAACGATAATGGTCTTTTCTGCCATGCGGACTGTTACATATGGGGAAAGGATATCTTCCTGGGGATCATATACAAAGAAATCTCCGTTTCCATCTTCATCGGTCATATAAAGGAGGATCACGCCCTGGTCATTGGTTCCTGCCTGGACTGTGGCTCCCTGATACTCATATTCTGTTACAGAAAAGCCCTCGGGAAGAGTTTCTGCATCAAAGGTTTCAGCCACGGTCCAGTTTCCATCCTCCACGTTGTGAGGCGTGCCCTCGGGGGAACTGGCCTCCGCAGACGGCTCCGTCTCTTCCGCAGAGCTGTCTCCGCCTCTGGTAACCGTGATGGTGTACGTTTTTTTCGTGCTTCCATCCTCTGCGGTAACTGTGCAGACCACCTTATTTTCGCCTGGCTGGAGATCTTCAGCTCCCTCCACAGATACGTTTGCTTTCCCGTCATTGGCCGGAGCGCTGACTGTGATCTTCTCCACATCCGCCGGAACGGCAGCCGTGTACTCCGTCACCTCTGCTGAAAATTCCGGACTCAGGGTCCCTGGTGAAACAGTCAGGGATCCCAGGGAAGCGTCCTGGGAAGCGTCGGAGCCCCCGCTGACCTTTACAGCAGAATTACCCGTATGGGAAATGGTCACTGCCTGCCCATTGGCATCGTATACCTCCTGGGATTTAACGGTGATGGACGAGGTCCCGGCCTTCAGGGCCTTAAACTTCAGCGTAAAGCTGAAGGTCGTCTGGCTGGCTGCCTCCGCATCCCCAACCACACGGACATTCCCCGCCCCGCCGTTGGCGCTGGTCCCGCTCAGGAATTCCAGGGACTGGGCATCGTATTCCAGCATCACATCTGCTTTATTGAGAGCCGTGCCATCCGAAGAGGCGATCTTCATGGTGACAGATACCTGATTTCCCACTGATGCCGTCGGATCGGAAAAGGTGATCTTTCCAGCCCCCGCATAGGCAGTCAGGATCCCTGCCGGAAACGCCAGAAGCGTGATCGCCAGAGACAGGAATACCACTGTCATTTTCTTTATTATCCTGTTCATATCTTATATTCTCCTTACTTTATCCGGTTTCCCCGGTCCATGGGCGTCCTTATGAAGGGGAAACGCCGATGACCACATCCGCGCTCTGGCTTTCGGGGGAATTTCCCTGGCCCGATGGCCGGATGATCACAACGTTCCCTGTACTTCCAGGTCCGGACGTATTTCCTCCGCTGCTCTGGGCGTTTTCTCCGCCCGACGGCACATTGGCCACCGGAGCATCCGACTGGCGTACCACATTGAGCCTGTATGTGCGGACGCTGCCGTTTTCTGCCTTTACCTCTATCGAGATCGTATTATTACCGCTTTGCAGGCTTATGGTCCCAGTGCCGGAAACAGACGCTTTGGAATCGATGGTCCCGGCCTTCACTGAGATCTGTCCCACCGACGGATTTACGATCACGTCGTAGCTTTCTGTGTCCTTATTAAAGGTAGGAGTAAGGGAATACCCCTCCACCTCCAGAGAAGCCAGCTTATTGTTGGGACTTCCAGTTGTCTCAGGTTTGGGGCAGGCCGCCTCCGGCATATTGTTGAATACCGGGATCTTAAATACCAGGGGCTCCTTTTTCATTGCATCTGTGTATGCTCTGGAGAGCTTGGCCCCTTCTCCGGCGGCTCCCTCCACATTGGTCATGTACTGGTGCTTATAAAGATTACTGCCCTGTACATTAAACTTTTTCAGATAAAATGTATCCTGTCCCTGGGAAACAAAATTCTCTCCATAATAAAGAGCTCCTCCCAGGATAGACTTCTCGATGGAATTCCAGGGCCGTCCATAATTTCCTGCCTGGGACGCGTACCACAGGCCTCTGGTGACAGCGGACATGGAATCCGTCTGGTATGCCCCGATATTAAAGAAATTATAGATCCCCTGGTAGCCGGCAGTGGTTCCCGAGATGCTGCCGGAAGTGCCATTGGCCTGCTCCTGGAGGATCATGGCTCCCAGAACATAGGGATTCACACCGGACTGGGCTCCTGCATTCATAATGATATCCACATAGCTCTGGCCCGACGGCACCGGCGACGTTTCTGACGCACCTGTGCTGTCTCCTGTGATCACAGAAGCGTCCATTCCAGGGCCATATTCCACGTTGGGAAGGGCCAGGACCTGGGTTTCTCTGGCACTGACCACCGCAGAAGGACCTTCCAGGCTCACATCCGGCTTCTGGCCTCCCACTCCCTGGGGCGAGCTCTGGGCGGCGTCTCCGGACGGTGCGTTCTGGGAAATATTTCCACTGCTCCCCATGTCCATTCCAGGGCCGTAATTCTGTCCGGGAGGAAGGGGAGTCCCGCCCCCGTCACTTCCATTCTGCCCGGAATCCTGCTGGTTATTCTGACCTTCCTGTGCCGATGGAGGATTTCCGTCTCCCTGGCCTGTGGATTTTTCCAGGAACGTACCCGAAACCAGACTCTGAAGCCCCTCCCGCGTCTGGTGGGCCCCATCGTAGGACTGCAGCAGGAACTGGAATACATAGATCTCATTTAAAAAATTCCTGGGATCCATATAATAGCTGACAATATCCCTGGAAGCCGCTACCCAGCTGGGTCCGTCAAAACCGGTCCATTTCCCCGTATTCCAGTCATACGCTCCATATTCCGTAGACTTCCAGGAGGACAGGCTGTTGGTGGAAACCAGATTGGCTCCTACGATGCTCTCATTATTGACGGCATCGTTCCAGTCCAGGCCCGTATTCTGCACCTGGAATACCCAGGACGGGAATTCAGCATGAAGGACACGTAAGGATTCCTTATAGCTTTCCGGAAAGCCCTGACTGGTCATATACGCCTCGAACTGGGGGTCCGTGGTGTAGGAAACCGGAAATTTTATGTATTCGGAGGAAGCATAGCCCTCCATACTCTTCCCTCCAGCCGTAAACTGAAGCTTATACCAGAGTACGCCGTCAGAAGCTGTCTCCTGTCCCACCACAGTCACAGGGGCTCCGTAGGACAGCTTCCTTACAACGGAATTTCCTGTGCCTGGGCCGCTTCTTACATTCAGTGTGGTTGCATTTACTATGGCCGATCTCTGTGTCTCTGCGTATATCGTTCCGGGATAGTCTGCAATGATCCCTGTGCCGCTCACGGATTCAGCCAGTAAAAGCACAGCCGTCAGAGCCGCCAGGATCCGTCTCCCTCTTTTTTTCATCCTTCTTCTCTCTTTCTTTATGGTCATTTTTCTATTCTGCCATTTTCCAGTTCTGTCTAAAAATGACACTATACGTTATTATAATGACAAAGGGAGTTTCCTGTCAACCTCAGGAAGGAAACTTCATATTTTTGCCGCGGTTTTACGGGGAATTTGTAAGGTTTTCTTAAGAAAACACGGATATGGAAAGGCACAGGCGCCGGGTCCTGTGCCGGACGGACTTTGGTCCGCTGTCCGCGTACATACAAAAACCCTCCGGACAGTGCTTCTGCACGGGCCGGAGGGCCTTTTCCAGAGGGAAGCAAACGCTCCCCGCCGGATCTGTCTATGGACTAGACGGGATATACCTTGTTTTCCTTATCTGCCTTTTTCGGATCCACGCCGGTCTGCTGGGCTTCACGGTACTCGAAGAAGTCCTTGGCCACGGCCGGGAACAGGGCATAAGATAAAACATCCTCATCCTGCTGCTTCCACTGGGCACATTCCTTCTCGAACTTAGGAAGCTGCGGCGGGATCAGATCGGCCGGACGGCAGGTGATGGGTGTCGCATCGCCGATGATCTTTTTCTGTACTTCCTTGTTGAACGGCTTTACAGTCTGGCCAAATTCGCCCATCATGATCTTCTTGGACTCCTTGGGAACCATCTTGTACCGCTCGCCTGCCAGTACGTTCATAACAGCCTGGGTACCTACGATCTGGGAAGACGGAGTAACCAACGGCGGCTCGCCGAAGTCTTTTCTTACTCTCGGGATCTCCTCCAGAACTGCGCGGTACTTGTCTTCCTGTCCAGCTTCCTTTAACTGGCTCACCAGGTTGGAAAGCATTCCGCCCGGTACCTGGTACTGAAGAGTCTTGATGTTTACGCCCAGTACCTTCGGGTTTAAAAGGCCGCTCTTTAAAGCCTCTTCACGGATCGGTGTAAAGTAGTCGGCGATCTCAGCTAAAAGGTTCTGGTCATATCCGGTATCATAGGGAGTGCCGCGGAAGGTCTCAACCATAACCTCCGTAGCAGGCTGGGAAGTACCAAGAGCCAGCGGGGACATTGCACAGTCGATGATATCGCAGCCTGCTTCCACAGCCTTTAAGTAAGTCATGGAAGCAACGCCGGAGGTGTAGTGGGTATGCAGGTCGATGGGAAGCTTTGTTCCTTCCTTTAAGGCCTGTACCAGCTCTGCTGCCTTATACGGAGTCAGAAGTCCGGCCATATCCTTGATACACAAGGAATCTGCACCCATTTCCTCGATCTCGCGGGCAATGTTCTTCCAGTAATCCAGAGTATAGGCGTCGCCAAGGGTATAGCTTAAAGCGATCTGGGCATGGCCCTTTTCCTTGTTGGTAGCCTTTACAGCTGTTTCCAGGTTTCTGATATCGTTTAAGCAGTCGAAGATACGGATGATATCGATACCGTTGGCAATGGATTTCTGTACGAAATACTCTACCACATCATCTGCATAATGGTTATAACCTAAAATATTCTGTCCGCGGAACAGCATCTGGAGCTTTGTATTCTTAAAGCCGTCCCTTAACTTTCTCAGTCTCTCCCAGGGATCTTCTTTTAAGAAACGAAGGCTTGCGTCAAAGGTGGCGCCGCCCCAGCATTCCACTGCATAGTAGCCGACCTTATCCATCTTATCAACGATGGGAAGCATCTGGTCTGTGGACATTCTTGTGGCAAGTAAGGACTGGTGAGCGTCACGAAGAACAGTCTCAACGATCTTTACCGGCTTTTTCTGAACTTCTGCCATTTTATTTTTACCTCCTGAAAATTATCAAGTGAAAACCTTCCATAAGCGGCTTACGCCGCCGAACGGGAAAACGCGAACTCCGCTTCGCTACGTTTGCGTAGCGGGCGGCTTACGCCGCCCTTTACTGTATTCCGAAAATAGCCATGAATGTGCCGGCGGCTACGGCGGTACCGATCACGCCTGCCACGTTGGGGCCCATGGCGTGCATCAGAAGGAAGTTGGTGGGATCTGCCTCAGAACCAACCTTCTGGGATACACGGGCCGCCATGGGAACTGCGGATACACCGGCAGAACCGATCAGCGGATTTACCTTTCCTCCGGTCACCTTACACATGATCTTACCGAAGATCACGCCTGCAGCCGTACCAAAGGCGAAGGCTACCAGACCCAGGATAACGATCTTAATCGTGGTCATCTTTAAGAACGCCTCAGCGCTGGTAGTTGCTCCCACGGAAAGACCCAGAACGATAACTACGATATACATGAGGGCGTTGGAGGCAGTCTCCTGAAGCTGCTTTACAACGCCAGACTCACGGAACAGGTTGCCGACCATCAGCATACCAACCAACGGTGCGGTCGTCGGTAAGATCAGACACACAACAACAGTAACGATGATGGGGAACAGGATCTTCTCCAGTTTGGACACCGGACGGAGCTGCTCCATCTTGATCTTTCTCTCCTCTTCTGTGGTCAGAAGCTTCATGATCGGCGGCTGGATGATGGGTACCAGGGCCATGTAGGAGTAAGCGGCAACGGCAATAGGGCCCATGAATTCCGTCTGTCCCAGCTTGCCGGCCAGGAAGATAGAGGTAGGACCGTCAGCGCCGCCGATGATGGAGATGGCAGCAGCTGCCTTGTCGTTGAAGCCCATGAAGATCGCAAGGAAGTAAGCAGCATAAATACCGAACTGTGCGGCCGCGCCCAGAAGGAAGCTCTTGGGGTTCGCGATCAGTGGTCCGAAGTCAGTCATAGCGCCTACGCCCATGAAGATCAGGGACGGGAGGATGCTCCACTCATCCAGCAAATAGAAGTAATGGAGAAGTCCTCCAACGCCATTGGATGAATCCTCAATGCTCAGCATGATATCCGGATAGATATTCACGAGCAGCATACCAAAGGAAATCGGGACAAGCAGCAGAGGCTCAAAACCTTTTTTAATGGCAAGGTAAAGGAAGATAAATGCCACAAAGATCATGATCATGTTGCCGAATGTCAGATTTAAGAATGCTGTCTGCTGGACAAGATTCAAAAGTGTACTTTGAATATATTCCATTTTAATCCCTCCATATGGAATCTGCAGTCAGCAGACGATTAGTTTAATGTAGCCAGAGTTGCGCCCGGCTCAACAGAATCACCAACAGCCACATTGATGGTAGCTACGGTGCCGTCCTGGGGTGCTACAATCTCGTTTTCCATCTTCATGGCCTCGAGGATCACGATCACCTGGCCTTTTTTCACTGCCTGGCCTGCGGACGCCTTCACGCCAAGGATCTTTCCGGGCATGGGAGCTGTCACTGCAACGCTTCCTGCTGCACCAGCGGGAGCTGCCGCAGGAGCCGGGGCTGCTGCCGGAGCCGGAGCGGCCTTGGGTGCCTGTACGGGAGCCGCTGCTTTCGGAGCTGCTGCCTTTCCTGTGAAGCCTTCTTCTACGGTTACTTCATATACATTGCCATTAACTGTGATGGTATAATTTTTCATTTTCATTTCCTCCTGATGATGGGTTATTTCCAGTTCCTGTTGGGAACACGCTTAATGGAACGAACAATAAGGCCGTCGGCAGACTCTCTGCCTTCGGAAGCCGCGATGGCTGCAGCGATCACGGATACCAGCTCCGTATCGTCACAGGCCTCCTCAGCCGGGGCTGCTGCCGGAGCCGGAGCGGGAACTGCTGCCGGAGCCGGGGCGGGAACCGCTGCCGGAGCTGCTGACGGGGCCGGAGCCTTCTTCTGCTTCATCTTTGCTTCAAATACGCTGATGTACTTGAACATGCTGATGAGCCAGCTGATGAAGATCAGAACCAGGAATACGACTCCCATGCCCATAAGGGTATTCATACCAGCCTTGGAAAGCTTTTCTCCAGTGGTATATTCCGGAGAGATCGTAATGGAAGTGATATTTGCAAGATCCTCATCCACGATTACAGAAAAGTCTGCGTTTCTTTTTTCAAATACCGCCGGGATCCTGGCCACATAGCCGTCGTCCACAATTTCAACCTCTGCCGCCTCGCTGGAAACCAGCGCTCCCAGGTCGCCCTTTACGGACTTCCAGGAATTCAGGGCGCTCTGCATTACTGTATCCTTGTTCTTTTCACTGGCAGCCAGAGCATTATCCAGATCCTCGTCTCCCATTGCGGCAAACAGATCCAGATACTGCTGGGTGCCCTGCTGGAGCGTCATCACCAGAGACGGGTCCATCTCCTCTGCCGTATCCGCTTCTGCGCTGGAGCAGGCAGAAAGGGCGAACAGGCATACTGCCATACAGAGGGCAAGCCAGATTCTTTTAATATTCTGTTTCATATATCTGCCACCTCGCCTTAGACCGTACCGTGCTTTTTGGCCGGACGATCCTCTCTCTTTGTGAACAGCATTTCCATTGCTGCGATCACGCGTTTTCTTGTATCAGCCGCATCGATGATGTCATCCACATAGCCTCTTCTGGCCGCAGCCATGGCGCTGGCCTGCAGCTCGCTGTACTGGGCAGCCTTTTCGCTGATCAAGGCAGCCGCATTGTCAGATCCGGAGATCTCCTCTGCATACATGATCTTCACAGCCGGAACGGCCTCCATCATGCCAATGGAAGCATTCTTCCATGCGTAAACGATATCGGAGCCAATGGATTTACTGTTCATAACAAGTCCGGCAGTACCGAATGCCTGTCCGGCGATCACTGTCACCTTGGGCACATCTGCGTTTGCAAAGGCATGGGCCAGACGGGCAGCCGCCTTGGCGATCTTCTTTTCTGTGCATTTGCAGCTGTTATATCCGTTTACGTTCACCATTGTAAGTACCGGGATATTGAAGGCATCGCAGAAATTCACGAAATCTGCGGCTTTTTCACAGCCTCTGGCTGTCAGGCCTGTCTCGTACTCTGCTGTTTTTTCTCCCTCCTCATAACTCTCTGTGCGGTTGGCCACACAGCCCACGGTGGTGCCGTTTAAGCGGATGAACGCAGTCACCATGCTGGGAGCATATTCCTTCTTAAGTTCCATATAGAAGCTGTCATCAGAGATCATGGCCAGGGCAAGGGCTGTATCTCCCACACAGTTCTCCAGGCCCTCACACATCCGGTTCAGGTCGTCGGCGCACTCATCATAGGACATATCGTCTTCGTTGTTGGCCGGAAGTACGGAGATCAGCGTATGGATCTGTGCCAGGATGTCCTCCTCGGTCCCTGTCATGCACACGTTGCCGGCTTCCTCGCTCTGGAACTTTGCGCTGGATGTATCTGTATCGTTCTCAGCGATGGCATTGGGAGCGTTGACAAATAACTTTGCCTTATCTTCCATGAAGGTGAAGTCAGCCATTGCAGAAGCCACTGCCATACCGCCGCCGCAGTTTCCGAACACTGCCTGGATCTGCGGGATCACGCCGGAAGCCAGGGTCTGGCATCCGTACAGTCTTCCGAACCCGTTTAATGCGTCCAGACCTTCCTGAAGCCTTAAGCCTGCACAATCGATCAGGCCTACCACCGGAGCGCCCATCTTCATGGCCATGCCATAGAGATTCTCGATCTTTTTTGCATGCATCTCACCCACGGAGCCGCCCATAACGGCTGCATCCTGGCTGTACACATACACAAGGGCTCCCTCAACGGTACCGTAGCCGGTAACCACGCCGTCGGCCGGAGTTTCCTGAGCCTGCATGTTAAAGTCAGTGCTTCTGGCAGTCATATAGGCGCCGACTTCAACAAAGCTGTTGTCATCAAGCAATTCATTGATTCTTCTCATTGCTGACGTTTGTGCTGATTTAGTCATTTTGCTGTCCTCCATTATTAAAATTTGACGAAAATCGAATTTCTGCCTAGTGTAATAATAACCGCATTCTCTGCAAAATTCAAGGTGTTTTTGCCATTTCCGGGAAAACAATACAACATAAAAAAAGAGGCGGCAACAAGTTACTTTTCTTTTGCCGTCTCCCCTTTTTAGTTAATCATCTTAAGCAGACCCGGAGCACCCAGACTTCCGGTCCCTTTTCCCTATTCATATTTTTTTGTCAGCGTAAATCCGCGGCCGCGGACCTCTCCCACCTGGCTTACGATCATAAACGCCTGGTCGTCGATGTCCATGACGATCCGGTTCAGCTTCTGGAGCTCTCTTCCGGATACCACCACAAGGATAGCTCTGGACTGCTTTCCGGAATGACCGCCTTCCATATAAAGGAGCGTGGTCCCCCGGTCCATTTTTTCCTGTATGGCCGTGCTGATCTCCTCATACCGCTCGCTGATGATCTTTGCCTGGGTCTGGCGGACGCCGATGACCAGTACCTTATCCAGGATAATGGTATACGTCATGACCATGATCAGGCCGTACAGGATCCTCTCCCTGTCTCCAAAGGTCATCTGGGCGATAAGTACCATGAAATCCATCACATACATGGTAACAGACACCGGGATCCCGAACCTCTTTTTCAGTACCAGCGGCGGGATATCCATGCCTCCGGTGGAGGCACCTGCCCGGATCACGATGCCCAGGGCAAATCCGATCATAACGCCGGAAAAAACCGCGCACAGGATGGGATCATCCGTAAAGACCATATCCCCCACCAGGCGGGTAGCCTGCTCCAGTGCAAAAGGATAATAAAACGTAGCCACCAATGTGGAAAGGGCAAATTCCTTCCCCAGCTCCACCAGGCCCACTACGAACATCAGGATATTAAATCCAGCCACAAAAATCGAAAGGGGGATCCCCCAGTAATGCTGGGCCACCAGACCCAGTCCCGTGGTCCCTGCGGCGATCATGTCCATGGGCAGCACGAACAGCGCCACGCCCGCGGCGTAGACGGAAAGCCCCGCCATAATGATAACTACCTGTGCGAGCAGCCTCATGATCCTGCTCTTCTGATCTTTCTTCTCCATATACATCCTCCCTCAGTCTCTCTTCCGGCAAAAAAACGCAAAAGAAAGGAGAGTGCTGCGAAAACGCCTCCCGCAGTCCTCTCCATCTCTTATTCGATTGTATTTTTTCCGGATATGTCCTTCTTATTTCCCAAATACAGCCTCATAGTCCTTGCGGAACTTTTCGATCCCCTGGTCAGTCAGCGGATGATGGGTCATCTGCTCGATCACCTTATAGGGAACGGTGGCGATATCGGCTCCGGCCAGAGCGCACTCCGTCACATGCATCGTATGGCGCACGCTGGCGGCAATGATCTCTGTCTGGATATTGTGAAGGTTAAAGATCTCAGAAACCGTCTCGATCAGGTCGATGCCCGGCTGGGAAATATCGTCCAGACGGCCTAAGAACGGCGACACGAAGGCAGCTCCGGCTCTGGCAGCCAGAAGTGCCTGGTTTGCAGAAAAGATCAGAGTCACATTGACCTGGATCCCCTCAGACGCCAGCACCTTTGTTGCTTTTAAGCCTTCCACAGTCATCGGGATCTTCACCACCATATTGGGGTGGATCTTAGCGATCTCACGTCCCTCTGCGATCATTCCTTCTGCGTCGGTGGTGGTGGCCTTCACCTCACCGCTGATGGGACCGTCCACGATGGAAGCGATCTCCTTTAAGGTCTCCACGTAATCCTTTCCCTCTTTTGCGATCAGGGACGGATTTGTCGTAACTCCGCAGATCACGCCCATATCGTTGGCTTTCCGGATCTCCTCCACATTGGCCGTATCAATAAAAAATTTCATTGGTATCCCCCTCCTGTTCGGGTATTTTTTTGAACCTGTCTCCATTGTAATGGCAACCGGCAGGAATGTCAATGGACAATCGGCTCCATCCTCAGCCTGCATACCCCAGGCTCTCGAAACAATCATATTCATCCATGCCGCCGATCCGGAACCGGTACTGGTCCCTGTCCTTTTGGATCCGCAGCTCACAGTGTCTTCCGTCAGGAAGCTCTGCCTCTGCCCTGGCCGCCCCCGTTTCATCCGGGAGCTCTGCGGCCCTTAATACCAGCTCCGTTCCCGCCGGGATCCGTTCCTCTTTCCCTTCGATCCATACCGGAATCTCCGCAGAGGCCCGCAGCACCGGCCCCCGGTCTCCATTTCCAGGGATCGTGTAAACCGTTCCGTCCGTCTCCGGCATCCCGTCTTCACCCATGCGGAAGCTGCGGTACGCCATATACGTTCCCAGAAGATCGATGCGGTCGTACAGGAGAAAATGACCCGGATCTCCGATGAAGCTCCCATACATGGAATCTCCCGAAGAGCCCACATGGCAAAGCGTCAGCGTCCCGTTTTCATTCTGGAGCGCAAACACCTCCAGAGCCCTCAGATCATTCTCACTGGAAAATTCGAGCCATAGGAAGGGGCGGCCATCCCCGGCTTCCAGAAGCCATACGTCCGTGAGGCTCCCATAGCCCCCGGCCTCCCAGGGACCTGCCGCCTCCGTCTCTGCTCCCTCTCCTGTCCGGCTCAGGGTAATGGATGATGTATACGTCTCCTCATCCACCTGTACCGTATAAATATACTCCTCCTTTTCCCCGTCCCGGTCCCAGTCGGCGTAAAAGGGTTCTCCCTCTGAAAGCTGCACTGCTGCTCCCGCCCCGGCCTGGTACGTTTCCAGGAGCAGGTCCGGGCAGTCCGCAAACGTCATCCGGCTCTCAAGGCTTCCTTCCGACCAGGGCCCCAGAACATAAGGGTTAAATACGACGGTGATCCCCTCATGGTCCATGATCCATTCCAGCTGGCCCCCGTCTCCGGATCCATTATGGAACATGGCCTCCAGGGTCTCCTCATATTCCGGATAAAGGCTTCCATCGTCCCGGCTCTTCACGTCCTCCTTCACATACTGGTACACTGCTTCCAGGTCTGTGACCACATCCGAAAGCGCCAGCCGCTTTCCCGAAGCCGGGTCAAAATTTACTCCATGGGCATAATAGCTTCCATGGGCGCCGCCCACATAGGAAGAATCCATATCCCAGAAGCTGACGATCCGGCTGTCTGCCCGCTGTACCCGTATCTCCCGCTCAATATAATACTCCTGTCCGGGCTCCGGGGGATCCTCCCTGACCAGGGAAAGATTTTCCTTAAAACGTTCTCCCGTCTCCTGGGAAACCTCCGCATTATACTGGTCCAGGCCGTCCTTCAATGTATCCCAGCCGTCCACAGGAACATACAGCCCATCCCAGCGGCTCCTCAGCAGGCATCTCTGGTCCTTCCATTCCCCGTCATAGCTCCTCCGGGTCTCCACAAACAGCGGCTGATCTGGCTCCTGGTCCGGCCCAGAGGCCTCCTCCGGCTCTGCCGCCTCCCCGGCCTCGATCCCCCGGGACGTTTCTTCTGGTATTTCCCCGGTCCTGTTATCTCCGGATTCTGCCGTTTCCGTTTCATCCGCCGGATCTTCAGCCTTCGTTTCTGCTGCCTCCTGGTCCATACGGTCCATCTCACAGCCGGTCAGAGACACGGCCATAAGAAACGCCAGCCCCGCTCCCAGAGCCATTTTTCCTGTCCTCTGTCTTCTCATGATCCATCCCCCGCTTTCCATGTTGTATATCCCAGGTCCTGTCCGTTCCCTCAGTCTCCCGGGCATCCTTATGCCGCGCCCCAGATGGGCGCATTGCTTCTTCTTTCATTATAAGCTCCCGTCCCTGTTCCTTCTATAAAAATATGCTTACGATCATTTACGTTTTTCTTAAAGCCTCCGCTGCCCCTTTCCCTTCCAAAATCCATAGTAAAACCAGACAGCATATGCTATAATATGGCTGAAACAGACATTGTGCCAGAAAAGGAGAATTATCCCATGAAACCAGCTCTGATCATCGGTTCCACCTGTGTGGACGTCATCATCAATATCCATCATCTTCCAAAGACCGAGGAGGACATCCATCCCACCTCCCAGTCCATGGCCATCGGCGGCTGCGCCTTCAACGCCGCCTATATGGTACGGCTCTTAAACGCCCCGCACACCTTTATCACGCCTGTGGGCGGCGGCACCTACGGAGACTATGTGGCAAAGCTCATGACCCAGTCTGGGATCCCCATTGCCGTCCGGGTGCCGGAAAAAGAAAACGGCTGCTGCTACTGCCTGGTGGAGGCCGGCGGGGAGAGGACCTTCATGTCCTATCACGGAGTAGAATATACCTTCCAGAAGGAATGGATGGAGCCGTATCCGGCAGAGGATTTCGGCCTCACCTACGTCTGCGGCCTGGAGATCGAGGAGCCCACCGGGATCAATCTCATTGAATATCTGGAGGAGCATCCGTCCCTGGAGCTTTTCTACGCCCCCGGGGCCAGGGTAGGAAACATGGATCCGAAGAAAACAGAGCGGATGCTGGCCCTTCATCCGTTCCTCCACATCAACGCCCTGGAGGCAGAGGTCATGAGCCAGAAAACGTCCTATGAGGACGCCGCCGCATACCTGCACTCCATCACTGGAAATACCGTCATCGTGACTCTGGGAGAAAAAGGCGCTTACTGCATAGAAAAAGACGGGACCAGCTATCTGATCCCGTCCATTCCCGCCGATCATGTGGAGGATACCATCGGAGCCGGCGATGCCCACGCGGGAGCCATCATCGGCTGCCTGACCAACGGCCTCTCCCTGCGGGATTCCATTACATATGCCAACCAGGTATCCCGGATTGTGGTCTCTGTCAAGGGCTCTTCCCTTCCGCCGGAGCTCCTTCCGCCGCTCCCAGTCCCCAAAAGCGCCCGCTAGGCTGCCGCATGGCCCTGGGGCAGATAAAACTGCTACCGGATGTCCGCATACTTTACAGACTGTTCCCTAAATTCCTTCATCATTCCGTCCAGAGCCTTCCGTTCTGCGGAAAGGTCTGCAAAGCGCAGCCTGTGGCCTTTTACCAGTTGTCTGCCATCCACCCAGACACTGTCCACGTTGGAAGCATCTGCCGAGTATACGATGGCCGAATAGGGATCATAGACCGGGAACATGTTGACCGACTCCGTTTCGATCAGGGTCAGGTCCGCCCGCTTTCCAGGCTCAATGGAGCCAGTCTCCTTTTCCGCCCCCAGGACTCTGGCTCCCTCAATGGTCCCCATGGCCACCACATCCCTGGCAGTGAAAATGCTGCGGTCATGATACCGGGTCCGCTGGAACGCAGGGATCATCCGGAACTGATGGAACAGATCCAGGGTATTCCCCGAGGACGGTCCGTCAGTCCCCACGCCAACGGCCACTCCTGCCGCCTTAAGGTCCCGGAGCGGACACACTCCCTTCCCCGATTTCGTATTAGAACCGATGCAGTGGGAGATCTTTGCCCCGGTCTCCCGGAAGATCTCCACATCCCGGTCTGTCATATGGATGCAGTGGGCTGCGATGGTCCTCTCTCCCAGGACTCCCAGTCCGTAAAGGAACTCGGCCGGCGTCTGGTCGTATTTTTCCCGGAACATTTCCAGCTCATAATCCATCTCGCTCACATGAAGCGTATAAGGAACATCATACCGTTCCGCCAGCTCATAGGCTGCCTTTAAAACCTCCGGCGGGTTTGTATTTGTAGCATGGGGAGCCACCACAGGCCGGATCCGTTCATGGCCCTTCCACTTCCGTATCAGCTCCTCACACATGGCCAGGGACTGGTCTGTATTTTTACTGTCACACGTCTCCATATCGATAATGGTCTGTCCCACATACGCCCGGATCCCCATTTCTTCACAGGCTGCCGCCACCTGATCTTCAAAATAATACATATCCAGCACCGAGGTAACGCCGGAAAGCAGAAGCTCGCAGACGCCGTACCGGGTGCTCTGGCCGATCAGCTCCCGGTTCATGGCCTCCAGCTCCAGCGGGAATAAAAACCGCCTCAGCCGGTCCGGACAGTCGTCTCCCAGGGACCGGAAGGGGATCATGGGGATATGGCAGTGGGTATTGATCATCCCCGGCATCAGGATCCCGTTTTTTCCGTCCACTGTCCCGTCCGCGTCTGCCGGCCCCTCCCCCTCTCCTGTCTCCAGGATCGTGTTCCCTTCCAGGACCACATATCCGTTTTCATAAACATGAAACTGTTCGTCCATGGTGACCACCGTCACATGATTGATCTTTGTACGCATATGATTCTCCTTATAAAAAGAGGCCGGGGCCGTACAGGCCCTATGGCCTGAAACCGGCTCCCGGCCCTGTTTCTCAGCTAGTTCATTTCTTTATACGATCTTACTGTATCAAACAGCACTTCCCGGAACCGCTTCTGGTCAAATTCCATGGCCACTTCCACGTTGCCGGAGGTCTTGTATTTATTCCAGCATTTTTCCCTGGAGATCTCCTGCTCCGGATCTGTGCCCATAAAATCACGCCAGTCGCAGACGGTCATGCCCCTTGTGAACTCGCCCTTTGTTTCCACGTCCACCTGGGTCCGGATGCTCTTTGTGATCACCTGGTCATCCACCCACCAGGCCACTGCACAGGCGTCGCAGATGGAGGTAAAATCAGAATTTTTCACAGAAAACTCCAGGATATCTGCGGCAAAGTCTCCCACCGTGCCGCCGATGGCCCTTAACTGCTCCACATCTGCCATGTCCATATGGTTCTGACGCGTCAGGTTCAGCCCTGCCATTTTAATGGGGATCCCCGACTCAAAGACGATCTTTGCAGCCTCCGGGTCCACCAGGATATTAAACTCCGCAGCAGGAGTGGCGTTGCCGCTGGTGGCGGAGCCGCCCATACAGAGGATCTCCGGGATCCGCTTTTTTAATTCCGGCTCCTTTAAGATCGCCTGGGCCACATTGGTCAGCGGCCCTAAGGTGATCAGCGAGATATCGTCGTTTTCCATAAAGGTACGGATCAGGAAATCGGCTCCGTGCTCCTTTTCCAGCTTTTTTTCTGGCTCCCGGATCTCAATATCCCCGATGCCGCCGCTTCCGTGGACCTCTGTGGCCCGCACAAGCTGGTTCAACATGGGCATATCGTATCCTGCATACACCGGGATATCCGGACGCCCGGTCAGCTCTGTGGCGAACCTGGCGTTCCTCTGGGTATACTCCAGTCCCGTGTTGCCGCCCACTGCCACGATCCCCCGCACATCCAGATGGCGGATGCACAGGATCAGGGCGAACATATCGTCGATCCCTGGATCGCAGTCAATGATCACTTTCCGTTTTGTATCCATAATCTTTCTCCTTATGCTACTTCTGGCTGCCCTTCTCGATCTTTCTCTGGCGGTTCATGCGCAGCATACCAAATACCATAAGTGCGATGATGGTGGCTGCGTAGGGGATCATCTCCAGGAACTCCGTGGGGAAGCTGGTCTGGCTCTTTAAGCTGGTGGCCGCTGCGTCACTGAGTCCGAAGAATACGGCTGCAATACCTGCTCCCAGGGGATCGCCGCCTGCGATATTACAGGCAGAAAGTCCGATATAGCCTCGTCCATTGACCATGTTCTTCATAAAGAAGCTTACCCAGCCCATGGACATGAACGCACCGCCGAAGCCGCAGAGCACGCCGGAGATCAGGAAGGAAACGTATCCGATCCTCTTTACATTGATGCCGACAGATGCGGCCGCCCTGGCGTTCTCGCCCACAGCCCGGAGCCGTAAGCCCAGTCTTGTCCTTGTAAGGAAGAACCAAACGGCAAAGATCGAAATGAAAGCCAGGTATGTAAGAACATTATGTCCCGAAAGCATGGGGCCGATCAGCGGGATCTTATTGATCAGCGGAAGCACCACCGTCGGAAGTGTGTACGCCTTGATGGCTGCGGAGGTGGTAGCCTTTTCTCCTGTCAGCAGGTACATAACAAAGACCGTACCTCCTGTGGCCGCCAGGTTCACAGCAATACACGTCAGATAAAGGTCCGTCTTTCCTGACAGGCTGGAGAAGGCGATGACGGCGCCCACCAGGACTCCGATCACCACAGCGCCCAAAAGGCCGATCCATACGTTTCCGGTCATTCCCGCAAACACAACGCCGCCCAGGGCCGCACAGAGCATCATACCTTCCAGGGCCATGTTCATCATTCCGGCCTTCTTACTGATAACTGCTGCCATGCCTGCAAAGATCAGGGGAGTTGACAGCCTTAAAACAGAGTATCCAAAATTACCGATCCAGTCCAGTGTCAGCATTGATTACTCCTCCTTTCCCTTTGAGGCGGCCGATTCCTTTTCTGCCTTTTCCTTGGCAGCCAGTTCCTCTTCTGCGGCCTTATAGATCAGTTTCTTCTTATATCTTCCCATGAATTCCTCTGCCGCCACCATCAGGATAACGATACCCTGGATCACGGTGATGAATTCGATGGGGATATCTCCCTTGGAGTTTACCACGTCCGCACCGATACGGATATACGCCAGCAGGCAGGCTGCCACAGGCACCAGGAGCGGGTTCTTTCTGGCTAAGACCGCCACCATCAGGCCGTCAAAGCCATGCTGGGTGGTAGCGACCCAGTTATAGCGGTCATAGTTTCCAAGGATCTCACAGGTACCGCCCAGGCCGGCCAGAGCGCCGCCGAAAAGCTGGGCGCAGATGATGGTTGCCGTCATATTGATACCGCAGGCCTTGGCAAACCAGGGATTGCTTCCTACGACTCTCATCTTATATCCGAATACCATCTTGTAGAACAGCACAGCCACCAGGATCACGGCGATCAGGGCGATCACCAGACCTGCCTGGATCCGGAACTTGCCAAGGATCTGGGGAAGCTTGGCGTTGTCCGGGATGGGCAGGGAGCCCAGGGAACCGATGGTGGTATCTCTCATGGTATACATCATGATATAGATGGAAAGGAACATGAGGATGCTGTTTAACATTAAGGATGAAACAACGATATTGGCATTGAATTTGGAATCCAGCCATGCAGGAAGGGCAGACACCACAACACCTGTCAGCGCACCGATGACCAGTAAAAGACCGATCATAACGGGTGCAGGAACGCTTTCTCCCAGCTTGATGGCAACCCAGGAGATCACACAGCCGGCAAACATGAAGATGCCCTCGCCGGCCAGATTGAACTTGTTCACCGCATACATGAAACAGAAGCAAAGTCCTGTGAAGGTAAACGGGATCGCAAGGTTAATGATACTTCCTACCCTTCTCACAGATGAGAACGGTCCCAGCACGAACTGCTGGATAATATAGACCGGATCGTCACTGACTGCAAACAGCGTCACCAGGGCCACAGCATAGGCGATGGCAATGGCGGTCAGGATCCGGACCAGCTCAACGGTAAATTCTACTCTGCTTGTTTTATTCATAACAGGCCCTCCATTTCCTCCGGGGTCATGGTCTTAAGCCCCAGCATGTACTCGCCCAGCTCTTCCTCGGAAACCTCGTTGGCTTTTCTGAATGCCGCCACGACCTTTCCCTTTCTCATGACTAAAAGCCGGTCAGAACACTCCAGCACCTCGTTCAGATCTGCAGAGATCAGAAGCGTTGCCGTTCCCTCTTCCCTGGATTTTTTAACGATGGTCTTTCGGATCATCTCGGCCGCGCCCACGTCGATGCCTCGGGTCGGCTGGTTGGCCAGGATGAAATTGGAGCCTGATGTGAACTCGCGGGCAACGACTACCTTCTGGATATTTCCGCCGGAAAGCATACGCACCGGCTCTCTCTTGTCGTCGCAGGCGATCTCAAAATCCTTGATGTACTGGTCCACGATCTCGTCGATATGCTTATGGTTGATGAACAGGCCGTTTCTGTATTCCTTTTTAAAATACCGGTCTGCGATGATGTTGTCCCGGATGGACATATCTCCGGCGCAGCCATACTGCATCCGGTCCTCGGGGATATAGGCAAGGCCCATCTGGCGGATCTCATGGACGTTCTTTCCCTTGATGTCATGGCCGTTTAACTCCACAGTCCCAGAGGAAAAGCTCTCCATCCCGGCCAGCACGTCGGAAAGGGCAGACTGGCCGTTTCCTTCCACGCCGGCAATGCCGATGACCTCGCCCTCATGGATATCAAAGGAAACATCGTCCAGCACCCGCTTTCCGGATGCGCTGTTCTTCACCAGGTTCCGGATCTTAAGCACAGTCTTTCCCACTGTGGGGTCTTCCTTCTCGATCTTTAAGACCACGTCGCGGCCCACCATGAGTCTCGAAATATCGGCCTCGCTCATATCCTTTAAGTCATAGCTTCCCAGGCAATAGCCGTGGCGCAGCACAGTAACGCGGGTACAGATCCGTTTCACCTCTTCCAGCTTATGGGAAATAAAGATGATGGAATGGCCGCTGTTTCTTAAGAGGATCAGCTGCTCAAACAGCTCCTCTGTCTCCTGGGGCGTTAAAACTGCCGTGGGCTCGTCCATGATAATGATCTTGGCGCCCTTGATGAGCACCTTCATGATCTCGATCTTCTGCATCTGGCCGACGGAAAGATCGCTGACCCTGGCCATGGGATCAATATTAAAGTTATATTTTTTCGCCACCTCTTCCGTCATTTCCACTGCCTTTTTAAAGTCAAAAAGGCCGTTCTTCATGGGCTCCACGCCCAGAACCACATTTTCTGCCACCGTCAGGGACGGGATCAGCATAAAATGCTGGTGGACCATACCGATCCCCTTTTCAATGGCGTCCAGGGTATTGAGGATCTTTACCTCTTTCCCATCCATATACACTTTTCCGGTCTGGGGCGTTTCCAGTCCGAACAGTACCTTCATCAGCGTCGTCTTTCCGGCGCCGTTTTCTCCCACAAGAGCCAGGATCTCGCTCTCATGAAGCCAGAACGTGACGTTTTTGTTGGCCACAAAACCATTGTCATAGATTTTGGTAACGTCTTCCATTCTAAGTATTTCCTTGGCCATACCCATCTTCCTCCTATATGGGATCAGCAGGATCGAACGGACAATCCTGCTGACCAAAAATTAATTTTTTTCAGTTATGGAGCCACGGAATCCAGAAGCTGCTGGTACTCTGCCTCGTTGGCAAAATCATAATAGGATTTTACAGTGATCTCGCCGGCAAGGATCTTCTCCTGAGCCTCAGCCATCTTGTCACGGATCTCCTGGGGAACGTTCTGCTGGAAGAATTCATTGTCCACATAGCCAACGGATTTTTCCTTTAAGCCAAGACGGTTTAACTTGCCCCATACATCCTCTCCGTTTTCCACATCCTCAAAGAATGCTACGAAAGAGTCGCCTACGTTCTTTAACATGGAAGTTAAGATCACGTCTGCCAGTTCCGGGTTCTCGGAATCTTTATAGTATGCGTACTGGTCGGAGTCAACGCCGATGGCCCATGTTCCAAGCTCCTTACATGCCTCGAACAGTCCGCCGCCGGAACCGCCGGCTACCTGATAGAATACGTCTGCCTTTTTGTCTCTTGCCTGGCTTAAGCAAAGCTCTTTCATCTTGGCCGGATCGGTCCAGGAACCAACGGAAGCCTTGATGACCTTAACCTCGGGATCATAATCCTGAACGCCGTTTACAAAGCCTGTTACGAAGTCTGCGATGACCGGGTTATCCATACCAACGTTTACGGCAACCACGCCTGTCTCTGTCATACCGGCTGCCATCTGGCCAACCATGTAGGAGCCTTCGTTCTGTGCGTAGAAGATAAACGCCACGTTCTCCGGGATCTCGGACTCATCCTTGGAATCGTCGAAGATGACGAAGCGGTTCTCCGGATACTCCTCGGCTAATTTTAAGATAATGTCGGTGTAAGTGGAGGAAGCCACGATGTAATAATAGCCCTCATCGATGACGTCTAAGATCATGTCCTCCCATTTATCAGCCTTGGACGGGTCGCCAACCTCGATGGTCTTGCAGTCCCAGCCCTTTTCTCTTAAAACGTTCATTCCCACTTCGCCGGAATCGTTGAAGGACTTATCGCCTAAGTTTCCTACTACGTAAGCGATGCGCTTGTTGATCTCCTCGCCGCCCTTGGCAGCTTCGGTCTCTTTGGCGTCATCCTTTTTCTCCGCCTCAGTTTCCTTTGCAGCCTCCTTGGAGATCTCTTCAGCCTTGGATGCCGCTGTGGTCTCCGCGTCTCCGCCGCCTCCGCAGGCAGCCAGGGAAAGGACCATGGCGCCGGATAATACTGCTCCTAATACTCTTTTCAGTCTCATTGTAATCCTCCTTCTTCTTGGTTAAAGATTTTAATTATTTTAATCAGACCATGAGCTCGTCCGATCAGAAATACGCTTAAAAATGCACAATTTTCTTCTTTGATTCTCTGCTTTTTTATTCATACTGCCATTATACATCATCTTGTAAGATTTCGCATCCATTTTTTTGTATGAATTCTCCAGATTCCCACAAATGCCTCGATGGCAATGTTGAACTTGATGATGGATACCACCAGATAGGGAGACAGCCGGAACACAAAGGCGCAGGCAGCCGCCAGGGGAATGGTGAACATCCACATGGAGAAGATATCGCAGATCAGTCCCATCTTCCCATCTCCTCCGGCTCTCAGCACTGCGATCATGCCGGTCATCTCCATACCGGAGAAGGGCCAGATGGCCGCAAACACCAGCATAAAGTTTCTGGCATAGGCCGCCGCATCCGGAGTCAGCACATACAGCCGCGTGAACAGGCCGCCGAACATCAGGGTCAGGAGTCCCATAAGAGTCCCGCTGACCAGGCCGATGAGCACCATGCTGTACGCTTCCTTCTGGATCCTGTCCTTAGACGCCCCAGAGCCAATGGTCTTTCCGATGGTCGTGGAGCAGGAATAGAGGATGGCGTTGGTCACGCAGGCCATTAACTGATAATACACGTTGGCAATGTTGTACCCGGCCACGATGGTGGTTCCCATCTGGCCTGTGATAGAGCTTCCCGCCGTGGTTCCCGTGGACCAGATCAGCTCATGGAACACGATGGGAAGGCCCACCTTCCAAAAATCCCCAAGGAGCCTCCGGTCCCTTCTTCCCAGATCGGAGGGCTTCATGGAAAGCTTCTTTTCCTTCCGGAACAGGAACCGGCATAGGATCAGAAGCTCCACCACCCGGGCGATGACGGTTCCCACAGCCGCTCCCCGGATCCCCAGCTCCGGCATTCCGAAATTTCCAAAGATCAGGCAGAAATCCAGAAATACATTTAACGGATAAGAGATCACATTGGTGGTGAAGGAGACCTTCATCTCCTCAAATCCCCGGCAGCAGGCAAAGATCATGGTACTGACGGCGCAAACCGGATACATGAGGGAGGCGATCCTTAAATACGGCACTCCCAGACGGATCAGCTCCGGATCGCTGCTGTATATCCTTAAAAGCCGTTCCGGCCAGATCATCACCACAGCCGAAAACAGCACGCCGAAAACAGCGATGCTGCGGACCCCGATGGCCACCAGAGTCTTGATGCTCTCCGTATCCCTTCTGCCCCAGTACTGGGCGATCAGTACGCTGCACCCGGCAGAAAAGCCGCTGCACACCGTATAAAAAATGAAAAAGATCTGCTGGGCCTGGGACACAGCGCTCATCTGTACCTGATCGATCCGCCCCAGCATGATACTGTCCAGGGTATCAACGCTGACCCTTAAAAGCTGCTGGAGAATGATGGGAACGGACAAAAGGACGATGGTCCTGTAAAACTGCGGAGAGGTAACGAACATCTCTCTTTTTTCTGCTTTTGCCCCCATGGCTTAACCACACTGCTTCAGGCAGTCCTTGAGCCACTGCTTGAATACGGGAAGATCCAGCTCCATGGCCACGGAAACATTGGGCTTCTTCCCCGTGCGTCCACGCCGGTCTACCATGGTATGGCCGGCCGTGTACTCGCCCTGGCACTCCACATCCACGAAATAATCATGGCAGACCAGGCACTGGGGGCATACGGCCGCAGCCGCAGCCAGAGCGTCGTGCATCAGGGCATCCTCGCCCCCGTCTGCATATCTTCTTATCATATAATCCAGGATATCGGCGGCCAGGACAGCTCCCTTATTTCCAAAGCTCCGGATCTCCTGCTCATCTTCCCGGTTTAAGGCGGCCTTTAAGGTCACATCCAGTCCAACCATGGTCATGGGGATCCCGGAAGCGATTACCAGCTTTGCAGCCACCGGATCCACCCAGATATTGAACTCCGCTGTGGGCGTCATATTTCCGCCGAGGGCAGCGCCGCCCATAAACCAGATATGACGGATCTTTTCCTTTAACTCCGGATACATGCTTAAGGCAATGGCAATGTTGGTCATGGGACCCACCACCAGAAGCTCCAGGCGGCCTTCCTCCTCTTCTGCGATCCTCCGGATCAGCTCCGGAGCCGTTTCCTTTGTGAATGGAACATTTTCTGCCGCCGGAAGGGTCACATCGCCAAGGCCTTCGCTGCCGTGGGTGGCATCATAATATCCGGCTCTGGGATAAAACGGGATCTTCGCCCCCCGGGCCACCTCCACATCCGCGCCCAGGTATCCCACCAGATCCCGGTTATTCCTGGATGTGAAATTTTCGTTTACGTTGCCGTTGACACTGGTCAGGGCCCGGACCCTTATGGCATCAGAGCCAAGGGCTGCCAGAATGGCGATGGCGTCGTCGGTTCCTGTGTCACAGTCAATGATAAATGGTCTCTTTTCCATATTTTCCTCCCGTATCCTACACGCGTTCCCCAATGAACGCTTCCACTGCTGATCGTTCCGGCACACTGGGGGCCGCTCCCTTTTTCGTCACAGCCAGGGCTGCCGCAGCGCTGGCCTGTAAAAGAGCCTGTTTATGGCCCAGGCCTCCGGCGATCCCGGCAATAAAATATCCGCAGAACGTATCGCCTGCCGCCGTGGTATCCACGGCCTCCACCCGGAAGATATCCTGGAAGGACGTCTCCTCTGGATCGCAGTACCAGGCCCCCTGGTCGCCCAGGGTCAGCACAAAGGCTGCGTTCTTATATTTTTCTCTCAGGGCCTTAAGGATCGGAGCCGGTTCCTCGGAATCGGTTCCTGCCAGGATCCGCCCCTCCACCTCATTGAGGATAAAATAATCCACCAGCTCCAGATTGCAGAGGAACACGCCCTCGTCTGCCGGAGATGGGTTAAACGCCACCTGGAGTCCCCGTTTTTTTGCCTCCTCCATGGCAAAGTCAATGTTGGAGATCTCATTCTGCAAAAGGATCAGATCGCCCTTTCCAAAATGCTCAAGCACAGAGGATATGTATTCTCTGGTGATCTTCCGGTTGGTCCCGCCGCAGATGATGATATTGTTCTGTCCGGACTCGTCGATCTGGATCACCGCATGGCCGCTGGCCCCGTCCAGGGTCTCCACATAGCCCGTATCGGCTCCGGCCTCCTTCAGCATGTCCAGAAGAATCCTTCCATCCCCTCCCACGGCTCCGGCATGGTATACCTCCGCGCCTGCCCTGGCCAGGGCCACCGACTGGTTCAGTCCCTTGCCGCCGCAGAATTCCTCATAATCCAGGGCCTGGATCGTTTCCTTGGGCTGGACAAAACGCTTTACCGAATACGTTTTGTCAATGTTTAAAGAACCGAGATTTAAAATTTTCATAGGCCTCGCTCCCGTTTGGTAAAATATTTTCCGAAATCTTTTTCCTAAGCAGATAATATATGTTTTCCAGTTTTCTGTCAACCACTATTGTGGAATTTGCTCTTTATCCCGCTGTTTTCCCCATTTTTATCCATATTTTTGTCAAATTCTTCACAAGTTTTCTGGATTTTTTATGTGTTTTCACCATTTTCTCCGGATCCGGGTATCCCTTCCAGTATTTTTGTGATATCCTAAAAGCAGCCTGGATACCGGGGGGGTGACAGACATTCCTCTGCCTCCAGGGTCCAGATCGTTTCTTTAATACAGGGAGGAAAAAATGACCATCAAAGAGTTTGCCCTGCTGGCGGGAGTTTCCGTATCGACGGTCTCTAAGATCATGAACGGAAAGGATGCCAGCATCAGTGCCCGGACCAGGGAGCACGTTTTAAAGCTGGCCAAGGAATACAACTATGTCCCTTATGCATCTGCCGCCGCGCCCACGACCCGGACGCTGACCATGGGCGTGATCTTTCAGAATACTGAACACGGAAAACGGCTCGTCTCCAGCATCCTCAAAGAGGCTGCCAGCCTGGGATATTCGCTGCTCCTCCGGGAAAGCGGGGATTCGGTGGATACGGAGCTTAAAAATATCTCCGCCATGGCGGCGGCCCATACGGACGGTGTGATCTGGGAGCCTGTCTCCAGTGACAGCCTTTTTCTGGGGGAAAAGCTGGACCGGGCCGGGATCCCCTATGTGGTCATCGGCCCCTATAAGGGCGCATTTCATATGGATTTTGAAAAAATAGGGGATACAGCCACCGGACTTCTTGTAAAAAAACGTCACGCCTCCATTGCCTGTGTGGCCGGAGACGATTCCCTGGCCAGGGAATTTTTCCAGGGCTACCGGAAACGGCTGTTTGACGAAAAGCTCCCCTTCCGGCAGGAGCTGGTCTTTCCCGATGCCAAAAGCCTTCCCGTAAGCGGGATCCTGAACGGACTGTTCACGGCGGCTGTATTCTTCAGCCAGGCGGAAGCCCTGAAGTTTTATGAGACAGCCCGGAACCTCCAGTATGAGATCCCTGAGGATCTGTCCCTTCTGACCCTCCGGGATGGCAGCTCCGGCGGAGACCTTCCTTTCCTCTCCTCCCTGGCCGTTCCCTTCGATGCCTTCGGTTCCCAGGCTGCAAGGCTTCTGGTGGCACGGATCGAAAAATGGGAGCATATGCCGGAATTTTCCCCGGACTTCCCGTTAAACACAGAGACCACCTTAAGCGTCCCCAGGGATCTCCAGAAAAAAAGGGTCATTTCCATTGGGAGCGTCAACATGGACAACTACCTGGCCTTTGACGCCCTGCCCCACAGCGGACGGACCGTTACCTCCTCGGACTCAGCCACCTACCCCGGCGGAAAATGCCTGAACCAGGCCGTTGGCGTGGCCAGGCTGGGCCACCACGTCTCCGTCATCGGCCGGGTGGGCGGCGACGCCGATTCCGACTCCATCTACCAGGCGGTCCGGGACTGCCGCATTGACAGCAGCGGCCTTCTGCGGACTCCCGGACAAAAAACGGGCCAGGCCTATATCTTTGTCCAGAAAAACGGGGAATCCATGATCTCCATCCTTTCAGGCGCCAACAGCCAGGTCTGTCCCGGCGATATCACAGCCGCTGAACGGCTCTTTGACGGAGCCTGCTGCTGCCTGATCCAGACAGAGATCCCCATGGAGGCTGTACTGACTGCCGCGTCCATGGCAAAACGCTACGGCCTCATGACCGTGCTGAAGCCCAGCTCCTGCGGCCCCCTGCCAGAGGAGCTGTTAAAAAATATCGATGTGGCCGTACCCAACGCCGAAGAGCTGTCCATGATCTGCCCAGGAAAGGGCTCCATAAAAGAAAAGGCCGCCAGGCTTCTTTCCCATGGGATAAAGACTGTCATCGTCACCCTGGGAGCCGGAGGCTGCTGGATCTTCGGTAAGGAAACTGCCTGTCACATTGAAGCCGCCGATTTCCGGTCCGTAGACAATACGGGAGCCGCCGACGCCTTCATCAGCGCCCTGGTTTCCTACCTGCTCTATGGGTTCTCCATGGAAGCTTCCTGCCGGATCGCCTCCTGTGCCGCCGGCTTTTCCATCACCCGACAGGGCGTCACCCCGGCGCTTGTGGATAAGGACACGCTGGAGCAGTATCTGGAGCAGAACTCTCCCTCTCTGATAAAAGAAGCAGACCGGAAAAAAGATCGTTAAATTTTTATTGAAATCTGTCCGGAAGTGGACTAGAATAGAACTATCCTTTAATTCCAAGGAGGAACGATTTTATGGAACATTACAATCCGCTGCTCACTGGCCTGGAAAGCCCGGAAAAGTTCATCACCGTCGGCGAGATCATGCTGCGGCTGACGCCGCCCAATTATGAAAAGATCCGCATGACCTCCACCTTCGAGGCCAGCTACGGCGGCAGCGAAGCAAATATTGCCCTGGCTCTGGCCAACCTGGGCGTGGACAGTACCTTTTTCTCCGTGGTTCCCAACAACAGCCTGGGAAAGAGCGCCATCCGTATGTTAAGGAGCAACGACGTCCACTGCACCCCTGTGATCTTAAGCACGCCGGAGCAGACACCTACCCACCGGCTGGGAAGCTATTACCTGGAAACAGGATACGGGATCCGCGCCAGTAAAGTCACTTATGACCGGAAAAACAGCGCCATCACAGAATTTGATTTTGATACCATTGATCTGAAGGGACTTCTGGAGCACTTTACCTGGCTCCATTTAAGCGGCATCACCCCGGCCCTGGCTCCCAACTGCCGGAAGCTCACCATGGAGTGCTTAAAGACAGCCAGAGAGCTGGGCCTTACTGTGAGCTTTGACGGAAATTTCCGCAGCACCCTGTGGACCTGGGATGAGGCCAGGGATTTCTGTACCCAGTGCCTCCCCTATGTGGACGTTCTTTTAGGCATTGAGCCTTACCACCTGTGGCGGGATGAGGAGGATCACAGCAAAGGAGACGTGAAGGACGGGATCCCCTTCCAGCCCAGCTACGAGCAGCAGGATGAGATCTTCCAGGCCTTCATTGACCGGTATCCCAACCTGAGGTGCATCGCCCGTCATGTGCGCTATGCCCACAGCGGCAGCGAAAACAGCCTCAAGGCGTTTATGTGGTACGAGGGCCATACTTTTGAAAGCAAGCTTTTCACCTTCACCATTTTAGACCGGGTAGGAGGCGGCGACGCCTTTGCCAGCGGCCTGATCTACGCCATGATGCACCACTATAAGCCCATGGACATGATCAATTTCGCCGTGGCCAGCAGCGCCATCAAGCACACCATCCGCGGCGACGCCAACATCACCGACGACGTGGACACCATCCGGAATCTGATGAATATGAATTATGATATCAAGAGATAGAAAAAGGGAGCTGCGTATCACAGCTCCCCTTTTTTACACCACATCTCCAATATCTACGATCTCACATCCGTCATAGAAAAATTTCAGGATCTCCTTATAATTTTTTCCTTTCTTTGCCATCCCCTGGGCCCCGTTCTGGCTCATGCCGGCTCCGTGGCCGTAGCCGCCGCCGTAGATCGTAAAGGCGGTAACGCCATTTTCATCGGTCCCCTGGTTTTCTATGTAGATAAACCCGCTGGGAAGGGTCTCCCACTCTGTGTAGGTGCTGCCGTCCTTCCGGTTGAAGACAAGCCTGGTGTTTCCCAGCACGCTCCGCACCTTGCTCTGGCCGGTGAAAGTCTTGGAGCCCTCTGTGCCCACGACCTTCAGAGCCTTTGCCGCGCCTCCAGGTCCCCGTTCTGTCACCGTAAGGCCCGTGATCTGGCCGACTCCGCCGATCTTTTCTGCCAGGATCTGGCTGTCCGTCTTTGCGTTCCACCGGAACATGGCAAATTCTGAATCGTATGCCTCCACATCCATATTTTTTATGAATGCTCCAAAGGCCTCGTTGGAGGTAAGGTCCATGGGCTTCCTCTTTTCATTGATGGAGACCGCCTTTAAATACGGTGTCGCCGAACCGTCGTTTCCCCACACGGTCCCGTCGGTGCCGTGGCCGCAGGAGGTGGAATAGTAAAGGGCGTCGATGGGCTCCCCATCGTAGGCAGCCATCTGGCCGAAGGTCTCATTGACAGCCGCGTCAGTGGTGTCAAAAACGGAGGTATTATTATACACCTGGAAGCTGGTGCTGTCGTCCACATGGGCGCCGTATTCTGAATACGAGCTTCCCCGGATCTGCCTCCAGGCATAGGTCCTTGCGCAGACGGCCTGGGCCTTTAAAGCCTCCAGCTCATACGTATAGGGCATCTCGCTGGGCACCACCCGCTTCAGATATTCCTCAAGATCTACCTCGTTCAGAAGAAGGAGGCCCTCCTCCTCCCCGGTGATCTCCATATGGCCCGGATACACCGGAGTTCCCTGACTCCGCTCAATATTCCTGACGGTGATCATGCCGCCTTCATTGGCGGACCGGAATACCATACGGCCGCTTTCCAGCCGTGAATCTCCAGCAGAAATGGTCACCGGCTCTCCAGCCGCCACAGACTGGGTCTTTTTATCCTTTTCATCCCCATATTCCAGTACAGCCATGGAATCGCAGACCAGGGTGATCTCCGGATGGAACAGGGACTTGAAATTTGTTGTCATCAGAAGAACGCGGATATTATCGATCTCCGGCTTCTCTGTCGTCAGGGCCGCGCAGATCTCATCGCCGGCCACCACAAAGGTCTGCATATGATAGCCCACCAGGATATCCGATTTCTTCTGCTCCTTTAAAACGCCGTAGGTACGGTAGATCTTAAAGTCCTCTGACAGGGGCACGGTGCCGTAGCCCTCGATCTCGATCTCATCCTCCCTCACCGAAAGGACAGTCCCGGTGATGGTCTCCTTTTTCAGTACCAGGCGGCTGGGCTTTCCGTTTTTCAGATACAGATCCCCGATCTGGCCGGAAATCTCCTCTTCATTCTTAAGGACTCCCCTTACAGGAAATTCCCGCTGGATATTTCCAATGAACACCGTCACTGTATTGCCGGAAAATCCGGATATCCAGGCGTTTTCATATACGATCTCATCGGAGACCACACCCTGGACCTTTATGATCCCATCCTCCCGCACCAGGAGCTTTATGGTCTTATCAATATAGGAATCCAAAGAAAGCCCTTCAAACAGGAACTTTCCATCCTTTGTGTAGGCCGTCCAGGGGGACGCCCCGTCCACATTCCCCGGGGTCCCGTAAAGATCTGTTTCGATCTCCTTTACATTCCCATCCGGATCTGCAAAGGCCCGGAACGCATCATAAAATTCCCAGAACTCCGCTTTATCCACGGCCTTTCCAGCCTTTTTCCCCGCTGCCTCTGTCACATATCCCGCAAGAGAGGGTTCCCCCTCCCCTTTGGCCGCGGTCACCCAGCCGGACAGCTCCCCATAGGTAACGGCCGAAACGGCGCTTCCCTCCGAAGGGTAGCACGTTTCCGGATCCAGATATCCCTTGGCATAGAGATAATCCATATATTTCACATACCATTGGTCCTGCAGCTCTCCCGGAAAAAAGGAAGTCTCCGGACCTTCTGCACGGACTGCGTCCTCACCCGCAAGAGTAAGGGCGATGGCCCTGGAAGCCGCCGCCCGGGACACGCCGTTCCCCCGGGGCTCCATGACCACGATGATGATGAGCAGGGCCACGATCACCGTGGAGATCCCTGCGGTCCAGTTGATCAGTTTCTTTTTTTCGTCCATAGCACCTCGTTATTTCTGTCTGATAAACCTGCCGCTGTCCGCATCGATCTTTTCCAGATCCATATAATCGTCCGTATCCTGCGGGAGATTCTTTTTCCGTAAGAAATGGCACTGGAATTTGGAAAACAGGTCGAACACCACCGCCGTCAGCGGCACAGCGACGATCATGCCCACAAAGCCCCACAATCCGCCGAAGAACAGGATGGAAAACAGGACCCAGAAGCTGGAAAGCCCAGTGGAGTCCCCCAGGATCTTGGGGCCCAGGATGTTTCCGTCAAACTGCTGGAGTACCAGGACCAGCCCCACAAAATACAGGCACTGCCTGGGGCTTATGAGGAACACCAGCACCGCGCTGGGAATGGCTCCTATGAAGGGGCCGAAAAACGGGATCACGTTGGTAACGCCCACGATAACACTGATCAGAAGCGCAAAGGGCAGCTTAAACAGGTTCATCAGGATAAAGCATAGGACCCCGATGATCAGGGAATCGATCAGCTTCCCGATAATAAATCCAGAAAACACCTTATGGATATAGCGGAACTCCTCCACCGTCCCGTTGGCCGCCCGTACCGGAAGGATGGCGTAAACGATCTTTTTCACCTGGGCCGTCAGCGTGTCCTTGATATTCAGAAGATAGACCATGACAATGAGGCCGATCAGGATATTTTTTGCCAGGTTGAAGATGGTGAGCACACTGTTGGAAACTCCTCCCAGGATCTTTTCCAGGCTCTCGAAGCTTCCGATGCTCTGAAGGTGGGGGATCAGATTACTGGAGGACCAGTCCTGCACGGCGATCACCGCCTGCTGGTACACAGAAAGCACCATCTCCTCCAGGGGAGGGTTATTGGCAAACAGCCCCGTGAGCCACTCATACAGGTTCTGGATATACACTGGCATGGTGTTCACGATCCCCGCAATGCTGGAATAAAGCTGGGGGATGATCATCATAGCCAGGCTCACAACGATGATGTACAGAAGCGTCAGGCTGAGGACCGTTCCCACGGTCTTCTGGAGAAACGCCTTTAACTTCTCATTTTTCATTTTCTTTCCCAGCAGCTCGCCCGTAAACCGGACTCCGCCGTTGTATACAGGTGAAAATAAAAACGCCAGCACGGCTCCGTAAATGATCGGAGTCAGGATCGATATGATCCGGCCTCCCAGGGCCAGGATCGCCTTCCGTTCCAGAAACAGGAAGATTACAGCCGTGGCCGCCGCCAGCACCAGCACCGCTGTGATCCCCATATAAAGGTATCTGTCAAATCTGTGGTTTTTCATATCAGTCTCGTCTCCTCGGCAGATTTTTCCATTATGTATCGTTTTCACTTCTATACCATATCACATTTTCCGGCAATTAGAAAGGGCCAGATTGCGGTCCCGGCAAAATATCCGCTAAAAAACAGGAAAGCAGCGATTGCTCGCTGCTTTTATCTTTTGCAAATCCCAAAATGCCGGTTCCTGCATAATTGACTCCTAGCATTGCTAGGTGGGCGACCGCACTTAAACTTCTGCCTTCCACTCATACGGAGGCCTGACATCCGTTTAAAAATATAGGAATCCCGTTTGTCATAATGTAGGTTCAAAATAAACAGGAGTATCGAACATTCCAGGAATTGCTGTCCTGTTTTCTTATGGACCTATTATAGCTCATATGTCTGCTTTTTTCAAGTTCCATTTACTGCCGTAATTTTAAATATTTTGTGAAGACTGTTCTGTATTTTTCTTACAGCTCCTTAAGAAGCTCCAGAAGCGTCTCCGGCGTTTCTGTAATCCAGTCCGCTCCGGCCTCTGAAAGCTCCTCCCGGCCTCCGTATCCATAAAGGACACCCACCGAGGAGATCCCTGTTTTTTCCGCTCCCTCAATGTCATGGCGGCGGTCCCCCACCATAATGATCTCGTCCTTCTTCTCAAGCCCGCAGGAATCCATCACATACTGGATCACCTGGTCCTTTTTCACCCGCAGTTTTTCTCCGCCGTCGTCCTCTGCCCCGCCTACGAACCGGAAATATTTTGTAAGCCCGAAATGGTCCAGGACCCGCTTTGCCATATCCTCCGGCTTGGATGTTGCCACATAAAGCTCCTTTCCCGCATTCCGAAGGCTCTTCAGCATGGCCTCCACTCCTGGAAACGGCGCGTTCTCCATCCATCCCTTTACGTTATAATATTCCCGGAATACAAAAACCGCCTCATGGGCGTCATGATCCGGAAAATCATAAAACTCCTTAAAGCTTTCCGGCAGCGGCGGTCCCACAAAGGGCTTCAGGACATTCAGATCGTCCACCTGGATGCCGTAGCGCCTCAGGGCATACTGCACGGCTCTCGTGATCCCCGGCATGGAATCGGTCAGAGTCCCGTCCAGGTCAAAGAAAATATGCTGCTTTCCCATGTCTGCTTTCTCCTCTCTGGCCGCTGGAGCCATGGTTAAAAGGGCGCAGGAAAAAATCCCTGCGCCCGGTTTTATTGCTTAATTCAGTTCTTTTACAACTCTCTCAAGGGCCTCAAGAGCGTCGTCCGGAAGCTTGTCGTAGCCTTCCTTGGCAACTGCAAATTCCTTGATCTCGTTGACGCGGTCGTTCATACGGGCCTTTAACTGGCTTACGTACTCCGGATCGTTCATATCCGGCACAAAGCCTTCCCAGTCCATGATCTCGATATCGGAGAACGGACCCCACTGATGGAAGTCTGCCTTCTTCTCAACGATGGCTTCCAGGATTCCAAGGGTGTCGGCCGGTTTTACCTTCTTGCCCATGAAATCGCCGGTGTTCACGATATAGCAGTCCACGTTCTTTTCCTCAACCAGCTTTTTGAATTTCTCATAGTCGTTGGCTAACGGATATGTACGGAACGGGTTTGCGTACGGAACCACAACCAGCTTGTTGGGATCCACGCCAGGAGCAAGACGCTCTGCGGAGGATCTCTTAGTTGCCAGGGTAGCGCCCATAACGGAAGCTAAGGAAGCCCCTTTTAATTTTACTACCGGCGGGATGGTCGGGTCCTTCATGATCCAGAAAATAGCGTTGACCGGGGAGTCGATCCTGTCCACACGGTTGGGAGACCATAATTTGGACTTGATGGCGCGGCCGTTGCCGTTTCTTACATCCTCTGTCACCAGCTGGATCTTTCCGTCCTCATCCAGGGTCGCAGAGCAGTTCTGGGCGGTCAGCAGGTACTGGTTGTCCGGGCAGCCGGTGGGATAATCGGCCGTCTTATCAAAGTATGTGGGCTCCAGTGCGATGGATGCGCAGGTATCTGTGTTGATGATGAACGCATCGTCGTGAAGGACCTTGATCTCGTACTTGCCGCCGTGTTTTGCATGGGTCAGGGTGGACTTACCGGATCCGGACAGGCCGTATACGGAAGCTACGTACTTGCTGCCGTCAGCCAGGGTGTATTCCTTCTGTCCGCCGTGGCAGGAAGCGTAGCCGTTGCGGTTTGCAATGGCCCATGCCATGGTCAGGGTGCCCTTCTTGTGCTCACCGAAATATCTCATACCAAGGATGCATGCGCAGTTGGTATCGGTATTGAAGTAGCACAGGGTCTTTTTCTGGGGATCGGACAGGCAGTCCAGGGATACGCTGGGTCTGTCGGAGCCGCACCACTGGGGATCGGAGAAGATATAGATATCCGGCTCCTTTCCGTCGCCCACGGGTTTGGATTTTTTGTACATCTTTACGTACTCATCAGACATGTACTGGAAGTTTAACATCCAGTTGTACATGATGTTTTCTTCTCCCTCCGGGATCAGAAGGTGGGCCTTAACCATAAATTCGGGATCCAGGCCTACGAAAACCTCTGCATGGTACATGGTTTTCCAGCGGGACTCGTAGATCGCGTCCATCGCTACCTTGTCAAGGGCTTCACAGTCCACGCCCGGCTCGCCTGCGATGCGGCGTGCAGTTGCGTAGCGGCCGGTGATGGCTCCGTCGTTGAATAACAGAACCTTCGCGTCCTTGTCCAGACCAAATTCCTCTCCTCTGTAAACGGGCATATCGGTCACGATCGTTCCTGGAGAATTCTTTGCTAATTCATAAGCCTCTCTCAGGGTATTTACCTTTACCACGTTGTTGCCGTAAAAAGCACCCTCGATGATGGATCTGGTTTTGGAAAAGCCCACTTTTCCTTTACCAATTTCGCTGATTGGGTAATAAGCCTTTGTTGACATTTGAAAAACCTCCTTGAATGTTGGTCACTAGATGGCTTTATTATCCCATCAAAATTGGATAAAGTCAATTCATTTTGCGATTTAATTTATTAGTTTTTTATGAATTTTGCATAAAAACGAAAAACCGGGACAGGTTTTCGTTTCCTATCCCGGTTTTTCACTATTTAAAGAACTCGTGGTTCCCATGTTTGAACAAAAAGTCCAGGTGATTGTCAAACCAGCGGACATTTTTCCTGCTGGACGCCCTCCTGTTCATAAAATACAGAGCGCCGTCAGAATAATCCTCTCCCGCCAGGGCGCTGTCCACAGCCTCCACCGTGGCGTCTGTGACCCGGCACCGGTTGATGGAGCCGTTGCCCACCGGCGAAAACTGATGTCTCTGGTAGACCACGCTGTGGACCGTATCCGGGAAGGTATCGCTTTCCACCCGGTTTAAGATCACATTGGCCACCAGGATCCTTCCGGTCCGGTCGCAGTTTCCAGCCTCTGCCTGGACGATCTTAAGCAGCGTCTGGTAATCCCGGTCTGACAGGGAGACCGATGCCGCCGCTTCCTGTGTTTCCGGTGCAGACGGCTGCTCCGGCCTACCGGAAGCCTCCTGGGCGGCTGCACCTTCCGCAAGCTCAGCGCTCTCTCCAGAAGCTGTCCCTTCCTGGCCGCCAGAGCCCTCCCGGACGGCTGCCCGCTCAGAAGTTTCCGCGCTTTCCGCGGCTTCTCCTTCCGGCGCACCGGAGTCCTCCCCGGCCGCTGCCTCTTCCTGGGCTCCAGAGCCTTCCGCAGCAGTCTCCGCTTCCTGATCCGGGTCTTCTCCCTCTCCGGCTTCCCCGCCTTCAGGCGTCTCCGCGCCGTTCTCTGCCTCCTCTTTTCTGGTCTCTGTTCCGTTTTCCGTGTCCGCGGCCTCCTCAGCCGCCATTATGCTTTCTGGATCACGTTTCTCTTCGTCTGTATTTCCATCATGCGTTCCCTCTTCCTGGCCGCCGCTCTCTCCCGGCGTCTCAGCAAAGGCCACCATAGCACCGTTTCCCGTCTCCGGAAAGCTCCCTGCGGCAAAGGTAATGGCTGTCACCAGAAGGATACCAGCCGTAAGGACTGCCGTATCCCGGCGTCTTTTGGCAGGTGCGCTGGCAGACAGCATTTTTATACTCTGGAAAACTGTCTGAAGAAATGAGTTCCATGTCTGCTTCATCGATTGCCTCTTTTCTCCGTTCTGCCTCCGGAAAGCCTCCAGGCGGCAGATGGTTATTTTTCCGTCTCACCGGACGGCGTCTGTGATTATAGGAGAACGGGAGGCCAAAAGTCAATAAGGCTTCTGCATTTTTGTTGTATTTCACAGCCTTATTTTTAACTTTTGTCATGATTTTTTAACATTTTGCAAGAACTTTTTCTTGATTTTCCTCGTATTTTTGTTACCATTGGCCCTATGGACTTTTAACATTTATTACAAATTTGTTAAGTTTTTATCCCCCACTTTAAAGGGGTTTTCCGGTCCTTTACACCTTATGTCAACCACTTTTACATGAGATCTGCCATTTCAGCGCCCACATACCTCCCCAGATCCGCCGGGGACAGGATCACCTGGACGCCACGCATGCCGGCGCTGACGGCGATTTTTTCATACTCCCCTGCCGACTTGTCCAGATAGGTGGGGAATCTCTTTTTCATCCCGATGGGAGAACAGCCGCCCCGGACATAGCCGGTGACCGGAAGGAGCTCCTTCATCGGAAGCATCTCCACCTTCTTGTCTCCCGCCGCCCTGGCCGCCTTTTTCAGATCCACCTCTCCGTCCACCGGAATACAGCAGACCATATATCCTGTCTTTTCTCCCCGGAGCACCAGGGTCTTAAAAACGCTCCCATGGTCCACGCCCATGAGGTCCGCGGCATGGCTCCCGGAAAGGTCATTTTCGTCCACCGGATATTCCTTTGCTTCATAGGCGATCTTCGCCGCATCCAGAAGACGCATCACATTGGTCTTAACCAGTTTCTTCATATTATAATCCCTTCCTTCTAAAAAACTCCTCTCCGTTTCATCCCTGGGACGATCCGGAAAGGAGCTTCTTTCATTCATATTGATTATTCGGACCAGTTGTGGAATACAGCCTGGACATCGTCATCCTCGTCTAAAAGATCCAGGATCCGGTTCATCTTCTTGATGGCGTCATCGTCGGTCAGCTCCACGTAGTTCTGGGGGATCATGGTCACTTCCGCCTGCATCATGGGGATACCGGCCTTTTCCAGAGCCTCGCGCACCTCGCTGAAGGCGTCGGGATCGGTCACCACCTCAAAGCTGTCCTCCTCCTCGGAGAAATCCTCAGCTCCGGCGTCCAGAGCTGCCATCATCAGCTCGTCGGCATCCATCTCGCACTCTTCCTTGTCGATGATGATCTGGCCTTTTTTGTCGAACATGAAGGATACGCTTCCCTGGGCTCCTACGTTTCCGCCGCCCTTGGTAAAGGCGCTCCTTACATTGGCTGCGGTACGGTTTTTATTGTCAGTCAGAGTCTCTACGATGATGGCAATGCCGTTGGGGCCGTAGCCCTCATAAACCAGGTTTTCATAGTTTACAGAGCCCAGGTCCCCGGCAGCCTTTTTAATTCCGCGGTCGATGGTATCGTTGGGCATGTTGTTGGCCTTGGCCTTGGCGATCACATCACGGAGCTTGCTGTTATTGGCCGGATCTGCGCCGCCTTCCTTAACTGCAACAGCGATCTCTCTTCCGATCACGGTAAAGATCTTTCCCTTGGCCGCATCGTTCTTTTCTTTCTTATGTTTAATATTGGCAAATTTGGAATGTCCTGACATTTTTCCTGCTCCTTTTCTTGTTTCTTCTATATTTATCGTATTTCCATCATAATCTGTAACGGTCATGTCCTTACAGTTACCATAATCCTAAATATTCTAGCATTATTTTAAGTCCTTGGCAAGAGCTTTTCTGTGGATTTTCCCTTCGGCCATTTTATTCATATTTTCCTGCCGGACGGCTCCGAAACAGCAACGTTTTCTTGACAGCTTTTACAGGCATGTTATAATAGAACTACATAATTATCAAAATATGGAGGCAGCACTATGAAAAAGATTGAAATCGATACCTTTTTGAAATTTCAGTTCGTAAGCAATCCTTCCTTCTCACCCGATGGAAAGTACATTGCCTTTGTGGTATCCAACGCAGACAGAGCGGAAAATACATACAAAGCCAACCTCTACGTTTACGATATGGCTGAAAAAAAGGTTCGGAAGATGACCAGCGGCGGCGACGCAAAGAGCTATGTCTGGACAAACGACAATACCCTTCTCTTCCCGGCTGCAAGATGCAGCGAGGTGAAGAAGAAACAGGAAGCCGGAGAAGCCCTCACAAGCTTCTATGAGATCTCCCCCGAAGGCGGAGAGGCCTGCCACGCCTTTACGGTGCCCGCAAAGATCATCGGCTTTAAAGCACTGCCCGACGGACGTTTCCTTATGACTGCAAGCCAGGATAATCATAAGGACACAAGAAAGAAATCCTATGAGGTCTTCGACGAGCTTCCCTTCTGGGGCAACGGCTTAGGCTACACCAACGCAAAGAGAAACCGTTTTGCCGTTTATAACAGAGAAAACGGAGAGCTTTCTTACGTGGCCTGCGACTGGACCGACTGCACCCAGTCCTCTGTCCTTGGCGATCTTCTCCTTTATAAGGCGTATCCCTGGAAGCAGAACGTGCGCGGTTTAAACGAGGGAATTTATCTCTATAACTTAAAGACCGGCGAGACAAAGACATTACTGGAGCCGGATACCATGCACACCGGAACCATCGAGCTCTTAAACGAAAATGAGGCTCTTGTGGCTGCCATCGACTCCGACTACCGCTATACCAATAAGTACAACAGCTTTTATAAGATGAACTTAGCGGACGGCTCCATGAACCTGTTTGTACCCTATGACGCCTCCATCGCCTCCGGCTCTGTGGGAAGCGACGCAAGATACGGCTCCGGCCGCGGCCAGAAGCTGTTAAACGGCGACTTCTACTTTATCTCCACCGTAGACGACTTTGCATGGTTAAGAAAGCTGGACAAGGACGGCAATATCTCCGACAGCCTCACAAAGGGAAGCTCCTGCGACAGCTTCGACGTCAACGGCGAACACCTGGTAAGCTGTGAACTCCAGGGAACAAAGCTTGCGGAGCTTTACCTGGACGGTGAGCAGATCACCCACTTCAACGACTTTGTTGGAGAGGAATATTCCGTTGTGACCCCCGAGGCCTTTTCCTTCACAGCCAGCGACGGCTATGAGATCCACGGCTGGGTGATGAAGCCGGCAGATTATGAGGAAGGCGTTTCCTATCCGGCCATCTTCCATATCCACGGAGGCCCCCGCACCGTATTCTCCGACGTATTCCACCACGAGATGCAGATGTGGGCCAATGCCGGATACTTCGTGTTCTACTGCAATCCCAGAGGCTCTGACGGCCGCGGCACCGATTTCGGAAACATCAACGGCATCTACGGGACCGTGGACTACCAGAACCTGATGGATTTCACCGACGAGGTATTAAAGAGATATCCCCAGATCGATACAGCCCGTGTGGGCGTTACCGGCGGCTCCTACGGCGGCTTCATGACCAACTGGATCGTGGGCCACACCGACCGCTTCAAAGCAGCCGTATCCCAGCGTTCCATCTCCAACTGGGTATCCTTTGAGCACAACTCTGATATCGGCCACACCTTTATCGTAAACAACCAGGGCGCCAATACAAGAGAGAATGTGGAGCTTCTCTGGAAGCAGTCCCCGCTCCAGTATGCCCCCAACTGCAAGACCCCGATCCTCTTTATCCACTCCGACGAGGACTACCGCTGCTATATGGCAGAGGGGCTTGCCATGTACAGCGCCGTTATGAGAAACGGCTGTCCCTCCAGGCTCTGCCTCTTCCACGGCGAGAACCACGAGCTCTCCCGCGGCGGAAAGCCGGAAAACAGGATCGACCGTATGACGGAGATCTTAAACTGGATGGACCAGTATCTGAAATAGGACCGTCAAAAAAATCCCCCGTCCGGAAGCGGCTCTGCTGCCTGCCCCGGACGGGGGATCCTTTTATCCTTCGTTTTCTTTTTCATGTTCCGGCCCGGCATCCCGTTCCGCCGCTACCGTCTGTATGATCTTATTCTCTGCCTTTACGATACTGAACCGGTAGCCTCCGAAGACCACCTGGCCCTTTTCATCATCCTCCGGCAGATGGCCCAGCCTTGAGATCAGGAAGCCGTTTAAGGTGTCAAAATTATCCTTATCGTCCTCGTCAAATTCCATCTCCAGGGCGTCCTCCACATCGTCCAGAGGCGTCATGCCCGAAAGCTGGAAGCTTCCGTTTTCCTTGACCACGATATCGGGCTCCTCGTTGTCGTATTCATCCATGATGTTTCCGACGATCTCCTCCAGGATATCCTCCATGGTCACGATCCCGGCTGTCTGGCCGTATTCGTCGATGACGATCTCCATATGGATCTTCTCCGACTGCATCTCCTTAAATAAGGCATTGATATTTTTCGCCTCCGGAGCAAAATGGGCGCTCCTTAAAAGGCCGTCGATCTGGCTGATGGGCCTGTCCAGATACTCCTCCTGCTCTGCAAAATAAAGCACGTCCCGCATATGGAGCACGCCTACGATATTGTCGATATCCTCCTCGTAGACCGGGAACCTGGAATTGTTGGCCTCTTTTACGATGAAATCCACCGTTTCCTTTAAGGTCATAGTGCTTTCCAGGGCCACCACGTTCTTTCTGTGGGTCATGATATCCGATGCCACTTTATCGTCAAACTCAAAGATATTGGTAATCATTTCCGCTTCGCTGGCTTCCAGCACGCCCTGATCGTGGCCCTCGTTTACCATATACATGATATCCTCCTCGGTCACCTTCTCATTGGAGGACCGGATATCAATGCCCACTGCTTTTAAGACCACAAAGGCCGCCACGCTGATGAGCCAGGTGAACGGCGAAAGCAGCTTAATGGCCCACTCTACCACCGAAAGCGCCTTATAGCAGAACCGGATCGGGCTCTTGGCTGCCACGTGCTTGGGGATTATAACTCCCAGGCAGACCAGAAAAAAGGCCACCGCAAAAAATGCCGCTGCCAGGGCCAGCCCCGCCGCAAGGCCCGGAGCCATCGCAAGCTTCACTGCCAGAAATCTCCGGATGTATCCCGCTGTCTGCGGCAGGGTAAAGGCTCCCAGCGCCAGTGTGAAAAAGCAGGTGACCACCTGGTTGGTGCGGACAAACTTCCCAGGATCCTCCTGGATCCTCAAAAGAGCCGCCGCTTTTTTATTTCCCTCGTCCCGCTCGTCCTCCAGCGCACTGGTGTTCAGCGCCTGGATCGCCGCCCCAAAGCCGTAGATCAGATAAAATACAGCCACGGAAGCCGCAAACAGCAAAATTCCTATCCACGAATTACCATCGTCCATGAAAAATCTTTCCACTCCTTTTTTATCATTTGTATCCTAATATAGCATCATTGCCACATTTCGTCAACAAAACTCCCGAAATTCACGCCCTTATGTAGCAAGCTCCAGGCTGATCCGCAGGGCTTCGTTGACTTTTTCCTGAAGATTTTCATCGATATGGCATATTTTCTCCCTGAGTCTCTGTTTATCAATGGTTCGCAGCTGCTCCAGGAGGATCACTGAGTCCCGGACCATGTCGCACTGTCTGGCGGAAAGCTCCACGTGGGTGGGCAGCTTTGCCTTATTCATTTTCGATGTGATGGCCGCACAGATCACCGTTGGACTGTGCTTATTTCCCACATCATTCTGTATGATGAGCACCGGCCGGACTCCTCCCTGTTCAGAGCCCACCACCGGCCGCAGGTCTGCATAATAAATATCTCCGCGTCTGATGATCAAAGGTTTCACTCTCCGAAATGGTTTTCAGGTCTCCCTGTACCGAAAGTATTGACACTCTACGATTACCTTATGCAGAACTGCCGCAAAATGATGCCGGAACCTGAAACCGGGCCGGCATTTAAAGGCCGCTTCCCCCTGGGACCGGAATGCTTGTTAAAGCTCCCCGGCCTCCCTGGTCCGTCCCCCGGACACATAGACCCTGGGCAGGCGTTTTCCCATGAGGCATGGGATCTCATAATGGAACCGGCCGCTTAAGTCCGCCAGCTCTTCCATGGTGATCTCCTCTGTTCCGTCCCGGCCCAAAAGAGTCACCTCATCTCCCTCTCTGGCCTCCGGGATCCTGGTCACATCGATCATCAGCTGGTCCATACAGATCCGGCCCAGGATCCTGGCCCGCGTCCCATGGACCAGCACCTCCCCTTTATTGGAAAGGCTCCTGGGATAGCCGTCTCCATAGCCGATGCTGACAGTGGCCAGACGCATGGGACGGTCCGCCACAAAGGTCCCTCCGTAGCTCACCGCCGCCCCCGGTCCGATCTCCTTTATATAGGTAATAAAGCTTTTCAGTTCCATGGCCGGTTCCAGAAAAAGAGCCTCCCTCTGTACCTGGTCCGACGGATACAGGCCGTACAGGATGATCCCGGCCCGGGCCGCCGTTCCATGGCTCTCCTTCAGATCCATGATCCCGGCGCTGTTGGCACAGTGAAGGATGGGAATGGAAACGCCCGCTTCCTTTACCATCTGCGAAAAATCCAGGAACGCCTGAAGCTGCTCCCGGGCAGAGGTCTTATCCGCCTCGTCAGCCCTGGCAAAGTGGGTGAACATGCCCTCTGTCACGATCCCTGGAAGTCCGGCGATCTCTTTCACCACCTGGGCCTGTTCCCGGCCGGGCCTCAGACCGATCCGGTTCATCCCGGTGTCCACCGCAATGTGAACTCTGGCCGTCATCCCCATGGACACCGCCGTTTCCGAAAGCCGTTCTGCCCGCGTAAGATCGAACACTGCCGTCCGGATCTCCTGCTCCACCATGCTCCCATACTGGCACTCCGGCACCGGGCCCAGCACCAGCACCGGCTTTTTTATCCCATTTCCTCTAAGCTCCAGTGCCTCCTCCGCCGTGGCCACCGCATAGCCTGCGGCGTCCTCTTCAATGGCTTTCGCGGTCTGGACCGCCCCATGGCCGTAGCCGTCGGCCTTTACCACGCCGATGATTTTCGTTCCCTCCGGCAGCACGCTCCGGATCGCCTTCATATTCTTCCGGATCCGGTCCAGATCCACCTTCACATACGCTCTTTTATACATTTCCATTGACCACCTCTCCGATACAGCCTGCCAGCTCTCCGGCCAGGACCGAGTGAACGCCGTATTTTTTCTCAGCCGCTTCTCCTGCCAGTCCATGGACATAAACGCCCAGGGACGCCGCCTCGCAGTCGTCCATTCCCATGGCTAAAAGTCCCGCAATGACCCCTGTCAGCACGTCTCCGGAGCCTCCCTTGGCCATGGCTGGAGAACCGCTTAAGTTTATAAACAGCTTTCCGTCCTTTCTGGCCGTCACCGTGGCCGCATCCTTCAAAACGCAGGTGACGCCGTACTGGTCAGAAAACTCCCTGGCCGCTGCCAGGGGATCCTCCTTGATCTCCTCCACCGGCTTTTCCGTCAGCCGGGAAAATTCCAGCACATGGGGCGTCAGAATGATATTTTCTGTAAAATACCCCTTCAGATACGGATATCTGGCCGCCAGGTTCACCGCGTCGGCGTCCATGACGATGGGCACATAGGCGTCGCTTAAGACTGCCTCCACCAGTGTCCTGGCATACTCCTCCTGGCCCAGTCCCGGGCCCAGGACGATGGCGTCAGCCCACCCCGTCTGGGAACGGATATACTCCTTAAATTCCCCTGGCTCCTCGCTGGCCCACTGGGGATCAAAGGAGGACAGCACCGCCTCCGGCAGCCGCTCCTGGATCACACTGCGGTTTTCCTCCACCGTCATGATCTTCACCAGCCCAGCTCCGGTCCGGTACGCCGCCAGGGCAGAAAAATACGCGGCTCCCGCCATGTTTTTTGCTCCGGCGATCACCAGGATCTTTCCATAGGTCCCTTTGTGGGAATCCGCCCGCCGCCTGGGGATCTCCATAAGATCCTCCGGTCCGTGGGCATGGACGTGCTCTCCGGCCTGCTCCGGATCCCCGGGTACGAAGCCCACGTCCTCCACAAAAAGCCGTCCGCAGTATTCCCGGCCCGGAAACAGGGCCTGGCCCACCTTCCTCATGCCAAAGGTCACAGTCACATCCGCCTTTACGGCGCAGCCCATGACAGCCCCTGTGTCTGAGCTGATGCCCGACGGCATATCCACCGCCGCCACCGGGACCAGCTCCCGCTGCCGTTTTTCCTCCATGAGGCCGATGAGCTCCTTATAAACGCCCTCCACCGGCCTTGAAAGCCCGATGCCAAACACTGCGTCAAGGATCAGATCGCAGGCCTCTGGAAGCGGATCGCCCAGGGTGAGGATGGGGATCCCCAGCTTTTCAGCGATGGAGAGCTGTACCTCCAGCTCCCGGCTCCGTTTTCCCTCCAGGGACGGAAGGAGGATGACAGAGGAAAAGCCCTGGAGCGTCAGCATCCTGGCCGCCGCCGCGCCGTCGGCCCCGTTGTTTCCAAACCCGCAGACTGCCCAGACCGTCTTCCTCTTCCTTTCCTTTAAAAGCCGCTCCCTTCCCGGACCATGCTCCAGGGCCTCATTCCCCGAAAGCCCCGGCTCCAGAAGCTCTCTGGCCCGTTTCACCACCTCCAGGGCCGCCCGCTCCATCAGTACCAGGGATGGGATCCCGTATTCCTCGATGCTTCTTTGATCCACCGCCTTCATCTCTGCGGCATTCAGCAGATCCTTCATTCCGTCACTCTCCTTCCCCCACGGCAAAGGCCATGGCGTACTCCCTTGTATTGGAAATGGATACCTCCAGCCGGAGGATCCCCTTTTCTTCTGCTGTCTTTCTGGCTCTGCCATACAGGTTCACATAGGGCTTTCCAAGCTCATCCCGGAGGACCTCGATGTCCCCTGGCATAAAGTCCCGGAAGCCCGTCCCGAAGACCTTGGCCACAGCCTCCTTCACAGCAAAATCGCCGGCAAGGACAGAGGCTTTCCCCCCTGCCTGCCGGCGCTCCCTTTCTGTATACACACGCGATAAAAAAGCCTCTTTTTCACAGGCTTTTTTCATCCGCTCAATTTCAACTAAATCACAGCCCGTTCCAAGGATCATACTGTTTTTTCCCGTTCCTTCCGCTCCCGCTCGTCCTGCATACTGCATACCCGGTAGGAAAGACGCATCAGACTCTCTGAAAGATGAACGTTTTCCACCACCACATCGTCGGGCACGTTGAGGTCCGTATGGGCAAAATTCCAGATGGCCTTGATCCCTGCCCGGACCAGACGGTCTGCGATCTCCGGCGCTTTGGACTTGGGGATCGTAAGGGCCGCGATCTGCACCTCGTTGTCCACAATGAACTGCTCCAGATTGTCAATGCTGCGGATCTCCACTCCGCGCACCACCAGGCCGATGAGCCGCGGGTTGATGTCGAACATTCCCTTGATCATGAAGCCGCGTTTTTCAAAGTTGGTATAATTGGCAATGGCCTGGCCCAGGTTTCCGGCTCCGATGATGATCAGGTTATGCTGCCGGTCGATGCCTAAGATCCTGGCGATCTCCGTATAAAGATACTTTACATTATATCCATATCCCTGCTGCCCGAAGCCGCCGAAGTTATTGAGATCCTGGCGGATCTGGGAGGCGGTGACCTTCATCCTGGCGCTCAGCTCGTTGGACGAGATCCTCTCGATCCCCTCCTCCATCAGCTCGCCCAGATAGCGGTAATACCGGGGCAGTCTGGAAATTACTGCCTTTGAAATCTGTCTCTCTTCTGTCATGTTGTGTCTTCACCTTCCTGTGTAACGATCAAATAGCACCTGCATACAGGGGCAGCACGCCCCGGTACGCCGATGCTAACATTATAGCATATCTATACATTTTGTCAAATCCTTGTCAAGTGGATCGGGAGGAAATTACGCTTACCAGTCCCCTCTGTCCATCCCAACGGGTACACGCGCCTGTGTGAAGCCTTGGGCCATATCTCGGAGGACGGCAAAACGTTTTGCGGTTTAAATCCACGATATTGAAAATGATTATGGAGCGGTTAAAAAGAATCAGACTTTGATGTTGACCTGTATATTACAGGCTCCAACTCCTGAATGATGTCCTCAGAAGTTTGAAATACATGACAATGATCCCAAATATGTTCTTACGCCAGACGAATCTGCCCGCCTATTCTAATAATGATCAAACGATCCGTATCTCCTCTCCCTCTCCAGCATGACATTAAAAAAAGAGACTCCTGCCGCCAGCCACAGGAGATTCAGCCCCACATATCCAAGGGAAATGAGCGCTGATATGGGCTGCCCCGAATAAAGTGTCTGAACGATTACGATTCCTGGAGCAAACGGTAATAAATGAAGAATACTGAATTTCTCTGTCTGTATCATGTTGATCAAAAACAGCATCGTCCCCTGAATGATCATAACCATCTGTCCTGTATTTTTCTCCCCCAGACCGACCGCACCGATCATAAGGCCGATCCCGTACATCCCGATTATGCTGGGAACGATCAGTACCAATGCTTTTAAAAAGAAAACTAAATTTGAAAAGTTTAAAATATGTACAGCGATTGAGAATACCAGAATGCCGGACATGGTGACTGCACTGATCATCAATGATATCATCAGACGGATCCCCATCAGAAGTATAATCGAATATCTGCTTTGGATATACAGCTCCAATGTCCCTCTGGATGCCTCCAGGCGGATGGTGCTGGTGCTGTATCCAAGAGCCATGGCGTTAAACTGCCAGAAAATATACCCCAGAAGCGTAAGAAACCGTGATTCCGCAGTACTCTCTCCAGATGCAGCCAGATAAAAAACAGCAAAATAGATCAGTGTAAACAAAGCAAGATCGCTGATCAGATTTATCCGGTAGCAGAGTCTTTCTTTTATATCAAGAATAATCTGATTTTTTAGTAATTCTAAATATTTCTGCATATTTCCTCCTATCTGATCAGCTTCTGATATTTTTTCATAATATCCTTATGATCTGCGGGTCCATGGTGCTCCAGCTTTATCCTCCCGCCAGACATAAAAATATACTCGCTGGCAATGTCAGAAAGAAAGCTCATATCGTGCGAAGATATTAAAAAAGTAATCTGATATTCCTGGTGGACTTTTTTTATAATGGATTTCAGTTCCTCGATCCCGTCGATATCAACCCCCAGTGAAGGTTCATCAAACAAAATCACCTGCATTCCGGAGCAGAGCCCACATAGCAGCGCAGCTTTCTTTTTCTGTCCCATGGAAAGCGTTTCCACCCTTTTATCCAGCAATTTTTCCATGGACAGTACCGGCGCCAGTTCCAGGATCCTGTCCGCCACTGCCTGCTTTCTCATTCCCTTTATGATCCCATAACACAGGGCATTCTCATATACGGAGTTTTTCTGACGCAGCCCACGGTCCCCACCTGGAATGTAGATCACATGCGTTCTGCACCACCGATCGTATTTTTCCCGGCTGCCCTGGATTTCAAGGGATCCCGACGCAGGATAGAGGATTCCCGCCAGGATTTTTAAAAATGTAGTCTTTCCAGCCCCATTGGGACCAATCAGTCCATAGATTTTTCCAGGTATGATTTCCAGACTGATATTTTCCAGGACTGGTACTGTTCCATAATCTTTTTGAATATCATGCAGCTTGATCATTACAATATCCTTTCTTCTGAAACCGGGATCATCCATCCCGTGCGGAACATTCTGTTTTATCACCATCGTTTCCTTCCCCTGTAAATTGCATCATCCGCACCCAGGAATTTATTTACCAGTCCCCACGCTTCAGCGCTGCCGACAGGCGGACCAGCCTGTATATCCTGTATACGAAAAGGAACGGGCCGGAAACGGCCGAAAGGATACAGGACACGAGGAAGATCCCCACATCGTCCTGCCGCTGGTGATTGGAGGAGGCCGCGTATTTCGCAGTAAATGGCTCCATTTTCAGCATATCCAGCTCTGCCTGATGGCGGAATGTGGGATAGTCGATGCGTATAAAGGAGCTGAAGGGCGCAAAGAAGCAGATCGCCAGAAACAGGATCCCTCCGGTCCTGGATGGATAAAACATATCGAAAAAGAACTGGTCATTCACCAGAACATTGCCAAAAAACAGAGGGACGACCACATCTCCTCCCGGCTTCTGAAAATAATAGACCGAGCAGATATGGTTCCGGAAGGCCAGCACCGATCCCACAAGGGCAGCTCCCACAAGGAAAGAAACGATCAGCCGCTTCCGGAGCTTTTTCACTTCCTTCCCGGCACAGTTCCGGCAGACGCCCAGCCTGGAACCCCTTTCGGTGAGTTCTTTATAACAGTCCCGACATATTTTCTTTCTCTCTGTCATACTCTGTTCCTCCCTTCCCGTCTGAAACCTCCGGTCCTGATTTCAATATTTTTCACACTACATCGAATTAATGTTTGTATTTAACAAAAGTATATCATTTTTTTTATTTTATTCAATAAATTATTTCTTACGAATGATTTCTTTTTCTTAGATCCACGTCTTCCCGTCCATGAAACCATTGAAAATCCCCCGGACCTATATTATACTATACTATTGACCGGGGACGCGTCGTCCCCGGTGAAGCCGTGTCCGGAGGCCGCCCTGAAAACCGGCTCCCGGCGGGAATCCGCAGTCATTATATCTGTACAATACTAGGAGGAAACTATGATACTGTCCTGCAGCAGCATCTGCAAATCCTTTGGAAGCGACGACATCTTAAAAAACGCTTCCTTTCATATAGAAGAACACGAAAAAGCCGCCATTGTGGGCATCAACGGAGCCGGGAAGTCCACGCTCCTAAAGATCATCACCGGAGAACTTCCGGCAGACTCCGGGGAAGTGGTCATCTCCAAGGGAAAGACCCTGGGCTATCTGGCCCAGAACCAGGATCTTTTAAGCCACCGGACCATTTATGATGAAATGCTGGAGGTAAAGCGGCCGGTGATCGAAATGGAGGAACGGCTCCGGGAGCTGGAGGTCTCCATGAAGCTGGCTGACGGTGAAGAACTGGAGGCCATGATGGATACATACAGCCGCTTAAGCCACCAGTTCGATCTCATCAACGGCTATGCCTGGAAAAGTGAGATCGTGGGCGTTTTAAAGGGCCTGGGCTTTCCGGAGGAGGAATTCGGAAAACAGATCTCTACCCTCTCCGGCGGCCAGAAGACCCGGGTGTCCTTAGGAAAGCTCCTTCTGACCAGCCCGGATATCATCCTTCTGGACGAGCCCACCAACCACCTGGACATGTCCTCCATTGCCTGGCTGGAGAATTATCTCTTAAACTATAAGGGAAGCGTCATCATCGTGGCCCATGACCGGTATTTCCTGGATAAGATCGTCACCAAGGTGGTGGAGCTGGACAACGGAAAGGCCACCGTCTACCTGGGCAATTATTCTGCGTACAGCGAAAAGCGGGCCCAGATGCGGGCCATCCAGATGAAGGCCTACTTAAACCAGCAGCAGGAGATCAAGCACCAGGAGGAGGTCATTGAAAAGCTGAAATCCTTTAACCGGGAGAAGTCCATCAAGCGGGCGGAAAGCCGGGAAAAGATGCTGAATAAGATCGAGGTGCTGGAAAAACCCACAGAGATCAACGACGCCATGGACATCCGTTTAGAGCCCAATATCTTAAGCGGAAACGACGTCTTAACGGTCCGGGACCTGGAGAAATCCTTCGGTGCCCAGCACCTGTTTTCCCATGTGGATTTTGACGTAAAGCGCGGCGAGCGGGTGGCCATCATCGGCGACAACGGCACTGGAAAGACCACGATCCTGAAAATGATCAACGGCCTTGTGACGCCGGATCACGGGGAGATCACCCTGGGCTCCCGGGTCCACATCGGCTACTACGACCAGGACCATCAGGTGCTCCATATGGATAAGACCCTGTTTGAGGAGATCTCCGACGCCTATCCAGGCATGAACAACACCCAGATCCGCAACACCCTGGCCTCCTTCCTGTTTACCGGCGACGACGCCTTTAAGCGCATCGGCGACTTAAGCGGCGGCGAGCGTGGCCGGGTGTCCTTAGCCAAGCTGATGCTCTCTGAGGCCAATTTCCTGATCCTGGACGAGCCCACCAACCACCTGGACATCACCTCCAAGGAGATCCTGGAAAATGCCTTAAGCCATTACGGCGGCACGGTCCTTTACGTATCCCACGACCGTTACTTCATCAACAAAACGGCCACCCGGATCCTGGATCTGACCGGAGGGAAGCTTTTAAATTATATCGGAAATTACGACTACTACCTGGAAAAACGGGAAGCTATGATGGCGGCCCATTTTGGGACCAGCTCCGACGGGACAGCCAAAACCCCGGCTGCGGGAGGCTCTGTGTTCTCCGGAAGCGTGCTCCGGACCGCAGGAGCGGCTGATTCCGGCCAGGCCTCCGTTTCTGTCCAGTCTGTTTCCCCAAACTCTCCTGCCACAGACACAAAGCTGGACTGGAAGGCCCAGAAGGAGGAACAGGCCCGGCTCCGGAAGCGCCAGAACGATCTGAAAAAGGTGGAGGCCGAGATCCACGACCTGGAGACCAGGGACGGAGAGATCGACGCACTCCTCTGCGACGAAAGCGTCTTCACAGACGTGGCAAGGCTCATGGAGCTTAATAAAGAAAAAGAAGACCTGGCAGCAAAGCTGGAGGTCCTTTATGAAAAATGGGAAGAGCTGGCGGAATAACGCCAGCTCTTTTTCTTCCTGTCCGGTGCTCTTTTATAATCCCCGTTCCTTCAGTTCCCCGGCCAGATGGATATAAAATTCGATTACGTCGAAGCCTTTGTAGTCCTCCCTGGCCAGATCGATCATGTCGCCATGGGAAATACCGCGGAGGTATGTATTCTTAAGAGTGCCCCTGAAATTGGTCCACCGTGCAGATTCCTCCGTCACAAGCCCGTCGCTCCCTGCGTCCAGGAGCTTCAGGATCCAGTAGGGGATACTGAGAAGCCAGCAGCTTGCCCCGCATTTCATCATGCTGGCATAGCTCTGGTAATACACGCTGGATGAATCTGGATATTTCCGGTTGAATTCCTGTGTCCAGGCACAGGATAACTGGCGGCTGGCAACATAGGCATTGGGCGCCCGGTCTCCCAGCATTCCAAAATACCGGTCCATAAGGCCGCAGATCCCCCGGTACAGAAAATCCGGCAGCTTCATTAAAAGATCCGCCAGCATGGAGCCGCGGTGGGGCGTACAGATGGTGGTCAGAGAAGCCACATAGGGGGCCATATGGAGGCCGCTGATGAGATATCTGGAATCCAGCCCGCCCTTGGAATGGGCAATGATGTTCACCTTCTCCTCCCCGGTCTCCCGGAGGATCTCAAAAATTTTTTCCTTGAGGATCCCGGCGTTTTCCTCCACAGTCCCCCAGGCCTCCTGGTGGCCGTAAAAGACCCTGGCTCCGTTTTTCTTCAGCGCCCTGGGGATCCGCCCCCAATAGTTAAAATAATGAAAATCCCGGAAGCCCACGCCGTGGACCAGCAGCAGCGGATATTTTGTGCTGCACACATTCTTTTCCGCCCGCACACCGTCCAGGCTGATCCTGTAAAGGATATGGTCCGTCTCCTGCTTTGCCAGACCGCGCACATAGAGAGCCAGGCCATAATTTAAAAACGGGATCCACAAAAGCATCCATACCAGCAGCCGTCTGGCGATCCTGAGCCGCCGGCACACCAGGCACATCCAGCACAGGATCCCCAGGAAACACACATAAGCTGCCAGAAAGCCCAGGATCAGAAAAATGCCGGAAAGCCCCGGGCCATGGGTCATCAGATCCCATATCCCGAGGCTTCCAAGGACCGGCATTGTCCAAAGGGTACACGTCAGCGCTCCCGTCAGGAGCCTTAAAAGCCTTACATGAAGCTTTTCCGCCGCTGTCAGCACGGCCTCATACCGTCCAGCCATTGTGATCCTTTCTCATCCGGTGTATTCTTACAGTTTTTCCACAGCCTCCGCTGCCTTCTCAAGGAATTCTGCCTTCACATATTCCACGGTTCCCTCGTCCACGGAGCCTGCGATCTCCGGACGGATGGGGATCTGGGCCAGCACGGGGATCCCGTACTCTTTTCCAACTTCCTCCACCTTGCTCTCGCCGAATACAGAGATTTTCTTTCCGCAGTCCGGACACTCCAGATAGCTCATGTTTTCAATGAGACCGATGATCGGAACGTCCATCTTTTTAGCCATGTTCACAGCCTTTCCGACGATCATGGAGACCAGCTCCTGGGGAGAGGTCACGATCAGGATGCCGTCCACCGGCAGGGACTGGAATACAGTCAGCGGAACGTCACCGGTTCCCGGAGGCATATCCACGAACATATAGTCAATGTCCTTCCAGTAGGTCTCGTTCCAGAACTGTTTTACAGCGCCTGCGATCACAGGTCCTCTCCAGATCACCGGATCGCTCTCATGCTCTAACAGCATGTTGGAGGAGATCACCTCGATCCCGGTGGAGGATACCGCCGGTACCAGAAGCTTTCCGTCCGGGGTCACGCAGAGGGGATCGTGGATCCCGAAGGATTTGGGGATGGAGGGACCGGTAATATCCGCGTCCAGGATCCCCACCTTATAGCCTCTGGCTCTCATCTGGCACGCCATTAAAGAGGTCACCAGGGATTTTCCAACGCCGCCCTTTCCGCTGACAACGCCGATGACCTTCTTTACAGAGCATCCCTCCGCCAGCTTTTCCTCAAAGCTCTTTTTATCCGGGACCCGGCTGTCGCAGTTGGCAGTGCAGGATCCGCAGTCATGATTGCAATTCTGTGCTTCACTCATTTTGCTTGATTCCTCCAGATATAGTTTGTTTCTTTATTCCTTTAAGCCTGTTTCAATGAGGGTACATACGGCTTCCAGAGCCTCCTCCTCATCCTTTCCGTCGCAGCAGACCTCCACTTCCGTTCCGCACCGGATTCCGGAAGCCATGACATTTAAAACGCTTTTGGCATTGATCTGCTGGTCTTTATACAGAATATTCACCTTTGATTCAAATTTCATGGAAGTCTGACATAATAATCCTGCCGGACGCAGATGGAGGCCGGAGGGATTTACAACCTGAACTTTTCTTGAAACCATGGACAGAACTCCTTCCCATTTTATACTCTTATGCAATTCTATAATAGTTTGGCAGTTCTGTCAAGGTTTGGCCTGGCGGCGGGAAAAGACGCAGCCGCAGTAGTCCTGGCGGTAAAGCCCGTATTCCCTGGAAAGCTCCGTGGACCGCTTATAGCCGTTCCGTTTTTTAAAGTCCGAATTTAAAAAGCGGACGCCATACCGGGCCCCGGCTTCCTCCCCGATGCGGTTTAACCGCTCCGCATCCTTTAAAGGACTGATGGTGAGGGTAGTGGTAAAACAGTCGAAGCCCCCCTCCTTTGCCAGCCTGGCGGCCTCCAGAAGGCGCAGCTTAAAGCATTCCGTACACCGGGCTCCTCCCTCCGGCTCCTGCTCGAGTCCCTTCACAGCCTCGTAAAAGAGCTCCGGACGGTATTCCCCGCAGAGAAAACGGACCGGGTGGACCGTTTCCATTTCCCGGATCAGCCGCTCCTGCTCCCTGGCCCGTTCCTCATATTCAGAAGCCGGGGAGATATTGGGATTATAGTAAAAGACTGTGATCGTAAAATATCTGGACAGGTATTCCAGCACATAGCTGCTGCAGGGAGCGCAGCAGCTATGGAGAAACAATGTGGGCGCCCGCCCTTCCTTTTCTATATTGGAAAGCTCTGCCTCCAGTTCCTTCTGGTAATTTCTCCGGTTCATAAAAACGCTTCCTTCCGTTGGAAAAGGACAGCCGGATGTGACTCCTGCTGCCCTCTTTCGTTTTCTTACAGGAAATCCCGGATCCGCTTGCTGCGGACAGGATTTCTTAACTTCCTCAAAGCCTTAGCTTCGATCTGACGGATCCTCTCCCTCGTTACGTTGAATTCTTTTCCAACCTCTTCCAGTGTTCTCGGATGTCCGTCCTCCAGACCAAAGCGCAGTACGATCACCTGGCGCTCCCTTTCCTTCAGGTCGCCAAGCAGTGCGTCGATGTGCTCCCTTAACATGACAGATTCCACATTTCCCTCGGGAGTCACCGCGTTGCTGTCCGCCACGAAATCTCCCAGGTTGGAGTCGTCCTCCTCGCCGATGGGAGTCTCTAAGGATGCCGGCTCCCTTGCGATCTGCATGATCTCCATCACCTTATCCTCAGACATTTCCAGCGCCTCTGCCAGCTCGGAAACAGATGGTTCATATCCCAGCTCCAGAGTCAGCTTTCTCTGCATCTTGGACATTTTATTGATGGTTTCCACCATATGCACCGGTACGCGGATGGTACGCGCCTGGTCAGCCAGAGCCCTTGTGACGGACTGGCGGATCCACCAGGTTGCATATGTACTTAATTTGTAGCCTTTTGTATAGTCAAATTTCTCTACGCCTTTAATAAGCCCCAGATTTCCCTCCTGGACCAGATCCAGGAAGCTCATTCCACGGCCCGTATAGCGCTTTGCGATGCTGACCACCAGCCTCAGGTTGGCCTCGATGAGACGCTCCTTGGCAGACTCATCGCCCTCTGCTTTTCTTTTGGCCAGCCGCAGCTCTTCCTCTGCAGACAGAAGCGGAACCGTACCGATCTCCTTTAAGTACATACGTACCGGATCCTCCGTTCCGATCCCCTCCAGCAGGTCGATCGCATCCAGGTCGATATCCTCTTCCATCTTGTCGTCTGAGAAATCGCCGTCCATATCGTCCATCAGCAGTGAATCATCTTCCGCAAGCAATGCGTCGTCGCTTATCGGAACCACATCAATATTGCTGTGTTCCAGATAACTGTAAATTTCATCCATCTGCTCCGGACCCAGATTGTCTCCGGTGAAAAAATCGTTGATCTCAGCCACGTCCAGCGCGTTCTGCTTCGATCTTCCCAGCTCAACAAGCTTTCTGAGTTTTACTAAAAATTGTTCCTTTTCCACGAGTTACGCCCTTTCAAGTGAAAAATGTCCTGTGATACAGACAAACTGTTCCACGATGATTCATTATATACCATCCCACTACATTTTTCAACATTTTTTTATCTTTTCTCCGCATCTTAAGGCAATGGCTCCGTGGATGTTCTCCACCACAGTCTCCTTCAATGTCCCTCCGTATTCGCCGTCTAAGACCCAGGATACCTCTTCTTTGGCGGTGATGACCACCCGGGAGGTGTGGAACCGGAATACATAAGCGTTTTCCTCATCCTTTAAAAACATATAGGAGACGATATTGGACAGATCCGACGGGGTCTTCGGCGTCCGGATAAATAAGGCCTCAAACATTCCGTCGTCAAAATCCACATCCCTGGGAGTCAGGCCCTTAAAGCCGCCGACGCTGGTGGTATTGGTGATCATTCCGAAGATAAACTCTCCCTCAATGGTCCCCTCCTCCCACTGGATCTTCATATGATGGGATTTTAAAGAGGCCAGGCTCTTCACTGACTCCAGGATATAGGCCTGATGGCCCAGGACATTTTTCTTATCCTGGGGAGTTTTATAAGAAACCTCGGTAAAGGCCCCAAAGGCCGCAATGTATACAAAATACCGGTCCGTGCCGAACCGGCCCACATCCACCTGTCTCTCTCCCGCCGTCAGGGCAACCTCCGCGGCCTCTCTGGGATCTCCGGGGATCTCCAGGCTCCGGGCATAATCGTTGGTGGAGCCGGAGGGAAGATAGCCCAGCACCGGCCGTTTTTCCAGCGCCATGAGGCCCGATACCACATTGTTTAAAGTGCCGTCCCCGCCGCTGCATAAAAACAGATCCGCGGAGCTGCCGTATTCCCTGGCGATGCGCTCCGCATCCTGGGAGTTCTGGGTCACATACACCGAAGGAAAATAGCCCTGGCTGCAGAAATAATCCAGGATCCCCATGAGCTGGCTCCGGATCTGCTCCCGGCCGGACCGGGGATTAAACAGAAATATCATGTTTTTCATTCTTCTTCCCCTCCATATCTCTGATCCAGATATTTTTTATAGACTGCAAAGGCGTTGGGGACCGGATACTCCTTCCGGATCTCCTCCCAGGTCAGGAAAAGCGCCGGGCCACTCTCCTCTCCCGGCAGCGATTCCGGCATTTCCTTTAAGGAGACGAAATATCCGCCCATATGCCATTCCACATGGCTGAAGATATGCTTCGCCTCTGGAAGCGGCTCCGGCCAGACCTCCTGGTCCAGAAGCGCTCCGGCTTCTTCGGCAGAAAGCTGTCCCGGCACGTTCACAAACTCATAAAGGGAAGCCAGGAGTCCGTCCTCCCTGCGCTTTCTTATGGCTATTTTATCCTGGTATTCCAGTAATAATACGGTCTTTTCCTCGATCTTCCTCTTTTTCTTCGGCGTTTTTACCGGCAGCTTTTCCGTCAGCCCCTGGCTCCTTGCGGCACAGACTGTAAAAAACGGACACTGGCTGCACAAGGGCGCTCCCCCGGGGATGCAGATCATGGCTCCTGTCTCGATGAGCGCCTGGTTAAAGTCCCCGGCGCTCCCCGGCTGTATGACCTCTGATACCAGGGCCTCCATTTTCTTCTTTGTGGACTGCTTTAAAATATCGTCAAAGCTCCCGGTCACCCGGGACAGCACCCTCAGTACATTGCCGTCCACCGCCGGCACCGGAAGCTCAAAGGCAATGGAGGCAATGGCTCCCGCCGTATAGCTGCCGATCCCGGGAAGTGCCAGGATCTCCCCGTAGCTTTCCGGAAAGATCCCGTTATATTTTTCCGTCAGGATCTCTGCGGCCTTTTTTATATTTCTGGCGCGGCTGTAATATCCCAGCCCCTCCCAGCATTTTAAAAGCTCCTCCTCCGGAGCAGCCGCAAGATCCGAAATCCTGGGGAAGTGCTCAAAAAACCGGAAAAAGTACGGTTTTACCGCCTCCACCCGGGTCTGCTGGAGCATGATCTCAGAGATCCAGATCCGGTATGGGTCCCGGTTTTCCCTCCATGGAAGATCCCTCTTTTCCCTTCTGTACCAGGAAAGCAGGGGGCCGGAGGCCAGTAAGAGCCGCTCTTTCCCGGACAGCTCCCGCTCCTCTGGCGGGAGGACCTGGAGGGCCTCGTAAGGAGACGGCCTAAACATAGCCGTACACTCCCCGGACTGAGACCTCTCCCGAGATCACCTCTGTGACCGTGCCGTCAGAAAGCTCCACCAGAAGCCCGCCAGTCTTTGTGATCCCCTGGCAGAGGCCCCGGTACTCTCCCTTCGGGTCCAGCACACAGACCTCCTGTCCCTGGTTCACCAGCTTTTCATTATATTCCTCCAGCAGCGCGGACATATCCTCTGTTTTAACAAAGATCCCGTAATACTCCTCCAGGGCCTCCAGGATCCTTTCGATGATCCGGCTCCTGTGGTACTTTTTCCCCGTTTCCAGATAAAGGGACGTGGCCGTCTTCCTAAGCTCCTCCGGAAACTCCTCCTGGTTTACGTTGATCCCTGTTCCTATCACCACATATTTGATCTCCATAAATTCCGTTCCCATTTCCGTCAGGATCCCGCAGATCTTCTTCTTATTTAATACAAGATCATTGGGCCATTTGATCTGGCTCTCGATCCCTGTGGCCTCCTTGATGCCCTTCTGGGCTGCTAGAGCCATGACCAGGGTCAGCATGGAGGCAGAAACAGGTGAGATCTCCGGCCGCAGCAGGAGGCTCATCCAGACGCCCACACCTGCCGGAGAGATCCAGTTCCTTCCTCTCCGTCCCCGGCCTCCGTCCTGGATCTCCGCCACCGCCAGGGTCCCATGGGAGGCGCCAGCTTCGCCTGCCAGTCTTGCCTGGATATTGGTGGAATCTGTCCGGTCAAAATAATGGATCTCCTTCCCCGCCCATCGGGTCTTTAAGGAGCTTTCCAGCTCCTCCTTTGACAATACGTCGGATACGCTCTTTAAAATGTATCCCTTGTTCCGGATGGCCTCGATCTCGTAGCCCTCTTCCTTTAGCTGGTTGATCACCTTCCAGACCGCCGTTCTGGATACGCCGAACCGCTCGCAGAGCTCCTGTCCGGAAAGATATCCGTCCGACTCCTTCAGTAATTTAAGGATCTCTCCCTTCATCCTCTACCTCCACCAGATGCTCACTGCGCTGATGACTGCAAGGACCGCCAGGGCTCCTCCAAACGCCATCTGAAGCGCGGATGAGATCTTTTTTTTCTGGTTCCTTACACTGCGCTTATATCTGTATTTTCCGGTGACCAGATTTAATATAGCCGCCAGAAGAAAAATGACCGGAAAGAAAAACATATATTCCTCCGGATTTATAAAGGAAATGACCGCCATGACCACCACCGCCGCACCAATGACGATGTGCAGGGTATCCAGGGCCATGGACTCTCCTCTCACTCTGCGTCTTCTCTCTTTTCCAGGCATCCAAAGTCTCCTAACTCTTTCCTAATATCCTGTGTACCCGCTCCATGATCCCGTCCGCCGTATAGATCTCAAACACCTCCAGATCCATGGATCTGGCGCAGACCTCCAGGACCGCCCCGTAAAGCTCCCTGTAATCCCAGTCGGGCCTCAGCCTGAATTTTTCTGCCAGAGAGGGAAATACATGCTCCGTATACATCCGGTAGCCAGAGGTCCCCTCTCCCTCCCCACGCTCCAGATGGACGGAAAAATAATGGCGGAAGATCTGGATTTCAGTCATAAGGCGGTTGAAATAATAGGCCTCTGTATGGGGCAGATAAAAATAATACCTTCTGCCAGCCAGACCATAAAGCAGACGCCTGGCGTCAAAATATCCCAGGGTCATGTTCCGTCTGGTCCTCTTTTTCTCGAACTCCAGGATCCCGCCCAGATTTCTCCTGGGAGCGATCCTGTATACATTCACGTCCTCCGGCAGCTCCGTCCGCCGTTCCGTATCCACGCCGATGCCGTAGATCCGGATCACGATCAGATTTTTATATCCCCGCTCTGCCAGGACGTCCACCGGCACGTTGTTCACCATACCGCCGTCCAGATACGTCTTTCCGCCCAGCTTTTCATTTTTAAAGGCCGGGAAAAACGCGCTGGCTAACAATACGTCCTTTATGGTCCCAGAAGGAGCCTGCTTCACGTCAAAGACCACCTCCCTCCGGTCCGTGACCGAAAGAGAGGTGACATAAAGATCACAGGGGGAGCTTCTGATCTTTTCCTCATCCACGTATTTCTCCAGGAGCTCTTTAAAGGGGGTGATATCAAGCCCCCGGCCGGAAACCACCTTCCTGGCCTCTGCCATGAGCTGGGGGACCGTGGAGGCCTTCAGGCCCAGGGTCTTTATGGCCCGGATCGTTTCATCCTCCACGTTTAAGATCTGGGAGTATGCCAGATTTCCCCACAGCTCTTCGGCTGCCTTTAAGTCTCCCATACAAAGGAAGGCGCCGTTTAAGGCGCCCACAGAAGCGCCCGCCACAGCGCCGATCCGGATCCCGGCCTCAGTGACCGCCTTTAAGGCGCCGATCTGGTATGCGCCCCTGGCTCCGCCGCCTTCTAAAACGACACCGTATTCCAGGGACGGGTCCAGGGTCAGTCTCATGCCTTCACATCCGTATCTTTTGCGATCTCAGTAACGCTCTTCACAAGTCCCGCCACCGACTGGATCTCCGACGGAATGATGATCTTGGTGGCTCTGCCGTCTGCGGCCTTTGTAAAGGCCTCCAGGCTCTTTAAGGTCAGCACCGCCTGGTCTGCGCCTGCCTCCTTGATCATACGGATACCGTCTGCATTGGCCTGCTGGATCTTTAAGATCGCCTCCGCCTGGCCCTCTGCCTCACGGATCCGTTTTTCCTTTTCAGCCTCTGCGTGAAGGATGGCCGCCTGCTTATCGGCCTCTGCATCCAGGATGGCCGACTGCTTTTTACCCTCGGCCACCAGGATCGTGGATTTCTTTTCACCTTCAGCCCTTAAGATCGCCTCCCGGCGTTCCCGCTCTGCCTTCATCTGCTTTTCCATGGCGTCCTGGATGGCTGCCGGAGGAATGATGTTCTTAAGCTCCACCCGGTTTACCTTGATTCCCCAGGGATCGGTGGCCACGTCCAGGGCTGCGCGCATTTTGGTGTTGATGGTCTCCCTGGAGGTCAGGGTCTGGTCTAACTCCAGGTCGCCGATGATGTTTCTGAGCGTCGTGGCCGTCAGGTTCTCAATGGCCATGATGGGATTTTCCACTCCATAAGCGTAAAGCTTGGGGTCTGTGATCTGGAAAAATACCACTGTGTCGATCTTCATGGTCACGTTGTCCTTGGTGATCACCGGCTGGGGCGCGAAATCCACCACCTGCTCCTTTAAGATCACCCGCTTTGCCACCCGGTCGATGAAGGGCATTTTAAAATGAACGCCCACCGACCAGGTATCCAGATACGCTCCCAGCCGTTCCACCACCAGAGCCTGGGCCTGGGGAACGATCTTTACACAGGAGGTCAGCAGAAGCAGGACTACAACAACAAGTATACTGATCCCAATAAAGCTTAATAAAAAATCCATACTATTCTCCTTCCGAAATACGGTCCACCATCAGTTTCACTCCGCGGATCTCTTTTACGATCACTGTCTCTCCTTTATGGATCACCAGATCGTCCCTCACCGCCCTGGCCGTCCATTCCTGACCGTTGAGAACAGCCGTTCCAGAGCCGGAGCCATTGTCGATCTCCTCCAGTACCCTGGCCTTTTTTCCCACAAGTCCGTCCACATTGGTCCTTACAGTCCCTTTGTTGACGTACTTAACGGCAAAGGGCCTGGTAAAGATCAGAAGGACAAAGGAGACCGCCAGAAATACCGTCATCTGCACCTGGAAGGAAAGTCCGGCCAACGCCATAAAGAACGCCGCCAGGGCTCCGCCTGCAAACCAGATGGTCGTCAGTGCCATGGTACCGACTTCTATTCCCACCAGTGCCACAAAAACCACAAGCCAGCCTATCATTGCCATCGTATCAGCTCCTTTATTTCATGCTGCGGCCGCTCCTCCTCTGCCTGGCCGTCTCAAACATCAGGATCGAGGCCGCCACAGCCGCATTTAAGGATTCCACCTTTCCGGCCATGGGGATCTTCACCCAGGCGTCGGCAGCGGCAGAAAGCTCCTCTGTCAGGCCATTTCCTTCGTTTCCAATGAGGAAGCCGGTATTACCAGTATAATCCTCCTCCTCATAATTATTCCTTCCTTCCAGATGGGCCGCAAACAGCCGGATCCCCCCGGCCTTCAGCTCCCGGACTGTTCCGGGAAGGTCGTCCGTATAAAGAAAGGGAACGCGGAAGGCGGAGCCCATGGTGGAGCGGACCACCTTGGGATTGTAGATATCCACCGTATCCCGGCTCATGATGACGCCGGTGATCCCGGCCCCTTCCCCGGCTCTTAAGATGGTGCCCAGGTTTCCCGGGTCCTGGAGATTCTCCAGGATCATCAGATGGGCCGGGCCCGGGGCAGAAAGCAGATCTGAAAGCACGTATTCATACTGCTTTGCCAGGGCCAGGATCCCCTGGGGCGTCTGGGTGTCGGACATGGCAGAAAAAACCTGGTCCGTGACGATCTCATACCGGGAAAACCGTTCCAGCAGTCCGGCGTTTTCCCTGTTTTTAAGGAAGCTCTCCGAAACGTAAAGCCGCCAGGCCCGATCCGGCGGAAGCTCTGAGACCATCCGGAGCCCCTCGGCCACAAAAAGCCCCGCCTCATTCCTGGCCTTTGCCTTTTTCCTCAGCTCCACCACCATTTTTACCTGGTCATTCTTTGTACTGCTGATCATCGGGAACCCTCCGCCATAAGGCTCTCTGCCTCCTCCAGCCAGATCCTGGCGGCCGCATCCGACGGCATCCTCAGATCTCCTCTGGGAGATACGGCCACGGAACCGACCTTGGGGCCGTCAGGCAGGCAGGACCGTTTAAACTGCTGGGAGAAGAACCGGCGGTAGAAGGTCTTTAACCACTTAAGGATCACAGCGCTGTCATAGATCCCGGCAAAAGCCGTTTCTGCCAGACGGAAGATCCTGGAAGGCCGGTATCCATACCGGAGGATATAATACATAAAGAAGTCATGGAGCTCATAGGGGCCCACCAGATCCTCGGTCTTCTGGGAGATCACCCCGTCCTCCGGCGGCAGCAGCTCCGGGCTCACCGGCGTGTCCAGGATGTCATAAAGGACATCCTTCAGTTCTTCGTCGCCGCAGGTATCCGCGTAATACCGTACCAGGTGGCGGACCAGCGTCTTGGGGACCGATGCGTTCACCCCGTACATGGACATATGGTCTCCGTTGTAGGTGGCCCAGCCCAGGGCCAGCTCCGACATATCGCCGGTGCCGATGACCATTCCTCCGTTTTCATTGGCCAGATCCATCAGGACCTGGGTCCGCTCCCTGGCCTGGGAATTTTCATAGGTCACGTCATGGTCGTCCATGCTGTGGCCCAGATCCCGGAAGTGGACTGCCACAGCCTCTTTGATGCTGACCTCCTTAAGCTCTGCTCCCAGCTTTTTCGTAAGAAGGCAGGCATTCTTATAGGTCCGGTCTGTGGTCCCGAAGCAGGGCATGGTCACAGAAAGGATCTTTTCCCTGGGGATCTTAAGCATATCAAAGGCCCTGGCCGTCACCAGAAGGGCCAGCGTGGAATCCAGTCCGCCGGAAATCCCTACCACTGCCTGGGTACAGCCCGTGTGGGCCAGCCGCTTTTTCAGTCCCAGCGCCTGGATCGTTAAGATCTCCTCGCACCGTTCATTCCTTTCGGCAGCTCCGGAAGGGATAAACGGAGTCGGATCCACCGGACGCTTAAGCTCCTTAAGGTCCTCCATTTCCAGTTCAAAATCCATATAATCGTACTGCTCCCTGGGATTTTCCACCTGGAAGGTGGTCATCCTCCGGCGCTCGCTGCAGATCCGCTTAAGGTCCAGGTCTGCCAGGATCATCCCGTTTTCAAACCGCCGGAACTCAGCCAGCACCGTACCGTTTTCTGCGATCAGATCATGGCCGCCGAATACCAGGTCCTGGGTGGATTCTCCCTCTCCTGCATTGGCGCAGATATATCCGCACACCAGTCTGGCCGACTGTCCGGCAATGAGAGATCTCCGGTAGACATGTTTTCCTGCGGTCTCGCTGCTGGCAGAGCAGTTGACGATCACAGTGGCTCCGGCCCTGGCATGGGAGATGCTGGGCGGGTCCATGACCCACACGTCCTCACAGATCTCTCCGGCCACCACCAGCTCCGGAAGATTCACGCACCGCAGCAGGATCCCGCTTCCAAAGGGAACGATCCTTCCGTCCCATTCCATGGGCTCCGGCACATCCGGCCCCGGCGTAAAGTGGCGCAGTTCATAAAATTCCGAATAATTGGGAATGTTTTTCTTCGTGATCAAGGCCAGCAGCTCTCCGTCATGGACCGCCGCAGCCACATTGTAAAGCTTTCCGTCCTTCATCCACGGAAGTCCCACAAAGAACAGAACATCGTGGCCTTCACTCCTGCGGATCAGCTTTTTCAGCATGTCCGCCGCCGTATCCACCAGGATATCCTGGTGGAACAGGTCTCCGCAGGTATAGCCCGTCAGGCAGAGCTCCGGGAACACCATGAGCTTTGCCCCGTTTTTCTCCCCCTCTTCGATCATATTCCAGACCTGGGCTTCATTGTAAACCGGGTCTGCCACCTTTATATCTGGCGTAGCAGCCGCAACGCGGATAAAACCGTCTTTCATTTCGTTACTCCTTTTCTAAGCCATAGCGTTACTGTCCAGTACACGCAGCCGGGATATCCCCGCCTTTCTGCGTTATCTCCATTATACACGTTTTTTCGTAAAAAGGGAAGTTGGGAATTGAGTCATGAAAAAGTTTATGATACACTCATAAGAAAACCAGAAATGGAGATCAATCGTTATGAATGAAACCTTTATACGGACGGCCCAGCTTCTGGGAGACCAGGGCTTTTCGCGGCTGTCCTCCTCTGTCGTAGCCGTATTCGGCCTGGGCGGCGTCGGCTCCCACTGTGCGGAGGCCCTGGCCCGGTCCGGCGTCGGGACCCTGTTCCTCATCGACTCCGATACGGTGGCTCCCTCCAATATCAACCGCCAGAGCATCGCTCTTTTAAGCACTGTGGGACAAAAAAAAACGGACGTGATGAAGGAAAAGATCGCAGACATAAATCCAGAGTGCTCTGTTTTCACAAGCAGCGCTTTTGTGCTCCCGGAAAACCTCCGGGAGGTCTTTTCCTCCTGCCCTGTGAAGCCGGATTACATCATCGACGCCATCGACACCGTCAGCGCCAAGCTGGCCCTGGTCTCCTATGCCAGGGAAGAGGGGATCCCCATCCTGTCGTCCATGGGCACCGGAAACAAGCTCCATCCGGAGGCCTTCCGCATCGGGGATATCTACTCCACCAGCGTCTGCCCCCTGTGCCGGGTCATGCGCAGGGAATTAAAAAAGCGGGAGATCCCCGCCTTAAAGGTCCTGTATTCCGAGGAGACGCCCCGCAGACCCGAAACGCCGGGAGAGACGAAGGGCTCCGGCCGTCCCGCTCCTGCCAGCATCGCCTTTGTGCCGCCGGTGGCCGGGCTCCTCATAGCCGGAGAGGTGATCCGGGAACTGTCCGGCACAGACTGACACGCTCCTGCTCCTCCCGGGACAGGCTCCCGGCCCCTCTCCTTCTTTTTACAAAGCGAAACGCTGCATTCTCCCCACAGAATGCAGCGTCTCTTCACGTTCAATATACCTCACATTATACAGTTCCCCAAAATTATTCCCCAATAATTTCAGACAGCTTGTAATATACCACAATTATGCATTTCCGTCAACCAGATCTATCGTAAAATCTGCACAATTTTCTTTTATCCATTCCTTATGTACATCTGTCCGTATATTTTCACTGGTCCTGGGAATACTTCCATCATAACAATGGAAATACAGGCGGGAACCGTCCGCCTGGGAAGGACATTTATTATGAAGCTTTCATCCGATCTGAACCAGACCATGGCACGTTTTCACCAGCTTCTGGACGTGCAGACCAATTTCGATATTGTCTACCATACCCTGACGATCGGCGGGAAACAGGCGCTGATCTATTTTGTGGACGGCTTAACCAAGGACGAGGTGCTCCTGCGGATCATGCAGGGCTTCGCGTCCATACAGCCAGACGATATGCCGGATTCTCCCCACGGATTCTCGAAAAAATACGTTCCCTATGGAGAGACCGGCCTGGAGGACGAAGAAAGTCAGATCCTGGTCAGCCTTCTCTCCGGCCTTTCCTGCCTTCTCATCGACGGCTATGACAAATGCATCACCATCGACTGCCGCACCTACCCGGCCCGCGGCGTGGAGGAGCCGGAAAAAGACAAGGTGCTCCGGGGCTCCAGGGACGGGTTTGTGGAGACCCTGATCTTTAACACAGCTCTGATCCGCCGCCGGATCCGGGATGTGGACTTCACCGTGGAGATCACCCAGGCCGGAGAACGCTCCCATACGGACATTGCCATCTGCTATATGAAAGGGCGGGTGGACCAGGAGCTTTTAAAGACCATAAAGGAGCGCATCCAGAGCCTTCATGTGGACGCGCTGACCATGAACCAGGAGAGCCTGGCCGAGTGCCTTTACCCCCACAAATGGTACAACCCGTTCCCGAAATTTCGTTTTTCCGAGCGGCCCGACACGGCGGCGGCCTCTATCCTGGAGGGGAATATCATCATCCTGGTGGATAACTCCCCCTCCTGTATGATCCTCCCCTCGTCCGTATTCGACATCATCGAAGAAGCGGACGACTACTATTTTCCGCCAGTCACAGGAACATACCTGCGTCTCTCTAGGATGACCGTCTCCCTTCTCACCCTGTTTTTAACACCCCTATGGCTCCTGCTCATGCAGAATCCCCAGTGGATCCCGGACTGGCTCCAGTTCATCCAGATCGCCGATGAGCAGTTTGTCCCGCTGATCTGGCAGCTCCTCATCCTGGAATTCGCCATCGACGGCCTCCGTCTGGCGGCAGTCAACACTCCCAGTATGCTGACCACACCCTTAAGCGTCATCGCCGGTATCGTCCTGGGTGAATACTCTGTGAAATCCGGCTGGTTCAACTCCGAGACCATGCTGTACATGGCCTTCGTCACCATCGCCAACTACTCCCAGGCCAGCTTCGAGATGGGCTACGCCCTAAAATTCATGCGTGTGATCCTCCTGGTCCTCACGTCCCTCTTCAACCTGTGGGGCTTCATCGCCGGGACCGTGCTCTGCGTCTGCGCCGTGGCCTTCAATAAGACCATCGCCGGAAAGAGCTACATCTATCCGCTGATCCCCTTTTCATGGAGCGAATGTAAAAAAAGATTCTTCCGCGGCCGCCTCCCGCATAAGTAGGCACCTTCCGCCCCCGTATCCAGACGCGCTCCCGCTCCAGTCTGCACGCAGCGGCGCATAGGGCCGCAAAATACGCGGCCCAAACGCCGGCGTGCAGAAGGGTCTGGCTACGGGGGCGGAAGGTGCTGTATAGGGGGTGGCGGGCGCTAGGGGGAAGGGCGGCGTATCCAGACGCGCTCTCACTCCGGTCTGCACGTAACGACGCGTAAGGCCGCAAAATTCACGGCCCAAACGCCGGCGTGCAGAAGGGTCTGGCTACGGGGCGGAAGGTGCTGTATAGGGGGTGGCGGGCGCTAGGGGGAAGGGAAAAGGCAGGTTCTTTGGCGTCCGTGACATCTACCAGCCCAAAACTCCCGGAGCCTTTCCCATGTCGGAGGGGGATGGAACTTCTTGGGCTGTGGGGGGATGCGTTATGGGGGAGCATGGACTTGTCTGAGCGGAGCGAGTTGTCCATGGTCCCCCATGCCCTTCGCAGCCCTCCGGAGCCCTAGATGTTCCGCCCCGCAGACCCAGGGAAAGGCTCCGGGAGTTTTGGGCGTATCTCTGGTAATGTTCCCTCTCCTGTGGTACAATAGGTTCCAGGAAAAGGAGGTACTCAATTATGTTTCTTGAAAAAATCACCTGGAAGCAGGCGGAAGGCTATTTTAAGGAAAAGGACATTGCCATCATCCCCGTGGGAAGCACGGAGAACCATGGCTCCCAGCTCTGCCTGGGCACGGATTTCCTGATCCCCCGCCGCCTCTGCGAAATGATGGACGAGCGTTTAAATATCCTGATCGCTCCCACGGTCCCTTTCGGCGTCGGCGACCAGCACATTAATTTCCCCGGCACCATCACCATTGGCTACGACGGGCTTTACGATCTGATGACCCGGATCGTGGACCAGCTTTACGGTTTCGGTATCCGTAAGTTTGTTTTCTTGAACGGCCATGGAGGGAATACCCCGGTGCTCCAGCGGGTGGCCCTGGAACTGGACGAGCGCCATGCCATGGGTGCGATCTTAAACTGGTGGCTTTTAGCCGGAGAACTGGATCCCCGGTGGAAGGGCGGCCACGGCGGCGGCGAAGAAACCGCAGCCATGCTGGCCATTGACCCGTCCTGTGTACATATGGAATATTTTATGCCCTTTGAACCGAAGGATCTGAGTCCGGATCTGACCTTTGCCGGATCCTTCAACGTGAACTGCAATGGCGTTTCCGTTCCGGTGCCCCGCCATGTGGACCGCTATTCGTCCTGCGGCTGGTACGGCCCCGACTCCCCGGAAACGGCCACAAAGGAATGGGGAGAAGAAATGTTAAAGGCCACAGCGGATTTCTGCGTGGACTTTATAAAGAAGTTTGAACGTGTTTCCCTGGGATGATCCTCTGATGCATGAGGGCCATGACCACCAGAAGCACTAAAAGATAATATGGATACAGGGAAGCTCCCAGATGGTCTGCCAGGAATCCAAAAAACGGCGGCATCAGGGAGCTTCCTATATATGCCCCTGCCATCTGTACGCCAATGACAGCCTGTGAAAGCTCCACCCCGAACCGGGACGGCGTGGAATGGATCACACTGGGATAAATGGGCGCGCAGCCAAGCCCCATGAGAAGAAGGCCGGCCTGGCTGTGGCCGCCTCCCGGAAACAGAAGGATCAGAAAGCCCGCCGCCAGGATCCCAGTACCCAGGCGGATCATACCGTCGTCGCTGATCCACTCCGTAAGGAAGCCGCTGACTGCCCTTCCGGCCGTGATCCCCAGATAGAAAAGACCGGCCAGGGCGGCGGCGCGTTCAGCCGGGACCTTATGGACCAGGACCAGATAGCTGCTGGCCCAGAGTCCTGCCGTGGTCTCCAGGGCATTGTAGCAGAAAAACATGGCCACCGTTTCCCGGGCCATGGGGATCCTTAAGAGTGCCAGAAGGCCCGGCGCACGGTCTGCCCCGGCCTCCTCGGCCGCTTCCTCTCCACGGCTTTTTTTCTCTTCCCGGACGTTTTTCTGTCCGGCTGCCGTTTCGTTCCTGTCCTTCCCGTTTCCTGGCTTCATTTTCCATAAGGGCAGGCTTATGACCAGGACCGCTGCCAGCACCGTCTGGGCCAGGCCCACGGCCCGGTAGCCCATGCTCCAGCCATATCCTCCCGCAAGGACCGTCCCCATGACCGACGGGCCCAGGAAAGCGCCCACGCCCCACATACAGTGGAGCCAGCTCATATGGCGGCTTTTGAAGTGAAGGGCCACATAATGGTTGAGGGCTGCATCCACGCTTCCTGCTCCCAGCCCGTAAGGAACGGCCCAGAGGCAGAGCTGCCAGAAGGAACGGCTTGCGGAAAAGCCCAGGAGAGCCGCCGCCGTGGCCGCCACGCTGGCAGCCGTCACCCTTCCCGGGCCGAACCGGCTGGTGAGCCGGCTGCTCTGGAGGCTGGATATGATGGTCCCGAAGCAGATGATCATGGAGACCATTCCGGCACGGGAGACCGGGACCCCAAGTTCCCCGTACATAGACGGCCAGGCGGCGCCCAGAAGAGAATCGGGAAGGCCCAGGCTTATGAACGCCAGATAGATCACTGCCAGAAGTATATGTGTCATAGCCCTGCTCCTAAATCTTTAAGGAATATTCACCCAGGTTCCAGACCTTTGATACCAGTCCATCGTAAAACTCCGGCTCATGGCAGATCAGGAGCACAGCTCCCTTATATTCCTTTAAAGCACGCTTTAATTCCTCTTTGGCGTCCACGTCCAGATGGTTGGTGGGCTCGTCCAGAAGAAGGATGTTGGTCTCCCGGTTGATGAGCTTGCAGAGGCGCACCTTGGCCTGCTCTCCGCCGGAAAGCACACGCACCTGGCTTTCAATATTTTTTGTGGTAAGGCCGCATTTTGCCAGAGCCGACCGTACCTCATACTGGGTGTAGGAGGGGAACTCCTTCCAGATCTCCTCAATGCAGGTGGTGGTATTTCCCGGAGCCATCTCCTGCTCAAAATATCCGATGGACAGATAATCCCCCAGCTCCACAGAGCCGGAAAGAGCCGGGATCAGTCCCAGGATACTCTTTAAGAAGGTGGTCTTTCCGATTCCGTTGGCTCCGATGACTGCGATCTTTTCGCCCCGTTCCATGGAAAAATCCAGGGGCTTTGACAAGGGCTCGTCGTAGCCGATGACCAGGTCCTTTGTCTCAAAAATGATCTTTCCTGCTGCCCTGGCATTTAAGAAATGGAATTCTGGCTTGGGCTTTTCCTTTACCAGCTCGATGACCTCCATCTTATCCAGCTTTTTCTGCCTGGACATGGCCATATTCCGGGTGGACACCCGCGCCTTGTTTCTGGCCACAAAGTCCTGGAGCTCGGCGATCTCCTGCTGCTGCCGCTTATAGGCGGCCTCCAGCTGGCTCTTCTTCATCTCGTACACCTCTAAGAATTTATCATAATCGCCCACATACCGGTCCAGCTTCTGGTTTTCCATATGATAGATCAGATTTACCACGCTGTTTAAAAATGGAATGTCGTGGGAGATCAGGATAAAAGCATTTTCATACTCCTGGAGATACCGCTTCAGCCATTCGATATGCTGGGCGTCCAGGTAGTTGGTGGGCTCGTCCAGAAGAAGGATGTCCGGCTTCTCCAAAAGCAGCTTTCCCAGGAGCACCTTGGTCCTCTGGCCTCCGGAAAGCTCGTCCACGTCCTTATCCAGTCCGATCTCATCCAGGCCAAAGGCCCGGCCGATCTCCTCCACCTTGGAGTCGATGATATAAAAGTCATGGGCCATCAGAAGGTCCTGGATGGTCCCCAGCTCCTCCATCATGGAATTCATCTCCTCCCCGGAAGCCTCTCCCATATGGTCGCAGATCTGGTTCATCTTTTCTTCCATCTCAAATAAAAAGGAAAAGGCGCTCTTTAACACCTCCCGGATGGTCATTCCCTTTTCCAGGACCGTATGCTGGTCCAGGTATCCCACACGGACGTTTTTCGCCCACTCCACCTTTCCTTCATCCGGCATCAGCTTATCGGTGATGATGCTCATGAAGGTGGATTTCCCCTCTCCGTTGGCCCCGATGAGGCCGATGTGCTCGCCCTTTAAAAGCCGGAACGACACATCCGTAAAAATGGCCCGGTCTCCGAAGCCATGGCTTAAGTGCTCTACGTTTAATATACTCATCTGAAAACTCCTTGTTCAATATTCCTCTTATATAAAAGATCCGCGCAGACCGCGCACGCCCTCCATTTTACACGAAGGGCCGGAGGAAAGCAAGAGGCGGTTTCTGCGCTATAAAAAGAGAGCACGGCAGCTTCCGTGCCATGCTCTCTGTAACCGTTTTTATATCGAAGATCCAGCGCTTCCCCATCAGCCGTCGATGCTGTAATTGGGAGCTTCTTTTGTGATGTGGATATCATGGGGATGGCTCTCACGGAGGGCAGCAGCCGAAATCTTCACAAACTGGCTGTTCTCCTGGAGCTCCTTGATGTTGTGGGCGCCGCAGTAGCCCATACCGGCCCTTAAGCCGCCTAACATCTGGAACACCGTATCCTCCACATAGCCCTTGTAGGCCACACGGCCTTCCACGCCCTCCGGCACCAGCTTTTTGGCGTCGGACTGGAAGTAGCGGTCCTTGCTGCCGTTTTCCATGGCGGCAATGGAGCCCATTCCGCGGTATACCTTATATTTTCTTCCCTGGTAAAGCTCGAAGGTTCCCGGGCTCTCGTCGCAGCCTGCGAACATACTTCCCATCATGCAGACGCTTCCACCGGCAGCCAGAGCCTTTGTCACATCTCCGGAGTACTTGATGCCGCCGTCTGCGATGATCGGGATCCCGTATTCCCTTGCAACCTCATAGCAGTCCATAACGGCAGATACCTGGGGAACGCCGATACCGGCAACCACACGGGTGGTACAGATGGAACCAGGTCCGATCCCGACCTTGACAGCGTCCACACCGGCCTCGATCAGAGCCTTTGTGGCAGCGCCTGTGGCCACGTTTCCGGCGATCACCTGTACCTCCGGGAATTTCTCCTTGATCATCTTCACGCAGCGGATCACGTTGGCAGAATGACCATGGGCAGAGTCTAATACGATCACGTCCACCTTGGCGTTCACAAGGGCCTCCACGCGTTCCAGCACGTTGGCGGTGATTCCCACGGCAGCGCCGCAGAGCAGTCTTCCGTGTGCATCCTTAGCGGAATTGGGGTATTTGATCTGCTTCTCAATATCCTTAATGGTGATAAGTCCCTTTAAATTAAAGTCATCGTCCACGATGGGCAGCTTCTCCACCCTTGCTTTGGCAAGGATCTTCTTGGCCTCCATCATGGTGATTCCCTCTTTGGCTGTGACCAGGTTTTCAGAGGTCATGCATTCCTTGATCTTCTTGGAAAAATCCTCTTCAAATTTCAGGTCGCGGTTGGTGATGATGCCGACTAATCTTTTACCCTCTGTGATCGGAACGCCGGAGATCCGGAATTTTCCCATCAGCTCGTCTGCATCCTTTAATGTATGTTCCGGGGATAAATAAAATGGGTCTGTGATTACTCCGTTCTCTGAACGCTTAACCTTGTCAACCTCTTCGGCCTGCGCTTCGATTGACATGTTTTTGTGAATGATCCCGATACCGCCCTGTCTTGCCATTGCAATGGCCATGCGGTGTTCTGTTACCGTATCCATTCCCGCACTCATAAAAGGAATGTTCAGTTTGACTTTCTTAGTCAGGTACGTGGATACGTCAACCTGATTGGGAATTACTTCTGAATATGCCGGCACCAGCAGCACATCGTCAAATGTAATGCCTTCTCCAATGATCTTACCCATTCTAAGGTTCCCTCTCTTTCTTAAGTTTCGCTGGAATTTATCTGTTCCTTTTAGCTATTTCATAGAGTATATCAGTTTTGTATCTTTTGTGCAACAGGGGATTTATACTATTTTTTTGGTTCTTTTATTACCTCTTCTTATATATTTCTCCCAAATTCTCCAGAAAAGCCCTGTTTTCTTCCCTTTTTTTCACACAGATCCGATAATGATCCCCGGAAAGTCCCTGGTAATCGCCGCATCTGCGGATCAGGATCCCGCGGGATAAAAGGGACTCATAAAGCTCTCCCCCGTCCCCTCTGTCTGTCCTCTTAAATAAAAGGAAATTGGCCTCCGAAGGAAATACATAAAAGCCCAGCCTTTGCAGGCCTTCCCTTAAATATTCCCGCTCCCGGCTTATGAGCTTCCGGGCTTCCCGGAGGTAGGGCTCCCGCTCTGCTCCAAAGGCCGCGCACCCGGCCTCCTGGGCCGGTATGGACACGTTCCAGGGCTGGCTCTGGCTCTGCATCTTAAGCCGCAGCTCTCCGTCTGCCAGGAATCCGTACCCCAGGCGGAGTCCTGCCATGGCAAAGGATTTGGTAAACGCCTTCAGTAAAAAAATATTCTTTTCTCCTTCCCGCACCAGATCCAGTACCGAATCCCTCTCATCCTCCTCCGCCAGATCCAGGAAGCACTCGTCCACCACTGCAAGGATCCCCTGAACGGTGCAGAACTCCAGGATCCGGCGGATCTCCTCTCCCGGCGTCAGCCTTCCGGTCGGATTGGCCGGATTGCACAAAAAGATCATATCCGGCCTGGCGCTCTTTAAAAAATCCAGATACCGGTCTGCCGGAAGAGAAAAATCATCCTCCTCCTTCAATGGAAAAAACAGGACCTCCGCCCCCACAGATGAAAGAGCCGCTTCATACTCTGTAAACGACGGAGCCGTCAAAACAGCCCGCCTGGGAGATACGGCCCGGACGATCCCGAAGATCAGCTCCGCAGCCCCGTTTCCAAACACAAGGGTTTCCTCCTGCACGCCGTAAAATCCGGCTGCCAGCCTCCGGAGCCTCCTGCACCGGCTGTCCGGATAGCGGGCGCTTTCCTCCACCCCGTCCATGGCCGCCTGTTTGATAAAATCCGGCATTCCCAGTGGATTGATGTTAATGGAAAAATCCATCCGTATTTTTTCGTTCCTGTACACATCCCCGCCATGGGTGTACGCCTTTTCCCACTGGCTTCCCTGTTCCATTTACCGCTCACCGCCCTTCAGTACCTGGGCCAGGCCGCCTGTGACCCGGTATACGTCCCTGGAACAGGCCGCCAGGGTCTGGGCCGCCTCTCCGGCCAGGTCCCTCCACAGCCGCTCCTCCCGGCCCACAGGCACGATCCCGCAGCCGATCTCATCCATGACCGCCACAGCTCCGGGATTCTCCTTTATAAGCCGGTCCAGGAATTCCTGCAGCCGTTCTCTGGCTTCTCCGTCCTCAAGGCCCGCAAACCGGCGCACATAGTCCTGGACGTTCACCACCAGCTTCCGGCTGTACGCAGCCTCAAACGGATCCGCGGCTCCGTCCGCCGTTTCATACTCCAAAACGCCCTCCCGGGCCAGGAGCTGCTCTGCAAAGTCCCTTTTTCCCTGGAATGCGCCGCCTGTGATAAATTTCATATGTAGACTCTCTTTTCCCTCTTTATTCTGTCCGGCTGCCAGTTCTGTCCCGGCCGCCCCTGTCTGCTCCTTCTTTCCCTTCAGCTGCACCGGGATCCCGCAGACCACCTCCCAGACCTCTCCGGCCATGGAAAACAGCTCCCGGTTCAGTCTTCCCATGAGCCGCTGGTACGCTGCCGTTTCCTCTTCTGTAAGCTTTATATCCCCAAAGACCTCATTGGTCACCACCACCAGATCCCGGGCCGCCTCTGCAAGCAGGCGGAGCCCTCTTAAGATCCGCTCTCCGGCCTGGGCCGCCCGGAGCTCTGCACAGCTTTCCATTCCCACATCCTCCCGGTACATCTCGTTGGCTGCCAGATTGGACATACATTCCACCAACACTGCCCCATCCTCCGGTACAAAAAGCTCTCCCAGGTCCACCGGACGCTCCGCTGTCTCAAATCCCTTTTTTTCCCGCATCTGTCTGTGTTTTTTCACCCGTGCCCGGCATTCGTCGTCCCATACGATCATGGTGGCAGCGTAGATCTTCCTTTTCGCCTCCGACTGTTCCAGAAGGGACTCCGCAAAGGACGATTTCCCGCTGGCCCCGGCTCCGGTCACAACCTTTATCATATTGTCATCTCTCCGATCCCTTAAATAATTCCGGTATAAAACATGCCGCCGCCACGGTCACTCCATCCCGGGCGTATTTTTTCATCAAGAGCCGGGTATCCTCCGATGCCTCCCGGCATGCGGCCACAGCCGCCCGCTCACAGACGCTTCCCACGCCCGTGACCTGTCTCACGAACTCTGACTCCGTAAACGCCCCGGGTACGGCGGCCAGCTCCTCTCCTGTGTACGTAAAAAACGGGACCCCCAGCTTTTCAGCAAGACTGCACAGCCCCGGCTCCCCGCTTTTTAAGTCGATGCTGGCCAGGCCGCAGACGGCTGAGGGGTCCAGCCCCTCTCTTTCCATGGCCTCCTCCGCCACAGACCAGATCTGCTCCATGGAGGTTCCCCGTTTACACCCGGTCCCCAGGACCACACACCTGGGCACCAGTCTTAAAGGCCCCGGTCCCTCCGGGCCTCTCCGATCCTTCCTCCATACGGTGATCCGGATGTTTTGCGGGCAGATCCGGTCCTTATAAAGCCCCTCCGGGACCGGTCCGGAAAACGGAAAGTCCGAAAACAGTCCCACCGGCTCCCCGGCCAGGACCGCCGCCGAGATCTCCTTTGCCAGCTTCATCTGGTCCAGGACCAGGCCATGCTCCTTTGCAAACACATCCACCGCAAACCGCCGGTTCACATCCGTGGCCGTCGTGAGCACTGCCTGGGCCGGGATCCCGCTTTTTGCGAGCCCCGCCGCCAGACGCTCCGCCAGCTCATTGGCCCCGCCCAGATGGCCCGACAGCAGGGGGATCACAAACCGTCCCTTCTCATCGGCTGCCAGAACCGCCGGATCCGTTTTTTTATCCCGGATATACGGAGCAATGGCCCTGACAGCAATGCCGCAGGCTCCGATAAAAATAAGGCCGTCCGAGTCTCCAAACCGTTCTCCGGCCCAGGCAGAAAGCCCGCCCTCCTTCACCGGGGAAAAGCTGATCTCATGATCCAGGGAGGCTGCCTGCATGGCGTACCTCCCCGAAACCCAGGGACAGGGACCATGGCCCTCTGCCTCCAGGAGCTTTACCAGCCGCTTTTCCATCTGAAACCCATTTTCTGTAAAGCAGATCAGAGCGATCTTCACCTTGTTTCCTCCATCCTGTGTCGTTCTGCCTATATTATAGGATCTTTCTTTTCATCTTTCAACGTCTGGTTTTTTCCTTTTTGTCCGGCCATCTCCCGTTTTTTTCTCGTGATCAGGCCTCCAATCCGGCCGCTTTCCTTGGCAGTCAGGCATCTCCACCCTCCGGCCACCACCTTATCCGCCAGACCAAGCTCTGCCGCGATCTCGAACTTCAGCATGTCCTCCGGCTTCAGATTGTTGGGATCCACCGGCTCCTGTTTCTTTTTTCCCATGGCTTCTGGTTCACCTCTTTTCCTTTTTCTTAGAAAAGTATTCCCAGAAACGGGAAGCTTATACAGAAGCCTTCCGGACCCGTATGCCTCCCGGAAGGCCAGGCACATATCCTTTTCAGAACGCGGCGCAGGCCATGGAAAAAGCCCTGCCCCGGAAACGCTCTCTGCGGCCGCTGAAAAAAACAGGGACCGGACGGCATGGCTCTGCCCCGGTCCCCATATATGTTCCGGCCGTTTTTTAATCCGGACGGCCGGGAATAATGATCGCTGCGATGATATAGGCAATGAGCCCCGGCCCGGTGAAGGTCAGGATCGCCCATAAAAGCCGCACCAGCGTTGGATCCACATTTAGGAATTCACCGATGCCGCCGCAGACTCCGCAGATCATCTTATCCGTATCCGATTTATACAACCGCCTCACATCCATGTTCCTCTCTCCTTTTATCTGGCTCCTGTTTACGGGGCCGCCGTATGCTGTACAGAAATGGTTCCCGATCCAGCCTCCAGATCCATGACCGACAGACTTCCGGCCGCCTCTTTCTTCTGATTTCCTTCCACTGTAAAGCCCGGGAATTCCACCGTCCCGTTTTCACATTCAATGTCATATCCGATCCCGCCTGGATCCATGGTTTCCGGAATCGAAATGGTAATGGAACCGGTCCGGCACTCGGCATCGATCTCCATATACCGTTCAGACTCCATTGCCCAAAGGATGGATCCGCTGCCCATGCACTCCAGATCCGCGCTCCGCCCGTCCTCCTGGGTAAAGACTGCGTTTCCCTCTGTCACAGACAGCTCCGCCTCCAGAACGCGGACGCCGTTTCCCTCCAGAGTCCCCTCCAGGATCTCCGCCTCAAATTCATCCAGCACCCAGGAGCCTGGAATAAAGATCTGGTAATCCTCCCCGTCTCCGGCCCACAGGGCAAGGACCGAATCCATTCCGTATTCCTGGAAACTGACGGCCTCCAGGCTTCCATTCCCGCTTTTGATGGTCAGGGCACTGATCTCATCCATCCGGAAGATCTCCACGCTCCCGCCCTGCTGCCGGATCTTAAGATCCGTGACCTCTGGATACCCGGCCTCAAAGCCTCCGTCTGTTCCCGGGGACTGCCAGGGCTCTCCTCCGGCAAAGGGCTCCGCGGACGGGCCGGCCTCCGGGTCCTGTCCCTCTGCCCGCGCCGTCTCCCAGCCTTCCGGAGCAGGATCCTGGTCCACGCGGACCAGATACTCCTCTGGATCCACTTCCCGCTCCACGATCCCGTCCAGCTCATCCAGATGATGAAGTCTTTTTCTTATGTGCCCGTTCAGATCCCCCATATCCGCTCCCAGCAGAAGAGACGCGGTGGTGATCCCGGCTCCGGCCAGGATCAGGGCTCCCCCGGCAATGATCCCATATTTAATGAATTTTTTCATACCCTTCTGATCTCCTTCCATTTACGTGAAATCCATGCTCCCGCCTTTTTCATGCTTCTCCATAAAAATGGGAGGAACATGGCCAGAATGGCGTATAAGAGCACCGCTCCCAGAAGTCCCACACCGATCCCGGCAATGGCGATCCCGAACATCAGTCCGCTGTCCAGAGGCGACGCCACCAGAAAAACGATCCCGGCCACCAGCAGGCATACGCCGGTGATAAACGCCGCAGCTGTCAGGCAGAGCACCACAGCAATGATCCCAAAGATCAGAGAAGCGATTCCCGTTATGGCCCCCAGCCCGGCACCCCCGATCCCAAGGATCACAGGAAAAGCGGCGATGATCAGAACGATCCATAAAACCAGCTTCAGCCCCTTACTGGTCCATGGCTTCTTTTCTTCGCGGACTGTTTCATAGGACGGGTCCTGGTATCCGCTGCCCCTCTGTGACGGCCCCGTCTGCCAGCCGTCCTTCTCATACCCGCGTCCGCTGCCGGAGCCGGCTGTATTTTCCCTCTCCTCCGGCAGATCCAGCCGCTTTGCCACCTGGTAGCCGGGATCCCGGAACCGTTCATCCTCATAGCCCCGGTCTGTAAAGGAGCCGCCGTCGTTTAAATTGCCTGCCAGGTCGGCCCGGATAATGGCCGCCACCCGTTCAGGGCTCCCAAAATCCTCAATGGCCGCCTCCTCATTGCCGCTCCCGGCCTCGGCCAGGTAATCCCTGTAATAAGCCAGGGCGTCCTCCCGGTCCTGGTCCGGGATGTCCTGGAGCAGATATTCCAGCTTATCAAAAAACTCTTCCTTCCTCATACATTTGCCTCCTCAAAGATCCGGGAAATATGTCCGGAATATACGGTCCATTCGCTCTTATACAGCTTTAACTGGGCCCGGCCCGTTTCTGTCAGCTTATAATATCTCCGGTTTCTTCCATCAAACGCCATATCATACGTTTCCAGGCAGTTTTCCTTCTGGAGTCTCCGCAGCACCGGATACAGTGTGGACTCCGATATATCGATGGCCTTTCTCACGTCCTGAGTGATCTTATAGCCGTAGGTCCCCTCCGCCTCTCTGGAGACCACTGCCAGCACGATCCCGTCCAGCAGAGCGGCTCCTGTGTTGAATACCATAGTCTTCCCTCCTAAAATATGCAGCTGCGTTCCAGAGCCGCGGCTTTGATCCATTCCGGCTCTCTTGTAATTCTACCGTCCGCAATATTATACGCTGTATATTATTGTAACAGTATTATATACCATATAATATTGTATGTCAACAAAATCTTTTTTCCGTGCCAAGCGCCTGCCCCCTGTTGTCCCCAGCGGAGCGTTTCCTCCCTTATGGGCCGCACATTTCTATGACAGAAAAAAGACGCCCCCTCCCAGGAGCGCCTTCTCTTTCTTCTATTTCTTTAAGGACAGAGCACCATTGGCATCAGGCACGAACTCCGCAGCCTCCGTCAGCATCCGGCCGTCGTCCTTTAAAAAATACGTCTTTCCGTCCACAGTTACAAATCCAGTGGCCATCCGGCCGCTTTCCGGGTCCAGGTAGTACCAGTCTGTTCCCTCACACAGCCATCCAGTCTTCTTCTGGCCCTGTTCATAATAGTACCAGCTCCCGGCTTCTTCCTTCCAGCCATGGAAGCCCAGTCCATCCGCATTTTCCTTTCCTGCGTCCTGGCCCTCTCCCTGGAAGATCACGATCTTCTCTGCTGCGGAGCCGTCCGTTCCATCGGTCCATAGCAGGATCGGAGTCCCCTTCTTGAGGTCTGTTGCAAATACCATGTTTCTGGTCAGATAGGGGAGCAGGACCGTGGAATCCGAAACCGTGTATTTCATCCCGCCGGCAGTTTCCAGGATATATGCAGCCTCTGTTCCATCTGCCTTATCCGGCTCCTGGGTCAGGGATTCCACCACTGCATAAACAGGAAAGCCGGAGTCTGCCGGAGCATCCGCCAGAACCAGAAGCCCGTTGGTGATGGGCGGCAGGCTTAAGGTCATGGCCGGTCCCGTATAGACCCGGACCGCCTCGCCATCGTCTAAGTTTTCCACAGAGACCGGGAACCCGTTGACGGCATCCAGGATCTTCGTGTCCTCAGAAAGGTTCACTACCACCTCCGTCATCCCGCCTTCCACACGGCGGTTGAGATGCAGTCTCCCATCCTCTGCGGAGATCACACTTCCGTCCATGCACACCATCCCGTCCAGCCGGCTTCCATTTTCCCCGGCTCCGCTGGTATCTGCCATTCCTGTGATCCCCATGGAAGCTGTAAACATTGCTGCGGCTGCAAGCACCGCCGCTCCATGTAATCGTTTCATATTCTCGTCCTCCATTCATTTCTGATCTGATACAGATATCTTACCATAGAGCATAAAAAAAATCCCACCGATTTTTCTTACGAATCCATTACGTGTTTTTATAGGGCCCTGGAAACTGTCCTTTTCTCCCATGACATGGCGTTATTCACCAGCCGGATCCCCTTCCAGTATAAGTGCGCCTCCATCCAGGGAAAGACCGTGATCCATCCGGAATTTACCACCTGCGGACTCTCCAGCTCATCACCACCTGCGAAGCCCATGAATCCTCCGTCTTCCTATTCCCCCCTCCCGTATCATAAAAAATAATGGGCATAAATGTATGTTTTTTCCCACAGTGCCCAAAAATCATAGGAAAACCCCGGGACTTCTCTGGATTTTCCTATGGATTGGGCATATATCTCCTTTTTCTCTGTGTATGCCCAAAAAGCACTGGAATTTTGGGCATAGCAGGAAAAAACTCCCTTCTATGCCCAGGCAACGAAGCCTGAGAGCCTAAGACAAGGGATCGGGCCGAGGCAAAGGAGAACCTTCCAAAAGAGCTTCACCAGACGCCGAAAAGGACGCGTGAAAAACTTATGTTCTTCACACGCCCTCTTCTATTCTGCACCGGATATTTGGCCGGTTTTTATTCCTCTGCTGCCTCTTCAGCCGGAGCCTCTGTCTCCAGAGCCTTCATGCTGAGGCTGATCTTTCTGTCTGCCTCGTTGAAGTCAACGATCTTAGCTGTGATCTCCTGACCGATGGAAAGTACGTCAGACGGTTTTGCAACGTGCTCTCTGGAGATCTGGGATACATGAAGGAGTGCGTCCACGCCTGCCTCCAGTTCAACGAATGCGCCGAAGTCTGTCATACGTGCCACACGGCCTGTTACCACGTTGCCTGCTGCATATTTCTCAGCAGCGTTTGCCCACGGATTTGTCTCCGGGAACTTCATGGACAGGGCGATCTTCTCACCGTTGATATCCTTGATCAGAGCTGTTACCTTCTCGCCTACCTTGAATACCTTCTTGGGGCTCTCAACTCTTCCCCAGGACATTTCGGAGATATGGAGTAAGCCGTCAGCACCGCCTAAGTCGATGAATGCGCCGAAGTCTGTCACGTTCTTAACGGTTCCTTCTACCTTCTGGCCAACAGCGATGCGCTCGAACAGAGCCTTCTGCATCTCAGCCTTCCTGGCAACGATGAGCTGCTTGCGGTCGCCGATGACTCTTCTTCTCTTGGGATTGAACTCAGTGATCACGAACTCGATCTCCTGGTCTGCGTACTTGGAAAGATCCTTTTCGTATACGTCAGATACAAGGCTTGCAGGAATAAAGATCCTTGCCTCGTCCACGATCACGCTTAAGCCGCCGTCCAGAACCTGGGATACCTTTGCAGTAAGAACCTCATGGTTCTCAAAGGCCTCTTCCAGTCTCTTATTTCCTCTGTCGGCTGCCAGTCTCTTATAGGAAAGTGCAACCTGGCCCTCGCCGTCGTTTACTTTAACGACCTTGGCCTCCATCTCGTCGCCTACCTGTACAAGATTTCTTAAGTCCACGTTGGGCTCGTTGGTGTATTCACTGCGGGTAATGATGCCGTCGGATTTGTAACCGATGTTCAAAACGATCTCATCTTCTTTAACGTCGATGACTTTACCAGTGACAACCTCTCCTGTACGTATTGTTTTTAATGATTCTTCTAACATTTGTTCAAAACTTAACTCTGACATTAGTATGAACCTCCTCGATAATATTATTCGGGGTTGAAGCCCCTGCTGTAATACCTACGTTGCACGCAGAACTTATACATTCAGGATTTAAGTCGTCCAGGGTCTGGATGTAATACGTTTTGTTACATTCTCGCCGGCAGATCTCATACAGCTTCTGGGTATTGGAGCTGTTTTTCCCTCCGATCACCAGCATCACGTCCACCTGAGAAGCGATCTCTTTCGCCTCTACCTGCCTTTCCTGTGTCGCATTGCAAATCGTATTTAAAACAAATATATCATAACGCGTTTTAGGAATTTTTTCAACTATATCTTGAAATTTCTTGTAATTAAATGTCGTCTGGGCCACCAGGCACAGGCGGCTGCCCTCCGGAAGCCCCAGTTTTTCAAAATCCTCCGCGTTTTCAATGACCTTCGTGTCCTGATTCCCCCAGCCCTTGATCCCAATGACCTCGGGGTGGGATTCGTCTCCCACGATGATCACCTGGCGTCCCTCTGCACACTGGCCGGCCACCACCCGGTGGATCTTCTTTACATAGGGACAGGTGGCGTCCACGATCTCCACCCCGTTCTTTTCCAGGATGTCGTAGATATGTTTTCCTACGCCATGGGAACGGATGACCACCACACAGTCCCGGACGCGATCCAGCTCCTCTTCTGAGCCGATGACCTCCACGCCTTTTTTCTTAAGATCCTTGACCACTTCCTCGTTGTGGATGATGGGACCGTATGTATAGATGGGTTTATCGGTCTTCTGGATCTGTTCGTAGACCTTCTCCACAGCCCTTTTTACGCCAAAGCAGAACCCGGCGGTCTTTGCAACGGTCACATTCATGGCCTTCCCCCCGCCTGGCCGTCGATTTTCTGGTCGATCAGCCTTCCGATGGCGTCCACCACCTGGTCCAGGGTCATATCGGAGGAATCCAGATAAACAGCGTCCTCCGCTTGCACCAGAGGAGAGTGTTCCCGGTGCATATCCCGGTGATCCCGGTCCAGGATGTCCTGCTCGATCTCCTTAAGATCACAGGCGATCCCCTTTTCTGTCAGCTCCCTGTACCGCCTTCTGGCCCGCACCAGGGAACTGGCTGTCAGATAGACCTTTACATCGGCCTCCGGCAGCACGCAGGTGCCGATGTCCCGGCCGTCCATGACCACATCCGACTTCCGGGCCATTTCTTTCTGGAGCTCCACCAGCTTTTCCCGGACAAAAAGATACCCTGAAGTGGCTGACGCCATGTTCCCCACCTCTTCTGTACGGATCAAGCCGGATACGTTCTCTCCGTTTAAAAACACCTGCTGGGCGCCGTTTTCATAGGCGATGGAGATGGAAACCTCCATGCAGGCTTTATTCACTGCTGCTTCATCGTTTTTATCAACGCCCTTCCTCAGAAAGTAAAGGGCCATGGTCCGGTACATGGCTCCGGTATCCACATAGATAAAATTTCTCTTTGCCGCCACTGCCTTCGCCACAGTGCTCTTTCCAGCTCCGGCAGGACCGTCGATGGCTACGTTAAAAGACATGTCTTCCTCCTTATCCCGCTCTTAAGCAGTTTCCGCCGTTTTACGGGAATTTATTCATTGATCATCCGGATCTGCCGGTCCCGGACGTGCGCTCCGGCGCTTCTTCCCGCCAGCATCCCCGTGGACCAGGCGATCTGCAGGTTAAAGCCTCCCGTAACGCCGTCCAGGTCCAGCACTTCTCCGGCAAAATAAAGGCCCTGGGCCTTTTTAGACTCCATGGTGGCGGGATTGATCTCCTTTACGTCCACGCCTCCCTGGGTGATGATGGCCTCGTTATACCCTCTGAGACCTGTGAGGGTCACATGGAAGGATTTGGCGGCCTCCACCAGCCGCTCCCGCTCCTTCGCCGTCACCTCATTGACCTTCTTCTCCGGATCAATGCCGCTCCTGGCCACCATCACCGGGACCAGCTTTGCCGGAAACAGCCGGTTTAAGGAATTTTTAAACCGCTTGTTCTTCGCCTCGTCAAAATCCCGCAGGATCCGGGCATCCAGCTGCTCCGGCGTCAGCGCCGGCTTTAAGTCGATGACCAGATCCAGAGGCCGCTTTTTAATGATCTTTGCAGCAAAGCTGCTGGCGCTTAAGATCACAGGACCGCTGACGCCAAAATGGGTAAACAGCATTTCCCCAAATTCCTTCCAGATGACCTTCTTCCCGTCATACACCGTCACCTCCACATTTTTCAGCGACAGTCCCTGGAGCTTTTTTACATCCTCTTCCGCGCAGGTGAAGGGCACCAGGGCCGGGAAAAGCTCCGTCACCGTATGGCCCGCGGCTTCTGCAAACCGGTAGCCGTCCCCGGTGGAACCGGTGGCCGGGTAGGACAGGCCTCCTGTGGCCACGATCACAGCTCCGGCTTCGACCATTTTCCGGCCTTTTTCCAGGACCACGCCCAGACACCGGCCATCCTGGCAGACCACCTCTTTCACAGCCTCATTATAGCGGACGGACACTCCCAGCCGCTTCATCCGCCGTTCCATGGCCGCGATCACATCCGATGATTTATCTGATACCGGGAATACCCGGTTGCCTCTCTCTATTTTTAAGGGACAGCCGCACTCGCCCATAAGTCCCATGACGTCAAAATTGGAAAAGCCATAAATGGCGCTGTATAAAAATTTTCCATTGGACACCATATGGGAAAACAGGTCCTCTGTATCGCAGCTGTTGGTCACATTGCAGCGTCCCTTTCCTGTGATATATATCTTTTTTCCAAGCTTTTCATTTTTTTCATATACCACCACCTGGCATCCTGCCTGGGCGGCTCCTATGGCGGCCGCCATACCGGCTGCGCCGCCGCCTGCTATCACTACTTTATTCATGTTTTTTCTTTGCTTTTTCCACTTCTTTTATTTTCTTCTCCAGCGCGTCCGCCACGGTCTCCATCACCTTGATGCGGGCGTAATACTTGGAGTTTCCTTCCACCACGATCCAGGGAGCGTCCTCTGTGGATGTCTTTTCCAGCATCTCGTTGACCGCTTCCTCATACTGGTCCCACTTTTCCCGGTTTCTCCAGTCCTCGTCTGTGATCTTCCACTGTTTTTCAGGATTCTTCATCCGGTCGTTGAACCGCCGTTCCTGCTCATCCTTATCGATATGGAGCCAGAACTTCAGCACCACAGCCCCAGAATGCACCAGATGGGCTTCCATATCGTTGATCTCCTGATACGCCCTGTGCCATTCCTCCTCCGTGCAGAAGCCCTCGATCCGCTCCACCATGACCCTGCCGTACCAGGTCCGGTCAAAAACAGCCATATGGCCGTCCTTGGGGAAACGGGTCCAGAACCGCCATAGATAATGGTGGGCTTTTTCTGTGCTGCTGGGGGAGGCGGTGGGACATACCTGGTATCCTCTGGGATCCAGATGACTGGTAAGACGCCTGATGGCTCCGCCCTTTCCAGCCGCATCCCATCCCTCAAAGCCTAAGACCACAGGGATCCTGTACCGGTACAGGTCTCCATGGAGCCGCTCCAGCCTTTTCTGTAACTGATCCAGCTTTTTTCTGTACTCCTCCCGGTCCATGGTCTTTTCCAGATCCACACGGGAGAGGATCCCTTTTTTATATTTATCCGGCGGCAGCGGAGGCTCGAACCGGGGAGTTTCCCGGCCGGCGGCTTTTTTCTCCAGGGCCGCCTCCATGGCCGACGATACTGCTTCCATAATTGCAAGAGCCGCTTTTTCCTTATGGGCGGCATCGATGACCGTCCACGGAGCCCAGGGCACGTTGGTGGCATCGATCATCTCTTTTGTGATCCGGGCGTATTTTTTATAGCGGCGGTTTCTCTCCCAGTCGGCTTCTGTGACCCTCCACGCCGTATCTGCTGATGCTTCCAGCTTTTTAAACCGTTTTCTCTGTTCTTTCTCTGAAATTTCAAGAAACAGCTTAACAAGCACTGTCCCGTCGTCTGTCAGCTGTTTTTCAAAAGCCCGGATATCCGAAAGGCTTTCTTCTGTCTCTCTTTTTCCCAGATCCCTGTCAAACCGGTCCGCAAAGATCCGTCGGTTCCAGCTGGTGTCAAAAATGGCGATCCGGCCCTTTTCCGGGCAGCGGATGGCAAACCGCCATAAAAACGGGTGCATGGCCTCCTCTTCCCCGTCCCGGTCTCCCGTGTACACGTCAAAGCCCCTGGGATCCAGCGCCTGGATCAAGCGGCTGATCTGGAGGCCCTTTCCCGCAGCATCGAAGCCGTCAAAGGTGATGATGACCGGGATCTTCTCATCCTTAAGCCGTCTCTGGAGAACGCCCAGGCGGGCCGCAGCCGCAGCCAGACGGGCTTTATCTCCTTCTTTCCGGCTCTTCTTTTTCTCTTCCTGCATAAAAGGACCTCCATTTCCATATTTATTTTCCTGCGTTTCCCGGATCCGGCCGGCTTTATCCGCCGGCCGGCACGTCCAGTCCGCCTATACGAATGCCTGGGCTACTTTTGGCATCATCTCGCTGATCTTAATATGCTGCGGACATTCCTTTTCACAGTGATGGCAGGCCCGGCAGGCGTCGGCCTTAACGGACAGGGCCTCATATGCCTCCTTAGCCGGGGTCATGCCGTGGCTGGCAGTCATATTATATGCAGCAAACAGCTCCGGAATATTCAGGCCAAAGGGACACGGCATGCAGTAAGCGCATTTGGTGCAGTTCACAAGGGCCATTTCGTCGAAGATCTTTTTGGCTTTTTCGTAAACGGCCTTTTCTTCCTCTGTCACCATGCCCACATGGCTGCGGCTGGCGTATTCCAGGTTGGCCTCCACCTGCTCCGGCTCGGTCATGCCGCTTAAGAGAAGGCTTACCTCCGGCTTATCCCATAAGAAGTCCAGGGCGTATTCCACATGGGACTTTCCTTCCGGGAAGGCCTCGGCCACATGGGGAGCCAGGTTGGCCAGCTTTCCGCCTAACAGCGGCTCCATGATCACAACGCCCAGTCCCTTGGAGGCTGCATATTTTAAGCCTTCGGTCCCTGCCTGGTGGGTCAGGTTGATGTAGTTATACTGGATCTGGCAGAAATCCCAGCCGTCATAGGAATCGATGATCTCCTTGAACAGGTCCAGGGAATCATGGAAGGAAAAGCCTATGTAGCGGATCTTTCCAGCGGCCTTGGCCTCCTCCAGCTTCTTTGTCAGATTGAGTTTTTTCACCTTTTCCTCATAGCGTTCCCTGCTTAAGGCATGGAGCAGGTAAAAATCGATGTGGTCCGTATCCAGCTTCTTTAACTGTTCATCCAGATATTTGTCAAAGTCATCCTCCGTCTCCAGGAGCCATACAGGCATTTTATCTGCCAGGTACACCTTTTCACGGTAGCCGTCCTTTAAGGCCTTTCCAACTACCAGCTCGCTGGTGCCCTGGTGATACGGATACGCGGTGTCCACATAGTTGACGCCGTTATCGATGGCATGACGCACCATAGCGATGGCTTTTTCCTCGTTGATGGTCTTGTCTTCGTTGACCGGGAAGCGCATGCATCCAAAGCCCAGAGCCGAAACCTCAACACCAGTATTACCAAATTTTCTGTACTGCATATACAATTCCTCCATTTATTTATTGGGAACCTCCCTTTGTCATCGCTTCATGTTCCCTGGCGATCTCTTCATACAGCTTTTCCCCATCCCAGAACTGGTTCACAGGGGTCAGCACTGCTTTATAGTCGATACGGCCCACCCCGGACCGGTACAAGGCGTGGATCACCGCATCCACCTGCGCGGACGCCAGGCCTGCCATGACCATCATCTCGCAGTCAAATTCTGTACCCGGGCGGTCATTTTCCGCCGGAGGCACCTCCTTCACTCCGGCCAGGTATCCCACCGGCTGGAAATATTCCTCCGGTCCCACGGTCCTCATCCGCAGTCCCAGGGGGAGCAGCGCCCGCTTTACCTTTTTTAACCGTTCCTGATCCTTAAATCCGTACAGCAACACTGTTTCTTTCATACGATCTCCTGTCTGTTTTTTCATGTCCATTTCTGAAGCTGTTATTCTTTTATTATATCAATTTTACTGTTTTAATGCAAGACTGGCGTTCCTTGAGTTTCCGCAGTTCTATCCACAGAACTATCAATCAGCCTTGCTGATGATACACAACTTTTAAAAAATGCCCAAAATATAAAGAATCCTCTTCCTTTTTGGTGTAAAATTTAAGTGATCAAACAAAAATCTACTAAACAAAAAGAAGGAGGATTCTTTATGGTCAATTTTACATCAAAAACCTATCAAATGAAACGGGAAATTTTAACTTTTTCAAATAAAATTTCCAGAAAGTTTTCCAAACCAGATAGAAAGTTTATGGCTGACATGAATTATGACATTCTTGCTTCCAACAGTTGTCTGCTTACAGATATTGTTGACCAGTTACATGAGCCGTCTAAAAAGCTCAACAGCGTTGACCGCCTTTCCAGACATTTGTCAAAAGGTACTCCCAAAGACGCTTTGCACGCTTACTTAACCTGTTTAAAGAAATGGTGCCCGGCCACCCTGTCATTTATATCGATGACAGTGACATTGTAAAACCGGAGGGGCATAAATTTGAAGCCCTTGGCTGGGTGCGGGATGGATCCGAGAGTACCGCTGCAAAAAATGTCTATCAGAAAGGTTATCATGTAACAGAAGCCACGGTTCTTACCAGCAGCCATCATCCAGTCAGCCTTTTTTCAGAGATCCATTCTTCAGCTGAAAAAAATTTCACTTCCATCAACGATATTACTTTTTCAGCCATGGAACGGGCATCCGCATTATTTGAAAAAGCAACCTTTGTCATGGACCGGGGTTATGATGATAACAAGATGTTCCTTAAGCTGGATTCCATGGACCAGGATTATGTGATCCGTCTGACTGCCAAGCGAAAGCTCCTGTATCATAACAAATGGGTATTTGCCACAGAACTGCGCAGCCGCAGGAAGGGAAAAGTAAAACTCCCTCTACATTACAAAGGGAAATCACAGGATGCTTATCTTTCCCATGTAAAAGTACAGATCACCGCTTCGAGGAAAGATATCAATCTTGTACTCGTTTATGGAATCACAGAACATCTCATGATACTTGCCACCAACAAAAAGCTCCAATCGAAAGACGATGTGATAAAGATTGCAAAGCTTTATTTTTCCAGATGGCGTATTGAGGACTATTTCCGTTGTAAAAAACAGATGTTTCAGTTCGAAAACTTCCGGGTACGGAAGCTCCAGGCAATCAATGCCTTAAATTTTTATATCATTTTATGCATGGCGTTCCTGGCTCATCTTTCCATGAAGCCGGAAACAAATGCTCTTAAGGCTGCAGTCATAAAGACTGCAGCTCCAATAAAAGAAAGAATCTCTTTCTGCTATTACCGGCTGGCAAAAGGCATCTCTGGCATACTGTCCTATGCAAAAGAAGGCATCAGACTATGGCTCAAGACAAAACGTCCTGCAAACCGTCAACTCTGCCTCAAGCTGACGGTTTGAATAGAGAAAAAACAGTTCTCCCCAAAGCCCGGTTCCAGCGGGGCTTATAAAAGTGCCTCTAATCACAGAACTGCCATTCTGAAATTTTCAAAAAGTCGGCAGATTGGTACTTGGGGCAGATATGTTCATTTTGGAATTACAGTTTGCGGAAACTCAAGTGGCGTTTCGTTCCCGACAGTCCTTCCGCTTTATTTCCCTTTGCCCTTCCGTTCCCCCTCCCACGGTCTTTTTCACGCCTTTCCCGGTCTGAAGTTTTACTTTTTGAGCGGTTTTTTAAAATTTTTTATTTTTTTCCAAATTACCTGTTGCAATTTCCAGGATTCCCTGTTATAATAACTTTTGTTCCGGGGTATGGCGTAGTTTGGTAGCGCGCTCGGCTGGGGGCCGAGAGGTCGCAGGTTCAAATCCTGTTACCCCGATTTTATGTTTTAAAAAGGATTTCTGGAAATTGATTCCAGAAATCCTTCAGACTGTAGACAAAGTTGGTGCTGGGATTATTCCCAGCACCACTTTTCTACATATAGCGATTCTTCTATCAAAAATCTTAAAAAACTCAAGATTTCCGATGTTTTAGAGGCCCTGT
>JACRTJ010000008.1 GCA_014385265.1 Enterocloster hominis (ex Liu et al. 2021)
CCCAATTTGGATTAGTCTCAATGATAGATTACTACACCAAGAGATGTGTTACATGTTAAGTTGATTGAACCGCCGTATACGGATCCGTACGTACGGTGGTGTGAGAGGTCGGGAAAATTTATTTAATTTTCCCTCCTACTCGATTGTTCTCTTTGGCAATCCAGTAGGCATCGGTCAGAGCTTTATAAGCTCCTTCGATGGCATCTTCGCTTAATTCGCCGCCAGCGAACATACCGGTCACTTCGCTGACCAGTTCTTCAATATCTTTCGCTGCTTTTGCGCCGCCTTTTTCATGGGCTTCTACGACATAGGTGCCGCTGCTTCCCAGCAGGTACTCGGTAGTAGTATTCAGCGCATCTGCAATCTTCTGGATTGTGACCATATTGGATGGTTTACGGCTGCCAAGCTCATAATTCTGAATTGTGCGGGCGGTTACACCGGCCTTCTCTGCAAGTTCTACCTGAGTTAAATTGGCTTCTGTTCTTTTTTCTTTCAACCTTTCTTTGAAGACCATAGAAATACCTCTTTCTTTTTTGATGACGAACACGAACATTTTTTCATAAAAACCTATTGACACGAAAAACTGTGCTTGCTATAATGACGATGAAAACACGAAATATAATTCGTGTAATTATAGTATCACAAGAAATGCTGTGTGTCAATGTGTTCGTGAAAAGTTGTTCGTGCTTTCACGAACGGAGAGGAGGAATACGGGATGCAAAGAGTGATTCTTCACTGTGATATGAATAATTTCTATGCCTCTGTCGAGTGTATGCTGAACCCAGAACTGAAGAACAAGCCGGTGGCAGTGTGCGGTTCTGTGGAGGAACGGCATGGTATCGTCCTTGCGAAGAACTATGCAGCAAAGGCGTTTGGCGTTTCCACGGGTGAGGCAATCTGGCAGGCAAAACAGAAGTGCCAGGATCTTGTGATCGTGGAGCCGCACTATGAGCAATATATGAAGTTTTCAAAATTAGCCCGTGAGATATACGGTCGATACACAGACCAGATCGAGCCGTATGGGATGGACGAATGCTGGCTGGATGTGACCGGAAGCGGCTGCATGGGAACTGGATTTGAAATTGCAGATGAGATTCGCAGAACGGTTAAGTTTGAACTGGGACTTACGATTTCCGCAGGAGTGAGCTTCAACAAGATTTTTGCCAAGCTTGGGTCGGATATGAAAAAGCCGGATGCGATTACCTGCATCGAAGCAGATTTGTTCCGGGAAAAGATTTGGTGTCTTCCGGCCTCTGACTTGCTTGGAGTCGGCAGAGCGACCGAGAAGGTTCTATCCGGTTATGGAATTCATACGATTGGAGAGCTTGCTGCAACGTCGGATGATTTCTTGGAGTGCCGCCTTGGAAAGAATGGACTGGCGATTAAGAAATATGCCAATGGACTGGATGATTCGCCGGTTATGCGTTCCGATTATGTTTCTCCGGTAAAGAGCATCGGACACGGGATAACGACCATGCAGGATTTGGAAAATAACGCCGAAGTCTGGTGTGTCATGCTGGAGCTGGTGCAGGAGATCGGAACCAAGCTACGAACACATAAGAAGAAAGCGGGCGGAATAGCGATTTCCATCCGCAACAACGAGCTTTACACGAAGGAGTGGCAGTGCCGGATTAGTATTCCGACACAAAGCCCCACCTATCTGGCGAAAACTGCATTTGCTCTGTTTGCAAAGAATTATCAGTGGGAGCATCCGATTCGTTCGGTGACGGTTCGGGCAATCAACCTGTTTGAAGAGGATTGTCCGATACAATACGACCTATTCACTGACGTGAAATCAATGGATCGCCAGGAACGGCTGGACGCAGCAATTGAGCAGATTCGATTCCGATTCGGGAAAGATGCGATTAAGAATGGGATGCTTTTTCAGAAAAGCAAGATGCCGACAGAGCGAAAAGTGGATTTGGTTATGCCGACAGGAATGATTGGTTGATACAGCACCGGTAGAATCTGGTGAGTTCTTTGCAAAAAGAAGTCAACACATTCGCCGGTTTACAGAGGAGGAGCGTAGAATATGTCGGAACAGAAATGTAGAAAAGTATATGTACCTGTGAATTTGGATGTGGATGCAGCGGGGAATATCCGCCCGCGCCTGATTCGCTGGATTGACGGACGGGTGTATGAGATCGACCGATTGAAACATAAGTGTCGGGCTGCTTCCACGAAGGTGGGTGGTTGCGGAATCCGCTATACGGTCATGATCGGTGGGCATGAGAGTTTCCTGTACAACGAAGATGAAAAATGGTTCGTTGAAGCAAAGGAGCCGTGCCTATGATCCTTTCGCAGAAAAACATAGAAGAAATCGCTGTTGCAGTGATAAGAGATTTTCAAAAGTCCTTTTTCGGCAGCGAAGCAGATGATCCGGCAAGATTCGCACTTCCGACACCCATTGACCAGTTTGCATCCGATTATCTGAACCTGAAGGTGTCATTTCAAAAGTTGTCCTCGGACGGAAGCATCTATGGTCTGACTGCGTATGTGGATACAGAATATCAGATAGAGGTTGATGGAAGTCAGAGGAGCATCTTCCTGAAAACCAATGATGTGGTTCTAGACAAGAGTTTCATTGAACCAGCGAATATCCGGAAACTCTGCGGAAAACGCAGATTTACGCTGGCGCATGAGTGCGCTCACCAGATACTGTTTCAGCTGGATTCCGATGACCGAAAGATAGCCTGCCATAAGAGACCGGAAGTGCGAGAAAATGGCTCTCGCGTCCTAAGAACGCAGGAAGATTGGAACGAATGGCAGGCCAATACGCTGGGAGCTGCCATTCTGATGCCTCAGTCAGAAGTGGATCGGGCGATGTGGTTCATTAACAGCAGAAAGCCTCTGACCTGTTATGGATGGCGTTTTTACGACAGTGACCAAGTGAAGATAGATGCCTTCTGTGGTGTCTTTGGTGTTTCGAGATCAGCAGCAGCTATCCGATTGGAACAACTGGGCTATCTGAACCGGAAAAAGGATTATGAATATCGTGATCCATTGGAGGTGTGGCCATGAGCAGGAATATCAGAGTATCGGAACCATCTGCGGAAATGCAGATTAAAATCATCCGGGCAAAGGATGCGATTGCTTCCCAAAAGCCCAGGACTGTCAGGTGTCCTTATTGCCGACATAATTCAATCATCGTCTTTGAGGATACCAGAGGACATGTGCAGACCAAATGCAAGGCCTGCGGACGCGAGACCGTTTTCAATGTTTTGGAGATGAGAAGATTACGGAGATTGCAGCTCTACTATTCGTCTTTGAATGGTTGAGATGACAATAAATAACCCTATTAACACAATTTTATAAGTCATAGCTGTGCTGTGGAGCCGCTGACAGGCGAAGTCTTCCGAATGCCGCATGAGACAGAATTATGGAATACCCATGTTCTGTTTTATCGGCACAGGATTTTTCTTCACCGTCATGCGGCTCCTTTTTTGACCTTCCGCTGGTCCGGTTCTGTACCGGCTGTGCGGAAGGAGAAACATATGTATTTTGACGCAAAAGAGTTTGGTAAGAGACTTCACGATGTTCGTACTTCCCGTGGCATTACACAGGAGGAACTGGCTGTTCGCCTGGGACTGGCAAGCAAGCAGCATGTCAGCCGTATGGAGAATGGAGAGCGCAGCTGCTCCATTGATTTGCTGATCGAACTGTCCTGCCTCCTCCATGTCAGCACGGATTATCTTCTGATGGGTAGTGAGCCAAGCAAAGAGGAAGTCAAAAATGACCTTCTGAGCATTATTTCGGAGCTGTCTACGATTGCGAAGAAAATCTAAAAAGAATTTTGGCAATCCGTAAACATCACATGCCTCGTTGGGAAACCGACGAGGCATTTTTCAGCTGAATCAGACGATACGGAGCATACACCGTTCCCGCAGCCTGCGCTCACCCTCTTTTTCCTCTCTGGCTTTCTCCCTATACAAAGAAAAGCAAACGGCACACAGGAGGTTTTATCCTCAAAAAAAAACCGAAACGCAACATAAAAGAAGCCCAGCACCACGCTGTTCAACGTGATGTTGGGCTTCGTACTTAGTTCCATTCCTCAGCCAAGAGGAAATCACGGATATTTCGGTGCTTAATCCCGTTTCGACTCATATCAAACTCATCGAGCGAAACAACGTACTTCGGGAAGTTGTCTCGAATGTTATCATATGCGCCAAACTCACGGTTGACCGTTTCTTCCGATGCCAGCAGATAGGTGACCTGAACATACAGCTTTTCGCCGCGCTTGTCGCATACAAAATCAATTTCCTTATCGCCTGTTCTGCCAACGGTCACTTCATAGCCCCGGCGCAGCAATTCCAGATACACGATATTCTCCAAGATGAGATTGATGTCCCGCATATTGCCGCCAAAGACCGCCTCGCGGATGCCGTGGTCGGCAATATAATACTTCTCATTGGAGGCAAGGATCTGTTTACCCTGCAAATCTTCCCGCTTCACCTGATAGAACAGGTATGCTTCGCAGCAGTATTTGATATAATTCAGGATCGTCTCCGGGGCAACGGTACGCTGCTCGTTTTTCAGAAACTTCGCAAGCGAGGTCGCAGAAAAGGTCGTACCCACATTGGCAATCACATAGGCAATGATCCGTTCCAGCAAGTCAACATCCCGGATTTTATTCCGCTTCACGATGTCCTTGAGCTGGACAGAGTTGAATAGATCATGAAGGTATTGCTTGGACGGAGCATCTGCATAGCGAAGGTTTGCGAGGTAGGGCATACCTCCGGCAAGCAGGTACTTTTGGAAACACTGCTGGATGGGCGCATCGGGCACAATCGAACGGTAAAGCTCCATGAACTCCCCGAATGAGAACGGGTAGATCACAAACTCCACATACCGACCGCCCAAATAAGTTGCAAGCTCACCGGACAGCAGCTTTGCATTGGAGCCGGTGATGTAGATATCACAATCCAGAGAAACACGGAGAGAGTTGATGCACTTTTCCCAGTCCTTGACCTCCTGTATTTCATCAAAGAACAAATAGACCTTGCCATCTATTTCGGCGGCTCTTGCGGTGATCTCGTCATGCAGAGCCTGTGCGGTTTGCAGGTGGGAATAGCTCATATCTTCAAAGTTGATGGAGATAAACTGTGTCGGGCTGATGCCGGACTCCGTGAGTTCCTGCTTGATCAGCTCCAACATGACCGACTTCCCGCAGCGGCGAATACCGGTCATGACTTTAATCAGCTCTGTTCCGATAAAAGGACGGATACGGCTCATATACAGTTCTCGTTTGATCATAAGTCTTAGCCTCCTTTCCGTGGCTGACTATAGTATAGCGCACTTACAGGTGAATCTCAATGGCGAAATTGTAAATTTATAAGTTATAACTGATATAATACAAAACTCGACGAGAAATTTCAGATAAGCTTTGGCGGAATGAGGACGGTTCTCGTAAATGTCGATTACGTCCTTAAACTACACGCCCAATACACGATATAAAGGCGTGGAATATGGAGAATAATATACAGCATAGATGTAAATATTGCTTGGATATGTGGACTATTGTCCTTGAAATGCTCCTTTAAATATGATATCATTAGTTCGGATAAAGCGAAATAATGAAATGGAGGCTCTGACATGATCGTATTAGACCTTGAGTTAAAGGGAATTTATGGATTCAATGATTTTCATATCAATTTCAGTTATCCCAAAAAGATTGTCAATTCGATTATCGATCAGGAATATCTGAAAGGAAGAGAGCGGTTTCGCTATAAGAAGGCTGTAATTCTTATGGGTGCAAATGCTACAGGAAAGACCAGCCTTGGAAAGGCTTTGCTTCGTATTTTCGGATATATGACTGATGGAAATCCAACACCGCTGTATGATATGGTTGCAGGCGATAAGGGATACTTCAGTATTGATTTTGTAAATGGTGATTACCGCCTGCAGCGGTTGTCAGCTCAGATTGATGCTTCTAATCAGGAGATTGACATTCAGTATCAGACCGCAGACATTGATACGATGGATTCGTATGAAAAATGTGTAAAGAAGCTGAAAAATCAAACGATAGAGGCAACCAGAACCGCTACAGCACTTAAGAAAATGGTAGGTGCTGTTCGATATCGTTTTGCATATCCTGAAATAGAAAAATCTTTGAAACTTACAGGTGCAAATATAAGCATTTTGTTGAAGACACTGCGTGCTGTTATTGGAACGCTTGATCCTACATTGCAGGACGTTAGTTTATCAAAAGATTTGAAGGATACCTTTATTATTCGGCGCGGTGGAACGGAAATCATCATTCAGGAAGGTAAACTGCTGAATCGGGAGATACTGTCCAGTGGTACAGCAGAAGGAATAGATGTCGCAATGTTCCTTGCTGCAATGGCGACAAAAGAAAGCAGTTTCTATTATTGTGATGAACATTTTTCTTATATTCAGAGCGATATTGAAAAACGGATTTTCGGTATTATGCTGGATCGTATCGGAGATGATGAACAGTTGATTTTTACAACGCATAATACAGATATGCTGGATTTGAACCTGCCGAAACATAGTTATGTGTTTTTGCGTAAGCATCTGGAGGAAGATGTATATCAGGTTTCTGCTGTTTCTGCATCGGATGTACTGAAACGAAATACAGACTCTTTACGCTGTGCGGTCGAGAATGATGTGTTTGCCTCGCTTCCGCAGGATTCCCTTTTGGACGAGTTGGAAATGTGGTATTAGGCGCAATATAACTGCTGACGGCATTGAATCTTGGTGGCTAACTTGGTGGATATCTTGATGGGTGTCATCCTCTAAGTTATCATGGGTTGTATCATGGGTTGCGTCATAGGACTTATCATTGGCTTTGCCCATGATAGAGTGATCCTGAGTGATTTGCTGATCGAACTGTCCGGCAATCAGTTATTCGAAAATCTCGAATAACTGCTGCGGACGGCAAAACCTACAATACCAATCACTATAACTGAGCGCCATCACTGCCGTGGGCAATAAGGTGGATACAAAGAATCAAAACTGTGTGTGGGATGTCCGGCGATTTATCTTGCTCACTAACTTGGTCACTAACTAAGTTTTTCTGACTAAGTTGGTAATTTACATTTTTCAAGATGACCCTGAAATCTGTTGCTGTTGGGGAAATTTCATGCGGTGGAACAGGTCAGCAATCACAAGGCTTTCGCCGTATGGAACGGATACTTTATGGTGTCAAAAACAATTTGGAAAATAAAAACGAAAAATCCGTTGATATTTTCTGATTTGTGACGTATAATAAGGCTGTAAGAAAATAAAAACGAAAAAGCCGTTTTTAGAGGAGGACTATCTATGAAAATACTCCGCATCACCGCACAGGGACTCCCATTATTCAAAAAAGACCTGGATATTTGTTTTTATACGCAGCAACGTGTTTGCGAAGAGGACAAAGACAGTCTTTACCGTTTGACGGATAACTACTATCTCCACTCTGCCTGTGCTTTCATTGGAATTAACGCATCTGGCAAGACCTCGGTATTAAAGGTCATTAGCTTAGCCTTAAATATTGTGAAAAATGAGCCTATCAATCATGTGGAGGCAAAAAGTATTCTTGGCGGAGCGAAGAAGGCTACAATCCGCACATATTTTTATGATAAGCGCAGCTACGTCTGCTGCTTGGAAACTGTAATTGCAGCAAAGAAGTCGAAAACAGGGGAATATGTGTATTCGATTCTGTCTGAAAGCCTTTGGGAAAAACCGATTGCAACCGTTAAGTCGAAAAAGTATCTGACAGATTTTACAGGAATGAAGCCTGTAGAGCAGCGCAATAGCGATGAAGCATACCTTTCTGATGATGTCAGCTTTGTCATTGCACATAATAAAAAGGTGAATGATACAGTGGAAATATTCAGCTTGCTTTCCTATACAAATGTGAATGTGCTTCCATTTACCGAAGATATTCCATTGGAGGTAATTGCATTTCTCGATCCAACCATTGAGAAATTGTGCTTTGAGCAGACAGAGGGAAAAACATTTATCCACTTGAAGTTTAAGGATGAAGAAGAGATTATCCTGAATAATGCGGCAGACCTTGAGCAGTATCTGTCCTCTGGTACGATTAAGGGCATTATTACATTCTCGATGGTAAAGGAAGTTCTTCATTCAGGTGGTTATCTTCTGGTAGATGAAATAGAAAATCATTTCAACAAGGAAATTGTAACGACCTTAGTGCGCTTCTTTATGGACAGCCGACTGAACAAAAATGGCGGAACGCTTATTTTCACTACACATTATCCGGAACTGCTGGATGAATATGACCGAAATGACGGAATTTGTATTGTAAGAAACCGTAACGGCATTACAGCAGAAAATTTGAGCTATATATTGAAACGTAATGATATTAAAAAGAGTGATGCCTACCAGAGCGGCTTCCTTGAAGGAACAACGCCAGCATATGAAGCGTATATGCGCTTGAAGAAAAGCCTGGCTGCTTCAATCAATTAAGGAGGCAGCAGAATGGAATTAGCAAAATACAAGGCGTGTATATGTGAAGGCTCTGCCGAAGAAGCTATTATCGACATACTGGTTGATAATGATCTTCTGATTTTCAAAAGAGAAGAAATGTTGGAAGAACGTGTTATCCGTTGCAGAAGTGCTAAACGATTTGAGGAGCGATACTTACGGAAGGGATTCGATGAGCAGATTTCTGTGATACGGATTTTGGATTCTCGCAGAGAGGAATTTCGATTGAGTAAAGCATATGAGCAGAAAATTGACGTGGTAAATGTCATTACTGCTCCAGAAATTGAAATGCTGATTATTCATGCGGAAGGAGCATATGATCAATTTAAGCGTTCTGGAAAAAAACCAAGCGAATTTTGTAAAACAAATCTTCGGATGCATGATGTGAAGTCGTATGATTTTGTGAAGCAGTATTTCAGTAACCCTCAGCTCTTGGTGAAAGCCATAAAAGAGTATCGCAGAACAGCAAATATCCCCAAAGGAGAATACAGCTTGTCTGATTTGCTGAGATGAGCTTTGCTATTTTGATACATTGGCCGTGACTCAAATGGTCACCAAGAGATAAACGGGTACCAGTTTACAGAAAACAGAATAGAATCGTCTTCGATGCCTCGTTGGGAAACCAACGGGGTATTTTTTCTTGCTCCAATCCGGCTGCATAGGACACTGAAAAAGTCAAAACGAACCGTAGGTAGTCCTGCAAGGACAACCAAAGTGCGCCTACGAGGCCAACGCGAAACCGAAGGATTCTTGTTAAACTTACTTTGTAAGGACGAAAGTCCGGATGTCCCTTGAAAACTGAATACTCATTCTTCAGGTACATTCCTGTTTGGTCGAGCCTTCGACTGCACGCCATGAAGCCCATCGGGGCGATAGCGGTTTCGCAGAAGCAAATGCCGGATTGCAACCGGCGGCGGTGTAAAGCCAGACAGGGACAATGATACTTCCGTAATTCGCGGTCCGGCCATAAGGAAGGCGGGATGGTTAAAGTCCAATGGAGCAGTGAAGCACACTGCCGCCTGTGAGAAATCCTACATCTCTGGGGTGATAAGAAAAAGTACAGAGAAACCATATTTTCAGAAAGCACTGCTGGGTGCTGTATCAGCATGATATCTGGCAGGCTTTATCCATATCAGTGTATGGAGATTGGAGACAACAGCAAATGAAAGAAAACTGGGTTTATCGGCGAGGTGATTTATATCTCGCCAATCTCGGTGTTCCGGTCGGATCAAAGCAGGGCGGTGTTCGTCCTGTTGTGGTTCTTCAGAATGATGTCGGCAATTATTATGCGCCGACGATCACGATTGCTCCGCTGACATCAAAAATTGAGAAGAAGCGAAAGCAGCCAACGCATTTCTTTCTCCGTAAAGCAAAGGGACTGGCAAAACCTTCTATGGTATTGGCAGAACAGCTCGACACCTGTGACAAGGTATGCGTGATTCGCTATCTTGGGCGGGTAAGTAAGGGGCAGATGCGTGGAATTGACGAAGCTGTAAGGATTCAGCTTGGATATTACATTCCGGAACAGGCAGAGAAAAAAAGACAGGGCAAATGCCGAAAGGATGGCGAAGAAGGCGATGGATAAACTGATTACAAGGAAAGAGGCAGCCAGTATACTGGGAATTAGCGTTAAAACACTGGATGCTGCAAGAACAGACGGTTTGATCTCCTATGTTCAGTATGTGGAAAACGGCTGCGTTTATTTCACAGAAGTGGGGATTCAAGAGTACATTGCAAAATGTACGCACCGTGCAAAACCGATGGAACGTGCTGCGACATATCGCAAACCTCGAAGCTTTCGGCGGTGAAAATCGACATCGTTGAGTATTGACGATGAATCCGCAATAATGAAGGCATCAACAGGAATGGAGGTAATGATATGGCGGCAAGAAGAATGATGCTTCCCGATTATGGTACGGTGAGCATGAAGGGAACGCAGTATTATCGAACCCGTGTAACAGATCAGCAGGGACGGAGGGTTTCCTTATATGCAAGAACAAGAGAGGAACTGTACCAGAAGGAACAGGAAGCGATCCAGCAGATTGAGAACAAGACGTATCGCCGCAGTACACCCACGGTGGAAGAGTATTGCGAGAAATGGCTGCTGATGCAGTCGGCACAGATTAGGATGACAACGCTGATTGACTATACATCGAAAGTGAAGAACTACATCATTAAGCCCTTGGGCGATATGCATATGGGAGATGTAACAGCAGATGACATTCGCCTGGCACTGTTGGCGGCATCGAAAAAGTCGGCATCCGTGTACAAATCCGTGAATGTTCTATATAAGTGTATTTTCACGGCAGCAATGGAGAGCAAGATTATTGATGAGAATCCGACCATCTATCTGAAGAAGAATGTGGGCGGGATTCCGCAGAGGGATCGCCTCCCGCTTACGGATGAGCAGGTGGATAAGCTGCTGGATGCCATTTACGGCTTGCCGCCGTATGTGTTTGTAATGCTTGGGCTGTACGCAGGATTGCGGAGAGAAGAAATCCTCGGACTTCAATGGGATTCAGTGTATCTGGATTGCGAGGCTCCGTACCTTACCGTTCGGAGAGCCTGGCATACGGAGCATAATCGTCCGGTGATTCTGACAGAGCTGAAAACAAAGGCAGCGCATCGGAATGTCCCTCTTCCGGACAATCTTCTGGAATGCCTGAAAGAGGCAAAGAAGACATCGACATCAGATTATGTGGTTGCAAACCGGGATGGAGACCCTTTGTCCTATACGCAGTTCAAGAGATTATGGCAGTATATCGTAACCCGTACCACCAAAGAACGCTGCTATTATCGCTATGAAGATGGCAAGAGGGTAAAGCATACGGTGAAGCCGGTGCTGGGGCAAAAGGCAGCACACAATGGAAATGTGGTTTACAGTCTGGACTTTGAGGTGACTCCGCATCAGCTGCGGCACACCTATATTACGAATCTGATTCATGCTTCGGTTGATCCGAAGACCGTTCAGTATCTTGCCGGTCATGAAAGCAGCAAGATCACCATGGATATTTACGCCAAAGTGAAATATAATCGCCCAGAGCAGCTCGCAGGAGTGCTGGAAGATGCTTTTGCATCGTGGGATTAAGAGTAAATCAGAAAAAACTTGGGGCAGGGATGGTCAAAAATCCCTGCCCTTTTTACATACATTCGACATCCTTGAAGGAAGTGGTGTACGCCATGATAATAAAAGTGACAACACGCAATGTATGAAGATAGATAGGAGGAGAATACATGGCTAAAAGGAAAAAGCGTCCTGCTGAACTTCCGGAATACGGAACAGTGATGATGAAAGGGGTACAGTATTACCGTACCCGGATTACAGATGCAGACGGAAAGAGAGTGGCGATTTATGGACTGACACGCGAAGAATTGTATGACCGGGTGGAAGATGCCCAGAAGAAAATCGCGGAAGTGGTTTTCCATAGAGAGAATCCGACTGTGGAGGAGTATTGCGAAAAATGGCTGCTGATGCGGTCAGGAACAGTAAGAACCAATACGTTGGAAGGATACGCGCGAATGGTGAATCGGTACATCGTGGGTCCGATTGGACAGATGTATATGGACGAGGTGACCACAGATGACCTGCGGCTGCTGATGGTTCCACTCTCAAAAGGTTCTTCCGGAATGTATGGTCAGCTCAATATGCTGATTAAGAACATTTTTAATTCGGCAGAAGAGAGCAAGGTAATCAAAGAGAATCCATCCAAAACGATTTGCGCAAGAGGCGGAAAGCCTGCGAAACGACGCGAGGCGTTGACGGATGAACAGACTGCCATTTTGCTGGAGAGCATTCGTGAGCTTCCGCCGTATGTCTTCGTGATGATCGGCTTGTACGCGGGATTGCGTAGAGAAGAGATTCTTGGATTGAAATGGGACTGCGTATTCCTGGATGAAAAAACGCCGTACATTTCCGTAAGGCGTGCATGGCATGTGGAAGGCGGTAAGCCGGTAGTCAACACACTTTTGAAGACACCGGCAGCGAAGCGAGATGTTCCGATTCCCAAATGCCTGGTAGCCTGCCTCAGGGAAGAAAGGGAAAAATCAGAATCGGAATATGTGATCTCGAATTCGAAAGGAACTGTTTTGACGGAAAAACAGTTTGTGAGGGTCTGGAAGTACATAACAGTCCGTTCTACCGCAGAACGCTGTTATTACACCTATGTAAATGGACAGTCCATCAAGCATAGAATCAAGCCAAGGCTTGGTGAGCATCAGCCGAATAATCCCAAGCTGGTGTATACGATGGACTTCAAGGTGACTCCGCACATGCTGCGGCACACCTACATCACCAATCTGATTTACAAAGGTGTTGATCCTAAGACGGTGCAGTATCTGGCAGGCCATGAGAACAGCAAAACAACTATGGACATCTATGCGAAAGTCAAGTATAATAAACTTGAGGAATTAAGCAGCGTTGTGAATGCTGCATTCGGGCTGCGTTAAACTGCACCAAAAATTTCGCGATTTCGTGGGTTTACCTATGGGTTTACTGAGAGAGGAAAGCCCGAAAACCCGCATGAATACTGGACTTTTTGGATCAAGGACAGGTGAGTACGGCTTAAAGGCAGCTCGTCGCGCTCCGCAGTTCAGCAAGCGTTAATTTCTGGCGGCCAGACAATTTCAAACGGTATTTTACAGCCCTCCCGGGATTTCTTCCGGGAGGGTTTTTGTGTCACAGGAACCTGTGCCCTATGACATCCCCCCCCCCGCTGCGGGAATGTATATAGGTGATATAGTTTCCATTTTTGGCACAGATCAGCTCTCCATCCGGACAGGAAGCCAGAAGCTGCTGTAAGTTCTGGATCTCTTTTAGTAAATGGTTCTTTTGTTCAAGCATTTTATGATACAGCAATCGGATCCCTCCTGAAAATATGAAATGATATGAGAAGTGAAACAGAGAACAGGCTGTCTGTACAGTCAGGGGACGTTACGAAACGCCGTCCCCTGCTGTCATATTTTTATAAAGCCCATAGACCATCCAGGTCATGGAGACCGTAAAGAAGATCTCCAGGGCGCTGCTGACGATCCCTGCCAGGATAAAAAGAAAGGCAGAGACGGCCACGATGATCCCGATCCCCCAGAGATATGGCCTGTATTCCCTGGGATCCCTCTGGTAAAGCTTTAGGACCGTAAGGAATACGCAGAGGATCAGACATGCGGCGGCCAGAAAGGCGAAGACGATGTGAAGGTAAGCCTTTAAGGGGAACATTTCCGGCAGATAGGGCGTGGTGACGGCAAAGTCCAGGAGCACCAGGGCCAGAGGCACCAGCCAGGTTCCCGCGGGCTTTTCCGGCATGCGGCGGAAGATCTTTCTTAAACAGACGAAGAAATAGATCCCGACCATAAGACCCCAGAGGACAAAGGCCTCGTTCCGGCCCGCAATATTCCCGAGAACGGAGAAGTTTGTGGTAAACCAGTCGCTTCCCGCCACAAAGAGGAGGGTGTAAACGGGGATCAGGATATAGGCAGTGAACGTGATCAGCATGGAGTTCTCCTTTTCTGGAAATTCTTACGCCGGATCCCATGTAAAAGGAAGAAACTCCAGAAGGCACCCGGCGAATGGATATTGCAGACATTGTAGCATAAATACCAGTCCGGAACAAGCGGGTGAGATTTCCACATGTATACCCATAAAAAGCCTTTGCTGTTTCAAGGCCGGTACAGGGGACTGCGCCGGCTCTCTTCTGCCGGTTGATTTTTTTCCCGGTCCGCGGTAAGATGGTAGCACGGCGGCAGAGGAAAGGGCCGCCTTTCATGACAGGAGGAACACAGACATGTATAATGAACTGACTAAAAATGACATAAAAAAGATGGAGGAGGAGATCGAGTACCGGAAGCTGGTGGTCCGTAAGGAGGCCATTGAAGCAGTAAAGGAGGCCAGGGCCCAGGGAGATCTCAGCGAAAACTTTGAGTATTATGCAGCCAAAAAGGATAAAAACAAAAATGAGAGCCGGATCCGGTACCTGGAACGGATGATAAGGACCGCAAAGGTGATATCTGACGATTCAAAAGAGGATGAGATCGGGCTTTATAATACGGTGGATGTGTATTTTGAGGAGGACGACGAAACAGAAACGTACAAGATCGTCACCACAGTCCGGGGAAATTCCCTTAAAAACCTGATCAGCTCCGAGTCGCCTCTGGGAAAGGCGCTGCTGGGCCATAAGGTGGGCGACCGGGTCCATGTACAGATCAATGATAAGGCAGGGTATGATGTGATCGTAAAAAGGATCGAAAAAACGGTGGACGATGGCAGCGACGCTCTGAGGAGCTTTTAAAAACAGCAGCGGACGGCTTTAAGACGGAGGAAAAGGCTTTGGAAATATGCAGGGAAGCATTGGAAAGAAGACAGGAAGACAAGGCAGGGATGGGAGTGGGTCATAAGGACCATGGCCGGACGATCCTGGGAATGCCCCTGGGGCTGTATCTGGGGGTACTGGCGCTGACATCGGCCTGTATGTATACGGGCTGTGTACCCAAAAGCCTGGTACCGGCATTTCTGGTGCTGATGGTGTTCGGGGAAGGGCTGAATGCCATTGGAAATACGGTGCCGGTGGTGAAAACGTATCTGGGCGGTTCAGTGATCTGCATCCTGGGCGCGGCGGCCATCCAGGCGGTGGGATTACTGCCGGAGCAGACGTATGCGACCATGGATTTTTTCATCAATGACAGCGGGTTCCTGATCTTTTATATTTCAGCGCTGATTACGGGGAGCCTGTTTAACATTGACCGGAAGCTTCTGCTGCGGGCCACGGTGCGGCTTCTTCCGGTGGCGGCGGCTTCTCTGGCTGTGGGGATCCTGGCTTCGGGACTCTTTGGCATCCTTCTGGGCCAGGGCTTCTGGGGCGGGATCCTGTACCTGGGAGTGCCCATGACCAGCGGCGGCATGACTGCGGGCACAGTTCCCCTTTCGGATATATATGCCCAGGCCCTGGGAGCCGACCCCTCGGCCATGCTGACGAAAATGGCTCCTGCCACAGTCCTTGGAAACTGTGTGGCCATTATTTTCGGCGGCCTGCTCAATAATCTTGGAAAGAGGCGGCCGGAGCTTACGGGAAACGGGATCCTGGTCAACGATGGCCGGCCGGTGAAGAAAACGCCTCCCATGAAGCCGTCCTTTGGCTCCTTATGTACGGGAATGGTCATAGCTTTTGCTTTTTACCAGCTGGGGGCGGTGCTCCATAAATTTGTGCCCATGATCCCCACCTACGCCTGGATGATCCTGGCAGTGGTCCTGGTGAAGGGAACGGGGATCCTGTCAGAGACCCTGGAGGACGCGGCCAGAGAGTGGGGGCAGTTTGCCATCAACAGCTGGACGGCGGCAGCCCTTACGGGGATCGGATTCACGCTGATCGACCTGAATTCGATCCTGAAGACGCTGACGGTTCCCTATCTGCTTGCGGTGGCAGCAGTGGTGGCTGTGATCACGCTGACGGCGGCAGTTCTGGGAAAACTGGCGGGATTTTATCCTCTGGAATCTGCCATTGCGGCCGGTATGTGCACCACCAACATGGGAGGCTCTGGAAATGTGGCCGTTTTAAGCAGCGCCCACCGCATGGAGCTCCTTCCATTTGCCCAGATCGTTACCAGGTCCTGCGGGGCTCTGATGCTGACCCTGGGAGGGATCCTGGTGCAGCTGGTGGGATAGCACGTTTTTCTTGCCAGAAACTTCCTTATATGATAAGATATCCGTAATTCAAAAACAATATTATCAGATTTCTTAAGGGAGGGAGCCTATGTATCAGATTTCTAATTTTACAGACAACGATGATGTGAAGATCATTTCCAGGCTTGGGGCGTTCCAGGTGATCGAATACCAGCGGGATCTCAGCATCACTCCGTCATCGGCAGTCACAGCCTTTTACAGCGCCCAGATGAATGTGAAAAAGCGTCAGCTGGTCTGTGATCTGAGCCAGTCTCCGGTTACGATCCAGGCGGGAGCCATGCAGTGGATGCTGGGAAACGTGAACGCCACCACCGGGATCAAGGGCGTGGGGGATTTCTTTGGAAAAGCTGTACGGGGAAAGGCCAGCGGGGAATCCACCATTAAGCCGGAATATACAGGAAACGGGATCCTGGTACTGGAGCCCACCTACCGGCATCTGATCCTCCTGGATGTGGCTGACTGGGGCGGCTCTGTGGTCCTGGACGACGGCCTTTTCCTGGCCTGTGAGTCCAGCCTGAAGCACAAAGCAGTCATGCGGGCCAACCTGTCCTCGGCCGTGGCCGGAGGAGAGGGACTGTTCAATTTAAGCCTCAACGGAAACGGTGTGGCGTGTATCGAGGCCTCCTGTCCCAGAGAGGAGTTGATTGAGATCCGCCTGGATAACGACGTTCTGAAGGTGGATGGGAATTTTGTGATCGCCTGGAGCAGCACTCTGGACTTTACGGTGGAGCGGTCCGGAAAGAGCCTCATCGGCTCTGCGGCCTCTGGAGAGGGGCTGGTGAACGTATACCGCGGCACAGGAAAGGTCCTGATGATGCCAACGGCCAATATGCCCAATATTTAAAAAAGAGGCGGGATCCGGTTCTGATATGTGGGGATAACGGCCATAAGCGGGTATTCTTTTAGAGAAACACCCGCTTTTTTCAATCGAAAACAGAGTGATATCCTGACCAAAAACAGTAAAATTAATGATGAAGCATAATAAAACAGGTTATTTTATTTCCCTGGCGGCCGGAATGGCGGCGGTGCTTCTGCTGTTCTGCGTTTTCCTGGCCAGCCGGGATGATTCCAGGCTGTTTTCCGCCGGGGAGCTGGCTGGAAGCGCTCTTTATATTGAAAATCATACATGTCCCAGAACGTTCAGCGCGCGAAGGGTTAATGAGGAAGAGGTGTGCGAAGAAGTGATCTCTCTCTGCAAAAGCCTAAAAAAATTCCGGTATATTGCAGTGACAGAGATGATACTGGGATGCGTCATGGATGAACCTAGGACGGCAGTATTCCTGTGCGGAGAGGAATACAGGATCCAGATCAGCTTTTTTGATCCGGAAGGCCAGCTTTCCTATGATTCCGCGCACAGGGAGAACCCGGTCGTAATCGCTTCCAGAAGCGGGCCGGATGGTAAAGAGATCTGGGGAGGCTACTGCACGCTACCGCCGGACGATTATGCGAAGCTGTATGACCTGGTCTATGGCTATGAGGAAGGGGAGCTGGTGAGAAAAATTGAATGAGAGAAGAAAAATCTGGAACCATCTGCTCTTTTTCCTGGCAGGAGCCGTAATGATGGGAGGGATCCTGGCAGCAGGCGGCAGATACGGCAGAAGGGACAGGGTATTTTCACGGGGAGAGCTGGAGCGGGATCATACACTGTACTTCCACAATGTGACCTGCAAGGCAGAAACCGATGTCTGGACGGTCGAAGAGGACGACGTTTTTAATAAGGCAACCGGCTACTGTATGGGGTTAAAGCGGTTCCGTCCGCTGACAGCGCTGGATAGCAGGAACGGCGAAGGAAGTACGGATCATCATAGCCCTGTGATCCTGTTGGAAGGGAGAGAGCAGTGTTACCGGATCGGATTTTACTATTTTTCAGAGCAGACGGCTCTGGATTTCCAATACCGTGAGGAGCCGCTGATGGTAGTTTCCTGTTATACGCCGGAGGGGGAGTTCCTTTGGGAATGGTTCTGCAAGATGCCGCCGGACGATCACGTTCTGCTGTACGAGCTGGCCCAGACATATGTGGGAGACCGGGCCGGGATCGTGAGCCGGGAGATCCTTGGGGATTAAATTGTTTATTCACCGATTGAAGCAAACAGCTGACTGATAAATTCAAATGCCTGAATTGCTTTTTTAAAGCTCTGGCGATCCGATGTATAGAGCAGATCCTCATGAAGTGTTTCGTATCGGCTACGAATTTCATCGTTGAAATACTGTTTCCAGTTTTCAAAGGCATATGCCCTCATCGGATCATATTCTTCAGAAATATTACGTTTCTGAAGATAGAAGCTGTCGGTTTCTTTTGTAAGGCTTAAAAGCTGCTTCAGATGTTCCGTATCCTTTAGGAATTTTTGAATGTCACTGCGATCCAGAAGGACTGTAACATCGTATATGTGACGCACCTTTCCTGGAAGCGTTCCGCAGATTGCATGTCTCTTAACAGACATCACCTTATCCAGGAAGGTTCGTGTGATATCAAGTGTATTCACATTGACTTCCTGCAGATCGAATTCTTCCACAACATTATGCATGCCTTTTGCGTCAAGGTATTCCTGAATATAGGTTTTCATACTCCTCTTTGAAAAAGGGTCCGGTCTGACACTGGAGCCAATCTCCAGCTTTATGCGACAGGTTTCCCGGCTTTCATTTTCAGGCCAGACATATGCGCTTTTGTTCCGGTCATTACGCTCAGCCTCTATTTTCTCCATCAGAAAACCAGCTGAGATCGTATTCTCAATCCTTTTTAAGGCCCTGCTGTATTTTTTATTATTCATATCCTCTACAGGTATGAAGGTCAGATCAATATCCTCAGAAAAACGATTGATAGACCCTGGGTAACATTTACTGAGAGAGGTCCCTCCCTTAAACACACAGGCTTCGGCGTATTCACTGTTTTGAAGATTTTGCATCATTTGAACAATATAGTAATCCCTGCGGACTGCATCGGCAGGGACTCCAATATAATCTGCTGAGATAGCGATCAGTTCTTCAAATTCTTCTCTATGCTCGTGCAGGTTCATAGAATTCCTCCATTTCCGGAATCGCATACGATGAGAGTGCTGATAAGAACTGGCATAAGGTGTTTTCAACACCAAAGTAATTCAGAAATCTCTCCAGAAATGCAATGGTTGATTTCTTATACTTCCGATTTTTAAGGACAAATACTGCGGCAGTATCAGAGTATCCAAGTGCGAATTCTCTCATATATGCAGCCAGTGCGGATTTACTGATATCTTCAATGGACTTATAGTTCTGAAGAATCTCCAGTGTTTCAATTACCGGGATCGTATCCTGCGTCAAAGCAACCCCACTGTATGTCACGCAAACGTTATTGATATTTTTCTTTTGCTCTGAAATGGCAGAAGAAAGGATCTCAACCCGTTTACTGATCTGTGTTGTCAGTTCTTTCTGATTGTAAAGTCTGTAGCCAATTACAATGCCTTTCCCATCACTCGTATAGTGACCGACAATTTCTTTTTCGCTGATCGGAATTGCTCCAAATCGTGATTTCTTTGGTCTGTAATATAAGCCTTTGGCAAGATGTACAAGGGAGCCTTGCCTGCTCATTCTTTCCAGTGTTTTATAGTAGGTCATCTCAGGAATAGTGCCGAATGATCTTTGATATAAAACGCTTGCTTCCAGAAGCTTATTTTCAGGCTCCTGCCCGATCACTGTCTTGATGTATTCTGCATAGCTGTTCATACGCCACCTCCCTAACATCATTATATTTCAGACATATAAAATGTCAAGTAAAATTTATTTTTCCTTGACACATGCTCCAAGGAAAGTTTTCTGGAAAATCTTGTGCAGAAAATAAAAATGTGGTAGCCTGTAATCAGAAAAGAATCTGTTGCAGAAGGAGGAATCTGGGATGTTTGACCTGTTCGGCATATTATTTCCAATCGTTTTTTTCATGGTCCTGGGGACATTCATCATGACCATAGCAAAGGGGCTCAGCACCTGGAATAAGAATAACCACTCGCCGCGGCTGACGGTGGAGGCAGCGGTCACAGCCAAGCGCATACATGTGACCCATCACCGCCATGCCAATGCGGGAGACGTTTCGGGGGCCCACGGCTTTACGGACACATCCTCCACGAAGTATTTTGTCACCTTCCAGGTGGAAAGCGGAGACCGGATGGAGCTTTCCGTTTCCGGGCCGGAATACGGGATGTTAGCTGAGGGAGACACAGGACGGCTTTCTTTCCAGGGAACCAGGTATCTGGGCTTTGAGAGAGATTGAGAATGGAGATTAAAGGATGAGATTAAGGAATGTACTGATCGTTGTGAAGGACATGGAGCGGTCAATAAAGTTTTACCATGACCTGTTCGGCCTGGACACGGTGGTGGATCAGGATGGAAACGTGATCCTGACGGAGGGCCTGGTGCTCCAGGATGAGAAGCTGTGGAAAAAGTTCCTGGGGCGGGAGGTGATCCCGGAGAACAATTCCTGTGAGCTGTATTTCGAGGAGCGGGAGTTTGACTGCTTTGTGGAAAAGCTGGAGCGCCTGTATCCGGAGGTACAGTATGTGAACCGGCCCATGACCCATAGCTGGGGCCAGAGAGTGGTCCGGTTCTATGATCCAGACGGGAATCTGATCGAGGTGGGAACGCCAATATGATGCCGGAGGAAAGAAGAAGGAGGAAGAAAAATGGACTATAAGATCCTGCGGCTGACAGACCGGCCGGAGCTTAAGGAACAGGCGGCCCGGTGGTTCCATGAAAAATGGAGGATCCCCCTGGAGGCGTATATGGAGAGCATGGAGGAGTGCCTGGAGGAGAAGGGACCGGTTCCCCAGTGGTATATGGCGCTGGACGGGGAACGGATCATCGGCGGCATGGGAGTGATCGAGAATGATTTTCATGACCGGAAGGATCTGGCTCCCAATGTGTGTGCTGTATACACAGAGGAGGACTGGCGGGGCCGGGGCGTTGCCGGCTCGCTGCTGCGGTACGTGTGCGCGGACATGAAGGAAAAGGGGATCGATCCTTTGTATCTGATCACCGATCATATTTCCTTTTATGAACGGTACGGCTGGGAATATCTCTGTATGGTACAGGGAGAAGGGGAAGCGGAAAAGATAAGGATGTATATCCACAGAGGGAAGGAATAATCCTATGGAAAAAAGGGGGTAGATCAGGGGGATTGCAGGATAAGAGGAGCAGCCCCGGAGCGGCGGGCCGCAGAGCGGAGGACAAAGGAAGGAGTGCGCCATGGATCGCAGCGATGTGAGCTTTACATTTTTAGACAGGATCCGGGAGATCGAGGAAAATATCGAGGATGGGCGGTTTCAGTCGGCCCTGGCGCTGGCGGTGACGCTGCCGGATATCTGCGGCGGGATCGCGTTTCCGGAGCTGGTAAAGCGAGGCCGGGACGGGAGGATCCTGCGGGACAGATCCGGGGAGCCCAGCCGGGATACCGGGCGGCAGTATTCCCAGTGGGTGGATACATACGGGGCCCCGTTTTTAAAAAAGGACCCGGCTGACGAAGCGCCGTATATCTGCGGGGAGCGGCTGTGGCAGCTGAGATGCGAGTACCTGCACCAGAACAAGGGCTTCGATAACGATACACCCGACACGGAGGTACGGTTCCACCTGGGGCTCAACTGCGGCAGCAGCATCTGTAACCTGGATACGGAGGACGGATCCGATATCCGCCTGGATATTGAGGAGCTGTGCCGCAGGATCTGTCTGGCGGCCCGGAGCTTTTATGAGGAAAACAGGGAGAACATGGATTTTGCCCTTTATAATACGCCGGTCATTGATTTCACCAGGTGGAAGGAGGAGGCGTTTTCGGCCCGGAAGGTGCTGGGCATCGTCACAGGGGACCGGATCTACGGAAGCGGGCTTAAGGCGGCCCTGGGGCAGTATTACCGGCTGGCAGTTTCGGGAGTTTCCTGGGAGGAGGTCCGGAAGAAGCTGAAAAAGGAAAAGCCCGATGTGTGGATCCTGGGCCGGGAATTCTTAAAATATGTGGATCATGAGGACGGAGACGGGAAGGGGCCGGCAGTTTTTATCTTAAAGGAGCCAGGCAGCGGAGAGACAGTCCTGGAAGGGTATCCGTATCTGGATAAGTTCATGGACCTGAAGGAAATGCGGAGGACCATCCGGTCCGGCCAGGAGGGAACAGAACGGAAACAGGACGCTTAAATGGAGGAAGAGGAACGGATGTGGATGATGGCAGCAGCGGCAGGATTTTCCGGGACCCTGATCCTGGGTCTTCTGCTTTACAGGGAAAGGCTGAAAGGAAAACGGCTTGTGGAGCGGAAGAAGGAGCTGGAGGAGGAGCTGAGGAAGGCAGAAAATGAGGCAGAGCGGATAAAAGAGGCAGAAGCCTGTCTTTCCAAACGGGTCTCAGAGCTGGAAAAAAGCCTGGAGGACCAGAGAAGGGAACGGAGGGAGATCTGCGGGGCGGCGGCCAACGTACACCTATACGCCCAGCTGGGAGGTGAAAAGGCCGCCTCCAGGGAGCTTAAGGGGATCCTCCAGGTGATCGCAAAGGAAAGCCGGAAGATCGCAGAAAGGATGGATGCATGAACCAGCCGTTTATAAAAAGGGCAGTTATTGAGTGGGAGAAGATCGGCCAGGACAGCTATTTAAGGCGGATCCCGGCGCTGGAGGGCCTGGAGGCGCTGGAATTTGACGCTCCGGTCACATGCTTTGTCGGGGAGAATGGCAGTGGGAAATCCACGCTCCTGGAGGCCATGGCCATTGCGGCCGGGTTTAATCCCGAGGGAGGGTCCAGGAACTACCATTTCTCCACCTATGACTCTCATTCAGAGCTGTGGAGGGCTCTCCGGCTGGTGCGGGGATATAAAAAGCCGTCCTGGGGATATTTTCTGCGGGCTGAGAGCTTTTACAATGTGGCCACCAGAGAAGAGGAATATGCGGATTTTCTGCATCCTTCAGAGAAATATCATGAAAAATCCCATGGAGAGAGCTTTCTGGCTGTGGCCCAGAAGTATCTGACGCCTGGAGGCCTGTATTTTTTAGACGAGCCGGAAGCGGCCCTCTCCCCCCAGAGACAGCTTACGCTTTTAATGGAGATCTTCCAGTGCGCCAGACAGGGGGCGCAGTTTTTTATGGTATCCCACTCTCCGATCCTTCTGGGCCTTCCGGGGGCCAGGATCCTTTCCTTCGATGACGGGGAGGTCCATCCCTGTGCCTATGAGGAAACGGAAAGCTACCAGGTGATGGAAATGTTCATCAACAGCCGGGAGCTGCTCTTAAAAAAGCTTTTGAAAGATTTATAAAAAAATTTATAAAATATCCCTTGCTTTTTCTTTTAAAAGAGGTATAATACCCATAGTCAATACAAAAAAATGAATAAATATTCAAAATGAAATTTCAGACAGAATGAAGAAGCAGAAAGGGAAGGAAAAATGATGAAGATGATGAAGAAAGCAACAGCAGTGATCCTGGCAGCAGCCATGGCGGCGGCTCTGACCGCATGCGGCGGCGGAGAAAAGGCTGAGACGACAGCGGCAGATACAAAGGCCGAGACAACAGCAGCAAAGGAAGACGCCAAGGGAGCAGAGAGCTCCGCTGAGGAGACAAAGGCCGGAGAAGAGGCAGCCGCTGGCGGCACCATCCTTATGGCCACCAACGCAGAGTTCGAGCCCTGGGAGTTCCATGACGGCGACGCCATCGTGGGCATCGATCCGGAGATCGCAGGAGCCATCGCTGAGAAGTTAGGCATGGAGCTGAAGGTGGAGGATATGGCCTTCGACGCCATCATCCCGTCTGTGGCCTCTGGAAAGTGTGACTTTGCCATGGCCGGCATGACCGTAAATCCGGAGCGTGCGGCTTCCGTGGACTTTACAGATACCTACGCCTCCTCCTCTTTGGTGATCCTGGTAAAGGCTGACAATACAGAGATCACAGGAGAAGATACCCTGGCTGGCCACGTTGTGGGAGCCCAGCTTGGAACCACCGGCGATACCACAGCCTCTGACATCTGCGGCGACGATAAGGTGGAGCGTTATAATACCTTCTTTGAGGCAGTCCAGTCCTTAAAGCAGGGCAAGATCGACGCGGTCCTTTTAGATAAGGCTCCGGCCAACGTATTCCTTTCCCAGAACGACGACTTAAAGCAGGCCGGTGAGGAGCTTGGAAAAGAAGAGTATGCCATTGCAGTGAAAAAGGGCAATACAGAGCTCCTGGAGAAGTTAAACGCAGCCATCGCTGAGCTTAAGGAAGACGGGACCATCGACGAGATCGTGAACAAATATATCCCGGCAGAATAAGGAATGGAAAATTATGGAAAGGGCTTTTTAATCCGGCCCATATAGTGTAAAATGAACATGTAACTGGAAAATAATGGAGCTGTCGCAGAGGAGGAGTTTTGAATTTCTTCTGCGGCAGCCCCATTGTCGTGTCATAAAAATAATTCCAGACCGGAGGAAACGGCTGGAAAAACAGAGAAAGGAATGAAAACGTGGACTGGGAAAAATATCTGACAGCGGAACAATTTTATAACAACTTTGTCGCCGACGACCGGTTCGTAAAGTACATTCTGGGAGGTCTGAAAACGACTCTCATCATTACTTTATTCGCCGTGCTCCTTGGCATTTTTCTTGGGTTCCTGGTGGGGACCGTGCGCTCCACCTATGAAAGGACAGGGAAGCTTGTGGTTTTAAACGCGGTCTGCCGCGTCTATCTTTCTGTGATCCGCGGGACGCCGGTGGCAGTCCAGCTGATGATCATGTATTTTTTTATTTTTGCAGCTCCGGGCTCCTCCAAGCTGCTCAGTGCGATCCTGGCCTTTGGAATCAACTCCGGGGCCTATGTGGCGGAGATCTTCCGGTCCGGCATCATGTCCATCGACAATGGACAGTTTGAGGCGGGAAGAAGCCTGGGCTTCAATTACGCCCAGACCGTCTGGTATATTATCCTGCCCCAGGCCTTTAAAAACGTCCTGCCGGCCCTCTGCAACGAGTTCATCGCCCTTTTAAAGGAGACCTCCGTATCCGGCTTCATTGCCCTCCAGGATCTGACAAGGGGAGCGGATGTCATCCGGAGCCGTACCTATAATCCGGTGCTCCCGCTCTTTACGGTGGCGCTGGTATACTGGATGATCGTGACCTTTTTGACCTATATGGTGGGGAAACTGGAAACCAGGCTCAGAAAGAATGAAAAGAGGTAAGTCATGGCGGAAAATCAGACAAAGAACCGGGAGATCGGCGCAGGAGAGCCGCTGATCCAGGTAAAGGAATTATGTAAATCCTTTGACGGGGTGGACGTGCTGAAGAACATCACCACCACCATTAAAAAGGGAGAGGTCGTATTTGTGGTAGGGCCGTCCGGCTCCGGAAAATCCACGTTCCTCCGGTGCATGAACCTGCTGGAGGAGCCCACCGGCGGCCATATCTTTTTTGAGGGAACGGATATCACCGATAAAAATACGGATATCAATCTGCTGAGACGGAAGATGGGGATGGTGTTCCAGCAGTTCAACCTGTTCCCCCATATGAGCATCATGAAAAACATGACCATCGCTCCGGTGAAGCTTCTGGGAGTGAAGGAGGAGGATGCCGTGAAGGAAGCCGAAAAGCTCCTGGCCCGCGTCGGCCTCCTGGATAAAAAGGATGCTTACCCGGCACAGCTTTCCGGCGGCCAGAAGCAGAGGATCGCCATTGTCCGGGCGCTGATGATGAAGCCGGATGTGATGCTGTTTGACGAACCCACCTCGGCCCTGGACCCGGAAATGGTGGGCGAGGTATTAAACGTAATGAGAGAGCTGGCAAAGGAGCATATGACCATGCTGGTGGTGACCCACGAGATGGGCTTTGCCAGAGAGGTAGCCGACCGTGTCATGTTCCTGGACGGCGGCGATTTTGTGGAAGAGGCCCCGCCGGAGGAATTTTTTACAAATCCCAAATCAGAACGGCTGCGCTCCTTCTTAAGCAAGGTATTATAAAAAACAGAGAAAGCGGCAGACTGGATACGCAGAGATCCGGTCTGGCGTTTTTTTGGAATTTTCTTGCATTTTGCAGAAAATATGTGTAAAATCAAACTTATGAAAGATGAAAGACCGAATGTTTGATTCTTAGAAGGACAGCGGCGAATGCCGCAGGAAGGAGCGATGCTCATGAGCAGACTGGAAATGGTCTCTCCGACGAGAGCAAAGATCGTCATGGAGGGGCTTTATAAGGACCTGGAACGAAGGATCGAGGCGAGCCAGCCGGGACTCTGTCCCGTGGACCTGGCCCGGGCGTTCCTGGAGCTGTGCTACGCCCAGACGTGCGGGAAATGCGTGCCCTGCCGGATCGGCTTAAAGCAGCTGATGCTTCTGATCCAGGACGTACTGGATGGAAAGGCCACCATGGACACGTTAAAGCTGATGGAGGAGACGGCTCTGGCGGTCATGGAAGCCGCCGACTGCGCCATTGGATACGAGGCGGCCAATATGGTCTATAAGGGGCTGACCGGCTACCGGGACGAGTATATCGAGCATGTGAAGCACGGCCGCTGTACCTGTGTGGCCTCCCAGCCGGTGCCCTGCGTGACCCTGTGTCCGGCCCATGTGGATATCCCGGGATATATCGCCCTGGTCCGGGAGGGCAGGTATGCGGACGCCATCCGCCTGATCCGGAAGGACAATCCCTTCCCCACCTCCTGCGCCTTCATATGCGAGCATCCCTGTGAGTCCATGTGCCGCAGGAACATGGTGGACGACGCCATCAACATCCGCGGGCTGAAGCGGGTGGCAGCGGATTTTGCGGGAGAGGTGGATCCTCCGGCTCCAGCTCCGTCCACGGGAAAAAAGATCGCCGTCATCGGCGGAGGCCCCGGAGGCCTGAGCGCGGCCTATTACTTACAGCTCATGGGCCATCAGACCACTGTTTATGAGATGCTTCCGGAGCTGGGCGGCATGCTCCGGTACGGGATCCCCAATTACCGTCTTCCCAAGGAGCGGCTGGAGGACGATATCCGCAGTATCTTAAAGACAGGCGTCCAGGTGAAGCATGGATTAAAGATCGGAAAGGACATCACCATCCAGGAGCTCCAGAAGGAATACGACGCCATTCTCATCGCCATCGGAGCCAGCGCTGATAAGAAGCTGCGCCTGGACCATGAGGACGCAGACGGCGTGCTGTCGGCGGTGGAATTTTTACGGAGCGCAGGCCTTGGGGAGCTGCCGGATCTCACAGGAAAGCAGGTGGTGGTGGTCGGAGGCGGCAACGTGTCCATGGACGCGGTGCGGACGGCAAAGCGCATGGGCGCGGAGAAGGTCAGCATCCTGTACCGTAGACGGCGCCACGATATGACGGCCCTGCCGGAGGAGATCGAGGGAGCCGTGGCCGAAGGGATCGAGCTTTTGACCTTAAAGGCACCGTCCTCCATCGATGTGGATGAGAACGGACGGGTCCGGGGGATCTGGGCCACGCCCCAGATGGTCAGCGCCATAAAGGACGGCCGCGCCGGGATCCAGCCCACGGGAGAGCCGGACGTGTATATCCCCTGCGATGTGCTGATCCGGGCCATCGGCCAGGATATCGAAACCAGCCATTTTGAAGAGGCAGGGGTCCCGGTCCAGAGAGGAAAGATCATCACCAGGAGCACAGGAGACTTTGAAAACATGCCGGGCGTCTTTGCCGGCGGCGACTGTGCCAGCGGACCGGCCTCGGTCATCAAGGCCATTGCGGCAGCCAAGGTGGTGGCGGCCAACATTGACGAATATCTGGGCTTCCGCCACGAGATCTCCTGTGATGTAGAGATCCCGGACGCCAATCTGGAGGACCGGACGCCCTGCGGACGGGTCAACCTGACGGAGCGGGAGGCCTGCCAGCGGGTCCATGACTTTGAAGGCGTGGAGAACTGCATGACAGAAAAGGAGGCCAGACAGGAGGCTGACCGGTGCCTGCGCTGCGACCACTTTGGCTATGGAATCTTTAAGGGAGGCAGGGATACGATATGGTAAATGTGACGATCGACGGAAAAAAGATCCAGGTAAGAGAAGGAACGACGATCATGGACGCCGCAGCCAGATGCGGGATCCCGATCCCCAGTCTGTGCTATTTAAAGGATATCAATGAGATCGCCGCCTGCCGCGTCTGTGTGGTGGAGCTGGAGGGGAAGGAGCGGCTGATCACCTCCTGCAACAACGTGGTGGCCGAGGGTATGGTGCTTTATACCAACAGTCCCAAGGTCCGCCGCCACAGGAGAAAGATCGTGGAGCTTCTCCTGTCCCAGCACGACTGTCTCTGTGCCACCTGTCAGAGGAGCGGGAATTGCAGCCTTCAGAAGATCGCCAATGATCTGAATATTTTGGAAATTCCCTTCCACCATACGTTGGAGCACCAGCCGTGGAATAAAAATTTCCCATTATTGCGAAAATCTGAAAAATGCATCAAATGCATGCGCTGTGTCCAGATCTGTGAAAAGGTCCAGGGACTGGGGATCTGGACCGTGGAGGGGACCGGTTCCCGGGTGACCATCAATGTTTCCGGCAGAAAGACCATCGAAGAGGCGGACTGCTCGCTCTGCGGCCAGTGCATCACCCACTGTCCGGTGGGGGCTCTGACCGCCAGGGACGATACGGAAAAGGTCTGGGAGGCCATTGAGGATCCGGATAAGATCGTAGTGGCCCAGGTGGCTCCGGCGGTGCGGACAGCCTGGGGCGAGGAGCTGGGACTTTCCCCGGAGGAGGCCACCATCGGCCGGATCATGGACGCCTTAAAACGCATGGGCGTGGACTACGCCTTTGATACGGTATTTTCGGCGGATCTGACCATTATGGAGGAGGCCAGTGAGTTCCTGGAGCGGTTTACAAAAGGAGAATTCAAAGACCGTCCCATGTTCACCTCCTGCTGCCCCGGCTGGATCCGGTTCGTAAAGACCCAGTTCCCCCATATGGTGAAATATCTGTCCACGGCCAAATCCCCCCAGCAGATGTTCGGAGCGGTGATGAAGACGTATTACGCCCAGAAGCTGGGAGTGGATCCGGAGCGGATCTTCACGGTTTCCATCATGCCCTGCGTGGCCAAGAAGGCGGAGCGGGAGATGGAGCTGTTTTATGAGGAATACGCAGGCCACGACGTGGACGCAGTCCTGACCACAAGAGAGCTGGTACGGATGATCCGGTCCGCCCACATAAGGCCGGAGGGCTTAAACGATATTGAAAGCGACAGCCCCATGCGGGAGGGGACCGGAGCCGGAGTCATCTTCGGGGCCACCGGCGGCGTCATGGAGGCGGCTTTGAGGACGGCCTACTTTGCCCTAAAAGGGAAAAATGCTCCGGCAGACGCCTTCCGGGCAGTGCGCAGCCTGGGCTTCAACGCCAACAACGGCGTCCAGGAGGCAGAATTCAAGATCGACGATCTGGTGCTCCGGACGGCAGCAGTCAGCGGCCTGGGAAACACCAGGGCTCTTCTGGAGCGGATCGACCGGGGAGAGGTCCATTACGACTTCGTGGAGGTCATGGCCTGCCCTGGAGGCTGTGTGGGCGGAGGCGGACAGCCCATCCACGATGGGAAGGAGCTGGCCTTTGAACGGGGAAGGCAGCTTTATTATCTGGACGCCGGCGCCAGACTCCGGTATTCCCATGAAAATCCGGACGTGAAGGCTATGTACGAGGAATTTTTTGAAAAGCCCAATTCCCATAAAGCCCATCTGCTGCTGCATACGGAGCACAGGAAATAGGGCGGGGGAGTTTTCTGGCGGACATGAATGGTCCGGGAAAGGAGTCCATGAAACGGAAATATAAGATCGCAATGGTCCAGATGGACACCCAGAACAATAAGGAAAAGAATCTTGAGGACGCCTGTGCCTGGATCGATGAGGCGGCGGCTTCGGGGGCGGAGCTGGTGTGCTTTCCCGAGGTCATGAACCTGATCGGGAAAAACACAGGTCCCGGCGGAGGAAGGGAGCCGATCCCTGGATATTCCACCGGGCGGCTCATGGAAAAGGCGGCGGAGCATGGGATCTATATCCATGGCGGCAGCATTACGGAGGAGATCCCGGGAGAAAAACGGGCCTGCAACACCAGCGTGCTCATAGGGCCAGACGGCCGGATCCTGGCAAAATATCAGAAGCTCCATACCTTCGATATTACGCTGGCTGACGGACGGCCGTTCCGGGAATCGGACCGGATCCGGCCGGGAGACGCAGTGGTGACGGCAGAAACGGAGCTGGGGTGCTTCGGCATGTCCATCTGCTATGACGTGCGGTTCCCGGAGCTGTACCGTCTGCTGGCCATAAAGGGGGCAAGGGTGCTTTTCGTTCCCGTGAGCTTCACAAAGGAGACCGGGGAGGAGCACCTGGAAATGCTTCTCAGGGCCCGGGCTGTGGAAAACGGCTGCTATGTGATCGCGGCAGCCCAGACCGGGGTGAAGCCGGCCTATACGGCTTATGGGAACAGTATGCTCATCGATCCCTGGGGAAAGGTCCTGGTACGGGCCGGATCGGAGACAGGGGTCTTTTATGGGGAGATCGATCTGGATCATGCCGATGCGGTCCGCCGCCGGATGCCGTCCCTGGAAAGCCGGAGGACGGACGTGTACCAGGTGGAGGAAAAAAGGAAGTAAAAAATTTGCAGTTCCATCTTGACAGTTCCAGGAATCTTTTGTATAGTGGAACCATCATATGACTGACGGAAGTGGAAGAAACCACATGAAGTATGATCTTGCTGAGCCGACCGTCTGGGCAATCTGCCCGGATGGACGGCTCTTTTTTGCTTTGCAGGAAGGCGTGAACGGGGCCCAGGGCAGATCTGGAACTGAGAGGAGTTTCATCTGGTTTTGCTGAGAAGGAGGAGATCGTATGGCCATGGGACGGATCCATTCCTGGGAATCCATGGGGCTTGTGGACGGACCCGGGATCCGCACGGTGATTTTTTTACAGGGCTGCCGCCTGCGGTGCCGGTATTGCCATAATCCGGATACGTGGGAGCTCTGCGGAGGGGGGACCCTGGAATCTCCGGAGGAGACTGTAAACCGGCTGATGCGGTTTAAACCCTATTACGGGGCCGACGGAGGCGTTACGTTTTCCGGAGGGGAGCCGCTGTTACAGAAGGAATTTCTGACAGAGGCCCTTGCCCTGTGTAAAAGCCGTAGGATCCATACCTGCCTGGATACGGCGGGAGTGGGCTGCGGCGGTTATGGGGAGATCCTCAAAAATACGGATCTGGTGCTTCTGGATGTGAAGCATTATACGCCAGAAGGGTATCAGGCTGTCACCAGCCGGTCCATGGATGCCTATGAGGAATTTTTGGACGCGGTCCAGTCCATGGAGGTTCCCTTGTGGCTCCGCCATGTGGTGGTTCCCGGCCTTACGGACGGAGAGGACCATCTGGCGGGTCTGGCAGAGTATGTAAAGGGAATACGGAATGTGAAGCGGGTGGAGCTGCTTCCATATCATGTTCTGGGGGTGCCCAAATACCGCGCCATGGGAATCCCATATCCTCTGGAGGGCGTGCCGCCCATGGAGAGCGGAGCTCTTGTCAAATGGCAGGAGCGTATGAACTGCGGGCTGAAAAATGGCTGAGGGTCTGAGGAGCATCGGAGATCAGATGGAAGAGAATGGGATCACAAAACGTGATCTGTGACAGGGTGAAAGGAGATCAATATGAGTATCGATGTAAACTGTACAGCATGGAGAGGCTTTAAGACCGGCGAGTGGCGCCATGTGGTCAACGTAAGGAACTTTATCCAGAAAAACTATACGCCCTATGCAGGCGGAGATGGATTTCTGGAGGGGACCACGGAAAAGACGAAAAAAGTATGGGAAAAGGCTCACGGCCTGATCCTGGAGGAGGTAAAAAAGGGCATTGTGGACGTGGATACCACAGTGGTGTCCGGCATCGACAACTTTGCTCCCGGCTATATTGATAAAGACAATGAAGTGATCGTCGGGCTCCAGACCGACGCGCCCTTAAAGCGCATCGTCAATCCCTTCGGCGGCATGCGGATGGCCAAGAGCGCCCTGGAGCAGTACGGCTACCAGCTGGATCCGGACGTGGAAAAGCACTTTAATCTATACAGAAAGACCCATAACGACGGCGTATTCGACGCATACCCGGAGCGGATCCGTGTGGCCAGAAGCGCAGGACTTCTGACAGGACTTCCCGACGCCTATGGCCGCGGCCGGATCGTTGGCGACTACCGCCGTGTCCCCCTTTACGGCACAGATTTCCTCATTGAGTCCAAAAAGGCAGACCTGAAGCTTTTAGACGGGCCCATGACCGACGAGAGGATCCGTCTCAGAGAGGATGTGAGCGAGCAGATCCGCGCCTTAAAGAAGATGGCGGACATGGCTGCGAAGTACGGCTGCGATATCACAAAGCCTGCGGAAAATGCCCATGAAGCCGTCCAGAACCTGTATATGGCCTATCTTGCCGGGATCAAGGAAAACAATGGGGCAGCCACCAGCCTGGGCCGGACCGCCACCTTCCTGGATATTTATATCCAGAGAGACATGGAGGCGGGGATCCTTACAGAGGCTGGAGCCCAGGAGCTCATCGACCAGTTTATCATCAAGCTCCGCCTGGTACGCCATCTGAGGACGCCGGAGTACAACGAGCTGTTCGGCGGAGATCCCACCTGGGTGACCGAAAGCCTTGGAGGAATGGGCGTGGACGGCCGGACGCTGGTGACGAAGAACACCTTCCGCTATCTCCATACGCTGACCAACCTGGGAACCGCCCCGGAGCCCAACCTGACCGTGCTCTGGAGCCAGAACCTGCCGGAGGCCTTTAAGGATTACTGCGCGAGGATGAGCATTGATACAGACTCCATCCAGTACGAGAACGATGATCTGATGCGGCCCATGTACGGCGACGATTACTGCATCGCCTGCTGCGTATCGGCCATGGCTGTGGGAAAGCAGATGCAGTTCTTCGGCGCCAGGGCCAACCTGGCCAAGAGCCTGCTTTACGCCATCAACGGCGGCGTGGACGAGTTAAAGGGACTCCAGGTGATCCCCGGACTGGAAAAGAATACAGAAGAGGTCCTGGACTACTCCCATGTGCTGGCGGACTATAAGAAGACCCTGGCCTATGTGGCGGAGCTTTATGTGGACACCATCAACATCATCCACTTCATGCATGATAAATATGCCTATGAGGCCAGTCAGATGGCCCTTCACGATACATGGGTGGAGCGCCTGGCAGCCTTCGGCGTTTCCGGCCTTTCCGTGGCTGTGGACTCTTTATCGGCCATTAAATTCGCAAAGGTGACGCCCGTAAGGGATGAGAACGGAGTGGCCGTGGACTTTAAGGTGGAGGGAGAGTTCCCCAAATACGGAAACGATGACGACCGGGTGGACGACATCGCCGTGGAACTGGTGTCCTTCTTCTCCGCAGAGCTTAAAAAGCACGCCCTGTACCGGGATGCGATCCATACGCTGTCAGCTCTTACCATCACCAGCAACGTGATGTACGGTAAGAAAACGGGAACGACGCCCGACGGAAGAAAGACCGGAGAGCCCTTCGCCCCGGGGGCAAATCCCATGCACGGAAGGGACAGCCACGGCGCGCTGGCATCCTTAAACTCTGTGGCTAAGATCCCCTACCGGGCCGTATGCCAGGACGGAGTTTCCAACACCTTCTCCATTACGCCCACGGCTCTTGGAAAATCGGAGGAGGAGCGGATGAAGAACCTGGTGATGATCTTAAACGGGTACTTTATCCAGGGAGCCCATCACTTAAACGTCAACGTCATGAACCGGGAGCTCCTCATCGACGCCATGGAGCATCCGGAAAAATATCCGACTCTGACCATCCGTGTTTCCGGCTACGCCGTGAACTTCAGCCGTCTCAGCAGAGAGCAGCAGCTGGAGGTCATCAAGCGGACGTTCCACGAGAGCATGTAAAAACAGAAAGCCCCTGTTTCCTGGGAATTCCGGGAGGCAGGGGTTTTTTTACGGGACGGACCAGGGCGTTCCTGCCGGATGGAGGAGAGTGCCGGGGCGCTGGTAAGATACAGCCCCGGCATATGTCCTTATGGGGCGTGCGTTTTTTTACAGGCCCCCTGTCTCCGATCCTTCTTCTTTCTCTGGTTCTCGGCTGCCGGGATGTTTTAAGAGATCGTGGAGGCCGGCTGCGCCGTATAGGCGACCGTGATCATCGTGATATAATCGTCAAGCTCCCGCAGAGCCATTTCGTTGAGCCCTTCCTCATAGGCGAAGCCGGTCAGTGTGAGCTCATGTTCCTGGGCAAAGGACAGGAGACGGTCATAAACGTCCTTCAGCCGGTCCCAGCTTCCCACGCTGAACGCCCGCAGATATTCTCCCGCAGGCAGCACTGCATCATACTGTCCTGCATCATTTCTGCCATAAGAAAAGAAGCAGTCATAATCATTGAAATTTCCGGAAGAAATATTCTGGATGGAGATCCGGCTGCCGAAGTTGTCGTACAGACCGAAGATGGTTTTCAGACGGAGAGAAAAATCGGCGGCTACGGAAAAATCATGCTCATCGTAAGCCCCGGTGATGGGCGCAGAGAGCAGAATGTGCCGTTTAGGCAGATGGATCCGCTCGATCTTTCCATGGCTGGCCGAAAGCCCCAGCGCCAGCTTTTCCTGCTTCTGCTGTAAAAAGGCCTTTACCTCCAGAAGCTGGCAGACGGACCGGTCGATGAGCTCCTGCTTTTCCCTGATGATCTGGGTAAAGGAAGCGTCAGACGGGTGGTCTGTGTAAGTCCGGATCTCTTCGATGGAGAGTCCCAGGCGCCGGAAGATCAGGATCATTTCCAGCTGCACCGCCTGGAAGCGGCTGTAATAGTGATATCCGTTTTCATCGATCATTTCCGGGCGGAACAGGCCGATATCATTGTAATAATGCAGAGTCCTTTTGTTGATCCCGTTCATTTTTGCAAATTCCCCGGAGGTAAGAAAATATTTCTTATTTTTCATACGAATCTCCCCTTGACTGTACAGTCACTGTATATATTATGATACACTGCGTAAGAAAAATATGCAAGATTCTGGAGGAAAAAATGAGATTTGCAGAAATAGAAGCCAGTCAGTGGAAGGAAATAAAAAGTATTTACATGGAAGCCTTCCCCAAAAGAGAGAGAAAGCCGTTTTTTGTCCTGAAGCATTCGGTGAAGCGGGGAAAGGCCAGGGTCTTTACGGCATCCGATGAAAATAGACTTCTGGGCTTTGCTGTTGCCATCCCGTATCAGAATATGGTCATGGTGGATTATCTGGCCGTATCCGGAAAGATCCGGAGCAAAGGGACCGGAAGCTTCATCATGCAGGAGATATGCCAATATTTTTCAGATAAGAAGGTGGTCCTCCTGATCGAGCAGCTGGACGAGGGAGCGGAGAACCAGGAGCAGAGGATCGCCAGAAGACGGTTCTATCTGAAAAACGGATTCACCTCTGCGGATATTTTTGTGGAGGGAGCCGGAGGGGATATGGAGATCCTGAATTTTGGAGGGAAGGTATCTCCGGAGGATTATATGCGCCTTCAGAAGTATGCCCTGGGAAGATTTTTGTTCAGTCTGTCGGGAATGCGGATCGTGGAACCGGCAAGGGCGTAAGAAAGCCGCCGGTCCGCGGTCATAACAGCTCCATGGGGTACATATGGATGTAACAAAAGAGATATTTTTATGAAGATTGTTTATGAGGTGAAGTAAGAGAAAGATCGCAGAAATGCGGTCTTTTTTCTTTGAGTGTTTTTATTGTGTTATGGAAGAAAATCGGTTAAAATAGAACAAAGAAAGCAGGTGAAAAAATCATGGCTAAAACTTTTTTGTGGATTGAAGATAGAAAAGGAAAAGCAAGCTATACATTTTGGGCGAATCTCATGAAACAACTTTGTTCTGATGTAATCGTTGAAAGTAAAAAGAATAATAGTGAGTTGGTAAAAGCTGTAAGAACATTACAGGAGACTGAGAATAGATATATCATTGTCTTTGATAATTCTTTTGATAATTTGCAGATTGTTATGGAAAAGAAACGATTAAAGAAATATGTGAATGAGAAAGAAAATGTTTTTCTATTGAATATTATTTGTTTTGAATATCTTCTTTTAGAATTTAAAGAACTGATAGAATGGATTTATGCTTCGGAGGATGAATTCTTGCAAAAGAGAGCCAAAGTAATTGCGGCAAGACACAAACTTGTAGAATCCCTGCAGAATGATAATTTTGATTATAAAGGAATACGAGAAATTTTGGATTATGATAAAAATATTGAAGAATATAATATTGAACAATTGTCGGCAAAGCTATTATTTGATTTGACAAGAAATACCGGATTCGAAGTGTCAAAAGGGGTACTTGGAGAATGCTGGATAAAATCTTGCTGTGAATGGAATGAGCGACAGGAAGATGATATCTGCGGATTAGATTATAGCAGACTGTCTGTGTTTGATAAAATGAAAAGAATTTATGTGGGAAGCTCGTTGAAATTACAGCTTCCGAAAGTTGGATTGGAGGTAATGGCATGATAACGATTTTTAAAAATAAGAAAGACATACCTCAGGATAAAGAATATATAGAACTGAATGACATATTTTTTAATCAGAATACAGCAACAAAACTGGATGACAGAGCAGCAAAGTATATCCAAATGATAGATGGTTCGGAACTCATCAGTAAATATAAAATTCGATCACGCTTTGAAGATATTACATTGAATACGGATCAACTTTCCACAGGATGTAAAACGGTATTGAATGTATTGTATTTTCCGGATAAGGTGTTTTGCCTGAAAGAGTGTGGAAATAATGCTCTGGAAATATTGTATAGTTTTGATGTGGGAAATGTATATAGCGAATATGCAATGATTCCGTTTGACATGGAACAGGTGAAGGCGCAGACGAGTAGAGAATGTAAAGTGATCGAGGATTATGAAGAACTAAAGGAGTGGTGGGAAAATGAAGAGTAAACCAGTTGTAATGGAGCATTTTTCAACAGTGCATACTTCATTTGTAGTGGACTTTACATTTACCAATAATATAACAATTTTAATGGGAGATTCAGGAACGGGAAAGACAGCAACATTTTCATTTATCAGAGAATGTATGGCAGTGAATTCTAAAATTTTGTGTTTGGATAATTATGATTATCAGAAAGATATTAAAGAAATAATCAGCCAGACAGAAGGAAAGTTGGTTGTCATTGATAATGCAGATATTTTATTGAATGATGATACGAGAAAGTATATTTCGTTAGATAATAAAAATCAGTATTTGATTATTGGAAGAAATCCGAAGAATCTGTTTGCAACGAAAGAAAATCTGTTTGAATTGGTAAGTGAAAAGATTGGCGAGCAGACGGTGTTTACGATACAGCCATATTTATAAAATGGAATTTGTGTATTGAGAACTGCAGGTGTCAGGTATGAATATAGAAGCATTATATGATTTCTGATATGCAGGAATTCTATGATGGGTATGAAGCGTTCCAGACCAAAAAACTGTTACAGAATGAAGAGAGGGAAAGTATAGAGGACACGGTTTCCGAATCCTATTCAAAAGAGGTGGTAGAAACAGCTGCTGCAATAGAGGCAGAAAATGAGATGGATGCTTCCGAATACATTCTTCCCGACAGCGATACACGCTGCCTGACAGAAGAGGATGTGACAGGGTTAAGCGAGGAAGAAATCCGAATTGCCCTGAATGAAATTTATGCACGCCACGGAAGAATATTCCAGTCAGAAGATTTAAATGTATATTTCGCATCCAGATCCTGGTATGAGCCGAAATATTCTGCAGAGGAATTTAGCGCGGTAGAAAGCAGCATTATGAATGACTGCGAAAATAAGAATATCGATTTTTTGGCAGAGGTCCGGGATGGAAAAAACGGTTCAGAACAGGTATTTGAAGAAAACTGGATGTATGGCACATACTATATGGATTTAGGCGAAGGCGGCATTACAGCAGAAGGCGGCTGCTATTCGGATAGCGGTGAAGACTATCTTTCCTTGACGGGTTCCTATATGGATAGCTATGGGGAATTTACCGGTATAATCGCGTATCTGGAAGATGGGACAATGTCAGCAAGCAGTGAGTTTGCGGAAAATGTTCATTTTACTTATAACGGAAAGGATCCGATCGAGATCCTGTCGTCAGACAATACTGGCGGTATGAATTTCCCGGGATTTGAAGGCATTTATCAGAAAACAGAAGATTTTCCGTAGTAACGATGTAGCAGGCTTGGAGGGGGCACGGTATTCATGACAGATGAAATGAAAAACTTGATCTTACAGTATGTGGATTCGGTACAGAAGATATACGGAACACACTTAAAACAGGTTATTTTATATGGCTCGTATGCCCGGGGCGATTTTACGGAAGATTCAGATGTGGACCTTATGATCCTGGTTGATCTGAATGAGGAGGAGACTGGGCAGTTTTCAGATGAACTTTCGGAACTGGGATTCGAGTATAACGTTGGTCATGATATCTGGATGATGCCGGTTGTGAAGAATATACAGAATTTCTTCAAGTGGAGTGCTGCGTATCCATTTTACAGGAATGTAAAGGAAGAGGGGGTATCGTTGTATGAAGCTGCCTGATGAACTGGATATAGGCGGTAAGTGGGAACTGGTATTCCACCGTTTGCAGATTGCAGAGGAGGATCTGGCATCAGAAATATTCCCGAAAACGATGGGGAGACGGATCGTGCAGGCAGAAGAAATCCGTCATTCCAGTGATTATGATCCGTTTTATATAGCATCCAAAGGTGGGACGCAGAAACAGATTGAGACAGCGAAAGACCTTTTGGATTATGCCAGAAGATTCATTGTGGAACGGAGAGAAGCAGAAGGATTATAAAATGATCCAGAGAGGAGTATCCATTGCAGGTACTCCTTTTTTGTGCAGAAATGCAAGGATAAAAGCTGGAATGCTCGAGATCAATATTTTTATTTTCCTGTAACAGGGAACGACGGACTAGGTATGTATCGGCTGCGAGGGGGAGCGGTGTATCACACCGGATCGGTTTCCAGTGAAGGAAGTGTAAAGAAACGATTAGTTATTAAGATTCTGGAGCAGAGGATCGCCTGAAGACGGTTCTATCTGAAAAACAGCTTCACCTCTGCGGATATTTTTGTGGAGGGAGCCGGCAGAAACGTAAGAAAGCCGCCGGTCCGCGGTCATAACAGCTCCATGGGTTTCATATGATGTACAAAACGTTCCCAGGGGAAGACCCATGAAGGAATATATCGAAGAACGGGCGGTCCAGATCGCCAATTACATCATAGACGAGAATGCTACGGTGCGCCAGACGGCGAAAAAGTTTGGGATATCGAAGAGTACGGTACATAAAGACGTCACCGACCGCCTCACCCACATCAATCCCGCCCTGGCGGCCCAGGCCCGGGTGGTGCTGGACATCAACAAGGCGGAGCGCCACATCCGCGGCGGACTGGCCACCAAGGAGAAATATGAGCACCGGCTGCAGGCCTGCAGCCGGGAAAACAGATGACCCGGATGGCGGGAACGGAAAAAGCTGTCTCCGGCAGGCCATCCAGGTACTTGACAAACCACTGAAAATCCTTTAAAATCAGTGGACATAAGACCTATATGAAAAAGCAGTGAAGGGAAAAAGTAAGCGGAATGCGGCATCCCAGAGAGAAGGCGGCGGTGGGAGCCTTTATGTACGCGTCGTTGAAACCGGTCCCGGAGCTTTATGCGGGCAGGAAACCGGACGGAGGAGTAAGCGGATGTCCCCGTTCCTGTGAAGCATAACGTATTTCCGGCGTTAGCGGAAAAAGAGAGAGTTTCCGGCAGGTCCGGGAACTAAATTGGGTGGTAACGCCGGCTGTCGGTCCCTTTATGGGGCTGGCAGCTTTTTTGTTTTAGCCGGCCCGCTTTATGGGAACCGACGGCCGCCCGGACAGCACAGAATATAAAGGAGGATCATCATGGCAAAGGAAAAGAAGATGGTGGAAGCGATCACTTCCATGGAAGAGGATTTCGCCCAGTGGTATACGGATGTGGTAAAAAAGGCGGAGCTGTGCGATTATGCCAGCGTAAAGGGCTGCATGGTCATTAAGCCCGACGGCTACGCCCTGTGGGAAAATATCCAGAATGAGCTGGATAAGAGATTTAAGGAGACAGGCGTAAAGAATGTATATATGCCCTTATTTATCCCGGAGAGCCTGCTGCAGAAGGAAAAGGATCATGTGGAGGGCTTTGCACCGGAGGTTGCCTGGGTGACCCACGGCGGCCTGGAGCCTTTACAGGAGCGTCTCTGTGTAAGACCCACATCTGAGACCTTATTCTGCGATTTTTATGCAGGGGATATCCATTCCTACCGGGATCTTCCCAAGGTATACAACCAGTGGTGCTCCGTTGTGAGATGGGAGAAGACCACAAGACCCTTCCTCCGCTCCAGAGAGTTCTTATGGCAGGAGGGCCACACTGCCCACGCCACAGCCGAGGAAGCGGAAGAGCGCACCATCCAGATGTTAAAATTATACGCAGATTTCTGTGAGGACTTCCTGGCGATCCCGGTGGTCCGCGGCCAGAAGACGGATAAGGAGAAATTTGCCGGTGCAGAGGCCACTTATACCATCGAGGCGCTGATGCATGACGGAAAGGCGCTCCAGTCGGGTACCAGCCATAACTTTGGCGACGGTTTTGCCAAGGCCTTCGGCATCCAGTATTCCGATAAGGACAACCAGTTAAAATATGTGCACCAGACTTCCTGGGGCATGACCACCCGTATGATTGGCGCCATCATCATGGTACACGGCGACAACGAGGGGCTTGTGCTTCCGCCGAAGGTGGCTCCCACCCAGGTGGTGATCGTTCCGATCCGCCAGAATCTGGAGGGCGTAATGGAAAAAACGCTGGAAGTGAAGGACATGCTCTCCAATTTCCGTGTGAAGGTGGACGATTCCGACAAGAGCCCGGGCTGGAAGTTCTCCGAGTCCGAAATGCGTGGGATCCCGGTGCGTGTGGAGTTAGGGCCCAAGGACATTGAGGCTGGCCAGGCCGTTCTGGTGCGCCGTGATACCCATGAGAAGATCACAGTGGCCATCGACGAGATCCCCGCAAAGGTAGGCGAGCTTTTGGAGACCATCCAGCACGATATGTTTGAGCGGGCAAAGGCCCACAGGGACGCCCACACTTACGACGCCCACAGCCTGGAGGAGATGAAGGACATTGCCGACAACAAGCCGGGCTTTATCCGGGCCATGTGGTGCGGCTGCCAGGAATGCGAGGATAAATTAAAGGAAGAAGTGGGCGTGACCTCCCGCTGCATGCCCTTTAAGCAGGAAAAGCTGGCTGATACCTGTGTATACTGTGGAAAGCCGGCCACAAAGATGGTGTACTGGGGCAAGGCATACTAATATATGAAAGAAAACAGACGGTCCGTAAAGGACCTGGCCTATGGAGGGCTGTTTACGGCGCTGATCGCGGCCGGGGCGTTTCTTAAGATCACGATCCCGGTCCAGCCGGTGCCCATGCACTTTACCCTTCAGTTCTTTTTCGTGCTGCTGGCGGGGCTTCTCCTTGGCTCAAAGGGCGCGTTGTTCAGCGTATGCACATATCTGGCGGTGGGGCTCCTGGGTATTCCGGTGTTTGCTTCCGGCGGCGGCCTTTCCTATCTGCTGAAGCCTACCTTTGGGTTTCTGATGGGGTTTGCTGCCGCTGGATATCTGACAGGGCGGATCCATGAGCTGCACCGCCAGAACTCTTTTGGCTGGCTTCTGTTTTCGGCGGTCTGGGGGCTGCTTGCAGATTATGCCTGCGGCATGGTCTGGTTTTATGTGTGCAGCAATTATGTGCTCCAGGCGGCTGTCAGCTGGAAGCTGGTATTCATCAACTGCTTCCTGCTGACTGTGGGCGAGGATTTTGTGCTCTGTGTGCTGGCGGCTGCGCTGGCAAAAAGGCTGATGCCGGTGTTTTCGGATATGCGGGGCTGACAGACTGTGCAGCCAGGAAAGGCGGAGGACCATGAATCGGGATGTAAGGATAGAAATGCCCTATGAGGCAGAATGGATCATAAAAAAAATACGGGAACGGGGCTTCGAGGCCTTTGCCGTAGGCGGCTGCGTCCGGGATACTCTTCTGGGCCGGACTCCTGGAGACTGGGATATCACCACCTCCGCAAAGCCGGAAGAGGTGAAGGAGATCTTCGGGAAGACTGTGGATACAGGGCTTCAGCACGGGACGGTCACCATCATTAAAAACCGCAGGGGCTATGAGGTGACCACCTACCGCATCGACGGAGAGTACCGGGATGGCCGTCACCCGGATTCTGTGGAATTCACATCCAGCCTTCTGGAGGATCTGAAACGCCGGGACTTTACCATCAACGCCATGGCGTACAGCCATGAGACAGGGATCGTGGATGCCTTTGACGGCATGGGGGATCTGGAGAAAAAGGTGATCCGGTGTGTGGGCTGCCCCCGGGACCGGTTCACAGAGGACGCTTTGCGGATCCTCCGGGCCATCCGGTTCGCAGCCCAGCTGGGATTTTCCATCGAAGGGGAGACGTATGGAGCCATCCGGGAGATCGCACCGAACCTTAAAAATGTCAGCAAGGAGCGGATCCAGGTGGAGCTTACCAAGCTGCTGACCTCCGCCCATCCGGAAAAGATCGCCATGGTGGAGGACACGGGGATCAGTCCCTATGTGACCGGAGATTTCCCCCTGGTATTCCAGGCTGAGAGAGAGAGGATGGCCGGAGCGGCATCCGGGCCGGAGCCCTTTTCCTGCCTGGCTCTCCTTCCGCCGGAGAAATCTATGCGCTGGGCCGGATTCCTGCGCCATATGGAGCCGGACATGGTGCGCCGGATCCTGAAGGGCCTTAAGCTGGATAACGAGACTGTGGACAACGGAAAGGCCATGGCAGGGGCTGCCCAGGCGCCTCTGGGGCCCGAAAAGGCCGGGATCCGGAGGTTTTTAAGCCGGATGACGCCGTACCAGTTTGACGGTTGTCTGCGGCTTAAGGCCCTGGATAAAGACCCCCAGACGGAAGAGATCCGCAGGCTTTGGGAGGAGATCGAAAGGGACGGGGACTGCGTATCCTTAAAGGAGCTGGCTGTGGGAGGCGGCGACCTGCTGGCAGCCGGTATGGAAGGAAAGGAGATCGGAGAGACCCTCAGGCGTCTGCTGGAGCTGGTGCTGGAGGACCCGTCCTTAAACCGGAGGGAGCTTCTGCTGGAAAAGCTCCGGGGCTGAGCGGGAAGGTCTGCGTTTCCGGACTGGAGGGATCCCAGAAAAAATTTCATCTGTGAGCGAAACCATGGGCTGGCCAAAATGTCCTCATATTCTGGCCGGCCCTTTCATATTCTGGAAGTAGTTCAGAAGGGATATGGAGGGGATCAGGATGAATGACTGGAATACAGAGGTGGCCGGACAGTATGAGTTAAACGTGGAGTCCATGCGGAAGGGCCGCGGAGCCTGGATCTTTGAGACGGATCGGGGGCTGAAGCTTCTGAAGGAATACAGAGGCAGCGTAAAGCGCCTGGAGTTTGAGGAACTGGTGCTGGGGGCCGTGGCCGGAGCCGGAAGCCTCAGGGTGGACCAGTATGTGAGGAATAAAGAGGGAGAGCTTTTATCCACTGCCTCCGACGGAATCAGATACGTGGTGAAGGACTGGTTTTCTGACCGGGAATGCGATCTGAAGGATACGGGAGAGATCCTTTCTGCGGTGCGCCAGATCGCCGTACTCCATAAGCTTTTGAGAAAGGTGGAGCCCAGGGAGGAGTGGAACATGAAGTCCATGGTGTCCCCGCCTCTTTTTATGGCCATGGAAAAGCATAACAGGGAGCTTAAGAAGGCCAGGGCCTTTATCCGGGGAAAACAGCAGAAAAACGAGTTTGAGCTCTGCGTCATTGCCAGCTTTGAGCCCTTTTACCAGCAGGCCGTTCTGGCGGCGGAGGGGATGAAAAAGCTGTATCCCGGGGACGAAAAGGGATGGACGGAGCGGTATTCCATCTGCCACGGGGAGCTGAACCAGCACCATATTCTCATGGGACGGGATTATGTGGCCGTCACCGGGTTCGGACGGATGCATCTGGGGCTCCAGGTGGAGGATCTTTATTATTTCATGCGGAAGGTCATGGAGAAGCACAACTGGGACTGCGGGCTGGGAAATGGGATGCTGGAGGCATATGAGCGGGTGCTTCCCATGAGCCGGATGGAGCGGGAGTGCTTGTATTTCATGTTCCTGTATCCGGAGAAATACTGGAAACAGATCAACTTCTATTATAATGCCAATAAAGCATGGATCCCGGCCAGGAATACGGAAAAGATCGAAAGCCTGAAGGCCCAGGAAAAGAACCGGAAACGGTTTGTGGACGGCATTATTTAATGCTTTCTTTTTTCAGATAAATGAAGTATAATGGCACCATGAGACAACTTTGGTTCTGCGGACAAAAAGAAAGATTGAGGGAGTGAAAAAGCACATGAAAGATTACATGAAGATCTATGAACAGTGGCTTGCGGACCCGTATTTCGACGAGGATACGAAAAATGAGCTGAGGGCCATCGCAGACGATGAAAATGAGATCAAAGAGCGGTTCTATATGGATCTGGAGTTCGGTACCGCGGGCCTGCGCGGCATCATCGGCGCGGGCATCAACCGTATGAATATTTATACAGTCCGCCGGGCGACCCAGGGCCTTGCCAATTATATAAAAAAACAGGGCGGAGAGGAAAAGGGCGTTGCCATTGCCTTTGATTCCAGGAGAATGTCCCCGGAGTTTGCCATGGAGGCAGCCATGACCCTGGCGGCCAACGGGATCAAGGCCTACAAGTTTGAATCCCTGCGCCCCACGCCGGAGCTTTCCTTTGCGGTCCGTGAACTGGGCTGCATCGCCGGCATCAATATCACTGCCAGCCACAATCCTCCGGAATACAACGGCTATAAGGTATACTGGGAGGACGGCGCCCAGTTCACCCCGCCCCATGATAAGGGCGTGCTGGAGGAGGTCCTGGCCATTGAGGATCTTTCCACAGTAAAGACCACCTCGGAGGAGGAGGCCTTAAGATCCGGAAAATTCCAGGTGATCGGCAAAGAGATCGACGATAAATATATTGAGAACGTAAAGGCCCAGGTGGTGAACCAGGACGCCATTGACCGGATGCAGAAGGACATCACCATTATCTACACTCCTCTCCACGGCACCGGAAATATTCCGGCCAGACGGGTCATGAAGGAGCTGGGCTTTGAAAATGTATATGTGGTTCCGGAGCAGGAGCTGCCCGATGGAAACTTCCCCACGGTCAGCTACCCCAACCCGGAGGCGGAGGAGGCCTTTGCCCTGGGCTTAAAGCTGGCGAAGGAGAAGAACGCCGATCTGGTCCTGGCCACTGATCCCGACGCAGACCGTCTGGGCGTTTACGTAAAGGATGCAAAGACCGGGGAATACCATCCTCTGACCGGAAACATGTCCGGTTCCCTGTTATGCGATTATGTGCTGGGCCAGAAGCAGGCCAAGGGCCAGATCCCGGCAGATGGACAGGTCATCAAATCCATCGTGACTACCAACCTGGTGAACGCCGTGGCAGAGCATTACGGCTGCGAGCTGGTGGAGGTGCTCACAGGCTTTAAGTATATCGGCCAGCAGATCTTAAAGGAGGAGCAGACAGGAAAAGGCACCTATATGTTCGGCATGGAAGAAAGCTATGGCTGCCTGATCGGTACCTATGCCCGGGATAAGGACGCTATCTCCGCTACCGCCGCACTCTGCGAGGCTGCCGCTTATTATAAAGAAAAGGGAATGACCTTATGGGATGCCATGGTGGCCATGTATGAGAAGTACGGCTACTATAAGGACACCGTAAAATCCATCGGCTTAAAGGGCATCGAGGGTCTGGCAAAGATCCAGGAGATCATGGAAAACTTCCGCCAGGAGCCGCCTAAGACCCTGGGAGACTATACAGTAACTGCGGCCCGGGATTATAAGGCCGGGACCATTATGGACATGGCTTCGGGCGCTGTCCGTCCCACAGGCCTTCCCTCTGCCAATGTGCTCTATTATGAGATGAACGACGGCGCATGGCTTTGCGTCCGCCCGTCCGGTACGGAGCCTAAGATCAAGTTTTATTATGGAGTGAAGGGAACTTCCATGGAGGACGCAGACGCAAGATCCGAAAAGATGGGAGCAGAGCTGACAGAGCTTGTAAATAAGATGCTGTAAAAAAGCGAGCCGAAGGGGCTGCCGCAGAAGGGAAGCTGAGAACCAGCTTTTTTGCGGCAGCCCTGCGGTTTAATCCTCTTCCTCCAGCCGCCGGATTTCTTCCATGCTTTTTTGGGCCTCAGGCATCTGTCGGATATAATCAGAATTCTGGCCATAGCACTGTTCCAGAAAGGTAATGTATGCCCTGGCAGCCTTGGGAAGCTCCTTTCCTTTGGGGAAGATATAGCTGCAGATATAATTGGAACGCCCTTTTTCTGCGGACAGGATGCTGTCCGGCAGCGGAATGGATACGATATGATAATTTTTCTCCTGGTCCAGGATCGGCAGGATCCCGACGCCGAGATAGTCGGTGCGCAGGAGCAGCGTATGGAGGGCGGAACGGCTCTCCACATAGACGATCTGCCGGATCTGGTTCCAGTTGATGAAATTCAGATCCATATTGTTGTAGACGCTCTCCAGGGCCCGGGCATTTCCCGCCTCCACCGGATACAGGGCAAAATTGTACTGGCAGATCTTTTCCATGGTCAGAGAATCCTTTTCCTTTAAGATCGGGTGGTCCTCCCGGCAGAAGAGCTGGGCCCGGGAGGAGAAGAGAAAATGCTCCTCCAGGTGGCGGAAGGACAAAAGCTCTTCGATCTGGCTGCGGGTGTGGGCCAGATACATAAGAACTCCCACATCAGCCCGGTTGGAATAGACATCTCCGATGACGATGCGGGGGGAGCTTTCTCTGTATGAGAACCGGAGCGGTATGTCCGGAATGGATTTCACCATGCGGATAAACGCGTCGTTGGGGTGGGAGCAGGTACAGGCCGAGACTCTCAGACGGTAATGGTCGGCCCGTTCCCGGAAGATCCTTTGAAAGTTGCCGGCATCGTCTAACAGGTCCCTGGCCATATCCAGGAACAGCCGTCCGCTGTCTGTGGGGGTGATACCGGTCTTTTCACGGGTAAAGACTGTGATCCCATATTCCGACTTCACCGATTTTCATATAATCAGTGTATGACTGTTTGGGATATCTGTCAACCCAAATGGATCGGTCCGTATCCATCTTTCCGGAACGGGAAATTTTAGGAGGAAAAAAGTATGACACATCTGAAACTGGCCAACAGCCCGTTAATGGCGGTCCTTTGCGGGCTCACGATCCTGATCGTTCTGCTGCAGCCCGTGATCTTCATGGCAGCCGCTTTTAAACGCGGAAAAGAGCTGAACATGACCAAAGAGGAAATGAAGGAGGCTGCGCGGAGCAGCGCCATCTTTTCCATCATTCCGTCACTCCCCATTATCGTGAGCTACCTGCTGCTGGTACCGGCCCTGGGACGGTATTTTCCGTGGCTGCGCTTAAGCGTCGTAGGCTCTGCTGTCTACGAGACTATGGTGGCCAATATGGCGGCAGAGGCCTTTGGCCTGGAATCCATCACCGCAGGAGAGATCCCGGTGGACGTATTTGTATTCATCCTCTTTGTGGTCACCATCGGCATCCTTGGAGGAAACATCTTCAACGTATTCTTCTTAAAGAGCTATGACAAAAAGGTGGAATCCTTAAAGAGCGGCAACGCAGCTCTGGTTCCCGTTATTACCACGGCCATGTTCCTGGGAATGTACGGCACCATGGCGGCCCCCCATCTGACAAACTTTTCCAGCCTTCCGGCGGTCGCTGCGATCCTGGTGGCTGGAGTCACGGCCATCGGTGTCAATAAGCTGGCTGCCGGCCGCAAAAAGCTGAAGGAGTTCGCATTCCCCTTAAGCATGCTGGTGGGAATGTTCGCATCCTGTATTGTCAATGCAATGATCGTTTAGGAGGAAGAGAAGATGAAAGAAAGAAGTTTTCACGACCGGATCCATACCATCGGCAGACTCACGGTGATCTGTGCCCTGGTAAGCTTCATGGCCGTTCCCTTTGTGCTGGCCATGGTCAACCATATCCCCATGAATATTCCGCAGATCTTACAGAATGCGTTTCCGATCCTTCTGACCTTCAGTATCAGCGGGATCTGTGAGAACCTGTCCTTTATGCCCATCATTGGCAGCGGCGCTCTTTATATGGCCTGTGTGACCGGCAATGTGAGCAATATGAAGGTTCCGGCGGCTGTCAACGCCATGGAGGTGGCCGGTCACGCGCCGGGCAGTGAAAAGGCTGACGTGGTGGCTATGATCGCCGTAGCTGCCTCTACATTTGTGACCACGGCTATCGTATTTTTAGGAATGCTGTTCCTGGCTCCGATTTTTGCGCCGGTGTACAACAATCCGTTTTTACAGCCCGCATTCCAGAACATGGTGCCTGCCCTCATCGGCGCCCTGTTATTCCCATATATCTTAAAGGCGCCGAAGCAGGCCATCGTACCCATTATCCTGCCGGTGATCCTGATCTTTGTGGTGGGAAGGAGCTTTTTCTCCAGCAACCAGAGCTACATTATGGTGGGAGTGATCGTACTTTCAGCGCTGTATTCCTATGGGCTGTTTAAGAAAAAGATCATTGGATAAAGAAACTGGACAAGGAAGAAACGGAAAGGAGCATCATTATGAACAGGAAAGAGTTTGTGTTAAATGCCGTCAGCCAGAAGCAGGATCTGGTGGTGGAGGTCAGCGACCGGATCTTTGATTTTGCGGAGACAGGCTTCCATGAGTTCGAAACGGCAAAGCTGTACCAGCAGGTCCTGGAGAAGGAGGGCTTTGCAGTGGAGATGGGCATTGCCGGAATGCCCACGGCCTTTAAGGCCACCTACGGAAACGGAAAGCCGGTGGTGGGCTTTCTGGCCGAGTACGACGCGCTTCCGGAGCTTTCCCAGGTGGGCGGCTGTACAGAGAGAAAGCCAGTCTGCGGGGAAAATCCCGACGGCCATGGCTGCGGCCACAACCTTTTAGGCGCGGGGACCCTGGCTGCAGCCCTGGCAGTGAAGGCATACCTGGAGGAGAATCCGGGGAAGGGGACCGTGATCCTTTTTGGATGTCCCAGTGAGGAAAAGGGAAACGGAAAGACCATCATGGCCAGAGACGGGATCTTTGAAGGCGTGGATGCGGCCCTGACCTGGCATCCGGATACGGCCAATGCCGTATGGACCACCTCCTCCCTGGCCAATGTGAGCGTGTTCTTTAATTTCAAGGGCGTTACTTCCCACGCTGCCGCTGCGCCGGAGCTGGGCCGCTCTGCTCTGGATGCCGCCGAGCTCATGAGCGTGGGCGTCAACTACTTAAGAGAGCACATTATCTCCGACGCCAGGATCCACTACGCGTACCGGGATGTGGGAGGTATTGCCCCCAATGTGGTACAGGGCCACAGCCGGGTCCACTACTTTATCCGCGCTCCCAAGTCCTGGCAGGTTCAGGAGATCTATAAGCGGGTCATCGATGTGGCCGAGGGAGCTGCAAAGATGACCGGAACGGAAATGACCTATGAGCTTTACGCGGGACTTTCTGATTTTATCCCCAACCATGTCCTTTCGGAGGTGCTTTACGAGGCCCTGGAAGAGGTTGGGGGACCAGAGTTTGACGAGGCCGATTTTGCCCTGGCGAAAAGGTTCTTTACAGAAACGGCCACAGCCGATGAGCTGGAGGCCAAAAAGGCGGCTGTGAAGAAAAAATATGGCCAGGAGGCGGAGGCCTTTATGGAGCGGCCGCTGAATACAAGGATCGAGCCGCTGGTATGGGCAGGCAGGGTGCTGCCTGGCTCCACCGATGTGGGGGATGCCAGCTATGTGATGCCTACGGCCCAGCTGACCACGGCCACGGCCACCTTCGGAACAGCGGCCCATACCTGGCAGATGACGGCCCATGGAAATACGGAGATCGCCCACAAAGCCATGCTGACGGCCGGGAAGGCCATGGCACTGGCCGGGATCATGCTCTTTGAGGATCCGGAACTGGTAAAGAGAGCCAGGGAAGAGTGGCTTGGAGAGACTGGCGGCGTCTATGAATGCCCGATCCCCGACGGCGTGGGACCGAGACTGAACGAATAAACCCTGCGGGCAGAAAGCCGGCAGGAAAATAGAGGTGAAAACATGCAGAAAATACTTGAAAATGCATTGGAGATCGGACGGAAATATATTCCGGAGGGGGAGTGCGCCTCCTATATCCCGGAGCTGGCCAAAGCAGATAAAAACCATCTGGGCGTCTGCATCCGGACCAGGGGAATGGAAACGTTTTCCGCCGGAGACACGAAGGAGCGGTTTACGATCCAGAGTATCTCCAAAGTGATTACCCTGATGGTGGCGCTCCAGCACTGTGGGTTCGATAAGGTGTTTGAGAAGATGAACATGGAGCCTTCGGGCGACGCGTTCAACTCTCTGGTAAAGCTGGATCTTACCAGCGATAAGCCTTTTAATCCCATGATCAATGCAGGAGCCATCACCACTGCCGGCTATCTGGTGCCCGACGTGAGCTTTGAGGATATGTTAAACTACGCCAGACGTCTCTGTCTCGACAAGGACATCGTCATGGATGAAAAGGTATTCCGGTCTGAGATGGACCACTGCGCCAGGAACCGGGCCATCGCCTACCTGCTCCAGAGCAAGGGCATCCTGGAAAGCGATGTGGAAAAGAGCCTGGAGCTTTATACGCGGATGTGCTCCTTAAGCGTCACGGCAGAGAGCCTGGCCGGCCTGGGGCTGGTGCTGTCCAACGGAGGCAGGCATCCGGAGACAGGAGAACGGCTCATTGACAAATACGCTGTCCAGGTGGCCAAGACCATTATGCTGACCTGCGGCATGTACGACGGCTCCGGCGAGTTCGCCGTCCGGGTGGGGATCCCCTCCAAGAGCGGCGTCGGCGGCGGCATCCTGGCGGTGGTGGAAAAGCGCATGGGCATCGGCATCTATGGACCGGCCCTCAATGAAAAGGGCAACAGCATCGGCGGAAGCCACGTCCTGGAGTATCTCTCCAAGGAGCTGAACCTTCATATGTTCGCAGCCGAGCAGTGATCTCCGGCAGCGCTGCCGTTCACTGGCCTTTCAGTGAGCCGCGGCTTCCAGCGGCCGGGAAGCGGCCTGCTGGGACGGGAATCAAAAAACGCTTGACATATCATGACAGAATGAGTTATGATATTTCCAGTGTGAAGAGACATTATCGTTTTCATGCAAATGTATTTGTGACCACTTTCGCGCTCAGAAAGGCGGAAGTCAAGCCCACACGGACAGGCGGGTCAAACGCCGGCGCGGGAAACCGCATTATTGATTGAGTTAAAAGCTCAAATTTTATAAGCTGATCACTTTATAATCAACGCGCAGTGCGCACATCATCTTGTGAAACGGTCAATAAGAGCAGGAAACATATATTTGCGATTGAAGCATCGGAAACGATAACGGTCATTAAGAAACGGAAAACGGCACTGGACCGTACACGCCCGTTTCTCGGAATAGGAATCGTAAGGCAGATGATGGATTGCATCATCTGCCTTTTTTAACATAGGAAGCCTGCGGAAAAGGATCGTTTCCTGCATATGGGAAAATGGAAAGGGATTTGGGAATGGATAGAGAGAAACAGAAGAGAGCCCCCATTTATGAAGCACTGGAGGCGTTCAAGAAAAAGAGAGTGGTCCCCTTTGACGTGCCGGGCCACAAAAGAGGAAGAGGAAACCCGGAGCTGGTGCAGCTTCTGGGCGAAAAATGTGTGTCCCTGGATGTGAATTCCATGAAGCCGCTGGATAATCTGTGCCACCCGGTATCTGTGATCAAGGAGGCAGAGGAGCTGGCGGCAGAGGCCTTCGGCGCAGCCGGAGCCTATCTGATGGTAGGAGGCACCACGTCTGCGGTCCAGACCATGATCCTTTCCGTCTGCCGTGCAGGAGATAAGATCATCCTCCCCCGGAACGTCCATAAAAGCGTCATTAACGCCATGGTGCTCTGCGGAGCCGTCCCAGTCTATGTGAACCCGGATGTGAACCAGAAGCTGGGGATCTCCCTGGGGATGGAGGTGGACAAGGTCCGCCAGGCCATTGAGGACAATCCGGACGCTGTGGCCGTCTTTGTGAACAACCCCACCTACTATGGGATCTGCTCGGATATTAAGACCATCGTGGAACTGGCCCACGCCAGGGGAATGAAGGTCCTGGCTGACGAGGCCCACGGGACCCACCTGTACTTTGGAAAAAATCTTCCGGTGTCTGCCATGGAGGCCGGAGCGGATCTGGCGGCGGTGTCTATGCATAAATCCGGCGGAAGCCTGACCCAGAGCTCTCTGCTCCTGTTAAATAAAGGGGTCAACGCCGATTATGTGCGTCAGATCATCAACCTGACCCAGACCACCAGCGCCTCCTACCTGCTGTTGTCCAGCCTGGATATTTCCAGACGGAACCTGGCCTTAAGGGGTGAGGAATCCTTTGGAAAGGTAGTGGATATGGCGGAGTACGCCAGGAGTGAGATCAACTCCATCGGCGGCTACTACGCTTATGGAAAGGAGCTGGTCAACGGCAACAGCGTATTTGACTACGACGTGACCAAGCTTTCCGTATATACAAGGGATATCGGCCTGGCGGGCATCGAGGTCTACGACCTTTTAAGGGACGAGTACGATATCCAGATCGAATTCGGAGATATCAGCAATATTCTGGCCTATATCTCCATCGGTGACAGGATCCAGGATATTGAACGTCTGGTGGGCGCCCTGGCGGATATTGAACGTTTGTATAAAAAAGACAGCACAGGCCTTTTATCAGGGGAATATATCTCCCCCAAGGTGGTCATGTCGCCCCAGAAGGCCTTTTATTCTGATAAGATCTCCCTTCCGGTGGAAAAATCCTCGGGAAGGGTCTGTGCAGAGTTCGTGATGTGCTATCCGCCGGGAATCCCGATCCTGGCCCCCGGCGAGATGATCACCGACGACATTGTGGAATATATCATGTATGCCAAGGAAAAGGGCTGCTCCATGCAGGGAACTGAGGATCCGGCTGTGGAGCATTTAATGGTCCTGGCAAATATTTAGAGCCGGTACGGCAATACTAAGGAGACTGGGAGGTGCAGAATGGAATTCTGGTTTTCAGAGCTGCATACGGGAAACGTAAAGCTTTCTGTCCGGATCGAAAAACAGCTTTTTTCCGGAGAAAGCGAATATCAGAGGATCGATGTGTTTGACTCCGAGGAGTTTGGAAAGTTTATTTCCCTGGACGGGGAGATCGTATTCTCTGAAAAAGATGAGTTTATTTATGATGAGATGGTGACCCATGTGCCCATGGCCGTCCATCCCCATGTGAAGAATGTGCTGATCATCGGCGGCGGCGACGGCGGCGTTGCCAAGGAGCTGTTGCAGTATAAGTCCATCGAGAGCATCGACGTGGTGGAAACGGACCGGATGTTCGTGGACGTATGCCGGGAATATTTCCCGGAGGTGGCCTGCGCCCTGGATGATGAGAGGGTGAAGATCCATTATGACGACGGCCTGCGCTTCCTGAGAAATAAAAAGGGGATCTATGACCTGATCATCAACGATTCCACAGACCCCTTCGGCCATACGGAGGGCCTGTTCACAAAGGAATTTTACGGAAGCTGCTACAATGCCTTAAAGGACGACGGGATCATGGTCTACCAGCATGGAAGCCCCTTCTATGACGAGGACGAGGCGGCCTGCCGCAGCATGCACAGGAAGGCGTTCCGTTCCTTCCCCATCAGCCGCGTCTACCAGGCCCACATCCCCACCTGTCCGTCGGGCTACTGGCTGTTTGGCTTTGCATCGAAAAAGTATCATCCCATCAAGGATTTCAAGCCTAAGGAGTGGAATGGTCTTAAGATAGAAACATGGTATTACACGACCCATCTTCATATGGGAGCCTTTATGCTGCCCAAATATGTGGAGGATCTATTAGAAGAGGAGGAACAATAAAAATGAGCAGATTACTGATTATCGGATGCGGCGGCGTCGCTTCTGTGGCAGTCCATAAATGCTGCCAGAACAGCGAGGTATTTACGGAGATCATGATCGCCAGCCGTACGGTCTCCAAGTGTGAGGCCTTAAAGGCAGAGCTGGAGGGAAAGACCTCCACAAAGATCACCACAGCGAAGGTGGATGCCGACAATGTGGACGAGCTGGCAGCCTTAATGGAGTCCTATAAGCCGGACGCAGTATTAAACCTGGCTCTTCCCTACCAGGATCTGACCATCATGGACGCCTGCTTAAAGGCAGGAGTCAACTACATTGACACCGCCAACTATGAGCCCGAGGACACGGACGATCCGGAGTGGAGGGCCATTTATGAAAAACGCTGTAAGGAAGAGGGCTTCACAGCATATTTTGACTATTCCTGGCAGTGGGCATATAAAGAGAGATTCGAGAAGGCCGGCCTGATGGCTCTTTTAGGCACTGGCTTCGACCCGGGCGTGACCAGCGTGTTTACCGCCTACGCCTTAAAGCACTACTTTGACGAGATCCACACCATCGACATCTTAGACTGCAACGGCGGCGACCACGGCTATCCCTTCGCCACCAACTTTAACCCTGAGATCAACCTCCGGGAGGTTTCTGCCAACGGCTCCTACTGGGAGAACGGCCACTGGGTGGAGACAGAGCCCATGGAGATCAAGAGAGAGTACAACTTCCCCCAGGTGGGCCAGAAGGATATGTACCTTTTACATCACGAGGAGATCGAGGCCCTGGCAAAGAACATCCCGGGCGTAAAGCGGATCCGTTTCTTCATGACCTTTGGCCAGAGCTATCTGACCCATATGAAATGCCTGGAGAATGTGGGCATGTTATCCACCTCTCCGGTAGAATATAACGGCCAGGAGATCGTTCCCATCCAGTTCTTAAAGGCCCTTTTACCGGACCCCGCATCCTTAGGCCCCAGAACCGTCGGAAAGACCAACATCGGCTGTATCTTCACCGGCGTAAAGGACGGAAAGGAAAAGACCATTTATATCTACAATGTCTGCGACCATCAGGAATGCTATAAAGAGGTGGGCTCCCAGGCTGTTTCCTACACCACCGGCGTACCGGCCATGATCGGCGCCATGATGATGGTGACAGGAAAATGGAACGGCAAGGGCGTATTCAATGTAGAGGAGTTCGATCCCGATCCGTATATGGAGGCCTTAAATAAGTGGGGGCTTCCGTGGGTAGTGGACGAAAATCCCCAGACCGTAGAGTAAAAACGGCGGGCCGCTGAAGGCGTGGCTTTCGGCGGCCCTTTTTAAAACGACAGAGGTGTGACCATGAACATACATGAGCTTCCGACTCCTTGTTATGTGATCGATGAAAAGAAGCTGAAGGAGAATCTGGAGATCCTGGCAGGCGTAAGGGACCGCACGGAATGCAGGATCCTGCTGGCCCAGAAGGCATTCTCCTGTTTTTATGAATACCCGCGGATCGCAGACTATCTGGACGGTACCACGGCCAGCGGCCTTTATGAGGCGCGGCTGGGCTATGAGGAGATGGGAGAGCCCTTTGGCCTGGAGACCCATGTGTTCGCCCCGGCCTTTAAAGCGGCTGAATTTGAGGAGATCGCCGGGATCTGCGACCATGTGATCTTCAATTCTGCGGCCCAGCTGGAAAAATTCCTTCCGATATGCAGAAAAAACGGTGTGGGCGTGGGACTCAGGATCAATCCGGAATGCTCCACCCAAGGGGATCATGCCATTTACGATCCCTGCGCGCCTGGATCCCGTCTGGGAGTGACCTTGGAAAACTTCCCGGAGCATCTGGCCGGAGAGCTTTCCGGCCTCCATTTCCATACCCTCTGCGAGCAGAACTCCGACGATCTGGAGACGACTCTGGCAGCGGTGGAGGAAAAGTTCGGGAAATACCTGGAGCTCCCCAACATTGAATGGCTCAATATGGGCGGCGGCCACCACATCACCCGGCCGGACTACGATATCGCCCGTCTGGAGCGGTGCATCCTCCATATAAAGGAGACCTACGGCGTACAGGTATACCTGGAGCCGGGGGAGGCCATTGCCTTAAATGCGGGCTATCTGGTGACGGAGGTTATGGACATTGTGAAGAACGGGATCTCCACTCTGGTGCTGGACGCTTCGGCGGCCTGTCATATGCCGGATGTGCTGGAAATGCCCTACCGGCCGCCCCTTAAGGATTCCGGGAAGCCGGGAGAGAAGGCGTATACCTACCGCCTGTCCTCCTGTACCTGCCTGGCCGGGGACGTGATCGGGGATTATTCCTTTGACCATGAGATCCATGTGGGAGATAAGCTGTATTTTGAGGATATGGCCATTTATTCCATGGTGAAGAACAATACCTTCAACGGCATGGCCCTGCCGGCCATTGCTGTGATGGAGGAGGACGGAAACTGTAAGGTGATCCGGGAATTCGGATACGAAGACTTTAAAGGGCGGCTGGCGTAAATGCGGCCGCCTTTTTAAAACAGGAGAGTACAGAAAATATGAAGAAATTAATGGGAATTCCGGGAGAAGAGGGATATTCCATGCCCGGAGAATTTGAACCCCACAGAGGCTGCATCATGATCTGGCCCAAACGTCCCGGAAGCTGGAATTACGGAGCGGTAAAGGCCAGGGAGGCGTTTAAGAACGTGGCCCATGCCATTGCAGAGAGCGAGGACGTATATATGCTGGCAGAGCCGGACGTGGCTGAGGATGCCAGGAGGGCCCTGGGGGTCACGGGGGAGGCCGCAGCGGAAACGCCAGGGACCGGAGCCCGGATCCATGTGCTGGAAATGGGATCTGACGATGCCTGGGCCAGGGACGTGGGCCCCACCTTTGTGAAGAATAGGGCAGGGGACGTCAGGGGCATTGACTGGGAATTCAACGCCTGGGGCGGAACCGTGGACGGTCTGTATGCCCATTGGGAAAAAGACGACCAGGTGGCGGAGCGGTTCTGTGAGGCCCTGGGGTATGAGTGCTATGAGGCCCATCCCTTTGTGCTGGAGGGCGGCTCCATCCACAGCGACGGCCAGGGGACCATCCTGGTGACAGAATCCTGCCTTTTAAGCGTCGGGAGGAATCCGGAGCTTACGAAGGAGGAGATCGAAGAAAGGCTCCTCTCATATCTGGGAGGGAAAAAGGTCATCTGGCTGCCCCGGGGGATCTATAACGACGAGACCAACGAGCATGTGGATAATATCTGTGCCTTCACAGCCCCGGGCCATGTGGTACTGGCCTGGACCGATGACGAGGCGGATCCCCAGTATGAGCTGTCCATGGCCTGCCTAAAGGCCCTGGAGGCTTCTGTGGACGCCTGTGGCCGCAGGCTCCAGGTCCATAAGCTTCCGATCCCTAAAACGCCTATCTGTGTTACGGAGGAGGATCTTAAGGGCTATGAATTTGAGCCTGGCGAGGACGTGCGGGAGGCCGGAGAGCGTCTGGCAGCCAGCTATGTGAATTTTTATATTTCCAACGGCGGGGTGGTCGTACCCCAGTTCGGAGACGAAAACGATGAGACGGCAGTAAGGATCCTGGCGGAGCTGTTCCCGGGACGGAAGGTGCATCCGGTGGCAGCCAGGGATATTCTTCTGGGCGGAGGCAACATCCACTGCATCACCCAGCAGATCCCTGCGTCCGGCGTCTGTGAGTCTTTATAAGGAGGTTTTTATGCGTAAGGTAACTGTGGCGGCAGTGCAGATGCGCTGCACGGAAAATGCAGAAGAAAATATCGCCAGGGCTGAGGCCCTGGTGCGGAAGGCGGCGGCAGAGGGAGCGCAGATCATCCTTCTCCCGGAGCTGTTTGAACGGCCCTATTTCTGCCAGGAGCGCAGATATGAATATTACGGGTATGCAAAGCCTGTGGAGGAAAACGATGCGGTGCGCCATTTTTCAAAGGTGGCGAAGGAGCTTTCTGTGGTGCTCCCCATCAGCTTTTATGAGAGGGACAAAAACCGCCTGTTCAATACTGTGGCCATTCTGGATGCGGACGGGGAGAATCTGGGGATCTACAGAAAGACACACATCCCCGACGACCATTATTATCAGGAAAAATTTTATTTCACTCCGGGCGATACGGGCTTTAAAGCCTTTAAGACCCGGTACGCTGTCATCGGCGTGGGCATCTGCTGGGACCAGTGGTTCCCGGAGACGGCCAGGTTCATGGCCGTAAAGGGCGCAGAGCTCTTATTCTACCCCACGGCCATCGGCAGTGAGCCGATCCTGGAGGTGGACAGTATGCCCCACTGGAGACGGTGTATGCAGGGCCACAGCGCCTGCAATCTGATGCCGGTGATCGCCGCCAACCGGGTGGGTCTGGAGACGGTGGAGCCCTGTGCGGAAAATGGAAACCAGAGCTCTTCCCTCCGGTTCTACGGCTCCTCCTTTATCACCGACGGAACGGGAGAGCTGGTAACATCCATGGACCGGGATTCGGAGGGCGTGATCACCGCCTCCTTCGATCTGGACGCCCTGGCGGAGGACCGCCTTTCCTGGGGACTGTTCCGGGACCGGAGACCGGAGCTGTATAAGGAGTAGGCTGGTCCGGGCGGCAGGCAGATGAAGGAACTGGCCCGCCCGGCGGGATCTGCGGATCTTTTCTGGCCGTCGGTTATGGATGCCATGACAAATATGTATACACGAAAACGGGTGCTGCCATTGAAAAGGCCGGGGGAATGGGATAAGATAAAGGACATCACAGGGAATAGACGGAGGAATATCTTATGGAATACAGGATCGCAGTGATCCCCGGCGACGGCATCGGGCCGGAGATCGTCACAGAGGCCAAAAAGGTTCTGGACCGGGTGGGCCAGGTCTTCGGCCATACGTTCCATTACACAGAAGTGGATATGGGCGGCGTTTCCATTGACAAATACGGCGTACCGCTGACAAAGGAAGCCCTGGAAACGGCAAAAAACAGCGATTCCGTCCTGCTTGGAGCCGTGGGCGGCCATGTGGGCAATTCCCGCTGGTATGACGTGGCTCCTGAGCTGCGTCCGGAGGCCGGGCTTCTGGCGATCCGGAAGGGGCTGAACCTCTTTGCCAATATCCGGCCTGCCTGTCTGTATGACGGGCTGGAGGACGCCTGCCCGTTAAAGCGGGAGATCATCGGAGACGGCTTTGATATGGTCATCGTCCGGGAGCTGACCGGAGGCCTGTACTTCGGGGAACGTCATACAGAGGAGGTCAACGGAGTCATGCAGGCCACGGATACCCTGGTCTACAATGAGACGGAGATCCGCCGTGTGGCGGTGAAGGCCTTTGAAACGGCCATGAAGAGAAAGAAGAAGGTCACCAGCGTGGATAAGGCCAATGTGCTGGATTCCTCCAGGCTCTGGAGAAAGGTGGTGGCGGAGGTGGCGGCAGATTATCCGGAGGTGGCTCTGGAGAACATGCTGGTGGACAACTGCGCCATGCAGCTGGTGATGGATCCGGGACAGTTCGACGTGATCTTAACGGAAAACATGTTCGGGGATATCCTGTCCGACGAGGCCAGCATGATCACCGGCTCCATCGGAATGCTTTCCTCCGCCAGCTTAAACGAAGGAAAGTTCGGCCTTTATGAGCCCAGCCACGGCTCTGCCCCGGATATTGCGGGAAAGGGCATTGCCAATCCCATTGCCACCATCCTTTCGGCGGCCATGATGCTGCGGTTTTCCTTTGATCTGGATAAGGAAGCGGAAGCGGTGGAAAATGCGGTGAAAAAGGTCCTGGCCGGGGGATACCGGACAGCGGATATTATGGCGGAGGGAATGAAGCAGACGGGAACGAAGGAAATGGGCGACCTGATCTGCAGCCAGATCGCATAAGGACTGTGGATCAGATACGGGGGCTGCTGGAAAGGAGGGGACTTGGCTTCTCCTTTCCAGCAGCCTTTTTGTATGGAATATGGCTCTGGTGCAGAAGGCATGGAAAAACAAATAATCAGAATAATTCTACACAATAACACAATTAAAAGATAACAGAAAAATAAAATAAAAATTTTTAAAAAATGTATTGACAAAACGATACTGTTCGTCTATAATAAAGACAACAAAAACAAAGAGAAACAAAAATCCTTAAAAAAGATTTCAAAACTCTTTGGAGAAGGAAATCCAAAAAAGATTCCTATCTCGAAATGAACGTCCAAATCTAAGCAAAGGAGGTACGGACCACCGAAGACTTAAATCTCGTTTAGCTTTTATAAAAAAATAAAAGTCTAAACATAGGAAAACCACAAAACCGGAACAAACGGATCATAAAAGGTTATCTGATATTACTTAAAGATATGACGAGAAAGTATCAATAAGAAAAATACAATAATCGATATGAAAAAGAAAAAATGACAGAAGAAAAAATTCGAAAAACCGGTGGAGTGAAGAAAGAAAATTTAATATAGATAAAAAACTCGAAAGTGAGGATCGTCCAATGGACAACGAAATGTAGAGTGGGTATCGGGAGAATCAGTAAGTGACTTTTTCGGTACCCACTAAATTTTTGCATGTCAGATCCCGCTCAGATCAAAGGGCGGGGTGTATTCTTCTTTTGCACTGCTTTTTTCCTGCATATATCCGTCTGTAAGCCCAAGTTCGATGGCAGTATCCACGACCTTCTGGTATTCATAGGTGGTGATCCGGCGGCGGATCTCCGGATACTGGCTGCTTTTATAAAATGGCGTATACTGGCTCAGTATACTTAAAAGGAACTGTCCTGGAGGCAGCTCTTCCTTTATCCAGTGAAGGAGCCGGATGGAGTCCTCCTTTGCTCCGGGAAGGACCATGTGGCGGATCACTACGCCTTTTTTTAAAAGCCCCGGGTTTTCCGGGTCCCAGGCCAGCCCGCCGGATATGCGGATCATTTCCTTTATGGCTTTGGAGGCCATGGAGAAATAGTTTTGGGCTGCCGAGTATTTTTCAGACAGGCTGCTGTCATAATATTTAAGATCCGGAAGCCAGATGTCGATGCAATCGGAAAACTCCCGGATGGTTTCAGTCCGCTCATAGCCGCCGCTGTTATAGACCACGGGGATGTGAAGCTCTGGCCGCGCCAGCTCCAGGGCCTGGCGGATGGACGGGAGATACTGGGTGGCCGTCACCAGGTTGATGTTGTGGGCGCCCTTTTCCTGGAGCTCCAGGAAGATCTCAGCGAGTCGGGCTGTGGAAATTTCTTTTCCGAAATTTTCATGGCTCAGAGGATAGTTCTGGCAGAAAACGCATTTTAGGGTACAGCCGGAAAAGAATACGGTCCCGCTGCCGGCTGTGCCGCTGATGCATGGCTCCTCCCACTGGTGGAGGGCTGCCCGGGCGGCTTTGATCTGGTGGGAAGCGCCGCAGAAGCCAGGGGCCTTGGTCCGGTCGGCCCCGCACATCCTGGGGCACAGGGTACAGGATTCATAATTCATGGACATGGGGATGTCACCTCATTTTATGTAGATTCTGCCAGATCCGGGAGGCTGCCTGGGGCAGCTTTTCTGGTCTGGCAGTGAGCCGGGGATGCAGGCCAGGGGCCGTCTCCGGTTTCTGGTCTGGCAGTGGGATAGTTATTCCTCCGGGTCACTCACATGCTCCGGAAGGAACTGATACAGATCGTTATAGTGCTCCACCTCCGCAAAGGACTGGGGCAGGGATGGAATCAGTCCGGTGCAGTCCATGGCGGAGCAGGACTGGATATCCACGTCGTATTCGTCTTTGTTTTCCGCCTTTTTTCCAGGCTTCTGGTCCATGTGTATCACCTCCGCAGCTTATTGTTCCGCGGATCCTGGCGGTTTATGCATGGAGGCTGTCCCGGATGGCGGCCCATTCCCGGATCAGCCGGTCTAAGGACCAGGCGGCGTTGGCCGGGCTGGTGGAGGGAAGGCGGACGGCTGCCCGGCCGGTCCGGGGCTCCTGGTATTTTTTATAATATTGGAAGGAAGCGCCTCCGTTGCAGAAGATCCGGGAGATATCTGCGGCTGAAAGGATCCCGGAAAGGTCGTTGGGGACCACATTTTTTATGGTGCTGTCGCTGGAGCCTTCGATGGTACAGGAGGCGATCACGTCCCAGAGAGCGATGCGGTGCTTTAACAGGAATATTTTCTTTTCCTCAATGGAGCCGGGCACCGGTTCCTCAAGGACTCCGGCCAGTACCTTCCAGAAACGGTTCTGGGGATGATGATAAAAAAACAGGCCCTCCCGGGATTTGACCGATGGAAAAGAGCCCAGGATCAGGATCCTGGAGGAAGCGTCAAAAAGGGGAGGAATGGGGTGGGTCACAGTTTCCATGGAACAGGCCTCCGTATGAGATGGCGGTTTTTATGTGTCTTTGTAGAGTATGGCAAAAATAAAGGATTTTGTCAAAGAAAAGTTTAAATTTATCTTTTTTTTATTGCTATCTGGGGAAACTCAACTTATAATGGTCTAAGTATCGGGGTGCCATGTCCGAAGGATATAGTTATAGAAAAAGTGGAGAAAGACAGAATGGATAACAACAATCAGAACAGAAATAATGGAAAGAAGCCGGGAGGCCCGGGGATCTGGGTCATGGTGATCGTCCTGTGCATCACGCTGGCGGTGGTCAGCATGATGAACTCTGCCCTGAAAAAGAGCCAGAGCCAGGAGGTCAGCTATGACGAGTTTGTCCGGATGATCGAGGACGGAGAGGTGGAGGCGGTCCGGGAGTCGGGCAGCCGGCTGGTGATCGTGCCAAAGAGCAGCTCCACCCAGTATTCCAGGCTGATCCAGTATTATACGGTCCGGGTCCAGGATCTGAAACTGACGGACCGGCTTCTGGAAAGCGGTGTGCGCTTCGAGGGCGAGGACACCAGCGCCAGCTCCAGCATCATCAATTTCATCGTTGGGTGGGTGCTGCCGTCGGTGCTGATGATCGGACTGCTGTATATGATGTTCAGCCGTATGGGCGGCGGAGGCGGCATCATGGGCGTTGGAAAGAGCAACGCCAAGGTTTACGTCCAGAAGGAGACCGGCGTGACCTTTGCCGACGTGGCCGGTGAAGACGAGGCCAAGGAGTCTCTGGTGGAGATCGTGGATTTCCTCCATAATCCCCAGAAATATACAAAGATCGGCGCCAAGCTCCCCAAGGGAGCCCTTTTGGTGGGCCCTCCGGGAACGGGTAAGACGCTGCTTGCCAAGGCGGTGGCCGGAGAAGCCCAGGTGCCGTTTTATTCCCTGTCCGGTTCGGACTTTGTGGAAATGTTCGTGGGCGTGGGAGCGTCCCGTGTCCGGGACCTGTTCAAGCAGGCCCAGCAGTCGGCTCCCTGTATCATCTTTATTGACGAGATCGACGCCATCGGACGGAGCCGTGATTCCAGGTTTGGCGGAAACGACGAGAGAGAGCAGACCTTAAACCAGCTCCTTTCTGAAATGGACGGCTTTGATTCCTCCAAGGGCCTTCTGGTGATGGCGGCTACCAACCGGCCGGAGATCCTGGACCCGGCACTCTTAAGACCGGGACGGTTTGACCGCCGTGTCATTGTGGATAAGCCGGATCTGAAGGGCCGTGTGAATATCTTAAAGGTCCATTCCAAGGACGTGCGGCTGGATGAGACCGTGGACTTTGAAGAAATCGCCCTGGCCACCTCCGGAGCCGTGGGCGCGGATCTGGCCAATATGATGAACGAGGCGGCCATCAACGCCGTTAAGCACGGGCGCCAGGCCGTATGCCAGAAGGATCTTTTTGAGGCGGTGGAGCTGGTGCTTGTGGGTAAGGAAAAGAAGGACCGGATCTTAAGTAAGGAAGAAAGACGGATCGTATCCTACCATGAGGTGGGCCACGCTCTGGTGACGGCTCTCCAGAAGGATGCGGAGCCGGTGCAGAAGATCACCATCGTGCCCAGGACCATGGGCGCACTGGGCTATGTGATGCAGGTGCCGGAGGAAGAGAAATTCTTAAATACGAAAAAAGAGCTGGAGGCCATGCTGGTGGTATCCCTGGCCGGCCGGGCAGCGGAGGAGATCGTGTTCGATACGGTGACCACGGGAGCTGCCAATGATATCGAGCAGGCCACCAGGATCGCCAGGGCCATGGTGACCCAGTACGGAATGTCGGAGAAATTTGGACTCATGGGCCTTGCCACCCAGGAAAACCAGTATCTGACGGGCCGTACCGTATTGAACTGCGGCGACGCCACGGCGGCGGAGATCGACGTGGAAGTGATGCGGATGTTAAAGGGCGCATACGCGGAGGCGAAACGGCTCCTTTCGGAAAACCGGGACGCTTTGGATAAGATCGCGGATTTCCTGATCGAAAAGGAGACCATCACTGGTAAGGAATTCATGAAGATTTTCCGCCAGGTGAAGGGGATCCCGGAACCGGAGGAGGAGATCCGGCCCGAGAAAAAACGCATGGGAGGCGCTCCTGTGGATCCGGCGGCCATGGAACGGCCGGAGACACCCAGGGAATCGTCCGGGGCTGCACCGGAAACGGACAGCCGGACCCAGGTTCCGTCTGAACTGGAAGAGGGGGAGTCTGCGGCGGAAACGGCTGGAAATGTACCGGAAGGCCGGAAGGCGGAGACCGGAGGGGCTGAAAATGAATAAATGGATCTTGTCGGGGGGACTGGCGGCATTTTTGGCCGCCGGACTCCCGTGGACGGCTTCCTACGGCGCGCCTTATGCGCCGGGGGATCCGTCCTTTTCTGAACAGTGGGCTTTTTATAATGACGGGACCTTTTCCATTGAAGAGGAGAAGAACCGGTATGCGGTCTACGACGACCCCTTTGGACAGCCATGGGCGCCCGGGGACTGGCATTTTGAGGAGCCGGAGCTTTTAGGCATGCTGGTCCAGGTGGAGCGGATCCGGGCAGCGGCCGGGATCGATGTGGGGATGGCCGATGCCTGGGCCTCCTACGGAGAGGGAAAGCGGGACGTGGTGGTGGCCGTCATCGATACCGGAGTGGATATTTCCCATGAGGATCTGGCGGGAGCTATCTGGGTCAATGAGGATGAGATCCCGGGAAACGGCCTGGATGACGACGGAAACGGATACGCGGACGATGTGAACGGCTGGAATTTTTACCATAACAATAACCAGATCTATAATGGCTCCGAGGACAGCCACGGCACTCACGGGGCCGGTACCATCCGGGCGTCCTCCGGCAATGGTGTTGGGATCTCTGGGATGATCCCGGGGGACCGGGTGAAGCTCATGCCGGTGAAGGCTCTGGGAGGCGGGGACGGTGAAGGAAATACAGCGGCTCTCATCAAGGCCATCCGCTATGCGGAGGACAACGGAGCTTCGATCTGCAATCTGAGCCTTACTTCTCCTACCAATGACCAGGCCCTGTACTGCGCCATCCGGGATTCCTCCATGCTTTTTGTGGCAGCAGCGGGAAACGACGGGAAGGATATCGACAGGACGCCGGTCTATCCGGCCTCCTATGAGCTGGACAATGTGATCTCCGCAGCCAATATATCCTGCGGGGGAGAACTCCACGAAAGCTCCAACTACGGCGTGGAATCGGTGGACCTGGCTGCGCCGGGAAGCTATATCTTAAGTACCACGCCGGGAAACACATACAGCTATATGACAGGAACCTCCATGGCGGCTCCCATGGTCACCGGGGCGGCGGCCATGGTCTGGTCCCATTTTGACGGCATCGGGGCGGCGGAGGTGAAGGAGATCCTTTTAAATTCTGTGACTCCCCTGGACAGTCTTTCCGGAAAGGTAAAGACCGGAGGAATGCTAAACGTGGGGGCGGCCCTAAGGTATGACCTGGGGACGCTTTCCGGGAAAGCCTTTGAAGCAGGCGGGCACAGGCCGGAAAACGGCACAGCTCCCCACCTGGAGGCCCGGACGGAACGGACCCTGGCCGGATTGTATCTGAAGGTGAGGGTCGTGGATATTGACGGGGATCTGGACGTTCTTTATTATGCGCCGGGAGAACGGAATGCGGAATGGTTCCGGGAAAGGGAGGACTGCCAGTCCTTTACAGTCAGTGACCGTGACATTGCCGCCTTCCGCATCGACCAGGCGGGCGTTTATACGTTTTATGCCAGGGACAGAAGGGGCAACGATACGGCCTATACCGTAAGGATCGCAGATCTGCGGGAGGGTCCGGGGGTCCTGGACCAGTAAATAGAAAACCGTTGTTTTACAGGGGGTATGGCAGGGAGAGCAGCCAGTCTGTAAAACAACGGTTTTTTGCATTTTGGTATTCCCTTTTACCGGATCACATGGATCCAGCCCTGGGGCGCTTCGATGCGGCCCATCTGGATGCCGGTCAGGGTATCGTAAAGCTTCTGGGTGACGGAACCCATTTTTTCCATGCCGCTGGGCAGGCAGATCTCGTTTCCATGGTCCACGATCTTTCCGATGGGAGAGATCACTGCGGCGGTCCCGCAGAGGCCGGCCTCTGCAAATTCCTTCACTTCTTCAAAGGGAACCTCTCTTTCCTCTGCCTTTAAGCCCAGGTAATGCTCGGCCACATAGAGGATGGAGCGGCGGGTGATGGACGGAAGGATGCTGTCGGACTTGGGAGTTACGACGGTGTTGTCCTTTGTAACGAAGATGAAGTTGGCTCCTCCGGTCTCCTCCACATTTGTTCTTGTGGCAGCGTCCAGATACATATTTTCATCATAGCCCTGCTGGTGGGCGTCCACGATGGCGTGGAGGCTCATGGCATAGTTCAGACCGGCCTTTACATGGCCGGTGCCGTGGGGGGCTGCCCGGTCAAAGTCGCAGACGCGGATGGTGATGGGCTTTGCACCGCCCTTAAAGTAGGGGCCCACCGGCGTACAGAAGGTGCGGAACTGGTATTCGCTGGCCGGCTTTACGCCGATGACGGGATCCGATCCGAACATATAGGGACGGATATAGAGGGTCGCGCCGGAGCCGAAGGGCGGCACATAATCGGCGTTGGCCTCTACGACCTTTGTAACGGCCTCCACGAAGCGTTCCTTGGGGAATACGGGCATTTCCAGTCTCTTTGCAGAGTTTTCCATCCGCTCGCCGTTTAAGTCGGGGCGGAAGGTGACGATATGGCCGTCCTCGGTGGTGTAGGCTTTTAAGCCCTCAAAGCAGGTCTGGGCGTACTGGAATACGCAGGCGCACTCATTCAAGAGGATCTGGTCGTCGGTGGTCAGGGCTCCCTGGTCCCAGGAGCCGTTTTTATAATTGGAAACGTATCTGTAATCGGTTTTCATATAGCCGAATCCGAGATTGGCCCAGTCGATGTTTTTTGCTGCCATAGATTTTTCCTCCGTTCTGCCGCTTTTGCCGGAAATGGAGCCTCCGGGGCTTTTTTGCGGCCGGTAATTATTTTTTTCCATTATAATGAGTTCTTCCGCAGACTTCAAGTTTTTTATGGCAAAAAGATGAAAAAAATCTATGAAAAATGCGAAAAATGTGATACAATATAATTTCAAGTTATGACCGATATGAATATATGGAAAGGAAGGGGAAAATGGAACGATTATTTACTGCATGGAAGCTGAAAAATCTGGAGATCCAGAACCGGATCTGCGTGCCTCCCATGGTCTGCTTCGGATGGAGCGATGAAAGCGGCATGGTGGTGGATAGGAACGTGGAGCATTACCGGGCCATGGCAAAGGGAGGACCTGGGCTCATCATCCAGGAGGCCACCTGTGTCAGTGAAAATGGCCGTTTAAGCCGGGACCAGCTGGGGATCTGGAGCGATGCCCATGTGCCGGGGCTTAAGCGGATCGTGGAGGCAGTCCACGGAGAGGGCGTCCCTCTGCTTTTACAGATCCATCACGCCGGGGTGGTGTCTGAAACAGAGGATCCCGTATGTCCCAGCGATTATTCCCTGGTCTTTAAGGGAAGGGAGCGCCATGGGCGGGAGCTTTCTGTGGAGGAGATCCAGAAGATCGAAGGGGATTTCATAGAAGCAGCCAGAAGGGCATATGAGGCCGGTTACGACGGCGTGGAGCTCCATGGCTGCCACAATTACCTGCTGTGCCAGTTTTTTAACCGCCGGGTGAACCGGAGGACAGATCTGTATAATGCGGAAGATATGCAGATCGTAAAAAATATCATCGACGGGATCCGGAAGGTGACGCCGCCGGAATTTGTGGTGGGGATCCGTCTGGGGGCCTTTGAGCCGGAAATTTCCGACGGTGTGGCCCATGCTAAAAAGCTGGAGGCCATGGGCATCGACTTTATAAACGTGTCCTATGGCTTTGATAAGGAAGCTGTGCGTGAGAAGCCGCAGGGCTATCCCTTTGCAGAGGCCATTTACGGGGCAGAACGGATCAGGGCCGCGGTGTCGGTTCCTGTTTTTGCTGTGTACGGAATCCAGGACGGGGAGACGGCAGAGGCCGTTCTTAAGCAGACCGGGGCGGATATGGTCAACATCGGCCGCGGCGTTTTAGTGAATTATAACTGGGCCAGCGATGTGAAGGCGGGACGGGACCCGGGGAAATGCCTGTACTGCAAAACGTGTATGTGGCGGTCGGATCCGGATCAGTGTGCCGGGAAGCTGCTTTTTAACAGAAAGAGATAGGGGAGTCTTACGGACATGGAAAAGGGAAGAAAAAAGATCCATTATGCCTGGTTCATTCTGGCTGGCTGCTGTATCATGCAGGGAGCCAGCCTGGGACTGATCAATAACTGCTCCGGGGTGTTTTATTCTCCGGTGTGCCAGGATCTGGGATTTGAGATGGGGAAATTTACGTTTTACCGGATGCTTTATTCCATAAGCTCTGCTCTGGTCCTTCCATTTGTGGCGAAGAGCTTCCAGAAGCTGGACGTGCGTGCGGTCATCAGCGCGGCGGCAGTGGTGTTCGGCGTCTCCAATATGGCCATGGGGACCTTCACAGAGCTGTGGCAGTGGTATGCGGCCGGTATGATCCAGGGGATCGCGTCCTCATTTTTGTGCATGATCGCGGCCCCCATCCTTTTAAATAACTGGTTCCACAAAAAGGCAGGAATGGCTGTGGGGATCTCCGCCGCATTTTCCGGCCTCATGGGCATGATGGGGAGCAGCGCCCTGGGCTTTATGATCCCGGCCCTGGGCTGGCGGGCCAGCTACGGGATCATCGGGGCGGCCAGCATCGTCCTGATCCTTCCGGTCTCCCTGTTTGTCTTAAGGAACCGGCCGTCGGATAAGGGGATGCTCCCCTATGGGGCGGAGGAGCTTCCGGAAACAGCGGCTGCTTCCGGAGAAAGGCCGGATGTCAGAAAGAATGGTCCGTCAGCCGCAGCGGCTGGTCCGGAAAAGGGACTTTCCCTGGCATCCCTGGCAAAGCAGCCGGTCTTTTATCTGGCGCTTCTGGCCTATGCGGGAGCCCTGGCCGGCTCTTATCTGAATATGTTCCTGACCTCCTGCGGCCTGGATGCGGGCCTTCCCATGACTGCAGCGGCCATGATGACCACCATGGCGCTCCTTGGGAACATGTCCAGCAAGCTGTTTCTTGGAAAGGCCAGCGACGTGTTCGGGGCGGTCCGCACCTTTGAGCTTTCGATCCTGGTGTCAGAGATCGGCCATGTCCTTCTGCTCCTGGGACTTCCGGCCAGCGTCATGGCGGGAGCCCTCCTTTACGGGATCACGCCTCCCCTGTCCTCCGTGATGGCTCCGCTGTTCTGTAAGCTGTTCTGGAAGGGCGAGGATTATGGGACGGCCTATTCCTATGTGACCATGTTTGGGACGCTTCTGGTGTCTCCCTTTAATACCTGGTTTGGAAAATTTTATGATCTCACCGGAAGCTACGATCTGACCATCGGAGTCAGCGGCCTTCTCCTTCTGATCACCCTGGCCCTGGTGTGGGCCGGGGGCCGGAGCCTAAGGGCAGAAAAAAGGGCTTAGGGCGCTTCCTGGGCCAGGCGGATGAAGGCGTCCATCTCCCTGGTGACCCATTTATCCTTGTGATAGAGGATCTGACGCCAGATATGCATATGAAAATCCTTTACCGGCAGGACGGCCAGATGTCCTGCCGATATTTCGTTTTTAATGGAAAACTCCGGAAGAAAGGAGATCCCGGCATTGTTTTTCAGCAGGCGGATGATAAATTCCGTGTTTCCAATTTCTAAAAACGGCTCGATCCGCAGATCCATGGACGTCAGATACCGGTCCAGAACAAACCGGTAGCTGGCGTCCTTTTCAGTTAAGAGAAAGGGCTCCGGAAGGAGCTCCTTAAGCTCCAGGGCTTTCCGGCCAGCCAGGGGATGGGCAGACGAGGCCACGAAGACAATGTCCTCCGGCTCCTCCAGGACCTTGACCCAGCGGTGGTCGTAGATCTTCTGATCCAGAAGGTACACGAAGTCGATGGCGTTGTGGTTCATCCGGTCCAGAAGCACGTCCGGGGAGTCCAGGACCATGCTGACCTTTACCTTTGGGTGGGCCTTATGGAAGGCCTCCATAAGATCCGGGAAGATGGAGGCGCAGATGGATTCGATGGTCCCGATGGTCAGTGCCCCGGTCAGCTCCTGGCTTTCGGTCACTGCGGCCCTGGCGCAGGAGATCTCCCGCATGACGGCGGCGGCATGGTCATAGAAGACCATGCCCTGATGGGTCAGGATGGTCTGTTTTCCGATGCGGTCAAACAGATGGATCCCCAGCTCCTGCTCTAACTGCTTGATCTGGATGGTGACTGCCGCCTGGGAATAGCCCAGGGCCCGGGCGGCCTTTGAAAAGCTCTTTAGCTGTGCCACCTGGAGGAAGGCGGCGATCTCGCGTAATTCCATAGCGTTATCCTTTTATTCGTCCGGAAAGTTCCCAGGTATTGGGAATCAGCAGATCCCGGATCATTTTAATAGCTTCTTCGGCCAGGGGGGAAAGAGGAAGTTCTTTGCTTTTTACCCAGCCGATTTCAGAGGTAATGTCACAGTCGGACAGAGTGAGTGTTTTCTGATGATGTGCCGCTTTGTTGATCTCCTCCACAGGAATAGAATAGGTATAGTTGGAGTTAAGATACCAGGCATCACAGTGTTCCAGAATTTCATAGATCACAGAACGTGATGAAGTAACAATCCGACTGCCGGATCCAGACAGCTTCAGCTTTTCGAAAATATCTGCAAAGGGACCTGAGTCCATATAGTCATACATGACCATGGGATAAGGCTTCAGCATGTCCCGGGAGATGGAGCTTTCTTTTCGGTAAAAAAGAGGACTCCCGGTACCGACAGTGACGGCAATATTTAACCGGGTAATGGGATAATATTCCAGATTCAAGGCGCGGCACTGGCTGGAATACAGATTTTTATAGCAGCTCCACTGGCGGATGATTCCAATTTCTGCAATCTGGTTGGAAACCAGATTTAAGGCTTCGATACCAAAGGCCTCCCGGGACTCCAGTTTGATGCCTTCGGACTGGTATTTTTTATAGAGTTCCGAACAGATATTACTGATGAAATGGAATCCATTGCTAGCGATGGTAAGATGGTGCTGGGGTTTTTTCTGCTCTTTAAAGATCATGTCATCCAGCTGGCAAAGCTGCATATGGATCGGTGTGATATAGGAGAGAAATACCTTTCCGAAAGGTGTCAGCTCGATCCCACGGTTGGAACGGGAAAACAGTGGTTTCCCGCATTCGGTCTCCAGAGACTTAATGGAGGCTGACAGCACAGGCTGGGAGATAAAAAGGTTGCTGGCAGCTTTATTGATGGAGCCAGTTCTGGCAATTTCAATCACATATTTCAACTGGTTTAATGTCACAAGAAACCTCCTGAATACAAAAATTGTAGATAATACTATCGGATATTCCAATAACGATTACCAGAATTATATATTATGCATATGTAACCGTCAACTGCTATAATAAATTTACAAATAATTACTAAAAACGACATAATTAAGTAATTACAGTATGCGCATCTGTAACAGAGTCGGAGAAAGGAAAGTGGATTATGAGGAAAATGAAAAAACTGTTGTGTCTGTGTATGACGGCAGCGCTGTCCCTGGGTTCATTAGCGGGGTGCAGTACAAAAAATCCCGCACCGTCGGATGGGGAGACGGTCGGAGCGCAGAATGAAGAAAGCGGAGGAGAAAAAAAGGATACGCTGACGGTGGCTCTGACCAGCGAGCCCCCGTCCCTTACCACCTGTGACCATGATTCGATCGTAGGAGTTTACATGAATCTTCTTACTTATAATGGTCTGATGCGGGTGGATCATGAAACGCTGGAGGTGGTTCCGGATCTGGCAGAAAGCTATACGGTGGAAAATGAGACAGAATGGACATTTGTTTTAAAGGATGGGATTAAATTCCATGATGGTTCCGACTGTACTGCCCAGGATGTGGCTGCCAGTATCGAATGGGCAAAAACTTTCCCAGGAAGCGCTAATTATACGAGAAACATTAAAACAATAGAAGCGGTGGACGACAAGACTGTGAAGATTGTGACAGAGGTGCCCTATGCAGGCCTTCCGGCTGACCTGGCCTATCATTATAATTTTATTGTTCCAGAAGAACTGATCGAGAGCGGTCATGACTTCAACAGCGAACCTGTTGGTACTGGTCCATATAAGTTTGTATCCTGGCAGTATGGGGATTCGTTGAATTTCGTAGGCTTTGAAGAATACTTTGATGCAGAGAGAAAGGCATCTATTCCGAATCTGGTGTTTAAGATTATTCCGGAGGGAACCTCCAGAACCATTGCCCTGGAGGCTGGAGAAGTGGATTTTGTGTATGATGTTCCCAGTGCAGACGTAGAACGGCTGAAATCAGATGAGAAATTTGAGGTCAAGGAAATTACCAGTGTGGAGAACTTTTTCCTGGGCATTAACCTGGAGAAAGAACCATTTAATGATGTCAATGTCCGCCAGGCCATTAATTACGGAATTAATAGAGAGGATGTCATTGCAGCTGCGTTAAATGGCTATGGAGCCTCCAACTATACTGCTATTGCCATGGGCTATGAAGGAGATACTGATGCAGGGGCTGCGGTTTATGATCTGGATAAGGCAAAGGAATACCTGGATAAATGGGGCGGTGATCCATCATCCATTGTTCTCCCGATCATCTGTTCCAATGAGACGAAGGTAGCTGTGGCCACAGTCATCCAGAGTAATCTTTCTAAACTGGGCATCCAGGTGGAGGTGGTTTCTACCGATACGGCTACATACTTTGCAGACTGGGAGGCTGGAAACTACACTGGACTGATTTCTTCCTGGTCTCCGTCCAACTCCTTGACCTATGTACAGAGGTACCATTCGGACCGTGCCTTGACATATCCAGGTTCCTTAAAGGACGAAGAAGTAGATAAAATGGTCCGTGATGCTGAATCTACCATTGATGATACAGAGCGTATCGGAAAGATCAAAACGATTGTGGAAACTGTAAACGGACTGGCACCTCAGATCTCCCTGTATCAGCCATTGATGTTCCGGGCATATTCTGCGGATCTGGGCGGTGTGACAGCCAGCGCTACGGGATATGTGGGCTTCAATGACATGTACTGGAAATAGCCGGATGTGAAGGCGGCCGGAATGCTGCAGGAGCCAGAAAAGGTTTTTGCAGCGGACGGCCTCTCCGTCTGTACCGGCAGCGTTTTATGAGGAGGAAGCTATGATCAAATTTATAATCAGGCGTCTGCTTTCGCTGATTCCCGTGATATTGGGAGTGACCTTTTTTGTTTTCATGGTAATGCAGCTGGCTCCGGGAGATGCGGCAAAACTGCTCCTGGGCGAGGGAGCCACCCAGGAGCAGGTGGAGGAACTGCGGGAAGAGATGGGATTAAATGATCCGGTCATCGTCCAGTATGTAAGATATATGGTCAATTTCTGCAAAGGCGATCTGGGAACATCATATGCAACGAAACGCCCTGTGGCGGACGAAGTGTTTTCACGGTTTCCATATACATTTAACCTATCCATTGTAGCTGGTATTGTCTCGATTCTCCTGGCAATTCCTCTGGGGATCCTGGCTGCAGTCAAACAAAATACATTTTTTGACAATATCAGCATGGTGATTTCTCTGGTGGGTGTTTCCATGCCCATTTTCTGGCTGGCACTACTTTTGGTCCTGGCATTTTCCTTAAATTTGGGGTGGTTCCCGGTCCAGGGGGCTGATGGCTGGAAAAGTTATGTGCTTCCAGCTATTTCCCTGGGGTTTATGAATATGGCCTCCATTGCCAGAACGACCAGATCCTCTATGCTGGAGACAGTACGCCAGGATTATATCCGGACAGCAAGAGCGAAAGGAGTTCCCAAACGGGATGCTATTGTAAAGCATGCCTTTGAGAATGCTCTGATTCCCACGATAACAGTCTGTGGTATTCAGCTGGGACAGCTTTTAGGCGGCTCCGTTCTCACAGAAACCGTATTTGCCTGGCCGGGAATCGGCCGACTGATGGTACAATCCATCAGCTCACGCGATGTGCCAATGGTGTTAGGGTGCATGGTTGTCATGACGGTCTGCTTTTCTGTGGTCAACCTTCTGGTGGATCTTCTTTATGCATTTGTAGACCCAAGAATCAAAGCAATGTATTCATAAAACAGGAGGCAATTATGGGAAATACATCATCTGACCTTTCAAAAAAATATAAGAAGGTAAGCCCGGTCAGAGAGGTCATGTCTCTCCTGGTGCGGAACAAGGCCGCCATGGCCGGACTCATCTTCCTGATCCTTCTGGTGGGGGTATCACTTTCCGCAGATCTGCTGTTCGATTACGAAAGCCAGGTTGTGGAGCAGAACATTTCTGAGCGGCTCCAGTGGCCTTCAGCAGAACATCTCTTTGGTACAGATGAATATGGAAGGGATCTTCTGGCCAGAGTGGTTCATGGCAGCAGGCTGTCTCTGTCCGTAAGTTTTGTTTCTGTGCTGGCCAGCTTGATTATTGGAGGCATTCTGGGTGCTGTTTCCGGATATTACGGCGGACTCCTGGATGAGATAATAATGAGGATTACGGATATTTTTCTGGCCATTCCCATGACGCTTTTAGCCATGGTCATTGTGGCAGCTTTGGGAGCCAGTACTACGAATCTTATTATTTCACTGTCTCTGTCAGCAGTCCCTACCTTTGCAAGGATTGTCAGGAGCTCTGTTCTTACAGTCCGGGAAGTAGAGTACATTGAGGCAGCCGGAGCCATTGGGGCGAAGGATGGAACAATCATTTTCAGTCATATCCTTCCCAACTGCATTGGCCCTATCATTGTACAGACGACACTCCGGGTTGCAGCTATGATCTCCAACACCGCCGGCCTTTCGTTTCTGGGCCTGGGCGTACAGGCGCCAGCGCCGGAGTGGGGAGCACTTTTGTCGGCTGGAAGAAATTATATCCGGGATTACAGTTATCTGACCTTTATTCCAGGTCTTGCCATCATGCTCACGATCCTGGCGCTGAATCTTCTGGGAGACGGGCTGCGGGATGCTCTGGACCCGAGACTGAAATAGGAGGACATTATGGCGGAAAAGACGATTGAAATTAAAGATCTTGTGGTGGAATACCGGACACGCAGTGGTGTGGTACAGGCATTGAACGGTTTAAGCCTTTCTATTGAAAAGGGAAAGACCCTGGGCCTTGTGGGGGAGACAGGAGCTGGAAAGACTACGGCCGGCCTGGCAGTATTGGGACTGATCCCTAGTCCTCCGGGAGTGATCGTAAGCGGGGAAATCCTCTTAAATGGAAAGGATCTCCGTGCACTGACAGACAAGGAGATGGATCAGATCCGTGGGGATGCAGTGGCTATGATCTTCCAGGATCCCATGACTTCATTAAATCCTGTTATGACTGTGGGGGATCAGATTGCAGAGGCCATTAAGATCCATGAAGGATTAAATCATGGAGATGCTTTAAAGAAAGCAGAGGAAATGCTGGAAATGGTAGGAATTCCCAGAGAACGGGCAAAGGAATATCCTCATCAGTTTTCTGGAGGGATGAAACAGAGAGTTGTAATCGCCATTGCTCTTTCCTGTACACCGGGACTTCTGATCGCGGACGAGCCCACTACGGCTCTGGATGTGACGATCCAGGCCCAGGTTCTGGAGATGATGAAGGGGTTAAAGGAAAAATATGAAATGTCCATGCTGATGATCACCCATGATCTGGGAATTGTGGCAGAAATCTGTGACGAGGTATCTGTGGTCTATGCGGGCCGTGTTGTGGAGCATGGGACGCTGGCAGATGTGTTTGATAATACCAGACATCCATATACAGAAGGGCTGTTCAATTCCCTCCCCAACATTGAGAACCAGGCGGAAAAGCTGAAGCCTATCCGTGGCTTGATGCCGGATCCCACGGACTTGCCCCTGGGATGTCCGTTTTATCCCAGATGTGACCATGCCATGGAGATATGCCGGACAAAAAAACCACCTAAGGTATACCGGAACGAGACTCATTTTGTGGAATGTCACCTTTATAATGAGCAGAATATCGGGGATAAGGAGGAGAAGTGGAGATGAGCAATTCCAGCAGTCCGTTGCTTGAGGTAAAAAACCTTAAAAAATATTTTAAAACACCTAAAGGAATGCTGCATGCAGTGGATGATGTGTCATTTACCATTGACCGGGGAAGGACCCTGGGAGTAGTGGGAGAATCTGGATGCGGAAAATCCACCACTGGCCGTGCGATCTTAAGGATCGTGGAACCCACTGAGGGGGAGATTCTGTTTGATGGTGAGGATATCCGTTCACTGGGAAAGGACCAGATGAGGAGGATGCGGACCAGGATGCAGATCATCTTCCAGGATCCGTTTTCTTCTTTAAATCCGAGAAAAACTGTCAGTGAAACCATTGCAGAGCCGCTGAAACTCAATGGGATTATCACAGATAAGGGAAAACGTATGGAGCGTGTGGCGGAAATCATGGAGATCGTGGGCCTGGCTGAACGGCTCTATAATGCATATCCTCATGAGTTGGATGGAGGGCGAAGACAGAGAATTGGTATTGCCAGGGCCCTGGCCTTAAATCCACAGTTTATTGTTTGCGACGAACCAGTTTCCGCCCTGGACGTTTCGATCCAGGCACAGATTTTAAATCTGATGGATGAACTCCAGGAGAAGATGGGACTGACCTATATGTTCATCACCCATGATTTATCAGTGGTCCATTATTTTGCAGATGATATTGCAGTGATGTATCTGGGCCGTCTGATCGAAAAAGCACCGGCAAAGGAACTGTTCCGGAATCCAGTCCATCCATATACTCAGGCGCTCCTGTCAGCCATTCCGGTTCCCAGTATCCATAATCAGAGAAAGAGGATCCTCTTAAAGGGAGAGATCACTTCTCCGGTGGATCCTAAGCCTGGATGCAGATTTGCCAGCCGGTGCCCCTATGCCAGCAGCCGGTGTCATTCGGAGGAACCACAGTTAAAGGAGATTGCTCCCGGCCATTTTAATGCCTGCTTTTTAAACGAATAAAAGGATCCTGGAGGAACATATGAATAATTTGGAAGAAATTAAATTTCAGAATAAGTTTGATTATTTTGCAAAAATGTATGGATTTATTGCCCGATCAATGATGGAAGCCGGAGGAAAACGGGGTGAGCGGGCTGTCAGGGAGGCTGTGATCCGTTATGGAAGGGATCTGGGTGAAGGAATCAGAAAAGCGTATCTGGAACTTGGGAAGAAAACAAATCTTCATACCCTGTTCCAAATGGAGCCTTGCTGCGGTACAGACCCACGCTTTAAAAGAAACATTATAAAAGATACAGAGGAGGTACAGCTTCAAGAGGTGTATCACTGCCCTCTGGCAGAGGTCTGGAAAAGAGAGGATTGTACCGAGGCGGGCAGATGCTATTGTGAAGAACTGGCCCACAGCCTTCTGGATGCGTATACAGATGGGCGGGGGCAGGCGAATGTTTCTAATTCCATGACATGTGATAGGGACTTTTTCTGTCGGTTTGCATTTTATCTCCGTCCGGCCAACATGGATGAGGACCAGAAGGAACAATGTTTTGGAAACAGGGGAGAGGAAAGTGGACGTTCAGGACAGTATCCGGTAGAAGACCGTTTCCTTCTTTTGTACGGTCATCTGGCTGCGGCGGCAGAGGAATTTTTAGGCCAGGATGGACTGGCAGCTCTGGCAGATGGCCTGGACCAGTTCCTGGAGGATGCCGTTAAGACCCTGAAAAAAGAGGCAGAGCATACAGGCTCCGCTCTGGATGACTCATTTGTAAGTCTTTATTTTCCGGTGGAGATTCCGGGGCAGACACAGGAATGCCGGGAGGAAAGCTCAGGAGCGGCAGCTTTCCGGCTTCTGGAAAGCCGTCTGGTCAGCCGGCTAAGAAAAAAATTATGTTTATAGGAGGGGACCATGTACAGTAAGGAAGAAATACAGATCATGAATCTGGATGATAATTATACACTCCTCTATCCGTTCCTGGTCAAAAGTCTCATAGAGCATTTTGGGGAGCAGGGAGAGAAAACAGCCAGGGAGGGAACCAGGAGGTTTGGAAGGGACAGAGCGGAAACGCTCCGCAACAAACACTTGAACGCCGGAGTCAAGATCAATATGCACAGCCTGTTTGCAGTAGGTCCGGATCTTCCTCCAGATCCCCGGTTTAAGCGAGAATTGCAGGAGCTGAATCCAGAGGAGCGGGTTTCCCATACGCTCTATTGTCCAATGGCGGAAATTTGGAAGAAATATGGTTTTATGGAGATAGGAAGGATGTACTGTGAGGAATTCCATAATGCCTGTTACAGTTCCTATGCTTATGGATACACAAAGGTAAATCTGGCGAAAACCCTGACCCAGAAGGAAGATGAATATTGTGCCTTCAATGTGGTGTTGCGGCCAGAGAATCTTCCGGAGGAATTAAAACCGGTGTGTTTTGAACAATATGATCCTGGATACGCCGGACCCTCGGCAGATATTCCCCAGGCGTATGGAAAGAGTGGATTCAGCACACTGTTCATCAAGCTTTATTATCATCTGGCATCCACAGCAGAGGAGATGCTGGGCGACGCGGGAAAGGCAGCCATTGGGGAAGGACTGAAGGCTCTGGCACATGATGCGGCCCGACGGATCCAGGAGCAGGCAAAGGAGCAGAACGAGCCGGTGAACCGGGAGTTTGTGGATCTGAATTATCCCCTGGCTCTGGATCCAGAGCAGGAACCGCTCTGGAGTTTTTATACCAACGAGGGAATCAGGGAGCTGTTTGTAAATACATTTTATCCGGTTTTCCATGGTGAACTGGGGATTTTAAAGGAAAATGCATAAGGGTGGCTGCAGGCTGTGGGAGGCGACAATGGACAGAGAAATTTTTGCGAGAGAAATCAGCAGTAAAAGAAAAAGACTGGAAACTCTGGCACAGCAGATCTGGGAAAATCCGGAGGAGCCGTTTCAGGAGACCATAGCTGCCAGATTGGTGGCAGAGCTTCTGGAGCAGGAGGGATTCCAGGTGGAGCGCGGAGCCGGAGGTGTTCCAACGGCGCTTAGGGCAGTCTGGGGACACGGAAGCCCGGTGATCGGCCTTCTGGGAGAATACGATTCCCTTCCGCAAATGAGCCAGAAGGCAACAGACCATAAGGAACCGATGGTGGAAAATGGATACGGTCACGGCTGTGGCCACAATCTTCTGGCTGCGGCCACGGTGGGAGCAGCTTTGGGTATGAAAGCAGAAATGGAGGAACGGAAGCTTTCTGGAACGGTAGTGTTTTATGGATGTCCGGCAGAGGAGGTGCTTACAGGAAAACCGTTTATGGCCAGAGGCGGCTGTTTCAGGGATCTGGAGCTGGCCCTGGCCTGGCACCCAGGCCGGGTCAACAGGGCATCGGCTTCCCGGTCCTGTGGATGCAGCGGAATCCGGTTTCACTATAAGGGCGTTTCCGCTCATGCGGCGTTTGATCCCTGGAATGGAAGAAGCGCTCTGGATGCGGTCTCTTTGCTAAATACCGGTATTGAGTATATGCGTGAGCATGTACAGCCAGATGTGAGAATCCATTATGTGATCACGGACGGGGGAGCGGCTCCCAATGTTGTGCCGGAAACAGCCAGTGTCTGGTATTTTGTCCGGGCTCTCAAACGGGAGACTGTGGACCAGGTCTGTGAACGGCTGGTCCGGGCTGCGAAGGGGGCGGCTATGATGACAGATACGGAGCTTCAGACAGAATACCAGGGAGGCTGTTACCCGATGTTAGGAAACCATGTTCTGGCAGAGACACTGGATCTGGCTATGAGATCGGTAGAACAGGAGCCATGGACGCAGGAGGAGACAGAGTTCGCAAAAAAACTGAACCGCCTGTCAGAACGTCAGTGGAACCAGGCATTAAGGGATAACGGACTGCCTGGGGATACGGAATTATACACGGGTGTGGCTCCGGTTACAGCTGAAACGACCTTTGACTCTACGGATGTGGGAGATGTGGCCCATCTGGTGCCCACAGGCTTCTTTACTACAGCCACTTCTGCCCTGGGGGCGCCAGGGCACAGCTGGCAGGTGACAGCCTGTTCCGGAAGTTCCATTGGAAGGAAGGGGATGATCTATGGGGCAAAGGTCATGGCGGCAGCTGGGATCCGGCTTATGGAAGACCGGGAGCTTCGGGAAAAGGCATGGGAGGAATTTCGGAGAGAAACAGAGGGAGCGTCATATCACTGTCCGGTGCCGGAGGAGCTTCCTATACCAAATCATTAAAATTATTTAATGATATATTTAAAACGTTAAAATTTACTTTCATCCTTTTTTATGATATGCTAATCTGAAAGGGTATGGGGAAATAGGATTTTTTACCATACAGAGAGACGTGCAGAACTGTATTAGAGAAAGGACAAGGGGTAACCATGGAAAAGACCAATGTAAAGTACAATGCCTACATTAAGATCCTGGAGGAGGAGTTAAGACCGGCCATGGGCTGTACAGAGCCCATCGCTCTGGCATATGCGGCTGCTGTGGCCAGAAAGGTGCTGGGAGAGCTGCCGGATAAGGTGGTGATCGGAGCCAGCGGAAGCATCATCAAGAACGTGAAATCGGTGATCGTGCCCAACACGGACCATTTAAAGGGCATTCCGGCTGCGGCTGCGGCTGGTATCGTGGCCGGGGATCCGGACAAGGAGCTGGAGGTGATCGCCAGTGTAGAGAAGGAAGCGATCGCGGAAATGAAGGAGTTCCTGAAAAAAACGCCCATTTCTGTGGAGCATGTGGACAATGGCTTTACATTTGAGATCGTCGTTACCTTATATAAAGGGGAAGCATGGTCCAGAGTCCGGATCGTCAACTTCCATACCAACATCGTACTGATCGAGAAGAACGGTGAGATCTTAAAGGAGGTGCCGGTGGAGGGCGAGACAAACGAGGGCCTCACGGACCGTTCCTTATTAAATATGGAAGATATCTGGGACTTCATCAATACTGTGGATGTGGAGGACTTAAAGCATGTGCTGGATCCCCAGATCCGCTGCAACATGGCCATTGCAGAAGAGGGCTTAAAAGGCAATTACGGCGCAAACATCGGATCTGTGCTTTTAGCCATGAACGGCGATGACATCCGTACCAGGGCCAGAGCCTGGGCAGCGGCCGGGTCTGATGCCAGAATGAACGGCTGCGAGCTTCCGGTGATCATCAATTCCGGCAGCGGAAACCAGGGGATCACAGCCTCTGTTCCGGTGATCGTCTATGCGAAAGAACTGAATGCAGGTGAGGAAAAGATGTACCGGGCCCTGGCTCTTTCCAACCTGACCACCATTCACCAGAAAACGCCCATCGGCCGTCTTTCTGCCTTCTGCGGCGCGGTCAGTGCAGGTGCGGGTGCAGGAGCCGGTATCGCTTACTTAAACGGCGGAGACTTTGATGCCGTGATCCACACGGTGGTCAATGCGCTGGCCGTTATTTCCGGCATGGTCTGTGACGGAGCCAAGGCCTCCTGCGCAGCCAAGATCGCAGAGTCTGTGGACGCGGCCATCTTAGGCTATAATATGTACGTCAAAGGCCAGCAGTTCTACGGCGGCGACGGAATCGTAAAGAAGGGTGTGGAGAACACCATCCAGAACGTGGGCCGTCTCGCCAAGGACGGAATGAAAAAGACCAATGAAGAGATCATCAGTATCATGATCGAGTGCTAAAGGGGACCGTGCCTGGAGGATACCAGGGCCGGGTGCCTGGACGCCTGGATCGGACCTGTAAGTAAAAAGAATATGGATGCGGCAGACAGCGGGAGCCCCGGATGGGCCCCGCTGTTTTCGTGCTGCAAGAAAGCGTGTCCTGCGGCATGAAGCATCTCTGTTTGGGACCGACCTGGGGAGGAAGAGGGAGTCTGCCGCAGGAGAGAGGACAGACCGGAAAACGGTGTATAGCCAGGATGGCCAAAATCCTGGGGAGGCGATATACAAAAGACACAATACTTGTTGAAAAAGTATCATTTTGGTATAGTAAATGCACTATACAGGAGGCGCGAGATTGTGAAAAACATGTAAAAGAATACAATATATGTATAAAAATATTGACAAAATTGTGCAATACTGATATGATTAATGCCATAGGAAAACGGTATTACTATAAAAAGGAGGATTACGTTTATGAGAAAAAGAAATGCAGTCAGAGCAGCGGCAGCAGCTCTTGCAGCCACAATGGTCCTTACGGCATGCGGCGGTGGCGGCGGAAATGAAACGACCGCTGCAGCCGGAGGAGATACTGGCTCCACAGCAGCTGGCGGAGATGCGGCAACTTCCGGCTCCGGCGAGGTTGGAAAGACCGATATTACTTTTGCCATGGGCGCAGATATCGTGACTCTAGACCCGGCAGGCCAGCAGGACACTACCACATCCGTGATCATCAAGCACGTATACAGCACGCTGCTTGATATCAGCGACGAGGGAGAGCTGGTTCCGGACCTGGCAGAGAGCTATGAGCTGGTAAACGATACAGACTTTGTGTTCAAGCTGAGAGAAGATGCCGTATGGTCCGATGGGACTCCGGTCACAGCCAACGACGTTAAATTTACCTTTGACCGTGCAAAGAATATGCCGAAGACAAAGAGCAACACTTCCAAGGTGAAAGAAGTAGTTGTGGACAACGAGCACCAGGTAACGATCAAATTAACAGAACCTTATGCTCCGTTCAAATCCATCGTTGCAAACTCCAACTTAAGTATCGTACAGGAAGCAGCTGTAACAGCAGCCGGCGAGGCCTACGGCGATGCAGATAATGCGGTTGGTTCCGGTCCATTCACTGTAAAGGAATGGGTTCCCAACGATCATTATACACTGGAGAAAAACGCCAATTACTGGGGGGAGGAGCCAATTACCACATCCATTACCTGCCGTGTGATCCCCGAGGGCAGCGCCCGCGCCATTGCCCTGGAGACTGGTGAGGTTGATTTGGTCTGGAATGTGGACCCTACAGACTGCTCCAACATCGAGGCAAATTCCGATGTGAAGCTTTTATCCCAGCCGTCCTCTTCCATCGAGTATCTGGGCATGAATGTGACAAAAGAGCACTTTAAGGATCAGAAAGTCCGTCAGGCCATCAACTACGCAATCGACAAGCAGGCATTAGTGGATACCATCGTAGAAGGCCGCGGAACCGTTGCCAACAGCTATATCAATAATACGATCCCTGGCTGGACCGACGAGGTAGAGGCTTATCCCTACGATCCGGAAAAGGCAAAAGAGCTTATGGCTGAGGCTGGATATCCCGACGGCTTCTCCTGCCAGCTCTGGGTAAACGGCGACGTCCGTACCCGTTCCGCACAGATGGTGCAGGCACAGCTGGCTGAGATCGGCATCACCGTAGATATCTCCACAATGGAATGGGGTGCATTCCTGGATGCATTAAATGCAGGCGAGCACGAAATGTTCATCCTTGGATGGTCCAACGGCACGTTCGATGCTGACGGAAGTACGTACCAGTTATTCCATTCCTCCAATCATGGAGCCACCGGAAACCGTGCGTTCATGACGGACGCTACTGTGGATGAACTGATTATGAAAGCGGCCCAGGAGAATGATGATGCACAGCGTATGGAATACTATAAAGAGCTTCAGATCTACCTTCACGATCTGTCTCCGTGGTGCCCATTCTACTATAAGAACGACAACGTAGGCGTTCGCGCAGACTTACAGGGCTTCAAGCTCCACAAGGGCGCAAGCCACTATCTGGGCAACTGCCATTACGCAAAGTAATTGCTGGTTCAAAAACTGAATAAAAACTGAGATGGGGTGCGGGTCCTGGACCTGCACCCATTAAAAAAGACATAATTATCAGAAAAAAGCCGTTTGGCGGCGGAATGGAAGGTATAAATGAGCAGGTACATACTGAAACGTCTGGTAATGCTGATCCCGGTTCTCATAGGCGTTACCTTTATGGTTTACTTCATTTTAAGCCTGTCACCAGGCGATACCGCTGCGATCATCGCAGGAGAGGGCGCAGACGCCCAGACCATCGAAGCAGTCAGAAAAGACCTGGGCCTTGATAAGCCCGTGATCGTCCAGTACGGAAAATATATGTGGAACCTTCTCCATGGCGACATGGGCGTATCCTATTCCACAAAGCGTCCCGTATTTACGACCATCATGTCTTCTTTCCCCAATACAGCGAAGCTGGCCTTCTGGTCTATCCTGGTGGCCATAGCCATCGCTCTTCCCATCGGTATCATCAGTGCCACCAGGCAGTACAGCGCTGTGGATAACGTGGGAATGGTCGCAGCCCTTTTAGGTGTGGCGACGCCGAACTTCTGGCTGGGCTTAATGCTCATCATCGTGTTCTCGCTGAATCTGGGGATCCTTCCCTCGGGCGGTATGAGCGGATGGAAGAGCTATATCATGCCTGCCATTACCCTGGGAACCGGCGACGCGGCCCTTATCTGCCGTATGACCCGTTCCTCCATGCTGGAGGTTATCCGTCAGGACTATATCCGTACAGCCAGGGCAAAAGGTGTTCCGGAAAAGACTGTGATCCGGAAGCATGCCTTAAAGAACGCCCTGATCCCCGTTGTTACCGTTATCGGCCTTCAGTTTGGTTCTCTTTTAGGCGGCGCAACGCTGACAGAGACGGTATTCGCATGGCCGGGAGTTGGCCGTCTGGTGGTAGACTCCATTAAGAGTAAGGACGCCCCCATGGTTCTTGGATGTATCGTCATGCTGACGATCACGTTCAGCGTTATCAACCTGATCGTGGACCTGCTCTATGCGTATATCGATCCGAGGATCAAAGCACAGTATAAGAAGAAATAAGGAGGCAGCGTATGGCAACGACGAACAACAGCGCCGCACAGGCTGGCACGGCCACCAAGAAGCGTGGTCAGTTTAAAGAGACGTGGCGGCGTTTAAAAAAGAACAGAATGGCCATGATCGGACTTACAGTAGTGGTCTTCCTGGTCCTGATCTCGATTTTTGCAGACGTGCTGTTTGACTATGATACAGTTGTTATCAAGCAGAATACCCAGATCCGTCTCCAGGGCCCCAGCGCAGAGCACTGGCTGGGAACCGACGAATTCGGACGTGATATCCTGGCCCGTCTGGTACACGGCTCAAGAGTATCCTTAAGCGTAGGCGTTGTGGCAGTGTCCATTTCCCTGGTCCTGGGCGGAAGCCTTGGCGCAGCGGCCGGTTTCTACGGCGGTACCATCGACAACGTGATCATGCGTTTTATGGATATCCTGCTGGCAGTACCCAGCCTTCTGCTTTCCATTACTATCGTATCCGCTTTGGGACCCAGTATCATCAACCTGATGCTGGCCATCGCAATATCGTCCCTTCCCGGCTACGCGAGGATCGTCCGTGCCTCAGTCCTTACCGTAAAGGACCAGGAGTTCGTGGAAGCGGCAAAATGTATCGGGGCCAATAACTTTGAGATCATCCTCTCACATATTATCCCCAACTGTATGGCACCCATCATCGTACAGGTATCCTTAAAGGTAGCGTCCGCGATCCTTTCCACTTCCGGATTAAGCTTCCTGGGACTGGGCGTAAAGGCACCCACGCCGGAGTGGGGCGCAATGCTTTCCGGCGGCCGCGCATATCTGAGAAATGCGCCGCATCTGACGATTTTCCCGGGTATCGCGATCATCATCACGATCCTGTCCCTGAACCTTTTAGGCGACGGACTGCGTGATGCACTGGATCCGAAGTTAAAGAAATAAGGGAGGACAGGAACAGTGGCAGAAAATAAAAAAGACCTGATTCTTGATATTAAGGATCTTGTGATCCATTATGAAACCGACGACGGAACCGTTGAGGCCGTAAACGGTCTGGATATCCAGCTGGAATACGGCAAGACTCTGGGACTGGTAGGAGAGACAGGCTCCGGAAAGACCACCACGGCCCTTTCCATCCTGCGCCTGGTGCCGGACCCGCCGGGAGTCATCAAAAACGGCTCCATCACTCTGGATGGAAAGGATATTTTAAATCTTCCCCAGAAGGATCTGGAGTCCATCCGCGGAAACCTGGTATCCATGATCTTCCAGGATCCCATGACATCCTTAAACCCGGTGCTTACAGTCGGCGAGCAGATCGCCGAGGTAATCGGGCTCCATGAAAATATCAGTGAAAAAGAGGCCGCCGACAAGGCTGGCCAGATGTTAGAGGTGGTAGGGATCCCCAAAGAGCGTTATGGCGAGTATCCCCACCAGTTCTCCGGCGGAATGAAGCAGCGTGTGGTCATCGCCATGGCCCTGGCCTGCAATCCGAAGCTTCTGATCGCCGATGAGCCCACCACGGCTCTGGACGTGACCATCCAGGCCCAGGTACTGGAGACCATGAAGGAGTTGAGAGAGAAATTCGGCTCCGCCATGATCATGATCACCCACGACCTGGGGATTATCGCAGAGGTATGTGATGAGGTATCCGTAGTATATGCCGGTCAGATCGTTGAACACGGAACCCTGGAGGACGTATTTGAACGCACGCTCCATCCGTATACAGAGGGACTGTTCGGCTCCCTTCCCAACATTGAGGAGAGACGTCACCGTCTCCAGCCGATCCCGGGTCTGATGCCAGACCCCACAGATCTTCCCAAGGGCTGCTGCTTTGCTCCCCGCTGCAAATACTGCACAGAGGCATGTACAAAAGCCCGTCCGGAGATGAAATGGGTCAGCGATACCCACTATGTACGCTGCTCCAGATACGACGAGCCTGGATTTAAGATTGAAAGGAGTGTGCAGTGATGTCCGACACGATCCTGGAAGTAAAACACTTAAAGAAATATTTTAATACTCCCAAGGGAACCCTTCATGCGGTTGACGACGTCAGCTTCACACTGGAACGCGGAAAGACCCTGGGAATCGTAGGAGAGTCTGGCTGTGGAAAATCCACCACTGGCCGTGCGATCCTCCGTCTGATCGAGCCCACCGCCGGAGAGGTGATCTTCAACGGCGAGGATATAACAAAGAAAAACAAAGAGCAGATGCGCCTTTTAAGACGGGAGATGCAGCTGATCTTCCAGGACCCCTATGCGTCCCTGGATCCCCGTAAAACCGTCAGCGAGATCATCGGCGAGCCCTTAAAGCTCCAGAAGCTGATCCCGGATGCCAAAAAGAGAGCAGAGCGAGTTCATGAGCTGATGGAGGTCGTTGGGCTGGCAGACCGTTTGATCAACACCTACCCCCATGAGCTGGACGGCGGCCGCCGTCAGCGTATCGGCATCGCCCGCGCCCTGGCCATGGAGCCCAAGCTGATCATCTGTGACGAGCCTGTGTCTGCCCTGGACGTTTCCATCCAGGCCCAGATCCTGAATCTGATGCAGGATCTTCAGGAGCAGATGGGACTGACCTATATCTTTATTACCCACGACCTTTCGGTCGTAAACCATTTTGCCAATGATATCGCCGTTATGTACCTGGGGCAGCTGATCGAGAAGGCTCCGTCTGTGACCTTATTCGATAATCCGGTCCATCCGTATACCAAGGCCCTGCTGTCCGCGATCCCGGTACCCAGTCTCAGAAAGAAGAGACAGAGAGTCATGTTAAAAGGTGAGATCTCCTCCCCCATCAATCCGAAGCCGGGCTGCCGGTTTGCGGTCCGCTGTCCGTATGCCACAGACCGCTGCCGGACCGAGGAGCCCAAGCTGGTGGAGATCGAGAAAGATCACTTTGTTGCATGCCATCTGACGGAAAAATAGTGAAAGGAAGCCCTCGGCATGGTATAATGCAGAGGGCTTGTTTCCTGTCCACACAGGAGAAAACGGCCAGATGGCTGTTTTTATGCCAGGCTGCTCTATTGCGTTGAACCGGAAACAGTAAAATCATTTAAAGAAGGAGACCAGAATATGAAAAAGATCGGAATCAATGACTTTACGTTCTACAATTACCCCACAGGGATCACCGCTTCTCCCGACGGAAAGCATGCTGCCATTGCGGTAGTAAATGCCAACGAAAAGGATAATACATACGATTCCTGCCTCTGGATCCATGACACAGAGAGCAAAAAAACGAGAAAGCTCACCAGTGGGAAAAAGGAACGCACCTTTATCTGGCTGGATAATGAAACGCTTCTTTTCACCTCTGACAGAGAGAAGGAGTATGCGAAAAAGGTAAAGGACGGAGAGGACTGGACCTGCTTTTATAAGATCAGTATTTACGGCGGAGAGGCCCAGTTTGCCTTTGCGGTTCCGTATAAGGTGACAAAAATGCAGCTTGCCGGAACAAAGCTGGTCCTGGGAGTGAAGTATGACTACAACAAACCGGATTTTGCCCATATGGAAGGGGATGAAAAGGAAGAGGCCCTGAAGGCATGGAAGGACGAAAAGGATTACGAGGTTTTTGACGAGCTTCCGTTCTGGGCTAACGGACAGGGGATCGTAAATAAGAAGAGGACCCGTCTGGCTGTGTATGATATGGAGACCGGCGATGCAAAGATCGTAAGCCCGGAGTATGACAATGTGGAGGGCTTCTGGACTGAGGAAGGAAACAAGGTCCTTTTCATTTCCAGCCATTATACCGATAAAAAGGACGTATACGAGGGTCTTAAGATGTACACCATCTCCGAGGACAAGGTGGAGACTCTGGTGGAGCAGGGAGATATGAGCATCGACTATGCCTGCATCTTAAACGGCAAGGTGACCTTCTTCGCTTCTTATATGAAGGATTACGGCTTCAATGAGAACGACAAGCTGTATACGGTGGAAAACGGAAAGGTGGAGCTGCTTTCCGATTATGACGACAGCATCCATAACAGCATCTGCTGTGACTGCAAATTTGCCGACGGCCCGGCCATCGTACACGATGATAAATATATTTATTTCCTGACCACATTAAGAAAGAATACGGCTCTCAGAAGATTTGATGCCAACGGCAATCTGGAGACCCTCATCGACCGTCAGGGAAGCCTCCATACCTTAAGCCTGTGCGGGGATAAGATCTACTTCACCGGCATGAGGGAAATGGGGCTGACCGAGTGCTACTGCTTTGACGGAAAAGAGGAGGAAAAGCTGACCTCCTTCAACGACGAGATCATGGCAGAGCGTTCCGTCCTTCCGGTGGAGGAGTTTACCTTTACGTACAAGGGACTGGAGCTGGACGGCTATGTGATCAAGCCGCTGGATTATGATCCCAATAAGACGTATCCGGGCATCCTGACCATCCACGGCGGCCCCAGAGCCACCTTTGCTCCCACCTTCTTCCATGAGAACCAGGTATTTGCCAATGCCGGCTACTTCGTATTCTATACGAACCCTCTGGGCAGCGACGGACGCGGCAATGATTTCGCAGACCTGTCCGGAAGACACGGCAGCATCGACTTCGAGCACTGTATGGCTGTGACCGACGAGGTATTAAAGCGGTATCCGCAGATCGATGAGAAGCGCCTGGGAGTTATGGGCGGAAGCTACGGCGGATTTATGACCAACTGGGTGATCGGAAACACCACCAGATTCGCGGCGGCTGCTTCCCAGAGAAGTATCTCCAACTGGATCTCCAAGTGCATGACCACAGACATCGGATACTACTTCAACATGGATCAGATCAAGGCCGATCCGTGGGGAAATCCGGAGAAGATGTGGTCCCATTCTCCGCTGAAATACGCCAACATGGCAAAGACGCCCACACTGTTCATCCAGTCGGACGAGGACTACCGCTGCTGGATGGGAGATGCCATCCAGATGTTCTCTGCCCTTAAGTATTTCGGGGTAGATGCAAGACTGTGCCTGTTCCATGGGGAAAACCATGAGCTGTCCAGATCCGGAAAGCCCACCCACAGGATCCGCAGGATGCAGGAGATGATGGACTGGTTCGATAAATATCTGAATTAAAACGGGAAAACTCCGGGGAAGACGGAAGCACCCAGGCAGCCGCATCCGCAGACGCAGGGGATGCAGCCGCCGCAGCGCCCACGGGAACAGGGGAAGGCCTCCATTGCCCACCGCCACATTTACAGCCGTCTCATTGAGATCGACGAAAATTCGGAGATCGTAGGTGATCTGGCCGAAAGCTGGGAGCAGGTTTCCGATACGGAATGGAAATTCAAGATCCATGAGGGCGTCAAGTTCCACGACGGCACCGACTGTACGGCCAGCGATGTGAAATTCAGTCTGGAGCGGGCCAAGGAAATGCCCCGTGTCAAGCAGTATGTGGAGCAGATCGACAGCATTACTGTGGAGGATGATCACAATCTGACCCTTCATCTGGCAGAGCCTTATGCGCCGTTACTGGCTGCGCTGAGCCATACGGGTACCAGCATCGTGCCCGAGGCCGCTGTGACAGCTCAGGGCGACGCATTCTGGGAGAATCCCATCGGCACAGGCCCCATGCAGTTTGTGGAGTGGGTGCCCAATGACCATTACAGCTTAAAGCGGTTCGACGATTACTTCAAGGGACCTGGAAAGACCACCAGCCTGACCTTAAGGATCATGCCGGAGGGCGGAGCCAGGACCATCGCCCTGGAGACCGGAGAGATTGATATGTCCATTTCCGTGGACGCCACAGACGTTCAGAACGTAAAGGCCAATAAGGAGCTCATGGCCCTGGAAAAGACCGCTGTTTCCGTGGAATATCTGGCTATGAACTGTGAAAAGGAGCCCTTCAACGATCTCAAGGTGCGCCAGGCCATCAACTACGCTTTAAACCAGCAGGAGATCATCGACGTGGTCCTGGAGGGCAGAGACCAGGTGGCCAACAGCGTCATGAACATCAATATCCCGGGATACAGCGAGGAGATCACCGGCTATTCCCAGGATCTGGAAAAGGCCAAGGCCCTGATGGCAGAGGCCGGATATCCGGACGCCAGCATTTTCCCGCTGTTCCATACAAAGAACTTCGGAGCCACCGGAAACCGTGCGTTTTACAGCAATCCGGAGGTGGATACGCTGATCGAGCAGGCCCAGAAGGAGTCCGACAATGCCAAGCGTATGGAGCTTTATAAGGAGATCCAGCAGAAGATCAACGACGACGCTCCGTGGGCGTGCCTGTTCTATGGAACCGCCTGTACGGGCATCCGGGCAGACTTAAAGGGCTTTGTGCTCCATCCGTCGTCTGCAAACCATTACGAAAATCTGTACTACGAAAAATAAAAACTGCAAACCAGTAAAAAATGCAGGCTTTCCGGCGGAAACGCTGCGGAGGCCTGCTTTTTTATACCATATGTATGGGAGGAATCAGCATGAGAACAGAGATCCAGGATTTTATTGACCAGGAGGCGCCGTCCGGGCTCCAGCTGTCTCCAGATGGCCGCTTCGGGGCCTTTGTGGTGACGAAGCCGGATGGGGAGGAAAACTGCTACCATTCCTGGCTCCAGGTGGTGGATGTGGAAAACGGGACCGTCCGGAAGCTGACCAGTGGAAAAAAGGAGAAGAGCTTTGCCTGGGAGGACGGGGAGCATCTTTTCTTTGTGGGAAACAGGGAAAAAGACCGGAAGGGAGAATCCCTGCTTTACCGGATCCCGGTTTCCGGCGGAGAGGCGGAGCTTTGCGGGACCCTTCCCAAGGGCACCAGAAAGATCCGGTGCCAGAACGGGATCCTGTACTGCCTGGTCCATGAACATTATTACGAAAAGGAAGAGGACTATGAGGTCTTTGACGAGATCCCCTTCTGGAGCAACGGCGTGGGGATCGTCAATAAGGTTCGGGACCGGCTGTACCGGTATGATCTTAAGACCGGAGGGGCCAGGGTCCTGTCGCCGGAATATGGACAGGTGGAGGCCTTCTGGGCTGAGAATGGGACCGTATTTTTTACCTGCAATATCTACACCGGGAAAAAGCTTCCGCAGAACGGTCTTTATGAGTATGTGGAGGAGACGGACACCGTGATCCGCCATCTGGACCAGGGGATGTTTTCCATCAGCTACGCGTGCAGACGGAACGGCCGGGTGGAATTCTTAGGCTCTGATATGAAGCGGTTCGGCTACAATGAAAACCCGGATCTGTATGTGCTGGAGGACGGGGCTCCCAGGCTGCTGGCCCGCTACGATTACAGCGTGAAGGAGGGCATGTGCCGGGATGGGAAGATCTATGTGAACAGCACCGTGGGGACTGACGTGGTGCTGCAATGCTTTGACATGGATGGAAACGTAACGGCTGTGACGGACCGCGCTGGTACCGTGGAGTCCTTCGATATCTGCGGCGGCTGGATCATGTTTACAGGCATGAGGGACCAGGGGCTTTCGGAGGTTTACAGCCTGGAGAACGGGAAGGAGACGTGCTTTACGGACTTTACGGCCCGCTGCTTAAAGGAAAAGGAAGTCAGCCCCATCCGCCATTTTACCTTCACCCATGAGGGACTGGAGCTGGATGGCTTCGTGATCCCGCCTGTGGGCTTCGACCCGTCTGATACGGAGAAAACGTATCCGGGCATCCTGACCATCCATGGCGGTCCCAAGGCCATCTACGGGGCCACATACAGCCATGAATTCCAGGTCTACGCGTCCCGGGGGTATTTTGTATTCTTTATGAATCCCACAGGCAGCGACGGCCGGGGCAATGCGTTCGCGGATATCGTGGCAAAGCAGGGCTCCATCGACTATGAGCAGCTCATGGCCTTCACAGACGAGGTATTAAGACAGTATCCGGCCCTGGACGGAGACCGGCTGGGCGTTATGGGGATCAGCTACGGCGGCTTTATGACCAACTGGATCATCGGCCATACGGACCGGTTCAAGGCTGCTGTGCCCCAGTGCTGCATCGCCAACTGGATCACCAAGACCAATACCACAGACATCGGCTATGCGTTCAATACCACCCAGCTGGGCGGGGACGTATGGGAAAATTATGATAAGATGTGGGAGCTTTCGCCCTTAAAGTATGCAGACAGGGTAAAGACGCCGTCCCTGATCATCCAGTGCGATGAGGACTACCGCTGCTGGGTAGCAGAGGGAGTCCAGATGTTTTCCGCACTGAAATATCATGGGGTTCCGGCAAGACTGCTCATGATCCATGGCGAGCACCACAGCGTTTCCAGGCTTGGAAAGCCCAAAAAGAGAGTGCGCCGCTTAAATGAGATCGTGAGCTGGCTGGATACGTATTTAAAATAATCCCTGGATCAGGATCACCAGGATCAGTACCGGGAGGACAAAGCGGAAGTAATTTTTTACCAGCTTTCCTCCCGGCATTTTTATGCCCTCGCCCTTGTTGGCCTCGGCCAGGTAATTGTCAAAGTTCCAGCCCCATTTTGTGACGCAGAACAGCAGATATACCAGGGAGCCTAAAGGCAGCAGCAGGTTGCTCACCAGGAAGTCCTCGGTATCTAAAACGTCACGGCCTCCGATCAGGTGAAGATCGCTCCAGACATTATAGCCCAGCACACAGGGAAGGCTCAATACCAGGATAAGGGCACAGTTGATGAGGACTGCTTTTTTTCTGTCCCAGCCGAAGTTGTCGATGCAGCTGGCCAGCAGGTTCTCAAATACGGCGATGACCGTGGAGAAGCTGGCAAAGGTCATGAACAGGAAGAACAGGGATCCCCAGTTCCTTCCGCCGGCCATGTTGGCAAACACGTTGGGCAGGGTAACGAAGATCAGCTGCGGACCGGAATCCGGCTGTACGCCGAAGGAGAAGCAGGCTGGGAAGATGATGAGTCCTGCGGACAGGGCTACAAAGGTGTCCAGGATACAGATGCTGACGGATTCACCGGCCAGGGTCCGCTTTTCCTCCATGTAGCTTCCAAAGATCTCCATGGCTCCGATCCCCAGGCTCAGGGTGAAGAAGGACTGGTTCATGGCTGCGGTGATGACGTTGGGAAGGCCCACCTGGGCGGCCCGTTCAAAATCCGGGAGCAGGTAGAAGGCCAGGCCTTCCTTTGCTCCGGGCAGCAGGATGCTGTGGACAGCCAGGACAAGGATCAGGATGAGCAGACAGCTCATCATCCATTTGGTGATCCGCTCCAGGCCGTTTCTAAGTCCCAGGCTGCAGATCAGAAAGCCCGCGATGACGGTAACGGCCATCCAGAGGCCCATCTCCATGGGATCAGCCAGAAGGGAGCCGAACACGCCGGAAACGGCTTCGGTGTCCAGTCCCTGGAAGGTTCCGGTCAGGAATTTAAAAAAGTAGCTGATCATCCAGCCGGAGACAGTGGTGTAATACATCATTAAGAGATAGCAGCCCAGCATACAGAACCAGCCATGGATATGCCATTTGCTTCCGGGCTTTTCCAGGGCCTTATAGCCGTTTACGGCGCTTTTTCTGCTGGCGCGGCCCACGGCCAGCTCCATGGTCAGCACGGGAACTCCCATACATAACAGGAACAGGAGGTAGAACAGCACAAATACGCTGCCTCCGTTTTCTCCGGCCACATACGGGAATCTCCATACATTGCCGATGCCGATGGCACAGCCGGCGCTGACCAGGATAAAGCCAAGCCGGGAGCCAAAACTTTCACGTTTCATTTTCTTATTCCCCCTTTATTCCCGTTTCATGATAACGTGCGTTACTATGATAGTAAAAAAAAGGGAAAAATGCAACGGTAATTGCCGCATTTGTCGGAAATGCTGGTTTTTTTGCGATATTTTTGCGTTTCTTTAGCGGGTTCGTGGTTGTAATTCACTGGGAATGTTGCTATAATGAGTGGCTGTTTGAGGAGAAAAAACGAAAGGGAAAGGTGGTTCAAAGTGAGAGAGATGATCCCGTTATGGCTCTGCATCCCGTTTGCAGGCCTGCTTTTATGTATTGCCATACTGCCTCTTATAAAGCCCAACTGGTGGGAGGAGCACCAGCCCCATGCGGTGGCCTTCTGGTCCCTGCTTTTTGTGGTGCCCTTTGCCCTGATGTACGGAGTGTTCCATGCGTCGGAGACAGTGCTGGAATGTATGGTCAATGATTATCTGACGTTTATCGTCCTGTTATTCGGCCTGTTCTGTGTGTCCGGAAATATCACCATGTCCGGTGATCTGGCGGGATCTCCCAGGATCAATGTGGGACTTTTAGCTCTGGGAACCATCCTTTCCAGCTGGATCGGCACCACAGGCGCCAGTATGCTGATGATCCGTCCGATCATTAAGATGAATGCATGGCGGAAGCACCGGAGGCATATCATTGTATTTTTTATTTTCCTGGTGTCCAATATGGGAGGCTGCTTAACGCCCATCGGGGATCCGCCGCTTCTGATGGGCTTCATGCGGGGCGTGCCGTTTTTCTGGAGCCTTCATTTAACGCCGGTCCTGCTGTTTAATATGGTCCTGCTGCTGTTTATTTTTTACTGGATCGACCGGAGAGCCTACCGGACCGATATTGCAAAGGGCTTAAAGCCGGATATCAGCAAGCCCGGTACGGAGATCAAGATCCGCGGGGCCCATAACATGATCTTTATCGTGATGATCGTGGCCGCTGTGATCTTAAGCGGGACCCTTCCAAGCCTTCCGATGTTTCAGGATGCGGAGGGGAAGGTGCTGGGCATCCACATCCTGGGTGAGGTGGTGTTAAGCTATCCGGCGGTCATCGAGATCGCCATTATCCTGCTGGCGGCCTTTTTATCCTTTAAGACCACAGACGCGTCCATCCGCCGGGAGAACCATTTTACCTGGAGCGCCATTAAAGAGGTAGCGGTGCTGTTTGTGGGGATCTTCATCACTATGCAGCCGGCCCTGATGCTGTTAAAGGCCAGCGGGCCGAAGTTAGGGATCACGGATCCTTTCCAGATGTTCTGGGCCACAGGGCTTCTGTCCAGCTTCCTGGATAATACGCCCACCTATCTGGTGTTCTTAACGACAGCCGGATCTCTGGGCTTTACCGGCGGCATGATGACGGCTCTGGGCTCTGTTCCCATCAAAATGCTTGAGGCGATCTCTGCCGGAGCCGTATTCATGGGAGCCAACACATATATTGGAAATGCGCCCAACTTTATGGTCAAATCCATTGCGGACGAAAATGGTATCCGGATGCCGTCCTTTTTCGGCTATCTGATCTGGTCCTTCGGGATCCTGACGCCGGTGTTTATCCTGGATACGCTGTTATTCTTTTTATAGGAAGGGGGAGGAATCATGTCAATGAACCGAGAAGAGATCAAGGAACTGGCAGAGCATATTTATGACCTGGATGCGGAAGTCTATATCCATCTGGGCTCCTCCCTGGGACGCGTGTTCAACCGGGACAGGGAACGGTGCGTCAATGAGCTGACAGAGCTTCTGATGACCCGGCCCCAGGGCCACGTGGTGCGGAGCGAGCTGGCATTGATCGCCAATATGGCCAGGACCCTGGAGGATAAGGAGGAGCGGAAGCTCTGTATGTCCGAGTATGACAGGATCTTAAAGGAGGTCATGAGCCTTCCCACCAGCTTTGCCCATGGAGACGTGCTGGATCCGGATCTGGCGGAGCTGAATGCCTTTAACCTGAAGGAACGGTTCTCCGACCAGGACCACCTGATCGTCTGCATCAGCTGGACCTATGGCAGCGGGGGAAATGAGGTGGGCTTCCGGCTTTCCGATAAATTGAAGATCAGCTATTATGACGCCGAGATCTTTGAAGCGGTCTTAAAGCGGCTGGACGCAGAAAAAGATTCTTTCCATGATACAGCGGGATATGCCAGCGAGGTGAAGGATGAGATCAGCCAGAGCCCGGCCAGTGCCTTTGCGCCGGCGAAGAAGCTGACTCTGAGGCAGAGGTTCCGGGAGTTCAGCCGTTATCACGGCCTATCCAAGCGGGACGCGGTATTCTTTAACCAGAGTGATCTGCTTTGCGATATGGCGAAGAAGGAGGACTTCATCATCATGGGCCGCTGCGGCGATGCCATCATGACCAATAATAAGATCCCCCATATCAGTATCTATATCACAGCCCCCTTTGAGCAGAGGGTCCTCCGGGCTGTGGAGGTCAACAGTGGACTGGATGAGCGGAAGGCCAGAAGGCTCCTCCATCATCTGGACCGGAGGCATTCCCGGTATTATAATTTCTATACGGGAAGAAAGTGGGGCCATGCCAATAACTATGACCTCTGCATCAACACTGCCAGCTACGGGATCGATGGTACCGTGGATTTCATTCTGAAAATGATCGATGGAGGAAGAAAATAGGAACTGCCCGCCCCGTCCTTTGGACGGGGCTTTTTTTGCGTTATGGGGCGATCCAGGGGCCACTTCAGGCCTCGCTGTTGGGCATAGAAGGGACTTTTTTTCTGCTATGCCCAAAATTCCAGTGTTTTTTGGGCATACACGAAGAAAAACGCAGTATATGCCCAATCCGTTGGAAAAATCCAGTGGAAATCCAGTGAAATTTCAGGTTTCCCCAGTAATCTCTGGGCACTGTGGAAAAAAACGTGCATTTTCGCCCAATATTTTTGATGATACGGGTAGGGGGAATGTGAAGGATGGGAGAATGTGAAAACCAGCCAGAATGGCCGGATCTCGCTGTCCGCGCGTGCTCTTATAGGAAATACTGCCGCACCAGAGCCTCGGCCGTTTCTGTGTTCAGGGGATGCTCCTGGGTTTCATAGGTGGTGATAAGCTGGATCGAGGGGATGATCTGAAAGGAAGTGTACAGCTGGAGCTTTGAAAAGGTGCGGGCAGCGTAGGACGGCTGATCCATCATGCCGAAATGCTCCCAGTAATACGTTTTTCCGCTGGAGGGGTCGCGGATGGTAAAATCCGGGTAGATCACAGTTTTTCCCAAAGTGAGGGCGCATTCATACCGGAAAGGAACCTGGTTAGTATACAGAACCATGTCGATGATCGCCTCAGATTTGGACCGGACCAGGTGGCCGGAGGCACATTTATGGATCCGCTGCTCCGGAAACAGGGGATTCTGGTCATAGGGGGCCGCTGCCCACTGGGCCAGTTCCGGGGACAAAGGGGTAAAATAGGGAGCGAGAAGCGGCTGGTAAGCGGGATTCTCCAGATAAGCCTGTACAGCCTGTTCAGCGGCCTGGCTTTTCCGGGCAAGATAAGAGTCAAGAAAGGCACGTCTGGCCTGGAGGGATCTTAACAGAAGGGAAAGATATTTTCTGACAGCCAGTTTTTCGGCCATAGGACGGGCGCTTTTGGGAAGATAGGAAAGCCCGTCTCCGCAGTTCCAGTACCATTTCCAGTAATTTCCATTACGGGAACAGGCAAGGCTGCCGTCCGGGAGAGTTTGGAGGCGGCGTTTCACGTCTGCGATCTCAAGCTCCAGCTTTTTTAATTCATCGTTTATTTTATCCATAATTTAAAACCTCCGGATGAAAAGATAATAGAAGTGGTGTAAAGACTGGTCTGCGATCCCGGGAGATCCCACCGCAGGGGCAGGGCTCCGGAAATCGCATATAGACAGAAGGACCGGGCCCAAAGGCCGGATGAAGGGCCGCGGCTTCCGGGAAACCCGTCCCAAGAAGCCTGTCCCGAGGCGGCCGGCCGGAACGCGGGCCGCAGAGCCGGACATATTCCCTGGCCTATGGCCGGATGGACGCCTCCTGATAAATCTCATGGAACATCTTTGCCAGGGCCATGGTGGCCTTGGAGCGGTATTCGCCGGCGGGATAGGCCAGGGAAAGATCCAGAAAGAGCCCTTTCCGGCCCACGGACAGATATTCCACGCCTGGGGCCTTCACCATACAGGAATGATACGTAAAGGAAAGGGCGATCCCCTCCCGGGCCATGGCGGCAGCGAAGGGGGCGGTGATATTGGTGTTCTGGGCCAAGGGCTCCAGGTGCAGATCCTCGAAGGCCTTCCGGATCATGGAGCCCAGGATGGTCCTTGGCGGTCCCAGGATACACTCGAACCGGGCGATGTCCTTCAGATCGACCCAGCGTGTCCCGTCTTCCTCCCGGTGAACGAATTCCATGACAGGGTGCTCCGAAACAGTGACCAGATAGATCTCATCCCGGGTGAGAAAATCCAGCTGCTTATGGAGCCGGGGGCTGGGAAGGGCCAGGAGCGCCATGTCCAGAAAGCCCTCCAGGATCATTTCCTCCAGATACATACTGTCTTTTTCTGTGATCTCCACATGGATCCGGGGATACAGGTCACGGAACCGCTTGAGTACAGGCGGCAGCAGATAAGTGCCCCGGAAGGTGCTGATCCCCAGCTCGATACGGCCGCCGGAAAGCTCTTCGATATCCCACAGCTCGCTTTGGGCCCGGTGGTACTGGAGGAGGATCTGGCGGGCATGGTTTAAAAATACCGAGCCGGAGGCCGTAGGACGGACGCCCCGTGAGGTCCGCATAAATAAAGGCGCTCCCAGCTCTGCCTCGTAGAGCTGGAGGAACTGGCTCAGGCTGGACTGGGCCATATAGAGCTTTTCCGCCGCCCGGGAAATGCTGCCCTCGTCGGCAATGGTCACGATATAATTCAGCTCTTTCAGATTCATAGGACTCCTTTCACGGCAGCTCTGCCATCGGTTTTTCCGATATAAACTATTTGATATTTTATATTTCTCTAATTATGGGAATAGTATAAGATAAATATTGACAGAAAGCAATTCCATATGAACGGATGGATGAACGAATTGCACAAATGAAAAGATTGGAAGGGGAAAAGAAAATGAGCAAAGTGTCAATGAAAGGCGTCATCGACATGCATGTGCACACGAATCCGGATCTGCGGCTCCGGGCGTATGACGATTTCGAGATGATGGAAGCCGGGATCCGCGTGGGTGCTCGGGCCATTGTGTTAAAGACCCACCAGGGAACCACCATGGACCGGGCCTACCTGTGCAACCGCCACAACGAGATCGTCCATGGAAAGACCAACAATTTTACCATGTTCGGCAGCATTACCTTAAATAAGGTGGTGGGCGGCATCAACCCCAAGGCCGTGGACGTGGCCTTAAAGCTGGGAGCGAAGGTCGTGTGGCTTCCGACCCAGTCAGCCAGGAACCATATGGTGAAAAACAATCTGGATCCGGCGGGCTGCGTGGACGTGGTGAGAGACGGAAAGGTGGTTCCGGAGCTGAACGACGTGTTCGGTCTTATCCGGGATCATAATGCAGTGCTGGGGACGGCCCATGTGTCTCCGGAGGAGGCCTTCATCGTAGTGGAGGCGGCCAGGAACGCAGGCGTTAAGAACATTGTGGTCACCCATCCCGAGTGGTGGATCGTGGACATGAGCGTGGAGGACCAGGTGCGGATCGTAAAGGACTATGACGTGATCCTGGAGCGCTGCTACGCCCAGAACATGGGCGGCGGAAAGTATAAGAGCAACCTTCCGTCCAACGCGGAGATCATCAAAGAGGTGGGCTACCAGAACGTGATGGTGGACACCGACGGCGGCCAGACGGAAAATCCCCACTGGGAGCTGGCCATGGAGGAGTACATGCAGTATCTGGTGGATCACGGGATCCCGGAGGAGCACGTATACCATATGACAAGGACCATCCCGTCCCGTCTGCTGGGACTGGAGGATTAAGATACCGCATTTAAGGAGGAAAATGATATGATCAGCGTTGTTCTTGTGGCATCCATAGCCCTGGCCGTCGTGCTGGGTTACAAGACAAAGATCAATACGGGATTTTTCTGCATCGCATTCGCATACCTCATCGGATGCTTTGCACTGGGCATGAAGACGAAGGAGCTGATCGCCTGCTGGCCCACCAGCACCATGTTCGTCATCCTGTCCGTATCCCTGTTTTACAATTTTGCAGCCATCAACGGAACCCTTGAAAAAATGTCCTCTGCCCTGCTTTATGCATGCAGGAGCTTTCCAGGACTCCTTCCCTTTGCCCTTTTCTTCGTGGCAGTGATCCTCTCTGTCATGGGAGCGGCATACTTTACCGTACTGGCTTTCCTGGCCCCCATCACCTTAGTGATCTGTGACGAGGCCAAAATGGATAAGCTCACCGGAGCCGTGGCCATCAACTGCGGCGCCCTGGCAGGCGGAAACTTCCCCACAGCGGCCCTGGGCGTTGTATTCCGCGGTCTGATGGAGACTGCTTATGAGGCGGAACCGGCCCTTACAGCTCCCGACTCCTTCAGCGAGGAATTTAAGATCTTCGGCTTTGCCATCGTGTTCTCCCTGATCCTCATCGCCATCTTCCGCTATGGCTTCAAGGCCAACCGGAACATAGGAAAGGGGATCACCTTTAAAAAGCCGGAGCCCTTTGATAAAAAACAGAAAATGACTCTGAACCTGATGCTTCTTATGATGGCAGTGGTGCTGGTATTCCCCTTATTAAAGCTGGTAATGCCGGGCAATGGCGTGATCGCAGCCATCAGCAGTAAGATCGACGTGGGCCTGGTGGCAATCTGCTTCACCGTGATCGCCCTTTTAATGAACCTGGCCCCCCAGAAGGAGGTCATCGCCCGCGTACCGTGGAACACCATCATCATGATCGCCGGAGCAGGCATGCTGATCGCAGTGGCCGTTAAGGCAGGCACCATCGACGCCCTGTCTGCATGGATCGGCTCCAACGTACCGGTGGCTCTGGTCCCCATTGCCTTCAGCCTGGTGGCAGCGTTCATGAGCTTCTTCAGCTCCACCACAGGTGTGGTGGCCCCGGCCCTGTTCCCGCTGATCCCGGCCCTGGCCGTGTCCACGGGACTGAACCCGGCTGTGCTCTTTGCCTGCACGGTCCTGGGCGCACAGTCCAGCGCCATCAGCCCGTTCTCTTCCGGCGGCAGCCTGATCCTGGGCTCCTGCGGAAACGAGGAGGAGAGAAACGCATTGTTCAACCGCCTGTTATTTGTGGCCGTACCCATCAGCGTTGTAAGCTGCGCAGTCTATAACGTGATCGTAGCCATGGTTCTTTAATTTAGGAGGAATATGGAAATGGAAAAGATTCAGATGAAGACTCCCCTGGTGGAGATGGATGGAGACGAGATGACCAGGATCCTCTGGCAGTACATCAAGGATGAGCTCCTTACGCCCTTTATCGACTTAAACACAGAATATTATGACCTGGGCCTGGAATACCGGGACAAGACCAACGACCAGGTGACCGTGGATGCGGCAGAGGCCACAAAGAAGTACGGCGTGGCAGTCAAATGTGCTACCATCACCGCCAACGCGGCCCGGGTAAAGGAATACGGCCTGAAGGAGATGTGGAAGAGCCCCAACGGCACCATCCGCGCCATCTTAGACGGCACTGTGTTCCGCAGCCCCATTGTGGTCAAAGGCATCGAGCCCTGTGTGAAGAACTGGAAAAAGCCCATCACCCTGGCAAGACACGCCTACGGCGACGTATATAAAAACGCGGAGCTCAGGATCCCCGGCGCAGGTGAGGTGAAGCTGGTGTATACGCCGGCAGACGGCTCTCCGGAGGAGACTCTTTCCGTCCATGCCTTTGAGGGTCCGGGCGTGGTCCAGGGCCAGTACAACCTGGATGATTCCATTGAAAACTTTGCAAAGAGCTGCTTTGAGTATGCACTGGAGACGAAGCAGGATCTGTGGTTTGCCACAAAGGATACGGTTTCCAAGAAATACGACCACCGGTTCAAGGATATTTTTGCAGAGATCTACGAAGCGTCCTATAAAGAGAGATTCCAGGCCGCAGGCATTGAATACTTCTATACCCTTATTGACGATGCCGTTGCCCGTGTCATGAAGGCAGAGGGCGGATTTATCTGGGCCTGCAAGAATTACGACGGCGACGTTATGAGCGACATGGTCTCCTCCGCCTTCGGCTCCCTGGCCATGATGACCTCGGTGCTGGTATCCCCCAACGGATACTATGAGTATGAGGCGGCCCATGGAACCGTACAGCGTCACTATTATAAGCATTTAAAGGGAGAGGAGACCTCCACCAACTCGGTGGCCACCATTTTCGCCTGGTCCGGAGCCCTGAGAAAGCGCGGCGAGCTGGACGGAAACCAGGAGCTGGCAGCCTTTGCGGATAAGCTGGAAAAGGCCACCATCGATACCATCGAAGGCGGAAAGATGACGAAGGATCTGGCCCTTATGACCACCCTTCCCAACCCCACCGTGCTAAACAGCAGGGATTTCATCCTGGCCATCCGGGAAAAGCTGGAGGCCATGCTGTAACCGACGACGATCCCCTAATATTGGATACATACCTTATATACCCCCAAATACCCCAACAGGAAACTCTCCCAGACAGCCATGGGCTGCGGGAGAGTTTTCTGTATGTAAAAGATAAATATAAAAATATATTGACAATTTTGGAATAAATGGGTATACTGGTACAAAATTACAGCCGGACAGCGGAGAGGGAGGAAGCGCAATGGAAAGAAATGGAAGTGTCAGCTTAAGGCCCTGGACCATGGAGGATAAGGAGGATCTGGCAAGGCTCTGCAATGGTGTGGACCGGTCTTATGTAAGGAACAGCCTGCCGTTCCCATATACAGAAAAGGACGCAGAATGGTGGATCGGAATGACCCTGGACCGTGACGGGAAGGACGGGGTATTCCGGGCTGTCTGTCTGGATGGAAAGGTCGTTGGAAATATCTCGGTGGAGCAGGGAACGGACGTTTACCGCTGCGGCGCGGAGATCGGCTATATGCTGGACCGGGGCGTCTGGTCCCGGGGGATCATGACAGAGGCAGCGGGGCTCATATGCAAAGAGGCATGGAGGCTCCTGGATATCCTCCGGATCACCGGACGGGTCTATGAGCCAAATAAGGCATCCAGGCGGGTCCTGGAAAAGAACGGTTTTGAGCTGGAGGGGCTTTTAAAGCAGGCGGTGGATAAAAATGGGAACATATATAACCTGTGCATTTACGGGAAGGTGAAGCCATAAAGAGGAATGAGCCGGGGCAGAGGACCTGACAGACAGCGTTTCTGGCTCCAGGACAGAAAAAGGAGGCGTATCCTACGCCTCCTCATCGCTCCGGCCGGACCTGGCCTCTTCCAGATAGTTATACAGAGTGTACTTGGAGATCTGAAGCGTCTCGCAGAGGAGAACGCTGGTCTTTGAGATCTTGAATACGCCCTTCTGGTCCAGGTAGTCCAGGGCTTTTATTTTTTCTTCTTTATTCATCAGGGACATGGGCTTGCCCACCAGGGCTTCGGCCTGGTTCATATAATACTGGAGGATATCGTCCACGTTTTTCGTCGCCAGGGCGTCCATATCGGTGGCCGGGGGCGTGTGGATATCCGTAGCCGGGTGCTGGATGAAGGCCTGTAAGGCGTTCTGTGCGATCAGAAGCTGGGACACATCCAGGTTGACGCAGACAGAGCCGATGATCTTCCCGTTTTCATCGGGGATCAGTGTCGTAAAGGATTTAAAAAAACGATCCTTGGGCCCGTTGGAAAAGGTCTGGATACTGTCCTTTAAGGGCTCAATGCTCTTTCCGAACTGGGTGATCATACCACCCTTGGGAGAACCGCCCACGTGACGGCCGCTTAAGTCTGCGTTCAGCGCGTACACGATGGTATGGTCGTAGCCCTTCCGGTAGTCATGGATGAGGATCTCGCTGTCCTCACCAAGAAATTTCTGGAGCCCCTCCAGAAAACGGATCAAAAAGTCAAAGTCCAGGTAGTTTCCTATCTCCACAATGTTCCCCTTTCGGTGCTGGTTCAGATTTGTCCGCCCGATGCGGACATCATATCTATTATAATTCCGCAGAGGCCATTTGTCAAATTCCGGAGGACGCCGGGATAGTGTAACTTTACCTGGGGATCCATCTACACAGACCTTACCCGCATATCTTATTGATTGCAGGATAAAGATATAGCTTCGCTAATCTATAATTGTTCAGCCTGGCCTGTACTGCATCCACATATTTTCCATTATGTTTTTTCGTCTGCTTCTCCCAGTGTATCAGCTCTGCTGCACTCAGGATCTTTTCTTCCCCTCTCTTTTCCTCACACCTCCTCTCTTCTGACAGCAGTTGTTCCATCTTTCCTCCATTTTTCCAATATATTCTCAAAAATGAAAGCTTTTTTGCTCCTTCTTTACTCCAACCCATCGGGCGGGAACTCATCCTCGCTGATATCACATGGCTCACATGGCTTTCCGTACTGCTTCCCAGCACTCCCGCCTTCTTTCCTACACGGTTTCGGACTCCTTTCCAGTTCCTTTTTATATATCCATAACTATTTTCCAGTTTTTTCCCTTCCTTCTCTTCCAGTACCGCGGCTTTCTCTTTTACCCACTCCTCCAGTTCTTTCTTTTTCCCCTCTTTTATCCACTCATTTACTTCTGCTTCACGCTCCGGCTCTCCCGTACTACGCACCATCCGTTTCACATACTTTTTCAGATGGAATTCATCCAGCACAAAATCTGCTCCTAACAGTTCCATTCCTTTCTTCATCCAGCCTCCTCCATCTGACTGGAAGTATATCGTTTCAAGGGAATCCGTATCATACGTTTCTTCAATATATTCTTTTACTTCTTCCCACAAACGTTTATTTTCCTCTCCTGTGTAATACCCTCCAAAATACTTCCGGTGTTTCAGACTTCTACGCTTTCCCTCCGTTTCAATCCCTTCATGTACATACACCAGTTTTATGATGCGGCCATTATCCCCATGCCCCTTAAAACGTTTTATGTCTCCTTTTTTCTCATGGAACTGCAGTGCGATATGATCCTCATCTGCTTCTACATACAGCTGCTTTACACGGCGTTTTTCCTGATCCTGACCGTTTTCCTGCCGGATACATTTTAAACGGTGGACATGGCGCATCACGGTCTGGCCGCTTACCGGATCCTGTTCACTGGCCGTATAACCAGCTTTTCGGTAACTGCTCTGGGCTGCCTCTTCCAAAAGACGGCACTCTAGATCACGGCTGATCCTTGCATGGGGCTGGATCCCCAGGATCTGGTCCAGCAGGTATGCCGTTTTTCCCGTTTCCTTGTGTTCAAAACGGGTATGGGTAAATCCAATCATCCCTACAGAAGTCAGCAGATGCTTTTTTGTCCGGTCTTTTATCCGCCAGAAGGCACGGCGTTTTATACTATTTTCCAGTATTGTATTACATTCTTCTAATAATTCGGAAATAACTGCGGCTCCAAACTTTCTTAATATCTGCTGGATTCCCAGGATTTGATCCGTCCAGTTAAGGGGATTTTTCATTAAACTTTTTTCACATTCTTCTAAATTTGCTATTCCATTTTCAATGAAATCCTGTATACTATAATACATAAGGCGATTCCTTCTTTCGTAAATGTTTTTGTGGTGATTACATTATACTATAAAAGGAAATCGCCTTATTTTTTTATTTCTTAATTTTCCCCAGATAAAGTTACACTATCGGACGCCGGAGGCTGCTCCGATACAGGATACAGGGTGATGATGTCCATGACATCCCGGGTCCACGGTTCCTGGCCGGAGAAGCCGCACTGCACCGTTTCCCCGTCGGAATGAAGGGTCAGGTCTCCATAGAAATTATTCACATGGAGAAGATCTCCGGTTCCCGTATCTTTGGAGGGAAAAAGAACAGATTCAAACCGGAACAGGACGATCCACTGGAAATCACCTTCGCTGTATCGGTGGGTTTTTGTTCTGCGGGGGAGGAGATTCCCCAGTTTTGTCCGGAAGGCAGGGGAGCCAAACAGCCGGAGCGCTTCTTTAAAGTGCGGGTCCTCCGGTGTTATGAGGAAGCGGGTGTCCTCTGCCTGTATTCCTTCACTGTAATATCCGTGGATCTGGATACACTGGTCCAGGTCCAGGAACGGATACCGCTGGGCGATGGTCCGGGGGCGGGTATAGATGGCTGCGGCCAGAAGGCCTCCCGCCAGGATGGCCGCGGCAGCCAGACATTTTGTTTTTTTCTTCATAAGGTCCCCTCCTTTCACGTCCCCCTCCGGGGGAATTAAGCGCCTGGATTTTCGCGGTAAACGCAGAAACCAGATTCGCGATAGTATACGGTCTGTTTACACAGCCAGTATACCATCTGGAAGAAAGCCTGGGAACCCAGGCTTGTACATAAATTCATACAGAAAACCCCTTGACAACCAGAAAGGGAGACAGTATAATGAAATCATCCAAACAATTTGGAATCCATACAAACTTTTTGTAATACCATACAGTTCTCCGTGTGAGAGATGCCCCATTCCGCAGAGTGGATGCCTGCGGATCAGCCATCCTGGATCTTTTCTCCAATCTTTTTGATCCGGATGCTGCCGTTTCCCATGAGGAGGGGAGACCGGGGCAGAAACAAATCAATGCTGCAACAGAAAAACAGGCCATGCGTAAAAAGCGCCGGGCCTGTTTTTCTGTCTGAAAAAATAAGAAGAGCATCTGTACTGTGCCCCGAAGATGAAGTATAATGGGAGCATATAACAGAACAGGAGGCGGAAGGCCATGACCATATCCCAGTATTTTCCCATTTATGACCAGCTGGACAAAGCAGACCAGGAAAGGCTCGATTATGCGGCGGTGAAGCGGAGGGTTCCAAAAGGCACGCTTCTCCATGGCGGAGACGGCGTATGCACCGGCCTGCTGGTGATCGCCTCCGGCCAGCTCCGGGCCCATATGATCTCCGAAGAGGGGAGGGAGATCACTCTGTACCGGCTGTTTGAGCGGGATATCTGCCTGTTTTCGGCTTCCTGCATCATGAGCAGTCTCCAGTTTGACGTGTTCATCTCTGCGGAGAAGGACACGGAGCTCTGGATCATCCCGCCGGATTTTTATAAGGGGCTGATGGAGCGGTCGGCCGTGGTGGCCAACTATACCAGCCAGATCATGGCATCCCGGTTTACGGATGTCATGTGGCTCATGGACCAGGTGATGTGGAAGAGCTTCGATAAACGGCTGGCGGGCTTCCTTCTGGAGGAAAGCGTCCTGGAGGAGACGGATACCCTTAAGATCACCCATGAAAAGATCGCCAGCCATATGGGCACCGCCAGGGAGGTGGTCACCCGGATGTTAAAGTATTTCCAGACCGAGGGCCTGGTACGGCTTTCCAGGGGGGCTGTGGAGATCCTGGACCGGAAGGGGCTTTCCGTACTGGCGGATACATAAAAGACCGCTGCTGCTTATTTTCCAATGAATTTCAGGATCTGCTGTTTTGGCATGGCGCCCATGGTCTTACGGACGACTTTTCCGTTTTCCATGTAAAACAGGGAGGGAATGCTCATGACGCCGAACTGTCCGGCCAGCTCCGGCTGTTCATCCACGTTGATCTTTCCCACCCGGATCTCCGGATGGTCCTCTGCGATCTCATCCACAATGGGGGATACCATCCGGCAGGGGCCGCACCAGGACGCCCAGAAATCCAGAAGGACAGGACGGTCGCTTCCCATGATCTCCTGTTCAAAGTTTTCGCTTGTGATATTCATAACTGACATAGAAAAACCTCCTTGTGGCTGATCGTTTATTTTCGTTCTTTATATCTGTATCATACCAGAAGGAGGCGGGGGCTTCCGTGACAAGATCACAAAAGCCCATGCCGGGCCGCCCGGGGCGGTACGGACTGGAAAATCAAAAAAGGAGGAGCAGAAACATGAACTGCAGACCGGAGGACATGCTTGTATATGCGGTGACAGACCGGGCCTGGTTAAAGGGGGAAAGCCTGAAGGACCAGGTGGAAAAGGCATTAAAGGGAGGAGTGACCTTTGTGCAGCTCCGGGAAAAAAATCTGGACCGCCGCTTATTTTTAGAGGAGGCTGCGACCATAAAGGAGCTGTGTGATTCCTTCCATGTTCCCTTTGTCATCAACGACGATGTGGAGATCGCCCTGGCCTCCGGGGCCGACGGGGTCCATGTGGGCCAGAAGGATATGGACGTAAAAGAGGCCAGAAGGCGTCTGGGGCCGGGAAAGATCATCGGCGTGTCCTGTAAGACCGTGGAGCAGGCAAAGGCGGCGGAGGCCGGAGGGGCCGATTATCTGGGCGTGGGAGCCATGTATCCCACAGATACCAAATCGGATACCTCCCAGGTAACGGTGGAGACCTTAAAGGCCATATGCCGGGCGGTGGATATCCCGGTGGTGGCCATCGGAGGGATCCGGGCGGACCGGATCCAGCCTTTAAAAGGGACCGGGGCCGACGGAGTGGCCGTGGTCAGCGCCATTTTCGGCCAGCCGGATATTGAAGCGGCCGCCAGACGGCTTAAAGAGACGGCGGAGATGTATCTGGGAAGGCACAGACGCCGGAAGACGGTCCTGACCATTGCGGGCAGCGATTCCAGCGGCGGGGCCGGGATCCAGGCAGACTTAAAGACCATGCTGGCCAACGGTGTTTACGGCATGAGCGCCATTACGGCCCTGACGGCCCAGAATACCACAGGGGTCTCCGGGATCTTTCCTGTGACGCCGGAATTTTTAGCCATGCAGATCGACAGCGTCTTTTCGGATATCCGTCCCGATGCCGTAAAGATCGGGATGGTATCCTCAGGGGAGCTGATCCGGGTCATTGCAGAACGGCTTTCCTATTATAAAGCGGAGAATATCGTGGTGGATCCGGTGATGATCTCCACCAGCGGCTCCAGGCTCCTGGACGAGGATGCTGTGGGAGCCTTAAAGGAGCTCCTTCTGCCTATGGCTGCGGTGGCGACGCCCAATATCCCGGAGGCGGAGGTGCTTTCTGGGATCTGCATCCGGTCATCTGAGGACATGGTCCGGGCGGCGGAGATCATAAGCCGGGAGTACGGCTGTGCTGTTTTATGTAAGGGCGGTCACCGGTTAAACGATGCCAACGATCTTTTGTACCGTGACGGCGGCTTTTGCTGGTTCATGGGGCGGCGGATCGACAATCCCAACACCCATGGGACCGGCTGTACGCTGTCCAGCGCCATTGCCTCAGGGCTTGCCAGGGGATACAGCCTGGAGCAGGCGGTGGAGAGGGCCAAGGAGTATCTGTCCGGCGCGCTGGAGGCCATGCTGGATCTGGGCTCTGGTTCCGGCCCCATGGACCATGGGTTCCAGATCCCATAGGAACCGTCTTTACAAGGAGGACGGGTCTGTGATATAGTTGACTAAGTATTTAGAACTGCATACACTGGAGGAAAAATCATGAATTTTTTGGAAGAACGGATCCAGAAGGACGGGATCGTAAAAGAAGGAAATGTATTAAAGGTTGACAGCTTTTTAAACCATCAGATGGATATCCGTCTCCTGGAGCAGATGGGAGAGGAGTTCAAGCGCCGCTTTGCAGACGTACAGGTGGACAAGATCCTGACCATCGAGGCATCCGGGATCGGCATTGCCTGCATTGCCGCCAGATATTTCGATGTGCCGGTGGTATTTGCCAAAAAGACCCAGAGCATCAATCTGGACGGAGAAATGTATGTGGCAGAGGTGGAATCCTTTACCCATAAATGCAAAAACCAGGTCATCGTATCCAAAAAGTTTTTAAAGGAAGGGGAGCATGTGCTCCTGATCGACGACTTCCTGGCCAACGGCTGTGCGCTTCAGGGGCTTTTATCCATCGTAGCCCAGGCTGGAGCCATTACAGAGGGGATCGGGATCGCCATTGAAAAGGGCTTCCAGAGCGGCGGCCGGATCATAAGAAACCTGGGCTACCGTCTGGAATCCCTGGCTATCGTGGATGCCATGGACGCAGAGACGGGAACGGTAACCTTCCGTGAGCAGTAGGGGGCGGAATCCGTTCCTTCTGCTGATCCTGGCAGCTTTTCTGGTGATGAATGTGGTGGGGACAGGTCTGACGCTTCGGGCCTGCCCCCAGTTTTCTATTTCCAGGGAAGCGCTTTTTGGGGAAAATGGAAGGAACCTAAAAGAATTTGAACTGGGAGAACGGGGGGAGCTGACGTCTCTTTCCAGTGATCCGTGGATCTATTACGCCTTTGGAGAGCCGGTGAACGTCCGGTTTCTTACGGTGGAGGTATCTGGTGTAGGAGGAGCCGGCTCGGAGGCCCAGCTTTATCTGATCCCGTCGGCGGGCTACCGGACGATGGCGCTCACAGACGGAAGGCTCTCGGCCCGGTTCGGCCGTGCCCAGGGGTACCGGGGAGTCAGTGCCATCCGCCTGGATCTGGCCACGGAGCCGGGGGCAGTGCTTACGGTGGAGGGCGCGGTGGTCAACGACCGCCTGGCAGTGATCCTGGATTTTCAGAAGCTGTATCTGTCCGCCTGGGCTCTGGGGCTTCTGGCGGTCCTGGAAGTACTGGGATGGAGGCGGCTTTTCATGCTCCGGCAGGAGGAACGGAGGGGATCCTCTGGGAGATCCGGACCGGCGGCCATGGGCTTTCCAAGAAAATGGCCCCCCATCCTGGCCGCTGCGGCGCTACAGGCAATTTTAAAGGCCGGGATTCTGTGGACCCTCAGAAAACCCCTCATGGACAATGACGGAGCGGGACGTCAACATCTTTTGTGCTGGATGTTTGTTCTGGGCCTGGAGGTCTTTACCATTATGTCCCTGCATCTGGGAGCGGGAAGAAAGCGGAAAAACATCTGGTGCAGCCTGGGACTTGCGGTCCCCTTTTCCTTTGTATGGTTTTCCGCGGCCGAGCTTCTGAACCTGGCTACCTTCGATTTCCAGACACCGCTTTATCTGGTCCTGAACCTGGTCCTGTGCGCCCTGGTGCCGGCGGTATTTCTGCTGGTCCTGGGAAACGCGGCTCTGGCCTTTTCGGGAGCGGCCCTGCTTTTTGGAGTGCTTTCGGTGGCTAACCATTATTACGGTGCGCTGAGAAACAATCCCCTGGAATACTTTGATATTGCCAATGCGGGGACGGCTGTCCATGTGCTGGGAAATTATTCCCTGTCTCTGGATGGAGTGTCGGCAGCTGCGGTCCTGGCCCTTCTGGTGACAGTCCTTACGCTGTTTTCTGCCCTGGGCACAGCCCGCTGTGAAAGAAGGCTCAGAGGATTTCTGGGGAATGTGGCCCTGGCGGCTGCGGCGGCTGCGGTCTTTGCGGCGAAGCTTCCCACCTTTGACAATTTTTCCAATCTCCAGATCATCACAAGAGAAAAGGGATATCTGCTCTCCTTTGCTTCCTTTATAAAGATGGGGAGGGTGAAGACGCCGGAGGGCTATACGGCAAAGCGGGCGGAGGAGATCCTGGAGACGGCTTTGGACGGTGCTGGGAACGAAACGGGACTTCTTAGGGAAGCCGGAGACCGTTACCCCAATCTAATCGTTATTATGAATGAGACCCTGGCGGACCTTCCGGCCATTTACGGCTTTGAGACAGACACAGACGTGTTTCCCAATATCCATTCCATGGACAATGCGGTCAGAGGAAAGGTCCTTACATCGGTTTACGGAGGGGGAACGGCCAACACAGAGTATGAATTCCTCACGGGCAACAGCCTTTATTTCCTGCCTCCTGGCAGCAGTCCCTATGTCCAGTATATGGGAAGTGTCCAGCAGTCCCTGGCCTGGAAGCTGAAGGAGCTGGGCTACCAGACGGCGGCGTATCATCCGTACCTGCCCATCAGCTACCGCAGATCGTCGGTGTATCCGCTTCTGGGACTGGATGCGTTCTATTCAGAGGAGGACAGCCTGCCCCACGAGGAATATCTCCGCACCTATGTGAGCGACCGGGCAGATTTTAAAAATGTGATCCATCTTTATGAGGAAAGGGAGCCGGGCCGCCCATTTTTCATGTTCAATGTGACCATGCAGAACCACGGCGGATATTCGGAGGACGAACCGGCGGTGGATGTGACGGTGATGCCTGTGGATCAGGAGCTCCAGACGCCGCAGATGTTAGAATATCTGTCTCTGATCCGCGAATCTGACGCGGCCTTTAAGGAGCTGACTGTTTACTTCTCAGAGGCAGAGGAGGACACGGTGATCCTGATGTTCGGCGACCACCAGCCCAGCATGGACGAAGGCGTATCGGAGTTCATGGACCAGAAGCTGGAGGAACGGGACGGGGAGCTGGACTCCCAGAGGCGGTATTACGCCAGCTTTATCCTTTGGGCGAATTTTGACATTCAGGAGATGTCAGATGTGGTCACCTCCCCGGGCTTTCTGCGTCCCCTGCTGCTGGAGGCGGCGGGAGTGCCCCTGAATGCCTATGAGAGCTTCCTTTTTGAGACGGCGGCCGCCTACCCAGCCATGAACGCCTTCGGCTGCTTCGACGCCTCCGGCCAGTGGAACTCCAGGATGGAGGATGAGGAGGGGGTGCTGGAGGAATACCAGTATCTGGTGTACCAGAACGTGTTTGATAAGAAGAGCATGGGAGAGGGGTACAGATAGAGGGGGAGACGATCTTGATCTCTTTGCAGTCAGGATTTGTCAGTTTTTTAGATCTTTGCCACAAGACGGTTGAAATCATTCTGATATGCCCTGTCCTGTGGCAAGTATCCGGCAGTTATAATAGTATCCAGATTGTCATGGATGGCTGCTCCTTTCTGCCCGTAGGCATAGAAAGAGGACAGTCGGTTTTCCCGGCTGTCCCTTGGGGTGGTTTATTTAATTTTACTGTGTACTGCTTGATAAGTGGGAATCTGCTGGCTCTATAATCGCTCCTGGTCTTTTGGTTTTTTCACTGTATGATCAGCCAGTGCAACGCTTATAATAAATGCAATTACCCAACACGTCACTGTATATGCTCAGGGTATTTCTGAAAACCAAATCAATAAAATAGCAGAAGATAAGAAAGTATACTACTGTAAAGAAGACCATAAGAATCTTTTCCTTCATAACATCCGCCTTCTATCATCGAATCTCAGAATTCTGCTTTGTCTTTTTAATTTTACATACTCAAACCATCCAATACGAAAAAGTTTTGAAATATAATAAGTTTTTACGTATTAAACGTAAAAACTATTGATATCCAAGAACTTTTTCTGTATACTATGAGTAGGAAATGAGGAGGCGAGTGATATGATTATCCGGTCAGACTATATGAATACGCTGAAAACCTATCGGGACGTTCCGCTTGTGAAGATATTAGCGGGAATCCGGCGCTGTGGCAAATCCACAATTTTAGATATGCTGCGGGATGATCTGCTGGAAAGTGGGATTGCCGCAGACCATATTATCAGTATGCGATATACGTCGGAGGATTTTGATGACGGTATGACCGACAAAGATATGTATAACGGTATAAAGAGGCAAATGACCAATGAAGGGCGCTACTACCTTTTGCTGGATGAAGTACAGGAAATCGAAGGTTGGGAAAAAGCGGTCAATAGTCTGTTGGAGAATGCCAACACTGATATTTATGTGACCGGCTCCAATTCCAAACTGATGTCCAGCGAAATATCCACCTACTTGACAGGGCGGTATATTTCCATTCCGGTTTATACGTTGTCTTTTTCTGAGTATTTAGAATTCAAAAAATCAGATTCCCGTCATCCAAAGGAATTGTTAAATGAATATCTGCGATTGGGTGGTTTCCCAATTGTGGCGCTGGGCAACTTTGATGAACGCTCCGCCTATCAGATCGTGGAGGGTATCTATAACTCTGTTATTACGAACGATATTACAAAAAGGCATAATATCACGAACTTTGATTTATTTAATCGTGTTGTAAAGTATATCGTGGAAAACGTGGGCAAGACCTTTTCGGCCAATGCCATTGCGAAGTTTCTCAAAAGCGAGGGGCGCTCTCTGTCGGTGGAGGCGGTTTATAACTATCTGAACTGGCTGGAAAAGGCGTTTGTGATCTATCGCTGCCAGCGGTATGATCTGCAGGGAAAATCTGTACTGAAAACCCAGGAAAAATTCTATCTGGCAGATGCGTCCCTAAAATACTGCATCATGGGATTTAATCCAAAGTCCATAGCGGCTATGCTGGAGAACATCGTGTATTTTGAGCTGCGGCGTCGAGGCTATGAGGTCTATATCGGAAAAAACGGAACGAAAGAAATTGACTTTGTGGCAGTGCAGCGCGATGAGCGTATCTACGTTCAGGTATGCCGCAGGCTGCCGGAGGAATCTGATCGGGAAATCGCCAATCTCCTTGAAATCAGGGATCACTATCCTAAATACGTTGTGACGCTGGATGAATTGGCCTCAGGAAATGTGAATGGTGTAAAAATCATACACCTGGCGGATTTTTTGCTTAGTGCTGAGTATTGAAATAAGAGAGAATATGACGAATATGGCAGAAAGCAAATATAAATTCGAGAGGCTGACGCCAACTGATGATGTGGATTTAGCTGTTTATGAGAAAGCAATAGATTATGTATTTCAAAATCCTGATATTAAAAATGTAGCTATTTCTGGTGCATATAGTGCCGGAAAAAGCAGCGTTTTGGCTTCAAATAAGAAAAATCATAGTGGCTTACGCTTTCTGCATATTTCACTTGCACATTTTCAATCACCAAGTGAAAAGGATGAGCCAGAGGCTAAAGAGTCCGTTTTAGAGGGAAAAAATTTAAATCAGCTAATACATCAAATTTCATCAGATAAAATTCCTCAAAAGGTTTTCAAAAATGGGAGAATCATTTAAAAATAATTAAGCGACTGCATTCCTTACGAAAAAAGTCTGAAAAAAGACTTTCGCAGAGTGTCTGCAAGGAAGCCTGTGCGGAAACGGGCAATCGTGCTGTGGCAGGGAGCTTTCTGCCTGGCAAGCTGTAATCTAATTCCTCCGGTTCGTGGCTGAGCAGCCGGACAGATTCATTGTTGGGAACCAAACCTTCCATATTTAATGGCAAAACCCGTTGATAAGCCTCGCTGAAATTAGGTATAATTTTTATGGTATTTGGAATTACTGGATATTAATTATACCATGGATTACGGGCTCTTCTGAGTCCGTTTTCTGTTTTTTGACATAAAAGAGGAGCCCTTGCTCCATAGATGATTTCTCATCTATTTTGCAACGGCCCCTGGTTGATATAAGCCTCTATGATTGATTATTTCTTTTTCACATCTGCAAGCTTTAAAGTGGAGGAGAAGAAGCTGTAAAGAGCAGATCCGGCAATACATCCGGCACCCAGAATATACAGAAGATCCTGTGCCTGTTTCTTTTTCCACTTTAATGCAGCTACACGGATGGCCAGGGCTACAAATACTGTAAGGCCATTTAATGTGTTTCCGATCAGGAGGCCAGTGGCAAATAAGATTCCCAGCTGCCGGTGGCCGCCTAATATCTGAATGATGGCTCCCGGGATGGCCCAGATGACCAGCCATTTGGCAATTTCAAAATTCGCTCCAGCTTCAATGGTGGCGATATACGTTCTCGCAGTAGGTACAAATAAATCCTGACTGAAGTATGTTTTTGCCATTAGTGCGACCATGACAAAGGCAACCAGATACCCGACCATTTCACTGATAAATTGCTGTTTGCGGCCTGCAAGTTCAAATTCACGATTGACACCGCGTCCTCTTAAAATCCAGCCAGCTTTTAAGTCAGTGGCCATATCGGTAAAGGCAGGGCCGGTAGCGGCTGTATAGGCGACCAGAATACCTAAGGCCAGCGGAGGGAATCCCATCATGATGCCGACCATTAAGAAGATCAGGGCAGTGGCCATGGCCGGGAACCATCCGGAATGCATGGCAGAGAGACCGACTACCAGCTCTGAGGCAATGGCGGCAAAGGCAGCAAACAGGATCCAGATAATAAGCTGCACGATTCCCATTTCTGTATAGATGCCTGTAATAAGGGCCAGGAAAAGGGCAATGGCCAGATAGGCCAGGAAGCCTGTGGTCAGAGTTTTTCTCATGCTGTCCATGGTTACAGAGCAGTTCATCTCATCCTGGCTTTTCTTGGTTTTTTCGCTGCGTTTAAAGAGCATTAATGCAGCCTGAACCAGAGATACGAGCCCCGCGCCGATCATAATTCCATGAGGCAGATACGAGATCATAACTGGTGCAGTTCCATCAGCACTGATCGCTGCGGTCCAGGCAGGAATCACGCTGCCTTTTACAAGGCTTCCAATGGCAAAGGCTGTCATGGCGGCGACATTTCCAAACCAGGATACGCCGAAAAGATCCATGGGAATGCCGAACATCTTTCCGCCGGCGCCGGCTGCCATACCTACAAACAGCAACAGAGATCGTTTTCCCCGGTTGGCCAGAGCCAGGATCGTTTCTGAGGTGGCAATACCAGACGGAAATGGATTGGTAGCCACAAACATTGGGGAGTCAAAGACCTTATAGATCAGGAAACCATCCACAATAGTGGCCAGGGTCGCGCCGATGAGCATTGGGAACATAAGATCACTGCGCCCCATAAGAACGGGAACGCCAATGGGCATGATCATGGCGTTGGCAGCCGCATAGGTTGCACCGGAAATAGAGGTCTGGACAAGATTCTGCGCATGGATGTTGCGGAAACGCTTAAAGAGCGGAAGCGGGATCATACTGAGCACCACAGCCAGAAGGGCCCCTGTGATTGAGGTATTCTGGGTAACTCCCACACGGGTGATCAGTTCCAGTCCGATGATGGCTCCAAGGCATGCGGTGAGAGCAGTGATGACTAAAAGTACAGGATCCAACGCTTTTACATGATCAGACGCTTTTAATGTACGTGCATCCACGATCTTTCCAGGCTCCATGGTGACCATGACCGATTCCTGGGGGGACGGAGAGGCTTTTGTTTTGTCTTTATTCATACTCTGATCCTCCTTTTATTTTGAAATTTCTAACAGATCTGCAGCTTTGGAAAAGAGAACCTCCCTGGGCAGCAGGATTTTTTTGGTACACTGTTTTTCAAGTTCTTTTTTCATCTGCATGGAAAAGCCAAGGCAGTCCATGATTACTAATCCGGTATCGCTGGATCGGGATATGGTTTTTATGGCTTCAGAAAAATCTGGCGGTACGGCGTAGGGAGATACAGGCAGGGAGGTAAAAGTAAATTCCGGAAGCCAGGACCTCCATCGCCGCTCACTCTGGTCAGCTTGTGCCGGAGATGGAGTGAGGGTGATAATGTGTCGTGAGGAACAGGCTAAGGGAACGGTCTGTCTTAGAAGAGCACCAGGTTCCAGAAGCGGAATCGAGGAACAAAAACTTCCCAATTCTCCAGTACAGAACATAAGGATCAGTTCTGCTCCAAGGTACTCCAGATGCGAAATGCATTTCTGGAGATTCAGAAGAATATGGCTTCTGGCCACATGGACTTCTGCACCGTCCCGCATCCGGCTGGTCAGAAGATAGTCGCCCTCTGGCCGGGAAAGGGACTGGACCTCTTCTAAAGAATAGGAATCCAAAGCGCCGGATTCAAGAATTTCGACCTGCCCGTGAAAGAATGTATCTGCATCTGCTGTAATATCGGTGCGCGGAGACTGCCCCACAGTGACCGCACCGATTTTTCTCTTTTTCATCATTGTTCATGCCCCATGGTCTGAAGATGCCGGAGTGAACCGTACCGGTGAATGAGACGTTCATATTCTTCTTTGTCATAAAACTGTATTTTCCCGGCACCAAAGCCTTTGGCAGTTTCCAGCATGAACCGGGCGGCCGCTTCCACGTCCTCGAAATGGGTGGCTCCCGTAGCGCAGCCAGCTACCACAGACTGGGTCGTGATCGCGACTCCGATCATCGGTGCCGTTGTCATAGTACCGGGCTGCATGATTCCATTCAGATGATCGATCCCGTTTCCGTAAGGAGTAATGTCCTGGTTTGTTACAGCAAAAACCTTTGGAAGTTCCCCAGTGGTATTCTGGAAAACCTGAAGCAGATCCTTGCTGACTTTTAGGATCCAGCCTTCCTTGACTGTGGGAGAGATGGCAAAACCACGGCAGTTGATAATGGAATTTCCCTTTGTGGTATCACAGGAAATCAGGGCATCCAGATGCTCGGCGCGAGCAAAAGCCTCTTCCTTGACACGCTCACGGAATGGCTCGGAATCCATGAGAGGAACAGGATCGTGAGGCCTGGTGGGAGCTGCAGGACAGATATGGGTAGCCAGATAAACATCGCCTTCCAGGAAGTCGCCTTTATTCTGCATATCCAGAAGCTTTGCTGCCACGGAAAGAGCAGCCAGGGCACCATCGCCGTCGGATACATAGCCCACAGCATCTGGACGAGCTCCGATCCCTCCAAGCCAGCCCATAAGGCCAATGGTGGGGGCGGTGCCGTTCTGGCTGCGTCCATTCTTTCCTTTTACCAGAATTCGTATGATATCGGTGCTTCCTTTTGGAGTAACGATAGGGACTACTTCCACATTGGCATCTGAGCGGATCCTCAGAAGATGTGTTTTGATGGAATTTCCATCTGCATGTGCACTATCCAGTAAATTATAGATGTCTAAGATTTCTTTTAAAAGCAATGGTAACTCCTCCTTTGTGTGTTTTGCTGTACTTTAAACGATATTATAGAATATAAACGTGAAATTGCCCAATATAAAAAACATATTACTTTCCATATATATTTTTTCCTGTTTTAAGGGAATAAGCGCAGATATGGTGATTTTTCGTAAGGATTTCTTGATTTTGGCAGGATTTTATATATGGGAAGTCATATTTTTGCTGAGAAAACAATCAGAAATATATGTCGAAAAAAATTATTATTATATACGAAATAGTTACTATTGAGGAAAAAATAGAATGTAAATATACATTATAAACAAAAAGTAGGAAATGGATTCTGTAAAAATTCCATCTAGGAAAAGTACAGTATCCCGTTGTAAGATAGAAGCATATAAAATTTCTACAGAAAGAGGGTTTCATCTATGCAAAAGCACCAATACCTCGTATCGTTAATGGAAGATCGAAAAGAAGAGCTGTTAAAGCTGTGCAGTGACCTGATAAAAATCCCCAGCGTCAATCCGCCGGGAGAGATGGAAGCGATCACTTCATTTATATGCAGATATTTAGAGGAACATCATATTTCATACGAGGTACTGTATCCGACTCCGACAACCCCCAACATAGTGGCAACATTGGGCAGGAAGGGAGGCCGTCGGCTAATCCTCAATGGTCATTCAGACGTGGTGCCGCCGGGAAACCTGGAAAAATGGGAGTTTGATCCATTTTCCGGGGAAATCCGCGATGGAAAAATTTTTGGACGCGGAGCTTCGGATATGAAATGTGGTTTAGCAGGGCTGCTGTTCTCTATGGGAGTCCTGTCAGATGAACAGGTGGAACTGGACGGAGAGGTAATGCTGGCGATTGTTCCAGATGAGGAAGTAAGTGGTTCCTGGGGAACGAAATGGCTGGTTGAAAGCGGCATGGTTACAGGGGATGCCTGTATAATTGCTGAGCCCTCTGGGTATTTTAACTGCGAAATTGGTCAGAAGGGGTGCTGCTGGCTGAAGCTTACTGCAAGTGGGGTTCCGGCACATGGAAGTCTGGCGCCCTTTGTAGGAGAGAATGCCATTGAAAAACTCATGCGGGTACTGGGGCGTATCACAGACCTTAGAAATATTCCTGCCCGTTATGACGATGATACAGCGGCAGTGATGGAGGATTCAAAACAAAATGCCAGACGGAGGCTTACAGCAAAGGGGGCAGCCCACGTTCTGAATCACTGCAGTGTAAACATTGGGAAGATAAATGGAGGTACAAAGATCAATATGGTACCAGACCACGCAGAGGCGGAGGTTGATATACGGGTTCCCATTGGAATTTCCACAAAAACTGTAGAGGAGGAAATCTGCAGGATCATTCAGGAATCTGGAGCGCAGGATGTGGAATACTCCTTTTCATGGCGTTCAGAGCCCAACAGCACACCGAGGACAGCGGGTATTGTAGAATGCCTGGCAGAGAACGTCCAGGAGATTTGGAAAGAGCCTTTGACACGTACATACCAATGGGCCAGCAGCGATGCCAGATTTTTCCGGTATGCGGGTATCCCGACGCTGCAGTATGGACCTTCAACTCCTTCCGGGATCCATTCCTATAATGAAACGGCGGAAGTGACAGATGTGGTCAATATTGCAAAGGTATATTTATGTACCATCGTGGATTTTCTTAACAAAAAATAGACGGGAGGAGCTGTTTCATGCGCATTGAACAGATAGGGCAGATCCTGGAGATCGTAGAGTGTGGATCTATTGGAAAGGCAGCCCAGAAGCTTTATATGCAGCAGCCTAATCTGAGCATGGCAGTGAAAGCAGTGGAAGAGGAATTTCATCAGCCGATTTTTTACCGTACCCCAAACGGGGTCTGTCTGACTCCGTTTGGGAAAGATTTTCTTGCATTTGCAGAGCCATACTATAAGCAGTATCAGGTTTTAAAGGAACTGGGAGAAAACAGCGCCAGCGCTCCGATTGAAGAGTTTCATGTATGCAGCCATCATATGACGATCGCGCGCTGGGCATTTTCAGAATTATGCAGAAACTATTCGGGTCAGACGGTTCATCTTCATATGAATAATATTTCCTTTGAAAATATTCCAAGAAGTGTAGCCTCGCATGAGTATGATATTGGGATCTTAGGTCTGGTAAAGGATCAGAGCCGGATCTGGCATAAAACGTTTACGTCTCTGGGATTGGAATTTGTGCCCCTCGGAACCTCTCCGTTCAGCATTATTGTGGGAGCAAATCATCCGTTTGTCAAAGACCGGATCCGGTCAGTGACGCTTCATATGTGCAAAGCATATCCGTTTGTGCTGTATCGTCCGATGGAGGTTTATCTGCGTGCTCTGGAATCCTACCAGAGGCTGATCAGCTGCCATACCTTGATCGATGTACCGGATTATGTTCTGGCACAGGATATTTTACGTCAGGGAAAAGCATTTTCAGTGGGTCCCCTGAAATATCTTTATAATGCCCGGTACCAGCCGTCAGAAACGGGGCTGGTGGAGCTTCCGTTTGAGGACCGCAGTGCAGAGCTCTGTTTTGGGTATGTGAAACGAAAGGATAAAACTTTTTCTGAGATCGGAGAGGAATATGTGGCGCTCCTGACGGCGATGTTTGCGAATCCGTAAGGAGGGAGATTGGTGGTCGTTATAGAGAAATACGCAGAAATAAAGCTGCCCATCCTGTCTGCAGACAGAATGGGCAGTTTCCATTAAAACACTACAATCAGCATTATACATCCACTTTTTAAGCAGCTGTATTATTTCTGTGCCTGGTAAGCGGCCCGTTCGCCGCCGATGTATTTGAGCCGTGTCCTGGCGCAGACCACATGGGCGGAGCCGATGGATCTTACTTCGGTGCGCACCGGAACGGCCACAGGGCGCAGGTGCATGCCGATGAGGGTGTCGCCAATGTCAATGCCTGCGTGGGCCTGGATCCGCTCCACGGCGCAGGGAGAAGCGAAGCCATTCCAGGCGGCGGTGGAGAAGGAGCCGCCGGCCTTCAGCTGGGGCTTTACATTGACCATTTCCAGGCCGTATTTCAATGCGGCCTCTTCTTCGATGATAATGGCGCGGTTCAAGTGCTCGCAGCACTGGGCAGCCAGATAAAGGCCGTGCTTTCTCGTTACCTTATAGAGGGCGTTGAATACGGCTTCTCCCACCTCCTTGCTGGAATAGCAGCCAATGGTATGGGCCGCGATCTCGCTGGAGGAGCAGCCCACCACCAGGATCTGGCCCTCCTTCATTTTTGCAGCTGCGATCAGCTCTTCAGCCACGGAAGCGGCCTGTTCCTGGACCAGATCCAGATCCACATCCACAGATTTTGCAATATCAGTTGCACTCATAAAAACACCTCGGTTTCATTCAGTTTATCTTTTTACTCAAAGTGGTAAGCATCCAGGAGCCTGGTCTTCATATGCCACAGCTCGTTGGAAAGATCCACATGGACCTCATGGGGGTTTACCAGACGTTTTGTCTCATCCCACAGGGTATCCAGCTCTTTTTTGCAGTATTCTCGGATCTCCATGACCTTGGGAGAATGGTATACGCAGACCCCATCCTTGAATATGGGGACCATGATCTCCTTCATAGTGTAGGTTCCCGGAGCCAGCAGCGTCTTTTTCCAGGTTGCCACAGGATCGAACAGCAGAAGAGAGTTGTTTTCGTCGTAAGTCTCGCCCACCAGGCAGATCAGGTCGGCGATGATCTTATGACTGTCCCGGCTGTAGATCCTGTAAATAGTCTTATTGCCGGGATTGGTGATCTTTTCCTCATTTTCAGAGAGCTTGATCTTGGGGATGAACTTGCCGGTGGCCTTATCCTTGATGGCTGCCAGCTTGTACACACCGCCGAAGGACGGACAGTCCTTGGAAGTGATCAGGTTGGTGCCGACACCCCAGGAATTGATGGCGGCTCCCTGGTTCTTAAGGCTGGAGATCAGTCCTTCGTCCAGGTCGTTGGAGGCGGAGATCACCGCATCGGTGAAGCCCTCGGCATCCAGCATTTTTTTTGCCTCCTTGGAGAGGTAGGCCAGGTCGCCGGAGTCCATGCGGATCCCGTAGAAGGTCAAGGGGATCCCGGCTTCCCGCATTTCCTTAAATACCTGGATGGCATGGGGGATCCCGGATTTTAAGGTATCATACGTATCCACTAAGAGGATACAGGCTGACGGATAAAGCTTCGCATAGGTACGGAAAGCAGTGAGCTCATCGGGAAAGCTCATGATCCAGCTGTGGGCGTGGGTCCCCTTCACTGGTACGTCGAACATCTGGCCGCAGAGCACGTTGGAGGTGCCGATACAGCCGGCGATCATGGCCGCCCTGGCTCCGTAGATGCCTGCGTCCGGTCCCTGGGCCCTGCGGAGACCAAATTCCATGACTCCGTCGCCTCCGGCCGCATGGACGATGCGGGAGGTCTTGGTGGCGATGAGGCTCTGGTGGTTGATGATGTTTAAAAGGGCTGTTTCCACCAGCTGGGCCTGCATAATGGGGGCGATGACCTTTACCAGAGGCTCCCTGGGGAAGACCACGGTTCCTTCGGGAACGGCGTAGATATCGCCGGTAAATTTAAAATCAGCCAGATATTCCAGGAAATCCTCTTTAAAGATCCCAGTGGAGCGCAGATAATCGATGTCCTCGGGATCGAAATGGAGATCCTCGATGTATTCGATGACCTGCTCCAGCCCGGCGGCGATGGCAAAGCCGTTGCCGTCGGGATTGTCGCGGTAAAAAGCGTCAAAGATCACAGTTTCATTGGCGTCCTTGGCATAAAAATAACCCTGCATCATGGTCAGTTCATAGAGATCCGTCAGCAGCGTCAGGTTGCGTTTACTCATAATACCTTCTCCTTGTGTACTATCCCATATCGTTGCCGACATTATAGCAATAAAGGAAGGAAAACGCAAATTCTTTGTTAAACAAATAACAAAAACCTTGCTTCCAATAAAGCAGTTTATTGGAAGAAAAACACATCCATTCCAGGCAGATTGCAGTCAAGAAACAGCAAATCTGCAGTTTCTGCCCTTTAAATGGTTGAAAACGTCAGAATTAAATGGTAAAATTAAGCTGAATGGAAAGAATTTTCTGCGTCCTTGCTTCCTATAAACTGCTTTATTTGCAGAGGTTCCTTCCATTGGGAGCCCAGCTTCTGGAGAGAACTGGAAATTATTCAGAAAGAAGGTAGAGTGTGTGAGAAACAGGCAAACGATGAAACAGGCAGGAGCGCTTCTGCTCTCTCTGGCCATCATAGGCGGGACGGTGTTCCCGGCCGGTCAGATCCGGGCAGCAGCGGAGACAAAGCAGCCAGAAAACGGCATGAAAGCAGCCACCGTTTCCGATGCGGAGAAAATTCCTGGAACAACAGTCCCGGGGCTTTTATCCAGACGGCCGGAAACGATGGGGAAAAAACGGAGCAGCGGCGGAGAGGTCTATGTTTCCGCTTCCTCCAGCAATGCCCGGTGGGATTCGGGAGCAGGGACTGAGGAGGATCCATATATTTCTCTGGCTTATGCAGTGGACCAGGCAGAGGATGGGGATACTATCTGTCTGATGTCAGATCTTACTGAGACGAAAAGCGCCAGGTTCTGGGATAAGGATCTGACCATTGACGGACAGGGCCATACGGTTTTCCGGGGAGATGGCTTTGAAAAGGCGCAGGACCTGGCCAGAGGCGGTTATCATCCAGCTATGATCGAGGTGGGAGGAACAAGGCCGGGCGAGGCGCAGACCGCGTCCCTGACACTGACGGATATCGTTCTGGACGATGGCGGAAAGACCGAGGGTGTGAACTTTAAACAGGCCTCCACGGATGGAAAGGGAGGAAATGAAAGTCTGGTACAGGACGCCATTGTGGCGACCTATAACGGAACGGCAGAGATCATACTGGCTTCCGGGGCCACCCTTCGGAATTTTGGAGGAATGTCAGCGGTCCGGCTTTCCGGCGGTGACCTGGTGATGGAGGATGGGAGCCAGATCTGTGATGATACGGACGGTGTTGCTGACAGGACGAAGGAGAAGGGGGATTACGGAGCCGCGGGAGCTGTATGGATCCAGGGCGGCAGCTTCCGGATGGAGGCCGGAGCGGAGATCAGCCATATGCGCGGCCGCGCCGTTTACCTGGACGGCGGCAGCGCGGAGATCGGCGGATCGATCTCTGATATACGGTCAGATAAGGACATGTGGCAGGGAGGAGCAGGCGCGGCTGTCCATGTACGGAATGAAGGAACAGCGGTCCTTTCCCAGAGCGGCAGCATTAAGGGGATCGCAGGAGAGAGTGCAGAGCATACGGTCATTGATACAGCCAGCGGAGATTTTGAGGCCGTATCGGGATCAGAGATCTCCGGCTGCCGGGACATTATGGTGGCCAGCGCCAATGACTATGAAAACGATTATGTCCATAAAATGCTGCTCAACGGCCTTATCTCCGATTGTACCACAAAGGACTCTCTGATGCGCAGCTGGTATGCGGAGATCACAGTGGGCCCCACCGGCCAGGTGACAGGCTGTACGGCAACGGGAGAGGGAGGACTCTTGTATACACACAATGGTTCCAGATACGTATTTGAAGGAAAGATCACTGGAAATACGGCCCTCAAGGGGATCGTCTATCTGGCCAACCAGGGCGGAGGAAGAGTATCTGCCCGGATGCTGGAGGGAGCAGAGATCAGCAATAACAAGGGCCTGGGCATTAAGGTGAACAATGGCGCCCTGCTGACTATGGAGGGAGGAAAAATCTCGGGCAATACGGGAGCCGGGATTGAGGTGAAAGGAAAAACCGAAAAAAAGGGAGCAGCCTTTATTATGAACGGTGGAGAGATCTCCGGAAACGGCAGTTATGGGATCTCGTATGCCAATGCAGGAGAATCTGTTGTGGAGCTCAACGGCGGAACGGTTTTTGGAAATGGGAGCAGAGCGCAGATCTCAGTAACAGGAGGAAGCTCCAACGACAAAAACGAGTTCATCCATATTAAACCAGGAACACTGGCGGGAAACCGGGAAATTTATCTTTCAGCCGGAACGATGACCCTGGATGAGGATTATCAGGAGGTATGGCTGGGAAAGGCAAAGCAAGACGCAGTCGATAAGATAAAGGAGCTGCTGGCAGTATGCCAGCCCTCCTGGAAACTGGCGGGGACAACGAGTCTCTGGATCCGGCCATCTTCGGAAGATTATCATTTCCTGATATCCAGACCGTACAGCGCAGATACCTCCGGGCTGTATGCAGTCTATATTCCCTTGAACGCCGACGGGCTTCCCGCTGCAGATCTTACGGCAGAGGATATGAAGCTGATCCCGGTGGAGAACCAGAAGACCCTCGACGTCACCATGGAGGGCGCAGAGGGGAACCGGTCCTATGCGCTGATGTTTGTCAATAATGACCAGTACACATTGTATCCGGACCAATGTGGGATCTATTCTGGAAACGCCATGCCGGAACCAGAGGATTTCTCCATCGGAGGACTGAATAAGATCACATCCATCAGCGTGGATGGAAAAGAAACCGTCTATAAGACGTATGGAAACGAAAAGGAAAAGGCATGGAGCGATCTAAAGGCTCTGTTTACCGTTCATTATGTGAAAGCCGATGGGAGCCCGATGGATGGAGCGGAAACTCCGGGCGCTTACAGGGCCGTGTTCCAGTATGCGGATCCGGATCTGGATGGAAAGGTACGGATCAATAAAAATGAGGTGAAGCTGAAGGATGGCGTTCTTGTGATCCGCTACACCAGCAGTCCGGCAGAAGAGCTGTCCAGTCCGCTCCTTTCCGGAGAACCGGCGGAGCTGCCGGATCAGGCGGTGGCTGTGGAGCAGAAGAAGAATGGCACCCGTGATGCGGCCTATTATCTCAACGGCGACCAGGACCGGGAGCTTTCAGATACGTCCGGGATCGTGCTTCTTGAGGACCGCCCCTATGTGACAGGCGCCCCCGACGGGGAGGAGCAGCTGGAGGAACGGATCGAAGAGCATCTGGGGACTGTATCAGGAATGGAATATCATTTTGAATTCCGCTATCTGGATCTGGTGGATCAGAACAGCGCCAATGCGTGGGTGACCTCCAATACGGAAAAGCTGGTCTATCTGCCATACCCGGAGGGAACAGACAAAAATACAGAATTTACTCTGCTCCGGTTTCCGGAGCTGAACCGGGAATACGGAATGAATGGACACCCGGGACTAAGGACATCCATTGCCACCACTGGGATGGAAACGATCCCGGATCTGGAGAATACCGATCAGGGGATCCAGTTTCCTGCGTCGGAGTTTGGATTGTTTGCCGTAGTATGGGGGGTTCCGCAGAATACCGTGACCATCCGGTACCTGGATGAATCCACTGGAAGACCGATCGCCGGAGATTCGGTACGAAGCTTTGCTTCTGGTACAGAGTACGATGTGACCCAGGATGCGGGGATGGAGATCTCTGGATATACCTTGAGCAGGATCGACGGCAGTGTGACGGGAACGATCACAGAGGATCTGGTCATATGCGTTTATTACACAAAGGACCAGGAGCCGGCGGCCCCCTCGGACCCTGCTGAGCCGACGGATCCCACCGACCCCACAGATCCGGCCGATCCCACTGACCCTTCCGGATCTGAGACTCCCGAGCATCCGGAAAAGGAAACTGCCCAGGTGGTCTTCCGTGTGGTGAATGGCACGTTTACTGAGAACGGGGGCACCGAGATACTGAAAACGTATGAGGTGGGCAGCATCATCGATTCTGTACCCGCAGTCAGAGCCGACAGAGGATACAGAAGCCGGCGGTGGGACAGAGATCCCATCGGAAGAACGGTGGAGCCGGGAGGCATGACCTTTGTGCTGACCTTTTACGCAGAGTCTGTGAGCGGGGATGACGACGATGAGGAGGATACGGGCCGCAGCCGGCAAAGGGCAGTCAGCGATACCGGAAAGACGGGACGCTGGATCCTGGAGGGCCGTGAATTTACAGAAAATAATGGAAGGCTGCCGTCCAATGAATATCTGAAGATCGGAGGAAGTATTTACGGTTTTTATACCCATGGGATCGCCATTGGCTTTGACCATACAGAGCGTTACACAGAGGAAGCCATTGCTGCCGGAGGCGGATACAGGGATGCGGAGGGAACCTGGCGTCTGAACGGCTGGTGGTTCTGCTATGACGACGGTACATATCCCCATGGAGAGTGGGAATACCTGGCATACAATGGACGCGGAGACTGGTATTACTTTGACGAGGACGGCTGGATGGAGGATGGATGGCTGTTCTGGAATAACAGCTGGTATTACCTGCACACCGGCTACGATGGTTTCCGGGGCCACATGTATACGGGATGGCATGAGATCGGCGGCAGCTGGTATTACTTCCGCACAGGGACAGACGGAGGCCCGGCAGGAGCCATGCTGGAGTCGGCGGTGACTCCCGATGGCTTCCAGGTCGGAGCTGACGGTGCGTGGATCCAGTAAAAAGCTGATTGATTTGCCCATCGAAGTCTTGACATTTTTTTGCGAGATCCGTATAATAAAAGGGCGTAACGCATAAGAAAAGGCGATGACAGAGACAGTAGATCTGCGGGAAGGCCAAAGCGAGCCGGGGATGATGGAAGCCTGGCGCCGGATGCAGATGGAAGATCACTCCCAAGCTGGCGTCTGAACGTCCGGGAAGTCCCTGGGCCAGTAAGTCAGCCCGGTTTTCCACCGTTAAGGGGAACTCATATGTCAGTATGCAGTAATAGGTGGTGCAACGAGTATATTTCGTCCTGTTCGCAAGAACAGGACGATTTTTTATATCATAGGAACGGATATCCTGTGACATAAAAATGCTCCACGGGATCTTTTTATCAATCAGACCGCATCCCGCGCGGGAGCCGCAGACACAAACTGCATAACCGAAACGCGCAGGGAAGAGAAAGCTGCGCATACAACAAGATTGGAGGAAATGTGTCATGTACCAGAAGGTGTCAACAGATCTGAACTTTGTGGACAGAGAAAAGCAGGTGGAGAAATTCTGGAAGGACCAGAAGATCTTTGAAAAGAGCATCGACAGCCGCCGTAAGGGACAGCCCTACGTGTTCTACGACGGACCGCCGACAGCCAACGGAAAGCCCCATATCGGCCACGTCCTGACCCGGGTGATCAAGGATATGATCCCCAGATACCGCACCATGAAGGGGTATATGGTTCCTCGTAAGGCCGGCTGGGATACCCACGGACTTCCGGTGGAGCTGGAAGTGGAGAAGATGTTAGGCTTAGACGGCAAGGAGCAGATCGAGGAGTATGGCCTGGAGCCGTTCATTGAGCATTGTAAAGAGAGTGTCTGGAAGTATAAGGGCATGTGGGAGGATTTCTCCAGCACCGTCGGCTTCTGGGCGGATATGGATAACCCCTATGTAACGTACCATGACGATTATATCGAATCCGAGTGGTGGGCATTAAAGGAGATCTGGAACAAGGGCCTTCTTTATAAGGGCTTTAAGATCGTTCCCTACTGCCCGCGCTGCGGTACCCCCCTTTCCAGCCATGAGGTGGCCCAGGGATATAAGGACGTAAAGGAGCGCTCGGCGGTGGTTCGGTTTAAGGCCAAGGGAGAGGACGCATACATCCTGGCATGGACCACGACTCCCTGGACTCTTCCCAGCAACGTGGCTCTCTGCGTAAATCCGAAGGAAACGTATGTGAAGGTCAAGGCTGCCGACGGCTTTACCTATTATATGGCAGAGGCTCTGCTGGACACGGTTCTTGGAAAGCTGGCGGACAAGGAGAATGGGACTCCGGCCTACGAGATCCTGGAGACCTATGTGGGAACGGATCTGGAGGGCAAGGAATACGAACCCTTATACCAGTGCGCCGCCGATGTGGCAGAAAAGCAGCATAAAAAGGGCCATTATGTGACCTGTGCAGATTATGTTACACTGACCGACGGTACCGGCGTGGTACACATCGCCCCGGCCTTCGGTGAGGACGACGCCCAGGTGGGAAGAAAATATGACCTGCCCTTCGTGCAGTTCGTGGATGCAAAGGGAGATATGACAGAGGAAACGCCCTTTGCAGGTCTTTTTGTGAAGAAGGCGGATCCGGAGGTATTAAAGGATCTGAGAGAGCGGGATCTTTTATTCGAGGCTCCCGTATTTGAGCACAGCTATCCCCATTGCTGGCGCTGCGATACTCCGCTGATCTACTATGCCCGTGAATCCTGGTTCATCAAGATGACCGCCGTGAAGGAGGATCTGATCCGCAATAACAACATGATCCACTGGATCCCGGAATCCATCGGAAAAGGCCGGTTCGGCGACTGGCTGGAGAATATCCAGGACTGGGGCATCTCCAGAAACCGTTACTGGGGAACTCCGCTTCCCGTATGGCAGTGTGAGTGCGGCCATATGCACTGCATCGGCAGCCGGGAAGAGCTTAAGAAAATGAGCCCCAACTATATGGATGTGGTAAAGAAATACAGTAAGGAAATGAACGGCGACCAGGGAGAGGTGGAGCTCCACCGTCCATTCATCGACGACGTGGTCATCACCTGCCCCCAGTGCGGAAAAGAGATGCACCGGGTGCCGGAGGTCATCGACTGCTGGTTCGACTCCGGAGCCATGCCCTTTGCCCAGCACCATTATCCCTTTGAGAATCAGGAGCTGTTCCATGAGCAGTTCCCGGCCCAGTTCATCTCTGAGGCCGTGGACCAGACCAGAGGATGGTTCTATTCCTTACACGCCGAGTCTACCCTGCTGTTCAATAAGCCCTGCTTTGAGAACGTGATCGTTCTGGGCCATGTACAGGATGAGAACGGCCAGAAGATGAGTAAGAGCAAGGGCAACGCCGTGGATCCCTTCGATGCCCTGGAAAAATACGGCGCCGACGCCATCCGCTGGTACTTCTATATCAACAGCGCTCCGTGGCTGCCCAACCGGTTCCATGGAAAGGCTGTAATGGAAGGCCAGAGAAAGTTCATGGGAACCCTGTGGAATACTTACGCATTTTTCGTGCTTTATGCGAATATTGATAATTTTGACGCAACAAAGTATGCCCTGGATTATGAGAAACTGCCGGTGATGGATAAGTGGCTCCTGTCCAAGTTAAACTCCACAGTGAAGGAGGTAGACGACGATCTGGCCAACTACCGGATCCCCGAGGCTGCAAGAGCCCTCCAGGATTTCGTGGACGACATGAGCAACTGGTACGTAAGAAGAAGCCGTGAGCGTTTCTGGGCAAAGGGAATGGAGCAGGATAAGATCAATGCCTACATGACCCTTTACACCGCGCTGGTGACCATTTCCAAGACAGCGGCTCCCATGGTTCCGTTCATGACCGAGGAGATCTACCAGAACCTGGTACGCTCCATCGACGAAACGGCTCCCGAGAGCATCCATCTCTGCGATTTCCCGCAGGTGGAGGAAGGCTTCATCGATAAGGAGCTGGAGGCCAAGATGGACGAGGTATTAAAGGTGGTCGTTATGGGCCGTGCAGCCAGGAATACGGCTAATATCAAGAACCGCCAGCCCATCGCAAAGATGTTCGTGAAGGCAGAGGCTCTTCCGGAATACTACCAGGAGATCATCGAGGACGAATTAAATGTGAAGGCTGTGGAATTTACCGACGACGTCCGCGCCTTTACCTCCTATACCTTCAAGCCCCAGTTAAAGACCGTGGGCCCCAAATACGGAAAGCAGCTGGGAAATATCAGAAAGGCCTTAACGGAGCTGGACGGCAACGCCGCCATGGACACCTTAAACGAAAAGGGAGCCCTGACCTTTAACTTTGACGGGGCTGAGGTGGTACTCACCAGAGAGGACCTTCTGATCGATATGGCACAGACGGAGGGCTATGTATCTGAGGGAGACAACACAGTGACTGTGGTCCTGGATACCAACCTGACTCCGGAGCTTGTGGAGGAAGGCTTCTACCGGGAGCTGGTCAGCAAGATCCAGACCATGAGAAAAGAAGCCGGCTTCGAGGTCATGGACCATATCTATGTGTACGCAGACAACAATGATACCATCACCGGCATCATCAAGAAATATGCGGATCAGTTAAAGGGCGAGGTACTGGCAGACAGCATCACCCTGGGCCAGATGGCCGGCCACGCCAAGGAGTGGAATATCAACGGCGAGACTGTCATGCTGGGAGTTGCAAAGGTAACAAGATAATCAGAAACAGGAGGGTATGAACGTGGACCACACCATTAATAAGACGGAATTTAAAAAGGCTGTGATTTACAATCTGAAGATCTCATACCGGAGGACCATTGAGGACGCCACCGCCGCGCAGATGTACCAGGCGGTGGCTCTGGCGGTGAAGGATATGATCATCGACCGCTGGATCGCGACCCACAAGGAGTATGAGAAGCAGGATGCCAAGGTCGTATACTATATGTCCATGGAATTCCTGACCGGGCGCTTCCTGGGCAACAACATCATCAGCCTCTGCGAGCAGGAGGAGATCCGGGAGGCCCTGTCTGAAATGGGATTTGACTTAAATACCATTGAAAACCAGGAGCGGGATCCGGCTCTGGGAAACGGCGGTCTGGGACGTCTGGCCGCCTGCTTCCTGGACTCCCTGGCTACCCTGGGCTATCCGGCCTATGGCTGCGGGATCCGTTACCGCTACGGTATGTTTAAGCAGAAGATCGAGGACGGCTACCAGATCGAGGTGCCGGACGAATGGTTAAAGGACGGCTATCCCTTTGAGATCCGCCGCCCCGAATACGCCACAGAGGTAAAATTCGGCGGCTATGTGGATACCGAGTGGGACGGCCACAGGAATCATTTTGTCCAGAAGGGCTACCAGTCGGTTCTGGCAGTCCCCTACGACATCCCCATCGTGGGCTACGGCAACAACGTGGTCAATTCCCTGCGGATCTGGGACGCCCAGCCAGTGAATACCTTTAATCTGAAGGAATTCGATAAGGGCGATTACCAGAAGGCAGTGGAGCAGGAAAACCTGGCAAAGACCATCGTGGAGGTGCTGTATCCCAACGATAACCATTACGCAGGCAAGGAGCTGCGCTTAAGGCAGCAGTATTTCTTCATTTCTGCCAGCGTCCAGAGAGCCGTTAAGAAATATCTGGAGAACCACGACGACATCCATAAGTTTTATGAAAAAGCCGTGTTCCAGATGAACGACACCCACCCCACGGTGGCGGTGGCAGAGCTCATGAGGATCCTTTTAGACGAGCAGAACCTGGAATGGGATGAGGCCTGGGAGATCACCACAAAGACCTGCGCCTACACCAACCATACCATCATGTCCGAGGCCCTGGAAAAATGGCCCATCGAGCTGTTCTCCCGCCTGCTTCCGCGTATCTACCAGATCGTGGAGGAGATCAACCGCCGGTTTGTGGAGCAGATCAAGCAGGCATACCCGGGCGACAATGAAAAGATCCGCAAAATGGCAATCATCTACGACGGACAGGTGCGTATGGCACATCTTGCCATTGTGGGAAGCTTTTCTGTCAACGGCGTGGCAAGGCTCCATACAGAGATCTTAAAGAACGAGGAATTAAAGGACTTCTACCAGATGATGCCCACAAAGTTCAACAATAAGACCAACGGCATCACCCAGAGACGGTTCCTGCTCCATGGAAACCCGCTTTTGGCCAGCTGGGTCACCGATAAGATTGGAAACGAGTGGATCACAGACCTGTCCAATATTAAAAAGCTGGCCATTTATGCGGACGATGAGAAGTGCCAGAGAGAGTTCATGAACATCAAGTATCAGAACAAGATCCGCCTGGCAAAATATATCAAGGAGCATAACGGCATTGACGTGGATCCCAGGTCCATCTTCGATGTGCAGGTAAAGCGTCTCCATGAATATAAGAGACAGCTGATGAACATCCTGCATGTGATGTATCTGTATAACCAGTTAAAGGATAATCCAAATATGGATATCGTGCCCAGGACCTTTATTTTTGGGGCAAAGGCTGCGGCCGGTTATACCCGGGCGAAGCTGACCATCAAGCTGATCAACGCCGTGGCCGATGTGATCAACAACGACCGTTCCATCAACGGCAAGATCAAGGTGGTATTCATTGAGGATTACTGTGTATCCAACGCAGAAATGATCTTTGCGGCAGCTGATGTCAGCGAGCAGATCTCCACCGCCAGCAAGGAGGCCTCCGGTACTGGAAACATGAAGTTCATGTTAAACGGAGCCCTTACCATCGGCACCATGGACGGAGCCAATGTGGAGATGGCCGAGGAGGTGGGAGCTGAGAACATGTTCATCTTCGGCGCTTCCTCCGACGAGATCATTAATTGGGAGAACCACGGCGGCTACAACCCCATGGAGATCTTCAACAGCGACCAGGAGATCCGCCGGGTGCTGATGCAGCTCATCAACGGCAGCTACAGCCCGCAGAATCCGGAGCTGTTCCGGGATATCTACAATTCCCTGTTAAATACCCAGTCCAGCGACCGGGCGGATACGTACTTTATCTTAAAGGACTTCCGTTCCTATGCGGAGGCAGAGGACCGGATCGACAAGGCGTACCGGGATGAGAAATGGTGGGCCCGGACGGCCATCTTAAACACCGCCTCCAGCGGCAAGTTCTCCTCAGACCGTACCATTGAGGAGTACGTAAGGGATATCTGGCATCTGGATAAGATCAAGGTAGAACTGTAATACAAACCAGGGGAACGCGGCCCGTCCGGGGACGGAGCTGCTCCCCAGGTTCTAAAAAGAAAGCCTGTCTCATAGACTTTACAAAAAAGGATATGAGGTGGGCTTTTTTATGAAGCGGTTTCTGACTGTTTTGATGATCATGGTGATGATCCCCTATGTGACGACCATGGCCTGGACAGGCCGGATCGGCGGCGGGGATTTTACGGGCTTTGAGGAGCTGGCGGGAGCCGGGGGAGAAGGAAGCCAGGGCGGCTCTCTGGGAACTGATGGGAACGGAGTGGCCGGAAGGCGGTATGTGGCTGTGGAGCGGGAAGGAAAGGTTTCGCGGGTCCCGGCGGAGGATTTTCTGGTCCATGTGCTGGCGGCCCAGATCCCGGCAGATTTCGGGCCGGAGACTCTGAAGGCCCAGGCAGTTATAGCCCGGACGTATATCTACCGGGAGATGAACGGGGCGGAGGAGATCCCGGAGGAGGCCCTGGACATGGACGCCTTGAGCGGAGCGCAGATGGAGGAGCTGTGGGGCGGGACTTACCAGGAGGATTACAGCAGGATCAGGGAGGCGGTGTCCGCCACCAGCGGGCTTTATCTGGCTTATGAGGGAGAACCGGCGGAGGTGTTTTTCTGCCGGGCGGCCTCGGGGGCCACAAGGCCTGGAGGACAGGAGCATCCATGTCTCAGACAGGCGGAAAGCCCAGGGGATCTTCTGGCCGACGGATATCTGTCCATTGCGGTCTTCACGCCGGAGGACCTGGCCCGGAGGGTGAGCGCCATTCCGGGGGCGGTCTCTCCGGATGCAGACCGGCTCCTGGAGGAGATCCAGGTGGCGGAGCGGGATGGGGCCGGATATGTGGTCCAGATCCAGATTGGTCCGAAGACCTACTCCGGGGAAGAGGTCCAGTACGCCCTGGGCCTGTCCTCCCCGTGCTTTTATTTCGATGAGCTCCAGGGAAAGGTCCGGGTCACCTGCAAAGGGATCGGTCATGGGTACGGCTTCTCCCAGGCCGGAGCCTCGGCGCTGGAAAAGGAGGGGCTCGGCTTTGAAGCACTTCTGGACCATTATTTCCAGAATGTGGAAATTTTAAAAGAGGGAATCTGAATAAGACGTGTCACTTTGGTAAGAATAGTACCGAGGTGATAAAACGTGAAAGAGAGAGTAAACCAGCTTTTCAAGGATAAGTTAGTTCTTGTGATGCTAGTGCTGGGCCTGCTGACTATTGTTGCCGCAGCAGGCGCTGTGAGGATCCGGAAGGGCGCCCAGAACATGGAGGAGAGTCCGTATCTGGAGATCAAGGAGCCGGAGGGGATGATCGCCGGGGAGACAGAGCCGCCCAGGACCGTGGCGGGAAGCTCCAACGCCCAGGAGGCGGAGCCAGCCGGGGCCGGAGCCGGTTCCCATGTAACTGAAAACACCATGGGAGCGGCAGAGACAGAAGCCGCGGCCCTGGAGGATCCGCCGGCAGACGAGGCCGGAGCAGCGGCCGGGGATTCTCTGGTCCTGGATTTTACGGAAAGCGACAGGCTTTTGTGGCCGGTACAGGGAAATGTGATCCTGGGATACAGCATGGACACCACCACCTGGTTCCCGACCCTGGAGCAGTATAAATGCAATCCGGCCAACGTGATCCAGAGCGAGGTGAGCACGCCTGTTTCTGCCCCGGCCGATGCCAGGATCCTGGAGGTAGGCGTCAATGAGGAGATCGGCAATTATGTGCGGCTGGATCTGGGCAACGGCTACCAGGCCGTCTGCGGCCAGTTAAAGGAGATCCCGGTGGTGGAGAACGAGTACGTCAGCCGGGGCGATGTGCTGGGCTATGTGGCCGAGCCCACCAAATATTATTCCCTGGAAGGGGCCAGCCTGTACTTTGAGCTGCTTTCCGGGGACGAGCCTGTGGACGCTCTGGATTATCTGGAGTAGGGGACAGGGAAGAAATTATAAGGATCTGGAAAAATGGACCGCCTGGAAAATACCCGGCGGTCTGTTTTTTGACGTTAATATGAATTTAATAAAAAGTTCACAGAGTTTTCGTGAAAATGTGAGAGAAATATGGTAAACTGTACATAACTTTACAGAGCGGTAAGAAAAAAGATGGAGGAAAAGCAATGGATTACGGGAAATTAAAAAAGAATTTTGAGGACCACCGGTTTCTCACCTCGTACTTTGAGACCAGGGAGGAAGCGGCTGCTTATCTGAAGGAAAAGATCCGCGGGGAAAAGGTGGGCTTTGGCGGCTCCATGACCTGTCAGGAAATGGGGCTGTACGAGCTTCTGAAGGAAAACAACCAGGTGGTCTGGCACTGGAAGGACGAGATGACGGCGGCAGAGGCCAGAAGAGCGGCCATGGATTCCACCGTATATATTTTAAGCGCCAACGGCGTTTCGGAAACCGGGGAGCTGGTGAATATTGACGGTACGGGAAACCGGGCGGCGGCCAGCCTGTTTGGTCCGGAACGGGTCTTCTATGTGATAGGAAGGAATAAGATCGCCCCGGACCTTCACAGCACCATTGCCCGGGCTAAAAATACGGCCTGTACGAAAAATGCCAGACGCCTTGGGGTCAAGACGCCCTGTGCCGCGTCGGAAGAGCTGCGCTGTTATGACTGTAATAGTCCGGCCCGGATCTGCAGCGCCACAGTGATCCTGGAGCGTCCCTGTAACGGAATGACCGTGGAGCTGGTCTTCATCAACGAGGACCTGGGATATTAGGGCACAGGGAACGGGCGGATATAGACTAAAGGAGAGAGATGAAATGAATATATTGTTTTTTCTGACACCGAAGAGTGAGGTGGCTTACATCCATGATGATGAAAGCCTCCGGCAGGTTCTGGAGAAGATGGAGTACCATAAATATTCGGCGGTGCCGATCATCAGCAGGCAGGGGACCTATGTGGGGACCATCACCGAGGGGGATCTTCTGTGGTACATAAAAAACCAGCTGGATCTGAACCTGCAGGAAGCAAGAAGGATCCTGATCACCAATGTTCCCCGCCGTTCTGACAATACGCCGGTGAGCATTGACAGCAATATGGAGGACCTTTTAGACAAGGCCATGAAGCAGAACTTCGTTCCGGTCCTGGACGATAAGAAATCTTTTATCGGGATCGTCACCAGAAAAGACATTATGAAGTATTTTGCGGATAAAATGAAAAAAACAGAATAAATGCAAAAATTTTCTTTTCAAAAAACGTCTGATGTGTTATACTGGGCGTCATGAGACGGGGAAATAGGATCCGGCCAGAAATCTGATTCTGACCGGATTTTTTATTTGATAGGAAATTCCTATCAAATAAAAAAGCACTTCGTGCAGAATCGCACTGCGGCGGTATGGAATTTCGTCGCAAATGCGACCCGCCGCAGGCGGAGAATCCTGCAAGAGCAGGATTCTTTCTTGTGCCATGGGGACCGAAGATCCCCTAAAAAATGGATACTCCGCAGGCAATAAATCTGATCCATAGGAGGAAAGTGTGAAAAGAACTGTGAAAAAGAGAACGGGAATGCGGTCGGCAGCGGCTCTTCTGGCGGTCCTTATGGCTGTGCAGAGCCCACTGGGACGGACGGGAGCCATGGGAATGCCGCAGAAAAACCAGAGGACCCGGATGACCGCCACCATGTCGGATGCGGCGGCCGGGGAAGAAGCCTTAGCCGGACTTCTGGAGGAGAGGAACGGGATCCTTAGGGTGGAGGTCCAGGGCGTCGTAAAGGCTCCGGAGACCACCTGGAATGTGGAGCTGTATCCGTCGGAGGAAGAGGATGCCTCCATAGCCGAACCGGCCTTTGGAAGCCTTACCCTGCCGGCCGGAGACGGGAATACATACACAGAGGGGAGCTGTGAGCTGACGGAGCTTCCCGATGGGACGTATGATCTCAGGATGGAGCCGGAAAACGATACGGTCTCCTATGTGGCCTATGAGCAGAAGGGGATCCGGATCCAGGGGGACATGGTCTCCATCCGTTTAATGAACGATGCGCCGGAAAACCACGGATACGGGGAGAGCGGAGCCGGAAGCCGCATCGGTGTTCTGGCCATGGGCGACATTGACGGCAGCGGGGCTGTGGATGAGGACGATAAGGAGGAGCTTCTGAAGCTGGCAGCCTCCGGCCAGGTCCATGACGATCTGTTTTATGACCGGGCCGATCTGAACGGCGACAGTCAGGTGGATCTGGCGGATGTGGCATGTTTTGCAAAGTATTATAAGGAAGATGTAAGGACTGCCCGGGAGATCCGGACCATGCGGATCACAGAGGAAGAGATCCATACGGCGTCCGCCAGCAACGCGGAGATCTCCCAGGGAACGGTGGAGCAGCTGTTTTCCGGTGCGGCCAGCCTTACACTGGAAAGTGAGGAGGCCATTTCCGGGGAGAATCCGGTGACCATTTCTGCGGAGTTTGACTCCGGAAAGACCATGGCCGGGTTCGTCATCGACCCGGTGGACGGCTCCGGCAACACCATTGTGGACGGAACTGTTTCTGTGGAGACAGAAAAGGGAAAAGAAAAGGTCTTTGAGATCGAAAACGGAAAAGTAAAGGAACGGAGCCTGGGAAGGGCGCTTCTGGAATTTTTCACAGGAAAAGAGGAGACCGTAAGCCAGGGAGGCCCCATCGTCATCGATCTGAAGGGCCAGACAGCCGTGAAGAAGGTGACCATTAAGGTCAGCCGGACCCTGGGGAACACTGCCCTGGTGGATATTGCAAAGGTGGAGTTCCTGGGGGATATGAAGGAACGGATCCCGGAGCCGGAAATGACAGCGCCGGAGCGGGTGCAGGTGGAGAACGGGGACGCGTCCTTTACCGTGACCTGGCGGAAACAGCCCAATGTGACGGGCTACGAGGTGACGGTCCATGGCGTCAACAGTAAGAAAAACGAGGTGACACAGACCTTCCAGACGGATAAGCCGGAATTCCGGGCAGAAGGCCTGGGAGACGGGGCGCTGGCCAATGGAAATTCCTATGAGATCCAGATACGTTCGGTGAACGGGGCCTGGAAGAGCCCGGCGGCAGAGGCTGTGGGACAGCCCAGGGCGGCCAGCCTTCCGCCTGCGCCGGAAAATATCACGGTGACATCCCGGTATAAGGGGCTTTCCATCAGCTGGAAGGATATGATGGATACAGACAGCTATAACCTGTATTACAGGAAGTACGGCGACTCCCAGGGAGCGTACACGAAGATCCCGGATATCCAGGAGAACCGGTATGAGCTTAAGGGGCTGGAGGATAAGACAAAGTATGACGTTTATCTGACCGGCGTGAACCCGCTGGGAGAGGGGCCGGAATCGGTCCACTATACGGGAGTGACGGCGGCCCTGGATCCGCCGGTGACGCCGGATTACAAGCGGATCAATGTGGAGGTGCCGGGAGAGCCGGTGACCGCCCATATCGAGTCGGTGCGCTATGGGTATGATGTCTCCAAAGGTGAGTATGATATTGTAGATGGAGACTATGAGACCTCCTGGGTCCGCAAGGATGACTGGGATTCGGGAGCAGAATACTATGATCTGAAAAAAGCCCCCATTGTTTCCTTTGACGGGTCCTATGAAATGGATACTCTGGTGGTGATCCCCGACGGGGACCAGATGTATTCCTATTATAAAGCAGTGCTTTATTACTGGACAGACCGGAACGACATCCAGGACAGCACAAAGAATTCTGTTTCCGGCGTCCTGGAGAAAAAGACCAGCAACAATAAGGCCTACTACGAATTCCGGGCGGACAGGCCCATTGAGGCCGAGGCGGTGCAGCTGACTTTAAGCGCCAGCGGCCGCCGGATCTCCATGGCAGAGCTTAAGTTCTACTACTACGACTCGCTGGAGGACGAGATCATGGACCTTTACGGGGATCCCTACCATGTGAGCCTGCGGTCGGACGAGGACCGGGAGACCATGGGAAAACGGATCCAGAGCCTTAAGGACCGGCTGGACCAGCCGGATCCGGTCAGCGGGGAGCTGCACCCCAGGAAGGAGATCCTGGAAACGGAGCTGGCCAACGCAGAGCGGATCTTCAAGGATGGTGCGCTCCAGGCGGAGATCCAGGCGGTGGACAGCAAGGACACAGGAAGCTCCGACGGCCACATCACCTTCAAGGGCGGTCTCAATACGTACCAGCCCCTGGGCGTGACTGCAAGGGCCGGGGAGACGGTCACCGTCTATGTGGGAAGCCCCGCCCATAAGACCGGGGACGGCACCAGGCTTCAGCTCGTTCAGACCCAGTACCATGGAAGCTCTGCTGCCTGGACCAGGACATTGGGGAATTTAAAAGCCGGAGCTAATGATTTTACGCTGGAGGCCCTGGACCATATGGACCTGGAGCGGGGCGGACAGCTTTATGTGGTCTACACCGGAGAGGCAGGCCGGGAGCAGTACGGTGTCCGTGTCAGCGGAGGAACGAAGATCCCGGTGCTGGACCTTTCGGATACAAAGGATCCGGCGGAGCGTCTGAAGCTGGCGGAGGCCTATGTGAACGGGCTGGAGGCCATGGTCCAGGATATGGAGGCTCTCCATAACAGGGATCATCAGGACTATTCTTATGATGAAAAGAACTGTATCTACGGAGCCACGGACATCGTGAGCCGGTATACCATGATCTCCGGCCCCTCGGACCAGATCCTGGAGGGACTGTCCGGGAATACGGCGGCGGAAAAGGCAGCGGCCCTGGAGCAGTCCATGACAGCCATGGATCAGATGGTGGAGATGTTCTATGCCCATAAGGGCTTAAGCACGGCATCCGATGCCGAGCCCCACAACCGGGTACCGGCCGGCCGTCTGAATATCCGCTACCAGAGGATGTTTGCCGGTGCCTTCATGTACGCCGGAGGCCTCCACATCGGTATCGAGTGGCCCCAGTTTAAAGAAATGGTAAACGGAAAGCCCGTGATTGCGGACGCAGAGGGAAGGTATCAGTCCGGCAGCCTGTTCGGATGGGGGCTTTCCCATGAGATCGGCCATGAGATCAACGAAGGGGCCTACGCGGTGGCGGAGGTGACCAATAACTACTATCCGCTGCTGGCCCAGGCCAGGGATACCAATGATTCCCTGCGGTTCAAATACGAGGACGTATTTAAAAAGACCACCTCGGGAGCCAGGGGAAAGGCGTCTGACGGGGCGGTGCAGCTGGCCATGTACTGGCAGCTCCATCTGGCCTACGATATGGGCGGCTATAATTTCAAGACCTTTGATACCAGCAAAGAGCAGCTGGAAAATCTGATCTTTGCCAGAATGGATTCCTATGTGCGCAAGCCATCCTCGGCACCGGGAGCGGAAGGAAATAAGCTGAAGCTTTCCGGGACCGATAAGGACAATGTGCTGATGCGGCTGGCGGCGGCTGCGGCCCGGAAGGACCTTCTGGACTTCTTCCGCCACTGGGGCATGGAGCCGGACGCAGACACTGTGCGCTATGCCTCCCAGTTTGAGAAGGAGGAGCGGGGCATCTGGTTCGCCAACGATGAGAACCGGGTATGGCAGATGGAAAACCGGAACACCTCCCAGAAAACGGAGTCTTCCGCCAAGGGAAGCGTTCCCCAGGGAACCATCCAGTATGTGAACGGAGAAAACCAGGTGAACCTGGAGATCTCCGGGGACACAAACGTATGGATCTACGAGATCGTCCGCTGCGAAAGGGACGGCGGAACGGAGAAAAAGCAGTCTGTGGGCTACGCATACGCACATGATGGAGAGGCTGTATTTACGGATGTGGCCGCCACAGCCAACAACCGGGTCTATACGTATGAGATCACCGGATACGACAAATGGCTGGCGAAAACGGCTCCCGGAAGAACGGGAGAGGTGAAGGTGAGCCACAGGGGCGACATCGACCGGACCTTATGGACCGTCAGCACCAACCTGACCAACAGTGAGCTGGAGGAGCCGGGAGAGTATCATCCGGATACCTATGTGCAGCCAGGGCTGGAAAAGATGGTGGATCTGGAGACTGAGGGCGCTGTTACCACCTTTACAGGCTCTGTAAAGGCCGGCCAGACGCCGGAGATCGTCCTGGAATTAAACCAGCCGGAGCTGGTGACCGGGCTCGTTTACACGGCGGCTGAGGGAACTCCCATAGGAAAATTCAGCGTCAGCGTCAGCCAGGACGGAAGCTCCTGGGAGAGGGTCCCGGTGAGCGCAGATACATTTACCCTGGAAGACGGCAGCCAGACCGTGTACTTCCATGACGGCACCGTTCTTTATACGTACGACGCGGCCTTTGTGAAGCTGACGGCAGACGGCCAGGGAGGCCGGGAGCTTTCCATATCGGATCTTTCCCTGCTGGGCCAGACAGGAGATAATGTGGAAATGGATACGGCCGGTATGGGAAGGCTCACGAAGGACTTTGCCATCAACGGCGGGGCAGACGGAGTGATCCCGGAGGGCAGCATCGTGTTTACAGGAACCTATAAGGGAAACCCGGCCTATAACGTGGTGCTTTTATGGGACGAAAAGGGCCAGATCGTGGGAGGAACGGATGCGGATGGAAACATCCAGGCAGAATCCCTGATCCTGGCAAAGGTTCCGGAAAACGGCCTCCTGGGAGAGGTCAGCGACGGCATCTGGATCTATTACCTGCCGGAGGGGACCAGTCTTCCAGAGCATGTCCGGGCAGAGCTTTACCGGGTGGACGATGCGGAGACTCTGGAGGGCCAGAGGACCGTCAGCTCCAGTCTGACCATAACGGTTCCGGAACAGCTGCCGGAGCTGGAGCTGGATCCCGGCTCCGGCCCGGCGGCCGGGAATGAACGGCTGAGGAAAAGAGACGGCCTTGGGGGCCGGACCAGAGAAGGAGAGAAGAATTAAGTGAGACGAAGGATCATAGGAAGCCTTATGGCCGCGGCATTTATAGCCGCGGGGACGGGGATCGCTGCCCTGGCTGCCGGAGGCGGATATATTCAGATGGAGTCTGGAAAGAAGGAGAACCAGGTAAGGATCTCCCTGGATTTTTCCGGAGACCGGGAATTCGGGAAATACATGGAGGATATTGGAGCTGTCCAGGTGGATCTGGCCCTGGAGACCCCGGAACCGGAAGATATCACCCGGGCAGAGTTTACCTTTGAAGCCAGTATCCAGAAGGATCCGGATGTGAAGATCCGGGATGGGATCTTTTTAGAGGATACCGGCCGGTTCAGCATTTTCCTGGCTGGGAACGGAACGGGAGACGGCCTGTTTAACGGCGGGAAAAAGCTGGAGCTGGGCGTGCTCCAGACGGCCTCCACGGAGGACATCACCCTCCGGGTGGAACGGATCGCCGCAGCGGCCGGAGAGGAGCTGGTCTTTGAAACGGACGGAGGAAGAGAAAACGAGTTTCTGCTGAGAGCCACTGACCCCGGAGAAGACCAGGGAGAGAACGGCGGCTCCGGAGACGGAGATAACTCTGGAAATGGAGATGGTTCTGGAGGGGAAGATGGAAACGGCGGAGATCCCGGAGACGAAGGGGGTTCCGGGGATGACGGCACCAGCGGCGATGGAGACGGCACTGACGGAAATACTGGCAATGGCCAGGGAAATAACGGCGGTTCTGGGAACGGCTCTGGAAATGGCTCCGGAGGAAGCTCCGGCGGCAGCTACCGCCCTGTGAAGAGCACAGGCTTTATCTGTCCCCAGGTATCTGCCAGAGAGACTGCAGGCCAGTGGATCCAGACAGGAGAGGACTGGCAGTTCCGGTTTTCTGGCGGCGCGATGGCTATGGACTGCTGGATCTTTAAGGGCGGCGAATGGTACCATATGGGAGCAGACGGCCTTATGGACCGGGGCTGGCATTACCAGAAGGAAACAGGAAGCTGGTATTATCTCAGGGAGAACGGCGCCATGAAAAAGGGCTGGATCCAGCTTTCCGGCATCTGGTACTACCTGGGAACGGCAGACGGCCGCATGGCTGTGGGCTGGCAGAGCATCGGTGAGAAATGGTATTACTTAAATCCGGCGGAGCCTGTGCCTGTGCCGGCAACGGATCCGGTCACAGGACAAACGGTGCAGAGCACGGAGGGACAGCTTCCCTACGGGGCCATGTACCAGAACCGGAAGACTCCCGACGGCTTCATGACAGGAGCCGACGGAGCCTGGATGGAATAGGAAACGTCAGGAGAAACAGAAGACAGCTTTGGCAGACAGCCGGCGTCCATGGAAACTGCATTCATGGACGCCGGTTTTTTATGTCATAGGAAAGTACGTCCCATGACATAAAAAACGCTCCGCGGGGATCGCCATGCGGCGGAAGGGAATTATGCCGCAGAAGCGGCCCGCCGCAGGCGGAGAAGCCCGCAATCGGGCTTCTTTCTTGTAGGAAACTGTGGCAAAGGCGCTCCGCAGGGACCGCCATGGGCCGAAGGGAAGAAAGGCACCGGGACCTGTCCTCTGGCCTGGAAAAAGGAAACAGGCCTTCTATGTACCGGAACGGGAGAATATGCATACCTTATTACTAGAAAATGAAAGGAGAAGGAGCTTATGAATTGTAATCAGAATCCTGACGGGACCGCCCGTATTCCCGGGATGATGCCTGTTCCGGGACCTGGACCGGTCCATGTGGATGGAAATATGCCGGGCGTCTGGGACCGTTTTCCGGTGGGCATGGGCTATGTTCCCATGCAGAACTGGGAAACGCCATATCCCATAAGCCACGGTTTTATGCAGGGAACGATTTTCCCGTCTTTAGATTATCCGTTTATGATGGGAGGGTGCAGAAAATGGCAGAGATGAATTGTGGAGCCAGCGGAAAAGATCCCGGCGTAACGGGACAGTGCTGTAAGAAGAGCTGCCAGGGCCAGATCCAGGTCCAGGCTTCCGTCCAGGCCAGACCCCAGGGCCAGACCTGCTGCCGTCCGGTCTGTCCGCCCCCGGCCCCCGGCGGAGGCGGCTGCGGATTTCCTGGTATGTATCCGCCGGCAGGAACTGCCTGCGGGATCCGTCCCGGTACGGGCCAGGGCTGCGGGATGTGTCCGGGAATGGATCCGTCCCGGCAGGCGCTGATGAAGCAGATCAACGAGGCCAGCTTTGCTGTAGATGAGGCGGTCCTGTTCCTGGACACCCATCCGGACTGCGCCCAGGCCATGCAGTATTACCAGAGCGCTGTCGGCGCCAGGAAAGCGGCCATGGACGCATACCAGAGCCGGTTCGGCCCCCTGCTGGTGGATGACGTTATAGGGAATACCTGGACCTGGGTGACGGAAAAATGGCCCTGGGAAGGAGGATGTTAATATGTGGAGGTATGAAAAACGGCTTCAGTACCCGGTAAATATCAAGGAGCCCAACGCGGGGCTGGCAAAGCTGATCATTAGCCAGTATGGTGGCCCAGACGGTGAGATGGGAGCGTCCATGCGTTATCTTTCCCAACGGTATTCCATGCCCTATGGGGAGCAGAAGGCAGTGCTTACGGATATCGGCACCGAGGAGCTGGCCCATCTGGAAATGATCGCAGCCATTGTGCACCAGCTCACGAGAAACCTTTCGGCAGAGGAGCTGGAGGCCCAGGGCTTTGCTCCCTATTATATCGACCATACGGCCGGGATCTGGCCCCAGGCGGCGGGCGGGATCCCCTTCAATGCCTGTGAGTTCCAGTCCAAGGGCGATCCCATCACAGATCTGTTTGAGGATCTGGCAGCAGAGCAGAAAGCCCGCACCACCTACGACAACATTCTGCGTCTGGTGAAGGAAGCGGATGTGTGCGATCCCATCCGCTTCCTCCGGGAACGGGAGATCGTTCATTTCCAGAGATTCGGTGAAGCAAACCGGGAAGATTGTAGTAAAAATTCAAGAGTGTTGAAAGCCCACAAATACAGCATTTTTGGAAATCTACTATCAATCAGAAAAATGCAGGACGTAGGCATAAGCCGCCCTATCTGCTGCTATACCTCAAAATTGATAAGAAAAAAAGAGATAGAACAAGCTATTTTTATTTACAACTTAATATTGACCCGCAAGGCGGCGTTTCTCACTCCTACACAGGAGAACAGGAACGCTGCTTTTTTTATGCCCTCATGTTACGCAGTAAGGGCAAATAAAGCCTTGATTTATGCGGCTCTTAGAGCGCGAAAATGAGAAAGACAAGGGTTGATACCTTTTCCCTCAAAACCGCGTTTCTACTGCGTAACAAATCCAACCAAAGGAGTGATGAAGCTATGGCAGTTTTCCGCGTGGAAAAGAACAAAGGTTATACGGTTATGAGCAACCACCATTTACGCAACAAGGAACTTTCCCTAAAGGCAAAGGGCTTGTTATCGCAAATGCTCTCACTTCCTGAAGATTGGGACTACACCCTTGCAGGACTGTCCCTTATCAACCGGGAAAGTATCGACGCTATCCGCACCGCTGTATGGGAGCTTGAAAAAGCCGGATATATCACAAGGCGGCAGGGACGCGACGAGAAAGGCAAAATGACCGCTATTGAGTACACCATTTACGAACAGCCACAGCCCCCGGCATTGGATTGTCCGGTATTGGAAAATCCAACAGCGGATAAGCCGATATTGGAAAATCCGACACCGGATAACCCGACGTCGGAAAATCCAACGCAATTAAATAAAGATATACAAAAGACTAACTTACCAAAAAAAGAAAAATTAAATACAGATATATCAAGTACCCATTCCATTCCTTTCCATTCCCTAAATCCCTCTCCCTTAGAGGACGCGGCACAGCCGCCGGAACGGAAGCGAAAGGAAGCGACAGACGCATACAGCGTGTATGAGGAAATCATCAAGGACAATATCGAGTACGACTATCTGATACAGGACAGATACCTTGACCGGGACAGGATAGAGGAAATCCTTGCCCTTATCCTTGAAACTGTCTGCACCAAACGAAGAACAATCCGTATCGCAGGGGACGACTACCCGGCAGAGCTTGTAAAAGCAAAATTTATGAAGCTGAACGGCGAGCATATCCGCTTTGTGCTTGATTGTATGCAGGAAAACACCACCAAAATCCGCAACATCAAGCAGTACATGAAAGCTGCCCTTTTCAATGCCCCGTCTACGATTGGCAGCTATTACACGTCCCTTGTATCTCACGATATGTACGGCGGGCGCGCTATCCAGTCGGCAAGAAGCAAGGGCATACCCGATTACACCTGCAACGAGGGCGAAAGCCTGTAAACCAACCCAAAGGAGGATTTTATGATGACACTGAAAACAGGAGCTTTGATTTTTGATGAAACCGCTGACCGCTACGACATTCGCTTTGACGTAAACGACTATTACGGGGGCTTACATTGCGGCGACTGCATGGAGGCTTTTGTGCGGGGCAAATGGAAGCCAACCCGTATGGAGTACGGGGACAACTGGTATCTTGTGGGTATTCGGGCGGCAGACCTTTCCGGGCTGCGGGTACGGATTTAACAGGGCGGCGTGAAAACGGACGCTCTTTTTTCATGCCCGCCCCTCTTTCCGGCGGCGGGCATACCACCATAGAACACGAAAGGAGGAACCCCATTGCAGGAGGAAACCAACGAAAAGACCATAGCCCTCTACATTAAGACCGGGAAGCTGACCGCGCAGCAGCTCCAAAAGGCTATGAAAGTCCTGCTTGCACAGATGAAAAAGCAGCATGAGAAACAGAAAATCCCGCATGGCAAGCAGACCCTAAAGCAGCTTATGAAGCAGAACGCGGGCGTTTCCAACATCGAAATCACAAAGGACAATATCAAAGCCTTTGAGAGTACGGCGAAAAAATACGGGATTGACTTTGCCTTAAAGAAAGACAACACCGAAACCCCGCCCCGCTATCTTGTATTTTTCAAGGGACGGGACGCGGACGCACTGACGGCAGCTTTCAAGGAGTTTTCCGCAAAGAAGCTGACGCAGGAACAAAAGCCCTCTATCCGTAAGCTAATTGTTTCTCTCAAAGAAAAGGCGGCGGCTCTGAACGCACAGCGGGAAAAAGTGAAGAAAAAGGACAGGGAGGTATCGCTATGAAGCCGGAACTTAAAAAGCTGCTTATCCTAAATGCCCCCTATCTGCTCTTTGTCTATCTCTTTGATAAAATCGGACAGACAGTGCGGCTCTCTCCGGGAGTTGACCTTTCCGGCAAGGTGCTGTCGCTTGGGGAGGGCTTTTCTATGGCTTTTGCAAATCCACTTCCGAGCCTTGCTCCTATGGATTTACTGATAGGGCTTTTCGGCGCGGTGCTTATCCGGCTGATTGTCTATGTTAAAGGCAAAAACGCGAAGAAATACCGAAAAGGTGTGGAATACGGTTCTGCCCGTTGGGGGACTGCCGAAGATATAAAGCCTTACACCGACCCGGTATTTCAAAATAATGTGCTGCTAACACAGACAGAACGGCTTACCATGAACAGCCGCCCAAAGCAGCCGAAATATGCGAGGAATAAAAATATCCTTGTTATCGGGGGAAGTGGCAGCGGCAAGACAAGATTTTTTGTGAAGCCGAATTTAATGCAAATGCACAGCTCATACGTTGTAACCGACCCGAAAGGAACAGTTTTAATCGAGTGCGGCAAGCTCTTACAGCGGGGCGGGTATCGGATAAAGGTGCTGAACACCATTAACTTCAAAAAAAGCATGAAATACAATCCCTTTGCCTATCTCCGCAGCGAGAAAGATATTTTGAAACTGGTAAATACCTTGATTGCCAACACCAAAGGGGACGGGGAAAAAGCCGGGGAGGATTTTTGGGTAAAATCGGAACGGCTCTTTTACTGCGCCCTTATCGGCTACATTTGGTACGAAGCCCCGGAGGAAGAAAAGAACTTCACGACGCTGCTTGAAATGATAAATGCCAGTGAAGCCCGCGAGGACGACCCGGAATTTCAGTCCCCCGTTGACCTCATGTTTGAACGGTTGGAAGAAAAAGACCCGGAACACTTTGCCGTCCGGCAGTATAAGAAATTCCTGTTATCTGCGGGAAAGACAAGAAGCTCTATCCTCATTTCCTGCGGTGCGCGGCTTGCCCCTTTTGACATTAAAGAGCTGCGCGACCTTATGGAAACCGACGAAATGGAGCTTGATACCATAGGCGACCGCAAGACCGCCCTGTTTGTCATTATCAGCGACACCGACGATACTTTTAACTTTGTAGTATCAATCCTTTACACGCAGCTTTTCAATCTCCTTTGCGACAAGGCAGATGATGAATACGGCGGCAGGCTGCCCGTCCATGTGCGTTGTCTGTTAGACGAGTTTGCAAATATCGGGCAGATACCGAAGTTTGAAAAGCTCATAGCCACCATACGAAGCCGGGAAATCTCCGCTTCAATCATTTTGCAGAGCCAGTCGCAGTTAAAAGCCATTTACAAGGACAACGCCGATACCATAGTCGGCAACTGCGACACCACCCTGTTCTTGGGCGGCAAGGAGAAAACCACCCTCAAAGAAATGTCGGAAATCTTGGGGAAAGAAACCATTGACAGCTTCAACACTTCCGAGAACCGGGGGCGGGAGGTATCGCATGGGCTGAACTATCAGAAGTTAGGCAAGCAGCTTATGACGGAAGATGAAATAGCGGTTATGGACGGCGGGAAATGTATCTTGCAGCTACGAGGGGTGCGCCCGTTCTTTTCCGATAAGTACGACATTACAAAGCACCCCAACTACAAATACCTGTCCGACTATGACAAGAAAAATACCTTTGATATGGAGAAACACCTACGGCGCAGACCCGCCCTTGTAAAGCCGGACGAACCCTTTGACTATTACGAAATCAGCGAAGCAGATTTGCAGGAGGACACCGACCATGAATAGACGTATCAGAAAGAAACAGGATAAGAAAATCACAGAAGCCATAAATGGGCTTGTTTTTATTGCTGAACGACGGGAACAGCAGCGGCAGGCAGCTATCCGGCGATTTGTGAAACGGTGTGAAGCCCTGTATGAGCAGCAGCGAAAGGAGGGATTGACGCAGTAACAAAGAAACAGACAACTTACATGATACGCGCCCCTACTGGAAAATCCATAACGCCCACACTCAAAAACTGAATACCGCCGCGCGGCAGAATTTTACGCAGCGCGGGGACTTACGACCGCGGCAGTTTGAAACTGACCGCCGTTTTTATGCCCTTTTATGGGGCAAGCCGCATTTGCGGCAGAAAGGAGCTTTATGGAATTTTTTAACTCTGCTATCGACGTATTACAGACCCTTGTTATCGCACTGGGCGCAGGCTTAGGCATTTGGGGCGTTATCAATCTCTTGGAGGGATATGGAAACGACAATCCGGGTGCAAATGCTCATGTACGGTAAGGAAGCAAGCAACCGAAAACAAGAGATAGACCGCCAGCACTACACTATTCCGAACCAAAGACCAAAAGATAAGCATTGTGGGAAAATCTAAACTTTTGGAT